>CAZBMZ010000019.1:0-119371 GCA_964492845.1 uncultured Clostridia bacterium
TACTTATTAATTTTGGCTCAAAATATAAGATCTCTTTTACTTAACCACTTATTTATATTTAATTACTATAATTTAACTTAAATAGTTAAATACAGCGTAACTTAAATAATCAAGAATTTTAAGTCATGCGTGTAATGTCGCCGTCTTTACCAACTATGTTTGATTGACCCTAACGTCTCAAGATATTAAATTAGAAACTTTATATTGCATACCAAATTTTATATAAGGTTTTATTTCATGGAAAAACAATTAATAACACTTCATATCAATGGAGAAGTCCAGCAAATAGCTGTCCCTGCTAACCGTAGTTTGATGGACGCAATCCGCGAAGATCTTTCATTAACAGGCACAAAACATGGTTGTGATGATGGTGATTGTGGGGCTTGTACTGTGCTAGTAAATGGTCAACCTGTGCTTTCTTGTATGATGTTAGCTGTTTGTCATCAAAAACAAGAAATTACCACTATTGAAGGCTTATCACAAAATGGACAGCTTAACCGAGTTCAATCAGCATTTTGTACTGAAGGCGGGATGCAATGCGGTTATTGTACCCCTGGTATGATAATGAGTGTAAAAGCTTTGTTAACAAATAATCCTAACCCTACAGAAACAGAAATTCGGGAAGCTATTTCAAATAATCTATGTCGTTGCACAGGTTACACTAAAATTATTAAAGCTGTACAACAAGCCGCTACATATCCAGAATTTATTGCTAATATAACCAAGCCTGAACCCGTAGATGCGTTTTTCGCATAAAAGGAATAACCTTATGAGTAAAGAATATCAAAATATTGATAAAACAGACTTTTCTGTTATTGGTAAATCTGCACCAATGATTGACGGTGTGCCTAAAGTGATAGGGACAGCTATTTATGCTGATGATATTAAATTGCCAGGTATGCTTTATGGAAAGATTTTGCGAAGCCCTCATGCACATGCTCGAATTGTTAAAATAGACACTAGCCGCGCATCAGCATTACCAGGAGTTAAAGCTATAATTACTGGCAAAGATACGCCGGTTAAATATGGTATTTTGCCAATAGGTCAAGATGAAACAGCCCTAGCTGTTGACAAAGTAATTTATGTTGGTCAAGAAGTCGCTGCCTTGGCTGCAATTAGCGAAGAAATAGCCGAACAAGCAATTAATTTAATTGATGTAGAGTATGAGCTTTTACCAGCTTATCTTAATGCAGAAGCGGCTATGGCGGCTAAAGATGTACTAATTCATAATGACCGCCCTGGTAACATTGAAAAAAAATATCATCATAGTTTTGGCGATATAGAAAAAGCTTTTGCAGAATCAGATCTAGTTTTAGAAGATGATTTTAGATTCCCTCGCATAACTCATGCAGCAATGGAACCACATTGTGCGGTAGCAAATTATGAAGCTAATGGAAAATTAACCGTTTGGACATCTACGCAAACGCCTCATTATGTTCACCGAGGTTTAGCTAAAGCTTTGCAAATGCACCCAAGCAAAATTCGTGTAATTAAGCCTTTTGTTGGTGGTGGCTTTGGTGGCAAGAGCGAAACATTTTCTTGTGATGTTTGCTCGTCACTGCTTTCTAAATTAACAGGCAAACCAGTCAAAATTACATTTACTCGTGAAGAAGTTTTTTATGCTCATAGAGGTCGTCCAGATCAATTTGTGCATATTAAATTAGGGATGTGTAAAGACGGGAAAATAACGGGTGTTTATGTCAAAACTATCCAAGATGGCGGTGCTTTTTGTAGTTATGGTGTTGTTACAATTCTTTACTCAGGCGCGTTGATTGCTGCACTCTATGATATTGATAATATTAAGTTTGACGGCTATCGGGTAGTAACTAATAAACCTGCTTGTGGCCCGATGCGCGGACATGGGACGGTTAACGTCCGCTATGCCTTTGAAGTAATGATGGATCGGTTGGCTGAAGGGTTAGGACTAGATCCAGCAGAAGTACGACTAAAAAATATGCTTAAACCTAATACAAAGACGGTCAATGACTTACGTGTTACCTCATATGGCTATAAAGAATGTGTTGAAAAGGCTATGGAGCGTGCTAATTGGACAGAAAAACGCGGAAAAATGCCTTTTGGACGTGGTGTTGGTATAGGTGGAAGTCATTATGTTTCTGGTGCTGCTAATTCAATTGTACGTGGAAAAATGCCTCATTCTAATGTCAGCATTAAAATAGACATTGACGGCGGAGTTTCTGTCTTTACAGGTACAGCCGAAATTGGACAAGGGACGGAAACCGTCCAAGCTCAAATAGTCGCTGAAGAATTAGGACTACCATTAGAAAGAGTTCGAGTAATTGCCGCAGATAGTGATATTACTCCTGTTGATTTAGGTAGTTATTCTAGTCGTGTAACTTTTATGGCTGGTAACGCCGCGCTTTTTGCTGCTCGTGATGTTAAAAATCAATTACTGCGTCATGCAGCAGAAGTTTTAGGAGAATCGCCAGAACATTTAATTTGTAAAAATGAACGCATTTATGTTGAATATGACCCAGAACGCTCAGTAACTTTTCGTGAAGCTTTAATTGCAGCATTAGAACATAGCGGAACGGTTATAGGTAAAGGAGCTTATACACCTCCAGCAGAATCACAAGGCGGACGTTTTAAGGGTGCTGGCGTTGGGCCAGGTGTAGCTTATAGCTATAGTGCTAGTGTTGCAGATGTTAGCGTTGACCCTGAAACAGGGCATGTTAGAGTAAATAAAATTTGGGTAGCTCATGATTGTGGTCGAGCATTAAACCCTCTTGCGGTTGAAGGTCAAGTTGAAGGCTCGGTATGGATGGGTTTAGGTCAAGCTTTACAAGAAGAGCAAATTTTTACCCCAGAAGGCTTAACGCTTAATCCTTCCCTGCTTGAATATAAAAGTCCTGGAGCAATTGAGTCGCCAGACATTGAAACAATTATTGTAGAAAGTATTGACCCTGAAGGGCCATTTGGGGCCAAAGAAGCTGGCGAAGGCTCATTAGCAGGTGTAATTCCTGCAATTGCTAATGCTGTTTATGATGCTGTAGGTGTTTGGATTACTTCGCTACCAATTACACCGGAAAAAATCCTAAAAGAACTTAATAAAAAGAAGACAGGAAAAAATCTATGATCACGATGCCGCAATTTACAGTGCTGCAACCAGAAACTATTCCCCAAGCAATAGAGTTACTTGCTAAACATAGTGATTTGCGGGTCTTAGCTGGCGGTAGCGACCTTGTAATAAATTTACGTAATAGACTTTTTGCACCAGAATATGTTCTTGATATTAAAGCAATTAAAGAGTTACACACAATTAAGCAAACTGAGTCAGGCTTAACTATTGGAGCATTAACAACATTATCAGACGTTTCCCAAAATACTGAAATTAAAGCTAAATATCCAGTTTTAGCCAGTGCAGCTAGTGTAGTTGCTGGGCCAAATATTCGTAATATGGCGACTCTTGGCGGCAATATTTGTTTAGACACTCGTTGCCATTGGTACAATCAATCTTATTTTTGGCGCAAATCCTGTAATTTTTGCTTAAAAAAAGATGGAGATATTTGCCATGTAGCTCCGGGCAGTAAATATTGTTGGGCGGCTTATTCTGGTGACACTGCACCAGCTTTATTAACCTTGGATGCTAGCTTAAAAATTGTTGGGCCAAATGGCGAACGAACTGTTGCACTAAAAGATTTCTTTATCCTGGATGGAATAGAGAAATATCATTTAGCTAGTAATGAAGTAATAACAGAAATTTTGCTCCCAGCAACAAAAGCAAATTACACAGGTTTTTATAAAAAGCTTCGCATCCGTGATTCTGTTGACTACCCTCTAGCGGGTGTTGCTGTAACTGGAAAACTTGACAGCGAAGGTAATTGCCAAGATATTAGTGTTGCAATAACAGCCGTAAATCCTGCACCTCTACTAGTTCCAGAAATTAGTGATTTATTAGTAGGTCAAAAGCTAACAGAAGAATTAATTGAAAAGGCTGTTGAACTAGCACGAAAAACCGCTAAACCAATGAAGACTACTTTGTCTACAATGCCTTATCGCCGTCATATGATAGGGGTATTTGTTAAACAAGGGCTAATGGAAGTATTAAAGTAATTTATCTTAGTAAATTTTTTATAAATAAAGCTTGCTAGACATTTAATCGAAATCTAGCAAGCTTTATTTGCTTTTAAGTTTAAGAATTTTTACCAGCGTGGGCGAGGAATCCCTGTTGATAAATCATAAAAAGCTAAGTCTTTTCCTGTGTTAAGTTTAGTCAATGTGATAATTTGCCCTGTGTGCATAGCAAAATGTTCTACAACATGGTAAATAGCATACATCGCTGTAACTTCTTTACCTTGGATAGTCCTTTTTTCCAGCAAAATAGCAGGATTTAGTTTTAACAAAACTGCTTCAGCCTCAAAAACAGTTTCTTTTAATTTAGCTATTAACTTATCTTTTGGGATATGTGAACGTTCGTCAAATTCTTGTTGCCGCTGTCTTTTGTCTAACTGCCCACCTAAACCGCAGATTATCCATTGTCTAAGATTGCCCGACAGGTGCAAAAGCAAATTGCCAATGCTGTTAGACTCTTCATTAGGTCGCCACCAAATTTCTTCGTCTGTTAAACGTTCAATACAACGCTCAATCTTAGGTAAAAAATCTTTAGCAAGAAAGGAAGCTGACCCATCAATAAAAGCTTTTGAAACTTCCATGTTATTACTCCTAAGTCATTGATTAATCATTAATTATCACTAATAGCATTTGTTAGAGATGATTTAGTAATGTCATAGTGTGATTTATGCCAATAAGCTTTTCCATCCCGTACTAAAATAGCTTGTGGTGATTCGTGTGTAATGTTTAACCTTGCTGCTACTTCGTTGGAAACAGGACGAGCAGTTTGCACAACAATTAAATGATAGCCTACATTATCAGACGGAGAACCATCTAAATATTTATGTAATTCATTGTAAGCCATTGAACTAATAGGACAAGCATTACTATGCTTAAAGATTAGCTGGGATTTTTGATTTGATTGGGTTAAAACTTCTGTTAATTGATCAATTGAAGTTAAATCTAATAATTTTGCAGACATAAAAAGTTTATCTCCTAAAAAGTATTAATTTTTGTCTTCCTCTTCAGTTAATTCATTGATTAATAAAGAGCGTAGTTGAGGCAAGCGCAAATTGGGATTGCCATATTCTATTTTATAATCGCTAATTGCAGCAGCAATCACGGCTTGGGCTTCAACACGAGAATAAACATGAGTAATTTCTATTTTGGGGACTTCTTTCCCAGGTAATTCTTTGTAAGTTAAAAAGTAATGGCAAAGACGGTCAATTAAAGTTTTAGGGCAATCTTGAATATCTCGCCACTCTCCATAAACTGCATCATCTTTTAGAACAGCAATAATTTTATCATCAGCCTCTTGACCATCAATCATACGTAAGCCGCCAATGGGGATAGCTTCAACCAAAATACCGCCTTGTAAAATTGCACGTTCTGAAAGTACGCAAATATCTAAAGGGTCGCCGTCGCCAATTATGCCGCTACGACCTGTTTGGCTACTGCAATAATTTCCAACTTTAACACCACAATAAGTTTGAGGAATAAATCCATAAAGCGAAGGGCAAAGATTAGAGTATTTTT
The DNA here is from genome assembly GCA_964492845.1 of uncultured Clostridia bacterium. Lineage (GTDB taxonomy): Bacteria > Acidobacteriota > Blastocatellia > Chloracidobacteriales > JADJPF01 > JADJPF01. The sequence goes on from CAZBMZ010000019.1 coordinate 5,605, forward strand.
GCGGACGATCTACTTTTAAGAGTCCAGAATATTTATCAACTTCATACTTGATTGTGTCAGTAGGAACAATTTCTATATAAGCATTAAGTAGTTCTGGCACGCTACGACCTGGGGCTACACCATGCCAAGGGTGAGGCTTAAAAAGCAGTGATAAAAGTGCTGCAATGTCATGATTGCTTTTCATTAAAAACCTTTCTAATTTTAGTCAACCAAAGTAAATATCAATTGATGAACCTTGTTGACATAATTTGCAAGTATTACATCTTCTTTGATAAAAGGAACTTCTTGACGTAATTTTTCATAAGCTGTTAATACTCCTCGTCCTGGCTTAAGCGGGAGGAGAAAATCTAACGCCTGAGATGCGGCTAAAAGTTCAGTAGCAAGGATAAGTTCTAAGTTTTCTGTAATAGTTTTTAGTTTTAACGCGCTAGTCATTCCCATACTTACATGGTCTTCTTTATTGGCTGATGTAGGAAGTGAGTCAACCGAAGCAGGGTGAGACAATACTTTATTTTCTCCTAGTAATGCTACTGCCATAACTTGAGCAATCATCAATCCTGAGCAAGTTCCAGGCTCAGGGGTTAGAAATGCTGGCAGTTCTGAAAGATCTGGGTTAACTAGTCGTTCAATTCGACGCTCGGAAATTGCGCCAAGTTCAGTTAAAGCCATTGCTAAATAATCCAGCCCTAGCGCGAGCGGTTCGCCATGAAAATTCCCACCAGAAATAATTTCTTTTGTTTCAGCAAAAACTAGCGGGTTATCTGTCGCGCTATTGATTTCTATTTCTAAAATACCTTTTACATGAGAAATAACATCACGCACCGCGCCATGTACTTGAGGAATACACCTTAAGCTATAAGCATCTTGGACGCGTCTGCAATTATGATGAGACTCAATAATTTCGCTATCTTTTGTAAGTTCAATTAAGCGGGCTGCTACTAATTTTTGCCCAGAATGAGGGCGGGCTAAATGTATTCTTGGATCAGCGGCTTTTGGCGTGCCGTGCAGGGCTTCTAAAGACATTGCCCCTGCTAAATCTGCTAAATCTGCAAGTCTAAGTGCTTTTTGAATTAGCAAACTACCTACTGCTGTAATTGCCTGAGTACCATTAACTAGGGAAATACCTTCTTTAGCTTCTAAAGTAATTGGTTGTAGACCAGCTTTTTTTAATGCTTGATCGCTGGGCATACGTTCGCCTTTGTAAAAGGCTTCTCCTTCGCCAATTAAAACTAAGGCTAAATGGGCAAGAGGTGCAAGATCTCCGCTAGCACCTACCGACCCCTTACTTGGAATAACAGAATTAACACCAGCATTTAGCAATTTACAAAGAGTTTCTACAACTTCCAATCGAACGCCGGAAAAACCTTTTGCTAGTACATTTGCGCGTAGCAGCATCATAGCGCGGGATTCTGCTTCGCTAAGCGGTTCACCTACTCCAACGGCATGTGAACGAACTAAATTAATTTGTAGTTGACGTAATTTATCTGTAGGGATACTAACATCTGACAGTTTGCCAAAGCCGGTATTTACTCCATAAACTATTTTTTCGGTTTGGATAATTTCATCAATAACTGCCCGTGAAGCATTAATATTTGCTATTGCGTGAGGGGCAAGGCTAACAGTTTCTTGATTGCAAGCGACTGCTTCAACATCTACAAGAGATAATTGGTTACCATCTAAGAGGATCATATTAAGTTATTTCCTAAGAAAGAATTAAGATTTTTTAAATAAATTATCAAAAGCATTGCGGGCATCATCGGATTTGGATTTACTAGCTAAAGCATCGGAGGTTCCTTTTTGATTAGGGGTAAAATACTCACAAAAATTAGACTTTTCTTTATCTCTAACCTGTTCTGATGCTGGTTCACGACATTGTTTATGTGCAAATGGGTCATAAAAAGAGCAGTTAAGACAAACATGCAAATCTCTATGGCATTGTGGGCAAGAATCTAAGCGAGAGACTTTGCTAGTTATAGATATTTCTTTTTTACAATGAAAACAAAGCATAAATAAATCCTAGTTACTTCTAAATTATTGAGTTTTAAGCTAAATACCATTTGGGTCAATGCCTAAATCACGTAATTTAGCTAAGAGCTTTTCAGTTTTTTGACGCTCTTTTTCAACTTCTTCTAACGCTTTTTTAGTTTGCTCTTGAGCTAACTGGCGTTTTTGGTCAATTTCAACATAGCTTTCAAAAGGGCTTCCGTCTGCGTGATAAAGTTTGGTTTCATTATTTTGAAACTCAAATCTTATTTTTAAGCGAGGACTAACCCAATTATTCATTGGGACAATATCAATTAATTTATTTCCAACTCGTCGCCATCCTTTAAGATATTTCTTTTTGCCTGTTGGATTAATTAAGTAATATTCCTCTACTCCAAACCTTTCATAAAATTCTAACTTTTCCTGCATTTCTTTTGGTCGATTACCAGGGGAAAGAATTTCAAAAACAACTTGTGGGGCAATATTGCCTTCTTCCCATTGTCTATAAGAACCTCGAGGGCCTTTTGGACGGCCAAAAGCTACCATTGTGTCAGGAGCAACACGGGTTTTATTATCACCTTCCACAGGATACCAAAGCAAATCCCCAGCAATAAAAACATTTGGATCATTAGCAAATTCTAGCTCTAAGCCTTGTTTAACGGTTACTATCCAGTCAAATTGCTCAGTGTTGTCTGACATTCGCTTTCCGTCTCTCTCTGGGTAGTGAACTTTTGGTAGAGAATCGATATTTTTTACCCTAGACATTTTTTACCTCTAAATTAGAACTAGTTACAGATATTAATAGATTAATTAGTCTTTTTCCTTGTTGTTCTAAATTATTGATTTTGCAGCTAAATATCGTTTGGATCAATTCCTAAAGCGCGTAATTTGGCTAAAAGTTTTTCAGCTTTTTCTAAAGCTTGTCGCTTTTCTTCTTCTAATTCTTCAACATGTTTTTGTTCTTGAATTAACAAAAGCCGGTTTTTTTCCTGCTCTTCTAACGCTTTTTTAGTTTGCTCTTGAGCTAACTGGCGTTTTTGGTCAATTTCAACATAGCTTTCAAAAGGGCTTCCGTCTGCGTGATAAAGTTTGGTTTCATTATTTTGAAACTCAAATCTTATTTTTAAGCGAGGACTAACCCAATTATTCATTGGGACAATATCAATTAATTTATTTCCAACTCGTCGCCATCCTTTAAGATATTTCTTTTTGCCTGTTGGATTAATTAAGTAATATTCCTCTACTCCAAACCTTTCATAAAATTCTAACTTTTCCTGCATTTCTTTTGGTCGATTACCAGGAGAAAGAATTTCAAAAACAACTTGTGGGGCAATATTTCCTTCTTCCCATTGTCTATAAGAACCACGAGGGCCTTTTGGACGGCCAAAAGCCACCATTGTATCAGGGGCAACACGGGTTTTATTATCACCTTCTACAGGATACCAAAGCAAATCACCAGCAATAAAAACATTAGGGTCATTAGCAAACTCTAGCTCTAAGCCTTGTTTAACGGTTACTATCCAGTCAAATTGCTCGGTATTGTCTGCCATTCGTTTTCCGTCTCTCTCTGGGTAGTGAATTTTTGGTAGAGAATCGACATTTTTTACCCTAGACATTTTTTACCTCTAAATTAGAACTAGTTACATATATTAATAGATTAATTTACTAATCTTTTTCTTTAATTTCTTCCTCGTCGTCTTCTGTAGGACGGCTAGGACGACGAATTGGAGGAACTAGCACGCCTAGAAGACTTGAACCAAAAACTAGCATTAACGGCAACATTATGATTAACAACAAAATCTGAATTGGTAGCATTAGAAAGGCAAATAATTTTTTAAGCATTTTTCTTGTTCCTTAAACTCGTTCTAAAAGTAGCGCGACACCCATTCCACCACTAACACAAAGAGTAGCAAGCCCTAAACGGCTAGCGCGTCTTTCCATTTCATGTAGTAAAGTAACTACAATACGTGTACCTGTACAACCTATTGGATGACCAAGTGCAATTGAACCACCATTGACATTAAGTTTGTTAGGGTCAATGGGTAAATCCCGTAAACAAGCTAGAACTTGTGCTGCAAAAGCTTCATTCATTTCTACAAGGTCAATTTGGTCTAAAGATAATTTATTGCGTTCAAGTAATTTATTTACTGCTGGAACAGGGCCAATTCCCATTATTGAAGGCTCAACGCCAACGATTGTGTAATCAACAATTCTAGCTTGAGCTTTTGCACCTGTCTTTTTTAACATTTCTTCTGACATTACTACTAAAGCAGCAGCACCATCAGTAATACCACTAGCATTGCCAGCAGTTACAGTTCCAGTTTTAGAAAATACTGGAGGAAGTTTATCTAAGTCAGAAATTACAGTTTTATTTCGTACATGTTCATCAAGTGTAAAATCTGTAGCGTTGCCTTTACGATCTTTTATAGAAATAGGATGGATTTCTGCCTTAAAAACACCTGCTGCAAGTGAAGCAGCAGCACGGTTTTGGCTCATTAGTGCAAATTCATCTTGTTCAAGTCGGCTAATATTCATTTGTTGGGCAAGTTTTTCTGCTGTTTCCCCCATAACCATCCCTGAAAGCGGGCAAAGAAAACCGTCTTTATACATTCCATCAACTAGTTGAGTATGACCCAAACGACTACCCCAACGCGCTGATTCAACATAATAAGGTAAGCGGCTCATACTTTCACCACCGCCAGCAACAATACAATCAGCCTGACCTAGAGCTATTTCTTGATAAGCTAAAATAATGCTTTTTAGTCCTGAAGCACAGGCTTGATTAATTGTGTAAGCTGGAACAGTTACAGGAATGCCAGCACGATAAGAAATTTGACGAGCAACATTTGGCCCACCGCCTGCTTGACGGCCATTACCAAAAATTAATTCGTTGACCTGTTCTGCTTTTACATTGGCTCGCTCTAAAGCGGCTGACACAATAGGAGCAGCAAATTCAGCCAAAGTTAAGTCTTTAAGACTTCCACCAAATTTGCCAATAGCACTACGAACAGCACCAGCAATATAAATTGGTTTCACAATTTTCTCCTGTTTTTAAATAAATTTATCAAATATTTTAGTAATAATTCTTAAGATAGGATTTTTTATTAATTAGAGGGGATTTTAATTTATTTGAAGTTTCTTTTCCACACATCAACAGCAAAACACTGTTGGGAGCAATTTAAGATTTGCTCCCAGATAGCTTTTATATTTAACTCATTGTAGAAACTATTCTTTTTCACGAAAAGCAAATAGATAAATAATGGATCCAATCATTGGAAAAGCAAGTACAGCAACTATTAACACAACCTTTTCTCCTAGAGTGCGGGATTTACTATTAACTATATCAAAGATAGCAACTGTACTAAGAGCCATACTAATAAGACCTATTAAAGTAAACATTGGGGAGAGCCTCCAAATTTAAGATTTGTGTAGCTGTTTACGCCTATAAGATAAAATCTGTTTCAAATCAAGTTTTATTTTAGGGAAAGAGTCGTAGAAGCTACTTTTTTCTTTAAGCAAGCAAACTATAATGAATTATAATCTTTGACTACAAAACAAACAATCTTAGCCTTACTAAAAAAGCCCTAAGAAAAATTATAAGGAAAGTTTGTGATTAAACCAACCACAGCAGAAAAATTAAAAGCCTCTACCCTAAAAATTGTTGAATCCTACGCTTCTCAAGAAACCTTCTTACAACCTCTTAACCGCAGCCGACTTCCATCACGAGAAACAATAATTACCATTTTAGCAGAAGTTCAAGAGTTAATTTTTCCGGGTTATTTTGGCATTTTAAGCTTAGATGAAAGCAATATTAATGCTCGCACACTCAATTTAGTTTGCAGTCTATTTGATGATCTTGTAATGCAGATTAATATTTGCCTTAGTTTAGAAAAACAAGATAAATCTATCTTTTTACTGCACAATGAAGCAGAAAAAGCGGCTTTTGGGTTAATAGAAGCTATTGCAGAAATACGTCAGGAACTTTCTTTAGATGTTCAAGCTGCCTATGTAGGTGATCCAGCAGCACATAGCTATGATGAAATCATTTTTTCCTATCCAGGTCTTTATGCAATAATGGTTTACCGCGTTGCTCATAGACTTGCTAGGCTTAATATTCCTTTGATTCCTCGTATTATGTGTGAACATGCACATAGTTTAACAGGAATTGATATTCACCCCAGTGCTAATATTGGAAAAAGTTTTTTTATTGATCATGGAACTGGTGTTGTAATTGGTGCAACTACAGACATTGGAGATAATGTAAAAATCTATCAAGGTGTGACTTTAGGCGCGTTATCATTTCCAAAAAATGAAGATGGGACATTAATTCGTGGAAAAAAACGACACCCTACTTTAGAGGATAATGTTATTATCTACTCCGGTGCTACGATATTAGGTGGTGATACCGTTATTGGAGAAGGCTCTGTAATTGGTGGTAATGTTTGGCTTACTACCTCTGTGCCTCCATATAGCAAAGTGACAATTGAAGAACCTAAAACTCGTATCAAAACTTCCATTACTCGATAATTTATTAAAAATAAACAATTTGTTACATTTATTTAACACAAAAATGTTAAATAAATGTCGTAGTTTGTAAAAAAGGTTTTTGATAATTTTTGATAACCAAGGAGAACATGTTATGAGAGTGGGAAAACTAGAAATCGGCCCTGGAGGAGTGATATTAATCTTATTAATTATTTCTGGCTTAGTAGTAGTTGGTCTAAAACAAATGGGTGTTGACCTAATAGGAATGATAAAAGGTAAAAAAGATGATGTAACAAATACAACAAATAATTCTGGAGCTAATAATACTGCCAACGCGACTACAATTCGGATAAAAGGCTCTAGTGCTATTGGTGACAAATTGGGCAAAGACTGGGCCCAGGAGTTTATGAACTCAAATGCAGGCAAAATTGTTTTGATAGAAACAAAAGGCACTAGCACAGGTTTTCAAGCTCTAATAAGTGGTGAGGCGGAAATTGCTGCGGCTTCTCGTCCTGTTAATGACAAGGAAAAACAAGCAGCCCAAGCCGCAGGTTTTGCGCTAGATTCTGCTGATAGCGAACATACAGTAGCCTTTGATGCAATAGCAATTGCTGTTCATCCAAATAATCCAGTGGAAAAATTAACTGTAGCTCAAGCTAAAGATATTTTTACTGGAAAAGTTACAGATTGGTCAAAAGTTGGTGGCAAACCAGGTGCAATAAAAGTTATTTTACGACCTAAAGAATTAGGTGCTTATGAGCTTTTTCAAGAGTTTATTTTAGGTAAAGGAACTCCATTTTTAACAGGTGCAGAGGAATTAAAAGAAAATGCTAAAGTTAGCGAACAATTACGCGCAGATACTAACGCAATTTCCTTTATTTCTTTAGCTGGTCTTGGTGGTGCTAAAGCTCTAAAACTTGCTGCTAGCGAAACTACAACGGCGATTGCTCCATCAGAAGTAACTATTCGTAATAAAAGTTATTTACTTAATCGTAGTCTTTACCTTTATACAAAAGGCGCACCTCAAGGGTTAGTCAAAGATTTTATTGATTATGTGCTTGGAGCCGGACAAGAACTTACAGCTAATTACTATGTTAACTTGAAGTTAAAACTAGTTGCTGACACTAGCGAAGGTGCGGCTTCAGCTAATCCAAAGAGAAAGAAATTTAATACAGACATTCGTTTTCAAACCAGTAGCACACAAGTAAATAACCTAGCAGTTTATGACCTTAACCAAATTTCCGCCGACATTTGCCCAAGAGCTAGTAATATTTCTATAGAGCTAATTGGTTATTCAGACTCTCAAGGTGACCCAAAACAAAACTTGGAGCTTTCTAAACAACGGGCTGAATCTGTTGCACAAGTTCTTAAAGGTAAATGTGCTGCTATAACTGTTGAAAGTAAAGGGCTTGGTTCAACATCTCCAATTGGAGATAACAACACTGAAGAAGGTAAATTACTTAATCGACGTGTAGAAATTTGGGTAATTGAAAAATAAGGAGCAACAATGCTAAAAAAACTTAAAACCATTACTTTAACTAGCGCAATTATTCTTATGCTAGTAACAAGCTCTCTGTCTATTGGACAAAATATCTTACCCCCTACAACTAAAGGCCAAAAAAAGGTAACACCTCCAAATAATCTTGTTAGTAAAGTTGCTAGCAAGTCTACTACTCCAAAATTAGTTGTTTATTTAGTTATAGACCAATTTAGAGGCGAGTTTTTAAGCAGATTTGACCCTTGGTTTGGGCAAAATGGTTTTAGAGCATTAGTTAAAGAAGGTGCTTATTTTACTAATGCTAATTACCATCATGGAGCAACTTATACTGGCCCAGGTCACACAGCAATAGCCTCTGGTGCCTATGGAATGCAGCATAGCATTATTTCTAACAAATGGTATAACCGCAAAACAAACCGTAGCGAAGCAATGCTTTTTGATCCTAACAGTAAATATATTGGGATAGATCAAGAAGTTGAAGCTGGAGAAGAAAATTCTCCAGCAAATTTTATTGGTACAACTATTGGGGATCAATTGCTACTTTCTAATAATTTTCAATCCAAAGTCGTAACTATTGCAATTAAAGAAAGAGCAGCTATAGCACTAGGAGGAAAATTAGGCAAAGCTTATTGGTTTAATGAAGTTAAGGGGGGCTTCTTAAGTAGCACATATTATATGAAATCACTTCCTTCTTGGGTAGAAAGCTTTAACGCTAAGAGAATTGCTGATAGCTATTTTGGCAAATCTTGGGAAAAGATTCCTGATGAAAAACTTTTTCAGTTATGTAGAGAAGATGACTACAAATTTGAAACTAATGTAAAGGGGAACAAAAAGTCTTTTCCTCATTTAGTAACAGGCAAATTAGATAAGCCTGGCCCAGATTTTTATGAAGCTTTTGAACACACTCCCTGGGCTAATGATTTAACTTTTGAATTTGCCCGCGCAGCAATTGAATCTGAACAATTAGGAATGGATGATAAGCCAGATTTTCTAGCTATTAGTCTTACAGCTAATGACCTAGTAGGTCATGCTTATGGGCCATATAGTCAGGAAGTTGCTGACATAACAGTACGAACAGATAAACAAATAGGAGATTTTCTAGCATATTTAGATAAAAAATTTGGCAAAGATAACATTTTAGTTGTCTTGACGGCTGATCATGGTGCTGGTGCTGTGCCTGAATATAGCTCAGAAATTGGGCTAAATGGGATGAGAATAAAGAAAAAATTTATCAAAGAAACCATAGAAAATGCACTCAATAGCAAGTATGGCAAAGCCGCTTGGGTTGCCGCACTAGAAGACCCAAATGTTTATCTAAACTATAAAGCTATTGAGGAAAAGAAACTTTCTCATGAAGAAGTGGAACATGTTGTTGGAGAAACGCTACTTTCTATTGAAGGTGTAGCAGGTTATTTAACACGTACTCAATTTCTAAACGGCACATTACCTAAAACAACAATTGCACAAGCTTATCAATATTCTTTTTATCCTGAGCGAGGTGGCGATGTTGTTGTTGTGCTTAAGCCTTTTTATATTTGGGGAAAATATGCAGAAAAAGATGAAGGTGCTACACATGGCTCACCTTATTGGTATGACCGGCATGTTCCTTTAATTATTCGTAGTAGTAGTGTTAAGGCAGGAGTTTATAACAAAGACACTCAAATTATTTCCATAGCTCCTACCGTAGCAACAATACTAAAAATTAACCCTCCAGCGATTTCTCAAGGCGAAGTTCTAGCAGAAATCTTGAAGTAAAGAGCAATAATTAGCCAATCTATTAATTTTCTATAGATTGGCTAATTAAATTACTAATAAAATTGCTGTAATCATCTTTCATAGGTAAATTAAGTTCTGTGTAAAGTTCTCTTCGTTTAGCAGTGACATCTTGGTTAGTAATTGGGTTTTTAGCTTGTTTTTCAACACTTTTCCAAAATATCCCTACACCCCGTTTTTGCCAAGCTTCAACATCATTAAAATTAATTCCTCGTTGAAAGAGTAGTTCGTTTTTTTCTGCAACAGATATTTTTTCTATTGACTTAGTGGCTTCTCTAACGGTTTTTCCTTCCTGTCGTAGTGTCCAATAGCAGTAGGCATTTAGGGCATTTCTATGAGCGTCTTCATTGCGCCAGCGAAAATAATCACAAACTAAATTTATAGTGGGAAGTTGACAAATTCGACAATCAAAGGTGGCTAAAATCCCTAGCATTAAAGAAAATTTCGCGCTTGCTTCAGCCGCTAAAATAGAGTTGTATTTTCTGACTTTTCGGCCAAAAGCACTTTCTTGTAGATGAAATAACAAAGAAATTTCGTCGCTTTCTGTATAACCAAAAATTACATTAAAACCACATTGCATTAAATGTTTAGTAGTTTCTACCATTAAATCTCTAAAACGCTCATCAAAAGGAGAGTTAAACTTACAGGTTTCTTTAGTAAGACGAGTAAAATTTCTTCCATCAATTCGCGCAACAATATAGATTTCTGGCAAAACCCATTGGTCAAAAGCGGTTTCAAAAACGCGCATTTTTTTATCTAATTCATCAAACTTCATCAAAAATACCTACTGTTTATGATTTCCCATTGGTTTCTTGGTTTTCTTTGGGTGAGAAAAATTTATAGATGATTGTATCTAGTGAAAGTCTACCCGGGCCACAGGTTAAGACAATTACAGAAGCATATAAAAATAAAAATGGAGATTGCTCAAAAAACTTGCTTGGATCGCTAAAAAGAGCGTCTACGCCTTCGCGGTGAGCAGTTATGTAAGCTACAACCATAGTAAAAGCTAGAGGGATGCTGACTAAACGAGAAGCAAGGCCAAGCATTAAAAGCAGCCCGCCAAAACATTCTGTAGAAGCAGCAAGCAAAGCATTAAATTTAGGCAATGGAATTTGTAGTTCAGCAAAAAATCCGGCTGTACGTTCCAAGTTTTCTAGCTTGCCTTTACCAGCAAGAAAAAATTGATAACCCCAATACAGTCTTATAATTAATAAAAATGGGTCACGAGCATAATCTAGTATTTTAACTAACATGTCATGACCTTTTCTTAGAAATGAAATTATTTGTTGCATGTTTATCTCCAAAAAGCTTTTTAAGTTATTCTAGTACGTTTACTTATTTTCTTATTAAAAGTTACAAATTTTAAGGCCAATTGCCTGGTGCTAGCATATTTAACATTGGGGTAGGATTTTTTATTTTTTGGCTACGCATCCATTTATCAGCTTGTTCTATTAGCTTATTTCCTTCAGTATTTGCTAGCAATTGTCCACGTCTATATTGTGTTGCTGCTAGATAAAGCATCATATCTGCTGAGGTAAATTTCTTTTCTGCTTCACTTAAATAATTAAGGGCAAGTTTAGTATTTCCCTTTGCTAATAGAACACTTGCAAGAATTAATTCAGCCCAGGCATCCCCACAAAGTGTTTTTTCCTTTAAGATTTTTTTAGCATTCTTTTCTGCAATTGATAAATAAGAATTATTAGAAAGATCTTTTGCAACAGCCAAAGCTACACGTGCTTGTAGTTGTAAGGCTTCAATTAAAACTATTTGTGTTTTTAGCATCATAGATTTTTTTAGTTTCGGCCATTCGGCTGCAAGATAATCCCATGCAACTTTCCCTTTTCCTAGATAAAGAGAGATTTCCGTATAAGCAACCATTTTCCAATAATATTGCACATGAAAGCCTCTTTTAGTCCAAAGGTCTGTCATTTCTTCTAGCTCTTTGTAAGCTTTTTCAGGTTCATCTGCTACCAAATATTTTATATAGACAGCAAAACTTTTTAAGTGTGTTGATACCAGTAAGTTATTTCTACTTTCAGCATCTTTAAGTCTTTCTGAGAGCCTTAACAAGAAACTATTAATACTGCCTAAGTAAAATAATGTGCGTAATAAAAAAACACTCATTACATCTATACCACGCAAAGCAAAAGCATAATTTTCATTTAAACATTGTTTTTCTGTTATTTCTTCACCTATTTTGAAGAAATCAAAAGCTTTTTTCCAATCTCCTTCTAAATAAGCAATTCCTCCTATTATAAACTTGACCATAGCCAATAATTCTGGTTTGTTAACTTCTTTAGCTAAATTTGTTGTCATTTCAACAAGTTTTGTTGTTTTAGCTTTACTTCGTGTACCAGAAAAACCAGAAAAAAAACATTCAAAATTCATTGCTCTAACCAGTCTATAAGGTTCTCCTACTTCTAAAGCTAATAAAATATGTTTGGTCTGAAAATTTAAAGCTTCTACTGGATTAACATTTCCAATTGAGTCAACAACTGTCCAACAAACATCTATTTTTTTTAGTTGTTCTGCTGGAATTTCAGATTCAGCACGTTTTTGATATTTCATCCCTCTTAACCAAAGCTTAACACGCCCTATCAATATAGATAAAAAGGCTTGGTTTTGAGTTTCACTTAACTTCATTCCTACTTTACTTAAAACTTCTTTAAGTAAATCAATTCCTTCTTCAATATAGCCCGCATTTAAGAATTGTTCTGCGGCTCTATGTTGAAGTTCTAAAATTCCCTGACGATCAGAATCAGCCGTAGCAGCAAGATAGGCCCTTGCTGAATCAACACCTTTACCCAAATTAGCTAAAGCTTTTCCAAGTTTTACTTTTACGCTAACAGTGTTTAGACTTGGGTTTGAGTTTAGGTTTAAGGTCTGTTGATAAAGTTGTACTGCACGATCAAAAGCAAGTGCTTCATCAGCCTTCTGTGCAGCATTAATTGTATAAGTACAAGCTTTTTCCTGCTCTCCAGCTAATTGAAAATGTTTTGCCAGGCGTTCCGGGTCGTCCGTTTTAGTTTCTTCTAATGCTAAAGCTAAAAGATGATGGTATTTTTGTAGTACACCAGAAGAAAGATTACTAACTATTGCTTCCCGAATTTTGTCATGGTAGGTATCAATTTCTTCATAAGAATTACCTGTTGAGCGTAACAAATGGTTAGCACGTAGCAACGGCAGTAGTTGTTCATCTGCACTTATTTCAGCAGCCCTTTTTGCTACAATCCTGGTTAGGGGTTGGCCCGAAACCGCAACTATTTCTAACAACCGCTTTCCATCTGTAGACAATTCTGCAATACGAGCATTAATAACTTTATCTATTTTCATTTCATCAGGATTAATTTCCTGTTTTAAGCTTTTAACTAATGAATATTGTGTTAGCTCATTGATAAAAAATGGGTTACCTCCAGATTCTTTAACAATTATTTCTGCATGTTTTAAGGCAGTTTCTTCACCTAACAAGGATATTGCAAGTTGCTGTGCTGACTCTTTAGGTAAAGCATCAACCGTAATTTCTTGACGTTTTGCTTTTTCATCAAAAGCATTTTGTAGGGAAAATAACACTCTTAAAAATAAACTGGTATCAGCTTCCTCTTTACGATAACAACCTATTAAAAGAAATCTTGGGGCATCAGGTGGGCGTAAAATTTCTGCTAGTAAAGCAGCACTATCTAAATCACCCCATTGCAAATCATCAATAACAATTACTATATCTTTTTTATTAGCAAGTCTTATAAATAGCTCTCGTAAAGCAACAAAAGCTTTACGGCGTAGTTCTTTTGGATCTGGTGTGTCTTGGGTATTTCGCTTGAAATTAGCAATTGCTCCTACTTGACGGAGTACAGGAAATAGCCGAGTAAGTGCCAGTATATCTAAAGGTAATAAGGCTTCTACGGCTAAGCTAGAAAGTCCTTTTAAGTATTTGCTCAGTAGGTCAATAACGCTATCAAAGGCTTTGTATGCAACAAATTCTTGTTCATAACAACGACCTGAAAAAACAAGTAAATCTGGCTCTTGTTCTTCAAGTTTTTCTAGGAAATGGCGCACAATTGTGCTTTTTCCCATTCCAGAATAACCGCTAACATATACTGTTACACCATTTCCTTGTTTTGTTTGTTTCCAAGCCTCATTTAATATTTTTAATTCCTGCTCTCGGCCAACAAATGGTATAGATTGTGCAGGTAAATTACTGGCTGATATAGCAGGAGAAATATCATCTTTATCACCTAAAAATCTTAATATTTCTTCACCTGTTGGACGCAGTTTTATATTTCTTTGCAACAAGTCTTGGCAAAGACCATCCAGGTCTTTAGGGACTCCTAAAACTAAGTCTGAAGGTGGTGGTGGTTCATGTCTTTGCTTATTTAGCATTATTTCCATCTGATTACCATTAAAAGGCAACTGACCAGTTAATGCTAAATAAAGCATTGTGCCTACACTATACCAATCTGAGGCTGGCGAGATTGCTAGACCTGCAATATGTTCAGGCGACATATAGCCTGGTGTACCCAAAATGCTGTCCCCAGTAATTTGATTAACTCCTTGTTTAGTAAGTTCGCTTACTAAACCAAAATCTAAAATTACTACTCGACCTTCCTTAGTTACTAATACATTAGAAGGTTTTAAGTCTCGATGTAACTTATTTGCTTTGTGTAATGCTATAAGACCTTTAGTTAGTTGTTTTAGGGCTGATATAAGTTTTGGTAGATCAGCCTTACAGTATTTTTTTTCTAACTTTAAAGATTGATTAACTAACTTTGTTGGGGTGTCTACAAAAGCTACTTTTTGTGTATCTATTTCTGCTATATTATTCTTAGAAAGAGATAAATCTGAAACTGATTCTGTTGTAGACTCAAAAGAAGATGCTTTAATAAAAAGTTTTTCTTCTTTTACATAATCCAAAAAGCTTTTACCATAAATCATTTCCATAGTAAAAAACCATTGGTCTTTTTCTAAGAAAAGTTCATACATTGCCGCCAAGTTGGGATGAACAATATCTGCTAGCGAGCGAAACTCTTTCTTAAACCGATAAAGATCTTCAGCATCTGTCATTTGATGTAAAGTTTTTAATGCGACTATAGAATTTTGCTCACGGTCATAAGCTTGGTAAACAACCCCAAAACCACCTGCACCTAACCGCTTTTGTATTAAAAACCTGGCTGTCCCACTAAAATCATTATTATATGACTCAGTCTCTTGTTTTACTCCACCACTTTGGATAGAGCGTTGAATTTCTGGTAAAAACTCGTCTGCCCTTTTATGAGAATCAAGTAAGGATTCTACTTCTTTGCGTACAACTTCATCTTTGCAATTATTATCAAGGTAAGTTTTTTCTTGAGATGAGTCTAACTTTATCACCTCTTCAAACAATAGCTTAACTTGTCTCCACTGTTCTTGTGTCATAAGTTATTATACTTACTCTATTTTTGATAAGTATTTTGCTACTTATTACATTATAACTTGAATAAAATAGTAAAACCTTAGCTCTTGAGTACCTAAATTTACATCTTTTCAGGAACTTCAACACCCAATATCCAAAGAGCTTGCTTTAATTGCTGACGAACATAATCTGCAATAGCTACTAGGAGTTGATAACGTTTTGGATCTTGTTCATCCAGAATTTTATAAACAGCTTTACTATCTTTCTTTAAGTTATAGAAATTATTAAAGCTTGAAGCTAATTGATGAGAATATTTTGCTAAATGTGTTGGTTCAAGCGAGTTTATAGACATTCTGACTACATCAGGCAATCGACTAGCAAAATAAATTAAACTCCAAAGATAATTACCATCCCAACCCTTATCATCTTTAGCTGCTAGTAATTCATTGATTTCATTATCTGTTAAAGTAAATTCTACATTTCTGCCTTTTTCCGCTAACTTACGGAAAATGTTATTAATGCGAACTACAGCATAAAGTAAATAAGGCCCGGTTTCGCCTTCAAATGCTAGTGCTTCATCAAAATCAAAAGCAATAATGGAATTACGCGTATATTTTAGTAAAAAGTAGCGTAATGCACTAATAACAATACGCTGGGTTATTTCTTGACGTTCTTCTACACTTGCTTCTGGTTGATGTTCATCAACTTTTGGACGTGCTTTTTCTATTAATTTATCAATTAAATCATCTGCTTTTACACCTAAGCCTTTACGACCTGACATGCTAATTTGGCTACGTTTACTTTCTTCTTCTGATAGTTCATAGCCTAATTCCTTTGCACTAGATGGGGTTAGCACTACTTTTTCATAAGCTAAATGAGAGCTACGATCAATTCGATCATCTGTTGAAAGCAGCTTAACCCCTAATTTTACATAAGCTTGTGGATAAGATTGTCCTACATCAATAACATTAAAATAAGCTACTCCATTACCAAAATCTAAGCCTTTTGCATTATCAGAATCAGTTTTTGAAGTTGTTATCCAAACTTTTTTATCTGTTGGGTACTTGTAAAATTCTTGGTAATAAAAATCTAGTCCTAGTTGGCCCAATTTCCATAAATGATAAGCAATATCTTTACCTGTATAAGTAACTGTACCGTTAGAGCGTACAAGAATTTTATCAGCCTCATAATCTGTTGCTTCTGTTTCTGATTGTGGGTTAGTTTCTGTTTTGTTTTCGGCTCTCATCACCCAACAACCTTTATTTTTACCTTCGGTTTCAAAATAAATTGCTTCTTTTTCCTTTAATTTTTCAAAAGCCGTTTGCCAGAAATTTAAGTGAAGAACATCACTTTCCCTAGGCAGTACGTCATAAGTAATACCTAAACGCCACATTGTATCAAGATGAGTTTTTAGAATACGATTAGAAACATATTCAGCCATTATAGCTGTATCGCCAAGGTTATGTTCAATTTCATGAAGGGTTTGCGCACGTAGCTTTTTATTGTCTGGAGATTCTTCATAAAACTTTCCTACTTGGGCATAAAGATCCCAACAATAGTAATCAAATTTTTCTGTTATAGCTTCAATTTCTGATAAAGATTTGTTTTCTAAATACTTAAAGCCTACGACTACATCAGCAACTTGGACACCTGTATTATCAATATAATTATGTGTTTCTACTGTCTCGCCACTAGCTTTTAACATTCTAACAATTGTGTCACCTAGCACTGCATTTCTTACATGTCCAATATGTGCAGCTTTATTTGGGTTAATACTAGTATGTTCAACAATTAGCTTGCCGCCTGTTATTTCATCAAGTTTTACACATTTTTCTGCTGTTGCTCTTGTTTGAAAAAAAGCACCTCTATCAAGAAAGAAATTTAAGTACCCGGCCCCGGCTGTTTCTATACGTGCTACTTTGTCTATCAAAGCAAGTTCACCGCGAATTTTATCAGCTATTTGTCTTGGGTTTTGTTTTGTTCCTGTAGCCACTTTTAGCCGTTTTGCAATTTCAAAAGCAATAGGAAAAGCCAGATCTCCCATTTCGCTTTTTGGTGGATATTCTAACATAATATCGCTTAGGGCTAGTTCTATATCAAAGCTCTTTTTAACTGCTGTTTGAAGTTGTTCTTTTATTGTGCGATGTAGAGTTAATAACATTAATTTCTCTCCGTGAGTTGAGTATATTTTATTTTATGGAAAATAAATTCTAGGTAAAAATTTATGAAACAAAATACCTAATGCAGCCAAAAATATTATAAAGCCAATGGCCCACATAATAACTTTAGTGATAAAACTTGTAATTTTAACCCCAATCCAAAAAACTATTGCTGCTACTGCTAAAACAACTAGTCCAACAATAATTAAAACTAAATTTGCA
This sequence comes from uncultured Clostridia bacterium, assembly GCA_964492845.1. Taxonomy (GTDB): domain Bacteria; phylum Acidobacteriota; class Blastocatellia; order Chloracidobacteriales; family JADJPF01; genus JADJPF01. The sequence continues at coordinate 23,111 of CAZBMZ010000019.1, forward strand.
GGTATAATTTCCATCGTCAAACTACCTTTTTAATTAATAAGCGAAAAGGTTAAAAACCGAAAGATTATTACATTAAATCAATTGGATCAACTTCAATATTGATAGCACTTAGATCTTGCTGATTATAACTTAAGCCACTCATTGCTATATCTAGGATTTCCCGCGCCCTAGTTCTTGACCTGGCTTTAATTAAAATTTGCAAGCGATGTTCTGCCCTTAGTCGTGCTAGTGGTGCAGTAGCTGGGCCTAAAATGCGGATAGTTCTATCGTCTCCGCTAGCTGTTTTTAGTTGCCTGGCTAGTTCTGCGGCTTGGGCCTGGGCTTGAGATAATTCTTTATGTTTAATAATAATATTTACTAGCACGCTAAAAGGTGGATAGTAGAGCGAGCGACGAAAATTAATTTCTTGTTGATAAAAAGCTAAGTAATCCTGCTTACAAGCATGTTGTAAAGAATAATGATCAGGATGGTAGGTTTGAATAATTACCCGTCCTGGACTATTGCCGCGCCCAGCACGGCCAGCAACTTGGGTTAATAGCTGAAAAGTACGTTCAGCAGAACGAAAATCCGGCATTGAAAGCCCTGCATCAACAGAAACTACACCAACTAAAGTAACATTAGGAAAGTCATGTCCTTTAGCAATCATTTGTGTACCAACTAAAATTTCAATTAATCCATCAGCAAATTCACCTAAAATTTTCTCAAAGCTGCCTTTCCTTCGTGTAGTGTCTCGGTCTAGGCGAGCAACCTTATTTTCTGGAAAAAGTTCTTTAATTTTTGCTTCTAGTTGTTCGGTTCCCTCGCCCATATAATAAATGTATGGGGCATTACAGTTAGGACAAGCTTGAGGAACGCCTATTTGATAATTGCAATAATGGCAAATCAACCGGCTAGCTTCCCGATGATAGGTTAAAGTAACAGCACAATCCCGACAACGTATTGATTGACCACAACTACGACAGATTACAAAAGCAGAAAAACCACGTCGATTAAGTAAAACTATGGATTGTTCACCTTTTGCTTGTACTTCTTTAATGGATTCTATAAGTTCATCAGCAAAAATCTGCATTTTTCCATGTCGGCGGAAAACTTCGCGCATGTCTACAACTTCAACTTTGGCTAGCGGACGTTTTGCTACTCGTTCAGGAAGGCTAATATATTGGTATTTCTTTAGATAAGCATTATGGTAAGTCTCAAGCGAAGGTGTAGCACTACCTAAAATCACTACTGCTTGAGCTTTTAAGGCTCGCATTATCGCGCTATCTCGACCATTATAACGCGGCACTTCATCTTGTTTATAAGATGTTTCATGTTCTTCATCTACAACAATTAGCCCAAGATTACGAATAGGAGCAAAAACGGCTGAACGTGTGCCAATAACTACTTTAGCTTCGCCTCGGTAAATTCGTTGCCATTCATCAAATCGTTCTCCTTCTGAAAGCGAAGAATGAAGAATTGCTACTGAATCTCCAAAATGTTCACAAAGACGACGAGAAAAAACAGGAGTTAGAGCAATTTCTGGAACTAACATTAAAGCAGTTTTACCAATTTCTATTACTGCTCGCATTGCTCTTAAGTAAATTTCTGTTTTTCCTGAACCCGTAACACCATGTAGTAGGAATGTAGCATATTCTTCAGCAAAAATAGCTGTAACAATTTGCTCTAAAGCCTCAGCTTGAGCATCGGTTAAGCTTAAAGTAGGCATTAAAGCTGGCTGTTCCATATGGGCTAGCGGATTACGTCGGACGTTTTGAAAAAATACTTCTATTAGCCCTCGTTTTTCTAATGTGCGAATTACTGAAACGCTAATGTTTAAGCCATCTAGTAGCTCTGTAAGAAATGGCGTAGTTGCTGAAGCAGCTAAGTAGTCCATAACTCGTTTTTGATTAGTAGAAAGTTCTTGAGATTCTTTTGTAAGATATTCTTCTATTGTGTAATTAGGGTTTAAGCGAACTGCGGTTTGTTTTTTAGTACGTGTTTTTTGTTCAATTTGCTGTTCTACTTGGATTAGACCAGCTTGCTCTAATTCGCGTGTGATAGAACTTATTCTGGATTTTTGAAAGTCTTTTTCTAGTGATTTTAAGTTTTTACTGCTTGCCATTTGTTCAAGAACCTTCCATTTTGTAGAACGTTCAATTCGGCTAGCATCCAGGCTATTTAATTGCTCTCGGCCTGCCTCAGTAACAGAAATAGTTATCTCCACAGCAGCATTTATTGCAGCAGGCAAAGCAGCCTTAATACTTTCTCCCCAGGGAGCATAATAATAATCAGAAATCCAGCGCGTTAGCTCTAATACTTCAGCAATAATTATTGGTTCTTCATCAATTATTACTAAAAGTTCTTTAATTGACTCTAGTTCTGTGTCTATTTCATCGTGCAAAGCAACGATATAGCCCACCATTGAACGTTTGCCAAAAGGGACTAGACAGCGACATCCTACCTGTACATCTATCTCCATTTCTTTAGGGACAAGATAAGTAAAGGTTTGAAAAATATAAAGAGGTAATGCAACTTCGACATACATAAAATCTTAGTCTATAACCTAAGAGACTTTTCTTTGTGAAACAAAATCTATTAACTTTACCCAATCTATTTGATTATCAGTAATAAAATGTCTCATAAACTCTTGAGTCATTTCATTAGATTTACCTACATAAGCTAGCTTAAATAGCTCATCTTTTTTCTTAGCTTCTTTGTCTATAGGTGTAATGATTTCGCGGTATAAGTTGTTGTCCCCTGAAATAAACTCCCAAAAATCTTGTCCACAATATTTGTAATAAGCTTTTTCTGGCTCGGCATGAGTTTTGAATGGATTATTATCTTTACCATAAATACAACCATTAATTGCAATTATCTCTTTATTAACTCCATTATTTTTTAACTTTTCTTTTGCAAGCTTAAAATTAGTTCTCATTTGTGCAATTTGATCACTGTTGCCCCAATTTGGGCCAGATTTTATTCCTACAATGTAATAAACATTTTCCTTTTCAAATTCTAAATCTATACTTTTGAAATTTGACTTTTTTCCTTGATATTCAATATATGAAACATAAAGAGCAAATTTCTCTAGTAAATCACCAAAAATAGTTTCTTCTTGAGAAGATAAATAAGCCATTAAAATGCTTTCTACAAATTCAGCAGCAGTCATTATGTTTTTAGCTTTGAAAAGATAAGGATTTTTTCTTTGTAAAATATCTTTTAAGCTAAGTTTTTTTAGTTTCTCCAAACGCTTTTCATAAAAAGGAATTACAACATTTTCCCCTAAATAATGAAAATATTTGTCATACTTACTTGGTAGCATTAAAAATTATTTCTCCTAAAGATTATATTTAACTTAATTATCAATACATCAGCTATTTAACATCAGCAAATAAATAAGGTTGAGATAAGTTAGTTAATGATTCTAAATTTTTTTTACTTTTTATAAAGTAATCTTCCTGAATCTCTATCCCAATATAATGGCGTTTTAATTGGCAAGCTGCCTTAGCTGTTGTTCCAGAACCAAGAAAAGGATCTAAAATTATGTTGCCTTCTTGAGTAAACAAATTTATAAACCAAGAAGGAAGGTCTAGGGGAAAAGCGGCACTATGTTCTTTGTTAGCGCACTCAGTAGATAAATGTATTACATTTGTTGGATAAACTAAGTCCCTACCTATCCAATTAGAAACATTTTTGCCAAAACCACTACCTACTTTAGAAGTATCTCGCATTTTATCTACTTCACTTAAGTTTTTTAATCTATTTTTTGCCCAATCTCCTACTGGAACCATTACATTTTCTTGATACATATTAAATTTTTTAGACTTATTAAATTGCAATAATCTTTCCCAAGCATCCCTAAATCGATTAGGCCATTTACCTGGATAACAATTTTTTTTATGCCAAATAAATTCTTCTGTCCAATACCATCCTTGTTTACGTAAAGCAATTATTAGTTCTAAAACATAAGTATGTCGTTCCCCATTTACAGCTTTTTCTTTGATATTTAGAATAAAAGTTCCGGTTGGTTTTAGTATTCGCAGCAATTCTTTAGCTATTGGTAAAAACCAATCAACATAATCATCAGGTTTTATCCCTCCATAAGTATTATTGCGTTGGTCTGCATAAGGGGGAGAAGTGATAATGAGGTCAATACAACTATCTGGCAATTTAGGCAAAATATCCCGACAATCACCATGATAAAGATAGTCTTTTTCTAAAAACATCTTTTATTTCCTACAGTTAATTACTAAATTATTTTATTGAATAATTATAAAACTATTTTCAAGATAAAGATTATTTTAGCTTACAATACAAAAAATAAGAGAAATATTTTTCCGGCCATCCAATAAATTTAACTAACAACTTAAGTAACACAATTTAGACGCGGAAAACAGTTTTTCTATTAATTACAATGAGATAAAATCTTTTAGCTTCTGTTCTTATTATTTCCCAAAACAAGATCTAGCTTGGAGGTTTTATGTCGTCTCCTTTTCGTCGAGTAACCATTATTGTTTGTGATTCTTTAGGTATTGGCGAGATGCCTGATGCCGCAGAATATGGTGATGCTGGTAGTGATACACTTGGACATATTTTAGCTTCACGTGAAGTTAAAATCCCTAATTTGCAAAAATTAGGCTTAGGTAATATCCGAAACTTACCTTTATCACCTGATGACAACCCTATTGGTTGCTATGGTCGGGCGGCTTTAGCCTCTCGTGGTAAAGATACCACAACTGGACATTGGGAAATGGCTGGCATTATTACAGAAACCCCTTTTCCAACTTATCCAAATGGTTTTCCAGATGATGTAATGAGTGCTTTTGAGACTGCTATAGGGCGCAAAACATTAGGTAATATAGCTGCATCAGGAACAGAAATTATTGCCGAGTTAGGCCAGGAACATATAAAAACTGGCTATCCTATTGTTTACACTTCAGCAGATAGTGTTTTTCAAATTGCAGCACACGAAGAAATTATCTCAATTTCAGAACTTTATAAAATGTGTGAAATAGCCAGGGAAATTCTAAGAGGAAAACATGAAGTAGGACGTGTAATTGCTCGTCCATTTATTGGTACTGTAGGAAATTTTACCCGAACAGAACGCCGACATGATTACGCAATTTCCCCGCCTCCAAATACCCTTTTAGATGAGCTTTACCAAGCTAAATTGGATACTGTTTGTATAGGAAAAATTAGCTCTATTTATTGTGATCGTGGTGTAACTAAAGAAGTTAAAGCTAAAAACAATATGTCCTTAATGGATCGCACTATTGATGCACTAAAAGAAGACTCTCAAGGCATTATTTTTACTAACTTAGTGGATTTTGATATGCTTTTTGGTCATCGTAATGATGTAGTAGGTTATGCTAAGGCTTTAGAGGACTTTGATAATCGTTTAACAGAAGTATTTGAAGCAATGCAGCCAGATGATTTACTAATTATTAGTGCTGATCATGGATGTGACCCTACAGATATTTCAACAGATCATACACGTGAATATGTTCCAGTTATTGCTTATGGTAAAAATGCTCGTAAAGGTGTTAGCTTAGGTTTAAGAAATAGTCTAGCCGATATTGGTCAAACAATAGCAGAAAACTTTAACTTAAAATTACCTGCTGGAGAAAGTTTTTTAAACCAAATAGCTTAGCTATTAATAGTGTTTTACATAAAAATCTGCCCCTTCGCTTAAATTTGCAATGTTTTTTGTTTGCCAAAATATCTTTACTTAATTAGGGATAATTAGGTTAGACAAAAATCTTAAAAAATAGCTTTACCAGGAGATAAAAAGCTAGTAAATTTGCTACTAGCTTTACTTCAAAAAGCAATTCCATTTCTCAACAAAAAAATAATTAGATAAATTATTAAGTAAAAGGTTAATTTATGAAAAAACGGTATTTAGTATTTTTCTACTCTCTATTTTTATGCCTTATTTTCTTCCAAGTTACTACTAAGGATACATTTGCACAATCACGCGCAACAGGAGCAGATTTAATTGGAGTTATTAAAGATCCATCAGGAGGCGTTATATCTGCGGCAAATATTGTTGTTAGGAATCCAGAAACTAATTTTGAACGAACAATTACAGCTAATGAAGATGGAACTTATCAGTTTTTAGCATTGCGTCCTGGTGTTTATGAATTAATTGTTTCTGCTCCAGGTTTTGCTGATTATAAACAACTATTTAACCTTGTGCTTGGTTCTATAGGCTCATTAGATGTAACAATGAATATTGCTGGAGAATCTAATGTAGTAGTAGTTACTGGAACTAAAGTAGTAGAAACTACTAAAAGTGCTGTTACGCAAACCGTAGATTCAAATAGAATAGATAACCTGCCTATAAATGGACGAAATTTTTTAGGTTTTGCTTTTATCAATGCTTTAATTGGACGAGATAACACCCCGCCTTTAGGCCCAGCACCAACAACAGGACTAAATTTTGCTGGTCAACGCGCACGCTCTAACCTAGTGCAAGTTGATGGTGCAGATAATATTGATAATGGTTCTAAGGGTGCGCGTTCTACCATCTCACAAGAAGCTGTCCAAGAATTTCAAGTTGTAATAAATAGTTTTGCTGCCGAATATGGGCGCACGGCTGGCGGTGTAGTTAATATTGTTACTAAATCTGGTACAAATGAATTTCATGGAAATGCTTTTGGATTTTTACGTCAAAGAGCAATTCAGGCCCGTAATGCACTGGCTTTTCCGCCTGTTGGAGCTAATCCAAAACCAGCATTTACTCGTGGTCAGTATGGTTTTACTTTTGGTGGCCCGATAAAGCGCGATAAAACATTTTTCTTTTTATCTTTGGATCAAACACGTCGGCGTGAGTCTGGTTTTTCTGATATTGGACGAGATTCTACACTTTTTGATTTAACTGCTGCACAACAAGCTTTTATTGCTAATAATCCTAGCGTAGGCAATCTTTATGCAATGTTTGCCCGTTCTGGTGCCTCAGTAGCACAAACAGGAATTGACTCAAATACTGGACAAGCTGTGTTTTTACCTACATTTTTAGCTTCTAATGGACAACTAGGAGCAATTCCTGGAATTTTCCGCACATTTACTAATGCACAAAATGTTTACCCAATAAAAGATGACTTTACTTTTTACTCTGCCAAAGTAGACCAACAAATAAACTTAAATAACCGCCTTTCAGCACGCTATAATTTTACTCCTATCACTACAACAGGCATTCAATCATCAGGACAAAATCAACCTTTTGGCCTTAATGATGTATCTCGCACTGGAGTAGCATCTATTCGAGATACTGCGGCAGTAACACAACTAACTAGTATTTTAGATAATACAAAAATAAATGAGTTTATTTTTAATTTTGGCCGTCGTTCTGCTAATTTTTCTTCTAGTGCTGATGTAGCAATCAATATACCTGGCGCAGCATTTTTTGGACGTGAGCCTTTTTCACCTGCTTCAAGACAAGAAAGAGTTTATGAAATAAAAGATAATTTTTCTTATCTCATTGGTCAACATACAACTAAATTTGGTGCTTCAGTAAATTTTGTTAGAACATCTCCATTTATGTTTGAGCTAAATTTTTCTGGAGTATTTAATTTTGGTGACTTAGCAGCGACATCCGTTAGCCCAATGTTTGCCGGCGCACCATCATTTACAGCAGTTCAAGCTTATGGACTAGGGCTTCCTCAAACCTTTATTCAAGGTTTTGGGAATTCTAGTATTGAAGTTAATAACACTCAATTTGGGTTTTATGGTCAAGATAGTTGGAAAATACGACCTAATTTAATACTAAATTATGGTGTCCGCTATGATTTTGAATTAACTCCTTCTTTTCCTGCTACTGGTATTTCAACAGACAGATTAACACTTAGTGCCACGCAAGTAGATGCAGCCGAAAGATTTCTTAATGTAATGCAAGGTATACCTAGAGATAGAAATAATATAGCTCCTCGTATTGCAATAGCTTATGACCCAAAAGGAAATGGTAAAACAGTAATTCGGGCTGCTTATGGTTTATTTTATGATAATCCACTTCTGTTTATTGCTGGTAATTCAGTATTTGCTAATGGTGTTGCATCTCCGCAATTGATTGCGCCTGGTGGTAGTCCATTGCCAAGTAATAGTCTTAATGCAGCACAGATTTTTCAAGGTACATTACTACCTACAACTCCTGGTATTGATCGAGGAGCTAGGTTTTTAGCAGGCCAATCACGTTTTGATTCTAGAGCATCATTTGTTGGTTATGGTGCGTTGCTTCCATTTACTTTACCTGTAGATAGAGATTTTCAATTTGCTTATACAAATCAAGTTAACCTAACAATTGAACATGAGCTATTTTCAGATACAGCATTACAAGTAACTTATTTATTTACTGGTGGTCGTAAACTTCCCCATTCAGTTAATCGAAATGCTCCTGATGGAAAACGTGTATTGACAGCAAGCGCAATAGATAGAGTAATTAACAACTTTTTTAGACCCTCTGGCCCAAATCCAGTTTTTGTTAAAACTGATCTACCAGTCCCATTTGGCACAGTAGGCGTACAAGAAGCTACTTCTAGTTCTGTTTATCACGGTATTTCATTTAATATAACTAAACGGTTTTCAGGCAATCTTCAATTGCAAACTAGCTATAGTTATTCAAAAACTATTGATGATTCAACAGATCTGCAATCTCTGCTACAACCTCAAGATAATCGTAGACCTGGACTAGAGCGCAGTTTATCGCTATTTGACCAACGCCATCGCTTTGTTATTAGTGGTGTTCTTAAAAGTCCATTTAAGCAAAATAGCGCAGGTTTAAGAAAACTCTTAGCTGACACTACTTTTTCACCAATTATTGAGTTATCTTCTGGCAGGCCATTTAATATTTTAACTGGTACAGACACTAATTTAGATCAATCCTCTGTAACGGATCGTCCTAATGTAGATATTACTACAGGAATGTTGTCTATTCCTGGGCCAGCGGAAATAGGTTCTCTTGGTCGTAATGTTGGAATTAGCCCTGGATTTGCTTCTGTAGATATGCGGCTTTCTCGTAGTATTTCTTTAGGCGAAAACTTAAAACTTGAGTTAATTTCTGAAGTATTTAATCTATTTAACCGTGTCAATGTTTCTACAGTTAATAATAATTTCCGTGTAGTAACATTTGAGGAGGGACGTTTTAAGAGTCCTCCAACAGCACTTTTTGACCCAAGACAATTTCAATTTTCACTAAAAATAAAGTTCTAAGTTTTTACTAAAAATTATGGGTCAGTTAATTTTACCTCCCAATTATTTAAGTATCACAGGGCCAGTAGTTTTTTTAGCTGGCCCAATTCAAGGTACTGATTGGCAGCATCTAGCCATAGAATACTTACAAAAACTCTCTCCAGAACTTAATATTGCTTGTCCTCGTCGAGATTATCCCGCAGGTGAATTTATCTATGAAAAGCAAGTAGACTGGGAAACCCATCATTTACGCTATGCAGCACAAAATGGGGCAATAATGTTTTGGCTTGCAAAAGAGCTTGTTCACACTTGCGATCGTGCTTATGGGCAAACTTCTAGGTTTGAGTTAGCTGAATGGAAAGTTCGTTATGAAAGAGACAATATAAAGCTAGTTTTAGGTATTGAAGAAGGTTTTAGCGGTAGTCGTTATATTCGCAGACGGTTTGCTCAAGACTCACCTAATATTACTATTTGCAATACTTTAGAAGAAACTTGTAAACAAGCAATTAAAGAAATTTTTAATTAAATAAAATAAAAAGTACTTTATACAATAAAGTACTTGACAGCTAATAATCCTGTCTTTTAAGATACCGTTATGTCAACAATTCGTCCTGTTCGTTCTCAGATAGAAAAAGACGAGCCGCCTGCGCTGCACTTGCACGCAATGGACAACTTAAAATTTATCCGTGAAACTATGGAATCGGCGGCATCTTTCACGGCTGTTCCTGGTTGGGGACAAGTTATTATTGGAGCTTTGGCTGTTATTACAGCTTATTTAGCTAACCAACAAACTAACCCTAATCATTGGCTAATTACTTGGATAACTTTAGCAATTTTAGCATTAGTAATTTCACTAGTTTCAATGCAACTAAAAGCTAAAGTATCAAAAATTCCTTTATTTTCTCGGCCCGGACAAAAGTTTGCGTTAAGCTGCTCTCCGCCGATGTTAGCAGCAGCAGTACTTACATTAAGTTTATATAACAGTAGCAATTTTGCTCTTTTGCCTGGTATGTGGTTACTGCTTTATGGTGCTGGAATTATTACTGGTGGAGCGTTTTCTGTTAAAGTTGTGCCTGTAATGGGTATTTGTTTTATGGTTTTAGGACTAATTGCAATATTTTCTCCAGCTACTTGGGGAAATGCTTTTATGGCTTTAGGCTTTGGTCTATTGCACATAATTTTTGGTTTAATTATTGCTAGGAGGTATGGTGGCTAAGTTAAAGGCTAATGCTAAATCAAACGTTGATGATTTAGATAAAAATTTATCTTCCAGCCAACAAAGCCCACAATTACGCGGTTTGCCAGGGCTAGCAGATGATGGGCCAATGGAACTAGACCGCCTAATTCATGAACGTCTGCGCTTAGGTATTGTTAGCGCGTTAGCTGTAAATGCTTCCCTATCTTTTAATGAGCTAAAAACTTTACTTAAAAGCTCAGATGGTAATTTAAGCGTACATGCACGTAAATTAGAAGAAGCAGAATATATAACTTGTGAAAAATATTTTGAAGGCCGTGTACCTAAAACAGAATATCGGCTAACCGCTGCTGGTAAAAAGGCTTTAGAGCGTTATTTAGACCATATGGAAGCTTTAATTCAAGCTATGAGAGACCGCTAGAATTTAATATAAATCAAGATAGTTAAATTTTTTTGAGGAGCTACTTTATGATACAAAGTTCTTTACAATTAATTAAAAATAATTTATCCCCTAAATTACATGTAGCAATAATTATGGATGGCAACGGACGCTGGGCCGTAGGGCGAGGACTTCCCCGAATTGCTGGACACCGTGTAGGGGCTGAGGCAGTAAGAAGAGCCGTAACAGCTTGCCCTAATTTAGGAATTGGAACTTTAACACTTTACGCTTTTTCTTCAGATAATTGGAGACGACCATCAGCAGAAGTAAATGCCCTAATGAGACTACTTAAAATTTTTATGCGTAAAGAAATAGCAAATTCCCTTAAAAATGGGGTGCGAATTAGTGTTATAGGTCGCCGAGATCGTCTTTCTTCATCAGTATTAAATGCCATTGAAACAGCAGAACAAGCAACCATTAATTGCCAAAACCTACATTTAAGAATTGCTATAGATTATTCTGCTCGTGAAGCTATTTTACGTGCTGCTAAAAGACTTAGTGAAAATCCATCGCTTCATCAAAACTTAAACCAAGAAAACTTTTCACAATTAATTGCTGACTGCCCACAAACAACCGCGCCTGACGTAGATTTGCTAGTCCGTACTAGTGGAGAACAACGTTTAAGCGATTTTCTTTTATGGGAATGTGCTTATGCAGAGTTTTTCTTTACTAACCGAATGTGGCCCGACTTTGACGCTAATGATCTAGCAACAGCAGTTAACAGCTTTTTAGCTCGTGATCGTCGTTTTGGTGGATTAAGTAAAGCTGCTGCTAGCTAAATCTCAAACATCCAACCATTAATTTTTAACTAATTTGAATAATTTTGGAGGCTTTATGTTAGCAACTGTAGATATAGTTGAGTCTATTTCCGTAATGAAAACCTATCATCAAACTTTGTCAATCAAAACTTCTAACTGCTTGGAATTTATAGACATAACAGAGCAAATTATTGATTTAGTAAAAAAATCTCAAATCTCAAACGGAATTATTAATATTCAAACCAAGCATACTACTACAGGAATTATCATTAATGAGCATGAGCCGCTACTTTTATCAGACATAAAAAGCACATTAGAACGACTTGTTCCACAAGAAATATCATATCAGCACAATAATTTTAAGATTCGCACAGTAAACATGACAGAAAATGAACGGGAAAACGGGCATTCTCATTGTAAAGCTATCTTTTTAAGAACTTCTGAAACGTTAAATATTTTTGCTGGAGAGATTCAACTAGGAACTTGGCAAAGAATTTTTCTACTGGAGTTAGATAGCTCACAAACTAGAAATATTTCTGTAATGCTAATGGGTATGATGTAAAAAATTCGTAGGATTTTAACCCTACGCTATAATTACATTGTTATATTAAAAATAACCTTGCTTTTTCCCAACAATCTTTTAATTACTTGGTAAGCTATAGTAGACTTGCTATCTTTCTAAATAATAGCAATTAAATCTCCCAATTTAGGAAAATCGCTTTGGCTACCAAGAAAAAAAATAATCAAGCTACAAACAATCAAGAAACTCTACCGCTTACACCATCTAAGGACGAACATTTAGATATTTCTACACTAGAAACTTGGCTTTGGGATGCTGCTTGCGCCATTCGTGGCGCGACAGATGCACCAAAGTTTAAGGATTTTATTTTACCGCTAGTTTTTTTTAAGCGGCTTTCAGATGTTTTTGATGATGAATTTGATAAATATGTAGAAGATTATGGAGACGAAGCTGTCACCCGTGAAATTATTGAGGCCGACCATCAAGACGCTCTAGCACATGGACGCGCTCCTATTGTGCGGTTTTATATTCCCACAATTTATAATTGGGAAAAGCTAAGAAATCACCCTGCGGATGGAAAATTAGGTGAGTTTGTTACTGATGCAATGCGAGAAGTAGCAAAACTTAATCCTGATTTACAGGGTGTGTTAGATGTTAAAGATTATAATGAGCGTCAAAGCGGGCAACGTTCGCTAGATGATGATCGGCTAACAAGCCTGATAGAAGTCATCAATCGCCATCGTTTAGGGCTAAGAAATACTGAACCCGATATTTTAGGGCGAGCCTATGAATATCTTTTGCGTAAGTTTGCAGAAGGCCAAGGACAAAGCGCGGGAGAGTTTTACACGCCTAAAGAAGTAGGCTGGTTGATGGCAAAACTTATCAATCCTGCACCTAAGTCTACAGTTTATGACCCTACTTGTGGATCTGCTGGTCTGTTAATCAAGACGCGACTAGTATTTGCTGAAAATTACCCTGATCAAGCTAGCAAAGCACCTTGGCTTTATGGTCAAGAGCTTAACCCAGTGACATTTGCAATGGCTAAGATGAATATGTTTTTACATGATTTTAGGGATTCATTTTTTGCAATTGGAGACACGTTTACTAAACCGGGATTTGCTGCTGAGTCGGCTGGACTAAAGCAGTTTGACTATGTGGTAGCCAATCCAATGTGGAATCAAGATAATTATGATGAAAAGTTTTATGAAGATGACAATTGGGCTAGGTTTTCATATGGTACGCCGCCAAAGTCGTCTGCTGATTGGGGTTGGTGTCAGCACATACTAGCATCATTAAGTAGCAATGGCCGCGCAGCCGTAGTTTTAGACACAGGCGCGGTTTCTCGTGGTTCAGGCAGTCGATCATCCAACAAAGAAAAGGAAATCCGCAAAGCTGTTATTGAAAAGGATTTTGTCGAATGCGTTATTTTGCTACCAGACAATCTTTTTTATAACACAACTGCGCCAGGTGTAATTTTATTTTTTAACCGCAACAAGCCTGCTGAACGAAAAGATCAAGTTTTAGTTATCAACGCTTCCGCCTACTTTGCCAAAGAAAAACCCAAGAATGTTTTAACTGATGAAGGCATTAGCGCAATTGTTGAAGTTTACCGTAATTGGGAGACGCGGGAAAAACTTAGCAAAGTTGTAACGCTAGAGCAAATCCGAGCGTCTGACTACAATTTAAGCCCATCGCAATTTGTCGAAATAGGAGAAAAAGCGACGCACCGCCCAATCAGCGAAATTTTAGCAGATTTAGCGATTGCCAAGGGTGAAAGAGAAAAAGCAGATAGCGAATTAACTAATATACTTAATCAATTAGGATTAAATTTACTATAAATGAACAAAGAAAACTTACCTACTAATTGGAAGATAGTAAAATTGGGAGAAATAACAAATATTACTTCTGGTGGTACACCAGATAGAAGTAATTTGGAATATTGGAATGGAAATATTCCTTGGGTTAAAACAGGAGAAATAAATTACAAAATAATCACAAAAACCGAAGAAACTATTTCTAAAAAAGGGTTAGAAAATTCGTCGGCTAAAATTGTTCCTGCTGGAACCCTTTTAATGGCTATGTACGGACAAGGTATTACTCGTGGACGTGTAGCTATTCTTAGTATAGATGCTGCTATTAATCAAGCTTGTGCTGCTATTTCAGTATTTAGAGATATATCATCTGATTATCTTTTTTATTATCTTACTTATAAATATCAGGATATTAGAGATTTAGGACATGGTGCTAACCAAAGGAACTTAAATTCTGCTCTTATAAAGTCTATAAATATAAGTTTGCCTACCCTACCCGAACAACAAGCCATAGCACGCGCCTTGCGAGCCGTCCAACAAGCCAAAGAAGCACGACAACGCGAGTTAGAACTAGAGCGCGAACGCAAAGCAGCATTGATGGATTATCTATTTACACACGGCACACGCGGCGAAAAACTCAAGCAAACCGAAATTGGAGAGATGCCAGAGAGTTGGGAGGTAAAGAAATTAGGGGATATCACAAAAACACAAAGTGGTGGAACACCTCCACGTAATAAACCCGGTTTTTATAATGGTCAAATTCCTTGGATTAAAATACTGGATCTCAATGATGAAATAGTTCTAAATACTGATGAAAAAATTACTTTAGAAGGATTTCAAAGTATAAGAGGTAAATTAAATCCTATTGATACTGTAATGGTGGCAATGTATGGTGGAGCAGGTACTATTGGGAAATGTGGTATGTTAGGAGTTCAAGCTATTACTAATCAAGCTATTTGTTGTTTACAACCTAATACAGAAAAAATTTTACCTTTTTATCTTCTATATTACTTAATACTAATTAGACCTAGGTGGATGCAATATGCTATTGGAACACGAAAAGATCCAAATATAAGTAAAGGTATAGTTGAAAGAATGCAAATACCACTATCTCCTTTAAATCAACAACAAGAAATTGTGGATTTATTACAAAGCGTTACTGGAAAAACAAAAATATTATATAAAGAAATATGTTTATTAGACGAACTATTTCGCGCGATGCTTGAAGAATTGATGACGGGGCGGCTTTCGGCTATGGCATTGGTAGAGGGCAACGAATGATAAATGTGGTTGTTATACGCTCGCTGCGCGACTCTGTGGATGTTTTGCTATGATACCTAGGGTTAAAATTAATATTAGGAGCAAATAACCAAATGCCCAGGAAAAAAGAACCATCCCAACAAATGACTTTATCTGTTCAGCTTATTGAACAACGGATTTACCTAATCCGAAACAAAAAAGTAATGATTAGCTCCGATTTAGCAGAACTTTACGAAGTTGAACTAAGAAGCCTTACGCAAGCTGTTAAAAGAAACCAAAGCAGATTTCCAGATGATTTTGTTTTTTAATTAGATAAAACAGAATTTGAAGCTCTAAGATCACAATTTGTGATCTTAGAAACTCCTATGGGAAGAGGCAAATATCCTAAATATCTACCCTATGCCTTTACTGAACAAGGAATTGCAATGCTTTCCAGTGTTCTGAACAGTGAAAAAGCTATACAAGTTAATATTGCTATAATGCGTGCCTTTGTTCAAATGCGCGAAATGATTGTAAATAATGAAGAACTAGCCCGCAGAATCGAAGAATTAGAAAAAAACACCAGTGCCAAACTTAAAAAACACGATGATCAAATTAGGGCGATTTTTGAAGCAATAAAAAAACTTATTCAAGCTACTATACCTAAAACTACTGAACCAACTAGACAAATTGGTTTTGTTGTTAAAGATGATGAAGAAAAGAAATAATTTTGAAATCATAAATTGTGACATTAAACAATTAATTATGGGGTAAATTTTATGAGTGAACGCGCTTCTGTACAGGAACCTTTGATTAAATATGCTCAAGAAATAGGATGGCAAAGGGTTACAGCTAATGAAGCCCTAAAATTACGTAATGGTGAAAGCAATATTTATTTTACTTCCGTATTAGAAGAACAACTTATAAAACTTAACCCTCAAATAGTTAATCAAGAACGTGCAACAGAAATAATTAGAAAGCTTAATTTGCTTAACCCCTCGATTGAAAGCAATCAGAAGGCTTTTTCTTGGCTACGTGGGGAGCAATCTATTTTTGTTACAACTGAAAATAGAGAGCGCAATGTTAAATTAATAGACTTTGAAAATGTCGATAACAATATTTTTCAAGTTACTGATGAATGGGTGCAGCGTGGCGCGGTTTATTGCAATAGAGCAGATATAGTTTTTTTAATTAATGGTGTGCCTATTGCAGTTGTTGAAACAAAGTCGGCTAATAAATCTAATGCCATAGCAGAAGGCGTTGAACAAATACGGCGTTATCATAGAGAAACACCAGAAATGTTTATTTCTAGCCAAGTGTTTGAAGTAACTCAACTTTTTGATTTTTTTTATGGTGTAACTTGGAACACTAGCCGCAAAAATTTATTTAATTGGAAAGATGAAATTTCAGGAAATTATGAGAAGAAAATAAAAGCTTTTTTTGACCGCAAAAGATTCTTAGAAGTCTTGCATGATTACATTGTTTTTATTTCCAAAGACGACGAGTTAACAAAAGTTATTTTGCGCCAACATCAAACCCGTGCAGTAGAAAAAGTTATTAAACGTGTTTATGAGCCTAACAAACGGCATGGCTTAATTTGGCACACTCAAGGCAGTGGAAAAACTCTAACAATGATTACTATTGCAGCAAAATTGCTTAGAAAGGTTAGAGACAAAGAAAAGCCTACTGTGTTGATGTTGGTTGATAGAAATGAGCTAGAAAGCCAACTATTTAAGAATATTAGCGGTTATGGCATTGCTAGTGCCAAAATTGCAGGCAGCAAGCGCGAACTTCAAGAAATTCTTTCTACTGATTATCGCGGTTTAGTTGTTTCAATGATCCATAAATTTGATGACATTCCAGCTAATATCAACACTCGTAAAAATATAATTGTGCTGGTAGATGAAGCACATCGGACTACAGGCGGCGACCTAGGCAATTATTTAATGGGTGCATTACCAGAAGCAAATTACATAGGCTTTACAGGTACGCCAATTGATAAGCTATCAGAAGGAAAAGGAACATTTAAGGTTTTTGGAATAGATGACCAACAAGGCTATTTAGATAAATATTCAATTGCTGAGTCTATCGAAGACGGAACTACGGTAAAGCTAAACTACGCGCTTGCACCGTCGGATCTTTTAGTTGATAAAGAGACGCTAGAAAAAGAATTTTTAGGCTTGGCAGAAGCAGAAGGATTAAGTGATCAAGAGGAACTAAACGCTATTTTAGATCGTGCAGTTGAGCTTAAAGAAATGATGAAAGCACCTAGCCGGATTGCTCAAATAGCGGCTTATGTGGCTAAAGATTTCCAAGAAAGAATTAGTCCAATGGGATTTAAGGCTTTTTTGGTAGCTGTAGATCGAGAAGCTTGCGCACTTTACAAAGAAGCTTTAGATAAGCATTTGCCTACACAACATAGCAAAGTTGTTTATTCTCCAGCACATAACGATAAGGAAATCTTAAAAAAATATTATTTAAGCGCAGATGAAGAAAAAAAAGTAAGAAAAGATTTTATTAAAAAAGATTCATCCCCAAAAATCTTAATCGTTACAGAAAAATTACTTACAGGTTTTGACGCTCCAATTCTTTATTGTATGTATTTAGATAAGCCAATGCGCGATCATGTCTTATTACAAGCTATTGCCCGTGTTAATCGGCCTTATGAAGATGAGGATGGGCTAGTAAAACCGGCTGGATTTGTGCTGGATTTTGTAGGGATATTTGAAAAGCTAGAAAGAGCATTAGCGTTTGATTCTGAAGTAGTAACATCAGTTATTCAAAATGTAGATGTATTAAAAAAACTTTTCTCTACATTAATGGATGAAACAGCTACTAAGTATTTACCACTTACAAAGGGATGGGATGATAAAGCAAAAGAGCGAGCAATTGAGCATTTTTTAGCCAAAGATCTTAAAGATGAATTTTTTAAGTTTTTTAAGCAGCTACAAAATTTATATGAAATTATTTCGCCAGATGCTTTCTTGCGTCCTTATTTAACAGATTATCAAGCCATAGCGCAACTTTATGGATTAATTAAAAATACGGAAAGCACTTATGTTGATAAAGAACTAACCAATAAAACTAAAGAACTGCTACAACTACATACAGCAAACCGCAAACTAGATTTACCTGGCGCGATTTATGAACTAGGCCCAACACAACTATTAATGCTTAGGGAAAGTGACACAACAGACACCACAAAAATATTAAACTTACGTAAAATATTGGCAGATATAGTTACTAAAGAATCTTCTAGTAAACCATTTGTTGTTTCAATAGGAGAAAGAGCCACAAACCTAGCAGAAGCTTATGAAGACAGGCAGTCAACAACGCAACAAGTTTTAATAGAATTTGACAAGCTAGCACAAGAATATGTCGAAGCGGAAACAGAAAGGCAAAAACTTGGCGTGGATGGGAACACATTTGGCATCTATATGGCATTGAAAGTTGTTGTTTCTGATCTGTCTGTATCACAAGCAACAGAAATAAATGAAATTTTTGTAAAATATTCAGATTTTCGCTGGAATCAGCAACAAGAAAGCAAACTGCGTTCAGCAGTTTATAAAGCGTTGCGTTCTATTGTTGGAGCAACAAAAATGATAGAAACAGCTAACAATTTATTAAAATTAAAAAGATTATGAAAGCTAAAGTTAAATTACTACAAAATAATAGTGTTATCACTAACTGGGAAAATGGCGAAGAAATAAAATGGGCTGTTCGTCATTGGGCAACTAGAATTGGAGTGCAACTTAGGCAAATACACCTACGTCAAATGTCTAGCAAATGGGCATCTATTTCAACCGCAGGCCGACTTACACTTAACACAGATCTTTTATCTATACCTAAAGTTTTAGGAGAATATGTAATTGTGCATGAACTGGTACATCTGCTTGCACCCAATCACGGTAAAGTATTTAAGAGCTTTATGTATGCTTATTTACCAAACTGGCAAGAACTAGAAAACCAATTGAGAAAAGAAGCAACTAAAGAAGCTAAAATAATTAACTTGTTATAATTAATAGGTTTATCATACTATCGCTATAGTTATTAATGTTTTTTCTGAAGATTAAAAACTTAGGTTATAATTATTATACGCCTTCGACACTTAAGAGTTTGGGATTGCACTTAAAAGTTTGAGTTAAGCAAAGAAAAGGAAAATTTTTGGAACCATAGTATCTCTTGGACGTGAAAGGAACTAAATTTACATTGTGTAACATAAACTATATCAATATGTGCTAGCATCTTAATGATAGTCTTTGTTATGCTTAGAGGTTATCTGGCAATAATTTATAGTATTAATATTTAAGAGAGAAAAAGAATGAGATTAAACATCAATCTCGCAAAAAAACCATTTTATAACCGTCGGTTGTTTTGGTTGAGTTTTTTAGTTGTTATGGGTGTTTTACTCTTAGCTGGTCAATGGATGCTTAAGGAAGTATCTTC
This sequence comes from uncultured Clostridia bacterium, assembly GCA_964492845.1. Lineage (GTDB taxonomy): Bacteria > Acidobacteriota > Blastocatellia > Chloracidobacteriales > JADJPF01 > JADJPF01. The sequence goes on from CAZBMZ010000019.1 coordinate 42,681, forward strand.
AGCTAAAATGGTTGCTGTTAGGCTAGAGCAAGAAGTCAAAAAGCAGCAAGCAGAATTAAAAATTTTAGAAAAACAATATAACGTACCTATACAACCTCTTAACCCAACACAAATTCAAGAAATTAAAGCATCTGCACAACTTATTAAACAGCGTAGTTTTTCTTGGACACAGATGTTAAGCGAATTTGAACTGGCCTTACCTAAAACTATCCGTATTATTTCTATAACACCTACAAAAGAAGAAGATGCTTTAAATATAGCTCTTAATATCAAAGTTTATAGTAAAAGTGTCAAAGACCTTACAGATATGATTGCTGAAATGGATAAAGTAGGAGTTTTTCAAGTAAACCCTGTTAATCAAGAAGTTCCCCTACAAAATGGAGATATTGGATTTTCTTTAGATGTTTTATACAACCCTCGCCCAGCAAAAAACTTTTTAGCAAAGAAAAAACAAAATAAAGCAGAAATTAAAAAAGTAGTTAATAACTAGGATGAGGATTAATCAGGAGTAACTAATGAAAAATATTCCAGTATTTAATAAATTACGAACAGGATATTTTAGATTAATAGAAATATTTGCTATAGTAACTGTTATTGCAGTAACTTCATTTACTACTTATTTAGCTATTACTTTACTTAAGAAAGAAAATGATAAAATTACACAACTACAAAAACAGAGTTTAGAATTAAAAAATGATATTAAGGAAATAAAAACAGAACTAAAGGATAAGAAAAGTTTTTCTAACTCAAATCAATCAATAGTAGACAACCTTATATCTTTCCAAGAGAAATTTTTACGAGATCCTCAAAAAGGAAGATTAGTTGTAGTAAATGAACTAAACGATTTAGCTAAGAAAAATCAAATAACTTTAACTGATGGTATTAGTTTTGAGACTATTAAAAAAGAAATTGAAGAAGACTCATCAACAAATGCTAGAGGAAGAAGAACTACTCAAAATGATGAAAAAAACAACGTTTATCCTGCATTAGAAGCACAATTTTCTTTAACAGGCTCATATACAAATTTTAGACGTTTTTTATATGATTTAGAAAGTAATAAAATGTTTTTTGTTATTGATGACTTAACTTTAGAAACCCCTGATCAAGAAGAAAAAGCTAATTTAGGTGGTGGCCCTCAAAGAATTAGCACATTGCAAAGCACTACTCAAAACAATGGTGAATTAACTGTACGGCTAAGAGTTAAAGCATATTTTCATAAATAACTAAAATGTGGAAAAACAGTAAAAATATATATAATTTCTTAAAAGTAACACTGTTATTTCTAGCAGTATTGTTATGTTATCAAGTATTTACCAATAAAAAGATAGAAGACAAAAAAACTTTAGAAGTAATTTCTTCACAAACAGAAATAGATAAAAAAGACTTAAAACAATCAGTAAATATATTAAACAAGTTTTCAGAAATAAATGAAATAGAAGAAACAGAAAAAGCCCCTTTATTAATTGGCCGTAATTTATTTCAAGACACTTCTACCCAAAATGTTTTGGCAGTTGCAGATAAATTTGAAAATAAAACAAACTTTATAACAATAACCGAAATTTTGCCTAGTAAAATATACCAGCAAAATAAACCTGCAAATATTTTACTAAAAGGCTTAAATTTTACTAATAAAGCTCAAGTTTATGTTCAAAATCAGTTAGCAAAGTTTAATTTTATTAGTACAACAGAGCTAGAAATTGCTTTACCTATTGAACTGGTTTCTAGAGCAGGAAAATTACTAATAGAAGTTAAAGAAAAAAATATAAGTTCTAATGCTATGTATTTAGAAATAGAAAAGTCTTCTATTCCAGACTTTGTTTTTGTTGGAACAATTTCTGACGAAAATACTAATAAAATTATTTTAACCTTTGGAAAAAATCAGATAATTACAAGTGTTGGAGAAACAATAAAAGAAAAGTGGCAACTTGTTTCATTAGAAGGTGATTTTTTAATTGTTGAGGATTTAGAATTAAACTTAAAACACCGTTTACAAAAAGGAAAACAACCTAAATTACCTTCTGTTGAAAAACAATTAATTGCTGAAACCCAAAAAAAAATAGAAGAAAAAGCCAACAACAAAATAGAAGCAAATCTATTTATTCGATCTGATAAACCTATGACTAGTAAAGAGTTATGGGAAAAACGCGCAGCTATGCGAGAAAATAAAGAAAAGAAGAAATAATATATGCTTAAACACTTAATCAAAATAATTAAAAAAAATAGTAAGGGATATTCTTTATTAGGTTTAGTTATAGTAATAGGTATTACTTCAATGATCTTAGCTAGCTCTATAGATACTTATCAGGCAGAAATAATGCGTAACAAAGAAGAAGAATTTATCTTTCGCGGTGACGAAATGGCTAGAGCTATTGCTAAATTCAATCATTTTGGCGTTTTACTTCCTTTACAATTAGGTGCGCCCTTTCCTACTAAATTAGAAGATTTGGGAAAAATGGCAATATTAAATGGTAAAAAAGTAATTTATGTACGTAAGTTTGCCTTAAAAGATATATTGTCTGGAGATGATGAATGGCTTCCAGTTCGTGCAGGTGATCCACGTATTTTAGATTACTTAAAAGCTTGGGCAGAATATAACAAACAGCAGATTCCGCCAAATTACTTACAACTTGCAGGTTTTAGCACTAATGATGGTCAAAATGGTTTAGATGGTAATACTAAAGAGGAAGAAGAAGACGATGAGGATGATGACGAGGATGACGAGGATGAGGACGAGGATGATGAGGACGAGGATGATGAGGACAAAACAAATACTAATCAATCAGGTGGGATTGCTAATAATACTTCCCAAGGTTCTATAAGAATAGATTCAACTAGTACTTTTACACGAAATAATCCTTTTGAAAATATTGATGATTCCAGCCGTCCAATAATTGGAGTTGTAAGCCGTAGTAAAAAAAAGGCTTTTCGTCGTTTATATGGCAAGGAAGTAACTTATAATAAGTGGTTATTTATTTATATGCCTCCTCCACAGCCATTATTAACAACTACTCCTCCACAACAACAAGGAGGGAATCAAGAATAAATATAAAACTAAAAACTTTAGAAAATTAGTACCTGTAAAAAATATTGATCATTGATCCACAATATCAAAATATCTTCTTCCTATTTTTAACCAAATATACTAAGAATAAACTATACGTAATATTGCCTTTATAAATTATGAATCTTTCAACTATAAGTTTTTGATTTTAGCTAGCTAATTATGGATTTCTTAGTTAAATATTTAGTTATACCAAAGATAAAATTTAGCACCAATTATAATATAGAAATATACTTTACTGGGGCATATCGTTATAATAGAAAAACTAAATCTTTATAGGTAACTCGCCTTACCCGCAAAATATAAAAATGAACCCTGTGAACACAAATCTATCTGCTTTTATAACAATTCATGGTCTTAGTGATATAGGTAAAGTACGTAAATTAAATGAAGATCGCTTTGCCATATTGAATATTGCTACAAAAGATACTTTTGAGACTTATAAAGGAGAAGTAGGTAATACAGGTTTTTTACTAGTAGTGTGTGATGGATCGGGTGGAGATGGGCGTGGTGGTGTAGCAGCAAAATTAGCAGTAGATATTTTTCAAACAGAAATTTTTTCTAAGTACAATAGTAATTTAGGGATTGGAGATATATTAATTCAAGCGGCAGCTACAGCTAATAAAATGATCTGGCAGCAATCCAATCGTAACCCTAGTATTGCTGGTATGGCAAGCACTTTAACGGCTGCATGGATAGTACCACCACAAGTTTATATTGTTGAAGTAGGTGATTCCCGCTGTTATTTAGTTCGTGGCGAAACAATTAGACAAATTACTAGAGACCAATCAATGGTACAGATGCTAATTGATGGGGGAATTATTACTCCAAATACAGCCAAAATACATCCTTATCGTAATGTTGTCTTACAATCTTTAGGGGCAAAAAGCTCTGTTGTTCCTGTAGTAACTAGCCTAGAACTAGCTCAAGATGACCGCCTACTACTCTGCTCAGATGGATTAAGTAAAAACTTACCAGAAGAAACAATACTAGAAATTATTGTTAGAAATAAAGATGTTATTACTGCTTCACAACAATTAATTACTATTGCTAATGATTTAACAGCAGATGACAATGTTACTGCTATATTAGCTATGTTTGAAGGTGATATTTTTGCTAACCCTAATGAATCCAATACACTACTACTATCAGAAACAGCAGAGGACACAGATATATCTGACGAACTAGAAGACCTTACAGAGGTAATTTCACCTATTGAAAAAAGCGAGTTAACCCAATAATAAGTAACTATATTGTAATCTTAAAATTGCAAATCTCTTCTTCCAAGCTTATAATCAAAAATCAATGTGTCAAAATAGTTAAAGTAGTTTTGTAGTTAAGTAAACAATAAACTTGACTTTTAGTTAAGAGGATTTATGGATATTTACGAAAGACTAGATAGCTCACATCTTAACGGTTTAAGACAAGAACAGTTTAGAGTGATGCGCGATTTAATGCTACAAACTATTGGGACACAAACCATAACTTTATCACATCAATATCCTGAAGTACCTGTTGGCTCAGTTATTGTTGAAGAACCTCAATTTGCTTCCCCTAATGACTCAGGATTTGTTCTAATGACTGGAACTGCTCTTCATCGATTAAAAATAGGTTGTAACACAATTGGTAGATTTACAGACAATGACATTGTTATTTATGATGAAGAGAGAATGCTTTCTCGTCGGCACTGTTCCGTAGTAATACATACTGATGGAACAGCAGAAATATTTGATACTTCCCTCAATGGTACTTTTATTAATGAATGTCGTATCACACGATCAAGAATAAATTCAGGCGATCAACTTCGTCTAGGGCCAAAATTTTGTATGAAAATTGTTTTATATAACACTGAATAATTATCAAATAAAATAACTTCTTTTTCTTTTTATAAATCAAATAAAACCACTCTTAAAATTTCTCTTTTCTAAACATTCTATAACCTATAACCCCTTGCAAATACTAATAATAATCTAAATCATTAGGTTAAACTTAGGAGCTTTTACTAGAATTTCTTGTCTCAATAAGCTATAAACTTCTCAAATATAAAATTTGTACTAAAGATTAAGTAAATTTCTTAGTTAAGGAGTTAGTATGGGAAATCTTTCTGTTGGCGATGTAGCACCTGATTTTTGTGTAAAGTCTCACACAGGTCAAGAGCTTAAGCTTTCTGATTATAAGGGAAAATCTGTACTTCTTTGGTTTTATCCAAAAGCAGATACTCCGGGTTGTACTCGTGAAGGGTGTGGATTTCGTGATCGCCTACCTGAATTTGAACAGAAAAATGCTCAAATTTTAGGAGTAAGTTTTGATACTGTAGAAGAAAATCTAGCATTCGCAGAAAAATACGAATATAATTTTCCGCTACTTTGTGATACTAAAAGAGAGATAGGACTAGCCTATGGTGCTTGTGATGATGCTCAGGCAGCTAATGCAAAAAGAATTTCTTATTTAATTGGGCCTGATGGCAAAATTGCACATTCATTTGGCAAAGTGGATGCTAGCAGTCATCCTGAAGAAGCGTTAAAGTTTTTATAAGTTAAGGTAATAAAGTTAGAACTTTATCATTAACTTGTCTATTTTCAAATCTTTGCCACGTCAGTGGCTTTTGTAAATAGCCCAGTCATTTATGGCTGGGCTATTATTTTTTATTTCTCTTCAGGAATTTGATAACTTGCAGCAGTAAAAGGTGTTTCCCATGCACGTACTTTGTAAACAATTCTATTAACATTATTTATTTTGGGGGCTAGTTCTTCTAAAACATATCGAGCAATATTTTCTGAAGAAGGGTTACAAACTTCATCAAAAGGTGGGATTTCATTTAAGACTTTATGATCTATTTTATCCATTATTTGTTTAGTAGCTGTTTTTAACTCCTTAAAGTCGATCAATAAACCTGTTTCATCTAGTTTTGTTCCACGAACATAAACTTCTACTTTCCAATTATGACCATGCAAATTTTCACATTTTCCATGATAGTTGCGTAGCGCGTGTGCTGATGAAAACTCGGTTTCAATCATTACTTCATACATAAATATTTCCTCTAAAAACTAGTGAAATTACAGGTAGTTAACCGTTAAAGTGGAGCATACTGGTTTTGGTTTGCCAAGTCTACTATTGTCAGAAGGTAGCTAGACAAATATACTTGACGGATAAACAGAAATTTGTTGAAACTACAAAAAATAGCTGTGCGTATAAGGCACGAGAAACATCAATCAAAAATAATTCTTTATTTCTATTATTTAATCATTTTGTTAGCTTCAACTAACATTAATTTAGGAGAAATCATACATGTCTTGGCATAAGCAGATAGTCAGCTATGGAATGTTAACTTTAATGCTTAGTAATTTCACTCCTATTACTAAAGCTCAAGGGCCATCAGAAGGCAACGGTATTGTAACAATTACTCAAGACCAAACCCAAAATAATGCTCCAACTCCCCAACAATTACCCGTCCCTAAAGTTGATTTACCAACTTTGCGTACTGGAGTTGACCCAAGCAAAGTAATGAGTCTTTCCTTAGCTGATGCTGTAACTATGGTTTTAGAACATAACCTAGGCATCAAAAATGAACAAGACAACATTAAGCTTGCTCAATTTGATTTAGAAGGTTCATACGGAGTTTTTGACCCTGTAGTTGGAGGTAGCCTTTTATATTCTCGCAATAATATTCCATCAGCTAACCCTTTTAACGTTGGTGTTGGATCAAATTCAGTAAGTTTTCAAAACCTTAACTTTGGAGTAAATGCTACTAAACTATTTAATAATGGTGCTACAGGAGATGCTACTTTTTCTACTACACGCACTTCAACTAATAGTAATTCATCAGGGTTAAGTCCTGTTTATCAACCAAGATTTGAAATGAATTTTCGCCAACCAATACTAAGAAATTATAAAATTAACCAAAGTAGCCGTAATATCCAATCTTTAAAGAAAAGATTAGATTTGGCTGATGTAGCCTTTAGACAAAGGCTTGTAGACCTAATTGCTCGTGTTCAATCTTCTTATTATGATCTAGCTTTTTCAATTAAAAATGCAGAAATTCAACGTGAAGCCGTAGAGCTTGCTGCTATACAACTACGTAATAATGAAATCCAGGTTAAAGCTGGCACTGCTGCACCAATTGATATTGTTTCTGCTCAAGCAGAACTAGAACGACGTAAAGACTCTGCTATTTCTGCCTTAGTCCCTATTACCCAAGCTGAAAATGCCTTAAAACTCTTAGTAATAGATGACCCTCTTAGCGATTTAATGAATTATCAAATCATTCCTACAGATATTATTGATGTTTCTGGTGAAAAAACAGATCTAAATGCTGCTATTGGTATTGCAATGGATCGTCGTCCAGAATTAAAGCAATTACAACTACAAGGCGAATTAAATGATATAGATAAAGAATTTTTCAAAAACCAACTTAAACCACAAGTAGATATAACCGGAACATTTACTGCTCAAGGTTTAGCTGGTCAACCTGCTAGTGCTATTCCTGGTTTTCCTTCATTAAATGGCACTGAGTTTGATGGTGGTATTGGTCAATCTCTTGTTAATTTATTTAAGTTTCGTAGTTACCAAGGTGGTATTTCAATTAGCTTCCCTTATAAAAATCGTGCTGTTCAAGCTAGTCTAGGTCGTACAGAAGTAGTTACAAGACAACTAGATAATCAAAAACGTCAAATGGTTCTAACCATTATTACAGACGTTCGCAATGCTCTCCAAGCAGTTGAATCTTCTCTGCAACGTGTTGAAGCAGCCCGTGCTTCTGTAAAAGCAGCAGAAGAACAATATAGAGGCGAAGAACAAAAATTTGCTGCTGGTCTTTCTACAACATTTTTTGTCCTACAACGTCAAAATGAACTTTCCGTTGCTCGTGGCAATGAGCTACGCGCCAAAACTGATTACAACAAAGCTAGAGCAGATCTTCAAAGAGTAATGGCAAACAATCTACCTTAATCAATAAAAATAACTTGTTCTTAAAATAAGGGCTGGGATAAACTCAGCCCTTATTTATTTTCTAGAGCTTGTTTTAACTCTTTCCTAATTGTCATGACTCTTTCTGTTACCATTATTACTTATAATGAAGAAAAAAATATTGTTGCTGCTCTTGAGTCTGTAAAATGGGCTAATGAAATTATCGTAGTTGACTCTAACAGCACAGATAACACAGTTAAATTAGCTAAACAGTTTACAAATAAAGTAATTATTAACTCTTGGCCCGGTTATGCTGCACAAAAACAATTTGCTACTGAACAAGCTACTTCTGAATGGATATTAAGCATTGATGCTGATGAGCAAGTCACAATAGAACTTGCTAAAGAGATTCAAAAAATTATTTCTGACTCTAGCAATTCTTATGATGGATTTTACCTAAGCCGGCAAAATTATTACTTAAATAAGGCTATTTATCATTCTGGTTGGTCGCCAGACTATCAATTAAGGCTTTATCGTCGTGGCAAAGGCTTTTGGCAAGGGGATTTTGTTCATGAATCAGTAAAAGTTAATGGAAATGTTGGTAAATTAAAGGCTAAATTATCACATTATTCTATTCAAAGCCTGGCGGCTCATCATAACCGCTTAAATAGCTATACTACTTTAGCTGCTAACGATTTAGCTTCTCGTAGTAAAAAAGTTAGTTCATTAGATTTATTGCTACGTCCAATTATTGCAGCTTTTCGCAGTTACTTTTGGCGACTAGGTTTTTTAGATGGCTTTGCTGGAATAATTATCGCTTATTTTGCAGCCTACTATGTTTTTCTTAAATATGCTAAAGCTTGGGAACAACAAATAAAATAACTCTAGGAAATTTACTTATGAGCAATATTGGCGATTATCAAACTACTTATCAAGAATTTACTTGGCAAGTGCCAGAATATTTTAATTTTGCTTTTGATATTTTTGACTCATTTGCAAAAGACCCAGAAAAATTAGCTATGATTTGGGTTGATGAAGACAACCAGACAACAAATAAACTTTCCTATGAATATTTTAAAGATCGCTCTAACCAAGCAGCTAACTTACTGGAATCTCTAGGCTTAAAAAAAGGTGATAAGGTCTTACTGCTACTTGCCAAAATTCCTCAGTGGTGGGAATTAGTTTTAGCTATGATAAAACTAGGTGTTGTCTTTATGCCTGCTACCACACAATTAACTAGCAAAGATATTGTTTACCGCGTTCAAATGGCCCAAGCAACAACCATAATTACTGATTTAGACAATTTTACTAAGTTTGATTCTGTACGTGATCAATTAAAAGAAGTAAATAACTTTTTATTGGTTGGTGGCACACAAGATAATTGGTATAGCTATGATGAATTAATCAAAATATCTAAAATAAACTTTACTCCCCTAGAGAAAACACGCCAGGATGATCCCCTACTACTTTATTTTACTAGTGGGACAACTGGTTATCCTAAAATGGTACTTCATACACATAGCAGTTACCCTATAGGTCATCAAGTCACTGGACTCTATTGGTTAGATTTACAACCTGAAGATTTGCATTGGAATTTATCTGACACAGGTTGGGCAAAAGCCGCTTGGAGTAGTCTTTTTGGCCCTTGGAACACTGGAGCAACGCTTTTTGTCCATAATGGAAAAGGAAAATTTGCTCCAGAATTAACGCTAGAGTTATTAGCTAAGTACAATATCACTAGTTTTTGCGCACCACCAACAGCTTACCGTATGCTAGTAACAGCAGATTTTCAAAAGTATAAATTAACCTCATTGCGAAGTTGTGTTAGTGCAGGCGAGCCGCTAAACCCAGAAATTATAGATATTTGGCAACAAAAAACATCTCTAATGATTCGTGAAGGCTATGGACAGACAGAAACTTGTTTACTAGTAGGAACATTTCCGGGTCAAACAATAAAACCTGGTTCAATGGGTAAATCTGCGCCAGGCTTTGTTGTAGATATTATTAATAAAGATGGAAATATTGCCCAAGATCATGAGGAAGGAGATATTGGAGTAAAAATAAATCCTGTTCGTCCTGTTGGGCTATTTCAAGAATATTGGAGCGACCTGGAAGCTACAAATAATTCAATTAGAGGCGAATGGTATATCACTGGAGATCGTGGTTTTCGTGATCAAGATAGCTATTTATGGTTTATTGGCCGTGCGGACGATGTAATTATCAGTGCTGGCTATAGGATTGGCCCCTTTGAAGTAGAAAGTGCATTAGTTGAACACCCTAGCGTATTAGAAACGGCTGTAGTTGGAAAAGCCGATAGTCAAAGAGGACAAATTGTTAAGGCTTATGTAGTTCTTAAATCTGGTGTGGAAAAATCTGATGCTTTAGCTGCCACTTTACAAGATTTTGTTAAACACATAACAGCACCTTATAAATACCCTAGAGAAATAGAGTTTGTTGACGAACTTCCTAAAACAATTAGCGGGAAAATTCGCCGCGTAGAGCTAAGAGAACGTGCTAATAAGTTGAATTAAACTATATTGCTTATTATTGCTTCAGCTACCGCTGAGGCTGTTTCAACAACAGTATCAACTACTACATCCACAACGGTTTCTATTACTGGATCTGCTACCACTTCGGCTGTTGCTGTTACTATGTCGCTTGCAATTTGTTCTACCATTTGAGTTTTATTTTCTTCAGACATTTTTAGCTCTCCATTATTAAACTTTTACTAGAAATTTATTTTAACTACTCTGCGTCATAAATTGCACAAAGTGACTTCGTGTCATCAGTTTACGCAAGTCTTTCATTCTTTCAAAGTAAATAATTCCATCTAAATGGTCAATTTCATGTTGAATAGTGCGAGCTAGATAAGTTGAAAAAGTTTCTTGATGCTCAACTCCATCTAAAGTAAGGTATTTTACTGTAATTGATTCATGACGAGGGACTAGGCCAACCATATTTGGGACGCTAAAACAGCCTTCCCACCCTTCAATCATTTCTTTGGAAGTGCTAATAATTTCTGGATTTATCATTATATGGAGCGAAGATTCTGGACGATTAGGAAAAAGCTCATTTTTCCTAAGTTCAGCAACAAAAATTCGTGCTGGAACTCCAATTTGATTAGCAGCAAGTCCAGCCCCTTTTAGCTCTCTGACTTTCTCAACCATCAAGTTACAAAGTTCTTCAGCCTCTTTTAGATTAGTAACTTGTTTAGTAGGTTCTCTTAGTAAAGGGTCGCCTATTGTTACAACTTCATCCCTTAAATAATCCATCAACTTTTTATCACTAATAAAACTACTCATTAAAAAGCTATTCCTCTTTCATTTGATCTAGGCGTTCTATGTAATCATAAGCACTTTGTTTTACTACACGTGGTTTACTTCCATCAGGAGGGCCAACTAAGCCTTCTCGCTCCATCATATCAATAATTGCAGCAGCCCGACCATAGCCAATACGTAGACGACGTTGCAAAACTGAGGTTGAAGCTTTGCCCATTTGACAAACTACCCGCACGGCATCATCAAAAAACTCGTCTTTTTCACCCATTCCCACGCCAAACTCGTCTTCCTCCTCTGAAGATTGAATGCTTTCGTCATAGTCTGGCTGTCTTTGACTGCGGATATGGTCAACAATTGCTTCTATTTCCCTTTCACCTACATAAGCACCATGTACACGAACTAAACGAGATGTTCCTGGTGGTAAAAAGAGCATATCACCTTGTCCAAGTAGGGTTTCTGCCCCATTGCCATCTAAAATTGTTCGTGAGTCTACTTTAGAAGAAACTCTAAAAGATATACGAGAAGGAAAATTAGCTTTAATAAGTCCTGTAATTACATCTACAGAAGGACGTTGTGTAGCAATTATTAAGTGAATACCTACAGCACGAGCCATTTGAGCAAGTCGAGTAATAGAGGTTTCTACATCGTTAGAAGCTACCATCATTAAATCTGCTAACTCATCAATAATGATTACAATGTAAGGCAATGGCTTACGTAAGCGGTCAGGATGAAGCGCGGGAATAATTTCCCATTCTTGGCGAACTTGTTGATTATATTGGGCAATATTACGAACGCTATAACCTGCAAGTAATTTATAGCGGCGTTCCATTTCACCTACTGCCCATTTTAAGGCATTAGAAGCACGTTTTGGATCTAGCACAATAGGTGTTAACAAATGTGGTATTCCCTCATAAAGCCCTAGCTCAAGGCGTTTTGGGTCAACCATAATCATTTTTACATCATCTGGAGAAGCTTTATAAAGTAGTGAAACAATTACTGAATTTAAGCAAACAGACTTACCTGTTCCAGTAGCACCAGCAATTAATAAATGTGGCATTTTGGCTAGATCTGCTACATAAGTTGCCCCATCTATACTTTTACCTAAAGCTAATGCTAGAGGCGAAGTAATATTCTCATATTTATCTGACTCAAATATTTCTCGTAAATAAATTATTTCTCTATTGTTATTTGGGACTTCAATGCCTACAGTAGATTTACCAGGCATACGATCAATACGAACAGACTCAGCTTCTAGGGCAAGGCAAAGGTCTTCAGTTAAACCAGTGATACGACTATATTTAACACCTGGGTCTGGCTTAAATTCAAAAGTAGTAACAACTGGCCCAGGACTAATAGCAGTAACTTCCCCAGTAACAGAAAACTCTTTAAATTTTTCTACAAGGACATGGGCGCGTTCTCTTAGGTCTTCATCAGCCTGAAATTGTTTTGCTGCTGGTGTAGCAAGCATATCAAAACCAGGAAGCTCATAAGCTGGCAACGGAGAAAAGGCAATAGATTTAGAAACTTTAGCTACTTTAGAAGCCACTTTAGAAACTACAGGAGTAGGAACATTTTGTTCATCTGTATTAACTCGACGGTTAATTACAATTTCACCATTTTCATTATTCGTAGAATTGCTATTATCATTGCCTAAATAATTAATTTCTTGTTCAAAAGAACTTTGAACAATAGCTGATTTTGCAATAGCTGGTGCTGTATCTTGTTGTGATTTTGCCACTCGTGCAGGTTGTTGAGGAACGCGGGCAGTATCGCTAGGTCTTCTAACAGGATTAACAACAGGTTCACCAGCATTTTGAGTAACAATATGGGCTTGATTTATTACTAAATCTGGTAAAGGAGCTAACGCGCCACTTAAGGAAAATTCCTCTAAAGTCTCAATTCTTTGGTCATCCCCATAAACTAATCTATGTAATTCTGCTAAATCAGGTTGGGCTTTATTGCCATAAACAAAATTATTTGCTCCAACAGGTTGTTTTACTGCATTTCTTACAACTCCAACAGGTTCAACAACTGCACTTGCAGTTTTTTGCACTGGAGTAGCAATAGGAACTCTATTGTTTTCAACAGTAGCAACAGAACTAGCAGCCGTTTTTACTTTGCCATTGACGTTAATTGAGGATTTTTTATTTACTTCAATAGAATTAGTTTTAAGGTTTTCTTCGGTAATTTTTATTTTTTCTTCTTTTAAGCGTGCGGTTCTCTCTTTTTCACGTTTGGCGGCTTCTTCTTCTCTTAGCTGTTGACGGAGTTTTTCCCTATCTTCTTTGGCTTTTTTCTGTGCTAAACGATGCTCTTTCCAGCTAGAACGAATGGCAAAAAGTTTTTCTTTGGTTGCTAAGTTTTTTTCTCTTAAATAAATAGTAAAAGCATTAAACCCACTTATCATTGCTTTTACACCAGCACTTTCTAAAACAGCATTAATAGATAGTTCAGTAATTAGCATTAATGAAAATACCAGTAAAACTATTAACGCAATGCCTGTACCAGTTTTATTTAGTTGAGTTTCAAGAAGTTGTGCTATTAGAGTACCTATTGCACCGCCAAATTGTACATTTTCACGATAAAAAGGCATTTGTGGCAGGCTAAAAAGACCTGCTATTGAAAGTAGAATTAATAATAACCCTATAAATCTACGATGTAAGAATCTGATCTCTCGCAAGCGTAAAGTCCGCCAGCCTAGAGTAGTTAGCAGCACTGGCACTAAAAAAGCAGATAAGCCAAATATTTGAAATAAAAAGTCAGATATGTATGCTCCTAAACTACCAATCCAATTAGATGCTTGTTCACGGTCAGAAACCACATTCCAAGATGGATCTTGTGGGTCATAAGAAAATAAACTAAGTATCACCGTGAGACTAAAGGCTAAAAGCACAACTCCTATTGCCTCGTTAAAACGAGTTGGTGCTTTTTCAATACTCATTGAACTATTTGTTGCTGTTTGCATAACTAGAAATATTACTAAAAGTTATAAAAATAAGTTGGCTTATTTTAGCTTATTTACTTAGGCCAAATGTAATAGTAAAACTCTGTTATATTTTAGCCTTTAAGCACTTAGGATTATTAGTGGTATTAAAGGGTATCACTTTTTACAAAAAAAAAGCAATGCAAAACTGGGATTAAAGACGAGCCAAAAATAGTATAAATTTTAATTAGTTGAATAACAATTGCTTAGAAATTACTTCAACTATTTTAGACTTAGAGCTATTCCTTAAAATAGGTGTCAGATACTAATTTTTATGTTACTTTATTTGAGACACTAAACATTTAACATTAATCTTAAAAAACATGTCAATTTTAATTGCAGAAGATAATGTTGCACAAAGACATTATCTTAGAGAACTATTAGAAAGAGAATTTTCCAGTCACGGCCCAATTATTGAGGCTGCGGATGGAGAAACTACAGTTACTTTAACCTTAAAACATAGACCTAATTTATGTATTTTGGATATTCAAATGCCGGGGCTTTCTGGAGTAAAAGCAGCACGCTCGATTTGGCGTAGTTTCCCAGCAGCAAGAATTATTTTCTGGACACAATTTCCACATGAAATTTATATCAATGAAATTCGCAAAATAGTTAAAGCTGTTGAACCTCCTCCAGCTTATGGATTTATTCATAAAAATAATCCTGATACTCGGTTTTTGCGCTTTATTGCTGCCGTTTTAGAAGATGGCGCAGATATGATTGATCCTGCATTTAAGGACTCTTTTAAGCAGCCTTTGTTAACTGAATTTGAAGCAGAAGCACTTTATTATTTAGCCCTAGGGTTATCTAACTGGGCAATTGCACGTAAGTGCAGTTTATCGCAAAGAGGTGTAGAAAGCCGTCTAGCAACGCTTTATGAAAAGCTATTTGTAACAATTTCTGAAGGTACACAAAATGAAGCTTATGACAAATTAGTTTATAACATGCGTACTCGTGCTTTTTTTGAAGCATTAAGACGAGGGTTAATTAATAGCGACGAGTTAGAAAAATCCTCTAAAGATCTGGACGCTTGGTTAGACCGTGATCGCAAGCGTTTCTCAGAAGAACAAAAACGTAGTTAAAATTTTGCTATGACCTCTAGCAGTCCTTTTACTTTAGTAAAAAAATTTCAGCAAGTAATATTTCTGTTTTTTTTACTATTTATCTTTCTATTCTCCACAAAACTTTACATTTATGGACAGGAGGATGAAAAATTACCTGTCTTGTCTCCATCTGCGCTTAATTTGCATAAATGGGGTGCAATAACGCTTTTTCATGGCTTGCCTTCTAATCATGTTCGTGCGATTGCTCAAGATCTAGATGGAATTTTATGGTTTGGGACTGATAGCGGTTTAGCTAGATATGATGGCCGTCGTACAGAAAAAATAGTAAATAGCAATCTCCCTAGTGAAAAAGTTTCTGTCCTAACTCTAACTACAAATGGCGAGTTATGGATAGGGACTGATTTGGGTGCAGTACGTCTTATTAATAATGAGTTTCAACCTATTTTACCTACAGCTAATTACTCTATCACTTCTATTATAAATCCAAAGCCTGACCAAGTAATTTTAACTAGTTTAGAAGGTGTTATTTTTATTTGTAGCTTAAATGGAGCTAAAACAGAGGTTAAAACCATTGGGCCCAAGGATAATCCATTACTTGAAATTGCTAAAGATAGCCCATTGCCAATAACTAGCGCAATTTTTCTGGATAATTCTTTAATAGTCTCTACTCGTGGCCGAGGATTACTAAAAATTACTGATAGAGATATAAAAGAGATACCCCTACGACCACGCAGCTTTTTTATAGAGAAAGTTGCTAAAAATAAAAATGGTAGTATTTTCCTTGCTACTCAAACAGGCAAAGAAGATAGTGGACTACTAGAAACCAGTAATTTATCTATAGCCCAAAAGCTTACTGCAATAACTGGAACAGTTAGTGATATCAGTATTTCACCTGACGAAGATATTTGGATTGGAACAAACCAAAAAGGGGTTTTTCATTTTAGAGATGGCCGAGAAGTAGAAAAATTTTCTTTTGAAAACAGCGGCGGCGGGCTGCAATCAAACCAAGTTTATAGCATTTTTATTGATCGTGAAAAAGTTATGTGGTTTGGCACAGATCGCGGAGTTTGCCGCTATGATCCTAATAGCCCACATGGAGAAAAAATAACTGACCAAGCCCAAAATAATTTTATTCGCATCTTTTATAAAACTGCAAATGGTCAACTTTGGTCAGGCTCAAATGCTGGTTTATTTACTAGAGAAGTTAAAAATATAGGTTGGCAACAAATTCTACCATTAGGCAACCGTGCTATTCATTCAGTTTATGAATGGGAAAGTAATTTATTTATTGGTACTTCTAATGGCTTATTTATTAGCCAATTAGATAAAGAAGGAAAATATAAAGAATTTGCTCAACTAAGTGAAAATTTTGTAGATATAAATGACACAAATGTTGCAACTGAACGAATTAGAGCTATTTGTCAATTTAAGAACAAAATTTATTTAGCTAATTTTGAAAAAGGTTTAGAAGTTCTAGAAAATAATCAACGTAAGCTGATTTGGCCTTTAGATAAGCAAATGTCTAAAGAAAAAGAAATTATTTCTTTATCGGCTGACCAAGATAAACTTTGGATTGGTACAACTAATGCTGGTTTATTCTCTTTTGATGGTCAGACAGTAACACCCATCAACTTAAATTTAACCAGTAATCCAATTCGAGCTATTTTATCAGAAGATAATCAACTTTGGATTGGTACAGATAACGGACTTTATCAATATAAAAATAATCAACTAAATTTAGTTATTAAAGATATTGAAGTTTGGGCTTTATATACTGGTCAAAACAATTCTTTGTGGTGTGCTACACGAGGAAAAGGATTATTTAAGATTACTAATACTGATTGGAATGGAATTACTTATAGTCGCTTTGGCAATGAACATGGTATTCCTTCTGATAGTGTATTTAGTGTTTTTTCAGAGCTTATTGATAAGGAAGAAACTATTTGGATAGGTACTAATCGAGGCGTTGCGCAATATAAGCCAGGAACAACACCTCCTATACTTCGCTTAACTAGAATTTTAGGTAGTCAAATTTATGCGTTAGATAGTATTTCTAGAGGTCTAAATTTAGATTATCCTCAAAATAGTTTAGTTATAGATGTAGCAGCAATTAGCAGTCGTACTTTTTCAGAACAGTTTCAATATTTATTTTTGCTTTTTGATGGCAAAGAAAAACTTCTTAAACAAAAATTAAGTAAAGACTCTCAATTTTTAACAGAAAATCTCTCCCCTGGTACTTATAAAATAGAAATTCGTGCCTATAGCAACACTTTAATAGACTCAAAACCTGTTACCCTATATTTTACTGTTGCACAATCACCATTTCCTTGGACTACGCTTTCACTTTCCATCTTGCTTATTTTAGCTTTACTCGCGCTTTGGTGGGGTTATCACCAAAATATCAAACTTTTTAGTACAAACAAAGCTTTAGCTAATGCTAACCAACAACTTGCAGAAACCCGATTGCAACTTGCAAGCGAGACAGAAAACGAGCGTCAACGTATCGCCCGCGACCTTCATGATCAAACTTTATCGGACTTGCGCCAACTTTTAATGATGACTGATCAATTGCCAAAAGAAAGCATTGATAAGAAGCGTTCTTATTCAAATATCTTTCGTGGGGAAATAGAGTCTATTTCAACAGAAATCCGTAGGATTTGTGAAGACCTTAGCCCCTCAGTATTAACTAATGTAGGCTTAACCGCAGCCCTAGAATGGTCATTAACCGAAGCCGTAGCACATCTGCCAAAAGAGAAAAAGTTTGAATATCAATTTAATTGCAGTGATGACTTAGAAGATAAATTAACTTTTGACGCAGCAACTCAAATTCAAATTTACCGGATTTTACAAGAAGCTATTAGTAATATTTGCCGTCATGCCCAAGCAAAAAATGTTTCTATAACTATTGATATTACTAAAGATAACTTATTTATTGTTACTTTAACTGATGATGGTTGTGGTTTTAAGGTAGGAACAAAAACTGGTCGTGGATTAAGTAATATTTCTTCACGAGCAAGCTTAATTGATGCAGAAGTATCCTGGCAGGCTAACCCGCCTCAAGGAACTCTTTTTACTCTAAAAAAACAAAACTAATACTATAAACAAAGTATTTAATTTCTTTTATTAAGCTGACCTAAAATAGATAATAGCTAAAGTAATTATAGCTAAGAATAATACTACTACGACTTTGATTAATGTTTTTTCTAAGCCACTATATTTCTGAGTAATATTTGGTTTTGTTTCTAATCCTTGTGGGGGTTGTTTTAATGGATGTTCTAGATTTTCAATTTTATTACTTGTTGGATTTGTTGGATTTGTTGGATTTGTTGGATTTGTTGGATTTGTTGGATTTTTAGTTGCAACATTAGCAGTTGATTCTATAACTTTTTTCTTCTCAGTTTCAGGGGCAAAAATCTCTGTAGCTAGTTCAGGAAAAGCAACAAACTCGCTATTTGCTTTTTTAGCAACAGGTTCGATTTGTCCATCAGGGTATTTATTAACTACTTCTTCAAAAGCTTTAATAAATTCATCTGCACTTTGATAGCGTTCTTTTGGGTTATAAGCAATAGCTTTTTTCATTATTGGATCAAACGCTTCAGGGACAAAAGGATATCTATTAGAAAGTTCTATTGGGGTATTCCTTACTTTTAAGGCCAAAACATCATTTACATTGACATTATTAATAGGCAAATCCCCTGCTAACATTTCATAAACCATAGTTCCTAAAGCATAAATATCAGACATTGGGCCAATAGGGTCTTCCATCAATTGCTCTGGGGACATATAGTGAGGTGTACCAAATACTTCACCAACTAAAGTTAAACTACTTGAATCTGTTAAACCATCTGATTCCAACATTTTAACAATTCCAAAATCTACTAATTTAACTATAATCTCATCACCTTTTTCTTTTACTAATACATTAGAAGGTTTTAAGTCTCTATGTAAAATACTATGTATATGTGCTAGTTCCAAAGCACCTGCTAGGGGCTTGGCAATTTTTAAGCAATGTTTTGGTTTTAGAGGTAGTTTTCCTTCTAAATAATCATCCAATGGCTCACCATCAACAAACTCCATAACCATAAATAAAAACTTTTCTGGAGTTTCTCCAAATTCATGAACTTTAACAATATTTGGGTGTGATAGCATCCAGCAAACTTGCGCTTCTCTTTGAAAGCGTTTAACAAATACAGAATCACGCGATAAATTAGGAGAGATTATTTTTATAGCAACTTCTTCACCTGAATGAATATTAGTAGCACGAAAAACCGATCCCATACCACCAACACCAATTTTTTGCTCTAGTTTATAAGTGTTATTTAACTCTTTACCTATTAAACTATCAAAAAATTGCTCATCTGTGATAGATTTATTTTCTAATGTAGCCATAATTAATTTATTCTACTATACAGGGGCGTTATTGTATTTTGCTAATAAAAGTATTGAATAGTTAATAATTTTTTGTCGATTTTATAACAGATTAATTAATGGATGTTTTATTTGATAAATTTTTATTGTAAGTAATATGTAAGCAAATTAGAAAAATAGTAAATAATAAATCCGCTTAACTATATATTAAATATGCTAGCTAAGACAAGCTTTTAAGTTATAATTTCTATTCTCTGTCAACTACCTGTAAATATATTTCTTTAATTTTTACAAACTTAATTGGAAGATAGATTTATGAAATCACTTATTTATTTAGTATTTTGTTTATTTCTCTTTTTTCCTAGTCTAGCAAATGCTCAGACTAAACAATTAGATATAAATTACACCGTTAAATTAGCTAGTATTGAAAATCAACTTTTTCATATCAGCACTGAAATAAAAAATATTTCCCAAGATAAATTAGAACTTTCTCTCCCTGTTTGGACACCTGGTTGGTACACAATAGAAAATTATGGCAAAAATATTTTGCGCTTTCGTGTCACCAACGATAAAGGCGAAGTTTTAAACTACCAAAGAATGCTTAAACAAACTTGGGTAGTAAATACTAAGTCAAGTAACTCTATAAAAATAGATTTTGATTATCAGGCTACAGTTTTAGCACTTAATCAAGCAAAAATCTCATCAGACTTTGCTTTTTTTACTGGTATTCAACTGTTTTTACAAGTTGGTAAGGAAAGAAACACGCCTGCAACAGTGCGTTTTGATGTTCCTGATGGATGGAACATTATTTCAGCATTAAAAGAAACTTCTGACCCAAAAGTTTTTACTGCTTCGGACTATGACACTCTAGTAGATTCTCCTACACAGTTTGGAAAATTTGATTTGACTCGCTTTCAAGTAGCAGGAAAGTCCCATTATTTTGTAGCCACTCCAGCAGGAACATTTTCCAAAGAAAAAACAGAAAAATATGTCCAAATGCTAAGTAAAATGGCACTAGCACAAAAAGATATTTTTGGCGATTTACCTTATGAAAAATATATTCATTTCTACTTCTTTCAACGCCCAGAATCTAACGCAGGTGGAGCATTAGAGCATTCTAACAGCTATGTTGCTTTTGCTGCGGCTGGTGCGCTAGCCACACCAGAAAGTTTAATTGGGACAGCTTCACACGAGTTTTTTCATGTATGGAATGTAAAAAAAATCCGTCCCGCAGAAATGTGGCCTTATGATTATTCTAAGGAAAATGAAACTCCGCTTTTATGGGTATCTGAAGGTTTTACTAGCTATTATGGCCCATTAGCCTTGTATCGTGCTGGCATTTATGATCAAAAAACTTTTTTAGGTATTTTGTCTAATCTAGCAACAAATATAGAAAATAATGAAGCTCATAAATATATCTCACCTGCTGAATCTTCTGTATCAACCTGGCTAGGTTATGATACAAGACTAGCTTTTGAAATTTCCTACTATACAACAGGAGCTAATTTAGCGGCTTTGCTGGATTTATCTATTCGTAATGACACAAAAGGAAAAGCTAGCTTAGATGATGCAATGCGCACACTTTATCAAGACTTTTACAAAAAAAATAAAGGTTTTTCTACCAATGATTTAATCCAAGTTATTAACAACATTACCAAAAATAATTATCAGGATTTCTTTCAAAAATACGTTTTTGGTACTGAAGCAATTCCTTATGAAAAATTCTATAAACATGCAGGTCTTATTTTAGAAAAAAATACTGTGAAGTACCCTGTTTTAGGTGTGAATACTTCAATAACTAATACTGGAGAAATACAAATTACAGATGTAATTGCTAACACTCCAGCAGCAATAGCTGGCTTATTAAAAGGTGACATTTTGCTATTAATTGATGAGGTAGAGCCACAACGCCGACTTAGAGAAGTATTTCAATATTTAGCGGGAAAAATTGACCAAGAAGTAAAAGTAAGGATTAAACGAGAAGGCCAGGAAAAAAGCCTTAATCTTAAAGTTGGCTCTCAAGAAAATATAAGCTTTCAACTTACAGAAATGCAAGAAGCCACAACAGAACAATTAAAACTTCGAGCCAATTGGCTACCCCCCATTAGCAAAACAGCAAACCAATCTGGCAATTAAATATGGTAATTTGTAAATAAATTAAAGAGGCAAAATTAAAGATGCAATTATTAGAACTACTAGAATCACACTCAGTTAAAACCGTACATGACACGCTTGGAATTAAGGTTGAAGAAATAGATCCAAAACGTGTAGTGATTTCTATGGCTGTTACAGAACATGTTCATCAATTTACTAGAATTTTGCACGGAGGTGTTTCCGTTGTCCTGGCCGAGTCCGCTGCTTCCATTGGTGCTGCTGCTAACACAGATTTAAGCCAAAATATCCCTGTTGGTGTAGAAATAAATGCTAATCATTTACGCTCTATTTCTCGTGGAACAATTACTGCCGTAGCAACACCAGTACATATTGGAGCTAAATTAATGGTCTGGCAGGTGGAATTAAGAGATCAAAAAAACCGGCTAGTCTGTGTTTCACGCTGTACTTTGATGTTAAAACCAGGTAATGCTCTTAAACTAGCGCGTGGAGAAGCTTAAGATTTTAATATTTTTATCATTTAAGAGGAAAAAGTTTTGAGTGATCAGATTCTTATCCAAGGTAAAAGAACGGCTGACAAATTAACCCAAGTTAAAGTTACTCCTACTTTAATTATTGGCGTTGGTGGTACAGGTGGAGATGTACTACTACGTATCCGCAAACGTTTTTTTGAGAAATATGGACTACTAGAAAACTTTCCTATAGTAAACTACCTTTGGATTGATACAGACCTAACAGAAAAAGACGTAGGTGCGCGGCTGTTTTCTGACCAAGTAAAGTTTACACAAACTGAAAAAGTAATGGCTATTATTCCTGACACAGCCCGCATCACTAATGACTTAAACCAATATCCTCATATTAAAAGCTGGTTTTATGAAGGCTTAAATAAGCTAGGAACAATGACTGAAGGAGCAGGTCAAATACGAGCTTATAGCCGACTAGGTTTTTTTGAGCATTATCACACCATCCGCCAAGCTATCCAAAAAGCAGGTGAACGCATTCGCAATGTTGAAAATATGAAGTTAATGCTAGACCGGCATGGAATGGAGGTTGAAGGCTCAAACCGCTTTAATGTCTATCTTGTTTCTTCTGTTGCAGGTGGCACGGGTAGCGGAATGTTTTTAGATGTAGCCTTTCTGGTCAAAGATATTTTTGCTGGTCAACCTGTTACTAGCGTTGGTTTTTTGGTGCTACCAAAACTTTTTGGAACAGAAGTTCCAAGAGTTTTTGCTAATAGCTATGCTGCATTAAAAGAACTAGAACATTACAGCTTTGAAAACCATTTTAATGTTGAATGGCCCGATAGAATGCAAAGAAATATTGCCCCACCTGCTTTTAATTATTGTTACTTAATTGACAATATGAATACAGCCGGCAAAACTGTAGATGCAAACTCTAAAACGCTAATTTTCAATATGTTAGCCGACAATATTTTCAAAGATTTTTCCCAAGGTGAGTTTGCAGGTTATAAACGAGGTGTAAGAGTTAACTTAGACCAATTTTTAGTTGACGAATTTGCCTTTAAGCATTTAGACGAACATGGTCGAACAATTATTGACCAAAAGTTTATTTGCCGTTACTCATCCGTTGGGCTAGCTTCTGTTACTGTCCCGTTAGATAGAATTAAATTAGCCTGTGCCTATAAATTAGCCGCCGATGTTGTTGATCAATGGGGAAATATTTCTGGGACTGGCTATAATGCTGGTACTATTACTCAATATGTTTTAGATAAATTTTTGCCTGGAGCAAATCTTTATGAAGGAACTGCAACTAGACAAGGAACATCCGAACAACGCCATGATTTTCTTCGTCCGCTAGTTGATGATGGTTCTGGTCAAAGTCGTTCTTTAGATTCTGTAATTTCTCGTTGGGCTAGTGAAACTGCTAGACAAGCTCAAGACGGCGTTCCAGAACAAAAACGACAAAGCTTAAAACAATTCTTTAGTGCGGCTTTAGAAGCTGAATTAGTCAAGTTAGAAGCTGAAAATAAAAGTCCAGATCCCCAACAATGGGGAGATTATGCCCGTATTATTCACTTCAATAAACAACAATTAATTGATCAAGGTCGTCAGGCTGTTGAGAGAGAAATAGCTAAAGTAATTAACCAACAGCATCAAAGCGTAGGTTATGCCATTGATGTATTAAATCAAGTTTCTTTTGTTCTTACTGACAAGGCCCATAACTACCGCGCCCAATTTCTAGCAGATAGTGAAGAGCTAGCCCGACGAATTGAGCGTTCTACCCGTGCAATTAATTCCCTGCTAGCCGAAATTGCAACGCATGAACGTCGTAGCAATTGGGATGGGCGCAAATCAATTATTATTCGCTATGATATTACCCGTTTTGAAAAAATCGTCCAAGAACACTTAAAAAATATTCTTCATCGTCGAGTCCGTTTAGCTGCTGCAAATGTTGTTGATGAGCTAGTTAAATATATTGGAGCCATTAACAAACTAGATAGTGGTCAAGTAAATACTGAAGGCTTAATTGGTAGAATTTATACTTTAGGAAGCGATTTACTCAACCTAAAAAAAGGGTTGTTAGCCAAATATGACTATTTTTCTGATGTTCCAAGCCAAGAACTTTCCTTGCTACTTTATAGCCGAGAAGATATAGAGCAAAAATTCTATCCTAAATATTTAGGCAATCCAGACACAGCACATAAAAAAGTAGCCGATGTTGGCGACCAGGTTTTACAAAAACTTGGTGCTACTGTAATGGATTTGCCGCGTAAAGTCTCTGCTGAAGGTTTAGCCAGCGTTGAAGAGCAAATAGTTAATCTTACTGGCAGTGTTTTTACTGATTTAGGACGTGATTTTAATGTAGTAGAAGCTTTATGGGATAAATTTAAGCGTGCTGAAGACCGAGAAGCACAACTTCGCCTGGTTTATGATAATGCTAAATTTTGGCTTCATGGAGGTGGGCAACAAAGAAGTTTTCGCTTAACCAATGAGCGCAACCGCTTATTAATTGGGCTTCCTGAACGTGCTGACGCTACAAATCTACAAGAATTAAAGCGGCTTTTAATAAACAAAATTCCTTTGCCAGGCGATCCTAGCCCTTCTATCTTTTCACTTCCTGAAACAGCAGAAATTGTTTTTTATAATGAAACAGGCGGCATTCCAATAAATTTTGCTGATGAAATCCTAAATATGAAACTCCATTATCAAAACCTGCATCTAGTGGAAGAACTTCATATTAACCGTTACGAAACAAAATTTAATGATATTGTGGTGCTAGATGACCAAGGACGTAAAACTTTAGAAGAAGCTCATGAGTGTTTTCTAGTAGGTGTAATGTTGGACTGCATCCAGGCCGTTACTGATGGTCGTCGGATTGTTTATCAATATACAGAAATGATTGGGTTAAACGAACAAAGACGAATGCTTGGAGTAGAAACCAAAGCCTTGCTTGAATTGCAGCGTGACCAACGTGTAAGAGAACAATTAGTTTACCAAGCGCGAAGTCGCCGAGAATGGGTTAAACAAAATAACCAACATTTATTACAATACTATGCCTTGCTTTCTTGGTATTACAAAAATATTTATCCAGAGCAAGAAATTATTGGCCCTGATGGTGCTTCATACTGTGAACAATCTACTATGTGTAGAACTATAGTAAAAGAACTTGGTTTAGTAGAACATTCTATTAGTCAAAGTATAGATTTACGGTCTTTTCAATTGCAAGCACGTCAACAATTAGCACAACTAGAGTCTTTTACTAAAAAATTGCCTGATGGCAAACGAGCTATAGTTTTTGATTATGTTCATGCTTAAAAGTCTTTAAATAAATTTCAGGATACAATTTTAGGAATATTGGAGTATTGAGGTAAGGTTTTATGGGTAGTACAGAGAAAGATTTTGCGGGTACAGAACGCTTTGAAATTAAACAACGCCTTGGCTCAGGCGGCTTTGGCGTGGTTTATGAAGCTTTTGACCGAGAACGTAATGCCCCTGTAGCACTTAAAACTTTACATAATAGCGATTCAGAAGCAATTTATCGTTTTAAGCAAGAGTTTCGCGCCCTAGCAGACATTACCCATAGAAATTTAGCTGCACTTTATGAACTAATTTGCGAAGGCGACCAATGGTTCTTTACTATGGAATTAGTTCAAGGAATGAATTTCCTTAAATATATCCGTGGAGATGCGACGGTAAAACCTGATGGAGGAAGACGAGGAACAGCACCAAGAAAAGTAGAAACAGAAACTTTAACCATGTCTGATCCTACACATAATTTTCCCTTTAATATGGCCTCTGTTGCTGTTTCTCCTGCACTAATTAAAAAGACTCCCACCAAAGCATTAACTACAAAATTAGCTAAAGAATTAGTCCCACCTTGCATAATTGATTTAGAGCAACTAAGAGATTTAATAAGACAATTAGCAATGGGTGTTATGGCACTGCATTCAGCCGGAAAATTACACCGAGACTTAAAGCCCTCTAATGTTTTAGTTACTCCTGAAGGTAGAGTAGTAATCTTAGATTTTGGCCTAGCAATAGAGTTAAGCCGAAAAAGCAACAATGAACAAGCTTCTAGAGTTGTTGGAACTCCTCAATTTATGTCACCTGAACAAGCTTGTGGAATGCCCGGTACAGAAGCAAGTGATTGGTATAGCTTTGGCGTAATGCTTTTTCAAGCCTTGACTGGACAACTTCCCTTTACTGGATCATCAGCAGAAATAATGCTAAAAAAACAACGTCGTGAACCACTTGCACCAAGCGACTTAGTTTCTGGTGTTCCAAGAGACTTAGACGAAATTTGCATTGATTTACTTAGACGACTGCCAGAAGACCGACCCAAAGGTAAAGAAATCTTAAAACGTATCTTTACTGGTCATACTTCAGACCTTAGAAAAAGCTTAACCCAACTAACCCAACTTTCCCCAATTGAATCACTTCCATTTGTTGGACGTGAAGACCTTCTAAATAACCTGGACGAAGCCTTTTTAACTATGAAAGAAGGAAAAGGTGTAACAGTTCTAGTGCATGGAGGGTCTGGTTTAGGTAAAAGTGCTTTAGCACGTCATTATATTGATGCAATTCAATCTCTTGAAGCAAAAGCCCTGGTGTTATCTGGACGTTGTTATGAGCGTGAATCTGTTCCCTATAAAGCTTTAGATAGCATTGTTGATGCTTTAAGTCGTTATCTTAAAGGGCTTACCCCAAATGAATTAGAAGCAATTTTGCCTCATGATGTACTGGCTTTAGTTCGGTTATTTCCTGTTTTAAGACAGCTAGAAGTTGTTGCTGCTGCACGTCGTCGAATACTAAATAGCCCTGATACCAGGGAACTTCGCCGTCGTTCTTTTACTGCACTTCGTGAGCTTTTAGTTAGGCTAGCAGACCGGGAAATGCTAGTAATGTTTATTGATGATCTTCACTGGGGAGATGCTGATAGTGCTGCTTTGATGGCAGAATTGCTACGTCATCCTGAACCCCCAGCAATATTTCTAATTGCAACTTACCGTAGTGAAGAAGCAGAAACTAGCCCAATGTTAAAAGAACTTCTAGCTTTTCTTGCTGATCATAACTATAAGTTAGAAATACGTAAGCTAGAAGTAGGGGAATTAAGCCAAGATGAAGCTGAAGAATTAATTTATGCTTTGTTAGAAGATAAAGAAGCTATTCCAGCAGAAAAAATTAAAAACATTGCTCGTGAGTCTAAAGGAAACCCTTATTTTATAGATGAGTTAGTTAGATTTGAGCTAACAGAAAAAGAAAAGAAAAATAGTAAAAATATTAGTGCTGAGTTAAAACTAGTTGAAACAATAGTTAGCTTAGATAATATAGTTGAAGCTAGATTTGCTAGCATTTCTCCTTCGGCAAAAGAATTTTTACAGTTAATAGTAGTCAATGGCCGACCAATAGAAGTTGAAGTAATCCGCCGAGCAATACAATTAGGTGCTGAAGAGCCTATGGTAATGGCAACCCTGCGCTCTGCTAGGCTAATCCGTGTCCGGCGAACTCCGCAAGGTGACACAGTGGAACCTTATCATAACCGTATCAGACAAGTAGTTTTATCTAAATTAACTCCTGATGAGTTAAAAAATTATCACTTAAAACTAGCTTTAGCCTTAGAAGCAACACAGTGTCAAGATGCTGAGGTGTTAATGGCTCATTTTCGTGATGCAGGAGACTTGGAAAATACCATTAAATATAGCGAACTAGCCGCAGAACAGTCCATTGAAGCTTTAGCATTTGATCGAGCAATTCAACTTTATAGGTTTATTATTGAATCGCTTTCTAATTATGAGGATAAAAAACAACCTACCTGGGTAAAACTAGGTGATGCTCTTGCTAATGCTGGTCATGGACTAGAAGCAGCACAAGCTTATTTAGCCGCAGCAGAAAAAGCCAACTCTACCCAAAAGCTTACTTTACAACGACTTGCAAGCGAACAGTTTTTAGTTAATGGCTATGTTGACCAAGGTGTAACCATCCTGCAAGACCTACTTAAAACCCTAGATATAGGTTTTGCTAAAACTCCACAAAGAGCTTTTCTTTCTGCATTTTTGAGACGAACTTACTTAAAAGTACGTGGTTTAAGTTTCCAAGAACGCGAGGCTAATGAGTTATCCGACGAAGATTTAGCAAAAGTAGATACTCTTTGGTCAGTAACAATTGGATTAACATTTGTTGATCCGGTTCGAGCAGCAGATTTTCAAGTTAGACATTTATTGTATGCGCTGAACTTAGGCGAACCATATCGAGTAGCAAGAGCAATAGCTTTAGATGTTATCCATTCAGCAAGTGCAGGAGGACATGCCAAAGAAGAAACCGAAAAACTAGTTCAAACTTCATTAGCTTTAGCAGAACGAATACATCACCCACATGCTTTAGGTGTAGCAACTTTAACTGCTGGCGCGGCAGCTTATTTTGTAGGAAATTGGGCAAAAGCTAAAGAGCTTTTAGAGCGTTCCGAAACAACGCTACGGGAAAATTACACTAGAATTTTCTGGGAGCTAGATGTAATCCAAATTTATTTGCTTCGCTCATTATATTTTATGGGTGAGATAAAAGAGCTTATTCACCGTCTGCCACCACTACTAAGAGATGCTAAAGAACGTGGTGATTTATCTGCAATTAGCCTACTGCATACACGTTACTATATTATAAATTTGGCACAAGACAATGTTTTAGATGCTAAAAAAGGGCTAAATTTAGCTATTAGGCAATCTTCACAAGAAAGTGATTTCCAATTACAACATTACTGGGAATTATTTGGAGAAATAGAAGTAGCTCTTTATAGTGGTGATGTTCAGCAAGCTTGGCAAAAATTAAATGAATCTTGGCAAAGCTTAAACAAGTCTTTGCTATTTAGAATCCAAGTTTTTCTTATTGAAACCTACCATTTACACGCCCGCGTAGCCATAGCAATGGCGCAAACCGTTGATAACAATGATGAATTTTTACGTCAAGCACAACAAGATATAAAAAGAATTGAGCAAGAAAAAATGTCTTGGGGCAATGCTTTAGCTGGCTTAATACGAGCTAGTTTAGCCGCAATGCGCCGAGATAACAAAAAAGCCATTGAGTTATTAGCTGAATCAGAAGTTATTTTTGATAGTTTAGAAATGTCGCTTTACTCTGCTGTTGCTAGATACAATCGAGGATTATTGATGAACAATCCACAAGGTCAAGAATTAAGTAAAGACGCTAGCACTTGGATGATTGATCAAGAAATTAAAAACCCAGCACGAATGGCAGCTATGCTAGCTCCTGGCAAATGGCAATAACTCTATATTTCTACTTTGCTTATGAATGAGCTTAAAACAATAATCATTGATCAAATAAAAAATTCTGGTGCTATTACTTTTTATGAGTTTATGAACACAGCACTCTATCATAAAAATTTAGGTTATTATTTTAATGATAAAGAAAAAATTGGTGTGCGAGGTGATTACTACACTTCAGCAAATATTGATGCTAGCTTTGGAGCGTTGCTAGCTAAAGAATGTTTAAGGCTTTATAAACAATTAGACTCTAACTCTCAGCAAATCAATATCTTAGAAATAGGTGCTGGCACCGGACAACTTGCCTTTGACATTATTTATAGCCTAATTGCAGAAAATAATTTTCCTCAAAATAATATTCAATACACGATTTGCGAAATTAGCCCTACAATGCAAGCACTACAAAAAGAAAAGCTTGCTCCATTTAGCAATCAAGTTAAATGGTTAAATTACAATCAGTTACAAGAAAACCCTCAAACAGCAATTATTATTGCTAATGAAGTGGTTGACGCTTTTGCAGTTCACAAAGTGCGGTTTTCTAAGGGTGAGCTAGAAGAGCTTTACTTAAATAGCGATGGCGAGAGCTTAAAACCCTTTTGGCAAAAGGCTAAAAATGTTGAGCTAGAAGAATACTTAAGAAAATTAAAAGTTGAATTAATAGAAAATCAAATAATTGAAATTAATTTAGACGCTGTGAAATGGCTTAAAACCCTTGTTAACTCATTAGTGGAAGGCTTTATCATTACTATTGATTATGGTGATTTGTCAGATCATCTTTATAGCCCAGAAAATTTAACTGGAACAATAAAATGTTTTTCCAAACATAAACTTAACACTCAAGTTTTTGAAAACATTGGAGAACAAGACATCACTTCTGAAGTAAATTTTTCTGCATTGATTTATTATGGTCAAGAATTTGGACTAGAAAACTTGGTTTTTACTAGGCAAGCAGACTTTTTAATTAAATTAGGCTTACTAGAGCGATTAGAGCAATTAATAACACAAGATCCTGATAGCTTTCAGTCCTTAAAAACTCGGTTAGCACTTAAAAATTTCTTTGTACCCGGTGGCATTAGTGATCATTTCAAAGTGCTAGTCCAGAAAAAATCAAAAGAAATTTGACTACAAAAATAAAAAGGCAGCCTCTGAAAGACTGCCTTTTATTCACCTTCACCAAACAAAATTTAGAAAGAAATTTTTGAACTAACACCTACTGCATTAGTAATCATTAATTCATTTTTAGCTTTACTAAGGTTTAGTTGTTTGCGACTTCCTCGAAGATCAAGCTTATCTTCTGATTTACTCATCATTAAGCTTGTTACATCTTTACCATTAATTGTTACTTTAGTGTCATCATCAAAACCACGACCATTAATTGTTAAAACTTGTTTTTGATAGCTAACACTACCTGCAACTATTTGCATAGTGCTTCTAACATTTTCTGAAAGTTTAACAAAACGAACATTAGAAGACGCATCAGAAAAAGTGCTAATTAACAAATTACCATCTTTATCAGCAGACACGCTACCACCAAAACCGCTTAGGGTTGCTTGTGAAACTAGCCCACCATCACCTTTAGCTATAGATTCATCACCACTAATAAAGTTAGAAATAATATTTGTTTGTGAATCAACCCGCCAAATGCGTTGTGTAGTTCTAAATGATTGAGGGTCAAAATCAACTGCACTAATAAATAGATCTCCATCTGCACCAACAGTTACATTAGCAACAAAACCTAGTCCAGCACTAGTAGCTAGTCCACCTTCACCGCTAAAGCGTGTTTCTCCATTTCCAGCAACGGTTGTAATAATATTAGTTTTAGCATCAATTCGACGAATTCGGTCATTATTTACCAAGAAAATATTTTTATTGCTATCCATTGCTAAAGCAGTTGGAAAGATTGTTGCTTTGGTTGCCAGGCCACCATCGCCACTTGAGCCTTTTTGACCTGTACCAGCAATGGTAGTAATGATATTAGTTTTAGCATCAACTCGACGAATTCGGCCACCTGTTGAAATTAACAAATTACCTTGATCATCTACCAAAGCATCTGTAACTGCTCCAATACTTCCAGCCGTAGCAAGTTCACCATCAGCAACCATTTTATCAGTAAAAGAACCAGCTACAGTTGTAATTATTTTGCTACGTGCATCAACCCGGCGAACACGTTCATCAAGGCTATCTACAATAAAAATATTTCCTGAGTTATCAACAGTAACATTAGTTAGTGCAAAAGATACGTCAGGATCAGTAGCAATTTTGCCATCCCCGCCACCGCTATTAAAAATTAGTTTTGGCCCTGAGCCTGCTACAGTTAATAAATTTCCTGTAGTTGCATCTATTTTATAAATAAGATTGTTTTGAAGATCCCCAACAAATAAATTTCCTACCGGATCACTAACTGCTGATAGTGCAAAACCAATAGAAGCATTGCTAGCTTGTCCTTCGCTACCGCGGGAATTTACCCGTCTATTACCAGCAATAATTTGAGTAATACCTTCTGTTGTATTGGCATCTCTTAATAATAAAGCTGTTTGTGAGCTAATTAAAATATCTCCATTTTTATTAACAGCTAAACCACCACTAATTAATAATCCATCATCTTTAGCACCAACAAATTTAGTTTGTAACTCATTATAAATACCTGTTTGAAAATCTACTTTGCCAAACCCTGCCCCAATAATTATTAAATTACCATCTTTATCTAGTGAAAGTGCAAAAGGAGAAATTGGAATTTCTGTAGCTAATTTTCCATCCCGATCTCCAAATGGATTGCTAGATTCAAAAGGATTTTTTCCATTACCAGCAACAGTTGTAATAATATTTGTTGTTGGATCTACTTTTCTAACCCTATTATTTGCAGTTGATAAAACAAAAAGATTTCCTTTTTCATCAACTGCAATTTTTAAGAAACTTCCTAATCCAGCATTAGTTGCTAATGCGCCATCACCAGAAAACAACTTTTCCCCATTACCAGCAAAAGTAGTAATAATACCTGTTTTAGCATCAACTCGACGAACACGGCCTTCTGTAGCAATATAAATGTTGTTATTTGAATCAACTGCTATATCAGAAACTAATTTACCCAAAGAAGCTTTTGTAGCTAAATCACCATCCCCAAATGCAGGCCCTTCTATACCTCCAGCTAATGTGCTAATAGCGTTTGTTAATAAATCAACTCGTTTGACAGATTTTGTTAAGTCATCTGCAATCAATAGATTGCCAGCACTATCTAAAGCAAGTCCACGCGGTCTAAGACTTGAGAGTAAAGCTAATTGTCCATCTTCTGCTACTTTAAAACCCCCTCCAGCAACAGTAGTAACAACTTTTGTTTGTGCATCAATTCGGCGAACTCTACCGCCAAGAGTATCTGAGAAATAAATATTTCCAGCTTTATCAAACAACACTACCTCAGCACCACCTATATTAGCCTTTGTTGCTGTTTGTCCATCGCCATAAGAAAATGTCCCGCCTGCTACAGTTGTTATTTCACCTACAGCTAATTCTGACAGGGGTTTAGCTGTAATGTTTAACTCTTGTTGTGCTATGCCTGCGCGATTAATTATAGAAAGAGTTTTTACACCAGCAAAACTTTGGGGAGGCAAGCCAAATCTTATTTGTGTAGAACTAATGGTTGGGTTTTTAATTAATTGATCTCCAAAAATTACTATGGCTTCATTCGTAAAATTACGTCCGGTAATAACTACTTCTGAAAGGCTATCCATTCTAAAAGATGTTTCACTAACTTGGCTAATTTCTGGCACTGAATTTTGTTGTTGTGCATAAACTTTATTATAAGAATCTTGTGTCACCATTGAAAAGCTGCTAAGCAATATTAAAAGGAAAGCAAAGACTTGTAGACGATAATTGCATAACACATTATTTGACTTCATTAAACTATCTCCCTAGATGAAATTTATAAAATTTGTTTTCATTTAGGGACGCGCAAAAAAATTAAAAACCCTATCAGCTTTGTTAAAAGTTTTTCCGAAAAGATAGAAAGTGGCTTTGACTGGATAATACAAGATAGAAAGTGTAAATAAATTACGCGTCTATTGTTGTAATCAAATAAGAATAAAATGATATTTTTTAGGGGGTAGTTTTGAGGTTCTATATTTCATTGTTGCTAGTATTTCAACTTCTTGTTTGCGCTCCAGTTCTAGCTTGGCAAACCATTACAGGAACGCTTTCTGGACGAGTAATTGACGAAAGTTTAACTCCTTTAGTTGGTGTAGTTGTTAGAGTAACTCATTTAAGCAATGGGTTTGTTTATGCTAAAAAAACAGACTTGCAAGGCATTTATCGTATTGATTTTTTGCCTGCTGGAGAATATCGAATTGAAGCAGAAAAAGAAGGTTATAAATCAAATATAATTGAAAGATTTGTTGCAGAAGTAAATCGAGAAAAAGTTATTAAACCGCCCCCAATACAGCTTATTCCTGTTAGCCTTCCTCAACCTGTCACTGTCCCACAAAATATTGCTGGAGTTCTGCAAGCTAATATTGCTGACTCTACTTTGCGTGGTAGTGCTACGGCTGAGCTTATTACTGCCCTTCCGCTTACAGGAATTCGCAGCTTTGATGCTTTTGCTTTACTGGTAGCCGGTGTTTTACCTGCGCCAGCAATTAATGGTGTTAGCGGCCCTGGCATTGGAGTTGTGACAGCAGGACAATTTTCCGTCAATGGTGCAAGATCTAGAGCTAACAATTTTACAATTGATGGTTCAGACAATAACGATCAAGATGTAGGTGTTCGTCGTCAAGGCTTTACTTTAGTTGCTAGCCAAACGGCAGAAAGCATTACAGAATTTGAAATCTCTACACTACTTTCTAATGCCGAAGCTGGACGAAACACAGGTGGACAAATTAATATTGTTAGTCGTTCAGGTAGCAATAAAATAAATGGTGAAGTTTATAATTTTTTTACTGATTCTGCCCTTAATGCTCGTGATTTTTTTGACCTTTCTGGCGAAAGTAACCCTCAAAAAAACCCTTTTACACGTAATCAAATTGGTGCAGCAATAGGTTTTCCATTAATTGTCAACAAATTAAATTTATTTGCTAACTTTGAACATAAAAGCATTAACCGCGTACAGGAAGAACATTTTTCCGTACCAACAGCCCTAGAGCGTTCTAGCAGCTTAAATCTAGCAAGACGCTCTAGCAAACTAGGTTTAGACGTACTTGACCAAAATTTTTATCCTTTACCTAATAATGTAGGTGGCCCTTATCAAGAAAATACTTTGACTAGAATTTTGTCGGCTAGCGGACGTGGGACGCTTTTTGCAATTAAAAGCGATTATCGATTGCCTATTGAAGATAAAGTTTCAAATCTAACTACTCGTTATAATTTTACTGATGATAAAACAACTATTCCAACAGTTGATCAAGCAATTAATTCAAGCATTCAAGCAAAAACTAGGACTCAAAACCTAGCCTTAGCCTTAAGCATAGATTTAAGCGAAAATATTGCTAATCAAACCAGATTTTCTTATGGGCGTACTGCATTAAGTTTTCAAGAATTAGCTGGGAGTCCATTTATTTTTCAATCTGGATCAACTGGACAAGATTTAAACTCAGATGGACAAGCAGATGGTCGAACTGGGCCCATTGGAAGAATTTTACTTGCTCCTTTTAGTCCAATTGGAATTGATACAGACTCTTTTCCCCAAGGTCGGGTAAATAACACTTTTCAATTTGCCAACACAACAGCAATAACAAAAGGGATGCTGTCATTAAAGTTTGGTGCAGATATCCGACGAGTACAGCTTAATAGCTTTTTAGACCGTAATTATAGAACGCAAATAGCTTTTAACTCAGGCTTTATCAACCGCCCAAGACAAGGTTTAACCGTTGGGACAGGTGCCGACTTTGCCGCTTTTGGTCTGCCAGCAGATATTTCCCAGGCTCTAGCAATAGTTCCTGATTCAACACTCGCGCTACGTTTTACAGAAACTAACTTTTTTATTCATAGTCAACTGAGAATACAACAAAATTTAACTTTAGAACTTGGCTTAAGATATGAAAGAAATAGCATCCCAACAGATGCAACCGGACGTTTAGAACGCTCTTTAACTATTATGGATTCTGAACTTCCGCCATTTGATGTAAATCGCCCAACAGCACAAGTTTTTCTTCGTAGTCTTGCAGCACAAAGAAATTTTCTAGCCAACCGTCAAAAAATTTATGAAGCAGATAACAATAATTTTGCTCCTCGTATTAGCTTTGCTTATGACTTGAGCAAAAAAGGTCGTCTAGCTTTGCGTGGTGGTTATGGGCTATTTTATGACCCAATTTTAGGAACATTAGTAAATCAATCAAGGAATGCTTTTCCAAATTTTATCCCTGTAAACTTTGGCTCTAGCACTCTTTTTAGTGAAGCACTTACAGCTAATCCTGCATTTATTCGTTTTGGAAATAATTTAGATATTCCATTAATTCAATTTGGCACATTAAACACAATTGGATTACCCGCAAATCAATTTATTACTGGAATTGGAGCTTTATTGCAGGTAATAACAAATGATCCTGTTGGAGGTGGTTTTGGTGCTGGTGTTACTTTGCCTGAAAAAAACTTAAAAAGCTCTTATTTACATCAATATTCGCTATCCTTAGAAAAGGTTTTGCTAGATCGCTACACTTTAACTTTGGCTTATGTTGGTACTAGCGCAAGAAAATTAACTCGTGTACGTACCCCAAATGCAGGACAGTCTAGTTCTGTAGCAATTAGATTGATCCCAGGCTTTCCAACTCAAGTAATTCCAACCTTAAACCGTCCAAACTCAGCTTTAGGAGCAGTAACAGTTTTTGAAAGTGCAGCTAATTCTAATTACAACGCCCTTCAAGCATCATTAACTAGAAAATTTTCTCAAGGTTTAGCTTTGCAATTAGCTTATAACTATTCACATGCAATTGATGATGTATCAGATATTTATACATTGGCAGGCTCTTTTGCAGTCGCACAAGATGAACTAGGACGTAGCGAAGGCTTAAGATCAGAAAGAGCTAGTGCTAATTTTGATGTTCGCCATCGTTTTACAGGTGCAGCACATTTTAATTTATCAACTTTATCAACTAGTAAAATATTGTCTGGTTTAGAGTTAGCTGCTATTGCAACTCTACAAACAGGACAACCATTTACCGTTAATAGCAGTGTAGATGTTAACTTTGATGGCAATTTAACTGACAGACTTAATACAACTGAAGGTTTGATAATCTCCTCAAATGGTCGTAGCCGCATTAAACTAAGCCCTAATACCAGTTTTGTTTCCCTACTTGCACCAGTAGATTTAGCTACTCCAAGCAATGGTGCAGTTGGACGTAATACTTTTCGTAGTGCTGGCATTGCTTCACTAGATTTAGCTGTAATTAAGAAGTTAGCAATTACTGATAACCAATCTTTAATCTTGCGTTTAGAAGCATTTAATTTATTTAACCGTACTCATTTTGGCGTGCCGGTTAGAATACTTGAATCTCCTAGCTTTGGCTCATCAGTAAACACTAATCTTTCACCAAGAACTATTCAATTTGCTTTGCGCTATCAGTTTTAACTGATGGCGTAATGACAAAACCATGAATTTGAAATTTTTCTCCTGTTGGACTAGCAAAACCAACATTTCCACAAAGAAAGTTATTTTTAGGATCCTTAAAAAATCCTAAAGAAACTTTTTCTGCTGTTGTACCAGATAAAATTTCATGCTCAATAGTTGCGTTTTTTACCCTGATATAAACGCGGTAGGACTCGCCTATTTTTATTGGTGGGATAATTGGAAGCGATGCCGTAATTGGAGAACTTAAATCCAATACTCCATCACGACAAAGAAAAACTTGAAATTTATTAGGAGCATGTCCTGAAGGGCCATTTAAGTAAAATAAATAATAATTTTTCTCATCTTGAGCATTAATAATCCAGGCTGCCCCTCGTGAGTCTAAGAGCCGTAGTCCAAAAACTACTTCACTTTCACAGTAATAAAGGTCTTTTGGCATTCCAACATTGTTAACACCTTGAACCGTCATCACTCCATTTTCAGCTTTCCACAAAGCAGGAACGTTCCAAAGACTTAATCCACCTTCAAAATTATCTGCAAACTCTGTACTTGTTAAACGAGGTTTTAAGTCTACTGTAAGAGTCATTTCTTTATCAGCCTCAAGATTAACAACTGTTTGATAAGCTTCAAATCCATTATTTTCTAGTAGTAATGAATATTTACCATTACGAAGAAAACTTGTTGCTTCTAGTACACCTAGACTAGGAACTATGCCTATTTGCTCTTTATTTAAGTAAACACGAGTATTTGGTTTAGCAGTAATTTTTAATTTGGCTGGGACTTTTTCCAAAACTATAGGAACTTGTAAGGCTTGTCCAGAAATTTCTATTAGGGATGAAAATGTTTTATGCTCGGCTAACTCTATTGTAAGGCTATATTTACCAACAGGAAGTTTTGTTATTAAAAGATTATCTGGAGATAAAGTAAATAAATCTTTATCAATTATTTTGTTATCAAGTTTAATTATTGTTTCTGGAGGAAATTTTGCAAATTTTAATTCAAGTAGGCCAAATTTAGCTTCTAGTTTAGCTTCTATTGGCAGCAATTTTTCTGCTGTTAATTTAATTTCTTGGCTAAAAGGAAAATATTCTTTATGTTCAATTCTAAGCTTATATTTACCGGGTTTTAGCCTAATAGGTAAATTACCATCAGCTAGTACTTTTCCTTGTAATCGATTATCAATATAAACTTCTGCTCCTTCAGGGGCAGAGTAAACAGTTAATTGACCATAAGTAGGAGTTTTAATTTCTGCCTTTTTAATTTCTACTGTTTCAGCCTTTCTTTGGGCATAAGTTGACGGTGTTAAGAAAAAAGATAAAGAAATAATAAATAAGTAGGACAAAAATTTTTTATTCATTTTTCTGAAACAGCCAAGCGAAAACCTAGATCTTCTTGCAAAAAATTTGGTAAATCCCAAACCCGCGAACTAGTTCGAGAGAATACAACTTTACTTCTAAAGTTTCCTCCTCGAATAATCTTGCATTCTAGGTCTGATTCCTTAAATTTATATTTGCTATTAGGATATAACTTAAAAGCTGAACTAGTCCACTCACTTATGTTACCAACCATTCCAAAAATTCCAAAAGGGCTTTTATCTGTTGTATTGTTAGGACTTTGATTTATTGGTAAAGGGCTTCTTCCTTCTTCTTCAATTGCTATGTTAGCTAAACCTTTTTCCCAAAGATTTCCCCAAGGAAAATGATTATTAGTGTTACCTCGTGCAGCATATT
This sequence comes from uncultured Clostridia bacterium, assembly GCA_964492845.1. Classification (GTDB taxonomy): domain Bacteria; phylum Acidobacteriota; class Blastocatellia; order Chloracidobacteriales; family JADJPF01; genus JADJPF01. Next base: position 81,463 of record CAZBMZ010000019.1, read on the forward strand.
CCCATTCTTCTTCTGTTGGTAAGCGGTATAAAATCCCATCTTTTTTAGATCGCCATTTACAATAATTATTAGCATCCTGCCAACTAACTTGTGTAACAGGATAATCTTCCGTGTTTATAGGAAAATTACTACCTTTCCAATGTTTTGGCGGTTTGTAAGTTGTGTCTAAAATAAACTCTTGATATTCTTTGTTAGTTACTTCATATTTACTTAAGTAATATGACTTTAGCTCAACAAAGTGTGCTGGGGTTTCTTCTTCAGTTATTTTACACCCTGGAATTTCTGAACAATCTGTTAGCTCTCGTCCAATTTTTGCTGTTGCACTAGGAATTAGGACAAATTGAGATAAATCAGGTGTGTTTGCTGAAGTTTTTAAAATTTTTGGTGTTTCAAGATTTTTATTAACCGTTGAAGCTGAAGTGTTTATTGGAGTTGCTGAACTAGAAAGCTTTTCGCTCAAACTCCAAAGACCAAAACCACTTGATAGAGCAACAACAATTACTGCTGCTGTTAATAAATAATTCATTTTCCATAATTTATCAGTAGTGATTGCCTTTTCTTCTTGTTTTTTGACTATCAAAGTATTAGCTGTTGTAGCAACTGAAGGCAGCTTACTTATAGGAAGCTTATTTTGTACTGTTACTAAGTTAGCTCGGTTAGAAATAGTAGAATTTGCCGTATCAGACAAAGCTTGCCAAAGTTCTTCTGCCGTTTGAGGTCGCTCACGAACATCTTTAGCAATTGATTGCATCACAACTTGACAAAGAGCTATGGGAAGATTAGGAGCAAAGCTAGAGAGTTCAGGAGCAGGTGTATTAACGTGAGCATACATAAAACTTAGTGTGCTATCAGCTTCAAAAGGGTTACGACCCGCTAGCATTTCATACAAAATAATTCCTAGCGAGTAAATATCTGATCGTCCATCTAAGGATTTTCCTTGGCATTGCTCAGGCGACATATAATGTGGTGTGCCAAAAATATCTCCTGGGTTAGTTAGTGGTGCGCCGCCCTGGGTAAAAGTGGTAAGTTTAGCAATACCAAAATCAAGCAATTTAACTACTTCACGCCCGTCTTTTTGATGGAAAAATATGTTATCTGGCTTTAAGTCTCGATGGACAACGCCTTTGCTATGAATTAGTGATAATGCTTGACAAACTTGTTTAGCAAAATCTATAACTTGGGTTAAAGACATCTGTTTATTATCACTTAATCGTTTACGAAGTGTTTCACCTTCTAAACACTCCATTATCAAATAACAAGTTTTTTCCGCTACACCATAATCAAAAACTCTAACTGTATTTGGATGATCAAGTTTAGCTGCTGTGCGGGCTTCACGCTTAAAACGTTCTATTGCATCGTCGTCTTGTGTCCAATAAGTATTTAGCACCTTGATTGCTACCATAGTGCCTAAATCAATATGACGTGCCTGGTAAACTTGGCCCATTCCGCCTGTGCCAATTAATTTTACTAGTTCATACTTGGCTAAAAAAAGCTCTCCTATTCTTAGTTCAGGAGCAGCCGTTTTTTTTCCATGTGTAATTTTTTTTGTGTGTAAGTCACTATCAGGAACTAATTTATGGGCAGGAACTTCTAAAAAGCTATTTGCAGCTTTATCGGCAGCAATTAAATTTTTTACTTCGTTATAAAGCTCTTTATCCTCGCCACAAACAGAAAGTAAAAATTCTTCTTGTTTGGCATCTTGAAATTCAAGAGCTTCTTCAATTATTAATTTTACTTTCTGCCAATGTTCGGGAGTCAACTCTTTAACCTCTGATAAAAATTAACTAATAACAATCAATTAACTTAATTAGATAATTTTACTAATCGCACATATGAAAAAGTTTGTGCATCTGTAGAAACTATTAACAAATTACCATTTGCATCAATACTTAAAGTTGGTGTACCAGCAACACGAGCATTAGTAGCTTGTCCACCATCTCCATTATATTCATCTAATGTACCACTAGCAAAAACTGTTAATTTTCCACTTTGTGCATCTAGCCGCCAAATACGAGTATTAAAAAATCCTCCAGAAATTGATGTACTTTCAAGAAATTCAAATGAAGCAATAAAAATATTACCTGCTTTATCCATTGCTAACCCAGAAACGGTTCCTAAACTAGTATTAAGAGGTGTGTCAGCATCTCTAAAACCTGTTTTTCCATTACCTGCAATTGTAGTAATTATATTGGTTTGCCCATCAATTCGGCGAATCCGATTTCTATCATTAATAAAAATATTGCCTTGTGGATCTACAATTATTTCTCTTGGAGCAATCTCAACGGATGTTGCAGGAACATTATCAGGAATATTATTAATGTCTCCTACTCTACCAGTACCAGCAATTGTAGTAATTTTTTTAGTTTTAGCATCTATTTTACGAATAGTTCTAATTTCAGAAATAAAAATATTGCCATTACTATCAACAATTAAATCAACAGGATTTGTTAGTTTTGCTTTTTTAGCTTTTATACCATCTCTCTTAGAACCTGGAAAAGAACCTGAAGCAGTGCTAATTATTTGGGTCTTAGCATCAACGTTTCTAATTTGTTCATTTAAACTATCTAAAATTAACAAATTTGAATTTTTATCTATTTGTAAAGAGTCTGGGCTAAAAACAACATCTGGATCTGTAGCTATTTTTCCATCACCTTTGCTAGGAGTAAAAATTATTTTTGGCCTACTACCAGCAAAAGTACTTATAACACCAGTAGAACTATTTACTTTTCTTACAACCTCGTTCAATAAATCAGAAATAAATAAATTATTTTGTGAGTCAGCAACTATATCACTAGCAAAACCTAAACTAGCATTAACAGCTAAGTCTCCATCTCCGCACAAATTAACTAAATTACTGCCAGCAACAGTTTTTGCTTCAACAGAAGTTTGGCTTATTGGCAACATAATAATTCTGTTAAGAACATCCATAAAAAGATTTCCTAAACCATCTATTGCTAATTTATTAGATGAAATTAGACCATCTATGCTGTCTGGATCTTTATAATCTAAACGATTGATTATATTGGTTGTTAGATCTATTTTTACTAATACTGGTGCATTAGCAAAAAGTATATTATTAGGCCCCAAAACCAAAGAAAGTGGTATTAGAGCAACTTCTGTTGCAGGTTTATTATCTTCTATTCTACCTGTATACCCATTTCCATTACCTGCAATAGTATTAATAATGCCTGTATTTGCATCAATTTTCCGTATCCGTTTATTATCAAATTCAGCGATAAAAATATTGCCTATTGAATCAACTAAAATATCAAAAGGGTTAATGTTTGCTTGGGTAGCTGGCCCACCATCACCAGCAAATTCTCGATTACCTGTACCAGCAACAGTAGTAATAATACTTGTTTTACTGTCCACTTCTCTGATTTTATTATTAGAAGCTATTAGTAAATTACCATTAGGTCTAAAAGCAATACTCATTTTGCTAAGTGCATCTCCAAGTATAGCTTCTGTCGCTAGTCCACCATCTCCAGAAATTTGACCAAATTTTCCACCAGCAATAGTAGTGATTATATTAGTAGCTAAGTTTACACGTCGGACACTTGCAGTTAAGTTATCTACAATAAATAGATTGCTGTTACTATCTAATGCTAAATCTCCTGGTCTTATTTGAGATAAAATAGCAAGATCTCCATCTCTAAAAGCACTTCCACCACCTGCAACAGTAGTAATAATGCCTGTCTGTGAATCTACCTTACGTACTCTTTGATTTATACTATCAGCAATAAATAAATTCCCATTACTATCAATAAGTAAGCTACTTATACCAAATAAACTTGCTTTTGTTGCTAGTCCACCATCTCCATTAGAAATTAAACCACCAGCAATAGTAGTAATTTCGCCTAAAGCAAGCTCCCCTGCTGGTTTAGCTACAATATTAAGTTCTTGTTGGGCTAAACCCCCTCTAGTTAAAACACTTAATACACTAGTCCCAGGAGCTTTTTGAGCAAGTATAGTTACTTTAATTTCATTAGCACTAATTACTTCTATATTTTCAATAGCTTTGTCAGCAAATGTAACAATACTTTCTGGTGCAAAGTTTTTTCCCTTTATAGTAACGACTCCGCCATTATCCATAGATACAGATTTTGGAGTGATGCTTTCAATTTCTGGCGCGCCTACGGTAACAACTTTAATTGCTTCTGCATCATTACTAGCTTCTGCATCAAGTACAAAAACTTCATTTCCAGCAATTGAAACACTAACAGCTTGATTAAAAGACACATTTGGTTGTGCTAGCTCTATTACTTCAGTGTGTTGACTAAATGGACGTGTAATAATCTTAACACTACTATTATCAACAACATAAAGATTTCCTGCTCCATCAAAACCAATGGATGAGGGTTTATCAAACTCTATAGCTACATTTTGATTATTACTATCAAACTGACTATTAACTATGTTATTTGCACCAGTAGCTACTCCTAGGGTTGATACGCTAGTAATTACTTGGTCATTGTTACGAGTAATTTCTATTACTCTAACTCTATTATTGTCTTCATCAGCAACAGTTAATATTTTTCCATCAGAGCTAAGAGCCATTCCAGCAGGACGCTTAAATCTAGCTTGTTGGCCTGTTCCATCGTTATTGCCACTTTCGCCAGGGTTACCAGCTAGTAAAAAAAGCTCTTTTTTGGAAATATTTGCAAAATAAATTGCATGATTATCTGTGTCAGCAATATAAAGATTACCAACCGAATCAACCGCAATACCTCTTGGACTATTTAATAAGGTGTTGGAAAGAGCTTTTTTCCCTTCTATATCAAATGTGTTTAGTCCAGGTGAGCCAAGCCCTAAAAGTGTTTCTACCTTGTCATTAAAACTAATTTTACGAACACTATGATTTAAGGTGTCGCTAACATAAATACCACCATTAACACCATTATCTATTGCAATTGCTGTAGGCCCAGCAAACAAAGCATTTCTTCTAATACCATCTTGAATGCCAGCCTTTTTATCTACACCAGCAAAGATTTCTAATGAAGAATTAAGTGCTTTACTTGCTTTCATTATTACATGCTGTCTTGGATTACTTAGGTAAAGCTGTCCATTGCTATCTGTTTTAGTATCACCTGGTACTATTACACCATTATTTTTTCTTATTTTAGCAACAGTTACAAAAGTAGAAACACTATTACTACCTTGTTTAGCTGTTATAGTAGCAAAGCCTTGTTTGATTCCACGCACTTCACCAGTGCTAGGATCAACTTGTGCAATATCTGGACTACCTGATTGCCAAACCACATCAGATAAGTTTTGGCCTGATAAATCTGTAGCAGTTAAAAAAATACGATTACCTTCATTTACTACTGGATTACGTTGTTTTATCTTAATATTATTTTGTAAATTTGAGTTTGTATTAGCTAACGTATTAAAACCAATTAATTTAGGTTTATTAAAAGGAATTAACAAAGCGGCACTTAAGAGCAATATGATAAAAAATAAAGCGATTCTATGAACTCTCATACAAACCTTTCAATTTTAGTTATTTTTAATGATTATAAAAAATTATGATTCTGCTACTCTAGTGACGCGTAAAATTATAAAAAAAAACATCATGCAAAACCGGGAGATTAAAAACTTTTTTTATTGTATATAAGAAATAAAATTATGTCAGATTTGGGAGGTTTAATCTATGTCTGATGACTCACAAGATGTTACAGCAATGTTAGTTAAGTGGAGCAATGGAGATCAATCTGTAGAATCTCAGTTAATGGCATCAATTTATGATGAACTACACAAACGAGCAAAACATTATTTAGCCCGCGAGCGTATAGGAGGCACATTACAAGCAACAGCATTAGTTAATGAAGTTTATCTTAGACTTATTAAACAACAAGAAGTCGAATGGCAAAATCGAGCGCATTTTTTTGGTGTTGCTGCACAAATGATGCGCCGAATTTTAGTAGACAACGCCCGTAACCGCCAAGCATCCAAACGCGGTGGAGGCGGCTTCAAACTATCATTAGATGAAGTAGCAGAACTTGCAACAGAACAAGAGGGTTTACTTATAGATCTAGATGATGCTCTTAATACGCTTAATACACTTGACCCTAGACAAAGTAAGATAGTAGAGCTACGATTTTTTGGAGGCTTATCAGTAGAAGAAACCGCAGAAGTGTTAAATATTTCTCCAATTACTGTAAATCGTGAATGGAGGCTAGCAAAAATGTGGTTGTATAGTCAGATTAGTTCTACAACAGAAGGATAAAAGTTTTGGAGTAGTTTTCTAAAACAAACACTCTAAGAATTCTTGTAATCTGTTATAATTTTTGCAATTTTATGAAGTTAAAGCAGAGGGTATCATGTGGAAAAATATTATTGCTACAATTATTTTCCTTACCATATATCTTGTAAATACATCTCCTGCTCAAACTACTGAAGATAAAGCTATAGAAACTAATCAACTTTCAGATTGGCTTTTAGTAAAAACTGAAAATTTTGCTGTTGTTAGCAACACTGATCCAGAAAGAGCTAAACTAATTGCATATAAACTAGAACAATATCGCTATGCACTATCACTTTTAACCCCCAATCTAATAGCAACTGCACCTGTTCCGGCTAGGGTGCATGTTTATCGTAATGGCTCATCTTATTCAACTGGCTTACCAATTGCTAATCAACAAGTAATTTCTGGTTATTTTCAACCTGGGTCAGATTTAATTTCTATCAATGACCTTTTTAATATTACTGACAGCGTTTCTTACCATGAATATATACATTTATTAGCCCGTAGTGATATTACTTATCCATTATGGTTTTCTGAAGGTATAGCAGAATTTTATGAAACTTTTGAAATCTCTAATCATAAGGTTCGTTTAGGAGAAGTTAACCCTTCACGCCTACATGTTCTTAAATTAAGCGAATTTATACCTCTAAATAAATTACTTAAGTTTAATGCTTATAGCCAAGTAGTAAAAGAAACTACCTTAGATTTATATTATGCCGAGTCCTGGTTTTTAACTCATTATTTAATGATGGATGAGGATCGTAGAGCAAAATTAGCAGATTTTTTAGAGCGTCAATCAAAAGGCCAAGATATAGAAACAGCCTTTGAACAAGCCTTTCAATATGACTTAAATAAATTAGAGGAAAACTTAAAAAGTTATTTAGCAATTAATAAATATAAAGTCTTTATTTTTAATTTTGACGCAGAAAAAATAGATAGTGATATAGAAATAATATCTTTAAGTGAAGAAGACAAAATAAATCAATTAAAAGATCCTTCCACTAGTACTAATAATCTATCTGTTGTCTTACGTAGTAAAAATAAAGGAAACAAACCAGAAATAATTCCAGATTTTGCTAATTTATCTAGTAATTTAGACTTAAAGTGTATTTTAAGTGATAGATCTCCTAATTTACCTCCTAGTGATCCAGAACAACCAGCAAAAGCAAAAGCAGCACTTGAAAAATTTATCTTAGGCAACCAACTAGTAGAAGAAGGTAAAAGGGCTGAAGCTTTGGTCATTTATGAGCAAGTAGTTAAGTTAGATCCAGATTTTGCCCCTGCTTATATGCAAATGGGAAATATTTACTCAGCCGATAAGTTTTTTGATCAAGCACGTTTAGCTTATGAAAAAGCTCGTAGTATTGCCCCTAACTATGCAGGTACTTATCTTAACCAAGCAATTACCCAATATGAACAAGGTAAAACTGACGAAGCAGAAGGTTCTTTTCGCACAGCACTTTCTCTTTACCCTTCAAGTGCGGCTTCTCATTTAGGTTTAGGTAACATATACTTACAGAGACGTGACTATAAAAGGGCCCGTAATGAATTTACTAAAACATTAAGTCTAGTGCGAAGTGCTGGTTTAGAAGCTGTTAATGCTCATATTGGTCTAGCAGCTTGTTACTTTTATCAAGGACAATATGAAAAAGCTAAAGAACATTACACATTAGCCATTAAATTAGAGCCTAATAATTATATCTGGCACCGTGCTTTTGCAGATTCTTGTTTAATGCTAAAACAATATGAACAAGCTCAAGTAGCTTATCTAAAAGCAATAAAGCTAAATGCTAAAGATGAACAAGCTCAAGCTAAACTAGCTTGGATAGAAAAATATAATCAATATTTACGCGCTATTAAGCAACATTCAACAAGGCCCAAAACTGAGCCTGTTGTTATTAAGTAAGTTCTTTTAATTTCTCAGTATTTCTTATTACATATTCTAAACAATTTAATTTTAGTAAAATTAAATTCCTTTAAGTTCTTAAGTAGTAAATACTTAATCTAATAATTTGAGGGCCAATTATGTTTTTAAATTCTTTAAGTAAACGTTGGGTTACTATTTTATTTTTAGTATTCCTAGCAGGTTTATATGTAACAGGAAAAGCCCAAGAAATGGCTGCAACTCAGGAAAAAATCCCTCAGTTACTACGTATTATTCCTGATCAAGGAACTCCAGGAACAGAGTTAGAAATAGAAGGTTATAGATTAGGTTGGCCTATATTAAAGGATGTACAAGTAGTTTTTTATCAAAATGGCATTCAACATACTACTTACCCTATAGGTGGAGGCTGGCAAGCTAGAGATCTTAGTAATGGTCTACAACAAATGAAAATTACTGTTCCTGATACTATTTCACCTGGGGAATCTGTTGTTGTTATTAAAAACAATGGCCTTACTAGTACATCTCTAAGTTTTCATATTGATAGAACCATTACCCCCCCAACTATTGTTGAAGCTAGCTTAAATTGGGCAAGCCCTGGACAAGTAATTTGGATTACGGGAATAGGTTTTGCGGTTTCAGATGAAATTGAAGTTACTGATGCTAATGGACAAACTTTTTTTATTGAAACAGGTTCTAGCTCTTCAGGTGTAAAAACAGCCTTTACCCTTCCAAAAGAAATTATTGATGGTACAGCACTTATTAGAGTAATTGAGCGTCGTAGCGGTAATAGACAAGCTAGCAATCCAATATCATTAAAAATTAGTAGAGGCCCAATTCCCTTAGAACTTTTATCTAATTTCTTACCTAGTGTTGCCCCTAATCAATGGTTAGATTTAATAGCAGCTAACCTTAAACCTTTAGAAATAGCCGATCATGCAGAAGCTTTATTTCAACAAAACGGCCAAGAAATAATCGTCCCTATTTATGGACGCACATATCCTAGAGTACATGTTCCAGCTATGTTACAACCTGGTACTGTAAGTATTGCTACTAGGACTTGGCAAAAAAATGATTCTTCTGTTTGGTCAGAACCTATTACTTACACCTTAGCAGCACAAGCTTCACCACCAACAGTAATGAGTCTTGAAGTAGTTGGATGGAATGAACCTATTTATTTAGGCCCTAGCGCGCCAGAAACATTTGCTGTTAAATCAGAAGATTCCCTAATACTTCGCGGAAGATTTCCTGTTGCCAATGCAGAAAACTTACGTCTTGTGTTAAGAAATTCTATTAGTAGCTTTACTTTAACTCCCACTTCTTTAGATCCAGGGACTATAAAAGTTAAACTACCTAATAACTTAGCTTTAGGAAACTGGCAATTAACCTTAAAAAGTATAGAAAGTAAAGTTAGTAGCCGATTAAATATTTATTTACAAGTACAATAAACTTAACTTACTCAAATATTTACAAATTATGCCAAAAAACATTGATCGTGCTTTTATTCGTGCGCTCAAATACGATTACCTAGGAGAAGTTTCTACAGAAATTAACTTTCGTCTTCAAGCCAAATTAACATCTCAAAAAGAAGTAGCAGCTAAAGCACTAGAGTTTGCTCAACTAGAGGCAGATACAAGAGATCTTATTGCAAAGGAATTAGCTAAGTATGGCGTAAAAATGGGAGGCTGTTTATGGCTCCAAATTATTTCTTATGTTTTACTACTACCAATAAAATTAATTCTTCCTACTAAACTTTGGGTACACTTAATTTATCGCTCTACTTTACATGCACTTAAATTATATGAATCACAACAAAGTAGGTGGGGAGCAATTAATCCTGAATTTTTTGCTCGTTTGGTTGACCACGAAATTAAACAAAGAGATTGGGCAAAAAATTATTTAGCAAAAAACAAATAAATATTTTATAAGCTTGTAAAAAATAATAAATATTAAATACTACCAAAATATGTTAAGATGGCAGCATTCCAAAGTCAAAATCTATCAAAAATAATGGATAATTCTAATACTCCAGCTAATTCTGAAACAACTTCACTATTTTGCACTAATTCTGAACTAGATGTTTTGCAAGAATTATGTACCACAATAATTCAAAGCATCAATATGGCAGAATTTCTTCAAACTTTAATAGAACGCGCTGGTCAAATCCTAGAAGTAAAATCTGGTTCTATTGTTATGCCAGACATAGAAGGTCTTTTACGTATTAAAGCTTATTTTGGTTTTAGGTCAGAAAATGCTGAAGCTTATGTCTTAAAACCAAATGAAGGACGTGGAGGCAAAATCTTTACTTCTGGTGAACCACAAATTTTTGTTACCAATGATCAAGAATTAACAAATTCCCATCAAATTACTACTCAAGAACAACTTAAACATACTATTGGCGCACCTATGATTGATAGTAGTAAACGGGTTATAGGCGTATTATTCCTTAATGATAAAAAGTCTGGAGAGGCTTTTAACCAACGAGACTTAAAATTACTAGAAAATTTAGCTAATCTGGCTGCAATAGCAGTGGAAAAACAGATCCAACTAGAAGAATTAAACCGTCAAAAAGAAAATTATCGCCATCTCTCAGAATGCTTAGAGCATAGTTTAAACCAGCTAAATTTAGTAAATGAACGCCTTAGAGATTCAAATAAATTAAAAGATGAAGTTCTTTCTATTTGTGCGCATGATGTACGTTCTCCTTTGACAGCAATTATTTCTTACGCAGAACTTCTTCTAACTAGTGGTAGCCTTAATGATAAACAACAGCGTTATTTAAGCCATATTCACCGAAGTAGCGAAAAGATTAATAATTTAGTACAAAATCTTTTGGTACGCGCCCGTTACCTAGAAAGTAATGTTCCTCTTCGTTTAGAATCTGTTTCTATTAGTAGAATTGCTCAAGAAGCCATCCAACAAATAGAAGATCGTCTAGCTACAAAAAAAGTCCAAGCTACTATCCGCGATAACTTTAAAAAACTTGTTCGTGCTGACCGTTTTAAGCTTGCTCAAGTAATTGATAATTTGATAGATAATGCTATTAAATTTACTCCTGAAAATAAAGAAATCACTATAGATATTTCTCGTGATCCTCTTAACTTAGAACAAATAATAGTTACGATTACTAATCAAGGTGAAGGTATCCCATCAGATGCTTTACCTAAGCTATTTGCTAGGTATTTTCAAGTTTCTACTCATAAACCTCAAGGAGGTTATGGATTAGGTTTAGCTATTTGTAAACAAAATGTAGAAGCTCATTCAGGAGAAATAACTGTTGAAAGTAAATTAAATGAATACACTTCTTTTAAGTTTAATTTACCTGTAGGAAAACCTTATTTACTAACTCTTAGTAGTAATATGAAATTAATAAATAAAGTTAGCCAAATCTTACCTGCTGAAGAAAAATGGGTACAGTCTAGCGCAGAAAATGACAAAATATTGTTAGATATGGTAACAAGTGAAGTTCCAACAATTTTAGTAATTGATGCTGATGTTGGGCAGTTAAATCTATCTGTTTTAGTTTCACTACTTAGAAAAGAATTTGATCCAAGCCGTCTAGCAATTGTTATTATTGGTGACAATGAACCTATTGAAGAACTGGAAACTATTGCCTATTTCTTACCTAAATCTTTTACCTTACAAAACTTACTAGCTACAATAACAGCAGATAAATAAGCTTATCCAAAAATTTTTATTTTTATCCAAAATCTTAGCTTTTTGCTATTGAGCTAGCTCTAAAACATTGGGTATACTGATTTATTGCTAAAGCTAATAGTTCTAGCAGTTTTTGGAGGTAATCTTCCTTTTATGATAAGAATATTAAGCGGTACGCTATGTGTCCTGCTTATACTAATAATAAGCCAGACCAATATTGCCGCACTTGATTTGCCTGACCAGGACACAAAACTTTGGAATAGGTTTCTAAACACTTCAAATGATGTAATGATTAGCAGTCTTAGCCTAGAAGTTCACTATAAACAAATCCCTACCAGCAAAATTAACACTTCAAACTTAAAATCTGGAAATACCCCTAGAGAAATACGTAAGTATTTAGAAAGTTTTGCCCGTGTTATTGTTAAAAACCCGGTTAAAACTACTAGCCTGACTTTATCGCCAGGTACTTATAACTTGGGTCTTCAAGAAGAAAAATCTGGTACAGGAAAATGGCTTTTTACAATTAGTGAAACAAATGGCAAGGCTATAACATCTATGGAACCGGTGTTTGAAACTCTTTCTCCTGCAATGTGTACTCATGTTGTTACATTAGAACTTGATCGCAAACCTGGAAGTAATTTATTAAAAATCCGAGTTAAGTTAAGTGATTTAAGTATCACAACTAGAGATTTTATAGAATTATAAAGCTTTAATTAGCTATAAAGTTTATTAAATTTTTCCCATTTTATTTTTATGGTGATTAAGAAAAGTCTGTCTCGTCGCTACTTTCTATTAGTTTTTATTCTACTAAGCATTCTTTCCTTAGCAACTTGTCAAAAAGAATCTAAACCCAGTTTATTAATTTATTCCCCACATGGCACAGAACTTTTAGAAGCAATGAAGGCTCGTTTTGAAAAGAAAAATCCTCAAGTAGAAATACAATTTTTAGATCTTAGCTCTCAAGAAATATATGATCGTGTAAAGCTTGAGCGAGCCAATACACAAGCCGATATTTGGTGGGGAGCATCATCTATAACATTTGATAAAGCTGCCGAAGAAGGACTTTTTGAGCCTTATAAACCAACTTGGGCGGACAAAGTGCCAGAAATAGCCCGTGATAATCAAGATCGTTGGTATGGAACTTTTCAAACTCCTGAAGTGATTGTTTATAACCAAACAGCATTAAAAGTAGAAGAAATTCCAAAGGATTGGGACGATCTACTTGATCCAAAATGGAAAGGTCGTCTAATTGTTCGTGATCCAGTGCGTTCTGACACTATGAGAACGATTTTTGGTGCTATGATTTTACGCCAATGGTCTGCGGCTCAAACACCTGATGCAGGTTATGATTGGTTACGTAAACTAGATGCTAATACTAAAGAATATACCGTTGATGGTACTTTGTTACTACAAAAACTTGCTCGCCAAGAAGGTGTAATATCTTTATGGGATTTGCCTGATGTGGCATTAGCAATTAATGGTCAAAAGATGCCTTTAGAATTTGTTATTCCTGCTAGCGGTACACCGTTAGTTATTGATGGTATTGCAATTATCAAAGGAACTAAACAACTAAAATTAGCTCAAGAATTTTATGAATTTGTTACTACAGAAGAAAATTTACTACTTGCAGCTAGTGAGTTTTACCATCCCCCTTTACGCACAGACATTGACAAAACAAAACTACCTGACTGGTTAAGAAAAATAGAAATTAAACCAATGCCTGTTGACCAAACGCTTTATAAAACCAATATTCAAGATTGGATGCGTTATTGGGATAGCCAAATTAGAAACCAAAACAACCGCTAAAGATTACCGTTAAAGACTAGCCCTGAGTCTTAGTTTTCGACTAAGATAACGGTCAAAATATCTTTTATGGGTATCATTCTTTGACTAGCACAACTTCCCATTTAGCATTATCCAATTTAGTTAAAAATTATGGCTCTGTCCAAGCAGTAAACAATATTTCTTTAAGTATTGAAAAGGGCGAATGTTTAGCCCTACTTGGGCCTTCAGGCTGTGGTAAGTCTACTATGCTAAAGATAATTGCTGGGTTAGAAGTTCCTAATCAAGGCTCAGTAATTTTAGCAGGACGCGATATTACTAAAACTTCCCCTGAAAGCCGCAACTTAGGTTTTGTTTTTCAAAACTATGCTCTTTTCCCTCATTTATCAGTTGGAGAAAATGTAGCTTTTGGCTTAAAAGCCCGTAAAAAACCTACTGCATTTATCAGTAAAAAAGTTGATGAAGCTCTAGAACTAGTGCAATTACAAGGCTTAGCCAATCGCCGAATTTATGAGCTTTCCGGCGGACAGCAACAGCGAGTAGCAATTGCTCGTGCCTTAGCAATTGAGCCTGAAATCCTACTACTAGACGAACCTTTGTCTAACTTAGATGTCACCCTACGCGCTCAAACCGGACAACAATTACGCGCACTTATTAAACGCTTAAATATTTCTACTATATTTGTTACTCATGACCAAGCCGACGCTTTTGCGCTTGCAGATCGTGTTGCTCTAATTAATCAAGGTCAGTTGCAACAAATAGGCAGCATTTTTGAAGTCTATTTCCAACCTAAAAACCTTTTTGTAGCAAGCTTTATCGGACATAGCAACTTATTACCAGCTCAATTAGTTTCAAGTAAGAATGGGCAAGCAGAATATGAAATTAGCAAAGGTTTCTGTCTTTTTGCTGCCAAAGTAACAGACAAAGAAAAAGTAACTTTACGTATTAGACCTGAAGCAATAGAAATTACTAAAGAACAAAAACCAAATAGTCTTCCTGCTAAGGTATTAACTACTAGGTTTGCTGGAACAGTTTTACACTACTACTTAAAAATACAAGATATTGAATTAGAAGTTGTTCGTTTAACACCTCAAAATGAAATAGAAATTAATGAATTAAAGGACTGCTGGGTAAAAATACCGTCAGAGGCAATTACAGTTTTTGCTTAAAGTGTTAATAAAATGATAGATAAACGAATATTTATTTTTTTTCTGCTAATTGTTTGTTTAGTGCTATTTTGGGGAGTTTTTTATCCAAACCTATCAGTTTTACTTATTAGTTTCCAACAGAAAAATACTTGGTCACTAGCAAACTATAAAGAAATTTTTATTAGCCCGTTAATTTTACGAGCAACTTTTAATAGTTTTTGGATTTCAATTGCAACCGTAATTGGATCGGCCATTGTTGGTGGAGCAATGGCATTAATTTTTCATTTTCTTGAATTTCCGGGCCGTAAAATTTTTGCTGCTCTTGCTCCACTGCCCTTGTTAATGCCACCTTTAATTGGGGTAATTGCATTTATTTTCCTTTATGGGGAAAGTGGCATTATTTCTAGAGTTATTATCAAAACATTTTCTTTGACTAGCCCTCCTTGGCAATTAAATGGCCCAGGAGCAATTTTAGCCGTCCATATTTATTCATTTTATGCCTATTTCTATACTTTTATCAGTACCAGCTTAAATAATTTAGATTACTCCCTACTAGATGCAGCGCGGAGTTTAGGAGCAAGCCGACAAAAAGTATTTTTCTCTATTCTCTTACCTTTGCTAAAACCAGCATTAATAGGAGCAAGTTTACTTACTTTTATGAACTCAATGGCTTCTTTTAGCGCGCCTTACCTTTTTGGTGGAGGGACTCCAATGCTAACGCTACAAATTTTTAATGCTAAGGTTGGAAGTCAATGGGAGCTAGCAATGGCTGAAAGTGTTTTGTTAGCAATACTTTCCATTTTTGCACTAATTTGGCTGACCTATAACCAAGAAACTACAATTGGTGGTAGCAAAGGAACTGCATCAATAACACGTCGGACGATTACAAATTTTTGGTTAAAGCTAACTACGCTATTTATTACATTTATTGCTATTACTATAATTATTTTACCTCTATTAACTTTACTACTAATTAGTTTTGCTAAAGATGGTAGTTGGACAGTAGAAATCCTACCGCCTAGTTATACTTTATCAAATTATGAAAAAGTATTTTCTAATCCTAGATTTATAGAGCCTATCTATAACAGTTTAATAATGAGTGCTTTAGCATCGGTTGGAGCATTTTTCTTTTCCCTACTAGCAGCATATTTATTTACTCGAACAAAATTTTTTGGTCAAAAAGCATTAGTAATTTTAACAATGATACCTTGGGCTTTACCTGGGACTGTTTTAGGTTTAAGTTTTGCAGCTAGTTTTAATGAAGCTAAATGGTCAAACGGTGGAATAGTTTTAATTGGAACATTTTGGATCTTGCCAATTCTTTATTTTTTACGGACATTACCCTTAGTTTTACGTAGTACACAAGCAAGTTTAGAACAAGTAGATGCAAATTTAGAAGGAGCAAGTAGAAGTTTAGGAGCAAGTTTTTTCTATACTCTACGACATGTTATTTTACCGTTGATTTTACCTGGAGCAATTTCTGGGACAGCGTTAGCTTTTGCTACTGCAATGGGAGAATTTGTTACTTCTGTAATAGTTTATGTGCCAAATAGCCGCCCAATTTCAATTGAAATAGCTGCTCAACTACGAGCTTTTCACTTAGGCAATGCAGCGGTTTATGGAGTTTTTCTAACAATTATTATTGCAATTAGTTTACTAATTGGACGGCGTTTATCACAAAATAGAACTAACCTAATTAACAACTAAAAATTTTTCTCAATCTTTATAAAACTTTTATTTTTTACAAAAGTTAGAGTGCTATAATCAGTTTAATTTACCGTCTGCCTAATTCTTTATTGTTATAAAGAAACGGGGGAACCAATTGAGAAATAAAATTCTCGTGGGGCGAACTCAAGATTTAACTTGATAGAGGACTTCCAAACTCAAGCCCGTCAGCTAACCTCGTAGGCTCTTTTGGGAGGACATTTATACACATCGATTTAGAGCTGTAAATATTTTACAGTCACTTGTGATTTGCCCTTCCTGACAACTCAATCACTTAAAGCAAAATTTTTAGCTTTAATTACCAAGGAACTGAGTATGATACAGGAAAATTTAGCCTTAACCTTTAATGATCTTTCAGATACAAGCAAAACAATTTTAATATTTGCTGTGATGATATTTTCTCTATGGTTTATTTGGATTATGAAACAAAGAGAAATTTTTAATCAAACTCAGAATAATGATTTTGTTAAAACCAAAACAAAGCCAATAATTTCTTCAAAACATATAGCTAATATTCGATAACTATTAATTTAATTTATTAAGCCGTTTGATTACACTTAATCAAACGGCTTAATATTTATTTTTTTTGATAATTTTTTACAGCATCAACAAAAACGCGCACACTTGCAGGTGGTGTTGGTGGCAAGATTCCATGTCCAAGATTAACAATTAGTCCGGGATCGCCCCCAAACTTATCAATGTTGGATTGAACAATTTTAGTTAGTTCATCGGCAGGTGCAAGCAAGGCGCAAGGGTCAATATTGCCTTGAATTGCAGTTCTACCTGCTACACGACGTTTGGCTTCAGCTAAATCAATTCGCCAATCTATGCTAATACAATCTACGCCGGTTTCTATCATATCTTCTAAAATTGAAGCACAACCATTTGTATAAAGAATTATTGGGCGATCGCTGACTGTGCGGATATGCTTAACTATTTGTTGTATATATGGTTTAGCAAAAATCCGATAGTCATCGCGGGAAAGTTCTCCGGCCCAGGTATCAAATAGTTGTACAAGATCTGCACCTGTTTCTAGTTGAGCAGCTAAATATTTAGCTACGGTTTCAGTAATTTTTTCTAGCAATGTATGTAAAAGTTGAGGCTCGGCAAAACGCAGACGTTTTAATTCAATAAAATTTTTTGTCGTGCCGCCTTCAACCATATAGGAAGCCATTGTCCAGGGCGCGCCAGCAAAACCAATTACAGGAACTTCATCTTTGATAAGTTTTTTTACTTCCTGAATAACTTCTAAAACAAAAGGAGTGTCTTGGTAAGGGTCAGCAACTCGAATATCTGCTAACCTTTCAGCATTTCTTACAGGATTATGTAGTACCGGGCCACGTTCAGAAAGTTCTAGCCCCATTCCCATAGCTTCAATAGGAATTAAAATATCAGAAAAAATAATTACCGCATCCATGCCAAAATGTTCATAAGGTTGAAGGGTAACTTCTGCGGCTAATTTTGGAGTTTTACATAATTCTAAAAAAGGTGTTTGCACTCTAACTGCTCTATACTCAGACATATAGCGTCCCGCTTGGCGCATTAACCAAACTGGCGGACGATCTATTGGTTGTTGTTGGCAAGCTTTGATAAGTCGGTCATTTTTTGGCATTGATACAAATAGAAATATAACAAATTTGTTATATTTTTTATCCTTTCAATTGATTTAATAATTGGACTACAAAATTTTTATCACTTAAAAATGATTTTTTGGCTGGTTCTTCAGTTATTTCTGAAGAAATGATTTTTAGCAAATTAACACTTTCCTGAATAGTTTCTAGTGCTTGTTGTTTTTTACCTAGTTCTTTCAAAATACGCGCTTGCAAATAGAGTAAATACCAAAGTTGAGCGCGTAAACTAAATTTTTTAGCTAATTCAATCGCAGTTTCAGTTAAATTTAATGCTTCTATTTGTTTTCCTGCTAGGGATTCTAACTCAGCTAAGGCACATTTTTCTTCAATTATTAAAATGGGATCTGTAACTTCTTTACTTAAATTAATAGCTTGATTTAAGTAATTTAATGCTTGGTCTGGATAATTTAGTCCCTTATAGACTAAACCTAAATCCAACAAAGCCATTTCTTGCTCTCGTTTAGCTTTGAGTTCAGTAGCAATTTCATAAGCTTGAGTAAAATAATCTATAGCTTCTTGATATTGTCCTTGACGGCGTTGTACTTCGCCAAATTCTACTAAAAAACGTGCCTCACTTCGTCGTGCGCCTGTGTCGCGGCTAATTTGTATGGCTTGATCTAACCAATTAATTGCAGCTTGATAAAATCCTAAAGCAGATGATGTTGCTCCAAGAAGTCCAGCCGCTTGGCGTTCCAAAACCCGGTCTTGAACAGACTGAGCAATTTCTAAAACTTCTCTTGCTTGTTCAATTGCTCGGCTATAGCGTGCTGTGCGAAAGTCTGTTGCAGCTAAAATAATTTGCGCGCCAGCTTGAGAAAGTTTTCCTCCTGATTGTTCAGCTAGCTTAACACAACGGCTTGCTACTTCATTTACTTGGCTGTAATTACCTCTTTCATAATTTACCAGTGCAGTACGGTTAAGAGCCTGACATTGACCTGTTACATCATTAAGTTTTTGGTAAACCCCATAAGCATGTTGGAAAAATTTTAAGGCTCTTTCAGGATCTCCTTTTTCTTTATACATTTCCCCTGTTGCTAAAATTGCTCGTCCTGCAATTTTGCCGTCTCCAATATGCTCACTTAGTTTTAAGGCTATAAAAAGTGAGCGTTCTGCATCAGTAAACTTGCTTAATGTTGTTAGAACTTCTCCAGAAAGAATTCTATATTGAGCTAGTGCCGTTGCTAGCAATTGATTTTCAAATTGATTTGTTATTTGACCCGATTGGGCTTGATATTCCATTGACTGGGCTTCGTCCATTTTTTCTAAAAGCTCTGCTAGACGAGCAAGAAATTTTTCTGTTTCTTCAACAGCTAATGCTTGCCAGGCGGCTGTAGCGGCTTCAACAGAATACTTAAAAGCCATTTGATATTGTTCAGCATTATAATAATGATGAGCTAGTAACGGAGCTATTTGGTCTAAGCGGTCTTTTTTTGCTTTCTCAAGTGCTTCAGCAACTTTTAAGTGCAACCGGCGGCGGCGGCGAGTATTTATCTTAGAATATAAGACTTTTCTTACCGTGCTATGATAAAAACTATAAAATTCATCTACATTTGAAATAGTGGGCCGTGCATTTTGACTTGTAATTAAAGGTTGCTCCTTAAAAATATAGCCAACAAGCCCAGTCTCAACTATATCAATCAATGGATCTTCTTCTAAATTAGTTAGCAATCGGAGTGTTTCAAAGGAAAACTGATCGCCAAGCACAGCAGCCTGCATAAAAACATCTAGCTCATTTTCTCTAAAACGACGTAGCTGAGACTCTACAATATTAACAACCGAAGAAGGGACGTTTATTTCTGTTAATTGTTGGCAACGCCATTTTTTTCCTGTCCAAATAATTCTTTCTTCTTCTACTAAAAGCCGCAAGATTTCGCTTAAAAAATAGGGGTTACCATGAGTTTCTTGCCAAATACGTTCAATAGAATTTTTACTAATATCAATTTCAGTAAAAACTAGCTTGATATACTGCTCTATTTCGCTATTGTTTAGTCCATTAAGTTGTAATTGTTCAATGTTTCGTGCTGTAGTCATAGCACTTTGCCATTGTTGAAAGGGATGTCCTTTTTGAGTTACATCCTGGATTCTAGCAGTAAAGATAAATTGTATTGCTTCGCCTAATGCCCGACGTAGCAAATAGCTCATAAAGCTAAGACTTAGACCATCGGCCCACTGCATATCATCCATCCAAAATACTATTGGTTTATGACGTGCTAATTTGATATAAACCTGGGCTAAATATTCAAAAACTCTATATTTTTCCCCCTCTGGCCCACCTTGCAAAGATCCTGATTTAGCTTTGTCAACAGTCCAAAAATTCCAATCCTCTGCTAAATCTTCTCTAACTCTATCTGCTAGTTCTCCAAAAATTTTTTCAAATAATTCTTGTTGGGAAATTAATGAGCGTAACTGATTTGTTAAAGCATCTAGTAAAGGTTTATAAGGGCTACTGCCTAAATAATCAAAAAACCTTCCATTTAAGAATAAGGCTTCTTCTTCTCCTAATCGGCGGCGAAATTCTGTAATAAGTTCGGTTTTACCAATTCCCGGATCTCCTAGTATTACAATAGGTTTAGTCCGCCCAGAGCGAATAAAAGCAAATTCTGTAGTTAGTCGATTAATCTCTTTTTCTCGCCCTAAAAAATAGCCAAATACTAAATGTTTTTTTAGCGTTTCATTTGCACTTTTACGTGCTTCTACCCGATTAAGATAACCTGTCCCACGTGTACTACTTCGTTGTGTATCTTTGACAGCAACACCATTAGATTGATTAGAAATTTGGATTGCTAACTGTATTTCTTCTAATAGTTGCATTGCTGTTTGTTGACGCTCGCTTGATTCCTTAGACAAAGCTTTAAGGATAACTTTTTCTACTCTATCGGGAATTTCCGAAGCATAAGCTCGTGGTGGACGTGGAGGATCATTAATATGCTGATAAATGGTTGCCAAGCGCGAGGCATTACGAAATGGGACATGCCCGGTTAGCATCTCATAAATAACAATGCCTAGAGAATAAATATCAGACGTTGCTTCTAGTTCTAAAGATTGGCATTGTTCTGGAGACATATAATCAAATGTGCCTACTACTAAATTTCCTGTGATTCGTCTTTGTTCAGCACGCTGTTTTAGTTTAGCAAGTCCAAAGTCTACTACTTTTACCACCTGTGAGTTACTTACTTGTTCTAACATAATATTATCAGGCTTTAAGTCCCGGTGGATAATGCCTTTTTCATGAGCTTCACTTAAGGCTTGGCAAATAGGTTCTAATATAGAAACTACACGTTCCAAAGTAAGTTTTTTTTCATCAGCAAGAATACGACTAAGTGAACGCCCCTTTAGATATTCCATTGCAATATAAGAACTACCATTTTGGGTAACACCAAAATCATAAATAGTAACAATATTAGGGTGTTTTAGTCCTGCAATTGCTAAGGCTTCACGGCGAAATCTTTCTAAAGCATTTTGGTTATTAACAAATTCTGGGTTAAGTATTTTAACTGCAATGGTACGAGCTAAACCTTCTTGGATAGCCTGATAAATTCCACCCATTCCACCACGAGCAATTAAGCGTTCCAAGCGATATTTACCAACTAGTAGACGAGGGCCAGTAATGCTATAGCTTAATCCAACTCCATCAATTGGACAAAAATTCGAGTTATCTTCATAACAACGTCGGCACGAAGGGCATTCTTTCATGATGAATTAGGTGATGTGATTAATTTGTGCTTAATTAAAGAAACTACTATGATACTCTAGCTAGTCTTTATTGCACAGTCTCTTTAGCCAGATTTTTAGTTCTTTAAAATCAAACAACCATTTTTAGCTTGAACCTAAAAATGGTTGTTGTACTTATTTATTTTTAATTTATTTTACTAGTCCATCACCTTCAATCGCGCTATAAACATCATCTGATTTTAAGCCTAACCAAGGATCAGTCTTTGGAGTTAAAAATAATTCTGCATAAACTTTATCATTAAATGCTTCTAAGTCCTTGTAGTTACCAGCATCTAAAAGCCATTGGTGTATTTGCGTATGAAGCAAATACTCATTATAAACTGTATCTTTTGCTATAGAAAAAGTAAGTTTATCCATAACTTTAGTTAATGAGTCTGTATTTTCTTCTTTAGATAACTTACTACGCATTAAAATTAAGCTGTTATTATCTAATTGAACTTCGCTAAGATAAGCACTTGCTAGTTTATTCCAAGTAGTATCATTAGCAACAGCCTTAAATTCATCTAGGTTATTGTTCATTTTGCGCACTATTGGGGCTTCTACTATAGCTTTTGTCATTGCAATAGGAGTAGCATCTAAAGCATTTGGTTTTGACTGAGTATTAGAAATTTGCACTATTTGACTATTAAGTTGTTGGTTATTTTCAGAAGTTAATTGTTCAAAATTAGGTAATTTACCGAGCGTTAAAGCTGTTAAAGCATCCTTTTCGCCTATTTGCTCAAGCTCTTTAGCTAAACGTGTTCCAGCCTCTCCAATACAACTACGATGGTATTGCAGCATATAATTAATTCGTAATCCATCTTTATTTGGAGGCATAAAATTTTGTTTAGCAATGACTAAGGATCTCTTTAACCAAAATAAAAAAGCTTTTGGACTATGAAGCCCTGGCAAAGCGTCAAGTAAATGTCCTTCGCTATCTAAAAGATAGTGGATGCTATTGCCTGTAATAGTTCGCTCTAGTTTACGCCCATCACCAAAATCAATAGTCATCTTAGGGGCTGGACGAACAGACTTCCAATGCAAAATATAATTTTGTTGTAAGTACTGAGAAATTTCTTTATTAGGATACAAAATAGTTCGGAAAAACCGACTATTAGCACAACTTAAATCATCCGTTAAGTTACCTAATAAGCGTAAAGATAAAATAGGTTTTCCTGCTGCTTTAGCAGCTTCTTGAGCCTGGTTAAAATCTGTATACCAGTAAAGTTTGCTTGAATGAGCGTCTTTTTGTTGGCTAACAATATCAATAGCTTGGCTAATTTTTTTCCAATTAGGTTCTTGTGCTATAGTAATACCTGATAGGTGTTTTTCAATATCTGGGGCAAAAACTTTTAATAAAGTTTCCAGACCACTATTTTTAGATTGCCTTAACTCAACAATTGCTTTAGCAACTTCGTCTGGATTGTTTGAGATAACTTTTTTTGCTACTGACTCTAAATCATTTGCTTTAGCAGAACCAATTAAAGCAAAACATAAAAATAGACAAATGAGGATTAAATTTTTTATCATGCCTACCTCCTTTTCTCTAGGAGATAAACTTCCATAATCTAATTTGGTTCCCAAATTATTAGTAAAATTATTGAACTTTTTTTCTTAGCTCATTTAACATATCTCTAATAGCTGTATCAACAGCAGCAAGCCCAGTAAAATCACCTAGGGCAGATTTATTTTCTCTAGTAAGTACGGTTGTTTCAAACTCTGGTTTATCGCTACCAACAGCCAAAAGTTTTACTTTTACTTTTATTGTTGTAGTTTGTTGTCCAATACCTTCAACTCTATCTGTTTGGGGACGTTCATCTATACCAGCTAAAATTTCAGTATAAACAACGTAGTCACATTTTTGATCTTTAGCAGCGTTAATAACTTTTTCTGCGTTTTCACCATCTAGCGGGGTACAATCAAAATAGGCATTTAAGACTCGCCGTACTACACGCGCACGCATTTCATTAATAGGCATAGACACGCCTGCTACATTTTTAATAGGTGCAATTCCAACAAAAAATCTACCTTCAATTTTTGTGTTGCCAGGAGCAATTTCTTTACTTTCTGTAGCGGCAGCAAATTTTTCCATTTGTTTAGCAAGTTGTTTTTCTAATGGGCTATTAAGACTTTTTAGAACTTCAAGTTCCTTGTCTGCTTCTTCTTTATTTGCTAATTGTAAGTAAACCTGGCCTAAGTAATAATGCCCCTCAGCTAATTTTGGTTGTAATTTAACTGATTGTTGTAAAGGTTCAATTGCTTCTTGATAGCGTTTTAGAGAAACATAAGTAGCACCAACACTAAAAAATCCATTAGATGATTTAGGATCAAGTTTTACTACTTCTTTATATGCAGCTAAAGCATCTTCAAATTGTCCTGCTGCAAAACATGCTTTTCCTAAAGCAAATTGTCCATTAAGAAAATCTCCTTTTAAGCTTACAGATTTTTTATATTCAGCAATTGCTTCATCGGCTTTTTGTAAGCCAGTGTAAGCAACTCCTAATAAATAATGGGTAATAGCTTCTTTTGTTGTATCAGGCTTTAACTCCAATACTTTTTTTAGTGGCTCAATAGCTTCTTGAAACTTTCCTGTTTGGACTTGTTCGGCACCTGCCTTTAAGTATTGCATCATTTCCGCTTCTTGAGGATTTGGAGGGTTTGCTGGAGACTGCACGCCTATAGCAAGGTTAGGGTTTAACAATGTAAAAGAAAGAATTAATGTTAATAGAATAGCTTTTAATATTTTCATTACTTTACTGCACAAAAACCATAAGCTTTCTAGCTATAGCAAAAGTGCTTACTCCTTATAAAATTAACCAATTTGTCTAATTATGTTTACTTAACCAATTTTCTAGGTCTGAAGTATTATTGATTTCCAGTATCGAATCAGCTAGTTCTTCTATTTTTGCTAAATCTAGCTTCTCTATTTTCTCAAGTATTTCCAAATCCAAATTTCCTAGTTTACGATTTAGTAGTTTTTTGATTATCAATATCTCACCTTCTTGTCTTCCCTCCTGTCTTCCTTCTTGTCTTCCTTCTTGTCTTCCTTCTTGTCTTCCTTGTTGTAACCCTTGTTCAATTCCTTTTTGCATCCAAGAAGTAACTATTTCCATAACAACCTCCTTTTCCACTAAATTAATTTTATCTATGTTTTGCTGAAGTATCGTTTCTTCAGCCGCAGTTAACTTTAAGTAAGTGTCAATAAACCCAGATATAAGTTTTATTTTTGCTGGGTTTAATTTAAGTGACGCAAGCATCCTTAGACATTCTAATTTTACTTTAGGTCGGTCTGCTTTGGCTATTTGCATTTTTGCCATCAGCGCACTTGCTAAAGGATTTTGTTTATTTAAGAAGTCTTTCCAATCCAATCTATTTAACTGCACTACTTGATAGTTAAAGTTTAATACTTCTAGATCAGGAAAAGTTACTTTATAGTTGCTTGGTTCTTGTTTCTTTGGGCTATCAAATGAAAATATTACTATTGGGTATATTGGTAAGTGATATTTCTCAAATAATCTAGCAAAATACTTAAATAATCTTTCTCCAAAATCTGCTTGTTGTTGTGCTTGACTCTCTAAATGAAGCAAGAAAAAGGCTTCTTTGCCTACAAATTTTGCTTTTACTACAATATCAACTTCATGAGTCTCACCCTTTACAACATCAGTAAATATTTCTTTATCCAAAAATACTATGCTGTCTTTTTCTAAATAGTTAGCTACTTTTGGAAAAAAAAGTTCTATAAAATCTATAAAAAATACTGTTAATAATTCCTTAAATATTCTGTCATGACTTATCATAAGTATTGCTACCCTTGTTGCTTAAGATAATGCCCAGGTCACAGCATGACCTGCCCAAAATACTGTTAAAACTACTAGCACTGTCCATACAACTACAGTTTGTGGTAAGAATAGCACCATTAGTAGAGCAAAAACACCTAAGATTAGTAATAAGCTTAGTGATGTAGTGAAATATTCTGCACGACTTACGGGCCAATTATGCTTAAAAAGCAAGATAGTAAATAACCAACGAAAGATAGAAAAATAAATAAAACCCAGGCTTGCTATCATTATTCCAGCATAAATTACCCAATCTGTTAGAAGCAAAGGCCGAAAAATAGTTGTATTAATTGAGTATTTATCAGGAGTAGTGCGACTAATAGCATAACTACGATTAGTTAAAGGAATTGCTATGTATTTATCGCCTTCTTTTTTTAGGAGTGCAATTTCATAGTAAATAAGTTCATCAACATTTTTGTAGACAATAAAATTAACATCTGCATAAACATTACCACTAGCATCTTGTTTTAAGCCAAAGCGTTGATACTCGGCCCCTACTGAATAAGTAGTAGTGCTAGCAGTAAGTTCTTGATCTTGTAATGTATCTGTTTTAGTAGCATCTAGTCTAACACCTAAAACAGCCGTTGTGTCATTCCAGGCATAACCACTTTTGTCATATACCACAAACTTTATCTGACGTACATCATATTTTTCTTGTGCTATTACAGAAAGAGTAAAGCTTAAAAGTATAGCAATTAGACCTACTAAGAGGCTTATGCGTAACATTATAGTTATCTCCTAAAAACAGAAGTTTTGTAGATAATAATTACTTAATAAATTTAATTTTGCTAACAGAAAAGTTTTTATTTTCTACTAATTGTTCATTGTATTTTTCTAGGCGTTTACTTAAAGTGTTTCTATGGATGTGCAATTGTTCGCTAGCTTTAGAGATATTGCCATGATGTATTGTAAGTATTTTTAGAATAAACACTTTTTCAAATTCAGCAATGGCATCTTCAAAAAGGATACCATTTTCTATCATTTCATCAATTAAGTTTTCTAATTTATCTCGCATGAAAAATCCTAAGTTGGCAAACTTAAACCAGTTAACTGGTAATAAGCTTCATGGTATTTTCTGCTAGTAGCAGCAATAATTTCTGAGGGCAAGTCTGGTGCTGGAGCAGTTTTATCCCAGTCTAAAGTTTCTAAATAGTCACGAACAAATTGTTTATCAAAAGAGGACTGACTACGGCCCTTTGCATAACTATCAGCAGGCCAAAACCTTGAAGAATCTGGGGTTAAAACTTCATCAATTAAAATAATTTGGTCATCTAATAAACCGAATTCTAATTTAGTATCAGCAATAATAATACCTTTTGTTAAAGCATATTGAGACGCTTTTTGATAAATAGTCAAAGTTAACTCTTTTAGTTTTTTAGTTAACTCTTCTCCAATTAAATTAGCCATTTGTTTTTCTGAAATATTTTCATCATGTCCTGATTCGGCTTTTGTGGCAGGAGTAAAAATTACTTCTGGCAAAGAGTCTGATTCTACTAATCCTACAGGTAATTTTACACCACAAACAGAACCTACTTTTTGATATTCCTTTAAGCCAGATCCAGCTAAATAGCCTCGTGCCACACATTCAATTGCAATGGCTTCGGTACGTTTGACTAGCATAGAGCGACCTATTAAATCATCTCTATATTTTTGTATTTTTGGTGGATAGTTTTTTATTTCTGTAGAAATTATGTGATTAGCAACAATATTTTTTAGAAAATCAAACCAAAATAAAGAGATTTGTGTAAGTAAAATGCCTTTGTCTGGAATTGCATTTGGCAGAATGCAATCAAAAGCAGAAATGCGATCACTAGCAATTATTAGTAGTTGTTCTGGGTTTACTTCATAAACATCACGAACTTTACCCCGTCGAAATACCTTTAACTGATTAATATTAGTGGAATAAACTATTTTTTTGATAATAACCTCAAGGTGTCAGATAATTTAAGTTGGCAAATTATTTTAGCAACAGCTAGCTTTTGTCAAGCCATTGTAGACAATAGACTTAATTTGCAAAACTCTAGCACTAGTAAGGATATAATTTAAGTGAAAGTAGAATTAATAATTCTTGGCTCAGGAACGGCCGTTCCTACACCAGATCGTGGAGCAGCTAGTTATTTAATTACAGTTGGAAAAGAAAGGCTAATGTTTGATTGTGGGCCAGGCTCAAGTAGAAAACTAGCCCAAGCCGGACATTCCCTAACTACTCTAAATAAAGTGTTTGTCTCTCATTTTCATCCTGATCATAT
Organism: uncultured Clostridia bacterium; assembly: GCA_964492845.1. Taxonomy (GTDB): domain Bacteria; phylum Acidobacteriota; class Blastocatellia; order Chloracidobacteriales; family JADJPF01; genus JADJPF01. The sequence goes on from CAZBMZ010000019.1 coordinate 109,328, forward strand.
TTGTGATTTAGTAGCAATTTTATTTGGTTCACGAATACCTGGCTATAGTCGTTCTGAAATGTTAGAAATAGTAGGGCCAGTAGGAATTAAGAACCATCATCAAAAATTAATAGACACTTTTGGTAATTGGCTAGTATCTAAAGATTATGAGCTAAAACTTACAGAACTTGATGCTAAAGAATCTCTTGTTAAAGTAAATTTTTCTAACTACCAAGTCACTGCACAACTAGTAAATCATTCCTATCCAGCTTTAGGTTATCGTGTAGAAACGCCTTTTGGCACAATAACTTATTCAGGTGATACAGATTATTGTGAAAGTATAGTTTCTTTATGTGAAATGGCAGATATTGCCGTTTTAGAATGTTCAACACCAGATGAACAAAAAATTCATGGTCATTTGACACCATCGCTTGCAGGAAAAATTGCCCAGCAAGCAAAAGTTAAACATTTAGTTTTAAGTCATTTTTATCCAATGTGTGAGACAGCAGATTTAATTGCACAATGCCAGCAATTTTACAGTGGACAAATTACGCTAGCTAAAGACTTGATGAAATTTTCTTTACCTAGTTTGTAAACAAATAGTTGCAATCTTAAGCAAAGAAAATATCATTTTTGTATTATAATCTTTGCAAAATCTTAGCTTTACATTAAAAATCATTGAGGAATTATGGCACTTTTTTGGAAGCGCACAAAAAAACAAGAAGAAACTGCTCCTGTAGCAGAAAACCAACAAACTCCACAAATAACAACACAAGATCAACCTGCTGTTGACGTAAATGTTTCTTCTGATTCAACGCCCGTTACATCTGCTACTAGTCCAGAACAAAAGGGAGGCTTTTTTCAAAAGCTTTTTAAAGGTCAGCAAACTGATTTAGCCCAACAACCAACAATAAGCGAACCTGTTACAACAGAACTTCCCCAAACACCAATAGTTCGCGCTCCAGAGCAGGAAAAGAAAAGTTTTTGGCAACGCCTTTTAGGTCAATCCGAAGGTGAAACGGCTACAAGTGTAGCAACACAACAAAAAGTTAGTTCCGAAGAGGCAGAAAAACAAACTCGTTTTCAACGCTGGAAGGCTTCTCTTAATCGCACTAGCGAAAATTTGATGGGACGACTAGAAGATGTTATTAAAGGTAAAAAAGTTATTGATGCTGAAGTGCTAGATAGCCTAGAGGAAGCACTTATTGGTGCAGATATTGGAGTACAAACTGCACTCGAAATTATCGAAAATGCACGTAAAAAAATAGACCGAAAAGAAATAAATAATTTTGACGAACTAAAAAAAATCGTTAAGGATAATCTATTAGAAATTCTTAAAGGCACTAAAACTAGAGGAATAAAATCAGAATCAGAAGTTAATTTAGATGTTCGTCCCTATGTAATGATGGTTGTTGGAGTTAATGGAGTTGGTAAGACTACAACTATTGGTAAATTAACTAACCGTATTAAGGCAGAAGGAAATGAAGTTTTAATTTGTGCTGCTGATACCTTTAGAGCCGCAGCTAGCGATCAATTAGCAATTTGGGCAGAAAGAACTGGTGTTCCATTAATTCAACAGAAAAAAGGAACTGATCCAGCAGCAGTTTTATATGATTCTCTAGCAGCAGCAAAATCCCGTGATGCTGATGTCTTAATTGTTGATACTGCCGGACGACTGCATAATAAATCTAATTTAATGGCAGAGTTGGAAAAAATGAAGCGTGTTGCTGCTCGTGAAGTTCCTTCTGCACCTCATGAAGTTTTACTAGTTGTAGATGCTGTTACAGGTCAAAATGGCTTAGAACAAGCTCGTCAATTTACTAAAACAGTTCCTGTTACAGGCATTGTTTTAACTAAATTAGATGGAACTGCTAAGGGAGGTATTGTAGTAGCAATTGCTAAAGAGTTAGGGATTCCTATTCGCTATGTTGGTATTGGTGAAGGAATTAATGATTTAGTAGAATTTTCACCCGAAGATTATGTAAATAGTTTGTTTTCATAGTTTATACAAATATTTTGATTTTAAGTAGGGGACAATTTAATTTTGTCCCCTAACAACATCACAAACACAGCGAAAACCTGTCCGGTCATATTCTCTTTTATCTGGTATTAAAAAGCCTCGAAAACTTCCTGTAGCCTCTTCCTTATCGCTATCAAAAGCACCTCCACGAATTACTTTAACTCCAGGCTGAGCAGGTGCTTTACTTAATTCATAAAGTTCTAAATCGTTATATACCCATTCCCAAACATTTCCGACCATATCCAAAGCACCAAAAGGGCTTGCATTAGCTGGGTTTTGTCCAACAGGCCATAATTTATCATTTGCCTTATTAGCATTAGCTAAAGCGTCCCGCCATTCATTGCCCCAAGGATAAATATAACTATTTGAACCTCTTGCAGCTAGTTCCCATTCAACTTCTTGAGGCAACCGACAGGGCCGTTCTTTGTTAGTCCGCCATTGGCAATAATCAACTGAATCTTGCCAACTTACAAAAGTAACAGGCAAATTTAAGATATCTTTTGATGGTAATTTTCCTTTCCAATTAGGAGGACTTTCATGTCCCGTTGCAGTAACAAATTCAGCATATTGCTCATTAGTAACTTCTGTTTTATCAATAAAAAATTCTTGTTTTACATCCGTAACATGAGCAGGTATTTCAAAGCCTAATGGATCTTTACTAGTATTACGCCCCATAACAAATCTTGTAGCAGGCACATAAACCATCCCCTTTGGAGGTGGGGGAGGTGGGGGAAGGTCTACAACGGTTTTACTTGTTTTAGCTGTGTCATAGTAATAATAACCAGCTATTAAGATAACAATGCTTATTAATACTACTAAATACTTGTAATTAGATTTTTTTTTCTCTTCTTTTTTAAGAATTGTGTTAAAGGGTAAAGTTTGGTCATCTTTATCTTTTTCAACAGTTAGTTCAGTTACTTTTAGAGGTAAAATTTGAATTTCTTGTTGAAAAATAAAATTTTTATCATCTTTTACAACTAATTTATATTTACCTGGTAAAAGACTGGTAATTTCTAGTTTAGATTTTACTTCAACATATGCTTTAGTAATGCCATCTAAAAAAACAGTTGTTTTGGCAGGAACGTCATTAAGAATTAAGCTACTAGCAGAAAAAACATATTCTGCTGGACAAGTAAGAATTGAGCTTTTATCAGTATAACTATCTGGGCCTGACTCAACTCGGCGTATTCTTAAAGGAGTTCTATCATTGCCTACATCTAAAGAGGTTTCTAAAGAATCAGCTACCAAAATTCTAGCCTTTTCATCGTTAACCAAAGCAGCATAGGCATAACCCCAAGGCATACTTGTATTAACATCAAGCTCAATAAAAATCCAGGCTATTGGCCCATAGTTTTGTAATAATTTGTTGATATCTGCAACTGTTCTATTTGAATTAAGATTTTCAATTAAAACTCTAGTAATCATTAATTTACCTTAATTTACTTTAACAATACGAAAACCAAGATATGGAGCAGTAAAATTACTACTATTATTACTACGTCGGCTAATTCTACAGATATCTGCTGAACTCACCCAACTTCCTCCTCTAATAGCTTTATAAAATCCTTTTTCTGGCCCAACAGGATTTTTAGAAGGAGAGTTTTTATAATAGTCTGCATCAAACCAGTCATAACACCATTCAGCAACATTGCCAGAAACATTATGTAACCCATATCCATTAGCAGAATAGCTATCAACAGGTTCAATATAATCTAGAACTACACCAGCAATTAAACCCCTTTCTGCATTGCTATCATAGTTTGCCTGTTCTGGATCAATTTCATCACCCCAAGAATATGCTTTTGTTGTTCCTCCATGAGCAGCATATTCCCATTCTGCCTCTGTAGGAAGCCGATAAGTTTTTCCTGTAACAGCCGAAAGCCATTTACAGTAAGCCATTGCATCTTGCCAACTTACTAAAACTACAGGGTAGTTTTCTCTGTCAGGGGTAAAATAATCTCGCCAAGAAATAGGAGATTTTTCTAGTTCTGGCTGAGTTATATAATTAGTAGAACTAGCAAAAATCTCAAATTCCTTATTGGTAATTTCATATTTGCTAATTTCAAATTCTCCTAACTCAACATTGTGCATTGGTTGTTCATCTGCACGAGAACTTTTTGACCCCATCATAAAACCACCAGATTTAATTAAAACTAATTCTGGTACTTTTAAGTCAGCAGGTGCAGTAAATTTTTCTATAGGCTTATCTACTGTTGGTTTTGGTTTAGGGTTATTTGATTTAGGTTTTGGATTAGGTTTAGTAGCAGGTTTAGTAGCAGGTTTAGTTTTTATTTTATTGTCACCTGTATAAGTTCTCCCACCTTGTTGAGAATAAGCACTAAAGCTTATTACTAATAGCGCACAAAAACTTATCAACATCTGGCTGATAAATCTTAAATATCCACTTTTATCACTAAATACCATAGATATTTCTAAATATTTTTTAGTTTTAGAACTAAAACTTTCTGTGAGCAATTTCAGGGTGAATAAATCTTACTATAAAGATTTAATGGTTTCGAGCATTTAATTAATAAACTTGTTAGGGTTTGATGCTGAAGATCAACATTTAGTGATATAAAATTTGTTGAAATAAAATTTAACTTATTGCTTTAAGTTTTTATTCATACTTTATTTCTCTTTGTTTTGATTTAGTAAACTCATCAGCATTTGCTTCATTTGTTTGTGCTGACAAAAAAGGAGATTCATATTGAGGTTGAAAATTAATATGTTTTTGGTGTATTTGATTATAAATTTTTTCTGCCATTTCTGAAGATTCCAAAAAAGGAATAGCTATGGTGTAGCCATTTTGTTCATTAGATTCTTTTAAGAGTTTTGCTAGATCTTCTGTGTTTTTTACCCAGGGATTCTTAAATGAAAAACTTTTCTTTACTAATTGTTTTGTATAAGGATTAAACTGAGTTCTAGCTAAAGGTTTCTCCTGCATAATTAGTGAATTAGTAGCTATTTTTTCTGGTGAATTAGCTTTTATATAAATTACTTTTGTTCCATCAAACTTAACATTTTCAATATCTTCCCAACCTATTCTAAATTTAATATTTAGAAATTCATAAATAATCCCTTTCTCATTAATAATTAATTTATCTGGATTGTTTAACTGTTTATACATTATGCTTGTTGCTACGCTTAGGGCTATTACACCATAAATACTTAAAAACATTTCCATTAATTGATTGTTGCTATACCCTTGATAGAAAATAAGTCCCATTATAGGCATTAGCAAAACTGTTGTTATCAAAGCAATTTTTAAGTATTTTGGATTACTTGATGGTGTCGATATTTCTATATTTTCATCCATAATATTTTTAACTTTTTTTAGAATTAATTGAACGTTATTTATAGATTATTTATTAATCTATTTTATTAGTTTTACAATATCCGCGATCATACCAAAGCAATGGTTCACCACTTTGAGATCCTACAGCTTCTAACTTACCAATAAAAATTGTATGATCTCCTCCGTCATGAGTTGCATATAAAGAGCAATCCATCCATGCCAAACATTGATCTAAAATTGGCGCACCTGTAACTTCTTTATGATAAGGAACTCCTATAAGAAAATTTCCTTCTTCACCTCGAAAACCTGCACCACAACTAGAAATTTCTTCTTGTCCAAGAGCCAAAATCATTACCCCAAAAGCTTTTTGTTTAATAATTTGCTTATGTGTGCGACTATTTTTACTTACAGCTACTAATATTAAAGGTGGTTCAATAGATAAAGAAGTAAATGAACTAGCCGTCATAGCCAGTAATCCTTCTTCTCTACAAGTAGTAATAATAGTAATACCGCTTGCCCAATTGCTCATTGTTTGTTTAAATTGCTCTTTGCTAACAAACATTCTTAACCTCACAAAAAATTTTATTTAATATTTTGCTAAAAACTAACCAATTATCAACTAGTCAACAAATGGAAGCTAGTTTTATCTATCCCAATAATGTTAAAAATAACAAAAATAATTGCAGACACAACAAAGATTTCTGCTTAAAATTAGTTTTTGGTAATAATATAGAGTATTTTTATTAAATATTTTATTAAGTCTTGCTAGCACATAAATTATAGCTCTATCTTGAGGTAAATATGAAAATTTGTCCTGCCTGCAAACAGGAATTTGAAGATAATCGCATAATTTGCCCTAAAGATGGCAAAGAGTTGATTTTTAAGAAAACTGCTAGCGATTTGCTAATAGGACTAACTTTAGACAATAAATATAAAATAGAACGCAAAGTTGGTCGCGGTGGAATGGGATCTGTCTACACTGCTCAACATGTAACTATTAATAAACAAGTTGCTATTAAAGTGCTTTCTCGTGATATGACAGAAGACCCAACTTGTTATGAACGATTTAAACGAGAAGCTATAACATCTGGTCGGATTAAACACCCTAATGCAGTTCCTGTAACAGACTTTGGGCAAACTGAAACAGGTATTGTTTATTTAGTAATGGAATATGTTGATGGCCCTACTTTAAGAAAAATTTTAGAACGTGAAAAACGTCTCTCTCCTGAAAGAACTGTAAGTTTGGCAAAACAGATTTGTGCTGGAATTGCAGCAGCACATCGTGCAAATGTTGTTCACCGAGACTTAAAACCTGATAATGTAATGATTGAAATTATTGACGGTCAGGAAGTAGCAAAAGTATTAGATTTTGGTATTGCTAAACTTAGAGATACACAACAGTTAACACAAATTACTAAAACTGATAGTGTATTAGGTACTCCTCATTATATGTCTCCTGAACAATGTAGCGGAGGTACTGTAGATCATTTATCTGATATTTATTCTTTAGGTGTAATGGCTTATGAAATGCTTGCAGGACATGTTCCTTTTCAAGCTGCTTCTGCTCCAGCAATTATTGTTCAACATGTTACCAAAGACCCACAACCGCTAAATAAACTTTATCCCAACATCCCAGAACCAATTTCGCATGTAGTGATGCGTGCATTAGAAAAACAACCTTCACGCCGCCAACAAAGTGCGTCAGAATTAGCAAGCCAACTAGAAGCAGCTTTAGCAATTTCTGGTCTTTCAAATTCAGGAAAAATAGCATCTAGTGAGCCTGCACAATGGAGAGTGGTTTTTCAAGGAGTATTAGATAATTCTGAAAGTGGTCGCGCACGCTTATTAGATGGCCTACAACGTAGTTTTGGAATCTCTCAAACAAATGCTCAAGAACTCTTAAAAGGTCGTAAATTAAGCGTAAAAAAGACTTCTTCACAACAAGAAGCAACTAAATATGCAGAAAAATTAAGAGCCATTGGAGCAGATGTTGTAATTGAAGCTATACCAGAAAAGATAGAAACTAAAGAAAATACTAATACTATTGCTTATCAACAAGATTCTTCACCCTTACGCCAAGAAGAAAAAACCCTTTCTGCTCAATCTTCCCAAGCATCCAAAAATAATAGTTCTAATGATGTTCCTTTAGATCCTCTACTAATGCTAGATGGTAGTGAGATGCTAAATTATGTTACAGAGAATTATGCTAAGTCTAAAGCTAAAGCTCTAAGCTCTTCAGAAATAGAAACTATTCAAGTAGATAGTGATACTGCTAACTCAAATAATTCTGCGACTAAATCGTCTAATCAAAATGAAACCTTATATCAAACCACCAATTTAGCAACAGATAAAAATTGGGATATTGATATAAACGGTTTTATTTATGAAAACCAAACAGCAGCAGATATAGAAGCAATGATTCGTGTTGGTCGCTTGCGCCATACTCATAGAGCAAGACAAGGTAAAAATTCTTGGCAAGATATTGGTTCTATAAGTAGTTTTCGACAAATAATAGAAGAAATTAATCCTAATGTCTTTCAACCTTTAGAGCAAATTCAAGTAGATGAAAAGCGTTCAGAGGAACAACAAGCGGGTCAACGCTTTTTAAGAAGATTTATAGAACTCTGTGTTGCTACCTTATTAATTTATATTATTGTTAATTTTACTATGCAGTATTCTCAAAGACGCTTACTAGAAGATGATCTTAGAGTAGTATTAGGGGATTCAAGCATTAGCATCAAAACCCTGCGTAAGCGTATTGACTCTGCTATTGAACGAAGAGGCTTAGAAGTTCCTAAAGAAAATATACACATTACGGTTGATCCCCCACAACAACAAGTAATTATTAGAATTGACTATAAACGTACTATTTTAGGTATTCCTCTAAGTTATCAAGCAAAACGTGGAACTGGTGGGTTTAAGCTACCAATTGCAGAACTAGCAGAGATACCAGAAGGAGAATTAGACATAATTGGGTTACCTGCTGGCGAATTAGACCGCTATCGCCGCGAACAAGCACTTAAAAAAGCTTCAGAAAAATTAGCTACTTATGAAGGAGAAAAAGAAACACTAGAAGAACGTAGCAAGATTCTTAAAGAACTAGAACAATTTCAAGCAGCAGTTCCATTATTTGATGTTACCTCTATTGATGATAAAGGAAACCAAATCTATAGTAGGTCTATTAAAATTGATGAACAAGAATATGATAAAGAACAAGTACAAAACCAAATTAATCAACTAAAAACCAAATTAACTGATTTAGAAAATACACTTGATCAACAACGTAAGAATAAAAAACAAGAACTAGAAAATCAGATTACTAAACCTCCAGCAAATTAATATTATTAGCTAATTTGCACACATAAAAACAAGAGTTTTTACATCTATTCATTCCAAAATTAATAAAATTTTTTCTTCTGCACTTATCGCTTGACTTTTGGACACCTTTTGCTTATATTTCACTATATACTTTATTAATAAGAATTTATTGGCAAAACGCCCAAAAATCAATAAAAAAAATGAAAGGCAACAATTATGGCAGATTTTAAAACAGAACGTAGTAAAGTAATCGAAGCAGCTATTGCACAAATTGAAAAACAATTTGGTAAAGGTGCTATTATGCGCTTAGGCGATAAAAAAGTTGCTGATATTTTAGCAATCTCTTCTACTTGTTTAAGCATTGATGCTGCTGTTGGTATTGGAGGATTTCCTCGCGGTCGTATTACAGAGGTTTATGGGCCAGAAAGCTCTGGTAAAACCACTTTAGCATTACATGTAGTAGCTGAAGCCCAACGTCTTGGAGGAAACGCCGCTTATATAGATGCTGAACATGCAATGGACGCTGAATATGCTGAAAAATTGGGCGTTAATACTAAAGAATTATTTATCTCACAACCTGATAGCGGCGAACAAGCCCTAGAAATTACAGAGCAATTATGTCGTTCAGGAGCATTTGATGTAATAGTTATTGATTCAGTAGCAGCACTTGTACCCCGTGCAGAACTAGATGGAGATATGGGAGATAATTTACCAGGACTTCAAGCTCGCTTAATGTCTCAAGCAATGCGTAAACTTACTGCCGCTGTATCTCGTTCAAATACTTGTCTAATCTTTATTAATCAAATTCGTGAAAAAATTGGTGTTATGTTTGGCTCACCAGAAACAACTACTGGCGGTCGAGCATTAAAATTCTATGCTTCTGTACGTATTGAAATTCGTAGAGTTGGCCCAATTAAAGACGGGGAAAGTATCGTCGGTAATCGTACTCGTGTCAAAGTTGTAAAAAACAAAGTTGCTCCTCCATTTAAGGAAACAGAATTTGATATTATGTATGGTCAAGGTATTTCCCGCGCAGGTGATATTTTAGATTTAGCTGTAGAAAATAAAATTGTTGATAAAAGCGGTGCATGGTTCTCTTACAAAGGTGAACGTTTGGGTCAAGGCCGCGATAATGTAAAGAACTCATTACAACAAAATTCAGAACTATGTGACCGAATTAATCAAGAAGTACGCAAAGCCTTAAATATTCCTATTATTGATAGACTCTTCCCAGAAGAAACTCAAGAAGAATTTAAGGAAGTTAAAAGAACTACACGTCCCGCTACTAATGCTAATTAATTAAAATCTCTCAAAGTAAAAAAAGGTAATAAATATTGTCTAGTATTTATTACCTTTTTTATTAAAAATTTACTTATCACTGATCTTACGCAGCGTGTATAAAGTATTGAATTAAATGGGATTGTGTGGGAAC
>CAZBMZ010000020.1:0-5367 GCA_964492845.1 uncultured Clostridia bacterium
ATGTTAGTGTGATAGTAGAATATTATATAACTCATAAGATGGCTTTGAGAGCAGATTTTGGTGTGGCAATAATTGGTTTTGGTAATGATGAAGGCAAAACAACAATAGGAAAAATAACGTTGAAATAAGCACTACGACTAATCAAAATTTTAATTTTGGTATTACTTATGTTTTTAAGTATTTATAATTAGTAGGTTAATATTTAATAAATAGCAGATCTAAGGAGGAAAACAAATGTCTTACACATTAAAAATAGACTCAAACAATGCTGATGTATTTTTAGCTGAACTTAAGCAAATAATGAACATTGTTGAAGGTTCGCAAATTGAAATTAAAAAAGTAGATGAAGGGTTTTTACTTAAACTAGTTTCTAATAAACCTAAAACTATAAAATCTCCTTTAATAAGCAATTTTATTTCTGGGCAAGAACAACGAAAACTCTTTGAAACAGCAGCAAACGAAATGCAATCCTTGAATATTCCTGAAGATGACGAGAGTTTAGATTCTGATTGGTGGATAAATATTCTTAATAAAAAAACACTTACTGAAAATAATAAAATAAGTGATATATCTTTTGAAGATTAAAATTATGAATTATTTATTAGACACAAACCATTGCATTTATTTGATTAATGCTTTAACAAAGATTCCTAGTAAGCAAAAATTAACTGACGTAAAAGTTCTTAACAAAATAAATAGTCTGAGTTCTTCAGATATATTATATAGCTGTACAATAGTCTTAGGTGAACTCTATTATGGAGCATATAAATCTAGCCAGATAGCTTCTAATTTACTTAGAGTAGAAATATTAAAAAGCAAAATAAATATTTTAGATATAGACGAAGCTATTCTTAACCTTTATGGAAAGACTAAAGCAAATTTAGAGAATAAAGGTTTTAGTATAACGGATTTTGATTTAACAATTGGTAGTGTTGCTATGCACAATAACTTAATTTTAGTGACTAGCGATATGGTTTTTAATCAATTAAAACCAGACCTAATGTTAGATAATTGGACAGCATAAATTTGTTTATTTTTATTTACTTAAATCGTTACTTTTAAAAAAGTGGGATGTGCTTGCACCATAGACCACAAACTAATTACCATAATAACGCATCCAAAACAGCCAGTTAGGTTTTAGTTTAACGCATTTTTCAGGAGATACTTTAGTGAGTGTACTACATGGTTTTATTTATTCTACTCCTGGAGCGATGATCAACAAAGTAGATCGATCTGGGTTTTTTCATCGCCATAAAATAAAGCTAGGGATTTTCCTGTCTGTATTTTTCCATATGTCTTATTTTGGATGGACATTTTATCAAGCTGTTTTTTCTCCATTTACTAATATTTCTATGATTGATGATGCTTATAATGAGATTAAATGGATTGAGTTAACAAAGCTAACTAAGCCCTTGAAATATCCACCAAATATGTTAGTTGTTCCCAAAAAAGCTGTTCCACTGGATAAAATTGCAGAGGAACTAGCTAAAGAAGAAGAGAAAAAGAAAGAAGAGGCTAAACGAAAAGCAGAAGAACGCAAGAAAAAGAAAGAAGCTAAAGAAAACGAATTAAAAGAAGATTCAAAAGAAGAGATTGAAGAAGAGAATCAAGACACTGATTTAGCAAAGAATGAAGTAGAAGTTGTTCCAGAAGATACACCTGCCCCTACTGGCCCCCCCAGGTTTGGACAGATAAACGCTCGTCCTATTCGTGAAATTATGGGCAAGGTTTATAATATTTATAAAAGTGGCAACTTAGACATCCAAAAAGCTTTTTTCTCTGTTACAGTTGGTTATGAAGTAGGAAAAGATGGCTCACTTTATGAAATTAGAATTATAAAATCTTCTGGTTCAGAGCAACTTGACACGGCTGCAATTAATATTGCTAATGCAATTAGCGAATCTCATGCATTGCTGCCATTAACAGCACTAACGGCTAACACAGCTACTTTAGAGCTAGGGGATGAAAAAGCCTCTTTTATTATTCGTGGACAGGCTGCTAACACAAGCATTGCTTCAGATTTAGCAAATCTTTTTAGCCAACAAGTTGCAGGACTACGCTTATTGCTTAGTTTTAAGAATCCAGAAGCAGCAGTTTTATTTGCACATCTAAAAATATCTAACCAAGGTAATGAGCTAATTGCTGATATGACTATGGCTAGACAAGAAGCCGATGAAATGATGCACCGAAATTTCCAGAAAAATAATCCTGTAGAAAATTCTGATCAAAATCCATCAATAAATCCACCAAATCCAACTAATGATGACAAAGTTGAGTCTAAGGAAGAAAAGGGTGATGGCGGCCAAACAACTAAACTTGAATAGAATTTTGTTTTTCTAAGATAATTTCTTAGTGTTTTGTGTTTTGTAAGAGGGGGGAAAATGATAACTAACAAAAAAGTAATGATCTCATTGCTATTTATAATGGTTTTTCTAGTACCAAATTTTTATGCTCAAAGTGGGCGAAAACGCCCAAATCAACCAAGTCAACCAAGTCCTACTAAAACCACAGAACCAAAAACAACAAATCCAACTAATAGCAAAAATCCTCCTCCAGCAACCAATAAACCAGCCGTTCCAGGAAGGGTTCTAGTTCCAGCAGGAGCAGCAATTGTTGCTCAAGAACATATTGGTGTAACTTCTCGCTATGTTTTTAAGAATGGTGTTACTGTTATTGTACGCGAAGATCATTCTGTACCTTTAGCTGCTGCAACTATTTTAGTAAAAGGTGGCACAAGTCTAGAAACAGAAGATCAAGCAGGTGTAGCTCGTGTTGTAGAAAGGCTTTTAACCGATTCCGCTACTAATGAAGATGACCCATTAAAACAGCTTCGCAATTTAGGTGGTGTATTAAACAGCAATACTAATTTTCAAGGAACCAATTATTCTTTACTTGGACAGTCGGCTAATTTTACCAAGTTACTAGAAATGCTATTTCGTAATTTGCAAAAACAAAGCTTTACAGATGAAGACTTTAGCCGAGCAGCAAAATTTGTTTTACAAACTAATAGCTATAAATTAGACGACCCTTTTAACTATAGCCAACAACGTATTGCAAAAGCTGCTTTTGACAATAATGCTAGTACTGGACTGCTAGACGAAACTAAATTAATCACCAAAGAACAAGCTCAAAACTTTTATAATAATTACTATACAGGAAATAACTTAATTGTAGTTATTGTAGGTGATATTACAGCAGACAATGCCCGTTTAGCTGCACAACAATTTTTAGGTGCTGTAAAAGCTGGTACAAACCTAAATAAAACTACTGTAAAAACTTCTGAAGGTGCGCCCATTCGCTATATTGCTGAACGTGCCGATATTAATCAAACTGTTGTATCTGTTGGTTATAGGGTGTCTGGTGTAAAAGAAACAGCCGTTTTTGAAGTTCTACAAGCCATTTTAACAAAAGGCCGAGGTGCTTTGCTTTCACAATCTTTGCTTGATGCTTCTTTTGCTTCTAAAGTTGCGGCTGAGTATCTTACAACCAACAAAGGCGCGCTCTTTACTTTTCAAATGCAGGTTGTTCCTAGCAAGCTTGTAAAAGCGGAAAATGCACTTTTTGAACAAATTGAGAATTTACGTCGGATAATTTTGTCGGCTGCCGAACTACAACGAGCCAAAGCTTTACTAGAGAAAGATTACTATGATAGCACTTTAGATTTAACCCGGCTTTCTACACAAATTGCCCTTGGAGAAGTGCGAGGAAGCTATAAGGATTTTGACAGCTATGTAAAAAGAATAAGGGCTGTTACTGGCGAACAAGTTCAAGAGTTAGCTGCACAGTATTTTAACTTTAGCACTTCTGTAGTACATGAGTATGAGCCAAATAATGCTCCATCGCGTATTGCTGGAGCAGATCCTTTTTACACTCCAGATAGATTTGATTCTTATATCAAAGTATTAGTACCAAATACGCATAAAGAGTCTGTTTCAAAAGATGAAATTAGTTATGCAACGGAAAAACCTTTAGCTAAACAGGGCAAAGACAAATTTGAGCAAACAACAGAAGGCGGATTTATTTTAGAATTGCAACCAGAGCCAGCACGGGATTTTACTACTTTGCGAGGGCCTCGTTCGATTGTTCGAGAAGATCCTGCTAGACCGTTAATTGCTATAGGTTTTTACTTTCAAGGTGGGCGACTAATTGAAAAAGATGATGTTGGAATTACAGAACTAATGCTGCGTACTATTTTACGAGGTACACAACGCCAAACCGGAGCCGAGCTAGCATTAATCTTAGAGCAATTAGGAGCAGAAGTAACAATCATCAATGAACCAGACTTTTTTGGCTATAATATCGAAGTAATTTCACGTAATGCTGAGCCTGCGATGAGGCTTTTAATTAGTACAATTGAAAATGCTTTATTTGACAAAGAGGATTTTGCCCGTGAAAAAGCTAGCCTTCTAGCAGCAATTCAAGCAAGTAAAGATGATAGTCTACAACTAGCAACAAATTTAACTAATACTTTGCTTTATAGTGGACATCCTTACGCTTTTTCTCAAATAGGACTAGAAACATCTATCTCAAGATTAAAAGAAGATGATGTAGTTGAATGGTATAAAAAAACAGTAAAACGACAATTGCCATTAGTTGTAATTGTTGGAGATACAGAAGGTTCTTCTTTAGTTGGTCGTTTGGTTGCAGATGGTTTTTCTCGTTCAGATGAAAGTTTAGATAAAGCTTTAGCTGTGCCTGTTGTAGCAGTACAAAATGCACCAGGAGAAAAAGCAGAGCTTAAAGATAGACGACAAACTACACAAGTGCTTCAATTTAGCGGCCCAGAAGGTAAGAGTGATGATAACTATGTTTTAGAAGTGCTTCGTCAAATAATAGACGGCCCAACGGGGCGAATTTTAACAGCACTTCAACAACAACAACTTAGCTTTGAAATTAATACTGAAACTAAAATGCGTCAGCAACGTAGTGGCTTTTTGGTCACACTTAACTCACCTGCTGACCAAGAACAAAAAGCACGAACATTAGTAGAAAGCGAATTTAAGAAATTAGTTTCTAATCCAGTCACGGATCAAGAAGTAATGGCTGCACGTAATTCTGCTGCCGCAGTGCTAGCTCAAAAGCTTCGGGATCATAGCCAAAGAGCAATTACTTATGCTCGGTATGCTTTTTATGGTATGCCTTTTGCCGATGTTGACAATGTAGGGGAAAAAATCTCAGCTATAACTAAAGATGATGTTAAAAAAGTTATTCAAAACTACTTTTTAGTAGAAAAACGTGCTTTGGGCGTAATTCGCTCTAATGCCCAGCCTAAAGCCCAGCCCTGAAGGGCAGGGCTAGTATCAAAAGCCCCGATGGGGCTTAAAAGAGATAAAAAAAAAACCTACAATGGCGCGTAGCGGCATTTGA
>CAZBMZ010000020.1:5467-118350 GCA_964492845.1 uncultured Clostridia bacterium
AAGGGCAGGGCTAGTATCAAAAGCCCCAAGGGGGCTTAAAAGAGATAAAAAAAAAACCTACAATGGCGCGTAGCGGCATTTGATAATAGACAAGTCCTTTAGGGCTTGGCTATAATTTAAAAATATCAAAAATTACTTAAAATAGAAGGTTTAGCAGTTATGAAAACCAAAAAAGTCTTTTCTCTAATAACCACAATTTTACTTATCCCAATATTACTAGGTGTTTTAGCTACAAATGTTTTAGCGCAAGAAAAAGGGCAAAAACCAGAAGAAACTCAAGATCAAAATGGTACTTTTGTTATAGATAGAACAACCAACGTTACTTTGCCGATTATTGTTACTGATAAAGATGGTCGGTTTATTTCTAATTTAACAAAAGATAACTTTGAAGTTTTTGAAGATAAAAAAGCTCAAAAAATCATTGACTTTCAAGCTGCAACCGAACTACCGCTTTATATTGGTATTTTGATGGACACTAGCGGAAGCGTAAAGGGAAAAATTAAATTTGAAAAAGAAGCTACACTTAGCTTTTTACAGACTGTATTAAAACGACGTAAGGATAAAGCTTTGCTAGTAACCTTTGACTCTACAATTGCAATGCGTCAAGACTTTACAGACGACTTAAGTTTGCTTACTAAGGCAATGGGGCCAGTAAAAGCTAGCGGTAACACAGCACTTTTTGATGCAGTTTATCAAGTTTGTGAACAAAAAATGTTTAATGTTCCCACACCTCGTAAAGTGCTTATTATAATTTCTGACGGTTCAGACACGGCTAGCGAGCGCACTTTAGACGATGCCATTCAAATTGCACAACGCAACGAAGTAGTAATCTTTGGCATCAGTACCAAGGGCGCAGGCTTTTTTGGTATTGAAGGTGGTAATGTTGAGGGAGAAGACGATAAAGAATTGCGTCGTTTGTGTGAAGAAACAGGAGGAGAAATTGCTTTTCCTGGCAATTACTTAGATTTAGAAAGAGCATTTTCTAATGTTAATACTAAAGCACGACGATATTACTTAGTTGCTTATGAACCAGACGATCCAGATCGCCCAGGTTACAGAAAAATAGAAGTAAAGTTAGTTGGACGTAAAAACTTAAAGTTACGTACTCGTAAAGGGTACAATGTGATTAAACGCGGGACTAATACGGCTGCTGGTCAAAGTCCAGCAGGCAAATAATATAGAGGTATTTATGAAAAAGCTTTGTGTATGGTGGACAATAATTTTAACTTTGTTGGTTTTTATTCCACTACAATTAACGGCTCAAACACCTCAAGATAAAAATAAGCCCCCTGCGAGCCAATCAGAAGACGAGGATGGAGTCTTAAAAGTTACTACAGATTTAGTTACCGTCCCTTTTAGTGTTACAGATAAAAAGAATCGTTATATAACAGATCTTAAAGCAGAAGATTTAGTAATTATGGAAGATGGCAAGGCTCAAGAGGTATTTTCTTTTACAAAAGAAACAGATCTACCACTTACTTTTGCTTTACTTTTAGATATTAGTGGAAGCCAAGAATTTACTATTGGTGCGCAAAAAGACGCAGCACTAAGATTTTTAGAAAAAGTTATTCGTGTAGAGCGTGATTTAGCTTCTGTAGTAACTTTTCGTAAAGATATAGAAATGTTGCAAAGCCTTACTTCCAATGTAAATCAAATTCGTCGTGCATTAAATAATGTTAGATTTAATGCTAGCACTTCCGGTTATGGTACACCTCCAATAGGCGGGTCTGACTTTGTAGGCACTTCACTTTATGATGCTGTATTTGTTACAGCAGATGAGCTTTTAGGTAAAGAAGCAGGCAGACGAGTAATTATTTTGCTAACTGATGGACGCGACACAACTTCAACTTACTCAATGAAAAAAGCTATTGAAAGGTCTTGGCGTTCTGAGGTCTTAATTTATGCTATTGGCATTGCTGGACGTGGACAATATGGAGGCAGTGTTTTTAATGAAGATGTAGATAAAGGCACACTCCAAAAAATGTGTGAAGAAACTGGAGGCCGCTTTTTCCTACCTAGAAATGAAAATGAGTATGATCAAGCATTTAAGCAAATTGAAGACGATTTAAGACAACAGTATATTCTCTCTTATTCTCCAATCAATGATGCCCAAGATGGAAGCTTTCGTAATATTGCTGTAAAAGTTACTCGAAAAGATAGTAAAGAATTAAAAGTTCTTTGTCGTCGTGGTTATTACGCTAAAAAGACTAGTTAGTTGAAATTAATTTTGTTTAACCTTGACGGGTTAACCCGCCAAAAATTTTTCTGAAGGGATAATTTATGAGAAAGTTTTTTTTATCTGCTCTAATAATAGCTTTGACTATTACCACCGCTTATAGTGGACTAAACTTCACCGGCGGGTTAAATACTGCAACTAGTGCTAATGCTACACTTACTGCCCCAGAAGTTTTAGCACAAGTGCCAAATTCAGATTTTGTTGTACTTTTTGACTTAAATAGATTTCTTAGTACAAAGCTGATAGATACTATTTTAAGTGATCCAAATTCTAGGGCAGAGTTTGAAAAGTTTGAAAGAGAAGGTGTTAATTATGGTCTAAACCTTCGCCAAATACAGCAAATTGCTGTTGGTTTTGATATGGATTCATCAGGTAAAGATCCTAAGTTTTGTCTTGTAATGACTGGTGGAATAGATCGAGAGAAAATTTTATCTAGTATAGCCGCCAATTTAGATAAAGTTGGGGTAGATGCCGAACAATATCAAGGCAAAACTATTTATTTAGTTACAGATAAAACAAAGAAAAATGCAAAACCAAGTGATAGAGTAGCCGCAGCTTTTCTTGGCCCTCAATCAGTAGCAATTGGTACTATAGAAAAAATCAAAGATGCTGTTGATTTACAAAATGGTAAAGGTAAAAGCGTTTCTGCTAATCAAGAATTAAGTAATCATATTAATAGCACTAATACTTCTGCTATACTTCGTTTTGCAGGTGCTTTATCAGAAAGAGTTACTAATCCAGCAACCCCAAATAAAAAATCACAGCCGTTAACCAATGATGATTTATCTAGCAGTTCAAAAACAGAGGATTCAAGCCCATTTGGTAATGTAGACAAATTAATCCAAGCTATTCGTGGTGGCTATGGATCTTTAGATTTTGTTTCTGGTGTACAAATGGATACTACTTTATTAATTCGTAGTGAAACAGAAGCTAAGCAAATCTCTGATGCCTTAAATGGTTTATTATTCTTAGGTCGTAGCGCGTTACAGCAAGATCCTAAACAAGCGAGTTTTGCCAAAGCGTTAGACAAAGTTATAATAACTGGTGGATTAAAAGATGTTCGCTTAAACATTGATATACCAGAACCTTTGCTAAACGAATTGATCAAAACTTTACATTCTAAACCTAAAGAAGAAAAAAGGTCTACACCTAAACTTGAGCAGTAATTAGGGTTTTGAGACTAAATACAGCGTAAATAATCTAGTATTTACGCTGTATTAAAGTTCTAGACCTAATGAACGGATAAAATTTAAGTTAAAAATTTCAATAATAGAAGTCCGAACAACTCGACGTTGACTTAAAGCTTTTACCATTTGTTGCCCGCCAGCAGGGTTCATTGTATGAATAATTATTAAGGCTTCATCATTAGGTGTTTTATTAGTGCCTAAAAAATGGGCAACCTCAAAACCTGTTCCCGAAGCAATCCAATCATTGTCATGCTCGGTTAGGTCATGGTCTAAACAAATTAAATCAAATTTTTCTTGTGCAAGTATTTGGTTGGCTTCCTGAGAGTCAGCCGAATGGGTGAGAGAGTGATTTTGGAATAGCAGGCGGAATTTTTCGACTCTTTGAAAACTATCTTCTAACAAAAAAACTTTCATGCTATTAATAAAAACGCATAAACCGAACTTGCTAGTAAAATAACAAGTCCAGCTATCTTAAATTACTTAGTCTACTTTTACAGTGTCAATAATACCAACGATTGCTGCATCAACAGGACAATCTTTTAAGCCATGAGCTAGACGGGCAGAACTACCTTGGACTATTAAGACATGCTCACGAAATCCAGCCCCTACAGTGTCAATTGCTACTAAAAAGCCTGCTTCATCTCGTCCTTGTACATCAATAGGACGGACAATCAATAACTTTTTACCTTCTAAACGTGGATCCTTTTTAGTAGCGACCACCGTTCCCCAAATTCTAGCTAATATCATAATCTTTATTTACGTCGAGATTCATGACTTACAGGTAAAGCTTCATTAACGCTTTGATGTGGACGTGGAATTACATGCACGCTAATTAATTCACCTACACGACGCGCAGCCGCAGCACCTGAGTCTGTAGCAGCTTTTACAGCAGCAACATCACCGCGAACAATGGCGGTAACGAGTCCTGCACCGATTTTTTCATAACCAACTAAAGTAACATTAGCAGCCTTTACCATAGCATCAGCCGCTTCAACCATTGCTACTAATCCTTTTGTTTCAATCATTCCTAGTGCTTCCATAAATATTGGTATTACTCCTTATTTATTAATAATTTTTCTTAATTTAATCTCTCTAAAGCTGATTCTGTAGCACGTTTAATTAGCTCTACTAATTCACTACGTGTCAAGGTAATTGTCTCATCACAAGAGGATTTTTGTTTATTGTCTGATAAAAAACCACAAGCTTGACAACGCATATCTTTAGACATATAACCAGCACGCTCACGAAGTTCAATTAATTTATCAACATCTTCTTTGCCTATTTCTTTTTGTCTGCCTAAAATTTTAGCAACCAAGCTAATTTTAGCAAAATGCTCTAAAGTTTCCATTCGACCAAAAGCAGACTCTAAACTGGTTCCATAAGCTACCGCGCCATGATTAGCCATAAGCAAAGCATCGTGATTTTTTACAAATGGACGCATTGCATCTGTTAATTCATCAGTTGATGGAGTACCATAACCTGCTAAAGGAATACAACCTAGAGTAAGTATTACTTCTGAAATTAAGGCTTTATCCAAAGCATAGCCAGCAGCAGCATAACCTGTACCGCATGGCGGATGGGCATGTACAACAGCATTAACATCTGGGCGCATTTGGTAAATCAGCAAGTGCATAGAAAGTTCTGTTGAAGCATTATGAGTTCCAGCTATTTTTGTTTGTCCATCAGGCGACATTTTAACAATCATGTCTGGAGTTAAAAAACCTTTGCAAACTGAACGGGGTGTAGTAAGTATGCCATCAGATACACGAACACTAACATTGCCATCTCCGGCAACAATCAACCCACGTTCATAAAGACGGCGGCCTATTTCTACTATATGTTCTTTATGCTCTTGTTCGGATTTCATAAATGTTTTTTAGAAGCGTTATTATAGCCTGGGCCTAGCCTTATCACAAAGCCATATACACGGTAGATAATAGATTTATTTATAGATAAAAATTATTTTCTTTGCTACTTTTCTAGTCCAACTGAAGCTACTAAAGAATGAGACAAGCTATCAAAAGAAACCGTTAAATCTAAAGTTTTAAGCTTAACGTCTTCTGGAACAGAAAATTGCATTGGAGCAAAATTTAATACAGCTTTTATCCCTAGTGCAACTACCTGATCCAAAACTTTTTGAGCTATTGATGCTGGAACAGCTAAAACAATGATGTCAATACCAGACTCTTTTATTATTGATTCTAAAATTTCTATATCTAAAATTTTAATTCCACGTTTAGTTGTACTATTAATTTTTTGTGGATCATTATCAAAAAGTGCAACTACACTATAATTAGTTCCAATAAATCCTTCATATTCAGCTAGAGCCATTCCTAAATTGCCTGCTCCAATAATCCCAATTTGATGTGGATGATCTAGTCCTAAGATAGATCTTAAGCACTTGCGTAAATTTTCTATGTTATAACCTACACCACGAACACCAAATTCACCAAATTGTGCTAAATCTTTGCGGATTTGTGCCGAATTAAGATTAAATTGGCTAGCAAGTTCTTGCGAGGAAATTTGCTTAGTCCCATTACTAGCAAGCAAGTCTAAACACCTAAGATAAACAGATAGACGATCTATTGTTAGTTCAGAAATTTTTTCTGTTTTCATAAAAGCAATTTTAGTGATTTAATAGAATTTACAGAACTTATTATTTAAGAAAGCAAGATTTTAATACATTATTAAGTAAAATAAATAGCCAAGGAAAACTATTTGCTATTAAAAATTAGTTAAACAGTTATTTATCAACTAATTATCCTTCTCATTCAATTTCTCCAAACAATTCTTGTGTTTAAAAAATTAGCGAAGTTGGATGCGGTATAAAGAAGCCTGTAAGAGTATAAGAGTATAGCGATGAGCAGAAGTACAAACAATTCTTTAGTTACTCATAAAGTAAATAATCAACGCCAAGAATTACCTCCAAACTATCTTTCTATTTTGATCAACGCAAAGTTAAAACTGCAAGAACACAGGATATATTTTAAGAATTTCTCTACAAATGATCTGACAGATGAATATTATTGGCAAAATATTGGTCTTTTAAGCTTCCCAACACTTTTTAGTAAATATAAAGAAATTCCTGATTCTATTTTGCTTTCTAATAAAGATAGCTTTTGGATACTTCTTAATGAAAAATTAGACAAAACAAGCCAAGATTTACTTATTAAACACTCGCTAGGTCATATAGCATTAGGTCATATACAATTAAATGATGAAATAGCTCATTGGGACACACTTGAGAACTTAAAAAACGCTCGCCGGTTTTGGGATATTCAAGTTCAAGATTTCCTTACTAATAATGGTTTGTTATTAGTAGATAAATTTCAAACCATTGGTCTTGATAAAGTTATAGAAAGACTTGCAACAAAACAAATAAATGATAACTTACTGTCAGCCGTACATTTATTTAAGTCTTATTCTGATGAAATTGTGGAAATCTCTCAAAGTTTAACAGAAAAGGCAAAGTTATTTCCTCATCAAATTCGTGGTATAGCAGAAACTATTGCCCGTTTAAGACGCTTTAATGTTTCAATGCTGGCTGATTCTGTTGGACTAGGTAAAACTAGGACTACTTGCGCTGTTATTAGAACAATGCGCGAGCAAAACACCTTAAGAAAAGCTGCTATTTTAACGCCTCGTAAATTAGAACGAAATTGGCGAAAAGAATTAGCTGTTGTTGGCTTAGAAGAAGGTCGAGATGTTGTAATTATTAACAAAGACATTTTTAAGCGGTTGCCTGTTCAGGAAGCTGCTAGCCAGCTTCGTGGAATTGATGTTGTAGTTATTGAAGAAGCACATCAAGATTTGCGAAATCCTGGTAATAGATTTCATCGCAATTTAAGAGATGCTAGCGGATTGGCTAAAGGTATTTTACTTACTGCTACACCTTGGAATAATAGACGAGGCGATGTATTTGCAATACTTTCGCCATTTATTAGAGTTTCTTTTAATATTTCAGATGGAGTTTTTGACTGTTTTAAGAAAGGTTTTCGCACAGGTAGAAAAGAGTTTGAAGAATCAGACGAAATCTTTCAACGTGTTTATGGTTTAACAGTTTTACAGCGAACCCGCCGCCAATTACGAGAAATGGGAAATGCTGGTGTTTATTATGCTCCTAGAGAACCTAAACTAGATATTGTGCCTTACTTGCCTGCCGAGCAAGCCGCTTTTCATACATTACTAAGCGTAGTAGAAAGCATTAAGTTACCTTATTTTAATCCTGTTCGATATCTTACTGCTGATACAGATGTAGAATGGAAAATTTCTGGCACACATCGATTTTTCTTATTAAAACGTGCTGAATCGTCTATGGCGGCATTTCGCCACACTTTACAAGGGATGCAGCAGAAAGCAAAAGCACTAAAAGAGCAGCTTTCACAAGTTAACGACTCTGAAGACGACATAGCCAGATGGTTAGCTTCTTATTACAACATTTCCGAAGATATTATTGAGGATGCTTTAGATTTTGCCCGCGAAGGCTATTTAGTTGAGGAACGAGTTACAAAAATTCGTCAAAAACGAGTGCTAAGACTTATTGAGGAAGCTAGAAAGAAAAAAACTCTAAAACCGCTTAAAAATAAGCTAATTAAAGATAGCGAAGCCGATATACGCTTATTAGACAAAGTAGAAGCAGAATTTTCTTCCCTCTTTCAATCCGACCCAAAGCTAGCTTTAGTGCTTAAAAATGTTTATAAAACCATTGCACAAGGTCAAAAAATATTGCTTGTGAGTCAATTTGCTGACACTGCATTTACTGTTTATAAAGCTTTGCTTTCTAATCCAGAAATTCAAGCTTTAGGAATAGGGCTAGTTATGAGTACAGCTAAAGGTGGCGAAGACCCTATACAAATAAATGGCCTACGGGCAAGCCGTGAAGAAGTATTTCGCTTATTTGCTCCTAATGCTTGGGCGCAAAGCGAAGTTGAAGCAGGCCGCAAAGAAAAAGTAAAAACAACTTTAGCTGGTAACATTTCAATACTTGTTGGTACTGATACCTTATCCGTAGGGCAAAATCTACAAGATGCACGCATTATTTTCCATTTAGATCTTACCTGGAATCCAATGGTTTTAGAGCAACGCATAGGCCGTTTAGATAGACCACGCCATGAAAGCGATAATGCTGCAATTGAAATTCGCTATTTTCTTAACTTAGATATTATTGAGGCAGAACTTAAGCTTAAAAAGAAAATTGATGAACGACTCCAAGCTACTTACAAAGACACTGCCTTTGATGATGAGATTTTACCCGGTTATTTTGAGCTTATCGAAACAATGCGTAAGCTTAGAAATGATCATAAAAACGCTCAAGAAATAGCTCAGGAAATTGATTTGCTTCTTGAACAACTTGCTACAGCTAAACCAAAAGAAGTACGTCTTGAAGGTGTAGAATCTCGTCGAGAAGCACTTAACCAACTAGCAAATGTTGTAAAAACCTATTCTAAACAATTACCAGATTTTATTTTAACCCTAGGTCAAAATACTAGCGATAATTCTTTAGAAATAGCCGCAGAACTTACATTCCAAGCCTTTGACAATAATAATCAAGAAATTAATCGCCCAAATCATCGGCTATTGGTAGTTAGACTTAACGATAACAATATAGAGACTTTTTTAGATGATCTTCCACAGATGGTTAAGGCTGTTTTAGAACCTGCTTATAAAAATAGTATTAATCTTGAAAAGCTATTACCTAGTTTTAGAATTTTTGATCAACAAGTACAAAAAATAAGCGAGGAAATCCGCCAAGAAATGAATCGTCTTCGTGATAAACGTAAGCAAATCCGCGAGCGTGTTAGACCTTCCTGGTTGCAACCATTAGTTCAATCTGTTAGATCTTTTTTGGAAAAA
The DNA here is from genome assembly GCA_964492845.1 of uncultured Clostridia bacterium. GTDB lineage: Bacteria > Acidobacteriota > Blastocatellia > Chloracidobacteriales > JADJPF01 > JADJPF01. Next base: position 14,744 of record CAZBMZ010000020.1, read on the forward strand.
CTGTCTGAAAAGCAATATGAAACATTTTTAATTCGTTACAATGTTTCTGATGAACAACTAGGAACTTGGCTTGATACACTTGCAGCAGGTGTTGACTTAGATAATAACGAAATGGTTAACCGCTTACGTAAGTTGGAGAATAGCCCAGCCTTAATTTTAGATGAGTTTGGTTACTTGCGAGAACTAATTATAGAAAGCGACCCTAGCAGTGATCTAGCAGAAGATTTGCTTCCCACCCAGCTTTCATTAGAGCTTGAACCATTTGTTCATCACCTGCAAGCAAGCATTATTAATCTACGTGTTAATTTACCTAAGTAATTAATTTTATTAAATTTTTGCTAAAGCATTGGAGCCGTTTATGTTAAGTGAAGATTTAGACTTTGCTAATTTTGTAGAGCAAATTAACCAGGAGTTAAATACTAGTAAGAAAAGTAAACAAAGTATTAGCAACCTGCTAGCAACAAATAAATGGAAAACGCTAGCAAAGCCAATTATTGAGTCTACCAAAAAAGCACTAAAGGCTGTCAATTTGGAAGATGAAGACCTGGTAGAAGCTCTAATAAATGCTTTAGATACAGGATTAACGGCCCCAGCTAAACATATTGTTAGTAAAGTAAAAGGCGATTTTAATAAAAACTTAAAAGCTATTATTGAAGGAACAAGCACTTATTGGTTAGTTGTATTGCCTATTGAAGCCGATGTTAAACAAGATTTAGAGGATTATATTTCTACTGCTAATGGTCTTAGGGTTGTTATAAGTCCTTCTACATCAGAAAATGAGCTTAGAACAAAGCTAAACAAAGCTTGTCAAAAGCTCGAAACTGCATTTACCTTAGACTTAGCAGAACTTCCAAACCCTAGCACAGCATTTTTACTAGTTTATACTTCAGGTCTAGCGCAACTTGCTTTAGACAAAGCCAAAGAACAAGTTCATATTTGCCGAGATGCTTTTAGATTTGCTGAACATGTAAATAGAAAAGTTTCTGGTCTAGGCCCTTTATGGGCTACTACAGTTTCTTCATCTATCAAAGATGTTTATATGTTTAGAAAAAACAAAAAAGCAGAAAAGAAAATTGTTAGACGAGAAGATTTTAAGTTTGATGGTTTAGATTTGCTTCATGACCGTAAAGTTAGAAAACTCTATGACATAGCGGCACGACTTTTAGAAGATCATCCAGAATCAACTGCACCTGATAAACAATTAGGTTTTCACTGGCGGCTAGCACGTAGCATAAGAACTTTTAGCCGTGCTGTTGCCGAATGTAATCAAGATGTTCGGTTTTTGCTGTTATTAGTAGCTTTTGAAGCCTTAGTTAACCGCAAGGACTCTCCAATTGCAGAAGCGTTTGCTGAATATGGAGCATTAATAGCTGTTGAAAATATGGATGCACGTTTTGAATTAGCCACAAACTTAAAGCTTGCTTATAATGCCCGAAGCCGGTTTGTACATGATGGCAAAGTCCCTAGCGACTTATTAAAAGAAAATTTACCCAAGTTTGAAACCTTAGTATTTCAAACTTGGGCAGATATAATGCTTAAATTTTTGCAATTAGCGGATACAGAAATCAAAGAAAATGAAGTTTTTGACGGTTTGCTTAAAATGAAATTTGGTGCAACTTGGCAACAAGCTTTTCCTAAAACTAAAAATTAATAAATAAATTAAGGAAGTTTAATGAGTAAACTGCAATTAGAGAAAATACCATCTGACAAATTAGATCAGTTTTTGCGCAATTTTTTTATTGAGCATTTAGAGTACGAACGAATTGATAAAGATCCTGATGAAAAAGATCCCAAAAGCGCGGACGCTTGGCGAATGGTTGTTGCAGTTGATAAGGCTCGCCCATTTGCTATTGCCTATCAAGCTAACCTTTCAACAATGCAGCGACGCGATGTTAGTCGACTTTACATTGAAAAAGTTGTAAAACATCGGGATAGTAGCCCGTCAATTAGTCCTGTTTTATATGGTTTTACTGATGGTGCAAGGCTAGTTTTCTTTAGTGCTGACACGGCACGTAACCGCGATGACCGTTTTGATATTAATAAAGATACTCAAGAGTTTCGAGGCGTACAGGAAAAGCTTGATAATCTTCACAAAGATAAACTTGAGTTTTTAGAACGTTTAGGAAAGAAAATTCCTAAAGTTGATTTTCTTTTTGATTCAAGAATCTTGTCTGTTGATGATAGTTTTAAGAGTTATATGCGTGCTGTTAGAGAACAGCTTATGAAATCTGTAGTTAGTAATAATCGTGCTTTAGCGGCTGTTGTTTATTACTTACTAGAATCTCCTGAAGAACGAGAAAAAGGAAAACTTCGCTTTACTAATGAAAACAAAGAACTTACAAAAGATCTCCGAACGCTACATTTAGAACTAGGTATGCGTCTTGGAGATGCTATTGCAGCGGCTGTTGATACTTTAATTTTGCGTTATTTAATGGTTCGATTTTTAGAAGCTTATCATCCTGATGCAATGAAAGGGTTACTATCAACAAAAGAAATTGTCCAGATTAGTGGAGTTTCTCGTAAACGAGTAGATCTTGCTAACATAGCTAACAAACAAGGAACTCTTTTTAGTGATAATGAGGCAAGTGTTACTAATTTTACAGACCTAGAGCTTGATGTAATAAAAATAGTATTTGGTAAATCAATAAAAATTAATCTTTCTGATGCAAGGAAAAAAGCTAAAGGTGATGGCAACCAACAAGATATTTTTTCTTTAATAGATGGACAATTAGGATCAGAAACAATTATTGAAGAAGAAGAAAAACGTAGCCAAACATTAGGCGGAGATTTCTACCTAGCAGATTTAGGTAAAGCAGCACAAGAAATAGAAAAAGTTTTGCTTAGTAATACAACTTCTTTAGGTTCAGCACTTATGCAAGATTTTTTGGTTCGTATAAGTGATAAACAAGATGTTAAAGCACATTGGCAGTTTCGTTATGAAGATCTTCGGCCTCAAACCCTACAAGATTACTACGAATCTTCACTTAGTACGGCTGTACAGCTAGCCTACAATGAAAAAGACAAAAGTTTTGAAATTGCTGTTGGAGAAAGTAAACGTCAGCGTAAAGAATTAGGGGCATATTACACAGACGCGCGGCTTTGTCGCTATATGGTTGAGCAAACCGTTAAACCGCTATTTGATGAGCGTATCGAGCAACTACGAATAGCAATTGAGGACAAAGATTTAGCTACAGCTAGACAAACTTTTTATTCAATTGTCCATATGTCCATTTGTGACCCAACAATGGGAAGTGCGCCGTTTTTGCGTGCTGCTTTTGATTATTTAGCTGAATCTACGCAATATTTTAAGCTGTGTAGATATGTAAATGAGTGTAAAACTAAATTACCAGACTTTTACAGCGAAGTAGCCAAAAACTACCCATTCCTTGCGGCCAAAGGTGGGCGAATGGATGAAGATGGCGTAGGGGCTTGGGAACTGCATATTTTACGTCAAATGCTTTACGGTGTGGACATTGACCGCAAAGCCGTGTGTATAGCCTGCCAGACCTTTGCATTATCATCAATGCGTTACTTAAAACAAGGTGAGCGTTTTCCATCATTTTTTAACTTAAATTTAAAGTTAGGTAATGCGTTAATTTCGCCTACAAGACCAAGCGACAGACCGCAGTTAGCCGCAAAACAAGGTAAAGAGCTTGCAAAACTTATTCAACTTCGCCGCAAAGCGCGATTAATTCCCAACGATGAAAAAGCCTATGAAGAGCTAGCCAAAATCTTTAAGCAAATTCAGGAACTTAAAACACCTATTTTGCAAGAGCTTGTACAAGAAAATGTAGCACCTATCCTAGATAAATTTACCGAAGAATTATTGCCATTTTGTTGGGAGCTAGAATTTCCAGAAGTATTTTTTAATGATAATGGAACGCTCAAAGAAAATCCAGGTTTTGACGTTGTGATAGGCAATCCACCTTGGAATAATATTAAACCTGATGACAGAGAATTTTTTGAAGTCTTATCAAGAAACTTTTCTAACTTAAAAGCACGTGCAGAACGGGATCAAGCTGTTGGTGAACTTCTAAAAGATGAAGCAATTAATAAACTTTATAAGCAATATTTGTCAATTTATGAAAAGTGGAATGATTTTGTTCGTGATAGCAGTCTTTACAAATACCAAAAACCTAAATTTGAAAATATAAATGTTTTCAAGATAGACAATAACTTTTATAAACTAACACTTGAGCATGTTTGGCTTTTGACCAAACAAAATGCAACAATATCTTTGCTTGTTCCTTTGGGTTTTGCGGGAGATTTAGGGGTAAGTGCATTAAGAAAGCTTTACTTTGAACAAGCTGCTTGCAAAGGTTTATGGGGATTTGATGAAAATGCAAAAGTTTTTCCAATAGCACAATCTTTTTTGAGTATAGCGTTTGAAAAAAATAAACAAGCTCAGAATTTTCCTTATGTTGCTGGAATATCAACAGTTGATGAATTTTTGGAGTTGACTAAAAGTTCTTCAATTCCTCTTTTAACAATCAGTTTAATCCAGAGAACCGCACCAGAAACATATGGTGTACCAGAAATTGAACTTCCAGAAGATCTAGTCATATTACAAAAGTTATATAATTTTCCTCCTCTTTTTGAAATATCTCGAGAAGATCCATGGATAGCTCGACCATCAAGAGATCTTGATACTACAGATGATCGAGATCTTTTTTGTAACTATGATACGGGGATACCTCTTCTTAAAGGTGATGACATAGAGCAATTTTGTGTTCGAGAGCCATTATCATTATGGGCAGACAAAGAAGGATATAAAAAGCGGGGTAAAGATTTTCATGAAAGTAGAGTCGTTTGGAGAAGTATATCTAATATATCTTTAGAAAGACGGATGCACTCAACTTTAGTTTTAGCTGATTATGCACTCTTAAACTCATTGCGATATTTAATTCCAGAAAAACAAACTGATAAAGTAAAAATATATTTGGTAGGATTACTAAATAGTTTTGTTCTCGAATATAGAGTAAGACAACTTAGCAAGAATAATAATATTAATCAGTTTGTTGTTGCTGGTCTTCCAATTCCAAGATTACAAGAGGGTGATAGACGTTTTGATAAAATAGTTTCAATAGTGACAGACTTACTTACCAAAAAAGGTAAAGATGAAAATAAACGTGCAGAGTTAGACGCAAGAATTGCACATTTATATGAACTTACAGAAATAGAGCTAAAAGTAGTTCTTTCACGTTTTCCAAAAGTCCCACAAGAAACTAAAGATTTGGTGATGAAATATTTTCAAGAAATAGCTGCTCAGGTTTAGGAGGTCAATTTGCAACGCCAAACTTTGTTATTGCAGCTAAATAGCGAAACAGCAACCTTACTGGAAAATAATTCACAAAAAAATCTATCTGGTCAAACGCTAGATAAATGGCTTGTGGATAAATATAAAATTGTGCCTCAAGAGCCGGTTCAAACAACACTTTTTAGTGTCCCTGTTGAAATAAATATTGATACTTGGCTGATGTTGGAAGGTCTAGCCAAAATCACTAACCGCACACCCGAAGAATTAATTGAAGAATGGGCTAACGATAACAATTTACCTACAGAAGAAAACCCTGCTGATGAGCAAAACGCGGCTGTTTCTCCAGAGGTTTTAGAGCAAATAGCCGAAGTCTTAAACGTAGCTGAAATGTTCTTTAGCAGAACTGTTGCTGATACACAGCAAAAATTAGGTGATAATTATCCAGAAGGCGAAAAGGTGGCTAAAACAACTCAAGACATCTTTAGCGCGTTACGCCAGTTATTAAATATTGAAATAGAAGGGTGAAAAGTTATGTCAGCAAATCCAAAACATTACTACATAATGGAAGAATATTTTGCTTTAGAAAAAGTTGGTGATGCCCGCTATGAATATTGGGACGGCGATATTGTTTGCATGAGTGGCGGAACTAAAGAGCATGGGCAGATTAGCGATAATATATTTTTTCACTTACGCCTTCAACTTACAAATAGACGTTGTGCAGCTTTTTCAAGTGCATTTCCCATCAGAACCCCAATTCTACCACCTTATCGCTATCCTGATGTCAGCGTTGCTTGTGGAGATATAACTTTTGAAAAAATGTCAAGTATAGATACATTAGTTAACCCTACAGTTATTTTTGAAGTGCTTTCTTCAAGCACCGGAGTCGCAGACCAGGGGCAAAAACTCCAAGCTTATAGAGCAATTGAAACGTTGCAAGAATATGTGCTTGTTTCCCAAGTTAGACCACAAATTACACATTATGTTAAACAAGACAATGGAGAATGGCAGAGCTTTGATATATCAGGTCTAGCCGTAACACTTACGCTAAATAGCATTGGTTGTAACTTGCCCTTACAAGATATTTATGATGGCATAGTTTTTAGTTAAATTATGTGAGTTATTGAACATTGAAATAGAAAGGTGAAAAGTTATGTCAGCAAATCCAAAACATTACTACACATTAGAAGAATACTTTGCTTTAGAAAAAGTTGGTGATGCTCGCTATGAATATTGGGACGGCGATATTGTTTGTATGAGTGGCGGAAGCCCTGAACATGGGCAAATTGGCGGAAATATTCATGGTGAATTGCATAGTCAACTTAAAGGCGGAAGATGTAGAGCTTTTACAAGTGAAATAGCTATTAATACTCCAACTTTTCCCCCTTATCGCTATCCAGATGTCAGTGTTGCTTGTGGACAAGCTGTTTTTCAAAAGATTGATGGTATAGGAACTTTAACTAATCCTGTTGTCATTTTTGAAGTGCTTTCCCCACATACTGAAGTAGCAGATCGAGGGCGTAAACTCCAAGCTTATAGAGCAATTGAAACGCTGCAAGAATATGTGCTTGTTTCTCAAGTTAGGCCGCAAATTACACATTATGTTAAACAAAACAATGGAGAATGGCAGAGCTTTGATATATCAGGTCTAGCCGTAACACTTATATTAAATAGCATTAGCTGTAATTTACCCTTGCAAGATATTTATGATGGGATAGTTTTTAATTAAAAATTTTCTGGGGGAATTATGGCATTTAGCGACTATAAAACTATTTCACAAATTCAAAAAGAATTTGGCATAAAATACCAAGAAGAAAATTTTATTCAAACCCAAACTTTTGAAACATCTCAAACTTTTTTAGAAGACTTAAAATTTAATTTAGAAAACATTGATGTTTATACTTCGGAAGCTTCACGTACAGAATTAATTGTCACACCTATTTTGCTGGAAGTTTATAAAAAACATTATGAAAAATATTCTTTTTGGATTCAAAAATATATTACCTATACAGATAAATTAAGTGGAACACCGGATTACTTGATTGCTAGTAAATCTCCATTAGGCAAAACCGTTTTAGATACTCCTTTAGTAGTAATTGTAGAAGCCAAAAAAAATGACTTTGAACAAGGTTGGGGACAATGTTTAGCAGAACTAGTAGCAGCACAAAAAATTAATGAAGATAATTTACTGCCTGTGTATGGAATAGTAACAGATGGAGAATTATGGAAATTTGGTAAATTAATTGACACAACTTTCACAAAAAATATTGATGGATATACGGTTACAGCACTATCAAATCTGCTAGGAGCAATAGATTTTATATTACAAGTAGCAAGTCCAAAATAATATTTTTAATTAAGGAAATTATTTTTAATGAGTGGGCGAGAAAAAATATTGCTAATGTTAGGCGAAGTGCTAACAGATGTTGCTAATGGGTTGCAACTTGAAGTTTTGGAATTGGAAATAGCAAAAAAATTAGGTCGTCCAATATCCAGAAAAAACTTAGAAGAACTGTTGGTTAGAAATCCAGACCGCTTTGAAGTTGGTGCTGGCGGACATTGGCAATTAAAAATTCGCGCTCAAGCAATTGAAGTAGAACAACCAGCGTTATTAAAAACATATTCGCCTTTGAAACACGGCTCCTATGTAGTCTTTGACCTTGAAACTTTAGGAAAAGAGGCCGAAGGCGAAGAAACAGAAATTATAGAAATCGCCTATGCCCGTTATGAAAACAACAAACAAGTTGAAAACTGGCAAACATTTGTAAAACCAAGTGTAGATATTCCTCCATTAATTACTGAGCTTACAACTATTGAAAATAAAGACGTTTCTAATGCACCTGCTCAAAAAGAGGCCATAGAAGAATTTTTTAAGCGTACACAAGGCTATCCATTAATTGCACATAATTGCTTTGCTTTTGATAAAGTTGTTTTACTTAATATTGCTACTAGATTAAAAATAGAAGTGCCTAAAGATTTAGTTTTTCTTGACACCTTGCCGTTAGCACGAATATTTCACCAAAAACCGGGTCAACGCCATACTAATGAAGATTTAGCAGAACTTTACAATTCACACCAAGCAGGCGCACACCGTGCTGATGTGGATGTAGCAATGCTTTGTGGTGTTGTGTCAGGGCTGCTAGCAGAAACTAACAACCACACAGCCGGAGTTTTAATTTATGAGCTTTTACGTAAAGCAAATGAACCTTGGGCGGATCTTTTAGACAAACCAACAAAACCATTAGAGCTAGATAAGGTTTTAGCTGAGTTAGGCAAGGCTCAATTGCCGTTGCTACCTCCAAAAAGCAACGCTAGCGGTACTGGTGCAGAAACCAAAGCGGTTGACGCAATTTTTGACGAAATGCTAGTGCGTGGACGTGATAGCCGTGCTTCCCAAAAACGATTTTCACACCTCGCCGCAGATGCTTTTCGCTCTCGGCATTTTGCCGTTGTAGAAGCTGGCACAGGAACAGGAAAAAGCTTGGGTTATCTTATTCCTGCTGCACTTCAAGCACATAGCCAAAGCCAAGCGGTAGTTGTATCAACTTACACTAAAATACTACAAAGCCAATTGGTAGAAAAAGATTTAGCATTTTTACAAGAATTAATACCAAATCTTACAGCAGTAACATTAAAGGGGCGTGGCAACTATTTAAGTATCAATAAATTACAAGAAGAATTACTTGATGCTGTAGAAGAAAATTTTTTATCGCGTGGGCGTGCCTGGGCATTATCGCTACTAACTTCACTAGCCATTGATAGCCCAACTGGTGATTTAGAAACTACTTGGTTTACTTTAGAAAGCCTGGACGAATATCTTGATAGCCAAGGCGAGCCGTTTATTATCCAAAACAATGTGTCGGCTAAGTCTGCAAGTCAAGCAGATAAAACTAGCAATAGATTAGATTTTTATGATGCAGCAAAAGAAAATGCTTCTCGTGCTGATATAATCGTGGTCAATCATAGCTTGTTACTTGCTCAAGCTGTTACAACTGAAGATGATCGATTGCCAGAACTGATTTCCCCTTTTGTTATCTGCGATGAGTCCCATAATTTAGAAGACGCGGCAACTTCGGTCTTAAAACAAGAAATAAGCGAAAAGGATTTACGCCGATTAATTTGTGCTATTTATGACGAAAAACGCCGCACAGGACTTTTAGCAAATGTTCGTAAAATAGGCGTTTCAGCAGACAATGAAACATTAAAAAAAACTACCCAAGCATTATTTGAAAGCAATCTGCATATTGACAATATTTCTACACGGCTTCAAACATTTGTTGGTGCTAATACAGTTGTTTCTAGTGCAGAACGGGCGCGGTTTGGAGTTAGCTTAGAGCTAAGGTCTTCATCACTACACGCATCTGGCGGGCCTGCTTTAAGAGAATCTGCTATAGCTTTGCTTGATACATTGGACAAACTTTCTACAGCTTTAACTGATCTAGCCAAAATAGTTGTTGAGCAAACTTATAAAACTAGCAATCGAAACAGCCAAAGAGTTGCTAGACTTGCTCATAGTTTGGCAATGGATCTTTTTGATGCTAAAAAAATATTAAATTGGTTTTGGAAATTTTATGAGGCTACAACTTACGTTAGAGTAATTAAGCTTGAACCAAATAAACAAAATAAATTGTTTTGGACGTTAGAAGGCTTACCCATAGATGTAAGCGTGTTGCTGCATGATAGGTTATGGTCAAGACTAGATGTAGCCGTGTTTTGTTCTGCTACTTTAGCAACTCATGGAGATGAATTTGGATTTTTCTTAAGGCGTAATGGACTAGATCGCTTACAAAAAACCAAAGTTGCTACAGAAATCTTGCCTCATGTATTTGATTATAAACAAAATGCTCTGCTTATGTTGCCAGCACATTTACCAACACCCCGCGATGAGGCGTTAAAAAAAGAATTTCCTCAAGCCGTTGCTGCTGAATTATTAAGATTTATTCCATATTTTCGAGGCCGCACTTTAGGTTTATTTACTGCACGTTCAAGAATGAAAATGGTTTATGAGCAAATAGGCTCAACGCTAAGGGAAAAAGGCTATCCAATACTCTGCCAAGGCGAAGGTGCTTTAGCAAAACTTCGAGAAGAATTTGAAAAGCGTGAAGAAGTTAGCTTGTTTGGAGTAAGGTCTTTATGGGAAGGTGTAGACGTGCCAGGACGCTCACTTTCTTTTGTTTTTATGAGTAAAATGCCTTTTCCATCTCTAGGCGATCCCTTGGAATCTGCCAGAATGAACGCGGTGGAAAGAGCCGGAGGAAATGGTTTTTATGATTATTTTCTTCCTAAAACTATTTTTACCTTTAAGCAAGGCTTTGGACGACTTATTAGATCAAAATCTGATCGCGGAGTTGTAATTTTTCTAGATAAAAGGCTTAGAGGTGCAACTTATCGCCCGGATGTACTTAAATCATTGCCAGATCCAACGGTTGGCTATGAATCTGATTTAGATATGTACAAGCGCGTTTGTGATTGGATGGGAGAAGCTTTTAATGAATCGCTACTACCTCCAGCCGCAATAGACGAAATAGAACGCGTATTAGCCGAACATACACTTAAAAAAGCTACTTTTGCTGATTCTGAATTTGATAAAGAAGTCCTGCCACATCTTTTAGCTGTATTAAAAAGCGTTTGGGGCTTTGATAGTTTTAGAAAAAATCAATTAGACATTGTTCGCTCTGTTTTAACGGGTAATGACTTGCTAGGTCTATTCCCTACAGGTGCAGGAAAAAGTTTAACTTTTCAACTGCCAGCTTTAGTGCGTCCAGGGCTTACCCTAGTAATATCACCATTAATTGCATTAATTCGGGATCAAGTGCAAAAATTACGTCATGATGCAGAAGTAAAATATGTTAATTGTTTGGTTAGCGGTATGACTTCTATGGAACAAGAGGAAGTTTTAGCCGAAGCAAAAAATAAACGCTTAAGAATTTTATATGTATCTCCTGAAAGACTTCGTGATCCACGTTTTAGAATGTTTTTAGCTGAACTTCCAATAGTTCAGCTAGTAGTAGATGAAGCCCATTGTATTTCTACTTGGGGACATGATTTTCGTCCTGATTTTTTAGAAATCTCTACACTTTTACCAGCAACTAAAAATATTGCTATTCAAGCATTAACCGCAACTGCTACAAGAACGGTTCGCGGTGAAATAGAGAAAACCCTAGAGTTAGGCAAAAGAGGGTTGCCTTTTGTTACAATGACAGGCGATTTTAGACGAGATAATCTAGTTTTTCGTGTTTTTCATCCTTCATCAGCAAAGGATCGAGACACTTTAACAATAAGCCTTGCACAACAAATAGTAAGCAATAGTGAAAAAGGCGGAGCAGGTGTTATTTATGTAGCAACACGTCGAGAATCAGAAAGACTTGCTACACTTCTACGTAGCCGCAATATTGCAGCACAAGCCTATCATGCAGGCTTACCAACATCTACACGCCATCATGTCCAAGAACTATTTATGCAAGGTGAAATTCAAGTAGTAGTGGCAACAAACGCTTTTGGAATGGGTGTTGATAAACAAGAAATTAGGTTTGTTATCCATTATGATCATCCTAATTCTGTAGAAGCTTATGTACAAGAATCAGGCCGCGCCGGTCGAGATGGAAAAGAAGCTTATGCTATTTTAATTTACTCATCTGCAACACAAAGAACACATAGATTTTTAGCTAAAAAAGGTATTCCTACAGCAGAAGAAATTGCAGAAATCGCTAAAGGGATTTTAGCAGCTAACTTTTATGGTGCAGTTCGCTCTAGTGATGGCAAGGTTTTTACTTCATTTGAAAATATGGTGACTGAGCTTGACCTTGAAGAAGCTAAACTAAGAGTAATCATCCATGCTTTAGAGCAAGCAGAGGTAGTAAAACGAGGAGAAGACTTTGTTTTAGAAGCTACGATACTACTAAATAGTAGCCTAGATGATATCCTTAATAGACTTTCCGCATTAGAACAAGAATTATTTAAAGTTCTTATAAAAGAATTTAGTCTTAAACCTAATGTTCGTTGTTATTACCGAGCATTACCGTTAATTGAAAAAACAAACATTAGCACATACATTGTAGAGGCTTTGTTAACCAAACTAGCACAAAAGGGGGATTTAATTTTTAGAGCCTATGCTAGAGGTAGTAGCTTTATCAGTGGAGCTAATGCAACCAACAAAGAGATTATTAAGAAAATAGCTACAGATTTTTTAAGTCGTTTTCAACAATTTGATAATAGATTAAAGGATATGATTAAGTTTGTTGAAATGAGCGTTAATTCAAGAGAATGTCGAGCCGCTTACTTAATCAACTACTTAACAGGTGAAACAAATTCGCCTCGTTGCGGTAAATGTGATTTATGTTCAGCTAGTTATCCTGTGCCTTGGAATATGAGCGCGGTAGTTGCTCCAGAACCTCTAAAAGTTGAACCAATAATGGCTATTTTAGAAGCTGTTCGTGATCATAATAGCCAATATGGAAAAATGACTCTTAAAAAAATGCTACTTGGAGAAGCTTTTGGAAAAAGTGGTGGCAAAACCTATGAATTACCAGCTTATGCTCGGCGTTCAGAGCATTTTGGCGTTTTGAAAAATGCTCTAAACCATGAAAAATTACAACATTATTTTGATCGCTTAATTGCAGATGGCTATATCTCGGAAATAGAAAAACAGATTTCAAAAGATAAAAGTATCTATACAACTATACAGCTTACACCACGAGGGCGAGATATCCTTGCTGGTGCTGAACCAATACCAGGCTCAACTAGCTGAATAAAAAAGGGGATACATTATGAGATATATTCTACACAAAGACTTTTATCTAAATCCACGTAAGCCAATCAAATTTTTAGACAAAATAGTTAATAAATTTTCTAAAAGTCGCTATACATTTACCGAGCAAGAAGCCTTAAAAGAAATATGGAACAGCGGCGAAGATGTTCGACTTAGAGAAGATCCTAGATTTTGGGAAATTTATGGATTAAACCATTTTCATTTATCTAATCAATGTCTTGCTAATGAATTACTTATAGATCGTCTTTGGAAAGGGCTGTGGAATGGTCAGGATTTAGAAGAAGAATTAAATAGACTTGATAGCTCAAATAAATTTTATGTTTTTTGTCCTGCTGATGCTCGTTTTAGCCAAAATGATAAAGCTTTAATGTTAACAGCTAGGCCAATTATTAAAGTACCAACAGAACTTCAACAAGAAATAAATATAGCTTTAGATAAATTTTTACAGCTTTATCAAGAACAAGCAAAACCCCTTACTACACACCAAATAAATGAAAAGCTAGTTTATACAAATGAAAAGTTTAGTGAAAAAGACAATATTGTTGATATTTTAGAAAGCTGTTTATATCAAAGCTCTGACTGGTCAGAAATAGCAAGATCTTTATGGTTGCCTACTAAACGGATACCCAAGTTAAACTTACCAAAACATTTTAGAGTCTGGCAAGTCAATAATAACACTGGCTTTAAGGCTATAGAACTAATAGAAAATAATAACGAGCCGTCTATTTCTGATAGCAATGCTATAGAATTTCCTGACCCTCCTATAGAAAAACATTTAGACACATCCATTAGTTGGGTACAAGTTTTAAGAACCATTCATATTTATAATAAATACTTACCTGTTCCTGCTCAAGCACAGTTTAGGTATCCAAAATTTGTTGGTCATAAAAGCAATGTTATTGCTATAAAAAGCGTTTTTTTTGATTCTGGAGAAGAAGATTTTCTTTGGTTAGACATAGAGCAAAACCGATTTTTTGGAGAGTTTTTAACAACAATTCTTGAGTGGGAAACATCTGGCCGGAAATTACACTTAAGCTGGTCTACAGATGCTATAGTAATTAAGCTAGGAGAAATAGATAAGCAAGTACAACAGGAAGAAGCCCGACATATTGACCCTGAAAGTTTACAAGACTTAAGATTAAAACAAGGTGAGTCCTATAGAAAAACTCTTAGCGAAATTTTATGTAATAGCCCAAATGGACTAGATTTTCGCTCTTTGTATGAAAAGCTTTCACAACAACAAAATCATTATCCAAATCGCAACACAATCCGAATTATTTTGGCACAATCTCCAGAGTTTATAGCCGATGGAAATGTTTGGAAATGGCAAGAAAAAGAAAATGCTCCACAAGTTCTAAATAAATTTTTAACGCTAGCTGAATTGGCTAGTAAATCTGGCAAAGAAGTCAATAGCTTAAGTGATCTAGCTGATGCAGTAAGTGTAAAATTAAAAGATATAGTTAAGAAATCTAAGTCTTCACCAAACACATAAATTTATTAATTGTGTTTCCTAGGCGAGAATTGCTATATTTCTCCAATATCACCTAAGTCAATTTCATTTGTTCCACTCTCTTCTATTTTGTCGGTTCGTCTAGGAACATAAATAGAGCGCACATATTCTTCTAAATCTGCGCGTTTGACTTTCCAACCATGTCCTTTAAATAGACCGCGAAGTCTTCCTTTTTTTAAGTCTTCACGTAATTCTTTTTCAGGTATATGAGTTAAAATGGAAACCTCTTCTACTGTCAGAATTAATTTTGCGGCTGCTTCTACAACAGATATTGTAGTTTTAACTTCTTTAGTTTTTGCAGCTTTCGTTTCTTTAATAACCTCTTTAGCTTCTAATGTTATAGGCAGAGGTCGAAAAGGCTCTTCAACTAGTTCTATTACTGATGCTGCAACTATCGGCTGATCTAAAATTATAGTAGGTGTTTGGCTAGGTTCTTCTGCTGGCGGAAAAGCCGATGATTTTACTGTTGGAAGTTCTTCATTATTTTCTCTTGCAGCCTTAATTCTTTCTAACTCACTAAGTGGGAAATATGCTGTATATCCCCCGTGATATTTTTTCTTATAAACAGTAACAATCTTATCTTTGCTGGAAAGACGTTGGAGCGTTTTTTCTGAAACACCTAAAATCTTAGCAGCTTCTTTTTTAGAAACTAATCCTGTTAAGTCACTATCTTCTAAATCTGTATCAAATTTATTTTCTTCCATTTCTTTCTACTCCCAATTTTTATTAAGCTTTATAATAGCTTTTGTCCAAGTATTTGTCCAAGCGTGGGTTTTAATTATAAAATTGTTAGCAAAACTTAAAAAATTTTGTTTTATAACTAGAAGTAAAAAAAGCTTTTCTACTGTTGAAAGTAAAAATTTTATTTGCCTAACAAAATATTTTAAGGCGATCAATTTTAGTAACGGCTTTTGATTAATCATAGCGAATAATCAGGTTAAAAGACTCCCATATGAGTTAAGAAAAATGCTAGTGTTAAATAAATCAAACAATATTTAATTAATACTTAATCAAGCAAGGTCGTAAATCTATGAGTCAACAAAACGAAATGGAAGTAGCAACATTGGGAGGCGGTTGTTTTTGGTGTGTTGAAGCTGTTTTTCAAGAATTATTGGGCGTAAAAAGTGCTATTTCAGGCTATGAAGGTGGAGCAACACTTAACCCTACTTATAAGCAAGTTTGTAGCGGAACAACTGGACATGCTGAAGTTGTCCAGGTAACTTTTGATCCAAAAGTAGTTTCATTTAAGGAAGTTCTTCAGATTTTTTTTACTGTTCATGATCCAACTACATTAAATCGTCAAGGAATGGACGCAGGCACTCAATATCGTTCGGTAATTTTCTATCATAGCGAAACACAAAAACAAATTGCTGAGGAAGTAATCAAAGAACTTACAGCAGAAAAAATTTGGGACGATCCAATTGTTACAGAAGTATCACCAAGCAGTGTTTTTTACGCAGCGGAAGACTATCATCAGGAATATTTCAAATACAACACTTATCAACCTTATTGTTTAGGCGTAGTTGCTCCAAAAGTTATGAAGTTTCGCAAACAATTCAAGGATAAATTAAAGAAATAGACAAAATTCTTAAGCCCCAGAGGGGCTTTTGATAGTAGCCCAGTCGTTTACGGCTGGGCTAATTAGCTAATTAACCCTAGTTTTTTCTGTAGTTGAGTAAAGCGAGGGTGTCCTTCTAATGCTTCATAACGGCGATCAGACTTTATCCAAAGTAACCAATCTGAACGATCAGGATAAGCTTTTTCTAACCAATCTAAAGCTTGCTCAGGTTCTTCAAGCCCAATATAAACAAGACTCATAGCAACTGGTGAGACATAAGTAGTTTTTGACATTTCTTTTAACTCATCAATTATGCGTTCTGCTCCAACTCTATCACCAGACATAGCTAAAACATTTCCAAGTGCCGCAATAAACCCGGGATTATTACCAGCCTTTTTAATTGCTGTCTGAAATGATTCTATTGCCTTATCAAACTTTCCTTGATTTTGGTAAACTAGCCCAAAACTAAAATAAAGTGGATGGAAATTTTCGTCCATTGCTAATGTTTCTTGAAATTGTTTAAGTGCTTCATCTCCTTTACCAGAACATAAAAGCACCATTCCAATCCCCTGATTAATTGGTATGGAAAAACTATCTAGCTTAAGTGCTATTTTCATTTCATCCATTGCTTGATCAAAACGCCCTAACATAGTCAAATACCAACCATACCATTGATGAGCCGTAGCATAAGATGGATTAAGCTCTATTGCTCGTCGAAATTCTTTTTCTGCTCCGTCCCAATCCCAATCATAACGATATTTAATCATTCCTAATGAAGTATGTGCTTCTGCTGATTGCTCATCTATTTCTAATGCTTTTAGAGCCGCTTGTTTTGCTTTAGGGAAATATTGGTCTGCTGGAACAGCACCATAATTGCCTAACAAAGCATAACAGTCAGCCAGCCCTGCATAAGCATTAGCACAAAGTGGATCCTCATTTAATGCTTGATTAAAAAAACTAATTGCTTTTTTTATAGCTTCTTGACTACGTTTATTCCAGTAAAAACGGCCCTTAAGATAAAGTTGATAGGCTTCACTATTTTTAGTTTGGCGTTTTGCTAGCTTTTTCTTTTCTGTACCACTTAGTTTAACACGTAACTTTTCAGCAATTTCTGTAGCAATTTCTTCTTGTATTAAAAAAATATCTGTAAACTTGCGGCGGTACTGCTCCCCGTATATTTGCGAGTTATCTGCAACGTTAACCATTTCTATCCTAACGCTTAACACCTCGCCATGCATCATTACACGACCTGTTATAAGCACAGAAACATCTAACTCACGCCCAATTAATTGCAAACTGCTTTGACGTTCTTTGTAAAGGAAGACTACGCTACGGGCAATTACTCGAATTTTTGGTAGCTGTGAAAGGCTATCTATTAAACTTTCTGTAATACCATCGCTTAAGTATTCCATATCTGCATCACCACAAGCATTTTTTAACGGCAAAATAGCAATCGTTGTAAGCATTTTAGCTTTACTTGAGCGACTATTTAACTTACTTTGCGTAGAAGTAGTTGTACTTAATAAACGTGATGAACCTGATGAGCGCATTGAGCTACTAGGTTTATTTTCCGTACCTATTTCTTTTAGCTCTGTTAATATCTCACTCATTGATTGAAAACGCTCATCACGATTTTTCATCAAACAACGTTGAATAATATCATTTATTAAAGAAAGCAAAGGGTTTGACCCAGTAATTTTTGGTGTACTATCTCTTAAAATTGCAGCCATTATTTCTACTGAATTAGGGCGAGAAAAAGGACTAACACCTACCAGCATTTCATATAAAACACATCCAAAAGAAAAAATATCGGTTCGAGTGTCTAAAAAATCCCCTCTAACTTGTTCTGGAGACATATAAGGTATTGTACCCATAATTGTCCCTGGAGTTGTCTCAGCCTTCATAGTTGGCAACAGGTCTTGCTCTTCACAAGGGACATTTCTATCAATTCTTGCTAACCCAAAATCCAAAATTTTTACTAGCTCATTGCTAGTAATAAAAATATTTTCTGGTTTTAAGTCTCTATGTATTATTCCTTTAGTGTGTGCTGCTACTAGACCATCTGTTAGTATAGTTGCGAAATTAAGTGCTTGTTCTGGAGTAAATAGACTACGGGAAATAGATGAGCGCAAAGTTTCTCCAACTAATAATTCCATAACACAATAACAAGTTTCTTGTTCAACACCGAAATCAAACACAGTAACAATATTAGGATGTGAAAGAGTTGCTAAAGCACGGGCTTCACGTTCAAAGCGGCTAAGAGCATCACTATTTTTAGCTAAAGTTGCTGGTAAAACTTTAATGGCAACATCTCGCCCAAGACGCAAGTCTTTTGCTCGGTATACTTCACCCATTCCGCCCACGCCTAATTTATCAACAATTTCATAATGTCCAAGTATTTTTCCAGTAGTTATCATTAAAAAATAATCCTATTTTTTATGTTAATTAAATGGTTTTAGCATCCTCTGGAATTAGTTTTTCTTCCAAGGTGCTAATAATGCTTTTTCTTACTTTTTCGGAGATTTCTGGAATATATTTTTTTAATTCTGCCCCAGAACAGTTTGGTGGGTAAATAGCTGAATGAAAATAAATTACTACTTTGCCTGTTAAACGTGGAAATGTTTGTCCAGGAGGCCAAACATCATAAGCACCATTAATTGTTACTGGAATTATTGGTACTCCAGAACGTAGAGCAATCCGAAATGCTCCAACCTTAAAAGGATCTAACTTTCCGGTTGTTGTCCGCCCGCCTTCTGGAAAAATTCCTACTATTTGCCCATCATTAAGGTGCTGTTGTGTTTTTTTGATAGCAAAACGGTCATGACCCTCTAGTTTTACAGGAAAAGCTCCAAACAAGTGACCTAAAGAACCTATTACAGGAATTTGCATCATTTGATCCCAAGTCATAAAAAAAATTCGTCGTTTTATTGCAACACCAACAAAAAACGGATCAATATAAGAAATATGATTAGGGGTGACAACCACCGGGCCGCTACTGGGTATATTTTCTGTTCCATAAACTTCTATCTTATAAAGAAGCCGAAAAAGTATCCAAACAACTGGCCGAACTATATTAAGTATAATAAAACTTCGCAAAAGAACTTGCTCCTAAACTCATTATTATCAATTAGCTATGCTGCACTATACATAATGTCTGTACGAAGCACATATTTACGTCCCTTAATTAACTCACTACCTTCATGCAAAAGATAATGGTCAAAACATAGTGCCATACCTTTTTCTGGGACAATAGTCACATCAAAATAGGGATAGCGTAAATCAAACCTAGTTTCACCACCTACAAAATTATCATTTAGATAGATCATTAGGGTTATTTGACTTTGTTCGCCATTTTGACGACGAAAACAGCCGTCGTAATGTGGCTTGAAATATTGTCCTGGGCTGTAGCGATAAAACCTAAACCTTTCATTTAACCCTAACACTTGTCTATCTTCAAATACAGGTGGCACAAAAGCTTTTAATCGTTGCCAAATAGTTTCTGCCAATTTTGTATCATCTAAAATTACTCGGTTATTATTGCGAACTTCTGGCCGTATGACATGACCCCCAACAGCATTAATTGTTGCTATGTCATAGCCTATTTTTTCACTCATAGCAATGTATTCATCACATTCTGCTGAGGATAAAAAATTATTTACAGTAAAAATACGATCTGGAGGCATATATTCTTTTTTTTCCATATTTTCTCCTAACAACCCGACCTAGACCCAGCCGTAAACGACTGGGCTAATATCAAAAGCCCCTCTGGGGCTTAAGCTATAGCTTACGTAATTTTTCTTTAGCCACATAGTGGCTTTTGGCAATAGCCCTGCCGTTTACGGCTGGGCATTAAAAGGCATATATTCTTTTTTTTCCATATTTTCTCCTAACACATTTAATTAATTATTAATTAATCAGCCTTTTTATTTGATGAAAACAGAGAAATTTTTCCTGCTTTTGTCCTTAAATTTTTTATTGCACTTAAAAACTGTGGTGGTAAAAGTTTAGGTGTCACTATTTCAGGTTGTTCTGCTATTTTTATATTATTTTCTACAGGCATTTCTTTTTCCTTATTTTGTTCACTATTTTGTATATTTTTATTATTTATAGTTTCTTGTAGTTCTTTACAGAAATTATCTTGTTCTAGTTTGCTAGCTTGCTTCCAATTAAAACGAAGTAGCCCCCAAGACGCATCTGCTTTACTAATTTCTTGTTTAATTTCTTGTGAATAATTAACAAAATTTTTCTCCAATTCATTAACAAGATTTTCTTTTTCTTTTACAGTTAAATTAATTTTAGTTTTTTTAATTAATCCTTGTAAAAAAGCATTCATTTCTACATAACTTTCTGCTGCTTGTTGGGAAAGTGGAGGGTTACCTTTAACTAGTAATTTATTTTTTGCTTGATAAACATTACTAACTAATTGTCCTAGGGGATCGTCTTTTCCTTCACTTTCAGCGTGTATGTAAAGTTGCCTCCCAAATTCACTCCAAGCAAAGGGCTGTTTTTCTAAGGGTAAAGCCTCTATTTCAACAGTAATTGCTTGAAACATTTTTTTTGATTCTAAAATAGACTCACGCACTTCTTTTTTAGCTTCTTGCCAATCAATTATAAGGCGGTCTTGAAATAGTTTGATTTGCTCATCTGTAAGTTTGCTATCTAAAGCCTTTTCAATCATTTGTTGAAGCAATTCAGCCGTGTTTTGAGTTAATGGAGGATTGCCAGCAACTAAAATTTTACTTTGATTTTTAGCCATAATTATTAAACCTAACAAAAATTTTGGCTAACTATAACTTTATTAAACACTTGTTTTCAATAAAGAAAAATTTTTTCTATAATCGCCATTTTTCGTATTGTCTGCCATTTTTGACATTGTTAAATAATTTGTTGTCTGCCAAAAATGGCAATTGTCTTGGCACTGACTCTTGGCACTGACGTGCCAAGCTAAATTTGTAACGCCCCTAAACGGGGCTAAGATCTTGAGTCCCACAAGCAACGAGACAAGTTAATATACTGGAAGCTGCTATGTAAACTATTGAAAAATAAAGCAAAACCGATAATGCCCCATTGGGGCATTTGACAATAGCCCATCCGTTTACGGGTGGGCTGGAAATTTTATCCCCTTCTAAATTTACTTAGGCATAATATTTGTTATAGCTTTCTCCTAAAACAAACTAAGGATATCTACTTTCATCAGCAAAATATATAGGTTATACTACCTGAACTAACTTTGATATTCTTTGTTTAATTATTAGTTTTTATTTATCTTAAAATACAATATGGAAGGCTAAGCCTAGCATTATGAATAATATAAAAGGTTATACACTTCTTGAACTTCTAATTGTAATCACCATTATTAGTGCTGTTCTTATTGGTGTATCCATTAATTTTGGCAGTGCTGCTTTAGGCGTAAGGGTTGAACAAGTCGCTGCTGAAATGGCCTATGCACTTTCTGAGATTAAACGACAAGCTAAACGTGGTGATAGCAGTCCAGAAAATCTTACTTTTTCCTTAAGTAAAGCTGATATTCGCCCCCATAGCGGAATTGTCGTCACCACCCAACCACCCAACAGCAACGCAACTAGTTGCCAAGCACGTTGCGATGCAAATCAAGCTGTAATTTGTGTTTCTAATCAAGCCTTTTGTTTTAGCACTAGCCCGAACTTTTCATTTGATAGGTTTGGAGGCACATTAAAAGAATCACATGCAGTTTTTATTCTTAGTAAAAATCGTCAATTGGCTTTATTAGTTGATAAGCATGGTGACTTTCACGTAGCAGAATTTTCCCGCGGACAATGGCGTTCTCGTACCGATCTACAAAATCTTTTTAATCCATCATCAAAAGGCAAATAACTATTTAGGGGATAAACAATGTTTAATAAACTTAAAAACAAGCTTAACCGCTCCCACCAAGGCTTTTCTGCTGTTGAATATATGATTGCAGCAATTCTTCTAGCCATAATTTTTATTAATCTAGGCAAATTGCTAATTACAGGTATTAAAAATGGACAATTTGTTAAAAAACTTGCTGATGTTGGCGCACTTGCATCACAAAAAACTACAGAATTATTTAACGACACTCCAAATCAAGTTAAATTAATTCCTAATGGACAAACTCAAGTAGGCTCAATTGATCCTAATTTCCCAATGCCAGGCTATTTTGACCTACTCAATGAATCAGGTTGTTTAATAAATTCTCCTGCTTCTCCAAATCCTCCAAATCCTCCAACAAAGGAAAAAGATGGTAGAGGGATTGACCCAACCGATGACATTGACAAAGGCCAAGGCACTGTTAACACACTTGATTGTAGTAAATCCACTGTCCCAAACCCTAGTAATTCAACATTTGCTAAATTTCGCCGCCAATGGCTAATAAAAAGAAACTTTCCAACTACAAATGATGTCACATCTTATGTAATTGTAATTAAGCAAGATACAAATGATATAGTTCGTGTTAGATATGCAACCAAGTCAGATGGAGTAGTTACAAAATAAATTATTTTAGAGGGTATTATGAGAAAAAGTTTATTCATTAATAATAAAGGGTTTAGCTTATTAGAAGGCGTTGTTATTGTAGTTATTAGCAGCATAGTTTTAGTTTCTGCTACAAGCGTTTATATACAATTTCTTAAAATTAATAACCGCCAAGACCGAGTTATTCAAGTAGAACGCGCATTGCTCTCTACGCAATCATCCTTAAAACAAGCCTTAACCACACTTCCCGGACGAGGGCTTGCAACTTCTAACGGACAAGCCTTTAGCATTCCTGCACTTCCCATAGCAGGGTTTCTACCAGATGCTACCGGTAAAATTACTCCAATTCGTCTAGGTATTATCACTCCTTACAAAGTTAATGGTTTTGATGCTTTCACTGTTGTTTATGCTGATGCAAAAATTCCAAGACTACCTATCGCGGAAGTTTCCGTAGGCTCTGGAACTACAGGTAGAGTGCGGGTAGCCGTTCCAAATGTCGTCACATCGACAACTGACGGAAACGACGATCAAGACCCAGCTAAAGGCGATGACAAAGACGATAAGAACACAAGAAATCTAGTTAATACTGATTATGGCGCAGAGCAACATCAAAAAGTTCCTGTAGGCGGCTTTCCTACACCTACACCAGCTTCTAGCCCTAATCCTAGAGGCCCACGCGAAACCCCAACCCCAACACAACCAGGTGTTGCGCCAAATGTCCCAGATGACCAAACTTTATTAGGGCTTCCCTGGATTCCTACCGCAGATATGTTTAAGCCAGGCGATCTAGCCTTATTAGTTGCCATTCCCCCATATAGCGAAGGCGGAGACGACATTCCAAACTCAAGAATCAATTTCCAACCTGCTTCCCGACTAGTTAGACTTACTAGCATTAGCAATTCAACTGTAATCCCTGGCCAAAGTGGACGTAGTTTTATAGAATTTAACTATGATCTCTGCACAAGTGGCGATTGCGGCCAAGCTATACCAGGGCTTTCCAACGCTCCAGATGCTCCACAAAGATTTCTTATTGGTTCTATTTTAGTACCTCTTAAAGTAGCCAGCTTTTACATCAAACAAGATCAAATGAGTAGCAGACTTGTAAGAAATGATGGTGGGACAATTCTGCCTGATAATAATGGCAATTTCTTTGTCCAAGGTGGCTCAGAAAGTAATCTTGGCGAAACTGATTCAATAACCGTAACCTATCGATTAAAAGACGGCACAACCCAGCCAACACCAATAAGCCCAATAGTTGCTTGGCTAGATGATATTTCATCCATAGATGTTTCACTCTTTCGTGAAGTTCCACCCGTGCAAGGCAATGAGCGCATCGCCCGCAAAATTACTCAAACCTACCCAATTTTTATACGCAACATCGAATAGGAGGCCATCATGAATAACAATAATAATGTAACTAAAAAATCTAGCGTTAAAAAACTTAAGAAATATGCAAAGAAAGTTGTTAGAAAAATAAACACTCCGCGAGGGTGGGCGATCCTATTTGCAGTATTTTTCTTTTTTATAATAAGTTCAGCAGCAATAATAGGCCCAATATCAAGAACCACAATGCAAATAAAAGACACTCAGCTAGATATAGCCCTATCAACAGCAGAGGACATAGCCCTAACAACATCAAGCCCAATACGAAATTATATAGTTGACCAAGTATATCAACGAGTACAAACCCAATTGGTAGACCACTTAAGAAAAGCACAAGGTTCAACAACCTACGTATGTCAGGGGAAACTAACAGCCCCATCATCAGCAGGAACAGCAGATAGTGACCTAGCAAGCCAATATGGATTATGTGAACCAGAAACGTTATTTGATGACTTAAAAGGAGATACCAACCAAACTATAGATTTTCTAACAGGGGTACTTCCACCTAATGCAGGGTTAGGCGACAAGGAATCTGACAAGTTACAGCAAAACATTATTCGTCAAATGCAGAATGATTATAGCTACACTTTACGAGCAACCTTTGTTGGACAAGAAAAATTTCCCAAACGAGGACTTACAACCATTGACACAGAAAAGTATCATTGGCTAGTGCGTGCTGATGTTGAGAGTCATTCCTACGATGACATTACAAGCGGCACTGTTATTTACTTTGACGTAGTTCTTACCAATCAATTCATCCCCGACAATTTTAACGGTGCTGGCAGTGCGTGTGATAGAAAAGAAGCTGATACTGGTTATAGCTGTACTGGTTTAGGTAATGGGGTTACTAGCACTAACCCTGAAGATTGTATTCAAGCAGGTTATGTTGATGGTAATGGTACTTATTATGATTCTGGTCAAGGCCCTTGCCTTACTTTTGATCAAGGGCCATGTGCATTAGATGGCCCTTGTATAAACAATTCGCTTTATGTGATGTGTCCATTGGCTGATGGAGGTTATTCAATAAGGTATAAAATCCACTCAACAAGACCCCAACCAGGATGTGCATCATTAAAAACAGGAAATAGATCAGCAATAGGATTAGATCCTCAAGGTTATTCTTTCCTATTAACTGTCAGAATTGTAAGTATTGGTTCTACTTATAATTAATTATTTTAATGTCATAGGAGAAAAGTTCAATGCTAAAATTAATAAAAACAGTTATTTATATATCGTTGATGTTGTGTTTAATAAAACCTTTGGCACAAGCACAAACTAGCAGTGACCCAATTATTTATAGAGTTGTTAACAACGATCTCTCTGCTAGCGGAGGTTATTTATCAGAAGTTAATGCACTGAATTTACAAGAAATTCGTCAAATTCCTTTTAATAGTTCTTCATTTCGTATAGACATAACACCCAATCAAAAAAGAGCTTTTCTTACGCACTCTCGTAATTTTTTCGGTCGAGGTTTAACAGTTCTTGATTTAGAGAGAGGTATTATTATTGGAACATTATTTAATGATGTTATGGTTAATAACTTAAAAATAGGAACAGATGGGTTATTATGGGTGTTGTTAGGTGATTCAAGAATTGTTTTAGTAGATCCAAATAATTTACAAACCGTTACCACATTAACTACAAATAGTAGTCCACAAGAAGTAGTTTTTAGTTTTGATGGAAGGCGTGCCTATGTTTCTTTAACTAATAGTAATATTATTGTTTTTGATGTTCAAACTAAACGCTCCATTAGAGCCATCAGCAATTTACCTGTAGGTATGCCTGCTGTTCTTAGGCCAATGGAGATAGCTATTTCTCCTGATGGCAACACGTTATGTTTAGGTAGTAGAGAAAATATCACTGTTATTGATACAAATTCTTTTAGTGTTATCAGTAGTTTTACAGTACCTAGTCCTTCAAACTTTGATATCCCTTCTTTACTTTTCAGTCCTGATGGAAATTTGCTTTATATTGGATTATATAATGCTCGTAATCTTTTTGTTTACGATTTTAGTTCCAACCAACTAACTAGTATTTTTGCTTCTGTTTTTGCTACTATACAGGATTTTAAACTCTCATCAGATGGACGGTTACTTTATATTGGTGAGTTTCGAGGTACTATTGCTTTTGATACAACAACGCGTTCTATAGTTAGGGCAAATGGTGATTTTAATGGGTCACCAACTGCTGTTGCAGGGGGCATATACATAGCAGGCAACTTCAACATAGGGCAGGCACCGACGGTGCAAGTGACAAATCCTCTAGTAAATCAACAACTTACACCCGGACAAAATGTAAGGATTCAGTGGCAAACTACTGTAGCAGCACAAAGTTTCGCACTAGTTAATCACAA
The DNA here is from genome assembly GCA_964492845.1 of uncultured Clostridia bacterium. Classification (GTDB taxonomy): domain Bacteria; phylum Acidobacteriota; class Blastocatellia; order Chloracidobacteriales; family JADJPF01; genus JADJPF01. The sequence goes on from CAZBMZ010000020.1 coordinate 41,044, forward strand.
AGTAGAACTATCAACCAACGGTGGGCAAACATTTACAACAATTGCAGGTGCAGAAAACCTAGCAGCAGATGCACGGGAATTTACTTGGACAGTGCCTAATATTCAAGTAGCAAATAACGCCCAAATTAGAGTAACAGCAGGGGATCTTGGTGCTAGGCGGGGTAGTTCTGCTAGTGGCAATTTCTCTATAGGAATGGGCGGCGGAAACCCTGGCGACACTCAAAACCCTACAGTTAATTTTATAGCTCCAACAGGAGGCGAGAACTTCAATAGTGGCAGCAACTTAGCAATAAGTTGGATGTCAAGCGATAATGTAGGGGTGGCTGCTCAAGACTTGTCTTTATCAACCGATGGCGGCGCGACATTCCCAACCACACTAGCAACAGGCTTGTCCGGTAGCACTCAAAGCTTTAATTTTGCAATTCCAATGACACTAGAAACTAGTCAAGCTCGCCTTCGCCTAATTGTTAGGGACGCAGCCGGAAATATGGCTCAAGCAATTACAGCTAACAACTTTAGCATTCAATCAGCAGTTGACAACATAGCTCCAATAGTGACAATAAGCCAACCAACAACAAATCAACAAGTTATGGCAGGTCAGCCAATCCAAGTCAACTGGCAAAGCACTGACAACAGGGCTGTAGTTTCTCAAAGTTTATTGTTGTCGCTAAATGCAGGACAAAGCTTTACTCAAGTAGCAAGCTTTGGAGCAACAGACAGTAGTTTTACACTCAACAACATTGCTAGCTTAAACTTAACAACACCACAAGCAATAGTACGCATTACAGCAACAGACGCAGCAGGTAACACAGGTCAAGTTAGCACACAATTTAGGGTAGGGCCAGCCATTACCCAAGCTTCATTTCAAGCTAAAATCTTAACAATCAACGGCATAGGCTTTATGTCCAACGGTGCTAACATTTTGCAGCTATTTATTAATGACAAGTTGATTACAATAGCCCCTCGTAGCGTCACCAACACAACATTTACTATCAAAGGCAACAAGAAAAAGCTCAACTTAATTAAAGGCTCTAGCAATTCGGTCAGGCTTGTTGTTGACGGTGTTAGCTCTAATATGGGTAGCTTTATGTTTTAGGAGTTGTAAAAAATGGTTATACAAACAGATATAGTAATAGATGAATTGTATAAATTAATGGAAAATAGAAAAGCAGAAATAATAAATGGAAAGATAGTAGAAATGGCCCCAACAGGATTTTTACCAGGACGTGTAGCAGGACAAATATACAATAGTTTACGAGAGTATGAAAGACAGTATAGAACAGGGTATGCAATACCTGATAATGTAGGATTTATAGTTAATCTACCTAACCGAACATCTTTTAGCCCAGACGCAGCATATTACGTTGGTAAGTCTACAGGAATGAAATTTCTTGAAGGTGCGCCTATTTTTGCAGTAGAAGTTAGAAGTGAAAATGATTATGGAGTGGCCGAAGAAGAAAAAATGAAGCAAAAACGAGCAGATTATTTTGCTTGCGGCACTAGGGTAGTTTGGGATGTTGACTTACTAGGGGCTAATACTATTTGCAAGTATTGTTGTGATGCTCCAAACACTCCAATTATTTTTGGTCGAGGTGAAATTGCTGATGCTGAACCTGCTTTAGCTAATTGGAGAATAACTGTTAACGAGCTTTTCGATTAATCACTTAATTTTGTTGACCAAGCAATAACCTTAAATTAATAGCCTAGAGATTAATAGCCTAGAGATTAATAACTAGGCTATTTTTATTTAAGGTTTATGAAAATTTGTAGTGCTTAGTTTTATCGCTAAAATCTTGTAATACTTATGGATAATTCTTAAAACACTCCCTACATAATTTATCCTAACAAATGGGTATTTAGCTTATTTTGAAATAATTGGGAAGCTTCTGATGTTTTTTTGTTAGGATCATATCCGCGAGACTCCCACCATTGTTCAAGGGTAGTGGGAACTAACTTTATATCTTTAGGGCCTTGAAATGCTATAGGTTTAGAATCAGGCCAAATGATTTTCCAAGCATATTCAATAATTTCTCTAACTTGTTGTTCTTCATAAGAATAAACAGGGCCTGCCATCCAAACACATTTATAATCTGGATTAGCTAAAATATATTCAAACCCTAGTTTGAGTGCATCAAGATCACCATGCCTAGCAGCATGATTTTTCATATTTTGTATAAAAGAATAATATTCAGACAGATCTTCTACATCTTCTGGGGAAAAATCATCGGGGTTTTTCCCCCCTGTTGTAACATTCATTAAGTAAAAATTAATCATTGCCTCACTTATTTCCATAATCTTTTCTCCTAAATTTTTAGCTGTTCAAGATAAACTTTATTTAATAGTTTTATTTATTACTATATTAGCTGGGGCTGAATAAGTTTTGGTTACATTGTCCCAAGTGGATACGTTTGGATAATGTTGTACAACATCCCATTTCTGGTTTTTTTGATTCCAAACTATTTTAGTATATGTTCTTGAAATTCCTTCTACAGCTTCAATTTTATCGTAAACAGATACTTTTTTTCCTGTAGAAGGATCGATAACCTTATTTTTAGAAGCGGTATTTCCTACAAAGCCATCATCTATTGGTCTACTGTGTTCAATTATTGCACCAGCTTCACCACTATGCCCTGGAGGGGGAGGTTTTGACAAATCTATTCCATGGTTTTTTGCAATAGCTTCTACTGAATCATTACGGGTTTCTACCTAATCTTTATAGGTGTTAAAACGTGTTGATCCAGGAGGAGCATTTTGTATTTTTCCACTGCTATTAGGTGTGATGCCTTTGGTTAATCGTTCTTGCAATACTTGATCTGTTACTTCTGGGCCGTGTCTATCGATGCTATGGCCTGCGTCAAGTTTTTCTAATTTGTCGGCTTCTGTTTTTGCTGCTAACTCTGTTGGATCTGTAGTATTAGTTGGTTTGGTGGGATCAACTTCTTTTGGTAGCTGGCTAACGCCACTAGTTGAGTTAGCTGCTTGATTAAATAAATTAGTTGAACTAGCTATGTTATTGGGACTAGCAGATTTGGTAATAGGAATGCTAGAAATGGCTGGCCCGCTAGCAGTTGCAGGTTGTAGGGTAGGAGGGCCACCTAAATCAAAGTCATCAAGTTTGTTTGCTACTTTATTAATTGCTTCGCTAGCAGGTTTAGCTACTGCTAAGGCTGAAGTGGAAGAACTAACAAAACGCAGACTTCTTTCCAAAGGTGATAATTGTTGGCCGCTACGATAATCTTTTCCACTAACTAGTTCTACCCCGTGTGCAGCACCAGTTAAACCAGTTATTGCTGTACCAACAACTGGGGCATTACCTGTTAATATACCAGCCGCAACGGTTGTTCCTAGCTCTACAACATCTTTTTTATCTTTCCAATATTCTCCTTTTACTTCTAATTTTGGTATTTCTGGAAGGTCTGCAAGTTTGGTAGCTTCATTAACAGTATTAACTAAGCCGTTTATTTGCAATTTATAGAAACCAGCAAAAGCATTATCTGTATAAGCTTTACTATCTTCTAAGGTTTGTTTAGCAAGAATAGAATCTTGCTGACGTTGAGCTAGAATTTGTTCTTTTCCAGCAGAAAATACTTTTAGATCATAATCACTTACTTTAACAGATATTTTGCTACCACCATTTTTATTTTGTTCTGCTTTTAGTTCTGTCAAACTGCTGTTTAGACCAATTTTATTATTAGTAATAGAACTATAACTTTGTTGAAATTTGTTTATTTCTGCTTCTGTAGTATTAGGCAATCCTACTTCACGAAAACCAGCTTTAAGAAAAGCTTGTTCATAGGTTGTAAAATTAGTTTTTTCACTATTAACAGGGATATCAACATTAAGGGTTTTGTCTTTTGTTTTAGAGACAGTATTATCTATCTTACTTAATTGTTCTGCGAAGGGGGAAGATGTTGTATTATCAGTGGAATTAGTTTGTTCTTGAGGGTTGTTTGTACCAGTAGATTTAGTAGAGTTATTTTCTTGAGAAGATGTTGTTGGAAACTCAAAATCATTTGTTTTGTTAGATGATATATTTAATGACATTCTATTATCCTTTGGATTTATGGATTTTCTTTGCTAGATAATAAAACTTATGCCAAAGTAGAAGCTATTTTTCTAAATCTATCATTTGCTATATGTTAGAGCTAATATATAAATTGGGTCATATATATTTTTACAACAATTATGTCACAAGTGGCATTTATAAGGACTGTCAAAAATGGCATTGTCGCCAAAAATGGCAGTTAGTAGAAAACTCTAAAGTGCGAATATAAAGCAAAATCAGTATGCACAGGAGTAATAGAAATGAATAAAGAGCAAAAACTTATGTTACAGAAATTACAAATTCCTGCTGGGTGGCAAATTACAAAAAATATTTTTTTTGATGTTGAACCAATAGTTGATGAAATAGAAGGTTTACCAAAAGATAAAAATAATGGCCCATATTTGAGGCAGAATTAATATTTGCTCAACATGAAAAATCCAAATGGGTTCTTGATATGGGTTGGATACCGGAAGACGATCCTGAAGGGGGATTTCAATTAGATATAATTAAAGGAAGTTTTCGGGATCACGATCCAATAATAATTTGCCAAACTAAGAATAAAGATGAAATAGTAGAGGCAATAAATAAAACGATGTTGAAAATTAGCCAAGAGAATAGAGATATTGAAGAAAAATCTTTACATTTAAGAGGTTTAATTATTCATGGGGGATGGACAGTTACGCACAACAGTTTTTTTAATGTCGAATTGCTTACAGAATTGGAAAAGCTAACTTTTTTCAATCAAAATATTGGAGATAAAGAAAATACCATTTTAAGGTTAGAAACCTGGCCTTCTGTAGAGAGAATAATAACTGTGAATTATCAAATAACGCCAGAAAAGGAAATTTACTATATTGCTAAAACTTTTGATATAAATCTTCCTAACCAAATTTTGTTTCAACTTGAAACTAAAAATGTTGAGGAAGTCCCAAATATCGTAGAAAAAGTTTGTTTATGGAAAGAACTTAAGAAAAAAAATAAAAATAATAAACCACAATTTCAAGGTATCAAAGTTTAGGAAAATAACTTATTAAAAATTGTTTTAGGGTAAATAAAAATTTTGCTAAAAACTAAAAAATAGCCAGGTAATTAATTTATTGCCTGGCTATTTTTGTTTGCTAAAAAATAATTTTTGAAACACCTCGGAATTTATTGATACTGTAAAGCTCTCTCACGTAAATACTTAAGACGATCTCTAAGTTCTGCGGCGCGTTCAAATTCTAATTTTTTAGCTGCTTCACGCATTTGAAATTCTATCTTTTTAATGCTTTCTGCTAAGTTTTCTTTTGTGTATTCCTCAAATTGTCCTAAGTCTAAAGGCACCTTAAAATAATCTGCTTCATAGGCTGTAACTAATGTAGCTTCAATAGGTTTAACAATTGTTTGTGGAGTAATACCATTTTCTTGATTAAATTTTTCTTGGATTGAACGACGACGGGCAGTTTCTTCTATTGCATAACGCATGGATTCAGTGATTTTGTCAGCATAAAGTATAGCTTTTCCATTAACATTTCTAGCTGCTCGTCCTATGGTTTGGATTAGCGAAGACTGGCTACGCAAAAATCCTTCTTTATCTGCATCTAAAATAGCTACTAAGGAGACTTCTGGTAGGTCTAAACCTTCACGAAGTAGATTGATACCAATTAAAACGTCAAAGTCTGCTCGGCGAAGGTCGCGCAAGATTTTGATGCGTTCTAATGTGTCAATTTCTGAATGTAGATAGCGGACACGGATTCCTATATCAGCATAGTATTCACAAAGATTTTCTGACATTTTTTTAGTTAAAGTTGTTACTAAAACCCGTTCATTTCTAGCAGTACAAATGCGGATTTCTTCTAGCAAATCGTCAATTTGTCCTTTTACAGGACGAATAAAGACTTCAGGGTCAAGAAGTCCTGTAGGGCGAATAAGCTGTTCAACAATTTCACCTTCGGTTTTAGTAAGTTCATAATTGCCAGGTGTAGCAGAAACAAAAATACATTGTGGAACAATTTCTTCCCATTCAGCAAATTTTAATGGGCGGTTATCAAGTGCTGAAGGCAGGCGAAACCCATAATCAACAAGGGTTTGTTTACGGGAGCGATCCCCGTTGTACATACCGCGAACTTGTGGAACGGTTTGATGGCTTTCATCAACAATAATTAGTGCATCAGAAGGCAGATAATCAAAAAGCGTTGGTGGATGGTCGCCCGGTTTACGTCCTGTTAAATGACGGGAGTAATTTTCAATTCCTCGACAAAAACCTAGCTCTTTAATCATTTCTAAATCATAAATAGTGCGCTCGTGCAGACGATGAGCTTCTAAAAGTTTATTTTGCTCAATAAGCTGGGGTTCCCATTCTTCAAGTTCTGTTTTAATCGTGGTAACGGCTCTTTTAATAATATGTTTAGGCATTACAAAATGTGAACGAGGATAAATTGGCATTCGTCCATTATGTTTATTTAATACTTCGCCTAGCAATGGGTCAATAATGGAGATAGCATCTATTTCATCTCCCCAAAATTCAATCCTGATAGCCTGATCTTGATAGCTTGGATAAACTTCTACAATATCGCCACGAACCCTAAATTTACCTCTTTCAAAAGCAATGTCATTGCGTTCATATTGAAGTTCTACTAAGCGTTTAAGCAGTTCTGTCCGGGTAATTTGCTGTCCTGGTTCAATAAGTAGCAACATATCAAAATAAGATTGAGGGTCACCAATACCATAAATACACGACACAGAAGCTACAATAATACAATCGCGTCTTTCAAATAATGAGCGTGTAGCGGAAAGGCGCAACCTATCGATTTCATCATTTATAGTTGCTTCTTTTTCTATGTAAGTATCTGTTGAAGGCATATAAGCTTCTGGTTGGTAGTAATCATAATAGCTAACAAAATATTCCACTGCATTTTTAGGAAAAAAGTTCTTAAATTCTTGAAAAAGCTGTGCTGCTAGGGTTTTATTATGAGCCATCACTAAAACAGGGCGTTGAAAGTATTCAATAACTGAAGCTACAGTATAAGTTTTTCCAGAACCAGTTATACCAAGTAGGACTTGATATTTTTCTCCTGATTTTAGACCTTCAACTAATTGTTTAATTGCTGTTGGTTGGTCACCACGAGGTGTATAGTCAGATACAAGCTCAAAACGCATAATTTTTCCTATCAAAATAAGTAAATAACTAAAGTGAATTAAAAGAGAAATTATAGATTTCATTCTTTAGATGAGCAAATCTAAATGCAGATTTTTTGGATGTTGAAACAAAAAATTATTGTTTAAGATTTACATTGCTAGTTGAAAGTTTTTTCCTATAATTACTTAAAAAGCCCTAGATTAATTCTTAAACCCTATAAAAGGTATTTGGTTTTAAGCAAATTTTTGATGTTTGGATAGTGGGAGGAGAAATTTAATGAGAAAGAAATTGTTTTTAATATGCCTTTTACAAGGTTTAATTTTCATTAATTTATTTCTTGCTACATCTTATGTTTTTGCTCAATCGGCTGGTTCAACTACGGCTAACATAACAGGTGTACTAGTTGATCCAGATACAGCAGGGATTAGAGGGGCGACAATTACGGCTAAAAATGTTGCTACTAATTTGACTAGAGAAATTACATCAAATGAAAATGGCTTTTTTACTTTAGCTCAACTTCCTCCAGGAGAGTATGAGATAACAGTTACTGCTAATGGGTTTAAGACTCAGATAATACACACCAATCTAGTGTTAGGGACTACTTCACGCTTGGACTTTATTTTAATGGTTGGCGGACAAGAAGAAATAATTGAAGTGGCTACTGTAAGCTTATTAGCAGAAGGAAAAACCGAAAGTAGCACCAATATTGACCAGCAAAGAATTGTAGCACTTCCACTTAATCGACGTAATTTTTTAGACCTTTCTTTAACTGCTGCTAGAGTGACAACAGACCGAGTTCCTTTGCAAGGTGCTTCGGCTACATCAGGGCTTTCTATCAATGGACAACCAGCGAGATTTAATAATATAACTATTGATGGGCTAGACAATAATGATGCTTCTTCCGGGTCAGTGCGTTCAACATTTAGCCAGGATGCAATACAGGAGTTTCAAGTAGTTAGTGACAGCTACAGTGCCGAGTTTGGCCGGGCTTTAGGAGGTGTAATCAATATTGTTACTAAAGCAGGAACAAATGATTTACATGGTGGTTTATTTGGACTTATTCGCAATGATGAAACTAGCGGCAAAGATACATTTTCACCAGTAGAGCCAAATTATGAGCAATATCAATTTGGTGCAACTCTTAGCGGCGCACTTAAAAAAGACAAGGCTTTTTATTTTACTTCTTTTGAACGCCTGTCAATTGCACAAAATATTATTGTTACAATTGGTGATAACACTGTGAAATCTGCTCGTAGCCAAGGTTTTATCTTAAATAATGGCCCGGTTGCTACTTCACTTGGAAACACTTCTTTTTTAGCTCGCACAGATTTTAGGCTTTCTAATAATGATACATTAAATATGCGCTATAACTTTGGAGGTAGCTATAATGGGGCTTTAGAGCCTTTTGGCGGTTTAGTAGGCGAAACAAACGGAGGAGTACAACGCTTAACAGATAACTCTATCGCGCTAAATAATACTTATGTTAATAGTGGGGCAAATTTTATTAATGAAACTAGATTTTTATTTAATCGCCGGGATCAAGATGTATTTGCCTTAGAAGACGGGCCACAGGTTCGTTTAGTTGCTCCTGAAGGTCGAGTTAGTTTTGGACGAGGGACGTTTTTGTCTCAAATAAGACTTTTTAAGACCTACCAAATTGTTAATAACGTTACACTTAATCGAGACAACAACACAGTTAAATTTGGTATAGATTATGCTTATATTCAATCTCCAGAGCGCAAAACTACTTTACCAATTTTTGCAGGTGGATTTGCTTCTTTTACAGATATAGATTTTCGTCCACAAACGGGTAATCCAGAATTGTTATTTTCTGCTGTGCAAGCTTTTGATCCAAACTTGCGAACACCAGCACAGAGAGCTTTTTTAACGTTTCTTTCAGCTTCAGCACCAATGCTTTTTCCTGGTTTTCCTGCTAATGTCCCATTAGCTGATATCGGGCTTCCAACAGGCTTTATACAAGGTTTTGGAGATCCAAGTGTTAGTTTGAATAATAGACTCTTAAGTTTATTTTTTCAGGATGACATCAAGCTAACAAGCAATCTTTTAGTTAAATTAGGTGTGCGTTATGACCGAATAAGAACAGATGCTATTCCTAATAACAACGGTAATTTTAGCCCTAGAATAGCTTTTGCTTACAAAGCTAACAAACTAGCAGGTGTAAGGCTACGCGGTTCTTATGGGCTATTTTTTGGTGTTCCAATTGTCGGGACTGCTGCGGCAGTCGATTTAACCAATACTCGTAGATTTCAACTTCTTACCTTGCCATTTCCATTTTCAGCTTTAGCTTATGGGTTGCCTGGAAATCGTTTTCCAGAAATGGCTAATTTGCCTACCAATGTACCAAATATTCCCCAATTAGACCGAGTTTTTACTTTTAATAATAATGTTCGTAATAGCTACACTCAACAAGTAAGTTTTGGAATGGATAAACAGATTAAAGCTAATACAGTTATTGCAGTTAATTATGATTTTATTCGGGGTCTAAAAATAGTTTCACAACGTAACATTAACCCTGTTGTGCGTCCTATTATTGGCGATCCGCTTGCAAGCTTGATTACAGGTAGAGTTGACCCAACTAAAGGAGAAATACTTCAATTTGAAAGCAGTTTTGATAGCTATTACCATGCAGCTACATTTTCAATTGTACAAAGATTTTCACCTAATTTTAGCCTCTTAGCTCATTATACTTTTTCTAAGGCCATAGATAATTTTATTGATATTCGTAGCGAGTTACAGGAAGCTGTTGATCCATTAAATCCATCAGGGGAAAAGGGTTTATCCGTTCAAGATGTTCGTAGCCGCTTTGTCCTCTCAGGTGTTTTTGATACTGGTACTAGAAAAAATAAACTTATTAGCAATATGCAATTAGCGACAATTATTAATCTTAATTCGGGCCGTCCATATAATTTACTTGCAGGCGTAGATTTAAATCGTAATGGTGATAACCCTCCTGGAGATCGTCCTTTAATTGGAGGTGCAAGTATAGGGCGTAATGCTGGCATAACTCCAGGTTTTGCTAATATTGATTTAAGGCTTACTCGTAGCATATCTTTGCAGGAACGCTATAATTTTCAAGGGTTTGTAGAAGTCTTTAATTTATTTAATCGTGTTAATATTAGCGATTTTGACCGAATTTATTCACCTAATGCACAAGGTAATTTCTTTTTACCTCCACAAGATAGCGGACGTTTTATTGTTCCTAAAGAGCGGTTTAGAGGGGCTTTTTCTCCTCGTCAAATACAATTTGGTTTTAGAGTTTCTTTTTAGTTTGGAGCTTAAGTATTTTAATGACAGTAATTACTAATTTAGAAGCAGCAAAAACAATAGATTTAAGAAAAATCCTAGATAGACCAGAACCCCAGTCAATATTAATGTGTCCACCTACTTATTTTGAAGTAAAAGATGTAAAAAATTCTTTTATGCAAGATAATTTAGGTAAAGTTAATATCGAGTCGGCTCGCCGACAATGGGAAGATTTACGAGATACATTTATAAAATTAGGTAAACAAGTTTTTATAATTGATGCTGTGCCAGAATTAGAAGATATGGTATTTTCTGCTAATCAAGTTTTACCAGGTTTTAATAAAACACCTTATGTTTTGCTTTCTCATATGAGGCACACATCACGTAAAAAAGAAGTTCTATATTATCAAGACTGGTTTAAGAAAAAAGGTTATGAAATTTTAGAGCTAGATAGCCAAGATTTACTCTTTGAAGGACAAGGGGACGCAATTTGGCATCCAGCTAAACAGATGCTTTGGGGAGGTTATGGACATCGAACAAGTTTAGCTGCCTACCAGGAAATAGCAGTAAAATTGTCTGTTCCTGTAATTGCTTTAGAATTACATACTAGTGATTTTTATCATTTAGATACCTGTTTTTGTGTGCTAGATCCAAACACGGTTTTGATCTATAGTGAGGCTTTTACTAAGGAAGGATTAAAACTTATACATCATTTTTTCCCTAGAGTAATGGAAGTTCCAGCAGAAGACGCTTACAAAACTTTTGCTTGTAATGCTTTATCCTTAAATTATAAACACGTAGTAATTCAACAGGGAGCAAAAGCAACAAATGAAAAGCTTTATCATGCAGGTTTTGAAGTTGTAGAAGTAGACACTAGCGAGTTTATTAAATCTGGGGGAAGCGTTTTTTGCTTAAAAATGATGGTTTATTAAATTTATGCTACGAGCTAATGATGAAATTGGCCCTTATACTTTAATTCGCCAGTTAGGGCGAGGTGCTTTTGGTGTAGTTTGGTTGGCAGAACGCCGAGGTAAAATTGCTACTACTCAAGTAGCCGTTAAATTTTCATTAGACGAAGAACCAGACTTAAAAGAAATTGAAAAAGAGTCTCGTCTTTGGGTTGAAATAGGCAAACATCCAAATATTTTGCCTATTATTGAAGCAGATGTTTATGATGAATATGTTGTAGTTGTTAGTGAATATGCTCCAGATGGCTCATTAGAAGCTTGGTTAAAAAGTCACGGAGGAAATGCACCTAATTTAGAATCTGCACTCCAAATAACTTTAGGAATTCTATCAGGACTCGAACATCTTCACTGCCGCCGAATAATTCACAGAGATATAAAACCTGCCAATGTTTTGCTACAAGGTGATACTCCAAGACTAGCCGACTTTGGGCTAGCTAGAGTCCTAAGAGCTAGTGCTAAAAATAGTGGTATAGCAGGCACGCCTAATTATATGTCACCAGAGGCTTTTGATGGGCAAAGGTCTGTACAAACGGATATTTGGGCTGTTGGAGTAATTCTTTACCAACTTTTATCTGGTTCGCTCCCCTTTAGCCAAACTGATTGGCCGTCTTTAATGAAAGCAATTATTAATAATGAGCCAAAACCTTTACCAGAAAATATTCCTTTGATGCTTAAGGAAATTGTTAGTAAAGCTTTACAAAAAGATCCTCTTCGTAGATATGCTAGTGCTAAGGATATGAAGGAAGAATTACAAACCTTTTTGCTTTATGGCACTCAAGAAACTCTAAAACAAAATTTAATAGATACACAGGATGATTTACCTGTATTAAGTTCTTATTTAATAGAAGATTTGACTGCTAACACAATGACACAAGTTGGTGAGTTAAATGATGCTTCTTCTGGTAAGCCAAAGCTATTTTTTGAATTTGATGGTTTGTTATTAGAACATGACGCAGCTATTAGAAAGCGATATGTTCGGCAAAATCGCTATTTTATTGAAGAATTAGCAGAAAATAATTACCTTGACATGGTTTCTATTCCTAAAGGGATATTTTTAATGGGTTCACCAGAACATGAAATAGGCCGTGCTAATGATGAAGGCCCTTTGCATGAAGTAAATATTAAAGCATTTTATTTAGGTAAAACACCAATTACACAAGCACAATGGAGAGAAGTTGCTAATTGGCCTAAGATAAAACGTCGTCTTAATCCAGAACCGGCACATTTCAAAGGGGATAACTTGCCTGTAGAAAGTGTTTCTTGGGAAGAAGCTCAAGAATTTTGTGCTAGGCTTTCAGCAAAAACCAGTAAAAATTACCGGCTGCCAAGTGAAGCAGAATGGGAATATGCTGCAAGGGCTGGAACGACTACGCCTTTTTCTTTAGGTGATACTATTACTACAGATTTAGTTAATTACAATGGAAATAATTCTTATTCAACAGGGCCAAAAGGCGTTTATCGTCGCGCTACAACACCAGTTGCCCATATGGTGATAGCTAATCCTTTAGGATTATTTGATGTTCATGGCAATGTTTGGGAATGGTGTCAGGATATTTATCATAGTAATTATATAAATGCCCCTAATGATGGGGTTGTTTGGGAAAAAGATGATAATAATCCTGCAACAGAATGGCGAGTTTTGCGGGGTGGGGCTTGGAATGTAGGTAGCAATGCTTGTCGTTCTGCGGCGCGTTTTAAGCTAATACCTGATATTAAATCTCATTCAACAGGTTTTCGAGTGGCGGTTTCTTAGCAGTATTTGTTTTTCAAAATTAAAAAGTAAAAAGGTTAGCTAAATATTTGATTTAGCTGACCTTTTCTTTTAAAACTATATCTAATATTACAAAATAAGCATGATATTTAAGAGAAATTAGATCAAAAAACCATTAAGCAAAATGGTAAAAATAAGCAAAATAATAAGCATATCTATTTACCTACCTTAAGAGTTAAATTTTTGTTAGTGTGGAAGTTCTTGCCCAAATTGAAGTAGATAGCCGTTACAGTCTCGAATAGCAAATTCTCTCATTCCATATTCAAAATTTTCTATTGGGTATTCAACAGTTACTTTATCTTTTAGCTCTTCCCAAAACTTATCTACAGGTTCTGAATAGAGATATAAAGAGCCTGTCATTACAGTACCTTCTAGTTTTGAATGGGAATTTTTGCTAGTAAACATAATTTCAATAGAATCTTTTTTTAGACAAGTCCAGCAAGGTTCTCCTGTTTGAGGCCAAACAGATGCACAAGTAAAACCTAGTGTTTTTGTATAAAATTCTATGGTTTCTGTTAGGTTTTTTGCTTCTAACATAGGTGTAATATGACTTAATTGCATAAATATCCTTAGTGTGTTGAAAACAAGTTTATACTGCCTAGAGAAAATAATAAGTTATTTTCTCTAGGTAATGTTTAAAGGTTGACGAGATAGATTAACTTTTAAGCTTGGGCAGCTTGTCCGCAATCACCTTTAGAAAAGGCTTCAGCAGCAGCTTTAGCAATTTCTTCAGGGGTCATATCTTTGATATGTGTACAAATAGACCAGCAATGACCATAGGGATCAGCCACTTGACCATAGCGATCACCCCAAAATTGATCAGCTAATGGCATTTTTACAGTTGCTCCAGCAGCAACGGCTGTGTTAAAGGCATCATCAGCATTTTCAACATATAAAGATAAGGTTACAGGAGTATTACCAATAGTTTGAGGTGATAAACAACCCATTTCAGGGTATTCATCACAAAGCATTAACATAGAATCACCAATTTTTAATTCTGCATGTCCTATTTTTCCGTCGGGTGTTGGCATACGAAAAATTTCTTCTGCACCAAAAGCTTTTTTATAAAATTCAATTGCTTCAGAAGCATTTTTTAATATGATATGTGGTGTTAAAGTATGGAATCCTTCGGGGATGGGTTTGACAGACATAGTTTCTCCTTAAGAGTTATTAGTTAGTTATTTAATGGTTTAATGACTAGGGTGACGAAATATAATCAAAGATCAACGATGTTGTCAATGAAATTAAGCGAAAATGTTGCGAAATAGGTTAGCTTAAAAAGCATTTTTTATAAGTTATTGAAAATAAAAAGAGCTTTTAATGATCAAAAATAAATAAATTTTAGGAAACAATAATGACACTTAATAAAATAGGTATTTTGGGGGCTGGCAGCATAGGTTGTTATTTAGGTGCGCACTTTATTTCTAAATCAATAGATACAATTCTTGTTGGACGTGAAAAAATTGTTGAACAAACAAAAATCAATGGATTAAGAATTACAGATTTTACAGGAAAAGAGATTCGTCTTTTACCGTCACAAGTTAGCTGTGTAACAGACATAAAGGCTCTTGCTGACAGGGATTTAATAATTGTTACCTTAAAAAGTGCTGCTACCAAACAAACTGCTCTAGAGCTTAAAGAATTTTTAGGAGATAAGACAATTGTAGTAAGTTTTCAAAACGGCGTACAAAATGCAAGTTTACTACAAGAAATTTTAACAAAAACAGAAGTGCTAGCTGGAATGGTTCCTTTTAATGTAGTTTGGAATGAAAATGCTCACTTTCATTGTGGAACAAGTGGCGCGCTTGTGGTTGAAGAAAAAAATAATTCTCAAAAAGTGGTTTCTATTTTGAATAATGTGGGTTTAGAAGCTAAATCTAGCCAAAATTTAGAAGGAATACTTTGGGGAAAGCTAATTTTTAACTTAAATAATGCTATTAATGCTTTGTCAGGTATCTCCTTAAAAGAAGAGCTTTCCCAGGTCGGCTATCGCAAAATCATTGCAGCAGCAATGCGAGAAGCTCTTTTTATAATGAAAAAAAGTGGAATTAAGCCTCAAAGTAGCGGGGGATTGATTCCAGCATTGGCACCTATTGTTTTATCACTTCCAGATTTTTTGTTTTTTAGGATTGCTGCTAAGATGATTAAAGTTGATCCTCAAGCCCGTTCTTCTATGTCGCAAGACTTACAACAAGGACGCAAAACAGAAATAGATTATATTAATGGGGAAATTGTTAATTTAGCTCAAAAAAATAATTTATCTGCTCCAATTAATAGTGCAATTATTAATTTAATTAAAGAAGTAGAACAGACTAAGCAATTACCAAAGCTATCAGCTTCAGAACTTACAAAACATCTTGCTATATAAAACTTTAAGTAAAAGATAGGAAATTATGTTAAAAGCAATAATTTTTGATTTTGATGGTGTAATAGCCAATAGTGAACCAGCCCATTTTGTTACTTTTCAGCGTGTTTTAGCGGAAGAAGGGATAAAAATTTCTCAAGCTGATTATTACCAAAAATATTTAGCAATGGATGATCGAGGAGCTTTTACTACAGCTTTAACTGATTTTGGACGACTTAGCGACCCAATTTATGTTTCAGAACTAATTTTTAGAAAATCCTGCTATTTTGAACATTACTTAAAAAAAGAAATGGATATTTATCCTGATACACTAGAATTTATTAAAAATGTCCAAGGGAGATTTCCTTTAGCAATAAACTCTGGGGCTTTAGGTGCAGAAATAGAGGTTGTTTTAACAAGAATAAATTTACGGCCTATTTTTTCATTAATTATTAGTGCTGATAATATTAAAAGATGTAAGCCAGATCCAGAAGGTTACTTAAAAGCTTTAGATGGATTAAATAATTTACACCCAGAACTTAATGCCAAAGCATCAGAATGTTTAGCAATAGAAGACTCCATTGGAGGGCTTAAATCTGCTTTAGCGGCAGGGATGAAATGTGTTGCTGTTACTAATACTTATCCAGCTATTTCACTTGGTGCAGCAAGTAAAGTTGTTGAGAAGCTAACGGATTTAACTGACCAAGAACTAGTAAAATTATTTGCTTAAAAACAAAGAAAGTTTACCTATGATTTCACTAAAGAATTTTTTCCTAGTGTTTTTAGTTATTTTTTGTATTGTCAATGTAAATGTTTTTTCTGCTTCAATTAAGGACAAACAAAAACCTACTAAGCAGCAAAAAGTTGCTCCAAAACAGACTCTGCCAAAACTTAAACAAGAAATAACAAAACTTCTAAACAAACCGGAATTTATTGATGCTGGAGTATCAGTAAGAATTATTACTCAAGCTACAGGTAAAGTGGTTTTTGAAAAGGAAGCTGAAAAGCTACTTAAACCAGCCTCTAATATGAAAATTTATACTACAGCAGTAGCACTAGAGACACTTTCACCTAATTATCGTATTCGGACATCTGTTTATTCAGAGAATAAACCTGATAATGATGGGGTAATTAAAGGGAATTTAATACTTTATGGACGTGGAGATCCTACGTTTGCTAGTACTTATATGGATGATTATCAACCTTTTGATCTGCTGGTTAAACAGTTGAGTGGAGCAGGGGTTAAGCAAATAAATGGAGATTTAATTGCTGATGAAAGTTATTTGAAGGGTAGTTCTTTAGGCCAAGGATGGGAATGGTTAGATTTACAATGGCATTTTGGAGCAGAAATAAGTGCTTTAACTGCTTATGATAACAAAGTAGAAGTGCAAATAAAGCCAGGTGCAAAAGTAGGAGATCCTTGTCAAATAACAATAACTCCTGATGTGGGCTATGTTTCCATTATTAATAAAATGGAAACAATTGCGGCTAAAGGGCAAAGAGAAATAGGCTTAAATCGTGGACTAGCAGATAATTCATTGCTAGCTTGGGGAAAAATGCCACTAGATGACACAGGCTTTTCAGCTAGGCTAGCAGTTTATCGGCCTGCTGGGATGTTTGCTAGTCTTTTTAAGGCTGCTTTAAGTCGTTCTAATATTAAATTTAATGGAAAAATTATTATTATAGATAGTTCTTTACGTTCACTTTTAACACCTAGCAACCCAGAAAAATTAGTTGAACTAGCAGCAATAGATTCACCTCCATTAAGTGAAATTATTAGGATAGTAAATAAATTTAGCCAAAATCTTTACGCAGAACTATTACTACGCACAATAGGAAAGGTAAAAGGAAAAGTAGAAAAAGATAGTGATGAAGCAGGATTAGAGGTAATTAAGGATTTTTTAAGTCAAATAAAAGTTGATCCAACAAAACTTTTACTTTCTGATGGTAGTGGGCTGTCACGCCGCAATTTAATTAACGCATTTGCTACTACAGAGTTACTAAAACATATAAGCCGATCTGCTAATTTTGCGGTTTTTCAAGATTCTTTGCCTTTGGCTAGTGTTGATGGGACATTAAGGCGGCGAATGGCTGATAGCAAGGCTGCTCAGAACGTACAAGCAAAAACGGGAACACTTAGTAACACTAGTAGTCTATCTGGCTACGTTAAAAGTGCTGGCGGAGAAACCTTTATTTTTAGTATCTTAGTTGATAATTTTACCGCTGATTTTCGTCAGGCTTTAGCTTTACAAGATAAAATTTGCCAATACCTAGCAGATTTTACTGGTAAAATTGAAGCGATAAACTAATATATTTGCAGTGTTTATTAGAGTTATGGTAGTCTAGCTTGGTAAATTTTTTGTTTTAAGCAAGAAATTTTGCTTTAAATGGTGATAAACACTGGAAATATAGCAAATAAGTGTATAAACTATACCAACAGAATAAGTTAGATTAGAATAGGGAGCGCATTATTAATGGCACGATCTACTACTAAAACTACTAAAGAAGCAACAAAAACTACTAAATCTAAAGGTGAAGCTACATCAACAACCGCAGCTAAAACCAAAGCTAAACCAGCACCAGTTCCAGTTCCTAAACCTAATACTATTACTAGGTTAGAACTAGCTCAAGAAGTGGCTAAAGCTGTAGGAAGTATGATGGAGATTACTAATAGAGACGCTGAAGCTATTGTAGCAGAAATAATTCAATCAATGATTGATACATTAAAAGAAGGTAACGAAATAGAAATACGTGGTTTTGGGTCATTTCGCCTACGTAGCCGCCGTGCTAGACGTGGCCGTAATCCCAAAACTGGCGAATCTGTGGATGTACCAGCTAAAAGAGTAGTTTATTTTAAGATGGGAAAAGATTTAAAGTTATTCTTAACTCAAAATTCTTAAGTATTAAATAAGCCACTTAATTACTAGTTATTTTTTATTAAGTGGCTTATTTATTTATTTTTACTTCTAATTCTTAATCCTCTTCATTTAATCTAGAATTTTTTACAGTCTGAATTATTACAGGTGCTACACTAGCATTAAATAGGGCATCTCCGCTATATTTTGCACTTATTTGATGATCTCCAAGTTTTAGCTGGCTTGTGATAAATGTTGCTTCTGCACGAACAATATTTATAGGTGTTTGTTCTACTCCATCAACAATAAAGGTTATTGTTCCTGTAGGACTACTATTAGTTGCTGTATCTGCTGTTATTACAGCTATAAAAGTTGTAGGACTGTTGAGTTTACTAGGATTTGTCAGGGAATTAATTGCAATTTTGGTTTCTAGCTTATTAACCATAACTTGAGTTGTTCCACTAATACTTGGATTATTTAGATCTTGGACTGTAATTGTATTTATTCCAACTCTTTGCAAAGTTATCGCTTTAGCAAAGGCGCGAGTTCCTAAATCAGAAAAATTAAAAGAAAAATTAGTAGGTAGTAAAGCTAGAGAATCAGAGCTAGAAAACATAATTGTACCAATATAACTACTAGCAGTATTACCAGATGAATCTATAGCCGTTACTTTTATATCAAATATTTGATTGCTTAATACTTCTGTAGGTGCTATTACCTCTAATCTAACAGCAGGATCAGAATTGACTAATAAGTTATAGCTTTGAGTAACATTACAACCACTAGCATCAGTAACTGTAATTGCAAAATTAAAAATTCCTGTTTGTGTAGGTATTCCGCTAAGTTCTCCATTTGCTGAAAGTGTAAGTCCTAAAGGTAAATTACCAGAAGTTACTGAAAAACTATAAGGATCCACCCCACCACTAGCTACAAAGCTTTGATTATAAGCAGTTAAACGTTGTCCAATAGGTAGACTACTTGGACTGACTAGGACATCACACTTACATAAATTTAATAATAATGAAACACTTAGACTAGAGCTATTAGTCACAATTAAATCTGGAGTAGTATCTTTATTGATATCTTTAATGGTAATGGAACTAGGTTCTCTTCCTATTCCTAAAGATAAATTGCTATCAAAAACAAAGCTGTTATTACCATTACCAAAAAAGAGAGAAATATTATTGGTAGTTGCATTTGCTACAGCTATATCCAGATTTCCATCTAAATCTAAGTCTGCCACTGAAACAGCAACAGGTTTTATTGCTCCAGATAGTTGAATATTGCTTAAAGTGGCAAAATTTGCATTTCCATCATTACGTAGAATAGATAAATTATTACTACCACTATTAACAACTACAATATCTGGACTACCATCTCGATTAAAATCACCAGAAGCAATGGCCCTTGGGGAACTGCTACCAACACCAAAATTATTTACAAGAGAAAATCCAAATGGGCTACCAAGTAAAATACTAATAGTATTACTGCCTAAATTAGCAGTAGCTAAATCTAAAGAGCCATCTCGGTTAAAGTCCTCTGCTATTAAGGAGAATGGCCCAATTCCACCATTTAGATTAAAATCTATAGGTATGTTAAATGTTCCATCACCTAATCCAAATAAAAGCGATATGGTGTTGCTGCCAGCATTAGCAGTAGCTAAATCTAAAAGGCCATCTCTGTTAAAATCTGCTGTAAGAACTGCTACAGGTTGACTACTAATTAGCTGAGTAGTGTTTGATACTCCAAAATTACCTGTACCATCTCCTAGTAAGACATAAATGCTATTAGTTGCAACATCAACCGTAGCAATATCTTGGTTGCCATCCCGGTTAAAATCTCCACTTGTTAAAGAAAAAGGTTGAATACCTCCAGTAGTAAAATTATTAGTACCAGAAAAACCATTGTTTCCAGTTGCCAGTAATAAAGATATGTTGCCATTGCCAGGATTAGCAGTAGCTAAATCTAGGAGTCCATCCCGGTTAAAATCAGCTATAGTTGATGATTGAGGGCCGACGATATCACTAATAGTAATATTACTAACATTACTAAAAGTACCGCTACAAGTAACAGTACAATTATTTAGTAAAATAGAGATATCTCCAGAAGTTTGATTAGCAGTAGCTAAATCTAATTTGTTGTCTAAATTAAAATCTGCTGTAATTAAATTTTGTACGCCTTTTGCTAATGGTAAGGTTAGAGTTGTAAGGTTAATAAAATTACCTGCTCCATCACCTAACAAAGCCGATAAGTTGTTGCTGCTAGAGTTGGCAGTAATTAAATCTAGTAAACCATCTTGGTTAATATCGGCTGTTTGTAAAGATTGAGGTGTAATACCTTCTAGAAGATCAAATTTATTAACTACAATAAAATTGCTTAAACCATCGCCTAAAAGAATAGAAACAGAATTATCACCATTAGCAGTAGCTAAATCTAAAAAGTTATCTTGATTAAAATCTCCACTAACGATTGCAAAAGGCAAAGTAGCCCCTAAATCAAAATTTACGGTGTTGATAATTCCAAAGCTACCATCGCCTAAAAGAATAGAAATATTATTTGTATTAAAATTTGCTGTAGCAAGATCAGGATTGCCATCTTGGTTAAAGTCGCCTATTGCCAGACTCCTTGGGCCAACGGCATCAGCTAAATCTATTTTATTTACGCTGTTAAAATTGCCTAATCCATCATTAAGTAATATAGAAATATTTTCACTACTAAAATTAGTAGTAACTAAGTCCATTTTTCCATCTCGATTAAAGTCTACTTTAGCAATAAATATAGGCCCAACAGCCTCATCACCAATTGTAAAATTAGTTGCTATAGTAAAACTACCTTGTCCAGTGCCAAGAAAAATAGCCACATTATTACTATTAAAATTAGCTGTTGCTACATCCATATTACCATCTAGGTTAAAATCTTGAGCAACTATAGAGCGTGGGCCTAAACCAGTTTCTGTGCTAAAAGTTCCTGTATTGGTAAATTGACCATTTCTATTGCCTAAGAGCAAAGAGATATTGCTACTAAGAAAATTTGCTGTTACCAGATCAATTATTCCATCTCGGTTAAAATCTGCTGCTGCAATACCTTGTGAACCAGATCCGTTAACTGCAAAATTAGTAGCAGCACTAAAATTAGCTATCTGACAACCTGTTATTGCTAAAGGAGAGATATCAGTAATATTCTTAGTGTTATTTGATTTACTATCAGCTAAAGGATTGTTAATTAAGTGCAACAATATAAAGAAAGCTAAAACACAAAGCCAGGTTAATTTGGCTTTTAGGGGCTTGGACATACTTATTTACCTCTGTAGGGCTTTAATGATTGGTTTTAAGGAATAAGTGGAAAAGCTAGTGTAACTTAGCAAAATATTAGCTGCAAGTCTTTAATACTTTAAAGTATTATTAATTATGATTAGTAGCTTATATTAATTGATAGGCTAAATATTTTAAGAGAGCAAATTTTTAAGCAGTTTATTATTTTTTCTTTTATTATAAAGTGTTTTTACAGAGCTTAGATTTAGAACATATAGAGTAAACTCTATCAAAACATCAATTTATCAATTTTTGGAGTTTAGTTTAATGGTTATAGTAACAGTAAAATCCTTAAGTGGATTGAAAAATCAAATTCAAGCAGGAGGACATACTATAATTGCTGATGAGCCAGTAAATGCCGGTGGTGAGGACGAAGGGCCAGATCCATATAGTCTGCTACTTTCTGCTCTAGGTGCTTGTACTTCAATGACACTACAGCTTTATGCACAACGAAAAGGCTGGTTACTAGAAGAAATAGAAATAGTATTAGTACATAATAAACAATATGCGTCAGATTGTCAGGACTGCGAGACTAAAATAGGAAAAGTGGATGAAATCCGACGGCGTATACACTTAAAAGGTAATTTAACTGAGGAACAACAAAATAAATTATTAGAAATTGCTAGTAAATGCCCTGTACATCGTACTTTAACAGGAGAAATAAAAATCCGAGACACCTTAGTCTGATAACTTAGTAGAATTAATTAAAACCGTGATTTGTAAATTTAGAAGCTAATTAGAAACTAAAATAACTTCAATAAATAGTTATAAAAACAAAGGAAAAATATTTTAATGAGAATAATTATTTATACTGGCAAGGGAGGAGTAGGTAAAACTTCTGTTGCTGCTGCTGCTGCTTTGCGTGCTGCTAGTCTTGGGCATCGAACTTTAATTTTAAGCACGGATGCTGCTCATAGTTTAGGGGATGTTTTTGACCAGGAATTAAGTCATGAAGTAAAGGAAATTATGCCTAATCTATGGGCAATGGAGGCTAATGTTTATAGTGATTTAGAAGATAATTGGGGGACGGTACGCGCTCATATTGCTAAACTGGTAGCACTTCAAGGTATGGATCAAGTACTTGCAGATGAGGCTGCAATCTTGCCTGGAATGGATGAGCTATTTAGTTTGGCACGTATTAAAGAACTTAGTGAAACAAATTGTTATGACTGTATTATTGTTGATGCTGCACCTACCGGGGAAACCTTACGTTTACTTGCTTTACCACAAACCTTATCTTGGAGCGTAAAGCTACTTAGAAGAGCAGATCATTATATTATCAAGCCACTTGTTAGGCCGCTTGCAAAGCTTTCGCCAGGTATTGAAGAAATGCTTACACCAGAGGAAGTAATAACAGCATTGGAAAATATGTTGAAAAAACTGCAAGCTATGAAAAAGCTTTTGTCAGACACTAGTAAAACTACAGTTAGATTAGTAATGAACCCAGAAAAAATGGTAATCAAAGAATCAAAACGCGCTCTTACATACTTAAATATGTATGGTTTGCTAGTGGATTCAGTTGTTGTTAACCGTGTGCTTGCTCCTGATAGCGGTTATTTAGAAGGATGGCGAGCAGTTCAGAAACGTTACTTAGATGAAATTCAAGTAGATTTTGCTCCGCTTCCAATTCAACAAGCCGCACAATATTCAACAGAAGTGATTGGTTATGAAGGACTAAACAAACTTGCAACAGATCTTTATAGCGACTCTGACCCAACAAAAATAATGTTTGAAGGTAGCGTTTTTGAAATTACCAAAGATCAACAAACTTACCAAATGCGGGTACGTCTGCCAATGCTTGATAGGTCAAAAATGCGAATCCGCAATACAGGTAGCGAACTAGTTTTACAGTTAGAAAACCAGCGTAGAATTATTAGCCTGCCCGCTGCAATGATTGGATATCGACCAGTAAAAGCAAATTATGAAAAGGATTATTTGCTTATACAATTTTCTAAACCTGATAAAAAGGCTGATACCCCAGATTCATCAAAACTAGAAGAAGCAAAAGAGTTAGAAAATCCTGTTGCGGTCTATGAATTAGCTACAGATCCAACTTAACTATGTTCGGTTTTAATGGTTATAGATAAAGCAACTAATTTTAAGCTATGTACATCAGTAAGCTTTCAACCTAGGAAAAATCATAAGGTACTTTAATGATTTAATTAAATTACTTAATAAATTAAAAATAGCTATAACAACATTCTCAATGGGGCTAACTCTATGAAAAATAATAAGTTAAACTTCTTGAAAATTTTTAACGCAAAATTATACATACTAGGGCTAATTTGTTTAATATTTATTGCCTTAGCTATAATACCTCAACAAAGTAATAATACCAAAGCTTATATAATACAAAATGATAATAATGTTTTTATTTATCCTAATGAAAATACTCAGTCAAATAGCAATCTTGCTAATGAAAATAACCGAGTGTATTTAACAGAAAGGCTAATAGAAATAAATTTTCAACCCCTAAAATCTAAAGAGGTTTCAGAGATAAGCTTACAACTGCTAGATCAAGAAATTTATAGAGTTACAAAAACTGAAATAGAAAAACGCTCTGAAAATAACTATACTTGGCGTGGTAAAATACTTGATACAGATAATGACGTAATTTTAACAATTGTTGATGACTTAATGACAGGTCTTATTTATACACCTGATCAAAAAGTCTACAAAATAGTTCCAATAGAAAAAGGCGTTCATAAAATAGTTTTAATTGATCAAAGCAAATTTCCTGAATGTTCTGGGTCTCTTATGCCCATAGAATCAAATAATGAAACTACATTAAATATAATAAATAGACCAAACTTAAATGAGCCTATTGCTAGGTTTGCTGGCTTTCCTGCTAGTCCTAATATAGAAATTGAAAATGTTCCAACTGCACAAGATGGGGCTGATAAAATTAGTGTTTTGGTTCTATATACCCCTAATGCACGTATGGAAGCTAGGGGTATTGCTCAAGCTAGAGTTCATGCACAGGGTTCAATTGATTCTACTAATATAGCTTATGCTAATAGTGGTATTACTACCAGATTAAGTTTAGCAGGAGTAGAAGAGATTGAACTTTCAGAAAGTTCAGATTATAGCTCAATGCTAAATTTTATCCGTACTAGCTCTAGTGTTGGAGCTATGAGAGACACTTCCAAGGCAGATTTAGTTTCATTAATTGTTAGTAGCAATTCTTCTCGCTCACTTTGTGGGTTAGCCTTTATCACGGCACCAGCAAATTTTGCTTTTTCAGTAGTAAATTTTGGTTGTGCAATAGACAATCTAACTTTTGCACATGAGCTAGGACATAATATGGGTTGTAACCATAACCCAGAAAATGGTGGCGGTGGACAAGCTTTTCCTTTTTCTTTTGGACATTTTCAGCCTAATAGTTATAGAACTGTGTTGGCAACAGCCGCACCAAATAACCCTTGTGGCAATTGTAATAGAGTCCCTCAATTTTCCAATCCAGATATAAATTTTCGAGGGCTACCAACTGGCACCAATCAAAGAAATAATGCACGTACAATTAATGACAGAGCAGAAACAATAGCAAATTTCCGTCAAGATAATGCTACTACTAACCCAGGGGATTTTTCCTTTAACATAAGCCCTAATTCAAAAACTATTGCACCTGGACAAACAGCAGATTTTGTTATAAACCTAACTACTAGTCAGGATTTTTCATCTAAAATTGATTTTACTTTTAACCAATTGCCAACCGGCGCGGTTGTCCCTGCTTTTGAAGGTTCTAGTTTAATACCATTTCAAGTAGTAACAACTCCTAGTATTTTTCCTAGGACGTATATTATTAATGTAACTGCTACGGGTGGTGGCATCACACGAACAGCCAACTTTACATTAAATGTTGTTGCACTGCCAGGAGTTTCTATTTCAGTAACTCCAACAGCACAAACTATTAATGCAGGTCAATCCACTACTTTTGCTGTTGCTATCAACCGCACTAGTTTTGCAGGCAATGTTGACTTAATGCCGTTTTGTAATTCTGCAAACTGTCCACCATCAATTACATTTGATAAAACAACTTTTTCCACTTCTGGTAATATTGCATCATTTACTTTATTTACTGATAATAATACGGTTGTAGGTAGTTATGAATTCCGTATCTCTGCCAAAGGGGAAGGAATTACTGCTACTAACTCAAATGTTTTTACCTTAAATGTTAATGCTAATATTCCAAGGTCTGTTTCCTTGTCTGTAAGCCCAAATACACAAACAATTACTGCTGGTCAAAGTGCTGATTACAATGTCAATGTTAGTAGAACTAATTTTTCTGATCCTGTGTCTGTAAATATTCTATGTAGCGGTAATTGTCCTCCAGGAGTTAAATTAGATAAAGAAACCTTTAGTATTACTGGAAATAGTGAAATCATTAGTTTATCTACAAATAATGGAATAATTACACCTGCTGGAACCTATCAATTTTTCTTAAGAAGTACAGCTAGCGGAATTACTATTGCTGATACAGCATTTACAGTGATAGTTAATGCTGTAAAGCCAATGATTACAAATGCTTCTTATACAAAACCAAATTTGTCTATTAGCGGAAGTAACTTTGATTCTAACGCTAGAGTTATAATAAATGGGGCTGATAGTAGTTTACGAATTACTAGCCAAACAAATAGCTCTATTTCATTAAAAGGAAATAAAAAGAAACTTAATTTAGTTAAAGGTGCTAATACTGTAGTAATTACTAATGCAGATGGCTCGGTTTCTAATACTTTTACATTTAGTTTTTTAGAGGGTTTAACTGATTAATTCTATAGTAGTTAGTAGCCTAGTAGTTAAATATGCTGGGCTACTAAAACTGTATTTCTGCTATTGAATAACTATCAGGTGAATAGATTAGTAGTCGTCTTGGTGTTTGTTCTACTTCTAATTGACTAGGTGATTTTACTGGAAAAGCTTCTTGAGGAATAGACAAGCCAATTGGAAGTTTTTCATTAAAACGTGGTGTTAAAAGGATAGGTAATTGGCTTTTAGTTGTGTTTAGTCTTAAAAATAAGTAAATAGAGGGAATAAAAATTACTGTATAGTTATCTATTAAATTTAAGTATGCAGCACTTGATGAAGGACAAATACTTACTAACTGATGATGAGTATCTTTGTCTTCAGCCCAAAGTAAAATCCCATTGGCTTGATCAGTTAACTGAAGCAACCGACAACGAAAACGAGTCCCACCACTTATCCAAGGAAAATCAGACAAATCTTCTGTAAAATTAGGAGCAAATAATTTTCCAAATAAAGCTGAAGGGTTATCTAATTTTAAGTTAGGAAATTTTCTTTGCGCTACAGCTAGGAAAACAACTAAAAGATCTGGGCTATAAGACATTGCAATGTTAGCTAATAAAATCTTAAAAATTTTTTCATCTAAAGTATCAGGTAAGTTTCCTTTTTCAATCTCAGTAATAAGATTGATAGGTATTTGAAATAATTGGCTATAGTCTGTAATTGATAGTCGCAAAAGATTTCGCGTACTTTGCAGCACATCAGCTAAAGTTTTCTCTGGCTCACTAAATGTTGTCATAAATAGTTAAAAGATAAGGATAAAATCCCAGAATGAGCAACTCATTATTAGCTCAATGATAATGCTTTAATAACACTCTAGCTATTTTGATTAACTAATAAGAAAAAAATTATATAAAATCCCCACCTTAGCAGATAGTCAATCTGGCAACACTCTAAATTAATTAGACATCTTAGGCTCAGACTTTAGTTATTAAAATACTAAATTGATGAGCAATAAAAGGCTCTTTATGACAAATGTAGCAATTTTTGCTGCTAGTGATTTGGAATATAATTTGGTAAAAGCGATTTTAAGTAGTTGGGAAGTGACAAATTATCAACCACCGCTTCTAAGCGGACAAGGCTTTTGTGGAGATACTTTTGTGGAGCTTTTTTGTACTAAAATGGGGCCAAAAAATGCTGCTCAACAAGCTAAAATAGCTTTAGATAATACTAAAGCTAATCTCTTGATAATAACTGGCTTAGCTGGGGGCTTATCTACAGAATGCCAACAAGGAGATTTAGTTATTTATAAAAACTGCTATTTCCTGCCAGGTGATAATGCTAGGTTAGAAAAACCTATTAATTGTGATCAAAAACTAATATCTTTAATTACCAATACTTTACGATCTAATAGCTTAACAATTCATCAAGGCGATGGGATTACTTTGCCTTGGGTAGTTTGTAAAGCGGATCAAAAGAAATCTCTAGCTAAAAGCTATAAAACTATTGCTGTTGATATGGAAAGCTATCAAATTTTAACAGCAGCAAAAGAAAAATCTTTGCCTGCTACAGTTTTACGGGTAATTAGTGATGACGCAAGCCGAGATCTACCAGATGTTAATTTGGCTATGAATGAAATGGCAGAAGTTAATAACCTTAAAATGCTGGTAGAACTGGCTAAACATCCTATTTTAGCAGCTAGGTTTTTACTTAATCTAAATAAATCTATTTCTGTACTAAAAAATTGCTTACCAAAAATATTGAACCAAAATTTTCAGGAGGTGTTGTAGTAGTTGATAACTTAAGTTTAATGCTAACTATAATTAAATAAAGAGGTTATAAGTCATTTTGATGACAATAGGCTTTTCTGTTTGGCTTTTCTAATTACTAAATTTTTGTTAACATAGCTCGTTGTTTATTTAAAAAATTACTTAAAACAATAACATTAATATTTCTTTGATAGTTAATGCGTAATATGATTATTTATAAGCACTTATTAAACTAACCTTAATCATTACGCATCAAAGTAAAACACTTAATTAAAATAGGTATAGGCATTATGAATAGTAGTAATATAACTAGTGAAAAAGCAAAGAAAAATTGGTCAAAATATACTCGTGTTTTTGCTAGCCTTTGTTTGCTAGCAATAGCTTTTCCTGTTAGCGAAATATCTTTTCCCTCTAACACTGCTTATGCTCAACAAGTAGAAAGTGGTGTTTTAAGCATTGAAATATTGGATTCTAAAGGTAGTCCATTATCAGGGGCTACAATTAAGATTTTTACTGTAATTAATAATAGTGATCAACAAGTAGGCGAAAAAGTTACAGATGATAAAGGTTTAGTACAATTTCCAGGTCTTGCTCAAGCTAAATATAGACTAGAAATCACTGCTGATAACCACGAACCTTATGTTGAAGATAATGTGGAAATTGTTGGCGGAATGATGGGACGGGCCTCTATTCAACTGTCAGAAAAACTTTCTCCCGTTGGAATTGAAGTAGAAGTCAAGGCCGAGTCTGATAACCCAATTGAAAGACTAGATCAACCTGCTGGAGAATTAAAATTACAACAAATTAAAATGATACCAGCCTTAAGCCGTGATTTTGATGCTACATTAGGCACAATTCCAAATGTTATCCGTCCTCCTGATGGCAAAGTTAGCATCAAAGGTTCACGTGAAAATCAAAGCGCGTTGTTGATAAATGGTGCTGATGGTAGTGATCCTGCTACAGGCGATTTTACTAAAAATATTCCTTTAGAATCTATTGGACAAATTAAAGTCTATACCAACCCTTATTTACCGGAATATGGACGTTTTACAGGTGGTGTTACTAAAGTAGAAACTCGTCGCGGAGGAGATAAATTTAAGTTTGATTTTACAGATTTTTTTCCTGAACCTAGATTTAGAGGCGGTCAATTGTTTGGATTTAGTAATGTTTCACCACGACTACATTTAGAGGGGCCAATTGCGAAGAATCGAGCGTATTTTGCCCAGGGTCTGGAACTAAGCATAGATAAAAAACCTGTTCGTGGGCTTGCTTCTCCAATCAATGAAATTAAGCGACAAGTATTTCGTAGTTTTACTCAATTAGATTTTATTCTTAATCCACAACATACACTAACAACTACAATAAACTTTTCCACTAAGAGATTACAACACATTGGATTAGACTTTTTTAATCCTCAAGTAGTAGCTCCTAATCAAAATGGTAATGATTTTACACTTGGAGTAGTTGACCGAATTACTTTATCAAATGGTTCTTTGCTTGAAACTTTATTTCAATATAAACGCATTAATTCAGAAGTAGCAGGTAAGGGAAATGACTTAATGATTTTTAGTCCTTTAAGACGTGATGGAAATTATTTTCACCGTGAAGACCGGACTACAGAACGTTATCAATTTGCAATCACTAATACTTTTGCACCTCAACAAACTGGCTCTGGCACACATAATGTTAAAGTAGGTGTAGACTTAAATTACTTAGATTCAGATAGTGATATTACTGATAATAATGTTAATATAACACGTCTAGATGGGACAAAAACCCAAACAATTCAATATTTTACACTTGGCGCAGTAAGATCCGCAAATGCACAAGTAGCGGCATTTGCCCAAGATCAATGGTTAATAAAACGTAACTTTAGTTTTGATTATGGTATGAGATTTGAGGCTCAAAGAGCAGCAGCTACTATTAATTTAATGCCACGTCTAGCAATGGCATATTCACCTGGAAATAGTGGAAATACAGTCTTAAAAGCTGCTGCTGGGCTATTTTACGATAAATTACCGCTTAATATATTAAGCTTTCGTGATAGACCTCAACAATTAATTACTAATTTTGCAGCAGATGGGCAAACTGTAATTGGTACTCCAACCTTGTTTCTTAACCAATTAGGCCCAACACCAAATAGTAAAATAAATACTGGAAGTGAATTTTCTGCACCGCGAAATTTAACTTTTAATTTAGAAGTAAACCAAAAAATTACTCCTAACGCATTATTAAAAGTTGCCTTTCTACAAAGTCGGACTGACAATGATTTTTTTGTTTCTCCAACGCAAGAAAATGGTATCAATTCAATAAAACTTTTTAATAATGGAAGAAATCGCTATCGCTCATTAGAAGTTACTACTAACTTCAAATTACCTAATGAAAATGCTTTTTCTGTCTCCTATATTCGTAGTCGTGCTACAGGTGAGTTAAATGATTTTAATACTTACTATGGGGATTTTCCTGACCCAATTTTAAGACCAAACGAGTTTGGACGCTTGCCAATAGATGCTCCAAATAGAATTTTAGCTAATGGTACATTTAAGCTTCCTCTTCGCTTTACGGTTTCTCCTTTGCTAGATATTCATACAGGCTTTCCTTATTCAATTAGAGATGAAGCACAAAATTTTGTTGGGCCACGTAATAGCGTAAGATTTCCACGTTTTGCTTCTTTAGATATGGCTATTAGCAAAGATATAAAGGTTCGTGATAAGTATGATGCTCAATTTACCTTAAGTTTATTTAATGTGACTAATCACTTTAACCCAAGAAATATCAAGGCAAATCAAGCTGATCCTGGGTTTGGGACATTTTTTGCTAGTTATCGTAGGTTTTACCGTTTAGATTTTGCTTTTATGTGGTAAAGGCGACTATTGGCACTCGACTATTGCACCCAATTTTGTTTTAACATTAAAATTGGGTGTAATTTTCTCTGTTATTTAATAAATAATAAATTTTTTCTAGTGGCTGTTAGCAAGGAGGCTTTGCGGTGAAAATTATCGTAGCAAAAACGGCTGGATTTTGTTGGGGCGTAAGCCGTGCAATTGATTTAGTAATGAAAGCAGCTAATGAAGGTAATTCTCCTATTTATACCGATGGTGCTTTAATTCATAACCCACAAGTATTAAAAGTTTTAGAACAAAGTGATATTCATGTTTCTAGTAATATAGATAATATTACTGATGGGACAATTGCTATTCGTGCGCATGG
Source organism: uncultured Clostridia bacterium (assembly GCA_964492845.1). Lineage (GTDB taxonomy): Bacteria > Acidobacteriota > Blastocatellia > Chloracidobacteriales > JADJPF01 > JADJPF01. The sequence goes on from CAZBMZ010000020.1 coordinate 72,439, forward strand.
GATTACCCCACAAAGACGAATACACTTAAAGGAAAAAGGCTTAAAAATAGTTGATGCTACTTGTCCGCATGTAGGCGGAATACAAGGAATTGTTAAAAAGCATACATATGATGGCTATAGTATTGTTATTGTAGGAGAAAGAGGACATCCAGAAGTAATTGGACTGCTTGGATTTACTCAAGGTCGGGGTTATTTAATTGATGCTGATGAAGATTTGGAAAGCCTTCCTGCTCTACCGCCAGACAAAGTTTGTATTGTTGCCCAAAGTACCCAAAGCCGCGCCCGTTTGCACGAAGTAACAGAAAAAATTCGTCAAATTTATCCAGAAGCTTTAATGTTTGACACCCTTTGTGATGTTACCGCAGATCGTCAAGATGAAATTCTAGCTATGTCAAAAGAAGTTGATTTGATGATTGTTGTTGGTGGAAAAAATAGTGGTAATACTCAAAGAATGGCTGAACTTTCCCGTGAAGCAGGAGTAGACACTTTCCATATTGAAACAGAAGACGAACTTTCTTTAACAGATATAAATGGACATAAAATAGTAGGGCTAACGGCTGGGGCCTCTACGCCTGATTGGATGATTAAACGTGTTTATCAACGATTAGAAGAGATGGCTCAAGAATTAGCTAGTCCCGTTGCAGTTTAACTAACTGTTACCTAGAATTTATCTTATAAGTTATTGAAAATAAATGGCTCTTAATGCCCTGTCAGGGCATTTAATAATAGCCCTGACAGGACAGGGCGTTAATTTAATGTCAAAAACTTCTCTTAAAACTATAGATTTAGAGCCTCACACTTGGACGCTTGCACAGTCTTATAGCTATTGTCAAAAAATTGCTACAGGTCATTATGAAAACTTTCCTGTAGGCTCTATTTTAGTTCCTCGTTGGCAACGTCCTCATTTTTATAGTATTTATGCTTTTGCTCGTGGTGCAGATGATTTTGCAGATGAAGGAAATTTACCTGCTTCAGAAAGATTAACAAATTTAGAAAATTGGCGGGAACTTCTTATTGAGTGTCAAAAACGGGATGTTAACCATCCTGTTTTTACTGCGTTAGCAGAAACTATTAAAGTTTGCCAACTTCCCTCACAACTATTTCATGATTTAATTGATGCTTTTGTTTGGGATGTTAAACATTCTCGCCACTCTACATTTAATGACCTATTAGAATATAGCCGTTGTTCAGCTAACCCTGTTGGAAGGTTAATTTTATTGCTATTTGGATATAAAGATGAGCATCTTCATAAAATGTCTGATAATATTTGTACAGCCTTACAGCTAACTAATTTTTGGCAGGATGTTGTAGTTGATTTAGATAAAGATCGTATTTATATACCTCAAGAAGAACAAAGAAAATTTGGCTATAGTGAAACAGACCTCAAAAGTAAGCTTTATAATGAAAATTATGTTAGGATGATGCAGTTTTTAGCTGAGCATACAGAAAGCTTATTTTTACAAGGTAAACCACTTTGTCGGGCTGTTGGTGGGCGACTAGGAATAGAATTAAGGCTAGTTTGGTTAGGTGGTAGTAGCTTACTAAAAGCATTACAAGAAGAAAAATTTAATGTTTTTGCTCATCGTCCAACTATAAAAACAAGAGAAAAAGCAAAAATTCTGCTAAAAGCTTTTATTTCAAAAACTTTCTAGTATTCTTTATATGTCTAACACAACTATTGAACGTGCTGCTCAATCAGCAGAATTAATTACACGTCAATCAAATACTAATTTTTACTATTCATTTTTGTTTTTGCCAAAACCTAAGCGTCAGGCAATAGAAACCGTCTATGCTTTTTGTCGTCTAGTTGATGATATTGTAGATGGAGACTTAAAAGTTGATAATGCACAAACAGAACTTGCTTTTTGGAGAGTAGAAATTCAAAAATGTTTTATAGGTAGCCCTAATACTACACTAGGAAAATCTCTGCAACAAATTCTTAAGTATTGCCCAATAAAAGAAGAATATTTTCAAGATTTAATTACTGGCATGGAAATGGACTTAAATAAATGCAGGTACCGTAATTTTGCAGAGCTAGAACGCTATTGCTATCATGTTGCTAGTGTTATTGGGCTAATGTGTATTGAAATTTTTGGCTATCAAGACCCTTCTACTAAAGAGTATGCTATAAATTTAGGCAAAGCCTTACAACTAGTTAATATTATTAGAGACTTAAAAGAAGATTCTCAACGTGATCGAGTTTATTTACCACAGGATGAACTTAAAGAATTTTGCTATAGCGAGTCTAATTTATTAAGTAATATCTATAATAATGAATTTATTACTTTAATGGAGTATCAAAGCAGGCGTGCAGAAAGTTTTTTTGAAAAAGCTAGAACAACACTTAGTTTAATAGATAAAAAAAATATGTTTGCAGCAGAAATTATGGGACAGATTTATCATAGAATTTTAGAAAAAATAATTGCTGCTCGTTACAATGTGTTTGATCAGCGTATAAGACTAAATACTTGGGAAAAAGCTACAGTGTCCATTAGCACTTGGACAAAATGCCGTTGGAGTTAAATTTAATTTAGCGATGAAAAAAGTTTTAATCATTGGTGGAGGATTAGCAGGGCTTTCTGCTGGAGTAGCACTAGCCGAAGCTGGTTATAAAGTTCATTTACTAGAAAGACGTGCTTTTTTAGGGGGACGTGCTTATTCCTTTATTGACCAAACATCAGGAGAAGTTATTGATAATGGGCAACATCTAATGATGGGCTGTTATCGAGAGACTTTTAAGTTTTTTGCTAAGTTAAATACTTTAGAGCAATTACGATTTCAAAAACAATCACGTGTTGATTTTCTAGATGAACAAAATGGTCAAACTACTTTACTGTGTCCTTCCTGGCCTGCTCCACTACATTTACTTGCAGGACTATTTCGTCTAAAAGGTATTAGTTTTGCCGATAAAATACGGGCTTTACTTATAGGAAGTGCTTTACAGACAAAAAACGGTAAATTAGCAAGTAAATTTGGTAACTTAACAGTTGATCAGTGGCTAGATAGTTGTAATCAATCCTCTTTAATGAAAGAACGGTTTTGGTATCCTTTTGCAATTGCTACACTTAATGAAGATCCAAAAGTTGCACCTGCTACTCTATTAATAAAAGTTCTACAACAAGCTTTTGCTGGTACAAAAGAAGATTCTACAATGGTGACGGCTAAAGTAGGACTAAGCGAACTTTACACAGAACAAGCAAAAAATTTTATTGAATCTTATAGTGGGCAAGTAACACTTAGAGCTAATGTTACTAAGTTTGATATTACTGGTGATAATTGCCAAGGCGTAGTGCTTAAAGATAATACTGTGCTTAATGCAGATATTTATATAAGTGCAGTTCCTTATTTTGCACTACAAGAATTACTCCCTACAAACTTACTTAAAGAAAATGCTTATTTTAAGCAGTGGCAATCTTTAACTTCTGCGCCAATAGTATCGGTTTATCTTTGGTTTGATCGCAAAGTAACGGATCTAGGATTTGCTGGAATGTTAGGAACGCGCTTGCAATGGATGTTTAACAAAGATATATTATTTATTCGCTCAAAAACTGAAGAACAGCTATTAACTTTTGTAATTAGTGCTGCGCATGAGTATGCTAAATTAACAAAGGAAAAGTTAGTAGAAATTGCAACAATGGATGTTAAAAAACTTTTACCAGCAGCTAAAATAGCAAAAGTTGTTCGTTCATTAGTAGTTAAAGAGCATCATGCTACATTTTCTGCTTCAGTGCTAACAGAAGCTAATCGACCAAGTACAATAACACCTATAAATAACTTTTTTTTAGCTGGGGATTGGACTAATACAGGACTTCCCGCTACTATTGAAGGTGCTGTATTAAGTGGTCATCGTTGTGCTGAACACATAATAGGAAGTAATAATAGTTAGTAAAAATAGTTTTTGGTCTATTCAGACTAAGTTTCTTAGGCTATTATATAAAAACTGTCTAAATTTTTAATCTAGTTAGTCAACAAAACAAAAACCTCCAAACTTTGCCTGAGATTTTATTTATTCAGGAAGGGAGTATTTAATGGCAAAAAAAGTAGTTTTTGAAAAAGTACCCTCAGATAAAACAATTCCTAATTTATTAGAAATCTTGGATCCTATCTCTACTGTACAGTGGATCTTTATGGAAACAGATCTACAAACTCAGCAATTTACTGGTAAAGCTTATGTAGAATTATGGAGTGATACGGAAGCTGAAATAGTAATTGATAAATGGAATAATCAAACTTGGGACAGTGAAACTCCTTTAGAAGTAAGATTACTAAATGATAAAGACAAGTCCCCAGAAATGGCAGAAGATAAAGAAGTTGTTCTTAATGCTGCTGCCAACTATATTTATTCAGTAATTCGTTTTCAGGTTAATGCTCCTCCTGGGTCAGTTGTTTATGTAAATGATTTTCCGAAAGTACAAGTAGATGAGATGGGTAATGGTGTTGTACGCTCTCTTTTACCTGGCAAATACAACATCAAAGTTGGTTTTCAAGAATACTTACTTGCTGAAGAAAATATCTCAGTAAATGCAGATGAAGAGCCTCCACGCTTAAAAGTAAGTATGGATGCTTCTGTTACTCAAGCTATGGGTGCTGTATCTGCTTCTATGGAAGGTACTTATTCGACTATTGAAATGATTTCTGCTAGCGGCGGGCCTGTAACTGTAACTACTAAAGCTACACCACTACTACCACTTAACACTAATACAACTACTACTAAAGCTACGACTAGAGTTGCTCCTGCTGTTGGAGCCGCACAACTTAATACTCTGTTTGTTGAAAAAGTTAATGTTTCTAATAACGTAGAAGTAATCGGTACTAAAGCAAAGAAAAGTAATAATAAAACCTTAGTTGCTATAGCTTCAGTTGTAATCTTATTTATTGTTGCTGGAGTTATTGTTTTACCTAGAATCTTAAAAAGCAACACTAATGCTGCAACTGATAAACCAATAGTGAAGGAAATTCCGCCACCTCCAGCACCAGATGGAATGGTATATATACCCGGCGGAACTGTAATTATTGGGCGTAATAATACAGATGATGACTATCAAAAACCAGTTCATGAAAAAGTAATTCAGAGTGGATATTTTTTGGACAAAACAGAAGTTACTAATGAAGATTATTGGGGATTTATTCAAGATACTAAAAAAGAGCCACCAAAAACTTGGGCAGGGCCAAAACCCCCTAATGAACTATTGCAACTGCCTGTTATTGTAAATTGGGCTGATGCAATGGCTTTTTGTCATTGGCGTGGCACTCGTAAGAGTATGGTTTATAGGTTGCCTACAGAAATAGAATGGGAACATGCGGCACGGGGAGAAAAAAATTATGTTTATCCTTGGGGCAATGATTGGTTAGAAGGCTATGCAAATGTAAATAAAGTAAACAACAAAATTATGCCTGTAGGCTCTAATAGTAAAGATGTTAGCCCTTATGGTGTTTTAGATATGGCGGGAAATGTTCGTGAATGGACTAAGGATGATTTTCTTCTTTATCCTGGTGGTAAAGGTAAAGTTGAGCCAAATACCAAAGCTATTCGAGGTGCTGCTTATAGTGATTCACCAGAAGCTGCAACAACAACTTACCGCGGTTATTTAGCTCCTGCTTACGAAAAAATAGATCGTACAGGGTTTCGCTGTTTATGTGAAGTACCAGATACAGATTCAAATACACAAGAAGCAAAAAAATAATGCTTAAAAGAAATTTCTTAAAAAAGCCGCTAACTAGCGGCTTTTTTCTTTTAAGCTAAAGAACTGTATTACTTACCGAATAGACTTTACTTATTTCTTCTTTATCCATATTAAAAATATCTGCTTGCCAACTAACTAGTTGACGTTTCTTAAAAGTAAAATCTACACGACCAACATTAATACCTGCAAAACCAACTTGAAAGATCAAAGTTTGTCGTCCATTGCTATGTTTAATTACAGCCGGCTCTTTCATAAAAGTATGAGTGTGTCCGCCAACAATAAAGTCAATTTCTGGAATTGCTTCTGCTACTTTTACATCACATACTCTGTCAGGCTCATTATCATATTTATAGCCTAAATGGGAGGCTGCAACTATTAAATCTACATTATGTTTATTGCGTAATTCATCTACCACAGCACGAGCAGGTTTTATTGGGTCTTGGTAACTAACTCCAATATGTTTATCTGCTACAACTAAGCCATCAAAATCAATACCTAAGCCTAAAACACCTACTTTAATACCTGATAAATTACGGATAACATAAGGTTTAACAAAATCTTTTAAAGCAGAATTTGATACATCATAATTTACAGAAACAATATCAAACTTAGCATGTTGTAAGGCTTTAACAAGGCTATCTACACCTTCATCAAAGTCATGATTTCCTAATGTTACAATATCATAACCTATTGCAGACATTGACTTTATTTCTAATTCGCCATGATAAAAATTATAGTAAGGTGTACCTTGAAAACTATCTCCGCCATCAAGTAACAATGTGTTAGGATTTTCTGCTCTAATCTGACGAACAAAACTAGCCCGACGTGCTACGCCTCCCATTCCAGCATTACGAGTGCCTTCTGGAAACGGCTCTATTTGTGAGTGAGTGTCATTAGTATGCAGAATTGTGATTTTTGTTTCATCGCTAGCTTGAGCAGAATAAAAATTGCTAGATTCAACTAGTAAGGCACTTGCTGCTAAGGTTTTAAGAAAGTTTCTTCTTGATAAATCATTAATCATAAATTTCTCTCTATTATTGGGTTTGAGCATTGGCTAGGCTAATTCTTGGGCTAGCAGGTGTAGTTATTACACGGTTTTCTGCTTGTTCCGATTTAATGTAATTGATGATGGCATCACGCAACAATAAACCAACAATTTTATAATTTTTTCCTCTACGTAAAATAGGGTATTCTCCCCCACCTTTATAAAGATAATCCGTTAATGCCAAAGTATAAGTAGCTTTAGGGTCTATATCTTTACCATCAATTTTAGCTTTAACTAGCTTTTTATCCTGAAAAGTAAGTTCTGCACCAGAAATAGCTGCTCCAAAATCTTTGATGCTTGACCCCATACTTTCAAAAAGTTCTGTGACATCTGTTCCAGAAAGCTCAACTATGGCTAACTCATTGTCAAATGGCATTAATCTGTAAATTGTCCCAATAGTTATTTCTCCTGCTGGAATCTCTGCACGAAGCCCGCCATTGTTTTGAAAGGCTAGATCAACCTTATGGCCTAATGTTTTAGCTGATTGCTGACGAATTATATCAGTAATTAACATACCTAAGCGACCTGCTCCAGGGCCTTCTTTATTAATAGTTTCTTTAGCTTGTCCAATAGTTGAAGCCATTTGTTTTTTTACATTTTCTGCATAAGGAGCAAGCATATCACTAATAGCTTTATCTTCTGTAATACTACTATCTATTTTATGTTGAGTTGAAGTTACTTGATAAGTTGGACTTGTTGCTTTGACGGCTTCTTGACCAAAAACATTAGAGTTAAAGCTTAAACTAGCAATAAGTATTAAAGAGTAGAACAAAGTTTTAATCTTAAACATAGAGGTCTATCCTACAAGGAAATTAAGGTCTATTTATTGATGTTTTAATTAACAAAATTTATAGCACAAAGCTAAAACAAGCAAAAGCTTAAGTTATTCTTGTATCCAGACAGAAACCGAACCTGGCAAGGAGGGAAATTCTGCCCAACCACGAGAGTCAGAAATAACTTTTTCTTTGATATGTTCAGTAATATCAATAAATGTTGCATTTGCTCGCCTTACATCCATCCATTTTTTAATTACAAAACCAGTATTCATCACTACTGCCATAGCTTTGGGGTGAACCCCATCGCCCAATCTTACCCAACCTATTGTTGTTGGATGATCAAAATAATCTAATTGCACTCCATAGTTAAAATTTTTTCTTGCCCATAAAAATTTATCTATTAGCCAACGATGCGAATAAAGTTCTACAGGAGGGTTATTTTCTTCGCCATGCTCATATCTTGCACCATAATAATCAGCATAAAAAACACAAGGATAACCTTCAAGCCTAAGTAATATTAAGGCATAAGCTAAAGGCTTAAACCAGGCTTCTACAGTAGATTCTAGTGATTGACAAGGTTGAGTATCATGATTATCAACAAAGGTGACAGCAAGAGCAGGGAAAGTTTTTACTAAGGTGTTATCAAAAATTGTACGTAAGTCAAATTTAGTACCTAAAATGCTTGCACGGTGTAATTTATAATGTAGTGGGAAATCAAATAGGGACATTACACCATTAGTTTTTTCTATATAGTTTTTTAATTCTGTAAGGCTATCTGACCAATATTCACCAACACAAAAAAGCTCACGTCCGCCAAAATGAGCGCGTAAATGATTAATCCAATCACGAAAAAAATGCTCACTTAAGAATTTAGCTGAATCTATACGAAAGCCATCAATATTAGTGGTATCAATAAACCATCGTCCCCAATACATTAATTCCCCGCGCACTTCTGAAACGTCTGTGTCAAGTTCGCAGGCTGTTCTATATTCAAATTTTCCATATTCATTTGGCACGCCAGGAGGGAAATATTTATCTTTTAGCCGGTAAAGTTTAGATCTATCTTTAGTTTCTGCATTATAACTAAGGGTATCAAAATGCTGCCAATGCCATTTCATACTAGAATACATATTTCCACGGCCAGGGAAGCTAAACCCTGTGTGTGCAAGCATTTGATACCAATTGCTTTTAGTAATATTACGATCAAACCAGTCAACTTCTTGAACCCTTACAGATTCTATTTCATCAGCACCATTTTTATGCTTAAAAACTACATCAGCATAAACTTGCATATCGTGAGATTTTACCGCTTTTATTGCTGCTAAAAGCTCTTCTTTAGTTCCATATTTAGTTCTTCGGCTAGCTTTTTGGAAAAATTCTCCTAAATCAAATAAATCATAAACTCCATAACCAACATCTATCTTTCCTCCCTGTCCTTTACAAGCAGGGGGCAGCCAAATAGCTGTAAAACCTTGCCGTGCAAGTTCTGGGGCTTTGGTGGCTAGTTCTTTCCAAAGTTTACCGTCAAAAGCAGTATACCAATGGAAAAACTGCATAATTACACCATTTATTGACATCTTATTTAGTCCTTATTCCTTAAAGGGTTAGCTCTATAGAGGCGTTACTGATTGCTTAATGGGATTGCTAAGCAATTTTATATTTTGCCTACTATAACCATTACTAGAGGGAAAAGAAAATCTAATTTAGCAGATAATAATAATTTTTAAAGATTTAAACTATAGATTTAACAAAGGTTAGCTAAAATAATATAAATAAAGCAGACTTTTAGTAACTACTATTAGTATGTCTTTTCTTTAAGTTCTACTTCTGCTTGTCAGTCAGTAAAATTGTTTTGTACTATCAAATTTTCTGCTAAAAGTTGCTAAGGATTTTTTTAATGAACAAACTTAAAATTGCTGCATCTACTTATCTTAACTCTGCACCACTAATTTATAGCTTTTTACAAGGAAGCTTAAAGGATAGTTGCTATTTTCTAGGAAATACTGCTCCAGCACGTTGCGCAGATTTACTAAAAGAAAATTTAGTAGATGTTGCCCTAATTCCTGTTATTGAATATCAAAGAATAAATAATATTTGCTTAATTGCTGATGTTTCTGTTTCTGCTAAAGAGCTTGTGCGAAGCGTAATTTTAGTAAGTAAATACCCAATAAATAAAATAAATACAGTTGCACTAGATATTTCGTCTCGTACTTCTGCAACTCTTGTAAAAATTATCTTAGAAAAGTTTTATTCAATTAAACCTCATTACATTACATCTGCACCTAATTTGGTAGATATGCTAAAAACTAGTGATAGCGCGTTACTAATTGGAGATCCTGCTATTACTGTTGAGCTAAATAATTATCATGTCTATGATTTAGCTCAAGAATGGCGAAAATTTACTGGCCTTCCTTTTGTTTTTGCTCTTTGGGCTATAAATAATCATTGGTCTGATAATAAAATAGATAAAGATTATTTAGATTTAACAAAATTATTTGTTGAAGCTAAAAAAGAAGGCTTAAATAATTTAGAGAATATTGCTAAAGAATATAGCCATAATCTAAATATTTCTTCTGAATCTCTTTTGGGTTATCTTACTAGTAATGTTAACTATGATTTAGATAAAGAAAATTTAGCTGGTTTAACACATTTTTATAAACTAGCCGCAGAACAAGGTTTAATTTTAGAAAATCGTCCAATAAAGTTTTTTACTAAATTAAATGCAAACTCTATTATTTGCAGCAAATAACAGAGCAAAGCAGTTGAAGGTTAATAAATGAATTTACTTAATCCAGCAGCACTTTATCAAGAATTATTAGAAGCAAAAGAAAATAATCAAACACTAGCACTTGCTAGTGTTGTGGCAACCAAAGGATCTACTCCACAAAGAGCCGGTGCTAGGATGTTAATTTATCAAAATGGAAAATTATCAGGCACGGTTGGCGGTGGTTGTGTTGAAGCGGATGTAGTTGGAACGGCTCAAAGGCTGATGAGACAAGGAAAAGCGGAACTTTGCCGCTTTGAACTAATTGCAGATCCTGATGAGCCGGACGGCGATGTTTGCGGCGGTATTATGGAAATTTTTATTGAACCATTTTTGCCAAAAGATAAATAAAAATACTTTATTTTTTTCTTAATACAATAATTCTTGGTATAGATTGCAAATCTTTTATAGTTTCTTGTATTTGCCAAATATCTGTATCTACTACATTTAACAAGTCTTTTTCTTGACCAAAGCCTATTTCACAAATTAAATAGCCTGACTTGCAAATAAAAGGCACAATTTCTTGAATCAATCTTTTAATTAATGCTTGACCTTGATTTTCTGCAAAAAGTGCTAAATGTGGCTCGTGGTCTTTTACTTCTCGCGCTAAAGTTTCAAGCTCTTCTGGGTTTACATAAGGCAAATTAGCACAACAAAGATAAAATTGTTTGTCGCTTCTTAAATTACTTACTAAATCACTAGTAACCCAAGTTATTTTCTTGTCCACTTGGTGTTTAGCAGCATTTTGCTGGGCAATAACCAAAGCTTTAGAGGAAATGTCAATAGCTGTAATTTTAGCGTTAGGGAGTTCTAAAGCTAAAGTAACAGCAATACAGCCTGAACCAGTGCCAACATCTAAAATATCAAGGTTACTTACCTTATTTTCCTTAGCTAATTTTAATACAAATTCAACAAGCAATTCTGTTTCTGGACGGGGAATTAGCACATCAGGTGTAACAATAAAGTCTCGTCCATAAAATTCTTGTTGACCGCTAATATATTGAAGTGGTTCACCTTGGGCGCGACGTTCTACAGCTATTTTATATTTTTCTACTAAAATATCTTCTACTTGATCTTTATTATGAGCTAGCAAATATGCTTGATTACAATTAAGTAAATCCATTAGCAGCAAACTAGCCTGACGACGAGCATCATCTATTTGAGCCACTTTTAAGCTTTCAGTAGCAGACTTTAGCAGTTGATCAATACTTGACATAGAGGTTATGACAAAAATAAAAATTTTTGCTTAGTTTAACTTAAATGACAAAAAATAAAAAACCCTAGACTTGCTCATCTAGGGTTTAAGACGTTTAGATTTTTAAGGGAATTGACTATTTGTTTTTAACGCTCTTTTTAACCATTTTTTGTAGATTAAACGCATTTGGTATGCCTAAGAGATTAGCAGGTGATAAGTTAAACGGGTTTGAATCGCCATTTGTAGCAAAACTAATTCTATCACCTTGAGCATAAGCATAAGCTAGTGTTGGTTTAGCATTAATTATTGAATTAATCATTTGTTGTTCATTAGAATCTTTGTCCCCAACAGATTTGCTTAATTGACCAGCTACAGGTGCTAAAACAGGTGCTAAATCATAGTAGAACATTGCAGAAAAGTTAGCATTGTTGTCTGTTGGCAATAAGCCTAAGAATTTAGGGGATTTGGTTAAAGTATAACCAGAATCACGATAGCGCAATGCTTGGTCTACCAATGCGCGAGAAGCAGCAGCAATAAAGTAACCATTATTGAAACCATAACTCATCTCCAATCCTGTATCTAAAGATTTGATAGTGTAGAAGGTTTGTCCATTTAGCTCACTTTTTTCTATTTGTAAGCCTTTTTTGCCTAGCTTAGTTGCCCAACTATTAACTTCTGTAACTAAACGCTCTAGGCTATTTTGTAATTTGGCAGAGTCATAAACTTCAAAAATTGCTTTCCAAGCTGGAGTTGGAATAACTGGCCCATCAACAGCAAATACAAATTCACCACCTAAAGTAGCCGCAAAGTCTTTTGTAACGCTTAATTGATGTAGGTTTTCTACTGTTTGAAGTTGTTGAGCAAAGTTATTATCTAGTTTGCTTAAGTTTTCTATTAAGTGTGCAACTAGCGATGCTGGGTCTTTAATTACAAAAGCACTGACTACATTAGCATCTGGGGAAACAAATTCTAGTCCACCTATTGGGCCAGGATCAGCAATCCAACCAGCAATCCCCGTACGAGCTTGATTAAAAGTTAACACAGCACGGTTTTGTGTTTTATCTGCGTTAATTTTTTGTTCAGCGATAAAATGTTTTAAGTCTAAGAAACCTAATTCTTTATAAACTTCTAGCTGTTTTTCGTCGCCTGGCTTAAGTGTAGCAGGAACAATTTTTTCTAAATCTACAGCTAAAATTAGTCCAGCACCTTCTTGATAAACTTGAGCAATACGATTATGGAAAAAGCTGCTAGCAAAAGGTTTTTGTCCAGCATTTAAGCTTGTAGCAAATTGGCTTAGTTGGCTTAAGCTATGGCTAACCACAAATAAATTATTGTTAATCCAAGCAAACACGTCTCTTTTATTGTTGCCAAGTTGAGGATCTACTGTAAGTGGATTATCAACAATATTTAAGAACAATCCTTTTGATTGAAACTCTTCTTTTTGTTTAACTAAAAAGTCACGTAGTCCGGCTGGATCCTTAGTAGTTGTAAGGATTAATGGGCTATCGGGTGCGCCATCTTTTTGCATTGCAGCAGAAACTACTATTTCTTCACCTAAATATTGACCAAACTCTACTAAAGTGCTGATTAACTTATCGTGACTATCATTAGAGTGTTTATTTTGCCACCATTCTTGTAAAGCTGCATTTTTAGCTAAATGCTCTTGTAAAACACCGTAAGACTTAGCAAGAGAAGTGCTAAAATTAGGTAAAGATACATAAAAGACTGTTTGTTCTGGAACTATGTCTAATAGCTCTGTAGAGTAACGTACACCAACAATACTTACTTTATCTATATCCTTACGTAATGCAGAAAGTCCGGCTAGCAACTTGTTATATTTAGCAGAATCACGACTCCAAGAAACTTCATCTTTAATAGGAACATTGCCTAAACTAGAGTTAGTGGTTAGTTGTTCACCTGCTGCAAGTTTTTTATCTTGTCCAGAGAAATCAACTTGTGCAGAGCCTTCAATTACAGAAATACGAGAGCCTTTAATTCCATTATTTACAGCAAAAGTTGTTTCAGTAACAGAGACTAAGCAATCATTTGTTGCAACATAAAATGGACGAGAATTTTGTTTAGCTGTTTGAACAATGATATTTCCACGCTCTAAATGTAGTGTTATACCTTTTGGACTTTCTGAAAGATAAAATTCAGAACGTTCTTTCATTTCAATTTGTGAGCCATCGCTTAAGTAAATTACCGCGTCTGCATCTTTAGCCGTGCGAATTTTTTCTTTTTCTTTTAACTCTGCGCCTACAGTTAATAAGTCGCTATTGTTGTTGGCTACGCGATAAACTGAACCATCTAGCGCGGTAACGCTAGCTTGGACGCTACCCGTATGTGTAAGGCGTTGAATAATTGGCGCGCTAATTAAGGTTAAAATCAAAATTGCTGCTACAGCGATTAACCAACGGGTAAAGGTTGAAGTAGGCCGCCTAGCTGCTGTTGGACTAGCAGTAGCAGGTTTACCGCTTCTAGCTTCTTTTAGAGCCTTGCGACAGGGTAAACATTCGCGTGTATGGTCTTCAAAAAGTGTAGTACGTGCCGCAGGCAATTGATTAGCTAAATAAGCTGGTATTAAAGTCTGAAAATCGGCACAAGTACGGATTTGACTTACTTCAGTAATAGGACTTTCCATAGTATTTTCTCCTAGCTTTGCCCAAACTCGTTGAGCCGCCATATTTACAGTATTTTGATCTAAATTATCTTCGTGGATTTTGCTTAATGTTTGGTCTAGTAAATTATCAATGTTTTTAGTATTTTTTTTGTTGTTCATTGTGGTAACTCCTCCAAAAACATACCTAAATCTTTACGCACTTTAGTTCGGGCGCGGTGCAACATAACGGCTACAACCATTTGAGACATCCCTAATAACTCAGCTATTTCCCGATTGTCATAACCTTCAAGAAAACGAAGAGCAAAAATTTCTGCTGATTTTCCACCTAAGTTAGAAATAGCTTTTTGTACTTGCCGGCGTATTTCTCGGTCTTCTTGCTGGCTATAAGGATTAAGGCTTTTATTATCAGTAGGATAATTAGCCAAGCTTTCTATAGGGACTGACTTAGTACGGTTTCTAGTTCTAACAATATCTAAAGCTGCATTAATAGCTGCACGAATTAGATAACTTTTTGGGTTAGGGGCAAGGTCTTCTGCTTCTTTACTTCGCATAATTCTTAGAAAGATTGTTTGAAGCACATCTTCAGCATCTACAATATTTCCAGTAATTCTATAAGCAGTGCGGAAAACTTTGTCATAGTGTTCTTGAAATAAACTCTCAATACTAACCCTAGGGTCTGACAGCGATTTTAATTGTGTTACTACTGCCGGCACAGCACCCTCCTAAAATATGTTGTTTGCTTTATATCTATAGAAACGGACAACCAACAAAATTATTAACAACTAACTTTTAAGAAAAGAAAAACTTTTCCAGCAAAACTTAAAAACAAAAATTTGTAACTAATTTAGGTTTTTGGATTATATGAAATTTGATAAGTGAAATTGTTGCTTGAGTATTCATTAATTAGTTATTGTAAGCCTAGTTGAATGAAATAGTTATAATATTTGTTTACATTATTAGTTTATTGGCATAAGCATTGCACAAAAATTTGTCTACAGAAAACACTCCAAAGATTAGGAATAAATTTATGTGGAAATATTTTCTTGCCCTACCTTTTTTACTTTTATTTTTTATTATTGCTCAAGCCTCTTATCAAATAACCTTAGAGCCAATAATTAAAATTGATGAGGAAAAAACAGTATTTTCATTGGATGAACAATTTCCAAATGTCGAGATCTCAATAAATAATAGCCTGGAGTCTGACTTAGAGGGTTTAGTAAAAATTGAGTTAGTAGATCCAGAAAATGAAATCAAAGCTAGTGTTTCAGAATACCAAAAAATTCGTGTAGGTGATAATGCTATAAAATTAAAATTACCTGTTTTTGCAGAAGATTTGCTACAAAACCCAACTATTATTTACTATCGGTTGCGCTATAGTGTTTCTATTGAACCATTAAAAGCGCGTCCAATTCTTTTTTCTAGTGTGCAACATCTACAAGATAGAATTTCTGTTGATAGATTAAATAGCTCCAAAACAACCTATAAAGGAACAATTGCACTATCTAAGCTATTGCCTGATTTATTTGAACTAAAACTAGTTGCTAGCGAGTATGCTAGAGAAAAATCACGTTATCAAATATATGCAGTAGCCTTACACCCAGTAACACAAAAAGCCATTAATAATGTATTGATTGATGCAGAAATAGCTTTAAACAACACTATAATAAAATCTAGCTGTACAACTGCCACAGATGGACACGGCCTACTATATTTTGATATTCCAGAAAAAATAAACCTTTTAGATTCAGAAGTTAAAGTAACTGCTAAATTAGGAAAATTTTCTCAAACGCTAACAAAAGAAATTAAGCTTGACCAAGTTGTTTACACCTATATCAATACAGATAAACCAATTTATCAGCCTGGACAGCCTTTACAGCTAAGAGTTTTAGTCTTAAGGTCTGATAAACAAGCTTTAACTGATGAGCAAATAAAAATAAAAATAAATGCTCCTGGTGGGGAAAATTTATTTCGTCAAGAATTAAAAACTTCTAAATTTGGTGTTGTTAGTACAAATTGGCTAATTCCTGCAAACATAGAACTTGGCGATTACCGAATAGAAGTAGAATTAAATGAAGATAAATATTACTTAATAAACAGTGGACAAAATATTAAAATAAGTCGCTACGAACTGCCAAATTTTGCTGTTTATGTCAACTCAGATCAGCCATATTATTTACCAAAACAAAATCCAAAAATTACAATTACAGCACAATATTTGTTTGGTAAAACTCTTAATAAAGGAATAGTTAAAATTGTTAACTTAGATTCAGCAGTTATTGAAGATCCTGATTATCAAGGGGAGCTAGATAATTTAGGGCAATTTACTATTACAATTGATTTATCAAATGAAGAAGATTTTGGCAATCACTACAAATCTTACAATGATTTAGACTTTATTGCTTATGTAACAGACACTTCAACAAATCGAACAGAACAAAAACGTTTTACATTAAGACTATCAAAAACCGATATACATATTTATTTAATTCATCGATCAGCAATAGAAGGCTTATCAGCGGAGTTTTATTTATCAGCCTTTTATGCTGATGGTAGGCCAGCAGAATGCAATATTTCCTTTTATAAATTAAATGAACAAATAAAAGATATAGAAGAAAATAATGAAATAATTAATTTACTAAAAAATCCATTATTAACTACAAAAACAAATCATTATGGTTTAGCAAAAATAGTTGATAAAAATTTATTGAAAAATTTACAAACAAACCAAGAAATATATCTTATAGCTCAAGATAGTTTTGGGAAAAAAGGTTTTAGCAAAAATTATTTTTATACTTCTTCAAGTGATGTTGGTTTACAAACCTTTACAAATAAAACTATTTACAAAGCAGGTGAAGCGGTCGAACTTGAAATAGTTGCTAACAAAGCGGAAATGTTATTAATAGTTGATGTAGTTAAAGACTTAAAAGTCATCCATTCACAAACCTTAAAGCTAAATCAAGGAAAATCTAGCTTAACTTTACCTTATAATCAAACGTTTGCAGGTATAATTACTCTAGTTGTTTACTCAGCAAAAGAAAATGATGGTAGCCAATATAGATTTCCTAGTTCTATCAAAACAGTAATTTACCCTAGCAATAAAAAATTAGAATTATCATTAAAGTTAGATAAAGAAAGCTATCGTCCTGCGGAGGAAGTAAAAGCAACATTACAAGCAAAAATGTCTGATAAACAGGTTTTAGAAACTGCTTTAGCTGTAACTGTTTTTGATAAAGCTGTAGAGGAACGCGCCCAAGAAGATAAGCATTATCGACCAAATAGCTTTTATCAAACTTACATTTATGCTTCAAATAACGATGAAAACATAAGTGAAATTACTTTAGAAAGCTTAAAAAACTTGGATATGTCTAAACCAATACCAGAAGGTTTGGATTTAGTAGCAGAAGTTTTACTAGCAAGTACTAATAGATATAGTCCCGTTATAGCTGAAACAAATAGGTTTAGTGCAAGTTACAGTGAACTTTTTGCATCAGTAATTGAAAAAGACTTAAAAGACATAAAAGAAACTTTAGAGTTGCAGTATACAAAAGCTTCTTTATACCCTATCAATGAGCCAACATTTTATGTTTTGCTTGGATATTTTGGAGATTATTTTTATCAATTAAAAGATCCTTGGGAAACAAGCTATAAAATAAAATTTTCTGTAAAAGCTGAAATGGATGTAATGGAAATAATTACTGCTGGAGCAGACAGAATTTTTGATACAGAAGATGATTTTGTTGCTTTAGATATGCGGTGGCCCTATTTTAGACCTTACGGAGAAGTGCTTAATCAAGTAGTTAACTCTTATCCTACTAAAACAGGTGAGTGTCTTTGTGATTTAGCAGTATTAAAAAAAGAAATGCTAAAACGAGGAATAAATTTAGATACTTTGTTAGATCCATGGGGAAATCCTTATAAAGTTGAGTTTGAAATATATAAGACAATTTACTTGGTGAAAATAATAAGTAGTGGAGAATCAACAAAAGAAAAAATCCTAATTTGGCAAGCTAAGGCTAACTATTTTGCTTATTTTCAAGGAATTATCCAAAAAGCTTTGGACGATAATTTAGAAAAAACAGGTAAATTTCCTAAAACTCTAGATGAACTGCAACCAATCTTAAAAAATATTGAGGTAGATTTATCTAAAATAAAAGATCCCTGGGGAAATAACTATCAAATAGATTTTCAGACTGAAAACCAAATACTTCAGTTTCCTTACCTAGTTACTTATCTTGAAGATGGAGAAAGAAAAACTAAAACAGATATAAAAGTTAAAATTGGCTCAAAATTAAAAATTTACATTAATAGCATAGGCAAAGATGCTTTAGCAAAAACAAGCGATGATTTTCAAATTACAAATTTTGCTTATTTATTAAATGCAAGTGATTTAGCAGAAAATTTTACATCAATTAATAGGAGTAATAAGTTTATTTTTGATGTAGGTTTGAAAGGTTTATTAAAAGGTTTGGTAGTAGATCCAACAGGTGCAGTTATTCCTGGTTCCTTAGTAAAAGCTACTAATTTTTTAACAGGCTTGACTTACCAAACTACTACTAATGAAACAGGAGAATATTTGCTAATAGGTTTACCCGAAGGTGTTTATACAGTAGAAGCTTTTGCTGCGGGATTTATGGATGTAGCTAACTACAGTGTAACTATTAAGGAAACCTTTGTAACTATATTAGATATAAATATGCAGCCAGGTGGACAATCAGATATTGTTGAAGTTAGTGCAGGAGAGGTTTTAATTAGTACAAGTGCAACATCATTAAGTACTAATGTAGAGTCAATTAAAAGTGTGCCAAAGCTAGCTAATCAAAATAGCAATAAACAGATTTCTACTCCTAGAATACGAGAGTATTTTCCAGAAGCATTATTTTGGCAACCTGAGTTGGTAACTAACACAGATGGACAAACAACAGTCAAGTTTAAGCTAGCAGACAATATAACTAATTGGAAAATGTCAATTATTGCTTCTACAACAGATGGACAACTAGCAATAAATGAAGTAGAAATTCCAGCTTTTCAACCATTTTTTGTTGAACTAGATCCACCTGTTAGGCTAACAGAAGGTGATGAAATTGGCTTACCAATTATTTTACGTAATTTTTTAGAGCAGCCTCAATCAATGACTGTGCAAATATCACCGCAAACTTGGTTTAGCACTAATGACCAATTAAAAAGAGATGTCAAAGTTGATGCAGGTGACTTTACCAAAGAAATATTTAATTTTCGTGCTAATGTGCCAATAGAAAAAGGTGAACAACAAGTTTCTGTTATTGGAACACAAAATGATGCAATCAAAAAATTTATTACAGTTCTTCCTAATGGAATAGAATTAGTAAAATCCATTAGCAATATTTTGACACAGCAAACTATTTTTGAGCTTAATCTTCCAAAAGAAGCACTTACAGCAGGCAAGCAAACAGAATTAAAAATTTATCCTAATTTGTCAGCACATTTATTAGAAAGTATAGAAGCTATTTTGCAACGTCCTTATGGTTGTGGCGAGCAAACAATATCGTCAACTTATCCTAACTTACTATTTTTGCGCTATCTAAAAGAAAATACACAAGTTATGGATGATGTAAGTCAAAAAGCAACTAATTACTTAAACTTAGGTTATAACAGATTACTAAGCTATTCTAACAACACAGGAGGATTTTCTTATTGGAATAATAGCCCACCGGACTTAGCCCTAACAGCTTACGCGCTAGAATTTCTTACAGATGCAAAAGAGATAATTTTTGTTAATGAAGATTTAATAAAAGATAATTTGGAGTGGCTACTTGCCCAACAAAATGATAATGGTAGTTGGCAATCCAACAAATCAGAAACTAATGAAAGTAAATACTTTTCAGCACTACAAACAGCATTGATTACAAAAACGTTAGCTAAAATAGTAGATAAAAATAATGAACTCGAAACTACAAAATTAAGCAAAGCTTTGAACTATTTAGAAAAAACGGTAACGGATGAGCCTTATTTATTAGCTTGTTATGCTCAAGCAGCTAATCGTTTGGGTAATAAAACTAAATCTTTACAAGCTACCAATAAATTACGTAAGTTAGTAAAGAGCAGCAAAAAAGGTTATTCCTGGGCCATAAATGGCTTTACTCCCTTTTATGGCTGGGGTTTAACTGGTGAAATAGAAACAACAGCAATAGTTTTACAATCTCTAATAGAACAAACCGCAACGTCTGATAAAAATGAATTACTTAAGGATCAAACTATTAATCAAACGCTGTTATTTTTACTGAATAATAAAGATCGCTACGGTGTTTGGCTTTCTTCGCAAGCAACTATAAATGTACTAAAAGCAATGATGTCAATAATTTCTCAGTCTGGCAGTAAGACGAGTAATCAAGCAGAAATTTATGTTAACGATAAACTTGCAAAAACTATAAAGTTACCTTCAACAAACGAGATTGCAAACCCAATAAATGTAGATTTAACAGAGTTTATTACTGAAACTAACAACAAAGTAGAAATCCGGCAAGCAGAAGGCAGTAGCCAAATTGTTAGTAAGTATTATTTACCTTGGGATATATACAATTTACAAGCTAAACAGCTAGAAAATAAAGACTTATTATTTGATATTAATTTTGATAAGACAAATTCAAAAATAAATGAAGACATCAGTTGTTTAGTAAAAGTTGGTCGCTACAGCCAAAACAGCCAAGGAATGTTACTAGCAGAAATAGGTTTACCGCCAGGTGCTAATGTAGAAAGAGCAGATTTAGAAAGGCTTAAAGAAAGTCTTGGATCTCAGTTTAGCCATTATGATATTTTGCCTGATAGGTTGGTTGTTTACCTTTGGCCGTCAAAAAATAATTCTCTTGAGTTTAGTTTTAAGTTTCGTGGGCGTTTTGCTATTAATGCCTTAAATACTCGCTCAATTTTGTATGATTATTACAACCCAGAAGCAAATATAATAGTTGCTCCTTTAAGATTTGTTATAAAAGGTATAAAGTAAGAGGAATTTAGTCTTAAAGCAGATCTTTTAAGAAATGGGCTACAAAAAGCCAAAAAACAAATAAAGCGGACAATGTTTTATGTTTTAAACTGTGATTTTTAATGGTTAATTACATAACTTGTTCATTAAGTTGATAAATTTCAAGTTGTAAAAGGTCAATGATTGCATTAGTTTGTAAAAGAAAATCCATACCTATTATGGCATCTAAATCAAAACCATAATCCATTGCACCCACTTCTATATCAAAATCTATAAGTTGTAATTCTCCAACAGTTATTTTATCTACTTGTTTTACAAAGACAAATTCCGAGCCTCCTATACCACTAATTCTGTGAATTAAGTCATTTGGTTCTGGCTTTATCCCTATACTTTCTAGTTTATCTAATGAAAACAATGTTCCTGATGAACCTGTATCAATTATTACCTTGAGAAGTGTAATTTCCCTGTTTTGGTAGGTGATTTTCGCTGATACATAAGCTAGTCCATTCTCAATCCTAATTTGCATTTATTCCTCTTATCCCTAGCCATCTTTTTTCAATAATTTCAATAATTTCTTTATCTGTATGTAGTACATATAATTCTCTATCAGGGTATTTTCTATGTAATTCTTTATATTCTTTCATTGCTAGTAAAGAGTCTTTGTAGCTATCTACCACTATCATTTGATCTAAGATTCGCTTTCCAGATTCAGTATGTGCTTTTATTGCTTCTACCAAAAGCCACTGCTTAGGATAAAGGTTACGTATTTCTTTCCAAAACATTTGGTTTTCCTACTTTCTTAATTTTTCTTTGATTATAACTTGAACACAGTTTTTGATTAAGTTTAAGTTATAGTTATAGCTTTAATTTATCCTAAGAAACTTGGCAATTAGATAAATCATGGCTACACTATCTGACTTAAAAACTATGACAGAAAAAACTCAAAATTTAATTTTAACTTTAGATACCTCTAATGCTCGCGCTAGCCTAGCTATTGGCTATGGTGATAATTTAATAGCTCAACTAGGAATTAGCGGCAATGAACGTCGCTCTAGTAATTTACTTAGCGAAATAGATTATTTGCTAGCTCGTGCAGGTGTAAGCATTAAAGATATTGCTGCTTTTGCTGTGATAATCGGGCCAGGAAGCTTTACGGGTCTTCGCGTAGGTATAGCTACTATTAAAGGTTTTGCTCATGCTTTAGGTTGTCCGGTTGTTGCTCTAAAATCTACTGAAGTGCTAGCTAGAACGGCTGGAACTAGTAATTGTAGCGCGGTTTTACTTGATGCTCATCGCGGCGAAGTTTTTGCACAGCTATTTAATGTTGATGAAAATGGACAGGTAAAAGAACTTTGTGACCTTCTGATTGGAAAAATAGAAAAAGTTTTGTCTGTATTCTATGAATACCAACAGGAAGAAAATCTATCTAGGATGATTTTTGTAGGCGATGGGGTGAATTTACATAAAGAAGTATTATTAGACTACGCTAGCAAAAATTCTCTTCAAATTCATCAAGCAAAACTCTTGACAGCTAATAATTTAGGATGGATATTACATAGGCCAATTAATTTTCTTGCCGCAGAAGCCGCACTTTATGCACAAGAAAAATTTGCTTTAGGTGAAACAATTTCTGCTGATGAACTAGCCGCTTATTACGTCCGACCAGCAGAGGCAGAAGTTAAGCTACAACTAGGCTTAATTGGAAAAAAGAAATCAAATTTATCTTAAAGAAGTAAGGTTTATGTCTGTCGCGCTATCTGAAAATTTATCTTTGGTTAAATATGAAATTACGCAAATGCTAGAAGCTGATCTTAGTTGTATAGTAGAAATAGAAGAAACTACTAAGTTAAGTCGTTGGGGATATGAAGCTTATCGGCAAGAATTATTTGGCAATCCTACATCAATAATGCGTACTGCTCGCGGAATTACACCTGTAAATATCTATCGCCAAGTCTTAGGTTTTATAGCTTCACGAGTGGTTTTTGACGAACTGCATATCAATAATGTTGCTACTCATCCTACTTTTCGTCGTCTAAGAATAGGTACTACTCTTATGGAGGTAGCCATTAAAGAAAGTCGTATTTATGGAGCGCGTCGCTGTCTATTAGAAGTACGTAGTAGCAATATAGCTGCTCAAGAGCTTTATAACAGGATGAATTTTCAAATAATTGGCCGACGACGAGACTACTATACTAACCCTATTGAAGATGCTTTGGTTATGCAGTTTTTATATTACTAACTTTTTCTTACTTTAATTTTATGATATTTCGTTTTACTACAGCAGGTGAATCTCATGGCAAAGCTTTAATTGCTGTAATAGAAGGCTTGCCAGCAGGACTACCTATAGATATTGACTTTATTAACAACCAACTTTGGCGACGGCAACAAGGCTATGGTCGAGGCCATAGAATGAAGATTGAGTCAGATAAAGTAGAAATAATTTCTGGTGTTCGCCATGGTTTAAGTTTAGGTTCACCTATTGCGTTAATGATAGAAAACAAAGATTTTAGTAACTGGCAAGATGTAATGTCGGTTGAAAAAGTTGAAATTACTGAAGAAAAACGCGCTCGAAAAGTAAAACGTCCTAGACCTGGACATGCTGATCTTACAGGTGGACAAAAATATCAAACTCATGATTTAAGAGATATTTTAGAGCGTTCTAGCGCGAGGGAAACGGCTGCAAGGGTTGCTGTAGGAGCATTTGCTAAGTTACTACTAAAGGCTTTTGATATAGAAGTTATTAGCCATGTAATTATGCTAGGTGGGATTCCTAGCACTCCTATTTTAGCTAGTTGGGAAGAAGTTGCTAAAATTCAGCAAGATATAGATTTAAGATGTATAGATAAAGAAGTTACTGAAGCAATGAAGCTTCATATTGATAAAGCTCGTGAAGCAGGAGATACATTAGGCGGGATTTTTGAAGTAATTGCTAGTGATATTCCTGTAGGCTTAGGTTCACATACTCAATGGGACTTGCGGCTTGATGGACAACTTGCACAATCTATAATGTCAATACAGGCTGTTAAGGCGGTGGAAATAGGAGTTGGAACAGAAGGGGCGCGTTTGGCAGGCTCGAAATTTCACGACGAAATCGGATATAATAAAGAGAGAGGCCAGTTTACACGGCTAACTAACCGTGCAGGCGGTCTTGAAGGTGGAATGTCTAACGGGGAAGAAATTAGAATTAGAGGTTATCTAAAACCAATTTCTACTTTACGTAAAGCATTGCAAAGTGTAGACATTGACACAAAAGAAGTTTCATTGGCAGCTTTTGAGCGTTCAGATATTACGGCTGTTCCGGCTGCTGGCGTAATTGGTGAAGCTGCGGTAGCTATTATACTAGCTGACGCAATGCGTAGGAAATTTGCAGGTGATTCATTAACAGAAATGCAGCAGAATTTCTTTAATTATAGAAAACTGTTATCAGCTTATTAGCTTCAAATTAAGCAAATAGTGGTGGGGATGGATTTATGATTTTACCAATTGTCAAATATGGTGATGTGGTTTTAACTAAAAAAGCTACATCAGTGACAGAGTTTAATGAAGAGTTACAAGAGTTAGTTAAAAATATGTTTGAAACCATGTATGCTGCTCCTGGTGTTGGACTAGCTGCCCCTCAAATTGGAGTTTCAAAACGCTTATTTGTAATGGATTGTTCTGGAGGGAAAAATCCAGAGGAAAAGTTAGTATTAATTAATCCAGAAATTGTTCAAACTGAAGGAAAACAAATAGGTGATGAAGGCTGTTTAAGTTTTCCTAATATTTATTTTGAAGTTGCTCGACCAAAAAGACTTGTGGCACGAGCTTTTGACGCTACAGGCAAAGAGTTTACCATTGATGCAATGGATTTAACTGCCAGGTGTATTGCACATGAAAATGATCACTTAAATGGCGAATTATTTATTCAATATCTTGGGCCATTAAAAAGAGAACTAGTAATGCGTAAGATCAAAAAACGCATCAAGTTAGGAGATTGGAAATAACCAACTCTATGAAAATAGTATTTTTAGGGACACCTGAATGGGCTGTCCCTTCCTTTGAACGTGTTATTGCTGATGGACATGAAGTATTAGCTGTTTTTACTCAACCGGATAAACCTGCTGGACGAGGAAATAAACTTCATCCTCCACCTGTTAAACAGGCTGCTTTAGCGCATCAATTAGTAGTTTACCAACCTACAAAAGTCCGCACTCCAGAATTTCAGCAACTTTTTGAATCTCTAGCACCAGATGTTGCAATCATTGTAGCTTATGGGCGGATTATTCCTGAATGGATACTAAAAGTTCCTAAATATGGTTTTATTAATGTTCATTTCTCATTACTTCCGTCTTATCGTGGTGCAGCACCTATTAATTGGGCAATAGTTAATGGGGAAAAGCAAACAGGAATTACAACTATGCAGCTAGTTCCAGAACTTGATGCAGGGGATATTTTACTTCAACAAGCAACAGAAATTTCTGATTCAGAAACAGCGGAAGAACTAGGTACAAGGTTAAGCTTTTTAGGTGCAGAACTACTTTCGCAAACTTTAGACAAATTACTTTCAATTACCCCTCAAAAGCAAGATCATAAAAAAGCTACTTTTGCACCTATTCTTAAGCGGGAAGATGGCAAAATTAATTGGCAAGAAATGACTGCTCAAGAAGTGGCTTTACGCATAAGAGGTTTTCAGCCCTGGCCCGGTGCCTATACGCTCTTAAAAGGTACTAGGCTAATTATTTGGCAAGCCAAGGTTAAAGAAATAAATTTATCTGGCAGCAATCAGCCGGGAACGATTGTTCAAGCCGATAAAAATGGTATAGTGATAGCTTGCAATCAATCCACTGCATTAACAATATTAGAACTTCAACTAGAAGGACGTAAACGCTTACAAGTAAGAGATTTTCTTAATGGGATTCCCTTACAAGTAGGTGAATCACTTGACGGATAAATAATATGTTAGTCTTTGAATCAAACCCCCAACTCCTAGCAGGAGTAAAAACGCCTATGTCTGTCGAGCTAATGAACGATACAGAAACTTTAAGCTTAGAAAAAGAACTACAAAAACTAGAACAACAAATCAATGAATTGCTAAAGAACCGTTCTGAGCAGAATTTATCTACAGAACTAAAAGCAGAAATTGATGTTTTGCGTTCTAGGATTGATGAACTACAACAAAAAATCCATTCACGTCTTAGCCCTATGGATAGAGTGCGAAATGCTCGTCATCAAGATAGACCATACACTTTAGACTTTGCTAATCTGGTTTTTGAGAACTTTCAAGAAATTCATGGCGACCGACGTTATGCAGACGATTCAGCGTTAGTATGCGGATTTGCTCAATTTTTAGGTGAACCAGTAATGGTTATTGGTCACCAAAAAGCAAATCTTAAAAGTCGTAAAACAGAAGATCGCAAAATGCGTAATTTTGGTATGCCAAAACCAGAAGGTTACCGTAAAGCCTTGCGAGTAATGAAGTTAGCTGAAAAATTTAACCGTCCAATTTTTTGTTTTATTGATACTCCAGGTGCTTATCCAGGTATTGAAGCAGAGGAACGAGGTCAAGCCGAGGCTATTGCTAGAAATTTAATTGAAATGGCTAGAATTCGAGTTCCAATAATAGTTACTGTTACTGGAGAAGGTGGTTCTGGAGGAGCATTAGCTATAGGTGTTGGTGATGTAGTCTATATTTTAGAAAATGCTGTTTATTCAGTAATTTCTCCAGAAGGTTGTGCTGCAATTTTATGGAAAGATTCATCCAAAGCAGATAAAGCGGCTGAAAGTATGAAAATAACCGCGCAGGATCTAAAAGGCTTAGGTATTATAGATAGCATTGTTCCTGAACCTAAAGGTGGTGCGCATAAAGATTATGCAGCAATGGCAAACATATTAAAGGAACATCTAGCCATAGCTTTAGCAAGTATTCGTGAACTGCCTATTACAGAAATGTTAGAGCGTCGTTATGAAAAGTTTCGCTCTATGGGTGCTTTTGAAGAAAGATTTCTATAAGTTTTAAACCTATATTATTTAGTCCTTTTGTTTGACTTTTAGCATAATACTAAAAAATAAAGTAGCGGATTGATTATGCTAAAAACACACTGGAGAAATATGGATAAGTTTATAAAACAAGCAAAAGAAGCGGTTACTATTTATAATGGAGACTGTTTAGATTGTCTTGAAGATTTAAAAAACGAGTCTATAGACCTTATTTTTGCTGATCCTCCTTACAACATCGGAAAAATTTTTGGTGATTTTATTGATGCTTGGCCGTCTGATAAAGATTATGCTGAATGGTGTTACAAATGGTTAGAACTTTGTATTAAAAAGTTAAAACCTAATGGTAGTCTTTACGTAATGACTAGTACACAAGCAATGCCATATATTGATTTATGGTTGCGCGAAAGATTAACAATTCTTTCACGCATTGTTTGGCATTATGATAGTTCAGGGGTTCAAGCAAAAAAATACTTTGGTTCATTATATGAGCCAATTCTTTTTTGTGTAAAAGATTCTAAAAACTATATTTTTAATGCTACAGATATAGAGGTTGAAGCAAAAACAGGAGCAACAAGAAAGCTTATTGATTATAGGAAAGAAATTCCTACCCAATATAAAACTACTAAAGTACCTGGAAATACATGGTATATCCCTAGAGTACGATACCGTATGTTAGAATATGAAGATCATCCAAGCCAAAAACCAGAAGCTCTTTTAGAAAGAATTATTAGAGCTAGTAGTAACCCAAAAGATATTGTACTTGATCCATTTGCAGGGACTTTTACCACTTGTGCTGTTGCACAAAGGCTTGGTCGTAAATCTATTGGTATTGAGATGCAATCTGAGTATTTTAAGATTGGATTACGAAGACTTGGTATTTCTAGCCATTTTAATGGGGAAGAGCTTAAACCTTTAGAAAAAAACTTTATAAGAAAAAGTAGCAATATTTGTACGGAATTAAAACAAGACAGTCTTTTTGATGTATAAATTTGAAATTACCAACCACACATTTACAACTGCTATTCTTGGTATTCTTGAAACACATTTTGGGGATTATGCCAGAGATATATTTGAGGCAAGCCCTTTACTTGGATATCTAAACAATAAAACAAAAGCTGCAAATCGAGGTTCAAAAGCGCGAGGAGCTTTTGCAAACCATTATGCTTTATATGTTGTTATTGAAGATTATGTAAATAATGGCTTTTTCGATGAAAAAATAAAACTTCCATACTCAAAATATGAAGGGGCAAAATTCTCTGATTTATTTCGTAGACAAAGAGAATTACCCTTTGGTGCAAAGTTGCAAAATCATGCTCTAAATGCTCGTTTAAATGATGAATTTAAAAAATTCTATCCTACACTAGGAAAACAGCCTATAGTTCGTGATGTTGAAAAACAAAGGTATTGGATCCAAGAAGATTTGTTGAAAGTAAAAATTAGAAAGAAAGATGGTGAAGACTTTACTTACAATATAGCAAAAGCAGTTATTGATATAATTGAAACCTATGTAACTACAAAAAAAGCTGCATTTGAAAATTTTCTTGAAGTGTGTAAGAAGATAGTGGATTTTGGGGAAGAGAAAACAGATGAGGCAGTGGAGTTTGTTACAGAGCAGTTGAAACCGAATGTTGATGCAAGAATTTTTGAAATTGTTAGTTATGCTGTACTTAAAACTATGTATGAACAGCAAACAATTTGGATTGGAGATGAAAAAGAAACAGTTGTTGAAAAGGCATTGATCTTATATAAAACAGGAAGGACAAATGCTAATGATGGTGGGATAGATTTTGTTATGAAACCTATAGGACGATTTTTCCAAGTTACTGAAACAACAGATGTAAGTAAATATTTTTTGGACATTGACAAAGTACAAAAATTTCCAATTACTTTTGTTGTTAAATCAGATGAAACAACTAATAAAATTCGAGAACAAATTAAAATTCAAGCAATGGCAAAATACAAAATCGAATCCGTAGTAGAATCTTATATGCAGGCTATTGAAGAAATTATTAATATTCAAAGTTTAGTTGATATTTTTGTGGAAATTGTAAGAAGTAGAAAAACTGAAAAAGTTATGAACGAAATTGTGATTCAAAGCAAAGTTGAATTTAATTACAATGAGGAAAATTAAAAAGCAAAGTAGAATGCTGCTAAGTCTCAGCGGACGCAGATTGCTACGTCCACTGAATTTCTAAAAAACTACCAAATTAAGCTTAAAGATAAATATCCAGATCTCCAACAAAGTTTTCGTCAAAGTCAAAATCAAATGCAGGGATATGAATTTTATCAAGTCCTTTTAATTCAATAGGTGGAATGGGCGGAATGGGTGGAATAGCGAAATCTTCCAACTCCACTAAAGCCGCAGGTTCAGCAGGGAAATAGAAATTAAAATTTTCTCCTGGTGCTGGTTTAGCTTCTAAGTTAGCTCTTAATTCTATTTTTTGGCGATTACGTATAACTATTAATCGTGCTTCTCCTGACTCAATTTTACTTACTTCTTTACGTAAATCACGGCTATTTTTGATTGCACTGCCATTAATCTCAACAATTACATCGCCTGCTTGAAGACCTGCTTTAGATGCTGGGCTGTCTTCTGAAACATGAGAAATTAAAACCCCTTGATCTTTTTCCACACCAAAGAATTTCCCTAATTGATCAGTGAGTTCTTGGACACTTACACCTAAACGACCCCGTCCAAAAGCAAAAAAGAATTTATCAGCTTTGCCTTCTGCACGAGCTTTTTCAAACTCTTTTTTGTATTTCTCTAAAGCTTCACTAGACTTTTCTAAAGCCTTTTTACGGGCTTCACCTGCTTTTTCAAAAGCTTTTCTATGTTCTTCACCTGCACCATATGAGAAAGCATAAAAGTCTTTTTCTGAGGATTTATCTAAAGTAAAGCTTAATTGCTGAGGGTTTTTGTCTCGAATAATACGTAAAGGTGTAGATTTACCAAATTCTATTTCTTGTAACCTTCTTCGTAAGTCTTGATAGGATTCAATAGCTTTACCATCTAGTTCTACAATTACATCCCCAGCCTTTAGTCCTGCGCGATCTGCTGCACTACCTTTTAGTACCTCTTTAACTAAAACAGCGCGTTTTTCACCAAGGTTTAGTTCTTGAGCGCGCTCTTTAGATAAACGTCCAGCAATAATGCCTAAGCGTTTGCCCCCAAAAACCATTGTTATTTTTGATCTAGAGTTGTCTAATTCTTCTTTTTTCTTATCAGTTTGTGCCGTTGCTGCTGTTTGTAATCCAAGTATTAAAGAAAGTGCTAAGGTTAGTCCTAGTTTTGTGGACTTAAACATATATATCTCCTTACCATTTGTTTATATATTTTGCTGGGGTTTGTTGGACTTTCACGCAAATGAGTATCCAAAAGTTCCAAAACCTTTGGATATATTTTGTTTTATAGATAAGGTCTTATCAAAATTTATTGGCTTAGTACTTCTTTAACAAGTTTTAGCAATTTTTCTGTAGTATAAGGTTTTTGTAGCACTCCATTGATATTGTAAGTTTCATCATTTACTACATTTGTCATGCTAACACCACTAGCAAGAATTACTTTAATAGTGGGATCTATTTTTCTTAATGCTTTTATCGTAGTAAGCCCATCCATAAAAGGCATAATATTATCTGTAATTACTAAAGAGATTTTTTCTTTTTCTTGTAAATAATTTGCAATGGCTTCTGTTCCATCATTTGCAGTTAAAACCTCATAATTGCTGGCTTCTAAAGTAGCTTTGGTGATTTCTCTAACTGAAATTTCATCATCAACAACTAGTATCATTTCTCCTTGACCAGCAAATAAATCATAAGGCTCTTTTTCTACAACTAAAGTTTCTTTTACTTCTGATGCAGGTAAATGTACTTTAAATCTAGTTCCTTGTTTAAGTTTACTTTCTAGTGTAATAAATCCATCATGACCTTTAACTATGCTAATCACAGTAGGTAATCCCAGACCTGTACCTTTACCTGTTTCTTTGGTAGTAAAGAACGGCTCATATATTTTTGTCATTGTGTCGGTTGACATACCTTCACCAGTGTCAGCAACTTCTACAACAACATAATGACCTATTTTTGCTTCTTCGCTTATTTGAGCGTAGTGTTCATCTATAAATAAATTATCTACACTAATAAATAAAGTACCGCCATTAGGCATAGCATCACGGGCATTAACACAAAGATTCATTAATACTTGATGAATTTGTGTAGTATCAGCTAAAACACTCCAAATGTCTTTTTTTATACTAATTACAGGATTTATATTTTTAGGAAAAGTTTCTCTAATAACTTTTTCAACTTCTGAGACTAAATGACTAATTTGTATTGCTATTCTTTGGCTTTCTAGGCCACGTCCAAAAGAAAGCACTTGTTTAACTAAATCAGCACCTCTTTGAGAACTATCTTCCAACATATTAAGTAGTTTTTGACTTCTTTCATCTGGAAGACGTTTCTTTAATATTTGTATAAACATCATTATTGGAGCAAGTACATTATTTAAGTCATGAGCAATACCACTTGCTAATGCTCCTATACATTCCATTCTTTGCGCTCGTAAAAATTGTGATTCTAACTTTTTTTTCTCTGTAATATCAGTATTAACTACTAGTAAGGTTTGAAGAAAACTAGGTTCACCTTTAATTAAAGCTTGGCGACTTTCTACAATAATTTCTCTATTAGCTTTATTTACTTGTTTTAATTCTCCAAACCATTCTCCTTTTTCAAGAACATTTTCGACAGTAGTAGAAAAAAGGGAAGGATCTTTCTTAAATGCTATATCTTTAATGTTTCTACCAAGGGTTTCTTCAGCCGTCCATCCATAAATACGTTCCGATCCCTTACTCCAAAACAAAATATTACCTTCTAGATCTAGTTCTTGAATTGCATCAGGAACAATATTAATTAAAGTTGCTTGCCTATGAATTTCTATTTCTGCCATTTTACGTTGAATACGTTCTTGTTTTTCTCGTAAAGCACGCAATACAGAAGGGATAAGTTTTGACAAGCGGTTTTTAAGTACATAATCAGTTGCACCATTCTTAAAACCTTCTATAGCTGCATCTTCGCCAATTGTCCCAGAAATATAAATAAATGGCGTATCTGGAGTATTTTCTTTTGCTACTTCTAACGCTTTTGCTCCGCTAAATGAAGGTATAGAATAATCTGAAAAAATTAAGTCAAACTTTTGTGTTTTAACAGCTTTAATGTATGATTCCCGATTATTAACTTGTAAGATTTCAAAACCTACGCCTTCAGAATCTAGTATCTCTTTAACTAGTTCTGCATCAGTAGGATTATCTTCTAGGTGCAGTATTTTAATTTTTGTTTCCATATGGTTTTATACTAGTGAATTATATTATTTTAATTGGCGGAGGTTCGTTAATTACAGCCCAAAACAAACCAATTTCTTTAACAGCGGTAATAAATTGTTGAAAATCTACAGGCTTTACCACATAAGCATTTACTCCTAGGTTATAGCTAATTACTAAATCTTTTTCTTCTCTAGAAGAAGTCAAAATAACCACAGGAATTGTTTTTAATTTTTCATCTTCTCTAATTTGTTTTAAGACTTCCAAGCCATTAACTTTTGGCATTTTTATATCTAATAAAATTACAGCAGGATTGCCATTAGTTCTATTGCTAAAACTTCCGCGATAGTAAAGATAATCTAGTGCTTCTGAACCATCTCGTACAACTACAACTTCATTTGCTAAATTATATTCGCCCAAAGCTTCTAAAGATAATTCAACATCATTAGGATTATCTTCTGCTAGTAAAATTTTATGCACTTTTGTCATGGCTTAAACTCCTAGTTTATTTTAGGTAATGAAAAATAGAAGGTAGCACCATTATTTAGTTTACCTTCTGCCCAAACTCTTCCTTTATGCCGGTTAATAATACGCCTAACAGTAGCTAATCCAATTCCTATACCTTCAAATTCATCTGTACGATGTAAGCGTTGAAAAACTCCAAATAGCTTATCAGCATACTGCATATCAAATCCAACTCCATTATCACGAATGAAGATTATTTCTTCTGTAGATGTAGTTTCTGAACCTATTTCTATCACTGGAGTAGAGCGCGTACTAGAGTATTTTACAGCGTTGGAAATTAAGTTGTTCAAAACAACTCTTAGCATTGCTGAATCTACATTAACTTTTGGTAAATCATTGATAACCCAGGTTATATTGTCTTTTCCTGACATTTCTATTTGTGTTTTGATTGCTTCTTTAACTATTTTTCCAAGCTCTATTGTAGTTGTTGACATTTCTTGTTTGCCCATTCGAGAAAATGCAAGTAGTTCATCAATCAAAACACCCATTTTTTGTGCTGCTTCAGAAATAACTTTGATATATCGATTTCCTTTTTCATCTAGCTTAGCAGCCGCATGTTTTTCTAACAATTGAATAAAGCCATTTACATGTCTTAATGGTGCGCGTAAGTCATGCGATACAGAATAACTAAAAGCTTCTAATTCCTTATTTGTAACATTAAGTTGTTCGGTACGTTCTAAAACACGGTTTTCTAGTTCTGCATTTAATTTTCCAATTTCTTCGCGGGATTTTTTATGACCTATTATTTCTTCTTGTAACTCTTTATTAGTTAATTCTAGTTCTTTTGTTCTTTCTTCAACTTTTTTTTCTAATTCTTCAGTTAGTTTACGTAAGTCTTTTTCTAGTGTTTTTCGCGTTGTAATATCTGTTGAAATACCTGCTAAAGCATATGGCTTGCCATCAACATCAAAAATAGGAAATTTTACAGAAAGATAAGTACGTGCGCCATTTGCATGAGGGGCTGTTTCTTCATAAATCAAAGCTTTTTGTGTTTCAATTACTTTTTTATCATTTTTTAGATATTCATCTGCTGCTTCTTTAGGGAAAACTTCATGCATTGATTTACCAATAAGCTTTTTCCTAGATATTTGAAACTCTTTTTCAAAAGGCTCATTCATCAAAATAAACCGACCTTCTAAATCCTTAAGATATATTATGGACGGAGAATTATTTAATATTGCTTGTAACTTTTCTTCACTTTCCTTAAGGGCCGTTTCTATTTTTCTTCGAGCAACATCGTTTTGATTTAATGTCCAAGCTTGCCAAAGAATAAAAGATGTAAAAAAAACTACTGTTGTAATTGTATATATTGTTAGGCCAAATTCAGTATCATAAAACCCTAAATCCTGACCTTTTAGTCTAATCCAACCTAAAATCAAAGGCATAAAAATGGCTACAGGCAATAAACGTCTTGCTATTGTACTGCCATAGTAATGACCATAGAGTATATTGGCTATAGCTTTATTAGACTGAATCCAAAATACTCCTAAAGATAGAATAAGTAATGTTATTGCTGTATGTAAAGCTATTTGGCTAGTGAGTGTTTGTCCATAAAAAGCAATAGATCGATAGGCATAACCAGTAATAGAAAGCAAAGAAAGAAAACCGGCAGCTAAAGCTAGTATTTGCGATACAGTATATTTATAAAAAAAATTTGTTGTAAAAAAGAAAAAAGCTACACTTAACAAAATAAAATTGATCGCTGTCATAGGGGCCATTGGCCCGAGTTTAGTATTTCCTACCGGCTCAAATGGTCGCCAAAATAAAACATGATCTAAGCCTAAATCACGATCTAATAAATATTCTCCTAATGATAATAGGCTTACTAGAGTTATGGCTATTGAAGAAATCTGGATTATATATTTTTGTTTGTTATTAAGATTTTTAAATTCCAAAGAATTATTTGTGACTACCCAAAGCATAAAACTAGATAAAATAAAACAAATAGCTGTATTTGGCTGCATTGCAGCAAATACAGGAGCTATTCTTAATAAACTTTCAATAGAAAACCCCCATCCAATAAAATTAATTATTCCTATTAAAAAACAGAAAATAGAGACTAACTTACAAAAAGACAATGTCTTAAAGTATTGGGGGAGCATTAAGGTATTTCCTGTCTTAAATTAACTTACTAGGGTTTTGACTATGTTTATTTATTTAATTTATATATGTTACAAACATACATCTATTTTTACTAAAATTGATAACTTACGTATAATATTATAAGCTAATATTCTTTTCAAGATATTAATATTTATTGGGTAGGATAGCTTTTTTAAGGCTACTTTGTTAGCGTTGAGTTTTTATCAAGAGTAATAGTTAGATCTTCACTAGTAGCATTATTTATTTTTATAGTATTTGCTTCTAAAACATTATTATCATCTACCATAAGAAATACTTTTCCTGTATTTTTTAAGTTAGCTTGAAAACCTACAATTTGAGCAAACTCTTTAGCTACTTCTTTGGCTTTGGGCCGGTTTTCAGGCTCTTTATCAAGTAGTCTCATTACTAGCTCTTCTATTTCTACTGAAATACTTGGATTTATATTTCTTAATTTAGGAGGGTTTTCTTTTAAGTGCATTAAAGCTACTGCCCAAACATTATTTTTATCTTCTATTTGAAAGGGAAGTCGTCCTGCTAGCATCCTATAAAGCATTACTCCAACACTATAAACATCTGCTTGTCCATCATAATGTTTGTTAGAAAGTCTTTCTGGAGCAATAAAAGTTGGAGTTCCAACAATTCCACTTTGGGTTAAAGCGTCTAAATCAAAATTCAATGTATCGCCTACAAGTTTAGCAATCCCAAAATCTACCACTTTTACTACTTCACCTTGTGAGGATTGATGAAGAAAAATATTGTCTGGTTTTATATCTCTATGAACAAGCCCACTTGTATGTGCAGCCTCTAAAGCCTCACATACAGGAATAATAATTTCTGCACAACGCCAGGGAGTAAGAATTTTTTCTTGCTCTAATTCTTGGGTTAATGTGTGGCCTTCTAACAATTCCATTACCAAATAAGCAATTCCACTAGTTGAAACTCCTGAATCTAGCACAGCAACTGCATTTGGATGATTAATTCTTGAACCTGTTATTCCTTCTCGACGAAAGCGTTCTAAGCTCTCTAAGGATGTATTTTCTGATGAAGGACGAAAAATTTTTACTGCTACTTCTCTCATTAAAGTTAAATGTGTAGCACGATAAACTAATCCAAACCCCCCTGCACCAATCTTTTTTTCAATTCGGTATTTTTCATCTAAAACTGTTCCTGGTAGTACGTCTGATAAAGCACTGAAAATTAATTCTGCTCGTTTATTTGATTGGATTATTTCATCACGAGAACGAACCAAAGCAGCATTTTTACTTGCTAGTTCTTCATTCTTTTTATCAAGTTCATGATTTTTACCATCAAGCTCTAAAAGTTTTCCTGCTAATTCTTCATTTTTCTTATCAAGTTCTTTAGTTCGTGTTACTACTTTTGCTTCTAACTCTAAATTGCGTAACAAAAAGCGACGTTCCCTAAAACGAACACCTAAATAAAAGAGTCCTAACAAACCAAAAATTCCACCACCATAAACCCAAGGTGTTTCCCACCAATAAGGGTTAATAGAGAATTGATAACTTGCTCCTATTTCATTCCAAACACCATCGCTATTACAAGCTACTACCTTAAATATGTAATTTCCCGCTGGCAAATTATTATAGATGGCAAAACGTAAGCTAGTTTCACTTGACCATTTAGAGTCAAAATTTTCTAAAATATACTTAAATTTAACTCTCTCAGGAGCAATAAAACTAAGCGCAGTATAATAAAACTTAAAGGTTTTATTATCTTGAGAAAATGACATCTTTTCTGGATAAAAAAACTGTTCATCAACTGTAAACTGTTCAATTACAACATTTGGGGCAAGAGAGTTCTTTTTTTCAAAGTTAGGATCAATTGAAACTAAACCTTTTACAGTAGGAAACCATAGACGACCATCTGCACTTTTACATCCAGCAGGCTGTGAATTACCATTGCATTGATTAGTTTCCATCCCATCAGCTTTGCTAAAAGCTCTGTAAGTTATCTTAGCAATTTTATCGTTTGCATAATCCATTAAATCTTGTCTACTAACTTGGTAAATTCCTTTGTTACAACTAATCCAAAAGCTTTCTTTGTCGTCAGTTAAGATTTGAAAAGCAACATCATCAAAAAGACCAGATTTTATAGAGTAAAGAAAAAATTCTCCATCCTTAAAACGGTTAATTCCATCTTGAGTCCCAATCCATAAATAACCATCTTTATCTAAATAAATTGATAAAACAGTATTTCCAGATAAACCATTTTTTTCATTGTAAATAGTAAACTTTCCATCCCTAAAACAAGCTAGTCCTCCGCCTTCTGTACCAAACCAAATGTTTCCCTGTAAATCTTCACAAATAGATCGAACAATATTACTTGGTAGACCATCTTTAGTTGTGTAATTGTTGATTTTACTGCTACTTAGAGAATAAACCCCATTGCCATAAGTGCCAACCCAAATATTTCCTATACTATCTTGATAAACAGAGAAAATGTCATTGATAGGATAATAAGAAAATTTACCTTGGCTA
The DNA here is from genome assembly GCA_964492845.1 of uncultured Clostridia bacterium. Classification (GTDB taxonomy): domain Bacteria; phylum Acidobacteriota; class Blastocatellia; order Chloracidobacteriales; family JADJPF01; genus JADJPF01. Next base: position 109,886 of record CAZBMZ010000020.1, read on the forward strand.
AATTTATTTAATCCTTTGTTTGTACCAATCCAAATATTTCCTTCTTTATCTTCATAAACGGCACGAACAAATTTATTTGCTAGACCTTGTTCTAATGTGTAGTTAGTAAATTGTCCTTGGTAGAATTTACTTACTCCGCCGCCATCCGTACCAATCCAAATACTTCCATCCCTAGCTTGATAAACGGAGCGTACATTATCACTTAGTAAGCCATTTTTTGTTGTATAGTTAGATAGTATTCCATCTCTTAATCTACTTAATCCGCTATTGGTTCCAATCCAAAGACTACCTTCTTTGTCTTCATATAAAGACCTAATAATATTATCTGAAAAACCTTGGTCAGTAGAAAAAGTAATAAACTTCTCTTGTCTATAAGCAATTAGCCCTGTTCCATAACCACCAAACCAAAGCGTACCATCCCGGTCTTCTAAAATAGAGGATATACTATTGTAAGAAAGACCTGATTCTTGACCAAAGTGTTTTATTTTTCCATCTTGAAAGGATTTAAGTCCGCCATTAGTCCCTATCCAAAGCATTCCTGTTTTATCTTCAAAAATTTTATTAACAAAATTTCCTATAGTTGTATCATCTAGTTTATAGCTAGTAAAAGTATTATTAGTAAATTGGTTAACTCCTGCTCCTGTCCCAAACCATAGAACACCAGATTTATCTTGAAAAATTGCAGAGACTAAATTATTTGATAGTCCTTCTTTAGTCGTAAAAATAGTAAATTTACTATCTTTATAAGAAGCTAACCCTTGATTAGTCCCAATCCAGAGGTTATCTAAATTGTCTTGATAAACTGAATAAATGGTATTGCCTGGCAACCCCTCTTTGGTTGTATAAGAAATGAATTTTCCTTTTTGATAGCAAAGTAGTCCTTTACCAGTTCCTACCCAAATATTACCTAAGTTGTCTTGATATATAGCATTGATTCTATTGTCTTGAAATTGAGGAGTGTTTTTTTTATCAAATACTGTAAAAGTTACGCCATCAAAGCGCACTAATCCTTCATAAGTAGCTAACCATAAATAACCATCTTTACTTTGAATAATATTTCTGATAACTAAATGAGGCAGACCGTCTTGCCAAGAGTTAAGAATATATTGATTTAAGTCTTTTTTAGGATCAAGAGCAGATATTTTTATGGGTGAAATTAAAAGAAGAATTAAAGGAATGAAAATAAAAAAACAAAAAAAGTAGAGCCATTTAGGTAAACATTTGTTGGCTAAATAAAAATAGGCTCTCATAAACTTGAGAATAAAAAATAAAACACTGATTTTTAGAGTCAGTGTTTTATTTCTGTTGAAAACTATTAAGCATTTACTGTTGCGGCTTGTACCTCTTCATCTTTTGCAAAAGCATCATGCATTACTGGGGATTTTCTCATCATTGTGCCAATACGGAAAAGCCCTTCACCTTGTGCAACATTTGTTCGATTTAAGTCAATGCTTGTGTCAATTCTGGCACATTCTGAACGTAAATCTTCACAAAGTTCTACAGTTTCTCTAGCTTTTGTTAAAAGCTTAGTTGTTTTTATCGCACTTTCTTTCTTGATACGTTCGTAGGTAATACCTTTGTAATCAGCAATTTCCGCAGAAATATCACGGAAAATAGAAACAGACGATCCTTTTGCTCCAATATCAACACGCATTTCACGAGCTAAAGCATTAATTACCATCCAATCAGGTCTTACTTGTCCTTCTCCTTCAATTGCACGTTGGACACGTTGAACTTGAGTAGCATTATTAGTAAAAGTACCATCTTGCTCTGCAAAACTATTTACCGGAAAAACTACATCTGCCATTTGAGCCGTTTCTGTTAAAAACATATCTGCAACAGCTAAAAACTTTAATTTCTTTAAGGCTATTTGCCAGTCTGTTCCATATTGCTCAACAGGATTGCTACCAGCTAAATATAAAGCTTGAATTTGTGAACCAAAAGCCCTCATTAAGCTATGTCCATTAGGAGCAAGCCCCATATCAATAGCACCCATTGTATTATTATAAGTTGCTAAAGGCAAATACTTAATAGGTCTTTCTTTTTGTTTATTAAGAACTTCTGCTAATTGGGCTAGTGCTGCAAGGGTCGCTCCTCGTACTTCTGGCCCAACAACAATAAGGAGTTCTTCGCTGTTAAATACTTGTTCACGAAGTTTTTGTAGTTGTTCAACTTTTACTTTTGCTAGTTCTGCGAGTCTTGGAAGTTCTGATTCTGATTCAAAAAGCGATGCTACAATAGCTGCTTCTGAGTTTGGACGAATATGTAAAAATTGTTTTGCTTGTCGTCTAGCAATCTTGGTACGACGTGAATTAACAACCATTAGACGAGCATTATGCTTACGTACAGCATAACGAATCACCATGCCAGACAGCGGATGATTTTCTGTCGCATCTCCACCAATCATTAAAATATTTTTTGCTTTTTTAACTTCTTGATGTGTAGCTATTGGTGCAGTTAAATGAGCAAAAAACTGATGCCAATCAGCATCGGCAACTTGCCCAAAGCTACGTGTCCCAAGCCCTTTTTCTGCAAATCTACGCAAAGTGAAGTTAGCTTCATTAGTAAGTCTTGGGCTACCTAAAACTGCAACAGCATCTTTACTACTAGCAGAGACTTCTTTTAGTTTTTCAGCAGTAAATTTAAGTGCTTCTTCCCAAGTTACTTCTTCTAATTTACCATTTCGGCGAATCATTGGTTTAGTAAGGCGTTCAGGGTTAGAAATAAAAGAACAACCATAACGGCCTTTAACACAAAGAAATTCACCGTTAACACCAGTCATATCTTTAGAGGCAACTCTTACATAACTGTTGCCACGAGTGCCTAAACGCATTTGACAACCATCACCGCAATGTGTGCAGGTAGTAACGGTTTCTTTCATATCCCAAGGACGGGAACGAAACCGGGAATCAACAGAAAGCAATGCACCAACCGGACAAATTTCTACACAATTACCACATTGTTCACAATCTAAGGAATAGCCCTTGTCCATTCCTCCCTTATCCATTCCTAAGCCATAAGGCCCAATGACTTCATGTGTACCTCGGAAAATCTTACCTAAAGCATTAACGTCCATAACTTCGGTACATTCTCGGATGCAACGATAACACCTAACACAACGTTGAGGGTCATAAGCAATAAATGGAGAAAGTCGCCATTCTGGAGTATGGTTCTTTTTTACATTGTAGTGAGCGTAAACTGTGCCATGTTCAAACACCATGTCTTGCAGTTCACATTGTCCGCCTTTATCACAAACGGGGCAATCTAGAGGATGATTACCTAAAATAAAATCCAACATGCCCTTACGAGCATCTTTTAACTCTTCTGATTCAGTAGTGACATTCATGCCTTCACCTACTTCTATAGTGCAGGAAGTAGCGAGTTTGTGCATTTTATCAATTCTTACTAAGCACATTCGGCAAGCGGCTTGTGGAGTTAGATCTGGGTAGTGGCAAAAATTAGGGACATGAATACCATTTTCCAAACAAACTTCAATTAGAAGTTTTCCTTTTGGTGCCTCGTAATCTTTGCCATTTATTTTTAACTTAACTGTTATATCGCTCATAATTATTTCCGTTTGTTGGTATTAATGAAAGCAAGATCAATTTTACTATTTAGCCATTGACACTACTGGTAATGATTTACGCACATGAAATCGTTTTTTGAAATCTTCAGGGAATTTCTTTATAGCACTAGTGATAGGCCAAACAGCCGCCTCACCAAGTGGGCAATGGGAACGACCCTCAATGTTAAAGCAGAGTTTAAGAATTAGATCTAAATCTGACTCTTCGCCCATGCCAGCTTTTATTTTCTTAAAGATTTTCATTAGCCAGTCCGTACCTTCTCGGCAAGGAGTACACCAACCACAAGATTCATGGTTATAAAATCTAATTAAATTAAAAGTAGTCTCAAAAATATCTGTGGTTTCGTCCATTATAATGACACCACCTGAACCAAGCATAGTGCCTACACTTTGGCAAGATTCATAATCTAGGTTGCATTTAGCAGCATCCTCAGCATTAATTATTGGTACAGATGAACCGCCAACAATTACAGCTTTTAGTTTTTTACCGCCGCGCATTCCTCCGCCTTCTTCATTAATAAAATCCATTAATGGATAACCCATTCTGACTTCATAATTACCTGGACGGTTAACATGACCGCTTAAAGAAAACATTTTTGAGCCACCACTTTTTTCTGTTCCAAGACTGCGATACCAATCACCACCCTTGTTGATGATATGGGGAACTGCTGCTATGGTTTCTACATTATTAACTACTGTTGGACAGCCATAAAGACCAACTACAGCGGGGAAGGGCGGTTTAATGCGTGGATGACCTCGTTTACCTTCAAGTGAGTTAAGCAGCGCGGTTTCTTCACCACAAATATAAGCACCTGCTCCTGGGTGGACAATAATGTCATGTTCAAACCCAGTACCTAAAATATTTTTCCCTAAATAACCACGATCTCTGGCTTGTTGGATAGCTTTTTCTAAAATTGAGATCAAATACCAATACTCACCACGAATATAAATAAATGATAGGTTTGATCCTAAAGCATAACCACCAATAGCCATACCTTCAATTAATTGGTGTGGGTCGTATTCCATTAGTGGGCGATCCTTACAAGTGCCAGGCTCGCTTTCATCAGCATTGCAAACCAAATATTTTGGTTTATTTAATTGCCGAGGAACAAAACTCCATTTTACACCAGCAGGAAAGCCTGCTCCACCTCGACCACGTAAGGCGGACTTTTTGACCTCGTTGATTACATCGTCTTGGGTCATTTTTAATGCTTTTGCTAGTGCCTGATAACCCCCATCTTTAAGATAAGTGTCAATATCTGCTGAATTAGGGGTATTAAATCTTGCTGTAAGAACTTTTAATTCTGCCATAGTCACCTAGGGTAATTTTGCTAAAATTTGATCTACTTTTTCAGTAGTAAGATTTTCGTGATAATCAAAGTTAACTTGCATTGCTGGAGCCGTAGAACAAGAGCCTAAACATTCTACTTCAGTTAAGCGGAAACGTCCGTCTTTGGTTACTTCTCCATTTTTAATACCTAATTTATTACGTAAATGATCTAGTATGTCATATGCTCCACAAAGCATACAACTAATAGTGCGGCATACTTGAAGGTTATATTTACCTATTGGATCTAAAAAATACATGCTATAAAAAGTTACTACCTCATAAACTTCAACTGGCATAAGGTCTAACTTTTCTGCAATATAAGCAATTGCTTCTTCTGTAATTTGTCCTTGCTCATTTTGAGCAATATGGATTAAAGGCAAAAGAGCAGAACGCTTATGAGGGTATTTATTAATTGTAGCGTCTATTTGTTGTTCAATTTCTGGTGAAAACATATTTAATTTTTAATCGCTTTTTAGCGATCAATTTCTCCTAAAACAATGTCTAAACTACCTATTATTGCTACGGTATCTGCTAACATTTCGCCTTTAGCCATCATTGGCAAAGCTTGTAAATTTACAAACGATGGGCCTCGAACATGCACACGATAGGGATTTTCTGAACCATCACTAATTATATAAACCCCATATTCACCTTTAGAACCTTCTATAGCGTGATAAGCTTCACCTGGAGGAACTGTAAAACCTAGTCCTGCTAGTAAAAAGTGATGAATTAAAGCATCCATTTGATTAAGCATTACTTCACGGTCAGGTAAACAAACCTTGTGGCTATCAGCTTTTACCGGGCCAGGTTCTAAGCGTTTTAGGGCTTGTTTGACAATTTTATGGCTTTCTCTTAACTCCCTCATTCGCACCATATAACGGGCAAACACATCCCCATCTTTTTCTACAGGTACATCAAAATCATAGTTTTCATAGCCACAATAAGGATCATATCTACGTACATCGTAATCTACACCTGAACCACGTAAGGAAGGCCCTGTCACACCCCAGGCTATTGCATCTTCAGCAGTTATTATTCCTACACCACGAGTACGGTTTTGGAAGATTTTATTGCCTGTTAACAAAGTGTCATATTCTTTTAAGGCACTTGGGAAATTATCACAAAATTCTTTTACAAGTCCTGGAACAAAATCAGGAATATCATAAGGAAGTCCACCTACACGAAAGAAGCTAACCGTCATTCTACCGCCACAAACTGCTTCAAAGATATTAAGTATTTTCTCTCGCTCACGGAAGCAGTAGAAAAACATACTCATCGCGCCAATATCTAAGGCATGCGTACCTAACCAGACCATATGAGAGGCAATTCTTTGTAGTTCTACTAGCATAACTCTAATAGTTATCGCACGCTCAGGAATATCATCAACAATACCTAGCAATTTTTCTATGCACATCACATAACCTAGGTTATTTCCCATAGGGTTAAGGTAGTCCATCCGGTCAGTGATAGTAATATTTTGCTGATATTTCTTAGTTTCCATAATTTTTTCCATTCCTGTATGCAAATAACCTATATCAGGAATGGTATTAACTACGGTTTCACCATCAAGAACAACTTCTAAACGTAGCACACCGTGTGTAGAAGGGTGTTGTGGCCCCATGCTAACGGTAATATTAGAATCTAAAGCAGTTTCACGAACTTGTTGTTCAAATGTTTTAGTAGGGGAATATTCCAACACTTTGGACATATTAATATCCTCTCAATAGCCGAATTATTCTAGTAACCTCTTAATGGGAAATCTTTACGTAGTGGATGACCTTCTAAATCTTCTGGAGTAAGTATTTTTCTTAGGTCTGGATGTCCATCAAAACGAATGCCCATTAAATCAAAGGTTTCTCTTTCGTGCCAATTTGCTGTAGGCCAAACTTCTACAACAGTTGGAACATGGCAATCTTCTTCGCTAACACGTACTTTTAATCGTAAACGTGTGCGTTTAGGTAGTGAAGTTAGATGATAAACTACTTCAAACCTTGGATCTTCTTCTATACCGCGATCAACGCCTGTTAGGTCTGAAAGCAGATTAAACTGAAAATTAGGGTCATCCCTTAAAAAGCGGCAAACATCCGCAATATTTTCTCGCTTTATATAAACAGTAGTTTCACCAACATGCTTTTTTATATCTTCTATTGCAGTTTCAAATTTTTCTTTTACCTGCTCAACAGCTTGTTCAACCAGTGTTTTTGGCACAATAGGAGCGTCTGTTGTTGCTTGTGCTTCAGCATTAGAATCAGAATGTTCCAGAGATCCGTGACTCACGCAATAACCTCCTCAATTTTATCTCTGCGATTTCTTAAGGATTCAGTTTGAATTTTTTCTTGTAATTTCATAATTGCATAAATCAAAGTTTCTGGTCTTGGTGGACAACCTGGAATATAAACATCAACAGGAACAACCTGATGAACTCCTTGGACAATTGCATAATTATCAAAGATACCGCCAGCCGTAGCACAAGCACCCATAGAAATTACCCATTTAGGCTCTGGCATTTGGTCATAAATACGACGTAGCACAGGTGCCATTTTTCTAGAAACTCGGCCAGCAACAATCATTACATCGGCTTGGCGTGGACTAGCACGAAAAACTTCTGCTCCAAAACGAGCAACGTCAAATCTAGCACTAGTCATATTCATCATTTCAATAGCACAACAAGCTAGTCCAAAAGTAGCAGGCCATAAACTAGACTTACGCGCCCAGTTAACTAAATCATCAAGCCTTGCAGTTAAGACTTCTGGTAAAGCTTCGGCAAGTTTATTTTCTAAACCCATAATTATTTCCTCCAGTCCAAAATGCCTTTTTTCCAAACATAAATGTATCCGACTAGAAGTATAGCAATAAAAACTAACATTTCCCAAAATACAAACATTTTGGATAGGTCATTAGCTGCTAAGTTATAAATTTTACCAGCAGTTAAATCTGCTGCTAATTGACGAAAGATTACTGCCCAAGGTACAAAAAAGATTGCTTCAATATCAAATAAAATAAAAAGCAGAGCAATCATATAAAACTTAACAGAAAATCGCTCATGTGCTGAACCTACAGGATCCTTGCCACATTCATAAGGCATTAATTTTTCACGTGTAGGAATATATTGACCTAACAATTGAGAAACACCAACTAATGTCCCAGCAACAACTATAGACAAGCCCAACATCATTAAAATGGGAAGATAATTAATCATGGTGTAAAGTCCTACTTAATAATTACTGAATTAGGAGACTAACAAAATTTGTTGCTTAAGTTATTTAAGCTATTAGTTTTTCTATCTATTAGTTTGAATTGAGATAACTTATTCTAAAATCAATCTTTTCCAGACAGCACATATTATTACAACCTCTTTGTTAGTGTCAAGCAAGCCCTGTTTTGCTTTTGGATAAGCTTAATTAGGATAGTAAACTTGCTAGTATTGCCTTGCAAATAAAAATTGGTTTTCGGAAAAACAAGGAAAATTTTTGCCAAAAATAAGCGAAAAACTTGCAAAAAATCCATCTATGCTAAAAAATAAAAGCAAGGTGTGAAAAATGAAATATGACA
>CAZBMZ010000021.1:0-115942 GCA_964492845.1 uncultured Clostridia bacterium
CCTTTAGGGCTTGTCTAAATGGCTAATTTTGTTAGCTAAAGCTTCGTTTTCCTTTTCCAAAAGTTTATTTAATGAAAGAGCTTTTTGTAGCGATTCTTGAGCTTTTATAATCAATTCTTTAGCCTTGTTATTATCTGTTTGAATACTAACAGATAATAAATAAAGCTCAGCTTTGCTAATATAAGCATCTGCATTATTTACATTAGCACTTAAAGCTTGGTCACTTGCTTTTAATCCTTTTTCAATAAGTTCATCAACATTTTTAGAATTTTGTTTAATTAAAGATTCTACTTGCAAGCTAAATGTGCTAGCAAGCAAAGCATTTATAGTGGCATTTTTAGGATTAATTTTTAAGCCTTCCTCAAGTGTTTGATAACAATCACTTAATGCTTTTTCTGTTGCTTTATTTTGCAAAAGTAACCATTTTGATTCTAAGTAGTGAGCTTTTGCAGCTAAAAAATAATTATAATTATCTCCTGGTCTTAGCTCTTTTGCTTTGTTTGTTGCTAAAATGGCCTGTTTTACTTCCTCTAATGGAGATTGTTTTTTATTTAGTAAATATTCTGCTCTCACTAAATACCCCATAGCACGGTTAACATATATAAAAGGCTCATTTGGATTAGTATTGGAAGCTTTGTCACAATTATCCATTATTAGTTTTACCCACTCTAAAGGAGACTCACCTTGTTTTAAGCTATGTACAGCCTTTAGCCAATAAGCATTTGCTTTACCTGTATAACCTAGCGTGTAATTACTATTATAACTTATAGCTTTATCAAAATTAGCTATAGCTTGGTCAGCTAATTCTAGTGGAGATTTACCAGAAATTAACTGGTAGTGACCTTTACCAAAATAAGCATATCCAATATTAAAATAATTAATGACAGGGTTATATGTACTATGAGTAACAAAATATAAGAAGTTTTTTATTGCTAAGTCATAGCTAGAATTAGGGTCTTGACCAAATAAAGTTAAATAATCACCTTGCTGTAAATACAGCATTCCCATGTAATTATAAGTTATTAGGTTATTAGAGAGAGAAGTAGCTTTAGTAAAATTATCTTCTCCGAGTTTTACTAATTTTTCAAATCCTTCTCCTTTGTTTAGCAAATATTGAGCTTTTATAACATAAACTAATATTTGCTTATTGTAAGCTTCATAAAATTTTGGATTAATTGCAATTGCTTGTTGGCAGCTATTAATTGCTTGTTGAAGAACCAAACTAGGATCTTGTCCTTGTCTAATTTTATATTGAGCTTCTAAACTAGCAACTCTAGCTAAATTACCATAAGCTGGTAGGAAATCCTTTTTTATACTAAAAACACTGTTAAAAGCTTCAATACTTTTTTCAAACTCTTTGATAGGATCTTTTCCTGCTTCTAATAAATATTCTCCATGATAAGCATAAATTCTTCCCATCAAGTCATAACTTTCTGGAAAAGCAACACTATTTCTAATTCCTCGTTGAACTTCAGTAATAGCATTTTTGTAGTATTCACTAGGATCTTGATTTAACTTTCTTGCTTGGTAAAGACCAGGATAAAAATAAGCATATGCTCTTTTAATATAATTTTCTCTATTGTAGCGATCTACTTTTATACCTAAATCTGTTATTTGTATTATTTCTTTGGAATATCTATTTATTTTTTCACTTTCATCATTAGCATAACTAAAAAATAATCTTCTAAAAAGTAAGTCTGAAAGTTTGTCATAGTTTTCCGGGTCACTAGCAGCAATCTTTATTACTTCTTGATAAACATCTTGTGCTTTTTGGTAAAAGTTTTCTGCTTCAGAATACTGTCTTTTTTCTTGGGTTTTATCACCAAACCTAACATAAATATCAGCTTCTAAACGTTTTGCTTCATAAAACCAAGGAATTTTATTAAAGGTTTTTTGAGCTTTATCCAAAGCTAACTCCAAATTCCCTCCATAAAAAGCAATTAAAGCTTCCCCATATTCAGTTTGATTTACTCCCGATTTACTTATTTCTAAGTATTTAAGTGCTGGATCACCTATTTGATCTTGTAATTTTTTACGTTCAATGTCACGTGTTTGAGTATCTGCAATTTGTTCTAGTTCTTGTAGTTGTCTACTATAAACTTGGCTTAATAAAATACCTAAAGCATAAGCTACTTTAGGTTCTTGATAGCCTTTTTGCCAGGCAAGTTCTAGTTCTCTTAAAGCTTCTTGGGTTTTATCAATTTCTTGGTAGGCTCGTCCCAAAGCATAATGTTTAGCTGGGCCATCCTTATCTAATTCTTTTACTTTTATTTCTAACTCTTCTATTTGTTGTTTTACTAAAGCCATCTCTCTATTAATGTCATGCAATGGCAACATATGGCTATGACGTGTGATATGTTCTATTTCTTCTAGTTGCGCACCTATTTCACGATTTAATTTATTTTCTCGTTCTACTCTTAGATTAGTAAAATGTATTTGTACAGCAAAAGTAACTAAAATAACTAAAATAATAGCTGATGGAATAACTACAACTTTATGTTTAATAGCTAGGCGTTGCAAACGATAAAGCATATCTGCTTGTTTTGCTTCTATTGGCTCACCAGCTAAATATCTTTGTAAATCATCAGCTAAAGCTTTTGCAGAATCATAGCGACGTTGTGGTTCTTTTTCTAAACACTTCATCACTATTGTTTCTAAATCTATGGGTATTTGTGGATCTATTTTTCGTAGTGGTTTAACCTCTTCCATAGCAATTTGCTTAAGCAAATCCATTATATCTGAACCTTCTTGAGGAGGTTTGCCAGCTAAAAGTTCATAAAGGGTAGCCCCTAGACTATAAACATCACTACGCCGGTCTAGCATTTGCGTTTTGCCACGAGCTTGTTCAGGAGACATATAATAGGGTGTGCCTAAGATTTCTCCTGTCATTGTCATGCCTTTTTGAGAAACTTCCCTAACTAAGCCAAAATCCATAACATAGGCTTTCCATTGTCCATCTTCAGCTTTTTCAACGATTACATTTTGAGGCTTAACATCTCGATGAATAAGTCCTTGTTTATGTGCTGCATGAAGACCTTCAGCCACATCAGCCATAATTTTTACTTTTTGCTCTAAACTTAATTTTGTGCTTAATTTAGGAAGGATTTCACCATCAATATATTGCATTGCAATATAGATACGGTTATTAAATTTCCCTACTTCATAGACTCGGCAAACATTAGGATGTTCTATTTTTGCTTGTGCGCGCCCTTCTTGCAGTAGTCTTTGAGTTGCTTCTTTATCGCCACTATGAAGAAATTTTACTGCTACATAGCGTTGTAAATCGGGGTCATAGGCTAAAAAGACGCTTCCCATGCCTCCTTCACCAAGAAGTTTAATTAAATCATAGCGTCCAGCTTTAATTAAATTATTAGGATCTTGGGTTAATTCCCGTGAAATTGTAGAACTTGTTTTAGTTGTACTAGTGAAATCTACAACATTTGCATCTGTGTCAACTTTTTTTCTGCCAGAGGAAGTATAAACTTGGGAATGAGCTAAAACTTCATGCTTAATAGAAAAAGGAAGTACAAATGAAGGGCTATTTTTACGTGCCTCTACTTCTTGTTCCAATGCTCTCCACATTGCTTTACTAAGCAATCCTGCTTCCATTAACCCTTCTAATTCATTTTGTTCATCTTTATTGCTGTTATTATTTTCTTTAACTAAGCTTAAGTCGGTTTCACTAACTAAACCTTTTTGCAAAGCAAGTTGGACAATTAGCTCATCTTTGTTACTCATAAAACTTCCTTATTTTCATACCAACTGTTTTTGTTAAGCGGCTAAGATTTTCTTTAATTCTAAATATAACATAAAATTTCTTTTAATCTTAAGTAGACAAATCACTTGGAGCAATATAGATGGCCCAATCACCTGTAAAATCAGTTAATAAATTAGAAAAATCTAATTCTGTTTTTGAGAAAGTTTATAAAATAGTTTTACAAATCCCTTTAGGGAAAGTAGCAACATATGGACAAATTTCCCGTCTTCTAAATGAATGCCTTTCTGCCGCAGGTGTTGGCTGGGCAATGAAAGCTACTCCTAATGACGGACGCAAAATTCCTTGGCACAGAGTAGTTAATAGCCGAGGTGGAATTTCTACAGAAAAACTATTAAATTTTGCTCCTAGCCTTCAACAACACTTATTAGAAACGGAAGGCATAATCTTTAACCAACAAGGATTTATAGACTTAAAAGTCTTTCAATGGCAACCTAATATTAATCAAGAAGAGATCTAACTATTTGAAAATGAGAAAAAATGATATTGCTTTAGTATTATTTGCCAAATCTCCTATTTTGGGAAAAGTAAAAACTCGTTTAGCTTTTAGTGTTGGTGAGGAACTAGCACTAGAACTCTATCTAGCTTTTCTTAATGACTCTTTAAATCAAGTTTGTCAATTAAATAATGTTGATTGCTATTTATATCTTACTGATATATGGGATGAAACTTTTGTGAGTTTACCTAAAATATTGCAAACAAAAGATATAAATGTTGCTTATCAAGCTAGTGGAGATTTAGGTATAAAACTATCAAGTGCCTTTTTAGAGCTTTTTGCAAAAGAGTATAAAGCTGTAATAATTATGGGAACAGACAGCCCAAATCTACCAACTAGATATTTAGAAGAAGCTATCTTAAAAATTATAAATTTTGATTTGGTTTTAGGAGAAACTTTAGATGGAGGATATTATTTAATAGGTCTTAATCAAAAAGTAGAAAGTTTGATAGATCTTTTTACTAATATTTCTTGGAGTACAGAAAAAGTTTTTTTAGAAACTATTACTTGTGCTAAAAAGAAATTCTTAGAAGTTTATTGTTTACCACCTTGGTATGATATTGATACCCTAAAAGATCTAATTAAGCTTAAAGAAGATATCAAAACATCTGAGTTTGCTAAAAATTGTCCAAATACTGCTAAATTGCTTAAGAAAATAACTCTTAAAACCTAGCCAAATAATAAAGCCGGAAAAATTCGCTTTCCGGCTTTATTAGGTTTATTAAAAAACTATTTTGCTGCTTTAGCACTAGCAGCCTTACCACGAATTTCTAATTCTTTGAAAATACCACTTGCTCCCGCCATACGTTCAGCTAAAAGCAATACATAGCGAATATCCACACAAATTGTGCGCGATTGTGCTTCATTAAAACCATAATCGCTACCTAATCCTTCATAATTACCATCAAAAGCAACTCCTATCATTTCTCCACGACCATTAATTACAGGACTTCCAGAATTACCACCAGTGATATCATTAGTAGTAAGAAATGCTACAGGCATTTCCTTTAGGTTAGGGTCATCATAAGGAGCAAAACTATTACTAGTAAGAATTTGTTTAATTGAGGAAGGAACATCAAAAGGTTCTTTTCCTGTGTCTTTGTCTACAACACCTTGCAAAGTGGTGTAGTAATCATAATAGACACCATCACGAGGTTTATAACCTTTTATTTCACCATAGGTAAAGCGTAAAGTCCCATTGGCATCAGGGTAAAAAAGAGTGTTTTTAAGTGTAGACATACCTTCAATATAAAGTGAGCGAAGCCTAGGAAGATTAGCAGCAAATTCTTGTTCAACTTTACGAGTTTTTTCAACTTCCTTGCTTACTTCAATTAAAAACTTAAGTGTTGCATTAGATTGCATATCTGCAAGAGATGAGCTAAATAACTTAGTCAAGCTTTCTTGTGTAAATTCCTCTGTTAATTGACGTGCAAATTCTGCTACTGCTGTTTGTCGTGCATCGCCTTGTTTACCGCCTAAGCGTTCTTCAATAAGAGCTAATTTTTGTCCATTTGGCAAATCTAAAGCTTTATTTAAGTATAAAGCTATTAACTTAGCATCTAGTTTTGGATCTGCATCTTTTAATATGTTAGGTATGTTGCCTTTAAATTGTTCAATTCGAGCATCAGCATAAAGAGGAGATCTTTCATTTTCTGGCTTTTCTTTATTTAAAGCTCGTCCAACAGCTAAACTAGCTATTCTTAAACTTCCAACATTATTAAGTAGCCCACCTAAGATTGCATTCTTAGAATAATTAGCATTACGTTCAGAATAAAGTTTTTCTAATTTTGAAAATAACTCACCATACTTTGCTTGTAGTGCTGGTTGCTGAGCAATTTGTTTCTTAAATGCTGTTTCTTCAGCTTGTTTTTTCTCAATTAAACGAGTGCGTTTGATTCCTTCTAATGAGCCTTGGAAATTTTTTAGCGCATTGCTTAAACTAAAGCGTTCTGAAGCATAAGCTAGCTGTTTTGCAGGATCTTGTTTTCCTGCTTCATCTAAAATATTAATTCTTGCAGTTAAGAGATCTACTAAAAATGGTAAGAAAATATTTTGCTGAAAATCCATTGAATAAGACTCTGCTAGCCGAGAAGTACGACCTGGATAACCAAGGATCATAGAAAAATCTCCGTCTTTATAACCACTTAGCGAAATAGGAAGAAATTTGGATGGTTTATAAGGAACGTTTTTGTCTGAATGCGGTGCTAAACTGCCATCAGGAGCAGAATAGGCACGTAGGAAAGTATAATCACCTGTATGACGCGGCCAAATAAAGTTATCATCATCACCTCCAAAAAATCCTACTGATTTAGGAGGAGCATAAACCAAACGAACATCTTTAATAATTTCGTAGCCTAAAAGTTGGTACTTAAGGCCAACTACCATTTCAGAGACTTCATACTCAATGGTTTCTTTTTGCTTATGTGCAGCCTCGGCTATC
Organism: uncultured Clostridia bacterium; assembly: GCA_964492845.1. Taxonomy (GTDB): domain Bacteria; phylum Acidobacteriota; class Blastocatellia; order Chloracidobacteriales; family JADJPF01; genus JADJPF01. Next base: position 6,712 of record CAZBMZ010000021.1, read on the forward strand.
TCTCTTCGTTTACCATCAATAGCTTTTTGTGTTTCTTCAGGAGTCATCCCTGCTTTTACTACACTAAGAACTTCTTCTGTAACATCTTTTATTTCCTTAGTTATATTAAGAGCATAGCCTTTTAATGGGATTTCCTCAGTTTGAGAATTAGCAACAAACCCCTGATCTAAATAATTTTTTTCTGGTGTACTAACAGCAGCAATGCCATCAAAAGCAACGTGATGATTAGTGATAACTAAACCTTGGGAAGAAATAAAAGATCCTGTCCCAAATCCACCACCACCAATTCTAACCTTAAAAACAGCATCTTTTAGACTTAAACCCGCAGGGCTATAAATTTCTTCTGCTGAAAGTTGTAGTCCTTTTGCTTTCATTTGAGCAATAGGTAATTTACTTATATCTTGTACTAGCCACATTCCTTCATCAGCTAACTGGATAATAGGTAATATTAATGTGACTACCAACATTATTACTAAACAAAATAACTTACGATTCATGAACTTATCCTTTATGTATATATTAGATTTTTCAGGGATTGACAATCTTTGAATATAAAAGAAAAAATGATTTGTTTCAATAAGTTAGTGGGGAGAAGAAAAGAAAAACCGATAGATTTTTATTTCTATCGGTTTTTCTAAAAGTGAATTTGTTAGCTTAAACTAGAAGCTAAGACGGAAACCTAATTGCATTTGAAATGGAATACCTACAGTTGTACCAGCACCAAAAGCACTACCAAGTAAGCCTGCGGGTTGTAAATCTTTTAGATTAACAGGATTACGAGGAGGTGTATTTCTACCTGTTGCTATAGTAGAGCTAATATCACCATTAAAGTTATTACCAATATTTGCACGGTTAAATAGATTAAAGAATTCTACATAACCTTCTGCTTTTAGTCTTTCACCAAATCTAACGTTTTTAGTTACACGTAAATCAACTTGGAAATATGGAATGCCTCGACCAGGATTTATTCCTAAAACTCTACCATTACTACCAGGTCTATCACCAGGATTAAACTGGATAAAGTTACCATTTCCATCAACACGAACAAAATCATCAAAACGACCATCACCATTAAGGTCATTTCCATCAACAACAGCAAATGGACGAGCAGATTCAGCTTGAATAATAGAAGAGACTTGGAAGCCATAAGGCATATCCAAAATACCGTTGATAACTGCACGATGGCGTGCATCTTCACCTGTACGGCCTAAATCAATAGGGCGAAACATAGCAAATTGATTTTCAAATGTATTACCAAAATCATTACGTGAAGCACCTAGCCCTGGGCCACCATAAGCTAAGGTACGTGCTAAAGTGTAGTTAAAGCCAAACTGATACTTAAAGCGACCATCACCACCATAACGCTTGTTAATACCAATAGTAAAACCATCATATCGAGAACGACCTATAGAAGCAGCAAGACGAACTCGACCAAAAGCTGGTTGACCACTTGCAAGGAAGTTTGGTGTTAAACTACGTGGATTTTGGCTTGAAGGTGTACCAACAACAAAGTTTGGATTAGCAGCACCTATACGAGAATTTAATTCTAAGTTAGCAAATTCATGCAAACCAAGAATATGGATATATTGTGTTTCCAAGACAAACCCTGGTTTAAGTTCATATTGGAAATTGATAGAAGTTTGTTGTGAATAAGGGGTGACAATATTAGGATCAATTAAGCGTAATGTACCATTTGCAGGAACATTTGGAACACTGCCAGTTTGCCTTGGTAAAGGATCAATCCCAAAACGAATAGGATCAAATAAAACTGAAGTATAAATATTACTTCCAGTTTGTTGAAGTGCAAAGAATTGTACGTTAGTAAAAATTTGGTCATAGAAAAGACCATAACTAGCGCGAAGTACAGCCTTACCTCTACCTGTTGGGTCATAAGCAAAACCTATACGTGGGCTAAAGTTATTTTTATCGTTTTCTGGAACGCCACCATCAGGAGAAAATATCCCTATGCGACGTAGTGCTTGAACGCCACGATTGTCTTCATATGAACCATTCTTTGGGTCATAAAAACCAAAGTCTGCATCATAGCGAACACCATAATTAAAGGTAAACTTATTATTTACACGAAAACTATCTTGACCATAAAAAGAAAACTGCTTAACAACTTGATCTACTCGGCTATTACCATCTGATAGAATTACTAAATCAACTACATTGATATCACTAAGTGTTCCTCCAGAAGCAAGAATTTGACTGGGATCGGTATTAAAATCAACTTCTGGAACAGAATTAAAATCAAATGTACCAGCTAAAACAGGTACATAAACAAAATCTACACCAAATTTTAAGCTGTGACGGCCTTTAGCTATAGAAACAGCTTCCTTAAATTGGAATTTATTTTGAAAAGTTGTTTGTGGAACGTTGGGGTTACGACCAAACAAAGCACTTGGGAAAACTAATGTTAAAGGAGCATCTGTATTTTCAACTATACGGTTATCAAACTTAGTAAATTGGAAATTAAATACATTTACTACACTGGGGCTTACTGTATAGGTGTCACTTAATAAAATAGAACGAAGTTCATTAGTTGTACGTGCAGAAGAACTAACATCACCATTGCTAGGTATTTGATCATTAACAAGTTTATTGGTTTGATGCCCATAACGAGCATAAGCTTGATGTCTATCATTAAATCTATAATCTGCGCGTAGTTGGAACTGAGTATCACGAAAAGGTGTTGGAACTGTGGAAAGAGCAGCAATAGATGAAACACCAGGAATTGCACCCATACGAGCAAAAGTGTCTAGTGCTTTTAATTCTCGTACTGAGTTTGGGGAAATTACTACGGAAATGTTTTCTCTAGTATATTCAGCAGCCCCAAAGAAGAAAAATTTATCTTTAATAATTGGGAAACCTAGACTTCCAGCAATATTTTGACGGTCAAAAGGTTGTTTAGCAAATGGGCCATCACCTGTAACACGGTCAAATTCTGGGTTAAAGTTATCACGTGCATTAAAACGATCGTTGCGTTCAAAAAGTACAAAACTTCCATGTAACTCATTTGTACCACTCTTTGTTACTACAGTGATATTACCACCAGCAGAACGACCTGTATCAGGTAAAAAGTTTTGGGTTTGTACTACAAATTCTTGAATACCTTCAGTGGTAAAGTTTTGTACTGCTCCACCAACCACATTATCTTTATTATCACCACCATCTACAGAAACATTAGCATCGCGTCCAGAACTACCAGACAATGAAACTGTACCTGTGCGGGCCTTAGTTGGGTCAAAAGCTGATACTGGTTTTGCACCTGGAACTAATATGGCTAGATTAGAAAATGTGCGGCCAGTTAAAGGTAATTGTTTGACTTGACGATTATCGATAACACCTTGAATTACACTATTTGTAGTTTCAATTGTAGCTCCTGCTTCTCCAGAAATAGTAATTACTTCTTCTGTTCCTACAGGTTTAAGTGTAAAGGTTACGGAAATACGGGAACTAACATTAACTATTACTCCCGGTTGGATAATTTTTGTAAAACCACTAGCCTCAGTTGTAACTTCATATTCGGCTGGTGGTAGCGGACCAATTTCATATTCGCCTTGCTCATTAGTTGTTACTGTTTTTGTTAAACCAGTTGACTTATTGATCGCAGTTACAGAAGCACCTGCAACAACAGCACCTGTTTGATCTATAACAGTACCTACGATAACACCCGTCGTCACTTGAGCAACTGCTGCGCCGGCCAAAGCTAGTACAAATGCTAGTATGGTCAACACTCTAACAGACAATCTGTGCATATCTACCTCCTCGTAGAGTGAGAGAATTATTTATATTTTCAAAGAATCTTAGGGGAACAGCCCTAAAAAGTTTTGCTAATAACTATTCCCTATTACTTTATAGAACAGTTATTAGCAGATATAACGACCAGGGTTTTCTTATTCTGTAACGCAAATTGTAGACCAAGATTCTTTGATACTAGGGATTTTTGATAAACGACACTTTATAATAGGGTTAGTATTTCTACAAGTTAAGCTTCCTACTAAGAAAAAAATTTAGAAAATACAAATTTTTGTATTTTTTTACATATTTTCCAATTAAACCCAAATAATAAACATAAATCTGTATAAAAATAAAAAGCGGGCTATCTAGCCCGCTTTTATAGTTAAAGAAAACTTACTTCTACTTTATTCTGGACGAGTTGCCCCTTGTGGTACAACATGCAACATTACTCGTCTATTAAGTGTGCGATCTCCTGATGGATCTGGGCGTTGATTATCAAAGCTACGAACTTCAATACGGCCAGCATCAAGATTTCTTTCATTGACTAAGTAATCTCTTACACGTTGAGCGCGGGTCTTAGCTGTGCCAGCTTTTTCACCCTTATCAGAATGTCCATCAATAATTAAAACAGCATTTCTATCATTTTGTAGTCTTGCTGCAACATCGTCTAATACACGCTTACAAGCGTTATCTGGACGAGAATCATTGACTGTCTTATAAGTATTACAGCTAGTTGTAAATACAGTAGGTGGAGCAGGTCTAGGAGTAATTGAAACTGTAACGCTATCTGTAGCAGAGCATTGACCATCGCTAACAGTTACTTTTACAGTGATATTGCCTGCGCTTAAGCCTGTACTATTAAGTTGTTTAGCTGCATCACCACCATTAAGTGTTCCACGAGTGGTAGTCCAAACATATTGTAGTTTGTCACCATCTGGATCATTACCACCAGCACTAAAGTTAAAGGTAACATCAGCACCTTCTTGAGCAGTGGTAGGATTAGCCTTAAGTGAAACAGTTGGGCAACGATTGCCTTTTTCTACTGTAATTGTACGAGTATCAGATTTAGATAAATTACATTTATCTGTTACTGTTACTGTAATTGTGTAAGTACCAGGAGCTAAATTAGCAGAACTCCAAGTTCTTTCTGAAGAACCATTGTCTGTAAATGCACCGCCTGTAGCAGTCCAATTATAAGTTAATCCATCACCCATACCACGAGTGCTAAATTTAACAACATCATTAGAACGCTCTTTAACAGCCAATTTATCAGCAGCTAGTTCAATAGTAGGAGCTACAGCATTAGCACAAGGATCGGCTGGAGGTGGTGGAGGTGCTGCTTTTGTATTACGTAGTCCTAAAGTTATATGAGCAACAAAGCCATTGTAGTCACTATCTAAGGCCCGAGCTATAGTTGCTGCTGGAACAGTTCCAGTTGCAATAACTTTATTAATAGTGTCTTCTTCACGTTCTGAGCCAGAATTATTAGCAAAGTAACGATAGCCGCCACCAAAAGAGAATAAGAAACGTCGGTTTTCGTCTTTGCCAAACGGATAAAATCTAGCACCTGCTAAAACATCTACTGGGTTAGGACGATTAAGGGTAGGTGTAGCTTCGCCAACATAATAGTTATAAGTTGCTTCACCAATAAGCTGTACATAGCGATTAATAGGAACATCCACACCAGCAGAGAAAATTAGTGAATCGCTACGATCTAGCAGTTCAAAGCCTCGTGATTGTGGATCATTAGCATGAACATAACCAAAGTTTAAGTGAGTGCTAACAAGTCCTCTACGTAAACTGGTAATTACAAATACACCAAAATCTGTTGCACCAGCACCAGAACCTTGTGTTAGTCGTCCGCCTCTATCTTTTTGAAATAATGCACCGGCTGGAACAGTTGGCACTTTTACTATACCTAATATAGCAAAACCAATGCCTCTTTCGGGTCTAAAGCTTATTTTAGTACCAAAAGAAGCACTACCTAAAGTGCCACCACCTTTACCTAAAAAAGGAAAATCATTTAGAAAACCTGGAGCAAAAAAGCCTGGTTTGTTAGCTCTTAAAACAGGATCAAATATTGGCCGTGAACCTGTTTGTGGCAGTCCTGGCAATATACCACCAACTACAGCACCGCTTATAGGTGCGCCATTAAGAGGAAAAAATTGTGGGTTAGTTTGGCTTAATTCAGGAAAGTTAATATTAACTCCATCTAAACCAAATGAACCTTGTTGACGTGAAAGCCCTGGAAATAATGGCCCGCTTAATTCAAATGGGGCGTTGGAAATAACACGTTGATATCCATCTGTTTGTAAGAATACTTCCACACGATCAGTAACACCAAAAGCAATGTTAACTGGGTATTGCATAATATCAACATCACCTGGATCACGATCATAATTATTAGCAAAAAATCCAACATTAAATTCCCCACGCTTTAGCGTAGAGGAGTCATAAACAGTAAAAAGCCCTGTTGCACCACTAACTGTTGGTTGAGTTATGCGGCGTTTGTCTCTTTCTGATTCTTGCGCAGAGACCATAACATTAAATAACAGCACCAGCAAAATTGTCGCCATCATGGTCTTCAAAAATCTCATAAGCACCTCCGGTCATCCGACCACTATTTAACTCTAAAACCTGTATTGTTAATCTTGATTGCAGCACCGCAATTAAGGATTTCTATTAAAACACTACTTAAAGTGTTATATAGTGCGGTGTTATTAAAGTGTTATTTTTGCTTATACACGCTTTAGCTTGATAGAGTCAACCCAATTTTGTCAAACCTACTATTAAAATCCCTTTAACTATTAGCTTTTCTAACAAAATACCTAAAACACAGCTTATATCAAAGTGCTATACACTAGGTAATTATAGGTATATTATGATCAGGCTTATATTTTGTAATTAATCTAATTTAGCTCCTAATCCTTTGCGTAGTTGTCCTAAAGCTTTTTTTAGATAATTTGTATAATCTCGGCCCCAATAAATAAATTCTTTTTCACCTTGTTCAAAAAATTTACCTACATAAGCATACTCTATCAAAGAAGCTTGTTGTTCTGGATTTAGTTTTTCCCATGGTTTATTTTCAGAAATTCCTGCTACAAAGTCATATCCTTGGCCTAAGTATTGCCCCCATAAAGATTTACCAATATAACCACAACCACCATTTTGATATTGCCAAACATGCGTCATTTCATGAACTAGAAGCTGCATACTATATTTTTCTTTTGGCATATAAATGATATTACCCATTACAAAGGCTCGTCCGCTAATAGTTAGTAAATGTGAGTTGCCAGCTTTTATTAAGATTTTGGAATAGTCTATTGTAGAAAGAAATATTTTCTTTAATTCTTTTGTTTGTATGTCTGTTAGTTTTGTAGCAGGAGCTTCTAGTCCTAAAGATTTTTCTACTAAACTAACAGTATTTAAGCCTTGATAAAGTAACTGAGAAACTAAATTATTAACACTCATTAGACTAAGAAAATAGCTTAAGCTATTATTTGAATTCCATTACTATTTAATTCTTGACAAAGAGACTTTTCTGCTTCTTCAAGTAAATTATTGACACTACTATCTTTACCACGCACATGTAAGTTAATTTGAAAGCGTAAATCTTTGCCAAAACCCTTTGCTTTAGACTTAATATAAACTTGTGGGTGTGCTTTAGCAACCTGACTTAAAATAGGAGCAAGTAAAGACTCATCGCCACACATAGCAAAAAGTTCTTTTTCAGCAAATGTTCCTATTTCAAATAATTGTGAAAGAATTATTTTTACTGGGCCAAGCATAAAAGCTTTCATTTCCTTCGGAACGCCTGGAAGACAAATAACGGTAGTATTTTTAATGGCAACTTTTATTGCTGGTGCTACTCCTACAGGATTTTCTATTGGTGTTGATGTCAATGGTAAAAATGCCATTTTACTACGTGCATCATTTATTTCTGAGCTATAGACAAAATTTTTTTCAGCCAAAGCTTGATATTTTTCCACTATCCATTGATAAGCTATTTTGTTTAACTCCAAAGGCAAATCAAGACTTTTAGCAATAGCTTCCAAGGTTAGATCATCAGATGTTGGCCCTAAACCACCAGTACTAATAAGTAAGTCTATTGGAAAGGAAAAGATTTTTTGATTAAGTAATTGTTCAACAGTGCTAGCAATTACGCTTAAATTATCGGGTAAGGTTAAAGTGACAGCTACTTGGAAGCCTAAAGCGGTTAAATTTTGACAAAGCCAATTTGTATTGGTGTCTAAAGTTTCACCAATTAATAATTCATTCCCTATAGCTAAAATTACAACTGTGTACATAACTCTGAAGAAATTCCTAAATTAGTTAAATGTAGCTTAACTTCAGGCATTTTTAGTATTCCATATTCAGTAACTACGCCAGAAAAAAACTCTAGTGGGATAGTTTCAAAATAACGGTTAAATACTATTATTTCCGAAGGTGATTTAGGCCAAATTTCTTCTTGATCGTGTATTTCTTCTGTCATCAAACGATAGGAGGAAGGCAAAAACTTAGTGCTATCTGCCAGTACATAGCAAGGTTTATTAAAATGACGGGCCGCTAAAGCAATAAGCATTGTCCCTATTTTATTAACAACTCCTTCTGTAGTAACTGCATCAGCCCCAAAAATAACAATATTTGATCGTTGCAAAGCAAACAAAACCGCAGCATCAACAATAAACGTTACTCCAATACCAGCATTTGCTAGTATTTGAGCCGTTTTTCTTCCTTCCATTATTGGCCGGCTTTCACTACAAAAAACCTCAAAGTTAATGCCTTGTTGTTTAATGCTAATTAAAGCCTTATTGACCGTAGCACTATAAGAGTAAGTAAGAATTATAGTATTTTCTGTAACTATTGATTGAAATCTTTCACTAACATTATCACTACCGCTAATTGATAAAAAATTATGAATATATTTTTCTAATGCTACTTTTGCTTCTCCAAAAGCAATTTGGCTATTGATAACTAACAAAGCACGGTTGACTAGGTTAAAAAGTGTTGCCATTTTAGGTTGGGCTTGAAGTAGGGCTTTAGCAAAAATAAGTATTGGAGTCCGTAGGCTTTGCACTGGGGCATTAGGCACTTCATGGAGATCTGCCACTATTTCTAATAAAGTCATTGCTGCACGTTTAGCTAATTCTGAAGAACCAGAACTATTATCTTGAGCAATATCAATTAACTTTTGTTTTATTTTCTCATCAATATCCATAAATTTGTTTAATCTGGCAAAGGTCTTAAAATTTCTAACTCTAGTAATAACTGCTCTGCACTACTAGTGCGCTCGATTAAATCTTGTGCTAGTAGTCCATCTATAATACAAGCAAAGGCAGGAGTAGCATTTGCTTGGCTATGCCAGATAAATTGTTTTTCTATAGGATTATATAGCTTACTTGGATGTACTCCCGTAATTAATCTTAGTATCGTAGCACCAGCAGCATATAAATCACTTTGAGGAACTGCTTGCCCATAAAGTTGTTCCATTGGAGCATACCCAGCCGTTCCAACTACTGTACTATTACTACTTTTTTGTGCATGTTGGGAAACCGCAGCAAATTCCATTAGTAACAACCGTCCATCGTCTTCAGCAAACATTAAATTTTGTGGTTTAATATCTCGATGAACTACTGCTGGAACACGGGAATGCAGATAAACTAAAATTGAGGCTAATTCTTTTAAGATCTTTCTTGCTTCCATCTCAGTAATTTTGCTTCGATTAGATTTATTTAATGATTCTAGTAAAGTTGTGCCAGGAATATATTCTTCTACTAAATAAGCAAAAGATTTTTCCTCAAAAGCAGCATATAGACGAGGAATACCAGGATGATGTAGTCCCATTAATACACGGGCTTCACGTTCAAAAAGACGCTCTACTGTAGAACGTCTGACACTATAAAAATCAGGATCATCTTCAGAAACTGGTTGTAATTCTTTTACTATCTTAAAAGTATTATCTTTGTTTGAGTCTTTGACTAAATAATTAACTCCAAATTTACTACGATTTACAACCTGTTCAATAATATAGCGTTGTCGAATCATTTCATTTTTTATTAATGATCCGCAACCTTCACAACGTCCATTTACACCATTGCTAGGGGAAGAACAATTACTAAAAACACATCCAGACATCCAAAATCTCCAAAGTCTCCAAAAGATACATTGACTTAATAGCTTTGTGCAAGATAACAAAAAATTTAATAAATGTCAGTTAATATTATTTAACTCTATTTAGGCATTTTCCTTAGCATAATTTTAGAAATAATATTCTTATTGGTAAGATACAGGTAAATTAATCTTAAAATTGTTCTAATGGATGGCGTTTTCCAGAGAAATACCATTTTAATTTCTCTATTCCATTAAAAGCTAAAATCCCTAATATAAAAACTATCCCAAAAATTAACCCACCTAATAAACCACTAAGTAAAGACAAAACAGCTAAGACTAAAATAGCATCTGTAGAAGCACCGGCCCAGAAAAAAACCAATATTAAGCTTGCAAATCCTCCTGTTGTTAAACCAAGTTTTATTAAACCTAATAAAATTTCTAGAGCAGTTTTTCTAGTAACATTAACAAAAATTTCTTTGCCTGAATTATCTTGTCTAACTGTAATTTCTTTGCAACGTGAACACCAGTTTTGATCAGGGTTAAAACAGTCTGTTTGATGACAAATTTCGCAACGCAAAGGCAGCGATTCAGTACGAATATGTAGGTTTTTTATTTTGTTCATATCCCTAATTAGTATTATTGAGTTATTTTCTAGGTGAAAGATTAGCAACAGGATAAATACGCTGATTAATATCGTAGTTACCAGAAATTTCTAACAATACTTCTTCTAAGATATTTTCTCGTCCGTTAAAAGAGAAAAAAGCACATTGGGCTAAATCAGGGCTACGATGTAAGGCGGGTGGAACAATTAAATTTGCAAATTGTTTTTGAACTTCAACGGGCATTTCTTCAGGTAGTTCTAGGTCATTAACTGTTTCTACTACAAATCTACCTCGTAAGGGAATTTCTAATAATAAAAATAATCTGGCTACATCTCCAGCAGTTAACTTTTCTGACTCAACCAAGTCAAAAGCTTTTAGAATGCGGGCAAAATCGCCTTTTTCTAATGAACTATAGAAATTATTACCTAATACCAGATAAGTAATAGGTAAATAGTCAAATACACCATTAATTGTTATAGAAAATTTTCTTAGTTCTAAAGGTAGGTCAAAAACTTGGTTTTCTGTTACAGTCATACGGCCAGCAAAGCGGGATTTTTTTGCTTCTGCATCGGCTAAGATCAAATCTGTTATTGCCATAAATTTATTACTCCAAAAAGTTAAAAGCTGCAAGCATACTTTTAACGCACAACTTGCAGCTTATTCAAGCTTTAATTTTAGAAAAACAAAAGTTTTAGCCAAAAATCCTATTGAGAAATCCAACGTCTTTAGGTTTTTGTTCTAACTTATTATCTAATTTAGAGTCATCCATAGCTTTTAGATAAGCAGTATCATGTAATGTAGCATCCCTACCTTGTAGCTTAAGTGCATTTGTATCTAGTTTCTTTAATAAGCGATCTCGTAATTCTTGAGGTGGGACTAAACGATTATTACTAAGCAAGCTATAAATATCATTAGTCACTTGATCAAAACGCCCTGAACGTGTACGTGCTGCGGATAGCTCATTATAGTATGCTGCACCTGTATCTTTAGCAGAACGTCCTACAAGTGTACGCCAGAAACCTTTCATTTCATCTGGGGTAGGCAAGCGATTTTGGGCTGCCATAATACCTGTATATTGTGCGCTATATTCATCTAGTAACATTGCAGCCAAATTAGCATCTTCATACTTAACACCTTGGAATTCAACACCTTTACGGTCAATCATATTGTGGTCAAGATGTGCAACTTCGTGGGCTAAAGTACCAACTATTGCTTTGAAAGCGTCTAGATTTTCGCTATAACCATTAGCAGCATTGATAGCAGGGTTATTTAAGTTAAGGTTTATTTTACCGCTTACTTCTGCTTCACCATAAAGTTGTGGGTCATCTTTAATGAAGTTTAGGTCTATTGTACCTTTAACAAAATTATCTAAAGTATTACGAGCAATTGTATTTGTAGGTTGGGCTGCAATTTGAGCAGACACTGTAGCAATAACATTTAATGCTACACCTTTTTGATCAGCAGGAAGGCTAGCAAAATTACCATTTTTAACAAACCCTAAAACATCGCTTGCACTAGCATTTGGGTGCAGTTGAATTGCTCTACGTACTAAATCTTTATCAGCAGAACTTAAAGAATTAAAAGTAGTTCTATCAGAGCCTGTTAAACCAGAGATTTTAGAGCTTGCTTTGTCTAAAGCCGATTGAGGAGGATTAGCAACTAAGCCTAAAGATCCACTTTGCCCATTATTATTTTCTAGATTTACCCCACCACCAATGCCATAACCGCCACCAATGCCATAACCGCCACCGATGCCGTAACCACCGCCGATGCCGTAGCCGCCACCAATGCCATAACCACCGCCAATTCCATAGCCGCCACCAATGCCATAGCCGCCACCGATGCCGTAACCACCACCAATACCGTAACCACCACCGATGCCGTAGCCACCGCCAATACCGTAGCCACCTCTAACTTCTTGGCCTTGAGAGCCTTTACCACGACAAAAAGCACATCCATCACTTTTGCCTTCTTGGGCTTGAACTGTGCTAGCAGTAGCACTAGAGCTATCTACTTTTGTTTGTGTTTCGGTTTGTAGTTGACGAGCCATTAAGCTAGCACCTAGGTCTAGTTCACCCGTTCTACTTAATTTTCCTGGGGCTACTTCAGTATTTGTTGCAACACTAGTAGAGTTATCAGTATTTTGATTAGTTTTGTTATTTGTTGTAGGTAATGAGTTTGTATATATATTAGGGACATTTGAATTGTTAATTTGATTAACCATTACTAGCTCCAAATTATTTTGATTTGAAAATGAATACACTTAAAGCTGATCGTAGATTTGTTAACATTATCGGGGTGTAGTTTTAAATAGTTGCGTAATAAAATTACCAATTCTGCAAATTACCTGTTATTTCCTTTTTTGCAGCATAAAAGCCTAGGTTATTAACTAAAAACTCATAAAATAGACATATTTTGATCACTAAGTTTTTAAATTTACCGTGTTTTTACTATTTGGAGAAAACTTGCATGTCAGATCAACTTATTCAAATACCTGAAGGTATTCACTTATCTTTACTAATGAATTTAGAAGCTAAGTTTCGAGATTCAGAAAATCGCTTGTTGGGTGAAAACAAAGTTCCATTTGAATTTCATACTGACGAGCCAATGGAGTTAGTAGAATGTCCTTATGCTGGTAGTCGTCATAAGCATTTTAAGCCTATGAATGTTTCTGCATTAAAACAAATTACTAGCCATTGGTCTGAAATATTAAACGCTTTTTGCTGCTTACGTAGCTTTCTTCTTTCACAAAAAACTGGAAGTAAAATTACGATTTTAGATCTTTATAAACTCTCAATTGCTGGTTATTTAATGCCATCCTTTTTATTTTATCGAGCTAAAGATGCTTTTGTGGATGGAGAACTACCTGCTGTTGTTGCAACAATTTACAAAGCTTCCCTTGGGCTTGTTAATGCAGTACAAGTAATGCTAACAAAAAGACTGGTTTTAAGTAGATATAATGAGCAAATGGAGGTTAGTGCAGAGGCTTTTTATCTGTTTGCTGAAAATGAAAAGCTTTTTATCGGCCCCTGGGAAGTTTGCGCAGGTACTCCAAATCAAATTAAAGAACTATTAAAAGTAATGTTAAGTGACAAAATAGATGAAACAGCACAAATTCCATTAATTAATAATTTATCTGATTATTTTCATTATATTACTCAAGCAGAAAAAGTTGTTTTATTAGACAATTTTTTTCCATTTATTTTTTACTTTTCTTCATCTAATAAAAACCTAGATAAACTTTTACAAATCCTTTATGAACAAGATACTTTAGGCTTTCATGGGGTATCAATGGAACTACAATTTTTTGATTTAATTGAGCCTATTTTAGGTGAAAAAGATCAAAATTATCAGCAGAGAGTAAAAGCTGATTTAATTAATATTTTTGAGCATATTGATAAGCAAAAAGACATTATTTATTTGCTAACACAAACTGATGAAGAAAAAGAAAAAGTTATTATTTATCAACAAAAAGTTTTTGATTTTTTTGCTAGCGATGAAATAAGAATTTCCCGAAAACTTGCCCATCAAGATATGGAAATAGTTGTTGAATTTTTTGTCAACTATTTGATGTTAGAGCGCAAGAAAATATCTCTTTATACAAACTATCAAACAGAAATGAACAAGGTTTTAGGCCGCGATCAAGTATCTAGGCCAATAGATGGTTTAGATTTAACCTTAATGTATGACAAAAAATTACGAGATGTTTTTGCTAGTTTTTTAGCTGTTGAAATAGAAAATTTTGCTGATAAAACTATTTTACGACAAGGTGCAAATACCCTAGTTTTAGAGTAATTTAACAAAGTAGATCCATCAGCATAGCTTGCCAGATCTTTAATAACTATTGCAAAATCTTTGCTTAAATTAGCCCAGCCCTAAAGGGCCGGGCTATTATAAGTAGCCCCTACAGGGCTAAAGAAATAAAAGGTTCTTTTATTTTCAATAAGTTACAAAACAGATTTCATGTATTATTAAATTAATTTCTTAAAAACTTTTCTAATTGGAGTCGGCATGTTAGAAAACTCTTTAGCACGTTATAAAAAAGGTCGTCTAGGTCAACGCATTTATCAAGCTAGCAACTTGCCAAAAGCTTTTCGTCAAATCTATGTTGTTTTTGGTGGGACGGGTGCTGTTGGCGGGACGGCAATAATGAAGATGCTTGAAATTTTAGAAGAAATGATGCACTACAAACACCCTAACCCAGCCGACACGCCTACAATATTAGTTACAGGTTTAACTAATGAAGAAATTCGTGCTTTTACTAGTCGGTTATTTGAATATTACAGTAAGTTTTATGGTAATGAATGGTTGCCTGAACATATTGCTAATAAGGGTTATCGTACTAGTTCTGGAATTATGCTAGAACTACACCGCTTAAGTGTTAATCCAGAACTACCCGGACTAGTTAATTTACTAAAATTAAGTGTGTTAGAGCGTCAAGCTTTAGCTGATAGTTTTTTGAAAAAAGGTGATTTAACGCTAGAAAGCTCTGAAAAAGAAAAGTTTGATCATTTGACTAAAGCTATTAAAGTAGACTTAAAACAACCTTTTACCGAGTTTTTACAAAAATATAAATCTGATCGCAATCTATCAAACAGATTTCGTGCTGTTATCGTCGGCATTCCTCTAGCGAGTGTAGCAGCTTATCATTTAAGTAATTTAGAAGAAATTTGCCGCGTTTTTGGCATTAAATCCCCTCAATTAATTACAGACTTAAAACAACTTTATCTCTCAAGAGTGCGTGACGATCTAGCTTTTATTCGTAATGAGTTAGCCGAAGAAGTAATAGCAGCACATACAACGGCTGTTGGTGGAATGTATGACGAAGGTGCAGAGGGCGAAAGAGTTATTCGGCTAGGCTTTGCTCATAGTGCTTTAGATGAGCGACTACGTTATAAACAGCTTTTTGCTGAACAATTGCAACTACTTTATTCTGAAGTAGGAATAAAAATGCTTGTAACTGCTGCTGCAATTGGGATTGATGCAATTATTTCTAATCAAAGTGTACCTATTCAAAGCGGAGTTTTGCGCGATTTACGCGAACTTAATGCAACAGGTCGCCAAATAATTCCAGAAGAAGATTTGCGGCGAGGAAAAATTAAAATTTATCCTCCTGTAATGATAAAAGATCGCAAAGAAACCAATGCACCTATTACTTTTCAAAAGGGTTTAGAATTTGCTCCACGTATTCAAATTCGATCAGGTGAAAATGGACGATTTTCTACTTCCAACACAGACGCGCTTTACCGCGTTATGCGTGTTGCATCGGCTAGCGAGCTAGGTTTAGTTTTAGCTGAAGCAGCAATTGTTGGTGATGATAAAGATGTTCCCTGGTTTATAGATAGCAATTGCTATTACACAGAAACAGAAAACGCGCGCTTAGTTTTTGATTTCCTGCAACAACCTCAACTAATGGACTCCCAAATTAGCGGACTAGATGTAAAGTCCTTCCAAGATTTAGGATCAGCTAAACATCAGGGAGAATTACACTTATTAGGTTTAGTTATTTTGCTTCATAGACTCCGAACATTTGATGCTGATGCAATTCCAACACAAATTTCTTTGTCTACTTTTAATCCACAGCAATTTTTTGAAAATAACTCACGTCCATTATTTTTTGAGGATTTAGTTACTTGGCAATTAGAAACTTTAAGCAAAGATTTAATTACTTTGGTAAAGGCTCAAACTCCACAAGATCTAATTTCAATAAAACATCTCTCTAGCCGTAATTATCAGGAACGTAACGATGCTTTTAATTTAGTAATGATGGAAGTAATAAAAACTGTCCACTCTATTACTTCGTTAGGCTCGCCAATTATTTTTAATGATAAGAACGAAACTTTTATTTTAGTTGGCCCCTACATTGCACCACTAGATTTGCTTATGTCTGAACGCAGCAGCATAGAAAATGCTATTTTAGACCAACTAAAAAACGTCAGCAAAACGGCTCGCACCAAAGAAGTAACGCTAGCAAAAGAGTTTTTCTATTGTAATAACGGCTTTATAGATTTAAGGCCAATTGCTGTTATTTCTACAGCTAAAAACTTAGCTGATGCTTTGGACAATAAAATTCATGTTTATCATTCTTTGGACGCTTTTAAGAAATACTTAAACAGCTTAACGCCTTATTCCTATTTTGCTACTAGCGGTTTGATAGCTTTTCTTGCTCGTATGCGCGGACTCTATGAACAAATTTCTCAATTTAGCTTAGAGCTAGGCACATTGCATGATTATCGTTCACAAATACCTGTTTCTCCTGGTGGGTTACATTATGTTGTGCCAGGCGTTGTTGAAGCCTTACGTCAAGCATCCGAAGGGCTAGAAAAAAATACTGGAACCGATCGCTTACATGGTCAGTGGGGTTATTTCCGTCGTGAACCTCCTGATCGGCCTATGGTGTAACCCTAGGGTTTATAACCGTATAAGCACGAACTTAAGACGTAAGTTGTTGATAGTAAAATAGTTATTATTAGAGTCGCAAAGCGACGACATAACTATAGCTTGGCACATAAGTGCCAAGTAACGTATTAGATATAAAGTAGAGTCCCGTAGGGATGGCACAACCCCTATTAGTTTTGTGTCGTCCCTATGGGACTCTAGGATTCTAACTCACTGTATTCTTGGCACTTACGTGCCAAGCTACAATTATTACGCCACTTTGTGGCTAAGAATATGATTATAAAACACTTATCTCCTAAGTGCGCACTTATAGGGTTACAAACCCTAGGTTATTAACAAAACTTTGTTTCATATTGATTAAAAATGCTAAACCAACTTAAGCTATTTTTTATGCTCTACTACCAGCCACAAAAGGCAATGGGCAGTATTATTGACACAGGTTCAATAGCAGGTGCAATTATTGCATTAATTTTAAGCTCTTTTTTATTTGCATTTATTACACAACCAATTTTTGAAGAATATGAACAAAAAATGATTGTGTTACCTAAGCAAAATGTGTCTTTTGCAAATCAACCAAGTAATTCCGAAGTTGAAGAAGACTTTGAAGAATATCCAGAAATTTATCATCCTAAAATTAGACAGCCTTTGCCTTTAGTTGGTAATTTTGGCTGGTGGTTTTTGTCTTTTTCTTTTGGAACAACGCTAGGAACTATTTTATTTTTACCTCTGCTTTATGTCCCTATAACTATCTTAGTATTAATTTTTTTTGAGCCTCTAGGAAGTTTTGGCATAGTTTTTCGTCGTGACTATGCACCTCTACTAGCTTGTACTTTGCTAAGTTGGGCAGCAACACACCTGCCTTTTTCACTCCTTGCAATAGCCATTAAAGCCAATGCTCAAACAGCATTGCTACTTTGGCTGTTATGCAAAATTGCATTTGCAATATTTATGGTTATAGCTTTAAGAGTTGTTTTTAGTGTTAGTTATTTTAGTGCTTTAGGAACTTTATCAATTTCTTGGTTGTCAGTTTTGTTACAGTCTTTGCTATTTTGGATGATGTCACCTTTTATTATATTTTGGGTTTATTTTTACTTACGTGGTGATATTGGCGCGGTAGGCGGAGATGTTATCTCATCTTTCCGACAACGCCAAAGTTTCCGCCGTAACCTAGAAGCAGCAACTATTAATCCACAAGATGCAGAAGCACATTATCAATTAGGACTTATCCATAAACAGCGTCGTCAATATAGCGAAGCAATAGCACGCTTTCAACGTGCTGTAGAAATAGATAAAAAAGAAATAGACGCTCATTTTCAGCTAGGTATAATTGCCCGTGAACAGAATCGCTTACAAGAAGCTATTTCTTATTTTGATATGGTAGTTTCACTAGATGATAAACATGCTCAAAGCGAAGTTTGGCGAGAAATTGGAGCAACTTATCAAGCCGCAGGAATGAAAGAAGACGCTCACACAGCATTAGAAAAATATATTGAACGCCGACCATATGACGCTGAAGGGCTTTATTATTATGCAAAAGTTTTAGTTGACCTTGGCAAAACTGAAAAAGCTAAAGAAATTATTAAACAATGCCAAGAAGCTGTAGAAACTGCTCCTTATTATCGTCGTGCTAATTTACGTCGTTGGAGCAAATTAGCAAAAGGATTATTAAAAACTTAGATTTTAAGTCTATTGCTTAGAAGTTCTAAAATAGTAATCTGCTAATTCTAGGACTTCTGCGTTTTTGTTTATTCCTGATACTGTTACCAAATAATCATCACTAGAAAAAACTTCTGTTTTTACACTGATGGTTATAGCCTTTTTAACAGCGTTTGTAACTTTTTGTTGCCAAACTTGTTTTCCATCTACAGTTTTAATTGTAACTTGATAAGTTGGATAGTTTTCTGTTTCCTCTGTTAATAGAAGTTTAAGTTGCACAATTTGTGCATTTGACGGGATATTTAATAGCTTTGTTGTAGCATTATCTCTAGTTAAACCTGTTGTTAAAACCATTGAAAGAACTTGTACAGAATTTTGCAATAATTTACTTATTTCATTTTCTAAAAGAGTGCGTTCTTGTCTTTCCGTGTCTAGCTCTTGTTTTACTTGTTCATAACGTTTTTGAGTAGTGTCAGACTGTTGTTGCAAGAGTTGCTCTTTTTTCTGAAAATCTGTTTGTTGTTGACTTTGTTGGTTTTCCAATTGTTTTATTTGGTTTTGAAGTTTTGCGGTTTGAAACAGTAACCAACCACCCCCGCCAAGCATTATTATCAGACTTGCAGCAATAGCAAATTGATTAAAGCGTTTTGGTATTGACCAAACAAAACGCCTTTGGTAATTGCTAATAACAGGTTTTTCTAGGATAGGTTTTTCAGCAGTAATTTTGTTAATTGATTTAAGAAAAGCTCTAGTTATTTCTACTTTTTGTTTTCCATCTGCTGAGGTTAAAAATTTTTCTTCAAATTGTTTCTTTTCTTTTGCATCTAGTTCATTACAAAGATAAGCATCCATTAATTCTGTTTCAGTGATCTTTAATCGTTGATAGAAACTATCATCAGCAAAATATTTTTCCTCTACTTGGGTTTGCTCATCAGAAGACAAATTGCCTAACAAGTAATCTTTCATAAGTTTTTTTTCATTATTTTCTTCAGGATTAGAGTTTTTCATAACTTAATGTCTGTTATTGCATTTTCATTACAGTATTTATTTATAATTTTTGTGCTTTTTTAACACAGTTTTCTACACATTTAACTAGATCTTGTCTAAGGCGATGAGCTTTTACCCGTAAAGCATTAATATTTATTCCTAGTTTATCAGCTAAAGATTGTCGTTGTTCTGCCTTAGTCATTTCAACAGAAAAATACTCAATTATCAAAAGCTTTTGCTCTATAGGAAAATTAGCTAAACAATCATTAAAACAGCTTGTTGTTAGGTTTGTTTGCTCTTGTTCAATTAGATTTTGCTCTTGATTGGTAGTAGCAGTTAGTTGATTGTTTGCTGGTAAATCTTCTATTGCAACAGTTGGCTTTATGCTTCGTTGATGTTCCTTTAGAACAAAATGAGCAACACTTAAAAAATAACTATCTGATAAAACGTTTTGTGTTTCGCTATTTTCCGACTGATTATTTTCTTGTTCTGAGAGTTTTCTTGCTGCTCGATCAATGGTTTTATCAGCTAATTCTAAGTCCGTTTGCGAATAGCCACGTGTACGGAAAAAAATTATTAACTTATTGCGAACCGTTAAATATTTTTCTTCTGCTAATTTTTGGTCAGCATTAAGACGTTTTAATAGAATCTCAAAGGATCCCTTTTGTAGTTCATCTTTATTTTGTTTAACTATAGTGTCTGGATCTTTCACTTAAAATCACCTTGCAAAACAAAAGCTGCCCAATAATAAGGAGATTTCCATCTAGGTTGTTTCATCATTTGAAGTTGTGCTTCTCTAAGTGCAATTGATGGTGATTGATTATTCTTAAATAAGTTTTGATAAAAGTATTTCATTAGTTCAGCAGTAGCCCTATCATCAACTTTCCATAAACTAGCTATTACTTGTCTAGCACCTGCATACATAAAACCACGTGTTAAGCCTACTAAACCTTCTCCTTTTATTTCTTTGCCCAAAGCCGTTTGACAAGCCGATAAAACAACTAAATCAGCAGAAAACTTTAAGTTATAAATTTCTTGTAATTGTAAAAAACCATTTTTAGGCTTACCTTCTCTATCAACCAAAGATAAAACTATTCCAGAAAGTTCTGGATACTCATTATTTATTATTGAATGGGTTGCAAAATGTAAAATTTTATTGCTTGATAATTTACCCTTAGTTAACAAATCATAATCAGCATCAAAATCTAAAAATTGTTGGTAATTCTCTTTTGCCAATAAACTTGTAATTGAGGTTGCTTCTTGGCGGCTAAAAGGAAGTCGAGATAAATCATTTAAGTTATTTATTTCTCTACTAGTTGAGGTAGTTGCTAACAAATTCTCTAGCCTTTGCTTACTTCCAGTTTTTCCAATACTTTGTTTTATTCTAGGATCATCTTTACTAAATATAGGATCGGCAACGATACTAATACTATTTAAGCGTTCTTTTTTCTCTTTAAGTAATAATAATGTTGCAGCAGAAGGTAGGCTTATTACTTCATTTTCTAAAATCAATGGCGAAAGAGTTGTTGGTTTATCTAAATTACTGACTTTAGGCAAAATAGCAAAAGGAATATATTGTAATGCCCCATCAGCAACAACCAATAACCGTTTATTTGAAAGTTGTGAGCTAATTGGGGACAAAACTAATTCGCTTAATTTAGTGATAGCTAATTTATATTCGGTATCTAAAGAGCTTGTTTTTTTATTATTAGGTAAATTGTTATTTATCAATAAGCTATAAACTATTTGAGCTTGTTTTTCAATTTCAGCCCTAGCAGAGAGTTTATAATATTGTACTTTATTATTGGTGACTAACCATAAATAGCTATTATCTTTACCTAAAGAATATTCCAGTAAAATAGTATTTTCATTTAATAGATTTTGAAGTTCTGGCAAAGAAACATCTTGAATTTGAGTTAAAGCTGCAAAAGCGGGACTACTAGCTTTAATTTGTGCTTGAGTTTCTTTTCTTTGATAGATTAAGTCTCGTATTTCTTTATCAAGTTTTTCTAATTTTTCTATAGATGTTTTTTTAGCTAATAACTCTCTTTTCTGGTGATCTTTTATGGATAATTTAATTTGGATTTCTTTTTCTTTTTCAAGTAATTGGGCATTAACGCCTTCACGAATATCTATTTTTGCCTCAGTTAAAATCTCTCTAAGGTTTCGCGCTCGCCTTTTTTCATTTGTTTCTAAAGCTTTAATAACAAAGTTTCCTTTTTGTTCTTTCTCCTCTAACTCTATTAATAAATCAATGTAAAGATCATAGTAATTCTGTGTTTTATCAAAATAAGACTCACTTAATTCTTGACTATTTATGTTACTACGAAAAGTTTCTATAATTTCCAAAGCTTCCTCTATAAGTCTAATAGCTTTAGGCAAGTCTTTTTTTCTTTCCAAAAGTGCAAGTTGATAAAGATTTCTTATTTTTCCTGCTGAAAGTCCTATTTTTTCATATAGGTTTGAGGATTTATTAAAATATTCTGTGGCTTCGTCTAAATTATTTGTTGATATTTTTAATAAGCCTATAAAGTAAAATGTGTTTGCTTGAAGAAAATTATTCTTAAGTTCTTGAGCTATTTCTAGAGCTTGGCTTAGGTACTCTTCTGCTTTTTTATAATCACCTAATAGATTATAAGTAAATCCTACACCAATAAGAGGTGATGCTAATTCAGAGGTTTTTCCTATACTTTTATATAGAGCTAAGGCTTGCAAATAATATTTTAGCTTTTCCTTTGTATCCTCCACAAAAATATAAGTTTTACCAATAGCATTAAGTGCAAAAGCCTCTTGTTCAACATCTTTTGCTAAACGAGCCAAAGCCAAGGATTCCTGATAAAAATCTCTCGCTCTAACATAGTCTTTTAGTACAAAATATATAGTTCCTATTTGGTAGATTAGTATAGACTTGTTTGTAATATTACCTATTTCTTTTTCTATTTCTAAAGCTTTTTGTGCAAATTCCAGAGCTTTTTGGCTTTTGCCTATTTGCAAATAAATCTGACTTATCTTACTTAAAACATTTATTTTACCTTGATGATTATTTGTAGTTTCTCTTAAAAGTAAAACCTTATTATAATAATCTAAAGCCTTATCTAGTTCCCCATTATCTTCTAGCAAAAGTCCAAGAAAATATAATGTACTAGCCTCATTAGCTTTATCGCCAAGAGCTTGAAATATTGATAAACCCGTTTTGTAAGACTCTAAATGTTTTTCTTTTTCGCCCAATCGCCCATAAACTACACCTAGAGAAATATGTATTTTTGCTTCAGCTTGTTTGTCTCCAAGAACCTGATAAATTTCTAAAAGCTGCTTAATATCTTCTATTGCTTTATTTATATTTCCTAAATTTAATTCTATTTGTGCGGTTCTTTCATAAATAATAGCTTGCTTTTTCTTATCATCTAATAATTTATACTCAAGCAGTAATATTTTGTATTTTTCTAATGCAGTAGTTAAAGATTCTTTTGTAGGTTTGCTTGTTAACTGTTTAGTTTCTTCAATAAGCTTATCTATTTCTTCTTGTGTTAATCTTTTTTCTTGGCTAGCTTCTTGAATAACTAGAAAGATTTTTGCATGGGAAACTGTAGGCAAAGCCATAAAAAATACTACAATAATTAAGATTTTAAGAAGGTATTTTTGAGTAAGTAATGTATTTTCCATAAATTTCTACTTAGTATATAATAATTACAATGTTATAGATAGGTTGCAAGCTAACATTTACACTAATTAGTAGTTAATAAGTTGCATAAGTTATCCAATTAACCACTAACTCTGCTAAAACAATTTGTTAAAAATCCGCTAAAATAGCGCGTATTAATTTTAAGTATAATACTAAAGCTAATCTGGAGAATAAATTATGAGTGACTCACCCGTAGAAATTACCATTAATAATAATGGTTCAATAAGAATTAGTGGAAATTTTGTTATCAAAGACCCATCAGGAAAGGAGTTTGGTTTAGCAGGTCGTACTGTTATAGGTCTTTGCCGATGTGGACAAAGTGCTAATAAACCTTTCTGTGATGGTGCGCATGCTCGTTGTGGCTTTCAGTCACCAATAGAAGCACGTGATTTGCCAGCACCAGTAAAAAAATAAAACCCAAATTCACTAATAACTGTTCAAAAGGTCAGAAAACAATTCCTGACCTTTTGTTATTTTATTTCTTTTGCATTTAGCTACTATTTTCCAAGGTTTTTATAATGTTTTTATCAGAACTTAAATCTCGAATTTCTTTTTATTTAACTTTAGGGTTAATGTCAGGTCTTTTACTCTGGATAATTGAAGTTGTAGAACGTTTTTTTAGCCTCAAACAAAACTTTGTCCAACCTCATGAAACGTTTTTTTTCCCTTTTTATTTTGTTCCTACTGCTTGGGGAAGCGTGCTTTGGTCATTATTTTTAATTATGTGTATGACTACACATTTAATTAGCCTTGAACTAATTGATAAAACTAAAGTTATAGCAAACTTAATTAACAACAAATGGAAGCAAAAGTTAGTTGCTAGCCTAGGGCTATTATTAATTTTTATTTTGCTTTGGGCGTTAATTCCTACTTATTTTACTAGTCCGCTTTATGAAATGTTTTTGTCTATAACAGAAAAAGTCCCCCTTGTAAGTCTAATTTTTGCAAGAGAAAAACTTTCTACATTACTAATTTTATTTAGCTTAGCAATATTTGTAACTGTTTTAGATGTAGTGTTTACACCTCTAATAAATTTAGAGAATAATCAAAAACTATCAACTTTTACTAAAAATAAAAAAATTGCTCTAGCTTTATTTAGCTCAGTGGTCTTGCTTACAACTTACTACATGGATGCTAACTTTTTAGTAACACGTAGAGATTTAAGTTTCCATGTGCCTATCCATCTATTGACTGTGCTAGCGTCATTTAGCTTAATTGCTATTATTTATAAGTCCCTTAGAAAACCAATTTTATTAATTAGCTTAATTTTAGTAGTTAGCTCAAGTATTTTTACTATTACCACCTTAAAAAGTAATGAAAACTTAAAATCCTTACTTTGGCGACGAAGCACAATTGCAAGACGCTATTTAACCTTAGCTGAACAAATTCAAGGCTGTAGAGAAAAAAACTTGGAGGAAATCTTAGCACTAGGACAATTAAACCAAACAAGCAAGTCTAATTCTTTATCCGACCCAGCAAATATACCTAACTCTAATAATTTAGAAGAAACCCGAAACATTATTTTTCTTTCCATAGACACATTAAGGGCTGACCATATGGGAATTTATGGTTATAAACGGAATTTGACACCAAATCTTGATGAATTTGCTAGAAAAAGTATTTTTTGCGAGCAAGGTTATAGCAGCGGAACTAATACAGGTCATTCTTTTGCGTCAATTTTACGCTCTGCGTTAGGTGATGGAATTTTTGACTCTAGTATTTCAAGCATTGCTGAGGTTTTAGAGCAAAAAGGTTATCAGACAGCTTTTATAACTAGTCCAAAAACTGATAATTGGCTAAATAAAAAACGTTGGGCGCAGTATAAAACCATTATTATGAATGGTTTTCAAGAAGTCGTACATCAAGAGGCAAAAACCTGGGATGCGGCAGAAATGACAGATAAATCCATAGAACTGCTAAAACGACTTCAAGAAAAAGGGAAATTCTTTGCTTGGATTCACTATCTAGATCCACACACTCCTTACGTACATCACCCAGAATATGATTATGGACAAGGTGACTTAAACGTTTATGACAGCGAAATTGCTTATACAGACGCTCATATAGGGCGACTCTTAGAGTTTTTAGCAAATTCTGGTCTAATGAAAAATACTCTTATTGCTTTTACTTCTGATCATGGAGAAGGATTTCTTGAACATGGAGAAGTAGAACATGGCGCGC
The DNA here is from genome assembly GCA_964492845.1 of uncultured Clostridia bacterium. Classification (GTDB taxonomy): domain Bacteria; phylum Acidobacteriota; class Blastocatellia; order Chloracidobacteriales; family JADJPF01; genus JADJPF01. Next base: position 32,074 of record CAZBMZ010000021.1, read on the forward strand.
TTCCTTATGTAGAGCAAAGTTTTGTACCTTTATGGGTTTATAACCCTGAAACAGCCGCCTCACAAATTAGCAAAGCTATTTCACATATTGATTTAGTACCTACAATGCTTGGATTCTTAAAAATTCCATCACCAAATAATTATGAGGGTCAAGATATTAGCAAAATTGCTTTAGATAGTGCCGTAGCTCATCCTTATGTAATTACAGAAACACCAAGAAATATCCCTGAAGGGACATTTTTTGCGTGGGGTTTAACGCAAGATAATTGGAGAATTATTTATGATGCAGTCGGTAATAACTGGCAACTCTATAATTTAGCCAATGACCCTTTAGAGCAGCGCAATTTGGTTGATTTAGAACTAGAAAAATTTCATGACCTACGCACTAAACTTGCTGAATACTTATATAAACAAAGTAAAAGAAAAAATTATTCTAATTGGCAAAGCTTAAAACAAATGGCTGAAAATAGGTCTACCAAATAAAAAATGCCAAGCAAGATAGCTTGGCATTTAATTTATACTCGCTACTATACTTAACTAATTAAGCATAGAAGTTACTGTGCTATAGAAAACGTAAATTGAAAGTTTGCACTTGCTCCAGACGAATTAGTTACAGTTACTTGGTTAACACCTTTACGCATATTTAATTTTTTGCGATTTCCAGTCATTAATATTTGGCTATCAGTTTGATTAGATAAAAATCTGCTTATTTCTACTCCATTCATAAATACCTTTGCTGTAGTGCCAAAACCTTGTCCATCAATAACAAGTCTTGGTTTTTGATACGCAGCATTGTTAATTACAATATTTCCTACAGGATTAGTAACAACTTCAGGCAATCTAATTAGGCGAATAGAAGAAACAGGTTCTTGAAGTTCATTAAATAAAAGATTTCCAGTATTGCTAAGGTGAAGATTTGGCAAGCTAAAGACACTAGCATTAGCAACCGAACCACCATCACCTTTGTAAACATTATTACCTTTTATCAATGTTGCAATATTTCCACTAGTAGCATTAACTCGGAAAATTCTAGTGCTTTCTACTACTTCGCCAAAAGTTTCTGGACGGTTGGAATCAAATTCTCCAGCACTAATAAACAAATTGCCTGCTTTATCTACATCAACACTACGAACAAAGCCAATACCGGCTGATGTAGCTAGCCCACCTTCACCACTAAACATTGATTGTGTATTACCAGCAACCGTACTAATAGCACCTGTTATAGCATCAACACGCCGTACCACACTTCCAACTAAAAACTTATTAGTTCCTATTTGTCTGTCAGCAATAAAAACATTGCCATTTCTATCAACCGAAATGCTTACAGGGCTAATGGCTACTTGAGTAGCAGGATCACCATCTTTGCCACTACGACCTTCTCCAAGTTCTTTTCCATTACCAGCAATAGTAGTAATAATACCAGTGCGAGCATCAACACGACGAACATTTGCCCGACTAGCAATCAATAAATTACCTTGGGAATCTGTGGCAATATCTACAACTCCACCCAAACCAGCTTTAGTTGCTTGTCCACCATCACCACTAATATTGTCTTCTAATGACCCGTCACCAGCAAAAGTAGTAATAATATTTGTGGCAGCATCAATACGACGAACTTTACCATCAGAAGTATCAGCAACAAACAAATTACCTTGGGAATCTGTGGCTAAAGCTATTGGTTGAAAGAATGTAGCGTTTAAGGCTGGCCCACCATCGCCATTTGGACGGCCTCCATCATCAAAAGTAATACATTCTGGTTTACCAACACCTGCAAAACGACTAATAATCCCTGTTGCTGCATCAATACGACGAATAACCCCATTATCAAAATCAGCAAGGAAAATATTTCCTTTGGGATCTGTTACAGTATCAATTGTTGAGCCTAAACTAGCCTTTATAGCTAAATCCCCATCTCCACGTTGATCTAAAAATCTCTTGCCTGCTATATCTCTAACAACCCCAGTATTTATATTTAAGCTCCTAATTCGACGTGAATCAGAAGCATATAAATTTCCATTACCATCAATATTCATACTGGTGTTTACAGAAGGAAAGAGAAAATCCTGGATATCTTCATCACCACACTTAAAAGAAGCATCTGGATTTTGCTTAATGACATTAATAATGCCTGTACTAACGTTTATACGAGATATTATCCCATCAGAAACAATTACATTGTCATTACTATCTACAACTACAACACCTGGCCCAACCAACCCAATACTAGTAGCAGGTTTACCATCTCTATCTGAACCACCAAAAAAGTCTCCATTACCAGCTATGGTAGTGATGATATTAGTTTGACCATCAACACGGCGAACACGACCATTAGCAGTATCAGCAATAAAAAGATTGCCTTTAGAATCAAAAGCTAGCCCCCTTGGAAAACGTAAGCCAGCACTTAAAGCCGGGCCTCCATCACCACTAAAAACAAAATTACCGCTTCCTACTACAGTAGTAATTATTTTTGTAGTGTTATCAATTTTTCTTACACGATTATCACCACTAACAAATAAATTACCAGCCGCGTCAAAAATCAATCCTCTTGGAGTTTCACCAAAACCAGCATTGATAGCCTGTCCTCCATCACCGCTAAAAGAACGGCTTTTTCCACCGGCAATAGTAGTAATAATATTAGTAATAGCATCTATACGACGAACACTTTGAGTTAAAGCATCAGCAATAAAAATGTTACCCGCACTATCTAAAACAATTGCTGTAGGTTGAATCCTTGCAGTAGTAGCCACAACACCATCTTCAAGAGATGTTCCACCGCCTGCTATTGTGTTAATAATTCCTGTTTCTTTATCAACACGTCTTATACGTTCAGCCCTGTTATCAGCAATAAAAACATTGCCTAGGCTATCAACATATGAATTAGTTAAAATACTTAAATTAGCTTCTAGTGCTTTACCACCATCACCAGAAAAGGCGGTTCCACCAGCAATAGTTGTTATTTCCTCTAAACCAAGTTCAGAAACAGGTTTAGCAATAACATTTACTTCCTTTTGTGCAATACCACCGCGAGTAAGAACAGAAAAAGTTCTAATGCCTGGTGCATCTTGTGATGGAACTCTAAATCTTATTTCTGTCGCGCTAACAATTTGAGCATCTTTAATAACATTCCCACCAAAAGTTACAACACTTTCTGGAGCAAAGTTTGAGCCAGTAACAACAATTTCTGCTCCGCCTTCCATACGAAAAAGTCCAGGATTAACATTTGTTATTTCTGGCGCGCCAACGGTTACAACCTTAATTGCTTCATCCTCAGAAGTAGCCGCTGCATCAAGAACAAAAGTTTCTGTCCCTTGCACTACAACATTAACAGCTTGATTAAAACTTACTCCAGGTTGTGCCAGTTGTGTAACCTGTGTATTTTGTCCAAATGGACTTGTTACTACTTGAACTCCTGTATTATCAACTACATAGATATTATTAACACCATCTAAACTTACTGATTGTGGACGATCAAAAACAATCTCATTATTGTTTTGTTCACTAACCAAATTATGGTTTTGTATATTAGCACCAGAACTTGTCCCTAATGTTGATACGTTAGCAATAGGTCGTCCATTTGCTTGACGTGTTATTTCAATTACTCTAACTCGGTTGTTGTCTTCGTCTGCTACAGTTAGTAATCGACCATCTGCGCTAAGTGCTAAACCAGCAGGACGCTTAAATCTAGCTTGTTTGCCTACACCATCTTCTTTACCGCTTTCACCTGGCTGACCAGCAAGTAAATTTACTGTATTATTAACAAAATCTACATAGTAAATTGCATGGTTATCTGTGTCTGAAACATACAAATTACCACCAACATCAGAAACTAACCCGCGAGGACTATTAAAAAGGGTTTGTCCAAATGATGCTAAATCATTGCTATCAAATTGGCTTTTTCCTGGAAAACCTGCTCCAATTAATGTTTCTACTTGTTGGTTAAACCCTATTTTTCTAATTCCATGATTAAGTGTATCAGCAACATAAATGCCACCTTTTGAGTTGTTGTCTATTGCAATTGCTGTTGGGCCAGCAAAAAGTGCTTGTTCACGAAAACCATTTTGACTACCAACTCTATTGCGTTGTCCAGCAAAAATTTTAGTACCTGAAGTTAAAGCCTTATCTGCAACTAAAATTACATTTTGAAGTGGGTTACTAATATATAAACGACCTGTGCTATCAAGTTTAGAATCTCCTGGAACCCGTTCACCTTTACCTTTTCTTACTCTTGCTACTACAACAAAGGTAGAAACACTTTCGCTACCTCGTTTTGCTGTGATTGTGGCAAAACCTTGTTTAACTCCTTTGACTTCTCCTGTAGTCGGATTTACTTGAGCAATATCTGGACTACCTGAAGACCATATAACACCATCTGCAAGCCGTCCATTGCTATCAACAGCAGTTAAAGTAATCCGATTTTCTTCATTAACAGTTGGATTACGTTGTTTTATTAGTAAATTTTGCGCTAAAGGTTCTACCGTATCATATAATGGAAGGAAAATTTGGTCATTATTAGCTATATTTGTTGTATCTAAAGATGCTTTAGGAACTGCACCTAAAAAGCAACTCATTAAGGAAAATGAAATTATTATGCCGCGTACTTTATTAGATGAAAATAAACTCATATGTCAACTGTCTCCCTACACCAAACTTCTTAAAAAATCTCTTCTCACTAGGAAAACGCGCAAATTTTATTGAATTTCTATCATTTTATCGGAAAAATTTTTCTTTTAATCTAAAATTTTTGCCAGGTTTTTATAAGTTATGGAGGAAAATATACTTAGCAGATAACGATGTTTTAAATTAGCTTTTCTTTTCTTAGCCATTCTTCAGTTAATTTCATGCCCTCAGATAAATTAACTTTAGGAGTATAGCTTAAGACTTGTTTTGCTTTATTGATATTGTAGGTTGCTCGGCGAGTAAGAAAATTTAGAGCATTTCTTGTAATAGGGGCTTTTTTTCCAGTAATTTTTTCTGCTAGTTCCATTGTTAAAGCAACTATATAAGCAACAGGAAAAGGAAGTGATTTTAATTTTTCATGCCCTAACATTTTGCCATAATAGCCAAAAAACTCTTTCCAAGTAGTGCTTTTTCCATCAGTAATAATAAAACCTTGGCCTATTACTTCATCATTTTTAGCAGCCATTATCATTGCATCTACTAGGTTATCAATGTATACATAATTACATAAGCCTGAACCATCAGCGACAAGAAACATTTTATTATCTTTAATAGCTTTTATTGGTCTTATAGTCCAAGCACTTGAGCGCGGCCCATAGACTGCACCAGGGCGAATAATTACAGCAGGAAATTTTTCTTTTTCAACAGCGTCTAAAACTACTTTTTCTGCTCCTACTTTAGTTTCTGAATAAAGCCCACTTTCAGGGTCAAAAGCAGAGTTTTCATCTGTTCCATCTTTAGGATTAAATCCATAAACAGCAATACTACTAATATGTATAAATCGTTGACAGTTATTTGTTTGTGCGGCAATAACAATATTTCTTGTACCTTCAACATTAGCTTGATAAAACATTTCCCGACTACCTCGGTCACTGGCCCATGCAGCAGAATGAAAAATAACTTCACATCCTTGACTAGCTTTTTTTAGTGAAGGCAGATCAGTTAAATCTCCAATAACTATTTCAATTGGTTTGTCTATAGCTGCTTTTAGCTTGTCGCCTTTTTCCTTGCTACGTGCTAAGGCTCGGACTTTAGCACCTTCTTCTTTAGCTAAGATTTCTACCAAACGATGCCCAATAAAACCTGTTGCTCCAGTAACTAAAACTGTTTTGTCTGATATATCCATAATTTTTTATTTATTCTCTAGCAATTTTATCCTGCTAATTCTTTTTAAGATATGTTTTAGCCTTAATTCTACCTCAGCAACATCAAAGGGTTTTGTCCAATAATCTTCTACACCTTGAGCTAAAGCTTGCAATTTATCTTGTCTTTGGGTTCGTGCTGTGAGAAAAATTAAAGGTATTTTACTTAATTCTGGGTCTGCTTGTAGAATATCGTAAAGTTTATATCCATCAATATCAGGCATCATAATGTCAGATATTATTAAATCTGGTCGAGTTTCTTTGATTAAATTTAATGCTATGCGTCCATCTTTAGCCGTCATGGTATGACAACCCATATTTTCTACAATCTCTTGTAGTAGTAACAAAATCCCTAATTCATCATCAACAATTAAAACTGTGTGGTCATGTAAACTAGTATTTTCACTAGTTTCTAGAAGTCTATCTTGCCATTGTTCAGTATTTAAAGCCACACCTTCTTCTGTATTTTTTTGAGAAAACGATTCTGTAACATTAGCTGGAGAATTTGTTTTTTGCCAAAGCGTTGGAGCTTCTAAAATATTTTCATCTACAAAAGTGCGAAGTTTGAATTTTTGAGTCTTACGACTTACTTGAGGTAGTGTATCTAGGTCTAATTTCCCAAGAAAAGCTAATTCCTGTGCTGCTTCTTTAAGCTCATCTATAAGCTGAGAAGCTGATTGTTGGCGCATTTCACAAGATTTAGCTAAAGCTGTCAATACACATTTTTCTAATTTTGGTGTAATGTCTGGGCGTAATTCTTTTAGAGAAGGAACAGGTTTTAATAAATGTTGTCTAGCTATAGCCGATGGTGTTCCACCATTAAAAGGAACTTGTCCTGTTAACATCTCATATAGCATAATCCCTATAGAGTATATATCTGTACGAAAATCAACTTCTCTGCTTTCAAATTGTTCTGGAGACATATAAAGAGGTGTACCAAGAATAATCCCTGAGAGTGTTATACCAACGAGTTGTTCACTTAGTTTAGCAATACCAAAATCAAGTATTTGTACAAAATCTGAGTCTTCTAAAATAATATTTTCTGGTTTTAAGTCACAATGCACTACACCTAATTGATGAGCTAGCTCAATAGCTGAGCAGATTTGAAATATAATGTTAAATATTCGTTCAAAAGAAAAAATTTTTTGTAATCTTAATTCTCGACTTAATGAATTACCTTTTAGTAATTTCATTACTAAATAGCCAGCATTACCTGGTAATGTGCCGTAATCATAAACAGTGACAACATTAGGATGATCTATACGTGAAGAGGCTAAAGCTTCCCGACGCAGGCGTTTTGGTGCAGATTGATCAACCATCATTGCAGGAAGTAAAATTTTAATTGCTACTGATCTAGCAAGCTCTATTTGTGTAGCATTATAAACAGCACTCATTCCCCCACGGCTAATTAGGCAGTTAAGACGATATTTATTGTCTATTACCAAAGGCCATGGCAGCGAGTTAGATAAATCATGGCTATCTTTGGGACAGCATAATAACTCATCCTCATAGCAAGTACGGCATGTTGGACATTCTTTCATTTTTATTTTTTGATAATTAAAATTATTTGGGGCATAGCTTTCTTTTGTTGCAGAAAGCCCAGTGAATAAATAATATTGTTGACTTGCTAAAAGCTTATTAACAGATAGATTAAATGCTTTTTGCTTGAAATAAAAGTCTAAAAAACCTAAGTCCTTAGAGTTATTCCGGTAAACATCTTAGTAAATTATGATTATTAATGCCCGTGCATATGCCAAAATTAATTGGTTGTTAGAAGTAGGTGCCTTGCGTGAAGATGGCTATCATGAGCTTTCTACACTTTTTCAAACCATAGATCTTTATGATGAGCTAACATTTAGTTTAGCTAAAGATATTTCATTAAAAATAGTTGATCCAAATTTTTCTGCTAACTTACCTATAGATAATAAAAACTTGGTAATTAAAGCCGCTGATCTACTTGCAAGTGAGTTAGATAGAGAACAAGGTGTTAGTATTGAATTAAAAAAGACTATCCCTTTAGGGGGCGGCTTAGGTGGTGGTAGTGCTGATGCAGCAATAACGCTTTTAGCCTTAAATCAGCTTTGGAAAGCGAATTTAAGCCAAGAAAAGCTAGTTTCTTTAGCTGCTAAACTAGGTTCAGATGTACCCTTTTTTATTCTTGGTGGCACGGCTTGGGGAAAAGGGCGTGGAATAGATATAACGACTCAACAAGACCTTGATGCTCCTTATTTACTGTTAGTTAATCCCAGGCAAGAAGTTGCTACTTCCCGCGTATATTCTGAATTTGACCGCTTGACAAACAAAGGTCGGATGAGTACACTTGCAACTTACTTTTTCACATCCACTGAAACGTTATTTGCTAAAATTAAAAACTCACTTTCTCCAATGGCTAAAGCTATTTGTCCTCAAATAGCTACTATTGAAACAAAGCTAACAGAACTTGGAGCTAAAGCTGTTTTAATGTCCGGTAGTGGTGCTACTGTTTGGGCAGCTTTTCCATCAGCTTTGCTTTTAGAACAAGCTTTTGAGACTTTGAATAAGTGTGAGTGGTTGGTAATCAAATCCCGCACAATTTCGCGTAGTGAATACCAGCAAAATATACTTAAAGTGATTAGTGAAAAATAAATTTTTGTCTTGCCTGTTTGCCAGGCATTGCTGGGAGGTCGTCCAATGGTAGGACAGCGGTCTTTGGAGCCGCTTATCGGGGTTCGAATCCCTGCCTCCCAGCCATCGTTTTTTGTATAGCTAAAAATCTTAGCTGAAAATCTCGTCTATATGGTGGAGTTTTTAAGGTGGGTGGCCTACTGGTCTTTTCTGGCAATTCAAATAAACCTTTGGCAGAGGAAATCTGCCGTCATCTTAAGATCCATCTTGGGGAAGCAAATACATCTCGCTTTAGTGATGGAGAATTTAATTTTCAAATCCTGCAAAATGTTCGTGGTATGGACGTTTTTATTGTCCAACCTACTTGTCCCCCAGTAGATGCTAATGTAATGGAACTGCTTATTATGTTGGACGCATTAAGGCGTTCCTCAGCAGATCGAATTACAGCCGTTATTCCTTATTATGGTTATGGGCGTAAGGATCGAAAAGATAAGCCTAGAGTACCAATTTCTGCTAAGTTAGTGGCTAATTTAATTGTAGCGGCTGGAGCTAACCGGGTCTTAACAATGGATTTGCATGCAGGTCAAATACAAGGCTTTTTTGATATTCCTGTAGACCATTTGTTTGCTTCACCTGTTTTTGTTGATTATTTTTTGAAAAAGCAAATCCCTAACCTAATAGTTGTATCTCCTGATACTGGTGGGGCCGAACGTGCGCGTGCTTATGCAAAACGTCTTAATACAGATTTAGCCTTAGCAGATAAAAGACGTGAAAAAGACCGTGCTAATGTAGTGGAAGTAATGAATATAGTTGGTGAGGTACGCGGTCGTAATACATTAATTATTGATGATATGGTAGATACGGCTGGTTCATTAACTCAAGTAGCAGCAGCACTTAAACAAGCTGGAGCAGAGGATATTTATGCATGTTGTTCACATGCAATTTTATCTGGCCCAGCCCTAAAACGCCTGGAAGCTTCACCAATAAAAGAGCTAGTTGTTACTAATTCTGTTCCTCTAGGGGCTGCTTTAGAGTCTCCTAAAATTGTTTGCTTAAGCATAGCAAAACTTTTAGCAGAAGGAATTAAATCAATTCATGATGAAACTTCCATAAGCAAATTTTTTATTTAATGATTTATATGTAAGGGTGGAATAAAACATGATTTCAGATATTACTGTTGAAGCTTCTCTTAGAAACAATACCGGTTCAGCAGAATCACGCCGATTGCGCCGCGTCGGATTAATGCCTGCTACAATATATGGTGATAAAAAAGATCCTCTTTCCGTAATAGTAAATGCTAAAGAAATAACCAGAATTTTACGTTCAGAATCAGGTCATAACACTATTTTTAGCCTCCAAATTCCTGGACACGATGCAACTACTGTAAGAATCAAAGACCGACAAATACACCCCATTTCCGGCAAGCTTATGCATGCTGATTTTTATCGTATCTCTTTAACAGAAAACCAATATGTAAATGTTCGTGTTGAATTAGTTGGTGAGGCTGCTGGTACAAAATTAGGTGGTGGTACTTTAGAGCATAGTCTTAGAGAATTATCTGTAGAATGTCTTGCAGCAAATATTCCTGAGCATATTAGTGTGGATATTAGCAATCTGCAATTAGGTGAACATATATCAGTTAAAGATATTATAGTTCCAGAAGGTTTACGTATACTTAATAACCTAGATCAAGTTGTAGCTGCTGTGCTTGCTCCACGCGAAGAAGTTGTTTCTGAACCTTTAGCTGAGCCAGAAGTAATTAAGAAGGGTAAAGAAGAAAAATAACATTATTATTTTTCTTTTGAGTATTTTGCTTTACTAAGTCAAGTAAAGCTTAAAAGTTAAAAACATGCTTATAGTTGGACTTGGAAACCCAGGACGCAAGTATGAAAATACCCGCCATAACCTGGGTTTTCTTTTGATTGATAGATTAGTAGAAAAAGCTAGTGTGATTAATTCTCGAACAGATTGCGAAGCACAAGTCACAAAAGTATCACTAGCTAATCAAAATTGCTTACTAGTTAAACCTCAAACCTTTATGAATTTAAGCGGTAAAGCTGTTTGCTGCTTAGTCAATAAATACAAATTAGAAACTGAGTCTAAACTACTAGTTGTTTTTGATGATGTAGCTTTACCGCTAGGAAAAATAAGATTTAGACCTAGTGGTTCAGCAGGTGGGCATAATGGAGTAAAATCTATTATTGCAGAAACCCACACAAACGTTTTTCCAAGACTACGCTTAGGAATAAAATCTAGCGAACCTATTAGAGATTTAGCGGATTTTGTTTTGTCGGTCTTTGAAAAAAGTGAAGTTGATTTGGTTAACCAAATGCTAGAACGTGCAGAAGAAGCGGTGATGTTTTGGCTAAAAGAAGGTAATGATAAAACTATGGCATTTGCTAACCGAGATACTATTTCTTAAGTTCCTTGCTCCAAACAAATAAGATTTGGGGCTTTATATCCATAAGGAGAATTAAAATTGAGAATCTACGAAGTACCATTTATTGTTACGCCAACAGCAACAGACGATGATGTTGAGCGTTTAATTGCTCAATTTGAGCAAGTTGTTAAAGATAAAGGCGGTAAAGTAACCAAAGTTGAACGTATGGGACGGCGCCGTCTAGCCTATTCAATCCGTCGTAAATTCCGAGAAGGCATTTATGTTTTACTAGTAGTTGAAGGTAGTGGAAAAGAAATTGCTGAACTTCAACGCCGTTTAAGAGTTAACTCTGATTTTGTTTTAAGATTTATTGTAGTCAGAATTGACGAAGATCTAAAACGTGTTGAAAAAATTCGTGCTAAACGCCAAGCCCGTAGCTTAAAACGCCCACAAAAGAATGATCACCGTGGTGGTGGAAATCAAATGATGGGATCGGCGGATGATTCAGATGAATAACTATTAGTAAAGAAAGGAAAAATATGGCTGTACCAAAAAAATATATTAGAAAGCGTAAAGTTTGTCATTTCTGTTCTGATCGAGTTGATTATATTGATTACAAAGATGAAAAGCTTTTAAGACAATATACTCCTGAACGTGGAAAAATTTTACCTCGTCGCATTTCTGGCGTTTGTTCAATTCACCAACGCAAATTAATGGAAGCTGTCAAACGCGCTCGTAACATCGCAATTCTGCCCTACACTACTCTGTAGGAACATATTTATTTAGTGGAGAAATAATATTATGGCAACAATGGAAATATTATTGCTAGAAGATATGGAAAACTTGGGCGCGCGCGGTGAAATTGTGCGTGTAAAAGCTGGCTATGGTCGTAACTATTTGTTACCACGTAAGTTCGCCCTTGCTGCCACTCCTAGCAATCAAAAAATGATTGAACAACAACGTAAATCTTTGCTTAAACGTGAAGCAGCAGAAAAAGCTTCTGCTTCCGCTAAGGCCGAAGCATTAACATCCTTAGAACTAGTCTTTGAGCGCAAAGTAGGCGAACATGGCATTCTTTATGGTTCAGTTACCGCACTTGATATTGCTGAAGAAATGACCAAAAAAGGCTATGAAGTCGATAAACGCCGCATTGTCTTAAAAGATCCTATTAAGAGCGAAGGCCAATTTGAAGTAACGATAAAATTACATCGTGAAGTTTCTACTGTAGTAAATGTAGTAGTAAACAAAAAAGATGCCTAAGTGCTTATCTTATTGATTTTAAGAAAGTTATTGCCCGACAAAACCAAAGATTTGTCGGGCAATTCTTTTTACTTAAAAATAAACTCTAGATCTACAGGAATTTTATCTAGTCTCTTTAAGTTATCTTCTGTTTCTTTATCTAATTTCCCTTGTCTATCTAAAGTTTGGCGGGCAGATTCATAGTCTCCACGTCCTTCAACCGTCAGCAAAAACTCAGATAAAGATTTTATTGAGGCCCGGAATTTATCAAAATCTAGTCCAAAAAGACCTGTTTTTTCATCATAAGTAATTGCTCCTCGTTCACGTAAATAGTTGAATTGAATAATATTAGCGCGGGCATGATCATCACCTGAGCCAAACCTAATAGATCTAAATGTGCCTGCTAAATAAGTAGCAAAAGATTGTTTTTCTTGTTGAAGCGTTAAAACCCCTTTTTTAGTTAAATAACTAATAGCATAAATACCAACAATATCTGCTTTTGCTTCTTCAATTGATGAATAAGTATCTTTTAATGCTATTCTAATAGCTGTTTCTGTATCTTTTCCCTCTTTACGAACAAACTTTAAGCCTAAAGTATGAGCTAATTCATGTCCTAAAACATTGTTAAAGAAAGCTTCATCAGTAACAAGGGGCAGTAACTTAGGATCAATCATCTCTTTTGCAATAGGAAGCAGAATTTTTTCATATTTTGCAAGCATTATATTTTTATAAAAAAGTTTTTTTGCACCCTTTTCTTTGATCACCACCTCATCATTTGGTAGCGAGGCAGCAACAGTCTTAACTCCAGCATTACTTGCTCCAGCAGCATAGGCAACATCAAAAATGCTAATTGGTGTAGCTGTAGGCTTTTCCTTTGGTTGTAGATCAACTGCAACAGGTAGATTTTGCTGTAAATTAGCCATTTGCTGTTCAAAGACTTTTAATTTTTCACTTGCTGGAACATCTCGAACTAAAACCATAGCCTCATAAGAAGCTTTTAGACCTAACAGGCTATCGTCATAAACTTCAATTGGCCCAATAACAATATCTAAAAATCCATCTCTAACATCAATCCAAGCAAAATCGCTATTGCGAAAATTCCCTGAAAGCAAAGCATCTGCTCGTAAATCTAAATATTTCTTAAAAGCTGCATTTTTGGTTAATTTGCTAGCTTCACGTAGAGCTTCAGATGTTTTAGTTAGTTCTGAGCGAAAGATCTCTTCAAATGGAACTGCTACCAGCTTATCAGCTTCACGTTTAATAATAGTATTGATTTTTTGAAAATCTTCTTTAACCTCTGGATGTTTTTCTAAATAGCGTTCAAATTCTTCTTTAGTTAAATCTTCTGGATAAAAAGTAGCTCCACTAGGCATGCTTTTTTTACCGATAAATGCTTTATCACCATCACTTTTATCATATGGGCCATAATTAATTTTTAAGTAATGTAACTGATCTTTTTCTAGCTCACTGCTAGATTTTTCTAAGCTAGCTAGTAAATCTAGTCCATGTTTAGAACGTTGTTTCCAATAAAGAAGGTCTAAAGCGCGTGCAGCTTCAATCATCTTTCCTAAAGCTTTTTTTTCAGAAGCAGGTAAAGATTTAATGCGTGCTTGTAAAGGAACAGGAACATATTTAGCCAGTAAAATTTTTAACTCTGTATGAGAGAGTCCTTTACTTTCACTTGCTTTTACACTAAAAAAGCTAATCAATAAACAAACGGCCCAAAAGCAAAGTAATAATTTTCTCATTAATTCTGTTATCCTTAATTATTTAATTGATTTTAGAACATCTAAAAAGAGGCAATTAATTTTAGCTTTTCTATTGATAATTTGGTAACAGTAAAATTGCTATTTTAAAAAATTTTTCTAAATTATTTGTCCATTTTAATGATAAGTCTTGATTTCAGAACACTTTCGCAGACTTTAGTTTAAGAAAATTTTATCTTGACACTTGACTATCTGGTCAGATACCCTAACCCAATGCTAAGAATTCAACTATTTATTATTATTTTTTTTCCTGCATTACTTTTTATTTCCTGTCAACCAAGTCAAACAACAGAAGTTGAACAAGGTGTTGTTGTGGCAGAAAAAGCTGAGCTACGTAACTCTACTGGCTTAGTCTCTGCAACTATAAAAGAAATAAAGCGAGGTGAAGTAGTAGATATTTTAGAAAGACGTTCAGCCAATAATCAAGATTTTGTTCATATCCGAATAGGAAAAGATAACCCTGTAGAAGGCTGGTTAGAATCTCATCAGATAATTAAAAAAGATCTAGTTGATGATTGTGAAAAACTAGCAACAGAGTGGCAAGATATTCCTACACAAGCTATTGGTAAAACTAAAGATAAACTTAAGCTGCGTCTTACCCCAGGCCGTGATACTGAAGTAGCTACTTTACTGACATCAGGAACAAAACTAGAAATTGTTGGTAGAACTCGAGTTGAGCGCAAAGATGAGAATGATCAAGAAAAAAAATATGATAGTTGGTATAAAGTCCGTTTAACTGATAATCCTGTAATAAAAGCTGGTTGGATTTATGCTGAATCAATAGAATTAACCCCACCAGATGCAATTTTAGCTTTGCCTGGTGCAGGTCGCCGTTTTGTTGCCTGGCACGCCTTTGGCGAGTTTAGCGACCCAGAATTGAATGTTACTCAGAATAACTATATTATCTTAGATAAATATGCTTATAGCAAAGAAACAGAAATAGATTTTGATAGAATTTATGTTGTAGCCTGGGATTTAGAAACTCATGGCTATAAATCCATATTAATTCAATCTCAAGTAGATGGCCTTTATCCTCTTAAAGTTGAATCCCAGCCAGATGGTTATCTTTTTACGGTAAATTTACTAGACAAACAATCTAAGCCTATTGCTACACGCTATAAAATAACTGGTGATGCAACTACTAACACTTGGAAAGCAGCTAAAGAAGAGGCAGCTAAACCTGTAACTAAACCCATAACCAAGCCTAAAAAGTAAACTTATTTTGTTGCAATTGTAGTGTTATTACCCTTTTTTAAGGTGCCAACATAATTATTAACCCCATTAAATAAAGCTTGTGCAATATTTTGGCGAAATCCTTCGGTTTGAAGTAGTTTAGCTTGCTGTGGATTACTAACAAAAGAAATTTCTGATAACACACTAGGCATATTTGCACCCACTAAAACTATAAAAGGTGCTTTTTTCACTCCACGATCTAGACCTGCCATTTTGTCAATCTTCCTCAAACCTGTTACTAAATTTTGTTGTACCACATGAGCAAAGTCTTTTGATTCTAATATTTTGTCTTCTAAAACTATTTTTTGTAGCAAAGCTTGCAAGTCATGAGCGTTTCTTGCAGTAGAAGCATTTTCCCTTGCAGCAACTTCTAATTCTTCTTTGCTGGCTTTAATACTTAAGTAATATGTCTCGATTCCACTTGCTTCCAATGATTGACCAGAATTAGCATGAATTGAGATAAAAAGGTCTGCTGTTTGAGAATTAGCAATTGCAGTTCTCTCTTCTAAAGAAATAAATTCATCTTTGCTTCTAGTCATTACAATGTCAATTTCTGGTAATTGTTGCTTAATCAATTTTTGCAAGCGTAAGGCAACATCCAAGACTAAATCTTTTTCCTGTAAACCATTTGGCCCTAAAGCACCTGTGTCATGCCCACCATGCCCGGCATCAATAACAATACGCTTTACTTTTAGCCCTAAAGCCCGCATTAAAGACAGTCCTGCTTGAGTTGGTTTTTCATCAAAAGCTGGCAGCCCTTTATCAGACATAGATAAATTAGTATTTACTAAAGCAGGTTTAGCTTTACCTCTAAGGTCAATCATTAGTCGATCAGGATTATTTAAGGTAAAAATGGCGTAGTCTTCTATCTTGTCAAACTTTATGTCAATACGTACTTTTTTTTCTAATTCAGTAATTTGAAAATCCTTTAATAAACCGTCTTTTTCTATTTCTAGTTGCTGGGCTAACAATTGGGGTAATACTTTAGCTTCGTGTAGCTGAACACTAAGAGATTTGCTATTCATTAGTGCTTTTTCATAAGTTACAGGAGCAGAAAGATCTATAACAATACGGCTATAATCTACACCTGTAAAAGTGCGTATTCCTGTAATTTGTCTTTCAAGATTGTTTTCGATATTTGCAATATCTGCTATTTGCAGGTTTGCGCCTGTAACTTTTAGGTTATCTATTAATCGAGAAATATTAGCAGTAGCTTCTCTTGCGCTTACAGAATTAGGAAAAAATTTTATTACATCTGAATAAGCATTTATGGCTAGTTGTGGATCAAAAGGAGGGTTTTCTAAAATTTTTGCCATCCTAATCAATGCACGGGCTTTATGTGGGCTTTGTGAATAAGTATCTATAAGCTGACGATAATAATTAGCTGCATTATATTTATAACGTACCTTACGTAGATAGTATGCAGCTTCTTCAGAAAGCTGTGCCATTGCCAACAATGCTTCATCACCTTGAAGTTTTTCAGTATCAACTGTTAATGCCTGACGATAAAGCTCAATAATGGTTAAATATTCTGTTTCAATACGTTCTGATATTGGGCGGTTATGTAGTTTTTCGTTAGCAAGGTCGGCTTGTTTGATAAACTTTTTAGTTAAAGAAATAGTGTCATTATTTTGCTGTGCCTTAAAACCTGGGCTACTGTTAACAGTTAAGAGCAAGACTATTACCATAAAAAAAGTAATAAACCGGTAACGCGATTTCACTTAGTAGCCTCCTAAAAATCTAGCCTATTAGCCAAATTCTAGGCCCCACTACTAAGCAATGTCAAATTTGCAGAGAAAGAGAATTTTTTACTTTTTTTAGTCCAATATTAACAATAAGTTGCAAAGAGCATTAAATTTTAAGTCTTTAAAAAAAGCAGATCATATTTAAAGCAACACTTCAACTAACTAGACTTAAAATATTGTGTAACAAAGTGATTAGCTAGTTTTAATTTATCAAAGGAGTAATTTTTTCTTTTCTTCCATTTGCTTATCTCGTTCTTTTTGAGCTTCTAAATATTTTCCAGCAACATTAAGAAAGCGTTCTTGTAAAGATGGATCAGTAATTTTTCTTGCTCCTTCCAATATAACAGGATCAACAGGAATATTTTTTTGCAAAGGTTTAGGTTTATTTATTTTTTTAGGTTTTACTTCTGTTGGAGCAATATAAAAATCAAATCCTTTTATTAAAGGAGAACCTAAAATAGTATTAATTTGAAAAAGTAGTTGACTAGACATTTTTTCTAGTTCTTTTTTCCAGGTTTGGTCAACAACAGCAATAAGTAAGGTTTTTCTTATTAATCTTTTAGGTGTTGTTACTTGGGTAATAGAATGGCCTGCAACTAGTCGCCAAGCAACAAAGCTAGCACTTTCACAAATTTCTTCGCTATAATTTGCTTGTTTTATCATTGAAGGGATTAATTTAATAATTGCATCCATAAATTTTATTACCTAAGAGAAATATCAAAAACAAAACCACCCATTTTTTAATATGGATGGTTTTATTTTATATAAAAGAGTTTACTACTAATTAGAATGAACAACATTCGGTTGTGCTGTAGAATTAGACTTTTGGTTAGTATTATTTAACTCATTAAGTCTTTTTAGCTCTTCTTCTTCTGCTGCCAAAATTTTAGCTTTAGCCGCGTCTATTTCTGTTTTAGCTGTAACAACAACCTTAGCTGCATCCACTTGATCAGGAACATTTTTATCTAAAGCAATATAGCGGTTAAGGTAATCTTTGACCTTACCTTCTTCATCCAAGTAAAGTCTTAATTCTCCTAAACTCTTGGTTTGATTGATGCTATAAACAAAAATCGTCTTTCCATCACGTTGAGGAGGTGGAGGTAGAGCAACAGCATTAGCAGCAATTAAAACATCAATATCAGGATTTTGTTTAATAATTTCCTTAGCAACTCCTAAATTACAATAAGCTAGAACTACTACTAAGTCAGCTTTAGCTCTTACTTCAGGCAATATAGCTTTGATTTTCTCTAGCGGTTCATTGATAACAAAACCTGTTGTGCCAGCGGGCCAGGTTTCAGTTAAACCAATAAAACCTACTTTTAAGCTACCTTTTTTACCTAGACGATTTCCTTGTACTTCACGGATAACATAAGGTTTAAGAGGTGTAATTTTATTGATATCTTGGGCAGGAACAATATTAGCAGAAATCATTTCCCCTAATATTGGAGTTGACATTAATTGTTGTTGATATTTTTCTTTGTCTAAGACTACTTTTCCATAAAGCATATCCCGACGTGAAAAATTAATTGCATCTAGCTTAAATTGGCTAAACCCTTTTAACATCCATTCATTCATTAGCAGCGCGTCTTCTCTTAACGTTTCTGGTTTTTCTGCTGCTAATTCTTCATTAAATAAATGTCCTACATCTACATGTAATACTGGTATATCTTTATATTTTTCCTTAAAAGATTCTACATACTTAGCACGCCGTGCTAAGCCCCCTTGCGGGTTAGCTTTTCAGCCACAAGTTTCTAAACTCCCCTCCATATCTGCACCATAGATAAATGCTATTGAAGCACCATCATCTACTCCAAGACGCTCTTGTAGATTGGCGGCTTTTTCTGCCTGAATATTTTTTGCTTTTCCATTTAAGTCTACTTCTACAGTTGTTCCTGTAAGGCCGCGCCCAATTAATAAAGCTACCCCAACAATAATTACAGCAACAAATACGCAAAAAATCATAAAGCGTTGTTGAACGGGATTCATAACTTATTAAACTCCTTGACTAAATTACTTTAAGCTAAAGTTTTTGGATTAAGTAATTTTGATAGTTTTGACAATCTATAACTTAAAACTGCACAATTTAGTGAACGTTTGTTAGTTCTAATTGGTTACAAACTATTTATCAATAATAAAAGTTGGAACCATTCCACCACCAGAGGTAACATTACATAGTGATGTACTAGAAAGACGTGTAAATGCCCCCTTTACTTCACCATAAAATAGAAGTGGATCTAGATCTACTAACTGTTCTAAAAAGCTAACTTCACCAGTTTCAGAAAAATAAGGGAAAACTTCTTTGGCTGTTGCTACTCGTTCTTGTAGTAAATAATCAGCTTTTAGTGCTGTTTGAATTGCTTCATCCCATTGACTTTCATCAGATTCCCAGCCAATAAAAATACCTTTACCGCCATACTCATCATTAGGCTTTAATACTAGGCGATCTCTATTACTGCGAGCATAATTTATTAAGTCAATATCCTGATCTTTATATTTAGTGTGGCGTTCACACATTCGACGAGTCCAAGGAATATGTGTTTGAATGGCTTGGCGTTCTGCTGCGCTAAATAAATGATCATTTTTTTCATCAGTTAACAAGCCAAAAAGCATTTTTTTATGTACAAACTTGGCATGAAAAGAGTTAACAACGCAAACAGCACGTTCACGGTAAGCATCAAGTAAAGGCTTACAAATATCATAATTATCTAAAAATTCATTTACTAGCAACCGACGATAAACAATATCTATTTCATAGTCGCCGCGTCGTAGTCGTCCATTAGAAAATTCTAGTTCATCAGGATGAACTATTTCTGCTGTATAACCAGCATTTCGGAAAAATTCTTGGAATTGCTCAAATTCACATTGGGTAGGAAGCCCACGTAAATCAACAATAGCAATATTTGGACTTTTACTATTTGCTCCACTCCATTCTGAATAAGCACGTAGCAATGTATCTAATAGATCTTTACGAGCATAAAGAGGGGTAACTTGGAATTTTTCGGCAAAGCGTTTCATTACTGGCAAATCCATAAATATTTGCCCCATCACTTCACAATAGGATATTCCTGCTGGGCTTTCCCCATTTAATTCAACAAATTGAAAGCTATTTTCTGTTAAAAAAGAATCTAGTCGAGAAGTTACAGAAACACCTGTAAAGCCTGAATCTAAAAGAACAAGTTCACGTTCTTTTTCTGTAACTCCTAGCTCATCTTGAAGTTCGTTATTAGCTTTAATGGCTATGCCCATTTTTTCTATACATTGCCAAATTACACGGCAAATATCTTTCATATAATCCCATTGTTTTTGTGAGACAAAATGAGGACGTATATAGGGTGAAAGAACACGGCCTCCAAAAATCATTTTTTTCTCTTTGATTCTTTCATAAAGAAAATCTCTACTCTCAGTTATTACACTAGGACTTTCTTCTAGTAATGAATTATAGTAGTTTACTGCTTCACGTACTTTTTCCATGCCTTTCTCCTTGGCTTACTGAATATTACTTATATATCACTATAAACACTGATAGGTAAGGAAAGTTTTTCCTTACCTATTTAAGTTTTTAGATAATACCTAAGCTATTCACCTACAGCAATACGTTGATTAATAAAGCTATCCCAACTCATAGATTTAGCAGTTGGAGCACCTTCTAAAGCATAGCGAATAGCTAAGTCTGAGACGTGTTGAAGCATCCATTCAAAATTAGCTGGGCCTACAGAAAAAGAATCTGCATCTGGTGCAGGATTCATAAAATCAATAGCATAAGGAATGCCATCTCTAACAGCAAATTCTAAAGTATTAATATCATATCCTAGAGCATTACAAAGAGTAATACAGTCTTTTTGTATACGTTCTTGGAGTTCCTTACCAACATAGTCTTCAATGCTAACATCAATATATTGTGTAGGATAGGGTCGGCCCGGATCATAAGGCATCATTCTAACGTGTTGACGACCAATACAATAACAACGAACATATTGTTCAAATGCAATATGTTCTTGTAAAGTCATACAAAGTTGATCTGTATGGTCATAAACCTGAATTAGTTCTTGTAAGCTATTTACTTTATAAACATTTTTCCAACCGCCTCCATCGTGAGGCTTAAGCCAGGAAGGAAAGCCAATATAATCAGCAATAGCTTGCCATTTTAGAGGAAACTCCAAATTTCTTAATGACTCAGAAACAACGCCCTCTTTATAAGCTTTTTGTGGCATTAACATAGTTTTAGGTACAGCTACACCTAAACGTGAAGCCAAGGAATAATTAAAAAATTTATCATCAGCAGACCACCAAAAAGGGTTATTTACAATAATAGTTCCTGTTAATGCTGCATTTTTTAAGTAAGCACGATAAAAGGGGATTTCATGAGAAATACGGTCAATAATCACACGATAGGGGCAATCAGCTACTTCACTAATACCACCAATCTTGACATATTCTGCCTTTACACCTTTATTTAGAGAATTAATTCTATCAATTAGTGCTGGTGGAAAAGTATTTTCCCTCCCTACCAAGATACCAATTTTCATTTTGGCTACCTCCCAATTTAGCTTAGAATGGCTTTAATGTGTTAGATTAATTACTAGTTAAAAAAAATCTTATAATAATTTATAGAAAAGCTGATTTTGAAATGGAATTTCTATTAAGTAGTCTGCAACATTACTAATAGCAAGCCTTAAAGTCAATCTAAAATAGCTTTAGGAATAATTTAGCTGAAAATAAAAGTTTCGCGTAAAAAACTCTCTTATGTATAATATTGATTTGCTACTTAAAGTAACCGACATCTTTATCAACTATTTTCGCATCTCTAAAAAAATATACATTTAATTTATCTTGGCTTCTGCATAAAGAAAGGATTTACAATCTTACAAATGAAACTAAACAAGTCATTTATAGCTTTTTCTTTAATTTTAACAATGTTTTTAGCTGCCACTTCTATTTCTCCTAGCATTACAAAAGCTAACAAATTAGCTCAAGAAAAAGACAAAAAAGAAAAGAAAAAAACTGATCAAGAAAAAAGACTAGAAAAACTCACTGCTGAAGAATTAGCTGAAGTAGTAATAATTTCTTATGGCGGACGAGCAGAACTAGAACTTGTACGTACTAGCGGTATTGAAGAAGGCACTATAAAACTACTTGGAGATGACAAAGAAATTGAAGGACGTATTACTAAAAAATTTTCTCGTAAAAACCCTAAAGGCACTGACCTTGCTCGTATAGATGTAAAACTTCCAAACCAAGAAATTACTTTTGGCTTTAACGGCTTTACTGTTTGGGCGGCTCGTGATGGTGTAGGATTTAGTCCTGAAGAAGGTGCAGAAAAAAGCTTTTCTGCTGCCTTAGTACATAACTATGAGGCATTACTGCGCTACAAAGAACAAGAAAGCACACTAGAACGTGCTGGTATGGAAACTATAGTAGGAATAGAAACTTTACTATTAGATTTAACTCATAGAGATGGCTCTAAAACACGTTTTTACATTAGCTCTAAGTCTTATAGGATCTTACATTTAGACTATGAAGTAGCATTATCTAATGATAAACCTACAAAATTTCGAGAATCATTTTATGATTTTCGACCCATACAAAATACTTTAGTACCTGCAAAATCAATACTTTATGAAAATGGCCGGCAAATTCAAGAAATTCTTTACACCCAGATTCGCTATAAATTACCTTTTCCAGAAGAAACATTTTTGAAGTATTAGAATTTGTGATTTAGACTAAAGATAAAAAGCTCTGCCTAAGTGCAGAGCTTTTTATTTTTGCAATTAATCTTAGAATATAAGACGGAAACCAAATTGTAATTGACGAGGGCGAAACGCTCCAGCAAAACGATCTGGGGTAGCAATAAAGCGTCCATCCTCTTGAGGTGGTAAGTTAAAGCCATTTGGCCCGGGGGGAAAAACTCGATTTACATCGCTAATATTAAGACGATTAAAGAGGTTAAATGCTTCAAAATAGCCAATAAGCTTTACATTTTCACCTGCTCTAATAGAACGTGCAACACGCATATCAACACTAGCAAATCCTGGCCCGCGTCCTGCATTACGTGCAATAGCACCTGGGCGGTCTGCTGGTGCTGCTGTATCACCATTACCATCAAAGTCTGCACCTGCAAGTAAATTAAAAGGTTGTCCAGAGCTTAAAGTAATAATTGAAGAAACCAAAAAATCTCTTAAGAAAGGATTTTTAAGAGAAGCTGTATCATAATTTCCAGAGAAAACAAAACGCCCACGAACATCTTGCAAGGATAAACCTCTTTCACCACCAAGATTTAGCGGGTCTTTTAACTCTAAAATATCAACACGAAGAGCATCAATATAATTATCTATAGTTTTAGAAACAGTAAAGTGTGAAAGAACTGAAAAACGTTTTGGCAATCTAGCAAAAAAAGCTACCGTTCCTGCGTGATAATAGCTATCTCCAGAGGTTTCAAAACTAATTAACTCGCCACGAGTTGGATTTACACGACCTGTAATCGCGCTCATGATTGGATCATTTGGTACAGGACGCACTACAGGGTTAATATTGCGAGCTAAAAATATTTTTAACCCTCTAACCATTTGGTAACTAGCCGACACTCCATATTTATCATTAAATACATAATTTACGCCAAAATTTACTTGCTGGGCATAACCATTACGTAAGTTAGAATCTAGTACAGTATCTCTAGCAAGCTGAGGAATAATTGGAACTTGTGCAGGAACAGTTGTTCCTTCTGGGAAACGTCTGCCAGGTAGGTTAAATGGAACTATTGAAAATGGGAATGGTAAAACTGGTGTTACAACTGTTTTACCATTAAGAAATTGTGTAACAGTAGCTGGAGCAAATTGCGTAGCAACATGGTAGATACCATAAGAACCAAAAATACTTAAATGTTCATTTTGTCCAGGTCTATAAAAGAAAGCTAGACGAGGACTAAAATTACCTCTATTTGTTGGAGCAAAACGTATTCTTTCTTGGTCATAACGTATTCCTGCTTTAATTAGCAGATTTGGTCTAACACGAAAATCATCTTGAAAATAAGCAGAATAATAATTATAACCAACAGATGTAACAGGTCGACCAAAGCCTTGTAGAAAAGTAAGAGGAATAGGTAATTGTGCTAAAGGTAGACCAGCAGGAAAGCCAGGAAATTGTATTGGAAGTATTCCAGATGCTGCCGTTAAAAAAGCTAGTTGTGCTGGGCTACGTAAGGTTGGATCTAAAAATTCTTCTGCTGTAAATCTAGGTAAACCAGGAATGCCTAGGGCTTGCGAGAAATCTAATGGGGTAAATACTGCTAAGCCTCCAAATAAAACTGGTGTAGAAATTTTCCCATCTGGTATACGAACAAAAAGAAAATCAAGTCCTGTCTTAAATTGGTGTCGCCCTTTACTAAAAGAAACATTTTGAACAACTTCATAGGTACGAGTCAAACCTGTTGTAGGTAGTAGTGGATCACGTCCTACCGTAACTAAACCATTGGCACTAAATATATTTAATGATGGGCCATTTGTGTCTATTGGCCTAGTTTCTGCGTCTCTACGGGTAAATAAAAATCTGGTTTCATAAATTATATTACTAGTAGGATTAATAAATGTATTATTAACTGCTATAGTATTATCATTTAAGTCAAGTATTCCTCCAGCAGTAGCATCTCGACTACCACCAAAATTTTGTCGCGCACCATTATAAATACCACCATAGTTATAACGAACTGATAGCCGATCATTTGGGCTAATTTGAATATCTGCTCTAGCTAGCACACGTGAAGAGCTTTCAGAAAAAGGAATTGGGCCATTTGTAGCAAGCAGTCCTAAACGTCTGACTGATTGAACTATTTGATCACTTATCGTAACAATATTATTTTGTTTTAATGATAATCTCTCAAAAGATGCAAAATAGAATGCTTTGTCTTTCTTTATGGGCCCGCCTAATGTACTACCAAACTGATATTGGCGAAATTCTGGCTTAAATGGTGAAAAAGCATCTCTAGCACTAATTGAATCATTGCGAAAGAAATTATAAAGCGTTCCATGTATTTCATTTCCTCCACCTTTAGTAACAATATTAACAATTCCTCCTATTGAACGCCCAAATTCAGCAGAAGAATTTGCCCCTACAACTTGGAATTCTTGAACAGCATCTTGACTAAAAGTAGAGCGAACACTACCATTTCCTTGCTCATTATTATCTACTCCATCAATACTAACATTATTATTACGAGCAGATTGTCCATTAAATGAAAGACCTGAACTAGCAGTAGCACCTGTAGCAGAAACTCGGTCTGGAGTTACTCCAGCAGTTGTTAAAGTAAAGTCTAAAAAGTCGCGTCGGTTTATTGGCAAGTTAGCAATATCATCTACAGCAATATTAGTAGCTTTTTCTGTTTTATTTTCAACAGAAATTCCACCTGTTGCTTCTACCACTATAACATCACTGATAGCACTTGGTTGTAGTGTAAATTTACATACTCCAGTTGTACCAATATCTAATGTAGTTTGAAAAACCTTTCCAGAAAAACCATCAGCACTAGCTTTAATTTCATATTCACTTGGAGGTAACTGATTAATTAAAAATGAACCATCTTCGGCACTAACTACTTCACGAATTTGATTAGTTTTTATATCTCTAGCTGTAACCGTTGCCCCACCAATAACACCTTCTTGGTTATCACGCACTACCCCTGATATTGAAGCCGCAGTACCGCCGCTAGATTGTGCATAAGTAGGATTAACACACAGCAAAAGTATTGTTAAGATAACAGCCGTTATTAAGAGACGAACACCCTTTAAGGCCATCTTTGCTTATCTCCTTCTAGTTATATTATTTTGAATTTAGATTTTGTTTTTATATAGAATTTAACTGAAATTCTACGTAACGTTTGATGAAAAAGCAAAAGCTAAATAAAAATTCAGCCACAGTTGTTGCTGCTGTGGCTGAAAGCTTTTGGAGTTTAAGTTGTTAACTAAATCAATTAAAACTGACTTGGGTTAATATTTTCTCTAAAGTTAGTAAAGAGAATGTATTGTAGATTTGGTGTTCCTGGTGGTAATCTGTCAACACTAGTAAATGCTGTATTAAATGTATAGTCACGAGTAGGAGGACTATAAACAGTAGTACAACATTTATAATTACCATTAGCTTGGAAACTATCCCAACCATCAATGATAGAACCGCAATAACTAAGTTTATCGCCACCCCAATCTTCTAAATAGCGTAGGAAGTTATGTACCCCACCATATAAGCGAACATCATCTGGTTCTGTTCCAATAGAACCACTGGTTCCTTTAACTCCCCATTTAACAGTATCTGTAGAACCCACAAATAAACCATCTCTTACACGTCCGGTAAAGGCAGCAAAACGATATTGTGTATTATTAGCAGCACGTCCACCTTGAGCATAAGGAGAAGTAAAGCTATTAGAATCTCGCCAATTGTTAGATAACAAAGTAATACTATCAGAAATAATTGCTGTAGGTACTTCATCGCCTAAGTAATCTGCGGCTGTATTTGCAGTAGCTCCTGTAGTGTTTTTTACATTAGTAGTATTATAGTTACCAAAAACATAAACAGGATTTTCTGTTGCTATTGTAATACCACGATTAAGGTTTAAGCCTTTAGTAAGAGCAACAGAATTACTTCCATCACTTCTTAAATCAGCACCATTTGATAAGCGAATAGCGCGACGAAATAGAGGTTGTTGTATTGTGACTGTCTTGTCATCAAGTCTAATTCTAGTAAGATTAGTTACATTATCGCCTGTACTGCGGAATAAATTAATAGTAGAACCAATATTAATTGGAGGAGGAACTTTAGCAGGAGCACCTGTAGCTATACCTTGTTTGCTGTTTGGGTGCCAAGGCCCTTTGGTAACAGCATCTACTTTATCAATAAATTCATTTGGCAATCCACCTTCTGTATTAGTTAAGTTTTTCCCTAAATCAACAAAAGGAAACTCAATAATCCCATTGTCATTAGTATCTTCTATTTCAAATAGAGTTTCATTTTGGCCAGGTGGAACATAGGGTCTACGTTGACCAGCAACAACAGTGTTAGTGTTACCATAAATTGCTTCATGGTCATATTTACCAAAATTATTCATTTCTGGGTTTGGAGGATTATTTGCGTTGGTTAAATCAATAGCATAATTATCCCCCCGACGATCAGAAAGATAAATTATCCAACCATTTGTTTCACTAGCAATATTAGAGGCACGGAAAGAAAAGCCACCAGCAGCGAAATCTGGATCAAACGCGCCTGTAAGAAGTTTCTTTAGATTTTGCATATCTATATCAACTAAAGAAATAACACCATTAACAGGTAAATTAGCTGGGCCTGCTGTATCAAGTACACTGCCTTCACGTTGGTCATACATATTTATTGGATAGGTAATAAACATGCCATCTTTCATCAAGTTATCTGTAACACCAGCATAAATAATTGGAGGAGTATCACTATCGTCTGGTTTGTTACGAATATTATCTACTAAAGGAGCCGTGATTAGAGGATTTGAAGCATCCCCATTTCCACTTCCATTAAGTTGAGTTACACCATTAACTACTAAATTATTTCTATTGTTATTTGTTAAAGCACCTGCTAAACCTGCATCGCTTCTACCAATAGTTGTAGATGAAAGCATGGAAATTCTTTGAAGACGAATTACAGATTTTCTATCATCTAAATTACCATAAGCTTGAAGTGCTGGATCTGCTGGGTCTACATTTTTAACATTACGTAACTCATTGAAATCATTATTTCCATTATCATAACTAGTTACACCTAGAGCTAAGATTTCTTTTGTCACATCATTAGTTACTATGGAACCATCTGTTTGTCGTGTAACAGTTTCGATTTTGATCCATCCCCTTAATCTATGACCATTGATTCGGGAAGCTTGATATCCGCCTAAACTTTGTGGTTTATAGCCTAAACGCCCATCTGTATAATTAACATTAGTAACAGGATCTTTTGGACTATTTAACTCAACACCGCCATTTCCGCCAGGTAGTTGTGCCTGTAGGTCACTAATACTAATACGTAGTCCTGCTTTATTAAAAAACCTGGATTGAGCAAGTATATTTGTAGTTGGATCTTCGCTTGGTAATCCTCGACGAATAATTTCAATAGGTCGATTGTTGGTGTTTTGAATAGGTAATTTTAGTGGAGGGGCATTAAAGAAAACTTGTCCTGGTAAATTAGTTTTAATAAAGTTCTCAAAAGGAGTTTTATTGGGTGTACCTGCTGGATGACCTGGACGAGGATCAATAGTTGTATTTGGGCCACCTAATACACTACCTAAAGTTAAGTTTTTATAACTAGAAGATGGAGGAAAGAAAATTTGTACACTTCCAACAGCTTGACTTCTATCAGCACCATTTCTTAATTTCCCATAAGTAAATTGACCAACGGTTGTTACCCGATCAGCAAACTTAGTAGCACTATTAGGTGTAAGATAAACGTCTCGGTTAGAGTGCATACGACCACCAAAATTAAATGGAGGCCCATTATAGAATTCTAAATGCCTGGTGGAAAAAATACCAAACTGAAATATAGGGATTAAATTATTATATAAACTACGTGTAAGCTGTACAGTTACACCACTTCCAGTAGTAGTAGTAGCAGTAAAAATATATTCCTCTCGAAAAGCTTTTAGCCCTGAATATGGGCCGTTGGTAAGGTCTATTTCTGGATCAACAAGTTTGCGATTTCTAATATTTGCATTAATAATTGTACCATTTTTTGCTAGATTTGGGTCATTAGCCAAAGCTTCTGCATTTTCTACAATTGCATCAAGTTGTGCTTTTGAAGGAGCTAGGTTAGCAGTAAAAATATCAGAAAATTCCTTACTCATCTTTTCTAAACCTGCATAAGAAAGATAGAAGGCATTTTTTGTAACAGCATCATTATTTATGCTAATAGAAGAAGATGTAGTATTAATCAAGGCTGTAGAAACAAAAACAGTTAATAAAGCCAGAATCAAAGCAGAAATTAGTAAAGTTGCCCCTCTTTGATCCTGTCCTATAGGTTTAAAGTATTTTTTTATAAAGTATTTAATCATAAGTTACCCTCCTATGAGCAACTAACTAGCATTTTGGTTAACTCGATAAACGATGTTTCTTGGTGCAAAAGATGCCTGTATACCAAAGCGTGCTGGTTGAGCATTTCTGCGGTCAATTTCTGTAGAACGTAAAATTAAATTAATATTTACTAGCCGGATATTTTGTAGTGAAGCAAAATCATTTGTATCAGTTGAAGGATCAAGTTCAATATCATTACTAAGACGAGCAGGATCGGTTGAAGTAGATGGAACAAACAACTTAAATGATACCCAAAACCGCTCTACATTTTGACATACAGGATCATTAACAAAAGCATCTCCAAGTGTTCCTGTGCCTTCTGGTTGATAAGTATAGCGGCGGCGAACTAGGTCTTGAGTTAGTGGATCAACCATATAAGTATAAAGCATTATTCTAGTAGCTGTAACTAACCCGCCAGCAGGGTCGCCTGGTACTTCTGGAAGTAAGTCTAAAGGAAAAACTTGGCTAAGTGCAGCATCTTTTTGAGCTTCTAATGCAGCTATTGCGGCTGTTGCTGTAACAGGATCTAAAGCACCTATTTGAGCATTTAGACTATTTATATTGGCTATAACAGCATTTATATTAGAGGTTTTTTTATTAAATCCAATTACATCTGGGGCAAACTCCAAAGTATCATTAGTAACATTGGAAACTACTGCCAATACAACACTTTGGCTATTGCTACCTCCTGTTAGCTTAAATATATCGCCTACCCTAACAGTAGAAGTATCAAAAACTCTTCTAAAATAAATTGGGTTACCCATATCATCTTGGCCTTCAAGGAAAATTTGTCCTGCTGGGCTAACTGGATCTGGATCTCCCAAATTTAGTGTGGAAGTAGTACGGTTCCAAACTCCTTGAAACTCAACATCTGCACTAAGGCTTTTAGCTGTATCATCAGGAGTAGGAAGAGGCATTGTTCTAGCAACGTCTTGAAACCCTTGTTCTGAACCAGCAAGAAAAAATTCATCTTCATAAGCAATTGTTAATTTATCAGCACTACCATTTTCTAAGGCAGTTTGCCCGCCTCCATCAGCCCCATTTCCTAAAGCTGTTGCTCTTCTAACTGGAAAGAGTGAAAACAAAGGTTGCTTATTATCACTTGGAGTAGGTACATTAGTAGCTGTGTTGGTTGGATTAGTGCCTCTGATTTGCTCAAAAGCATTTAATGAAACACTTGGGCCAACAATACCTAAACCTCCTGCAATACCTATTAGGTAAGAGTCGCCACTATTAGTAACATCCCTTTCTAGGAACTTTAAGGCAACACGGGAATTTTGTTGGACTTCATTAAGGTTTGTATTTACTTGGGAATCAAAATTAGCAAGTCTAATTAATTGACCACTCAAAACAACAACAATTATAAAAACAACTGTTGTAACTAAGAGTTCTACTAAACTAAATCCCTTTATATTAAAAGTTTTTTTAAATTTTTTATTTAACATGTGATTTTCTCCTGTTAGATAATCACTAATTTACATAGGTAAAAATAATTATTTTAAGTTTTCAAGAATCAACCAGTTAGACTAGTTGGATAGGAACCAAGTACTAAATTAATTCTATATACTCCTCTATCATTTGGCTGTGTTGAGCCTGGAGGATAAATTTCTACAGAAATTTGTTTTAAGGCATTATTACTACCTGCAATAGGAATAACTAAAATTCTATACCCATAACCTTGTTGGGTTAGGTTAAAAATAGATTCTGTTGTACGGTCAAATTTTTGTTGTCCAGCAGCAAGTGCAGGATTTGGGCCAACAGAAAAAGTTAAATCTCCTATATCATCGTTAGTGCCATAAATATTATCTGGGCCTGGAGCTAAAATAGGCCGACGTACATTAGCACCAGAAAAAACTGTTTCTAAGTTAGTAAAATCTATTATTTCTGATTCTCTAGCAACAATAATGGTTTCGGTTATTGTTGTGGCAAGTGTTTTACAAAGAGTTGTTTGACGGATAGTTTCATTACCACGAATAGATAAACCTAAAAGCCCAGCTAAACCAAGTAATGCTGTTAAAATAACTCCAATAGAAATAATTAATTCTACTAAGGAAAATCCCGATCTATGAGAAAGCTTAATTAAACTTTTCATAATGACTCCTTAAAAATTCTTACTACCTGTGCGAAAAGTAGTACCATCGTAATACCAAGTCTTAACACCACCTGTTGAACCATAAAGACTAACCACTCTTGTTAATTCTGATCTTTGGGTTGTAGTACCTGCATTAGGAGCATCTGCAAAAAAGAAAGATCCTCGAAATGGATTGCTACCAGGGAGTGGAAAGTAATTTCCACTAGTAACAGAGCCATCAATATTAAAAAATATTGTTGCGCTGTCCAAACCCATAAAGT
The DNA here is from genome assembly GCA_964492845.1 of uncultured Clostridia bacterium. Classification (GTDB taxonomy): domain Bacteria; phylum Acidobacteriota; class Blastocatellia; order Chloracidobacteriales; family JADJPF01; genus JADJPF01. Next base: position 63,273 of record CAZBMZ010000021.1, read on the forward strand.
CAGTTAGTTGAAAAGTATCTGGAGGAGGCATATTTGCTGCTATAGTTAATGGGATATTTGTTGGTAGAGCAATAGCAACATCTTGAGGTAGGTATTCTATACGAACTACATTTGTTACAGGCGGATTTTCAGTAATATCTATACTGTTTATAGTTAAGACATTTCTATTACCTGAACTATCTGGAACACGGCTAATTGTAACTGAATGAGGTACTCGATTAGTAATTGCACGTTGTCGAGCTTGTTGGATTAAGGAAGTTGCTACATTAGCTGCTTTTACAGTTTTAATATTTGTTCTAACACCACGAAAACCAACAACGGCAATAGTAGTCAAAATTAACCCTATTGTCACAACTACTAAAACTTCTATTATAGAAAAACCCTTTGAATTTGCTTTTTGAAAGACCATGTTTTTATGCCTTTCTTCTTAAGAAAGATTTATTAAAATAAATAAACTCTATTTAGTTGGTTGATTAGATTGACCATCAGTAACATTACTGTTATTTGATGGTGTGTTTGTTGTTAAAGTAATTGATTCTGCTTCTGGACTAGTAGCTATAAGTTTTCTAGCCTGTAGGTCTACTTTCCAAGAAATTTCTTTTCTTCCATCTTGTTTATAAACGAATTTAACGCTTTGCAAGTTACCTTCAGCTTGTTCAACTTTCCAGCCTAAAATTTGCCAACTTCTTCCATAAGTAATATTTAAGTTGGTAGCCAAAGCTTCTTCAATTGTTAAACCTACAAGTTTAGAAGCAGATTTTCTAACAAAACTAGCTACTTCATTAGCACTATCAACAAATTGTTCCGCTACTTCTGTTTGGTCATTAGAAACTTCTGTTGGTTGTGTATTTGTTAAATCACTAGTTTCATTAGTAGTTGATAAAAAAGTATAAACTGCTGCACCTGATGCAACTATTAAAGTAATGGCTATTGATAAGATTACTTTTACTAAAGAATTGTTTTGTGGGGCTGTTGTTGAAGAATAAAAACTGCTTTTTTTATTTTGTGTTTTTATATCATCTGTTTGTTTTTGTTGAGATAGAGTTAAAACATCGTTCTTATCAACTTTATCAACAAAATCACTTTTAGATAAAGGGGCTGTTTTTGCTTCAAAATCTTCTAGGTTTTTAAGTAAATCTACCCCTATTTGTTTATCTCCATAAACATTGTCAACATCAGTCAGCGTCTGCGCTTCTCCTGTTATTGGATCAAAAGAAATATCATCATAATTATTTAAATCATTAGGTGATTTAGACATAGTTTTAAAAAGCAAATAAAAATAAATTTATAGAAAAATTAAAAAGATTTTATATATGTTTAGGGCTGAGAATTTATAAATTATGTTGTTTGAGAAATTAAGTAAATTTATATATTTGAGATTAGCTTCATAGTTTACCACAAACATTAACCGTTGTTTAGTATTTTTCAGCAAAAATTTTTATATTATTAAAGCAAACAAGAGAAAGATACTTTAACTATTTATTATAAACTAACTAAATCTACTTATTTACAGTAAATTATACTTAAGAAATAGATTGTTTCTTAAATTCTTCATGGCGTTTGCGAGCTATTTCTAAAAGTTCAGTAAATTCTTTTTCCTTACGTAGATTATCTAGTAAAATATCTTGTAAAAAATAAGGATAGCAAAAAAAGCCTTTTTCAATACTTAAGCGAAGCATTGCTAAGGCAGAAGGTTTGTCTTCTAAAACTGCATAAGCTTGAGCAATTTTATAAATTGCTTCTCCATCACTAACACCACTACTTTTAATTTTTTCTTCACTATTTTTAATTAATTCTAATGCTTCTGTATTTTTACCTTCAATGGATAAACTAAAAGTTTTGCCTATTTGAGCAAAAATTTGATCTGGAGTAAGTCTATAAGCTTCATCAAAATGTTTTTTTGCGCTAGCAGAATTGTGCAGGTAATAATCTGCAAGACCTTTATAAAAAATAAAGTAAGAATCATTCTTATTTGGTAAACTTTCTAAGAATTTACGATATTCTCCGGCATATAAATAAGAATTAAAAGTGCGATTCATTACACTTGTATCTAATTCTATGGCTCGTTCTCCTGCTTTGATGGACTCTGTTAGCATTCCTCCATAACGATAAGCATAACTTAATTCCCAATAAGCTGGTGCATGTTGAGGTTTTTTTCTAATAACCTCTTTTAATCTATTGACAGCTTCTTCAGCTTTTCCAGTATCAGTTAGCAATGTAGCACTAAAAACACGTGCATCAATTTGTTCTGAATCTAGTTCTATTGCCTTGTCGTAGGCTGCTTGGGCTTTAATATAATATTCTTGTCCACTATATTCAGCCGTAGCAGCAGAAGCATAGCAAAAACCTAAATACGCCCAAGTTTGCGCATAATTAGGATCCAAAGCAACAGACTTTTCTAACATACTTCTAGCCTCAGAAAAATTATTAGCAGATTTTACCATTAAATCTACGCCTTTTAAGCAATATTCATAGGCTAAAGAATTGATAAAAATATCGCGTTTTAACCTTTGTGCTTCATCATCAGTAAGCTTTATTTCTAATTCTTTAACAATTCGGTCAGCAACTTTGGTTTGAACTGTTAATAATTTTTCATATTTTAAGTCCAGACTACCTACCCAAATTACTTCATCATTTTCTACATCAACAAGTTGTGCATTAATTCTTAGTTCTTCCCCTTCTTTTAAGAAACTTCCAATTAAAAGAGTATTGACTTTTAGTTGGCTAGCAACTTCTTTAATATCAATATCTTGATTACGATATTTACTAATAGCTGAAGAGGGTCGTAAGGTTAAAGAGTCAACATAGCCAAGTTTATTAATTACAGCATCTGCTAAGGAAAAACTTAAAAAATCTGTATCTGGATCATTTTGTAGATTACGAAAAGGTAATATAGCTAAACTACGTGCTTTTTTACTGTTTTGTAAATTCTTATAAAATACAAAATATCCTGTTAATGTCCCAATAAATATTATTACTAAAGCAATTAATGGTATTAAGAATTTTTGCTTGTTTTTAGGTTTATCTATAAGATTATTATTTATAGTAGTTTCAACGGCGGTTAAGCTTTTATCTGTTTTATCTTTATTAGAAGATGTAGTAGTTTCCCCACTAGGGTTAGTGTTTTCTGTGTTATTGCGGTTGAGTTCTTTTTCAAAATCTAAGCGTTGCTTTAAGCTCTTTAGATCTAGCAACATATCTTTAACCGTTTGATAGCGTTCTTCTTTATCCTTACGTAAAGCTTTTTGGACAATTCTTTCTAGTTCAGAGTCAATTTCTGTTACATATTGGCTTATAGGTAAAGCTTCATGCTCTAAAACTGAAACAATAATGTCTGTATTGGTAGCCCCATCAAAAGGTACTTTACCAGTAATCATTTCATAAAGAACTACTCCAAAACTAAAAATATCTGTACGAGAATCTACAAATTGACCCCGCGCTTGTTCTGGAGACATATATTTGGGTGTTCCCATAATTTTTCCAGCTTCAGTATTAACCCCAACACTATCTTTATTTTCATTTGCTTCAGTAAATTTTGCTAAACCAAAATCCAGGATTTTTACATAACCATCTGCTCGTATCATTATATTTCCAGGCTTAATATCTCGATGAACAACCCCCGCTGGATGAGCAACAGCTAGGGCATTAGCAATTTGTACAGCAATTTTTAGTATTTCTTTTAGAGATAATTCCTGTTGGATTCTTTGTTTTAGCGTTAGACCTTCAATATATTCTGTTGCAATAAATTGTATGCCTTCAAAATCTCCAATTTCGTAAATAGTAAGAATGTTAGGATGATTTAAGGCTGAAGCTGTTCTAGCTTCCTGTTCAAATCTTTTAGTCCTTTTTGGGTCTTGAGTAATTTCTTTTGGCAATAATTTTAAGGCTACTTTACGACCTAAACGAGCGTCTTCAGCTAGGTAAACTTCTCCCATTCCACCTTCAGCTAATTTTTTCAAAATATGATAGTAAGAAATTTTTTGGCCTGCTTGAAGTTCTAAAGAATCAAACTGTCCATCTTCAGTAGTAGTTATACCATATTTACTACCTACCAAAGAATATTGAGTACTTAAATCAGGAGAAGTAATAAACTCTAAACCTTCTAATTCTCTTTTTAGCTCTAAAGCTGATTGCTGGCGGTTTATAGCTAAAGGAGAAAGTCCTTTATGAACAATTTCATTTAATCTTGGAGAAATATCTGGTCTTAATTCTTTTAAGGGTCTAGCAAGCGAAACTGTTGCAGCCGGAACAACTCCTGTCAGCATTTCATAAATCATCATACAAATACCAAAAATATCTGAGCGTGCATCTACAGCATTGCCCAGAAATTGTTCTGGTGTCATATATTTTATAGTACCTATTAGTTCTTCATGCTCGCTAATATCTTCTTCGTTATCGCCTAGTTGAAGCAGTTTAGCAATACTAAAATCTAATACCCGCACAAGTATTTCACCATCAGCTAACTGCTCAATCATGATATTTTCTGGCTTTAAGTCACGATGAACTATGCCTTGTAAATGTGCAGCATAAAGACCAGCACACATTTGTTTAGTAATAAGCAAGGCTTGTCGCTCAGTCAAATATCCTTTATCCTCCATCATAGTACGTAGTGACATACCTTCGATATATTCCATTACTATATAAGGAGTATGATCTGTAGTAATACCAAAGTCTGTTACACCAACAACATTAGGATGACGTATTTTAGCAAGTGATTCTGCTTCACGCTTAAAACGTACTAATTGCGGGGAGTTGTGGGCGGGAAAATTCATTAATTTGAGGGCAAAAGTTTTATTTAACTGCAAATGGGTAGCACAAAAAACACGCCCCATACCACCTAAACCAATTAAAGAGTCAAGTCTGTATTTTCCATCAATAACCGTTCCCAACACTGCTTCAATTGATGGTTTCATAAATTTATATAACAAGCCTCAAAATAAAACTTTTTTTAGGGAAAAACCCATAATACCTGCGGCTAGGAGTTTAGGCAACTATCAAAGCCAAAATTATTTTTTCCTTAAAATTTTTATTCAAATTCATCTTCTATAGTATCTCTATATTCATCTGCCATACCTGGATGGTTATGTCGTTGAGCAGCTAAAACCCCTAACTCAAAAATTTTTTTTGCTTCCTCCATACGTCCAAGCCTTAACAGAGAATGTCCCCAAATTCGATAAACTGCTCCCTCATCATCAGCTAATTTTACGTAGCTTTCCGCATATTCAGCACATTTTTCTAACTCACCTAATTTATAGTAAGTATCTGCCAAACCATAATGAACAAAAGCATCTTTAGGATTTTGTGTTAGTAATTCTTGCAATGAAGCAAGTCTCTCTCTAGGGGAAATTGGCACAGTTATTATCTCCTTAGTTATACTCTTTCTTGATTAGAAAGTTTTTTCATTGGTTGAATTAAAAAATGGCCCAACGAAAAAAGCCACCTTTCTCTTTTAGCTTCCCAACTAGAACGCTTACTTATAGCCTCAAACTTGCTTAAGCGTTCCTGCATAAGAAGCCGTTCTTCATCTGTATAGTAACTATACCCAGAAGCATTTTGTTGAAATCTCTCTGATAACACTTTAGTAAATTGTTCTACTAGTTTATTTACCTCTACAGGTTCCTTAGTAGAAAGAACTATAATAATTTCTTGTATACGTTTTATAGGTGTTTCTACTGCTAGCATATCTTCTAATAAATATGCTTCTGGTTGTTGCCAACTAGTAATTTGATAAGAAAGTTGGACATACCGCATCATTGAAAGAAGAAATCGTAAAAACCCCAATTTAATTGTGCCTCGACGCGAAAAAGCCATAAGCAGTTGTAAGCGTCTTTCTAAAACCTTCCGACGTACTGAACCACTAGCTAAAGTATTTAAGCTAATCCAACGTTGATATTGATCAACTAAACTATTTCTTTCTGCGCTACTATGTTTTAGTAATAAAATAAATAAGATTTGTTGCAACCGTAAAATAGTAGTTTCTGGATTTTTCCATTCATTTAATATACGTTCATGGGTTAATTCCCAGTCATCTATTTCACTTAGTATTATTCCATAAGATGATATAGAAATAGGATCACTTTGTTCTAAGTCTTTTAAGCCAGCAGTAATGCTATTAAACCATTGTTCTTTTTCTTGATCATTAAGTCCAATAAGAAGACTAACTCTTTGCCTTAAGTTTTGCAGAAAGCTTGTCAATGACGCTATTTCTTCAACTGTTCTGCCCTTTTCAACCATTTCAATAGAAGCTCTTAAGGCTTGCTGAACTATGGTTTTATCTTTAGCATCTGGGCTAACTGCTGCTAGTAGTGCCTCTAAGGTATATTCTGATAGAGGTAGCTCACTTTGAGATAAAAATATGCGTGTTTGTACTGCATCAAGAGTAAAAGCGGCTGTATTATTTTGTTTTACAGACAAATTGTTTTCAACAGGAGATCTAGATAAAACACTTAAGTCTTCTTTTACCTTAATAATATCATCCGATTTTTCAGGATTAAAATTAAGTAAGGCTTGATGAAGTGCAACTAAAAATTGAAGAAACTTTTCTTTTAATATATCTTCGGGCTTAGTTACTTTAGAGATTTTTTCTAGCTTAAAATCCACAGGAAATAGTCCTGGCCCTTGTAAATCAAAAAATGATAAGTTTTTTTCTAGTAATCTTTTATAAATATTTTCAAAATGATAACGTTCCAAATCATTTAGATTACGACCAAAAAATAGCCTTGCATAACCACGAGAGCAATCTGTAACAATTTCTTCCCAACTACTATAATCATTAGCTGAGGTAGCACGGCCACGTGCATAACCATGATCAAAAACCCTACGTAAACTATCTAGAAAAAACAAAGTATCATTCATTAATTTAGAAATAAAGTGTGCTGAATCTCCACCTTTTTCACGCAAAGAACACCTTTGTTTTAAGCTAAATAGAAGTAGTTCAGATAACATATTTTTTTGTGATAATATGTCTGAAGTTTCATCTAAGGGAATATTATTACGACCGGCATAATGCCTAGTACCTTCATCTAGGTTTTCTCTAGCATAAACCTCACCAGAACTTGATTCTAGTACTCGAATAGCTTCAAAGGTATAAAAGGAAAGCTCACATAAATCACCAACACGTTTAAGAAAAAAAACTTTACTACGAATGGTTTTTTGTGAATTTTGGTATTCTCGGCGAAAGGTTTCTACAAACCGATCAAATGACTGATGAATAGCATTACGAAAGATTATTTTTACCTTTGGTATATAATTTTCTTGTATGCTATGGATAAACTCTTCATTTGCAACATTAATAGCATTATAAGTAATTACTAGAAAATCTTCTATAAATTTAATTATTGATTCTAAGGAATGATCAATACTATGGGCAATATACTCAGAGAGTATATAAGCAACCGGGTGATCATCTCCTTGACTACGTAGTAAAATGCCAGGAATACCTCGTTTTTTTGCCATTGCTTCCAAGGTATATAAAACAGCATTGTTAAAGAGACTATCACTATCAATTTTATTCCATTTTTTAGCAGAGATTAAAATTGCTAACAGTCCAATTTCTCCACCTCGTTCTAGTAATTTATGCTCACCAAATAAAATTTCTAAAAATTGAGCATCTCCACTAGAGTACATTGCTGTACCACGTTGATCTTTAAGAGCAGTAGTCTTTAGGTCTACACCTATTTTCTTTGCATTTTGCTGTGGTATTAGTGGATGACTAAGTAGAGTTTGAATAACTTGAACTGCATATTGCTCTACCATTTCATCTATTTCCATAGGAGCAAGATCTGAAACGTCAGAATGAAAATCAATAATATCTTGAAGATTTAAGTCTACAGCAAATTCTGCTGGGCGAACACCTGGAGGAAAATCTGGGATATACTCACGACAATAAGGAAGCATTAAGGCTGCGGCACGTAGTTCTAGGTCTTGGGTTTGGCCCTCTAGTATGGGCCCAACTCCCATTATCTGCCGGATAATTTTTTCTACTTCTGTTTTTATTTCTGCAATACTGATTTGTTGTTTAAGAGCATTTCTTAACTCACCAATATCAAGCGTTGTGGTGTGTTTATCTCCTAAATTACTTGGTAAGGATTGGGTTGCTCGTGTTGAAGAACTATCTCCAACACCACTAAGACTAATACCTAGCGAGGCTAGTTTTTCTTGTAATTCCCGGTCAATATCTTCTTCAGAAGGATTTTCTACAAGACCAGAGTCTTTTGTTGTACGTAGAAAAACCTTCTTGTTTTTGTCATTAGAAGTTTGCATTTTAACCTAGATTACTAAATCCTTGACTCTTTAAATGCAGTGATATTAAAGAAATTAGATTTGTATTTAGCGCAATAATAACATATCTTGCAGCTTTATACATTCGTTAGGAATAAACTATAAACTTTAAGTTCCTTCACAAAATATTTTTGAAGGTTATAAAAAATAAAATAGATTTTTTAATTAAGCAACTGCTGTTTCAGTATAAGTCAGAACTAGGCGACAGAAATAATCATCTAGTAATTGAACTCTAACATCAAAAACAGATTGTTGAATTGTCTCTATTAAATCGTACTCCTGCTTAATACAAAGTAAAATAAACAATGACCAAAGCATTCTTTGTCGGTCTGCTATTAATTCTTCTTTATGTGCTGTTACGCCTTCTTTTCCTAATTGCTCATCTAAAATCAAAATTTCTACTTCTTCATGCATTTGTTTTAAGAGCCTTAGATTTAAGTCAAACATTGCCATAAATTTACTATTATAATCTGGATCATCTTGATAATAGATATTACGGTATTGATAAAACTTTAGATAAATTTCTTCTGCTAGTTGTTTAGCCATGCCCGTTAAAGCAGCAATTTCGTCAACATTTGTTTGCATAAATTTATCAAAAGTATTAAGACCTGCAAACAATATTTTACTTAGTATTTTTTCTGTAACTTCTGGGATTTGTTTTAAGACAAATTTAACAATAAGAATTTCTTTCTTGTCTTCTAAGTCTTGTTCTGAAACAGCTAAAGCAAAGGTTTTTGGTTGGAGTTCTGCTAGTTTTTGGTAAGCAACAATTATTTGTTGGGCAGCCATTTGGTCAAAATTATCTCGATTTTGTGCTTCTGCTAAGTTTTTATCATCTATTACCAATTTTTCCATATCTTTTACTGCATCAGAAATTTGTTGATAACCCATTTTAGCTGATGCTCCAGAAAGTAAAGAAAAAATTGGCTCAATAATTTCAGTCCATTCTAGCGATGTTGGACGTTCTGCTTCCCAATTACGGTATAACTCTCTAACATAGTCTTTTAGTGGTTTTACATAAGCAAGTGCAATATTATCAAAAAGATCTCTAATCATTGCATCTTCTGCATCTGTTAAACCTGTGCCTTCTTCTGAACCAAACTCGCCCGAACTTGCCCCTATGCCTGAACCAAGAATTGTATCAAGAGAGCCAAAAACATCATCTAGCATAGATTCATCAAATTCATCTCCATCTTCTAAAGGATCGTTACCTAATTCAATATTCTCAAGTTTTTCTAATGCTGTATTTTCATTGATTTCTGGAGGTGGTGCAGGTAAAGGTTGAAGAGAAGCATCTTCGATACGAAAAGTAAAACTAATATAATCAAGTAAAGATTGTCGGTTTTCTGCACTAGGATTTTGTACATAACCAGCAACCCATTCTAATACTTGTTGTCCTATTTCTATGTTAACAGAGGTAAAAACTTTACGATTTTGATAATACTCTAAACAATAATTACGTAGTACACCAATAGCAAAACGTATTACGTCGTCTTCTATAGAACGCATTAAATCAGCACAAATTTCAGCAAATGTGCGATAGTAATTAAACATTACAGGACGGCGTTCAATACGTTGTAAAGTAGCAGTTAGGGTCACTAAACCGCTTTCAATATCAACAAGTTTTTCTTTCTCTTCATCTCCATCAACAACCAACATATTTTGTTTTAAGAAATAAAAGAGAATTTTATAAACATCGTGTTTAGAAAGATGTGTAGTTTGTTGTAAGGTAGCAATATCAGTATTGGCTATTAAAGCATCCCAAACACGTTGATATTTTTCTGGTGCATCAGTGTTATTAAAGTTTGTATAGTAGCTATTAACTTGCTTTTGTCGGAATTTAGATTCAGGTAAAACATATTTACCTGCAATTTGTAAAATTTGACCTCGTTGAACTGAACCTTCAGAAATTAAATTTTCTGTAGAGCGATTTATATTAGGCTCATTACGACTAGGAGGCGAATTAAAGTAAACATTCTCAATATCGCGTGGATCTAGTAAAAAAGACCAATAAAAAGCATTATTCCCTTCTAAGTAAAAAGCTCGTACAAAAGCCCTTGTTGATTGACCACGTTCAAAATCAATTTCGCTTTCTACCCCATCTGTTGTAGTAACAACTAATTTCCCACTAGCTGATATTTCTAAAATTTGACATATTGTTTCTGGAATGTTTTTAAGTGTTGCAAGTTTTTGTATGTTTTTATCTCGAGCATAAAGACCTAATGCAGCAGGTTGAGCAAGTATTTTCTCTGCTTCTTGGGTAAGTTTATGTTTACCTGGTAGAGCTTTTACTATTTCTTTACAAAGTGTTTTTACTGGCTCATTAGCCATATGTCCAATAATTCTAAGTAGTTCTGAGGCTGTTTCTTTATCACCTAACAAAGAAAATGTATATTTTATCTTTTGAAGTTCCTTACGTATTTTGCCAGCAATATATTGTATTGTTTTATCAGATAAATAAGTTTTAGGGAATTTATCTATATGTTGGCCTAATTGTTCTTGTCTTAAACAAGATTCCAGTGCAGTTTCTATTGAACGTTCAGATTCTATAGAAAGCAAAGCAGGTATTATTTTTTGGTAATATTCAGCACTTTGTTTGTCTTTTTCTATTTGAGGCTCGATTATTTTTAAGCGTTCTATTAATCGCTCACAAGCTAAATCTGTTGCAGTCGCGCCTAAAGTCGTAATAATTTGGTTAATTAATTGGCGTTGCGCTTTTGGTTGCCAATAGCTACATAATAATTCTACAGCTTGGTTTTTAACTGCATCATTGTCAGTTGTAATGCGACCTAAAATGTAAGCTAAGTTACGTGTATACCACCAAGGTAAACTAGAAGCTTTAGTATTTAACTCTGCAACAAGTAAATGGTAAACATCCTTACCATAACATTCTAATAGCTTTAATAAAAATCTACGAACACGCCGATTAGCCTCTACTTGGAGTTGAACTAAAATTCTTTCTGGTTGCCAATGGTTAAATAAACTAACTATTTGTCTTACTAATAAACAATTAGCATTATTATTAGCAGCATCTTCTAGCTTTTGCATGCTAAAGAGTTCTGCTTTATCTTGAAATTTTTTAATTTCTGATAGTTTTAAGTTATTTTGATCGCGTAGTTCTCTAACTATGGTAAAGATTTGTATACTTTGATAAAAGAAATCATCGTTAAATAAAGCTATAGCTAAATCTAACATTTGAGTTAGATATAGCTCTATCTTAAATGCTTCTTTCTTTTGATAGTTATTATATTTATCTGACTCATTAGCAAGTAAAATTTCTTTCTTTTGTTGTTTATCTTCAACTAAATCAACAAAATCAGAAAATATTTCTTTAACTTTTTCTTGATAACCTGCTATTTGATTACTGGTAGCTTCATCAGCAAAACTATATTTTTTATCAGCAGAAAGGACACTAAAAGTAGCGTTTTTATAAACATCTTCATTAAATTTTTCTGCTTCGACTTTTATTTCTTGACGTTTTTCTATAACAAAGCGTTGATCCCGTATTGTTCCTATAGGACGAATATCTTGCCACTTAAACTGTTGAAAAAGAGCAGCTAAATGAGCATTTTCTGGACTAGGACAAATAGATAATAAGGTTTGTTCAAAGGCAGGAAAAAACTTATGTATTCTTTCAAATTTAACTACACGATAAAAGAAGATATCAAAAACTTTATTACGGGCTGAAATTAGTGAGTCTACTATATATTGTTCTTTATTATTTCTGGCCCATTCAAGCACTAAGTAAGCAACTTGTTGTATATCAACTTGGCGAATAATAGTAGCAAGTGATTGACCAATCAAAGCTGGGGCGCGTTTGCCGGCTAAAAACATTTGAAAATCTGCAATGGCATATTTTACTTGATTAGGATCTTTTGCTGACATTTTCTCTTCCGTAATAGCAACTCTAAAATTCTTTGCAGTATAGCTTACTGCTAATTATTGTGCCAAGCTATCAAGAATCAATAGTTAATCACAAAATTATATAAGTTAAAATATCTATTTTTCTGCCCTATCAAAATACTGATACTTTTTTGCTTAAAAACTTAACTGCCAATATAAACTACTTATAGTTTTTTTTTCATCAAAAATTTACTCTTAAAACCTGCTTCTTGACCTTTGGCTACTCTAAGCTATAATTTTGCTCAAACTATTAATATGGAAACTAACCAACAAAATAAAGATTTAGCAAATAAAAAATTTAAACTAACCAATAGAATAACTTCTTGGTTAATACCTTTATTATTTCTAATTTCAGCTATATTTTTACAATTATCTGCTAGTAATTATCCTAGTTTAGTAGAGAAGTATTACCATCAGACAATTTACCCCTATATTGCACAATTTTTAAGCTTAGTTAATAAACTAATTTGGTTTTCCTTAGCTGAGTTTATACTATTAGTAATATTGATAGTTTTACCTGGTTGGTTATTTTGGCAAATACGAAAACTCTATCTAAAAAAATCTCTAGCAAAAGACCTTATTTTAAGTTCATTTTGGCAATTAAGCACTCTAACTAGTGTAGGATTACTTCTTTTTCTTTTCCTTTGGGGCTTAAATTACCAAAAACAGCCTTTAGCACAAAACCTTAGTTTACCTAGTCGCAAAGTGGACACTAAAGAATTATTAGAGGTTTGCCAAGCATTCATTGAAGCTACCAATGAATGCTATAGAGAAGCTACCCCACCAACTTTTTACTTAGCTAATGCAGATAAAGTATTTAATGATAACACTTTAACACCTAAAATTGCTCATAGCCAAATACCTATAACTTGGCAAAAACTAAATGAAAACATTGAAAGCTCATTCCAAAAAGAACCTTTATTAAATTATTTGGCAAAGGGAAATTATGGGCCGGCTAAGGCTGTCTATTTTTCCACTCTTATGAGCCGCTTTGGAATTTCTGGAATATTTATTCCATTAACTGGCGAACCAAATGTTAATGTTGCACAAGTAGATTGTTCAATACCCTTTACTTTAGCACATGAAAAAGCTCATCAACGTGGTTTTGCTTTAGAAGATGAAGCTAATTTTTTAGCCTTACTAATTTGTATTAAATCTGAAGATTCCTACTCTCGCTATTCAGGCTATTTAATGGCAACAATACACTTACTAAATACTTTATATTTAGTTGCACCAGAACATTACCAAAGCACTATTGAAAAACTTAGCACTGGCCCAAGGACAGATCTAAAAGCTATGTCTCATTTTTGGAATTACTACTCTGGTACATTAAGCAAAGTCTCTGAAAAAGTAAATCATTCCTACTTAAAAGCTAATCGTGTTCAATCTGGAATTAAAAATTATAATGAAGCAGTAGATTTAATTATTAGTTATTACTTTATCCATTTATCTAGTAGCTCTAAAAAAAATAATCTTTCCGACTACAAATAATTATTTTTTGTTAGTTTTAGCTAAAATTTAGTCTTTTGAGTGATACGCTTCTATTCAATTGCCGATAAGTTATTGTTATGGAATTAATAGGGCAACAATTTGCTCAATATGAAATTATTGCTAAACTGGGTCAAGGCGGTATGGGAGAGGTTTATAAAGCCCGTGATAACCGTTTAGGTCGTGTTGTAGCAATTAAAATCCTGCCTCCACAAGCAGCAAAAGATGAAACCGTTAAACGTCGCTTTCTAATTGAAGCCCGTGCAGCCTCAGCCCTTAACCATCCTTATATTCTTACCGTCTATGAAATAGGAGAAACTCCAGAATTTGAATATATGGTGATGGAATTTGTTAATGGTATTACCTTACGTGAACACCTAGCAAAAAGCCACTTAAAGCTCTCAGAAGCATTAGATATATTCCTTAAAATTGCCGAAGGACTAGACAAAGCTCATCAAGCAAAAATTATTCATCGAGACTTAAAACCAGAAAACATAATGCTAACCAAAGATGGATTTATTAAAATCCTGGACTTTGGACTAGCAAAACTAGAATATGAATTTGCAGAAAAGCCTGCCACAGAAGAACTAAAAAGCGATCCAAATATTATCCAAGGCACAGTTGGATATTTAGCTCCTGAAATGATCCAATGCCAGCCAGCAGATATTCGTAGTGATATTTTTGCTTTTGGAGTTATGCTTTATGAAGCTTTAAGTGGTCGTCTACCTTTTGAGGGCCGCAATTTAGGAGCAAAATTAGTTGCTACTCTACAGTATAATCCCCCAGATATATCAGAGTTTCGAGGAGATTTACCCCAAGAGATAGTAGATCTAACAAGCAAAGCTATAGCTAAAAATCCTGATGAACGCTATCAAACTCTTAGCCCAATAGTAGAAATTTTACGTACTATAAAATTAGAAATAGATGTAGAAACTTCTATTTCTAGTATTCGTAACCCACCAGAATTTCTTGAAAAAATGCGAAAAAACAATAGTGGGGATATAGTAATTAAACTCGCTGATAGTGACCGTACTATAGCAGACTCTATTAATAAAATTACTTCTAGTACAGATGTTAGCGCGACTAAAAAAATAGATATAAAACAAGTTACAGTTAATACTTCTTACTTAACATCATTAACTAAAACTAAGTTATTTCGTCTAGTAACAGTAAGCCTAGTAGCTATACTAGCCGCAACATTTGCATTTAATTTCTGGCAAAACTCTAAAACCATTCCTGTAAATAACTTACCTATAAGTAATAATAAAAATGTAGAAAAACTTTCTTTAGCTGTTATATATTTTGAAAATATTTCTCAGGATGAAGAATTAAAATGGCTTGAACGTGGATTAGCAGAAATGCTAACAACAAATCTTGCACAAATTGAAGCTTTTGACATTGTAAGTAGTCAACAAATCTATGAGCTTGTAGCAAGAGTTAATAATAATGAATCAAAAACCTTAAATCGTGAAAAAGTCTTAGAAATTGCCCAAAAATCAAATGTTCAAACTTTTGTTACAGGAACTATATTAAAAATAGGTAAGCAAATTCGCTTAACTATAAATTTACAAGACACCAGTAGCGGTAAAATAATTTTTTCTGATAAAATCGATGGTGAAAATATTAATGATATTTTCCCAATTGTTGATGAGTTAACCATAAAATTGACTAATCATCTTGGAATTAAAAACACAAACAAATCTGATATTTCTATTAGTGAAGTAACCACTTCTTCAATCATAGCTTACAAACATTATGAACAAGGAATTGGAAAATCTTTACAATTATATTTATCGGACGCAGTAATCGAATTTGAAAAAGCTATCTCAATAGATCCAAATTTTGCAATGGCTTATTTACAACTTGGACTAGCTAAACTAAGGCTAGAGGATGAAAAAGGAACTCGTGCTGCTATTAGCAAAGCCGTAGAGCTAATAGATCGTGTAGCTAGTAAGGAAAAGCTTTATATTCGCGGACTTGAAGCATTAATTGAAGGTGAATCAGAAAAAAGAATTGAAATTTTTAAGGAAATTACCGAACGCTTCCCTAAAGATAAAGAAGCTCTTCGTCAATTAGGAACAGCTTATTTATCAGACGAACAACTTGATGCTGCAATTATAGCTTTCCAACAAACAATTAAACTTGATCCAGATTATTTAGAAGGACATAACCGTTTAGCTTACGCATATGCAGCTAAAGGGAATTTTTCCCAAGCTATAGAACACGCAAGCAAATATGTTTTAGCCAGGCCTAATGAACCTAACCCACATGATACAATGGGAGATATTTATCTACTTGCAGGTCAAACAGATAAGGCACTTTTAGAATATACAAAAGCTCTAGAAATCAAACCCGATTTTATTAATTACTATCCTTACTGGAAAATTGCAGCAGCCTATCGAGTCTTAAATGACCTTGATAAGGCGGAATCCTACTATCGCAAACAACTAGCACTAAAAGACAAAAATCTAGGTGGTGCTGATAGTATTAAATCCTTAGCTATGATTGCTCTATTAAGAGGAAGTAAGGATGATACTATCAAGTATTTTACTCAAGCAATTGAAGATGAGTTAGATAGAGGAACTCGTCCAATGGCTGTTTTAACATATGTTGAACTAGCCGTATTTTATTTAGAAGTTAGCGATCTTACAAAAGCTAAACAAGCATTAAGTAATAGCCAAAAATTAATAGAAGCTACCTCATCTCAATTAGATCTTTTCTCTCGTTATAATGATCGAAATGTAGAACTTAACTACATTAAGCTACTAATTGCACTAGGTGAGTTAGAAAAAGTAGAAGAAGAAGTAGAAAAATTTCTTAATCTAAATAAAAAGTCTTATACTCTATTTAGCGCAGAAATGCTTAGGCTATATGCTAAAGCAAGTTTGGCTGAAGCTCGTAAAAATTATTCTTTAGCTTTAGATTTATGGTTAGAATTACGTAAAAAATCTGGTATAGAACATAATTATCAACTTGCTATTGGACGCTGTTTATTTATGTTAGAAAGATATAGTGAGGCCCAAGCTGAGTTTATAAAACTAGCTAATGCCCCAATGGTTATGCACCAACAATCAGCTAGTCCTATTGGCATAGAAGTAATTCTAGATAACCTAAAAGCTAATTATTACCTTGGCAAAATTGCAGAGATTCAATCAAATTTACCTCAAGCAAAAAAACATTTTCAGTACATCGTATCTCGCTGGCAATCAGAAAAAATCCCTATTTCAGAAGTTGCTTATTCTGAGAATTTTCTAAAAAATAATTAAATAAATACCTATATTTTTCCCTACACACATCAACTTAATCTAAATTGATAAATGCTCAAAGCAAAGAGGTAAGGAGAAAAAATTCTTTAAATAAACTAAAAAGAAAACTAACTTTTTAGTTTACATCTGTGCTATTTTAGTAAATAATAATGAGCTTTCCAGCTACTGGAAAAGTAAACAAACATAAAACTAATTCTTAATAATCATTTTTTTAATAATAAAGGAGTTCGTATGTCACAGGTTGCTATTACTGAAACCAACCGCTTCTCAACTTTTGTAAAAAGCAAACGTTCAGATGATTATCGTGACCTTGTCGCTTGGCAACAGTGGTTTGTTCAACGTGGGATCCCTGCGGTGATTGCTTCTACATCTTCTGGCTATGCTTTATATCGTCAAGGATTAATTGAAGTAGATATTCACGATACAGAAACAACTGTAAGCGCACAACGCTCACATTCATAAAACTTAAAAAACAAATAGGAACCTAAAATAGGTTCCTATTTGTTTTTTAGTTAAACTTAATATTTAGTTCTATTTTGCTTAAAAAATCTTTTATAAAACTATAGTATTTACCATTTGTTTTTGTGCAAAATTTCCTGTAAGGGAAGTCGTGTTTTCTTTGAGTCATTTGTTAAGCCATAACCAACAGGAATAATTATTGGTACCTCAAAACTACTAGGAATATTAAGGAGACTTTTTAGCTTCCCTTCATCAAAACCTTCCATTGGTACTGTTGCTAAATCTGCTGCTTTAGCAACTAACATAAAGTTCATAGCTGTTAACATTACTTGTTTAGCAACCCAGTAGCGTTTGTAAACTGCTGGAATGCTAGGAATGGGCTTAAATAACCTCACAATAGGAACTAATAATGCTTTCCAAAGCCAATTAACACCTATCGGGCCCTGCTTAAAAGCTAAAGAAACAAAACCACGCATATTATTAGCATATTCATTATTGATAGCCCCAGCAGCTAAATCCATGGCTAGAACTCTTTCAAAATTATTTTCTACTACTTGCCGATCTCCCGCAAAAACAATAATTGCAGGTGCTTCTAAAATTTGTCTTTGCTGCATACAAATTGGATAAAGAGCTTCTTTTAACTTATCCTCTGTAACTACAATAAAATGTGTTGGTTGTAGGTTATAACCACTTGGGGCCCAGTGAGCTATATCTAGTAATTCATTTAATAGCTCTAAATCTATAGGTTCTTTACGAAATTGACGTACAGCACGGCGACTAGTAATAATTTCTTTAAGGTTATTGAATTTATCCAAAGTATTAATTTATCCTTATTTTTAAGTTTTTTAGTATTTTTATTTAATTTATAAAAATTATAATCTTAGCAATTATTATTCCTTACCTAAAAAAGTTGTTTATTGCCTAATTTATAATGCTAAAACCACTTATAAAATACTGTACAATAAGCCTTTTTAGCGATAATCTATAACTTATCAATACACTTTATACTTGTTAAATCCCAGTCAAGTATAAATATTAATTATTTATTCTGTAGCTAAGAATTTATTATTTTACTAAATGAGCAAAAAGCATGGAAAAAATCTTACCCGCCCAGCACCTACTTGCAGACCTATTTGGAATAGAAAAATCCCTATTATCTAATCAAGAGAATTTTTTAACTCTCCTAAAAGATTCTGCGGCTAAACTATCCTACCCTATAGCTACAGAAATAACATTATCAACCTTACCTGAAGGTGGTTATGCTTACAGCTTAATACTTCCAATAGGACATATAAGTTTTCGTTCTCATCCTGAAGCTAACTATTTGGCAATAGATATATTTCTGCAAAATCAATTAGACCCAGAAGAAATATTTGCTCTTTGGGCGAAAAACTTTTCTGCAACGCTGATTAGAAAAACATCTATTAGTCGTGGGTTATATGGTGACTAACCACAACTAATAGTATTAAGCTAATTTTCCTCTCTTGATCTATTTTCATAAGAAATAAGAGCAAAATATAAGCTATTAAAAAACTAATAGGTTATCCTAGTAGCCCCAAATATATTGTATTTCGCTGTTGACACACATAAAAGCCAGATCTAGCATTCCCACATCAAAGAAGCTATAAATATTTCTCTATTTTGAAATAATACTTAATCTATATTCTATAGCTTGTTTTGATCTGTAAAATATCAATAAAACTAATAATGATGTATTTTCAATAAGTTAGCTAATTTTAACTATTACGTAAAATTTGGGAGCAAAAGTCATGAGTGCTAGTACTAATAAAGTTTGGCAAGGTAAAGCCTTAAGCATTAACACAGAGAAAGTTGTTGCCAAACGTTACGCGCTAAAAGATATTGAAGGCAAGGCTTTAGAAAACTGGGAAGCTATTTGTAAAAGAGTAGTAACAGCCATTGCAAAAGCAGAAACAGATCCTAATCAAAAGCAAAAATTCTACCAAGCAGCCTATCAATTGATGTTAGAGCGTAAATTTATTCCTAACACTCCTTGTTTAGTAAACGCTGGCAAAGAAGACGGACAACTAGCAGCTTGTTTTGTGCTAGACGTGCCAGATTCAATTGTAGGAATCCTTGATTCTGTTAAAGCTGCTGGACTTATTCACAAATCAGGGGGGGGCACCGGGATGACTTTTGAAAAGCTTCGTCCGTCTGGTGCTATTGTTGCTTCTACTCATGGAGTAGCTTCTGGCCCGGTTTCTTTTATGAATATCTTTAATACAATGACAGAAACTGTTAAACAAGGTGGCGTTCGTCGCGGTGCTAACATGGGCATATTGCGTATTAGTCACCCAGATATTTTACGTTTTATTCATGCCAAAAATGATCAATCCTCTTTAACTAATTTTAATATTTCTGTAACTGTTACAGATGATTTTCTTTCAGCAGTTGACCGCAATGAATGGTTTCAAACTGAATTTGAAGGCAAAACTTGGGAAAAGGATGTTTATGACCCAACAACAGGCAAAGACTATGAATATGAAGGCCAAAAACCTCCTAAAGCAGGAATGATTTATGCTCCTGATATTTGGCGGCGTATTGTTGAATCTGCTTGGAAATATGCCGAACCAGGAATAATTTTTATTGATGAAGTAAATCGACATAACTACTTAATGAATTCTATGGGAGAAATTTACAGTTGTAATCCTTGCGTTACTGGAGATACGCTGATTTACACATCACAAGGATTAATTACTGCGGCTAGTCTTTTTCATGGTTTTAGCAAAGCAAACAATGAATTTTTCCAAATAGTAATAGATGGACGTTTTGGACATAAACAAAATATTACAAAAGCTTCTCCTGTATTTTGGACAGGGCAAAAGGAAGTATTTAAGCTACGCACACAAGAAGGTTATACCCTTCGCGCAACAGCCAACCATCAAATCATGACTCCTAACGGTTGGGTAGAATTAGGTAAGCTAAAAGTTGGTGACAAAATTCATATTCTTAATCGTAAAGGCGGATTTGGTATAGAAGGAAGTTTAGAGATGGGTAGAACGCTTGGCTGGCTTGTTGGTGATGGACATATAAACAAATCTGTTAACCGTGTTGTACTTGGTTTTTTTGGTGAGGAACAAATACTTGCACCAATGTTTGCTGAATACTTTAATGAGTTTGTTGCACCTCTTACAGTTGGAGACGCTGGAGTCTATCCTATTTCAACAGTAGCCGTTAAAGGTCAGGCCCAAACTCGCGTTAGCTCAACTAGGTTTTATCAAGTGGTTGAAAAATATGGGTTAACAGAAAATAAATTACAAGTCCCTGAGAACGTTTATAAAGGCTCAGAAAATATGCAGCGTGGATTTTTGCAAGCCTTATTTTCTGCTGATGGTACGGTGCATGTTGATGCTCAAAAAGGAAATTATGTTCGTTTAACTTCTATTTCTAAAGATTTACTTGAGTCAGTACAACGTCTACTCCTTAATTTTGGTATTGCAAGTAGAATTTATTTAGAACGTCGGCCTGCTGGCGAACGAGCTTTACCTGACTCTAAAGGTGGACTTCGTAACTACAATTGCCAAGCTTATCACGAGTTACATATTTCTAAAGGTAACATTGAGACTTTTACAAAGGAAATAGGTTTCTTAGTACCAAATAAACAAACCAAACTGGAAATAATTGTTGCTAATCGGAAACGTCAGCCCAACAAAGAACACTTTGTTGCTACAGTAGAAAACATTACATTAGAAGGTATTGAAGATGTTTATGATTTAACTGAACCTCTTACTAATTCCTTTATTGCCAATGGTATAGTAGTACATAATTGTGGCGAGGAATTTCTTCACTTTTATAACTCATGCAATCTTGGTTCAGTAGATGTTGCTAAGTTTTGTGATGCAGGCGTTATTAACTGGTCTGCTCTACGTAGCGCAGTTCACACCAGCATTAGATTCTTAGATAATGTAGTAGATGTTTGTGCTTGGCCCTTACCAGAAATCCAAGATGTAGTTTCTCGAACTCGTCCCGTAGGTCTAGGAATTATGGGCTATGCTGATTTGCTCTTAAAACTAGGCATTCGTTATGGTTCTCAAGAAAGCTTAGACCTAGCAGAAAAACTAATGAAATTTATCCGTAAAGAGTCTTGGGAAGCAAGCTTTGACCTAGGGCAAGAAAAGGGAGTTTTCCCAGAACTTGCACCAAATGAAGAACTTTATAAACAATTTCTTTATCAAGATATTGGAATTGAACGTCCTCTAACTCCTCGTAATTATGAAACTACAACTGTTGCCCCAACAGGAACAATTAGTTTAGTAGCTGAAACTTCTTCTGGAATTGAACCTAATTTTTCTTGGGCTTATTTAAGACAAGATACTTTAGGCAAAAGGTTTTATGTACATCCTTTAGCTGCTCAAGCTTTAGGTATTAAGTATGATCCACTTGATGAAGCATCTATTGAAAAAGCTGCCCAAGCTGTTGTAGATCGTCAATCAGAGCTACCTGACTATTTTATTAATGCTTATGAAATTGCAGCAGAAGAACATGTTCGTGTATTAGCTACATTTCAAAAACATGTTGATAATTCTATTTCTAAAACTTGTAATGGTTCAGCAAATGACACAGTAGCAGACGTTGACCGACTCTATCGGCTCGCTCGTAGCTTAAAAGTAAAATGTGTTTCTTATTACAGAGATGGAAGCCGTGAAGGTCAAGTTTTAACAGCTATTAAACAAACAGAGTCAAAAGAACAAAAGGAAATTGTAGAAAAACCTAGCAGCAACACAGCAAATAAAATAGAACCACAAAAAGCGGCTGGAAATCCTGTGCATGTAGAAAGACCTAAAGAGTTAGTAGGCTACACTTGGCGGATAACTTTTGATGGAGTCAATTTATATGTAACAGTAAATCATGACTACAACCGAGTGTTAGAAATCTTTACTTCTGGCCCAATTAGCCCTTCTGTTGGACTGCTGGCTTCCAAGATGTTACGCGGAGGTTTTGAAGCTGAGGAAGTAGCCCGCAGTCTAAATAAAGTCACTGGTACACATTCAGTTTGGTTTAATCAAAGGCTTTGCACTTCACCAGAACAAGCAATTGCAGAATGTATTTTGATTACCAAACGTCGTCTAGCAGGTAAGACTGATGCTTTTCGCAACAAGGAAGTTTCAACAGTAGGCACTTGTCCAGAATGTAGCGGACAGCTAGAACATGCTTCTAATTGTGATACTTGTCGGGATTGTGGCTATTCTAAATGTAAGTAAATTTAGCTTTTAAGTTTTTTCATTATAATTTTAAGTATTAAAGACTTGAACCTTGGTTCATCTTCAATACTTACTTTTATTTCAACAACATAAACTGGCAGACCAAAAGAAAATCGGCGTAGTTTTACCGCGTCTTTTTCTGTAGTAACAATAAACTCTGCGTTAGCTTCTTTTGCTGTTGATACTATTTTATCTATATCTATTTGCTGGTAGTTATGGTGGTCGATGAAGACATGTTTTGAAACTATTTTGGCTTGATAGCTTTCCAAATCAGAAATAAAAACATCAGGATTCCCTAAAGCACATAAAACAGCTACTTTAGCATTAATAAGTTTACGTAATGCAACAAGTTTACTACTAGCTAATTCTTTAAGTCCTACAAAATCATGGTCAGAGTAAAAAACTGGAATATTTAATTCTAACCCTGATAGAACTTGGAAAATCAAATCTCGGTTTGTTTCTCTATCTGCTCGACTAACAACTATCATTTGAGCGCGTTTTAGACCATAAAGAGGCTCTCTTAACCTACCAAATGGAAGCATTTCCCCATTATCAAATGGATTAGTAGCATCTAGCACAACAATATCTAAATCTCGCTTAAGTTTTAAGTGTTGAAATCCATCATCAAGCAAAATTACATCACAGCCTAAATCTTTTATTGCTAACTGTCCTGTTTGAAAGCGATTTGCACCAACAATAACTTTTACACCTTTTAACTTTTCAGCCAACATAAAGGCTTCGTCCCCTGCTTCGGCTAAAGATGCAAGCATTTGTTTTCCATCAGAAATTACTAACTGTTTTTTTGTGTTATTTGCGCGTTTATAACCTCGGCTAAGAATGGCTGTTTCCAGGTTTTCCTCATTAAGAAATCTAGCAATATATTCTATCAATGGAGTTTTTCCTGTCCCACCAACAGAAATATTTCCAACACTAATCACAGTTTTATTTAAAACTTTTGCTTGGAAATATTGCTGTTCATAAAGCAGTATTCGCAAACTAACAATTAATTGATATAGCTTGGCTGGTAAGTAAATAAGCACGCGAAGCAACTTAGATTTAGGTAAAAAGTCAGACGGTTGAGTCATTTTTAGGCTAGGTAGAAATTATTTTTTATTTATCACATCTAGTATTACTTCTAGTTGTTGTGTTAAAGCACCTCGATTTTTTGCTATTACTTGGTAAGCATTTTCTCCTAATTCTTTATTAGCAGACTCATTCTTAAGTAAATAGCTAAGTTTTCCTGCTATTTCTAGTATTAGCTCTTGTTTTTCTAAAGCAGGAAGTTGAATAACAGCTTTAGCTGCTAGAAAATCTTTAATAATTTGATGGAAATTATTCATATAAGAACCTGTAATAATTGCACGGTGGTAAAGTGCTGGTTCTAAAATATTATGGCCTCCATATGGTAAAAGGCTTCCACCAACAAACACAACTGTTGCAAAACGATAGACAGCGGCTAGCTCTCCAATGCTATCTAGTAAAATTACCTGCTCGATTTGATTATTACTGCTAGAGTCGTCTATCTTTGATCGATGTGTAAATTTAATATCTTGGATGGCTAGTAAATTTGCTACTTCTGCAAAGCGTTCTGGCCGTCTAGGAGCAATTAAAAGCCTAGTGTTATCAAGAGTTTTATCTTGCAAAAGTTTTTGATAAGCCGCTAAGAGTAATCCTTCTTCACCTGGCGTAGTGCTACCAAAAACTAGCAACGGCGTATCTTGGGATAGATTAAGTAACTTATCTAATTTTGAGCCTATTAACTCTAAACGTTTAGCTTGTTCTTGTGTCCCAAAATCATATTTGATATTTCCACAAACCAAAACGCTATTTGAGGATGCACCTAGAGCTAAAATCCTTTCAGCATCTTGAGTTGATTGCATCATAAACTTAGTAACTAAACTTAAAACCCTAACTAGCAAAACTTTTAATAACTTATATCGAGGAAAAGAACGATCTGAAATACGCCCATTAGCAATTAATATTGGAATATTATTTTGAGCAGCTATGCGAAAAAATTGCGGCCAAATTTCTGTTTCCATAACTACAATTACAACTGGTTTAACTTGAGCAAAAAACTTTTTTACTGCAAAAGCAAAATCTAAAGGAAAATAACAAATCTTAGCAAATTTACTTGCTCGTTCTTTAGCTAACTGTTGACCTGTAGTAGTAGTAGTAGTAATTACTATTTGATGCGATGGCAAACTTTTATAAATTTGTTCAATTAAAACTTCAGCAGCCAAGAATTCCCCTACAGAAACACAGTGAATTAAAATTACAGGTTTATTTATAGGAGAAGAAAACTTTATTGGACTTAAACCTAGACGAGCAAGTAGGTTAGCTAAATACTTTTTATGTACAACTGCTTGATAGAGTAGGTAGGGGGCAGCTAGCACTAATACGAAAAACAATCCTACATTATAGAGAAAATACATAAATTAGTGCTAACTGCTAGATAATAGAGCAGTTATTTATTAGCCCGTTCCATATATTTATTTTCTGCGGTATCAACGCGAATACGATCGCCTTCTTTAACAAAAGGAGGAACTTGAATTATTAGACCTGTTTCTAATTTAGCAGGTTTATTAGAATTACTTACAGTCGCCCCTTTTAATTCTGGCTCAGTTTCAACAACTGTTAATTCTACAGAAGCAGGTAGGTCAATTCCTATAGGTTTACTATCATAAAATTCTACTTGGATGGTTAAATCTGGGATTAAGTAATATGTACCATCCCCTAAAGCTTCATCATCTAGCTCTATTTGTTCATAAGTTTCTTCATTCATAAAATAGTGAGTGCTATTATCACTATAAAGATACTTAAACATATGTTGCTCTAATGTTGCACGTTCAACGTCTTCAGTAGCACTAAAACGAGTTTCCAAAGAAGCACCAGTCATAACATTACGTAATTTAGTTTGCATCATTGCTCGTAGGTTGCCTGGTGTATGATGACGTGCATCCATAACGCGATGAGGTATGCCGTTAAAAAGGATAATCATACCGCGTCGAATTTGATTTGCTCTCATTGAAATCTTATCTCCTTACTAGGGTTATTAAACTGGGTTTATAAAAATTTTAGTAACCTTATTTTTTTAGTTTTATATAATTATTTAATATGTTTTTAAGAATTATATTTTGATAATTGCTAGCTTTTCACAAAACGTTATAGAGTAATAGAACTATTAAACTTGGTCAAGCAAGGCAAGCAATAACAATCTTAAAAAATAAAAATACAGCTTTTTTTTATAAAGCTTTCTTGAAAATTGACAATTAACAGATGCTTAGTATATGCTTGAGTGTCATATATAGTAGGAATATTCATAACACAAAATTTACATTCAATTTCCCTTATCTCAGCAACCTGAGTTAAGAAATTAGGATCTAGTATATATAAAAAAGCTTGTTAGAATTTTGTTTTCTTCACACTGTAAACTTAAGGTATTTTTCCTAAAATGAAGGAATGTGTTAGTTGTAGCCGCAAATTCCCAGATCATATGGTTTTTTGTCCATTTGATGGAGACATGCTAGATGGAGAAATGGAAGATCCGCTAGTTGGTCGCGTTATAGATGGCAAATACCGTTTAGAAGAAAAATTGGGTGAAGGCGGAATGGGAACAGTTTATAAAGCTAAACATGTGCTAATTCAAAATGATTTAGCAGTAAAGATTCTGCATTCTCCTTTAGTGGCTGACCGTCATGCTGTAGCACGTTTTCAACGTGAAGCAACTGCTGCTGCTCGTATTAAACACCCCAATGCAGTAGGAGTTACCGATTTTGGACGTACCGAAGACGAAATTGTTTACATTGTTATGGAGCTTTTTGTAGGCAAATCCTTAAGAGATATTATTGAGGAAATAGGCCCACTACCTATAGAGCGATCCATCACCATAGTTCGTCAAGTTTGTTTGGCCTTAGATGCTGCCCATCGTAGCGGTATTATTCATAGAGATGTTAAGCCAGATAACATTGTAATTGAAAATAATAATGGTCAAGGCGAATTAGTAAAAGTTCTAGATTTTGGTATTGCAAAACTTAAAGACGGCCCAAGCAATGAATCAGGAGGACGATTAACTCGTCAAGGAGTAATTATTGGCTCACCTCATTATCTTTCCCCAGAACAATGCCAAAATTCTGAACTTGATGCTCGATCTGATCTATATAGCTTAGGTATTGTGCTGTATGAGATGTTTACTGCCGATGTACCCTTTAAGGCTCCTACACCAATTGCTGTTGCAATGATGCACACAACAGAAATACCCGTTCATGTAAAAGAAAAACGGCCTGATCTACCAGACCCCATTGCTAAAATAGTGATGGATGCTTTAGAGAAAAAACCAGAAAACCGTCCTCAATCAGCTATAGAAATGGCTCAAGAATTGGAAAAAGCCTCTATAGAATGTGCAATAGCTCTTCCACCATTGCCAGGATCATCTACTGCTTACACTTTACCAACTACTAGTAGTGCCAGCATTCCAATAGTAAGTCCAGACCTAACTAATCTACAAGATCCTTATAAAAGTAATCCTCAACTTAAACCTCTTTTAAACAGTGGAATTAATAAATTTGCTACAACAGGTTCATTATCTCCTGAAAAACCAAATAGAGATTCTGCACCAGAAAAACCCCTTACAGGAAGATTAACTCCCATAATAACAGGTAGCACAAAGAAGGTAGATGATACTCCTAGCTTTATTGTTAATACTCCTCAATATACACCTAGCAATATCCCTACACCTATATCTTTAGGCAATACTTCTGCTATTAATGCGCTATCTTATCGTGAAACAGAAGAAGTTAAAGCTAAATCTAAAAGTATTTTTATTTTTGGCAGCGTAGCCGCTATTGTTTTATTAGTGGCTGTTTCTTATTTTGCTTTATTTAGGTCAAGTAATAGTTCAATAACTACAACTACAAACAACACTACTACAAATCCAACCGCAAAAATACCGGAAGGAATGCTCTTAGTAAAAGGTGGAAAGTTTAAGATGGGTTATGATGCACCAACAGATGATGATAAAAATAAATATGTTGGGCCAGCACACGAAGTAACAGTAGCAGACTTTTATATTGATAAAACAGAAGTAAGCAATCAAGACTATAAAAAATTTATTGATGCAACTAAACATCCTGCGCCTACGACTTGGAAAAATGGTCAATTTCCTTCTGGTCAAGATTTATTTCCTGTAACTAATGTTACTTGGGAAGATGCCGAAAGCTATGCTAAATGGGCTGGAAAACGTCTTCCTACAGAAAAAGAATGGGAATATGCTGCACGAGGAACTGATGGACTTATTTATCCTTGGGGTAAAGCTTGGGAGCAGGGTGTAGCAATATCACAAGAACTAAAAGAAGACGCTCCTCGCACAGTTGGAAGTTTACCAAAAGGAGCAAGCCCGTTTGGAGTTTTAGATATGGCCGGAAATGTTTGGGAATGGACAGCAGATAAATTTTCTCCTTATCCAAACAATAAAGAACCTGTTGATTCTAAATTAGCAAATGCTAATGTTATTCGTGGAGGAAGTTTTAGATCTGATCAAAAAGTTTTAACTACCTATATTCGCAATTTTGTTCCTCCTAATTTTAAGGATGATATTTTAGGATTTCGTTGTGCTAAATCAATTAAATAAAAATATGACGGCATCAAAAAAAATCTTATTAATCCTTGCCCTAATTTTTACTGGTGTTTTTGCAGAAAAAACCCAAGCACAGGATATTGGTATTTTTAGCGAACCCGCACCAAAGAAAAAACCTGTAGAAAAGCCGCCTGTGCGCAAACCTACACCACGAAAAACAGACAAACCAGACAACAAACCAGAAAAAGCTGTAGAAAAAGTAAAGTCTCTTTTTACTTTGACAGTTATTTCTGATCCTATAGAGTGTGAAGTATATATTAATGATGTTTATCGAGGAACAACATCAACAGCTAATGGAAAACTAATTATTCCTGATTTGGATCCAAAGATTTCTTATAACTTACGCGTTTATAAACGTGGAATAGGTGAAGATTTACAAAGTTTGCAACTTACAGAAGATAAAGTGCTTAATCTTTCAATAACACCAGTTGCAAAAAATGGCGATCCTTTAAATAAAGTTGATAAAGTTGATGAAAATACAACTGCAAAAAATGATACAACAGAAATAAAAAAAGAACCTGACAAGCAACCAGATAAAGAACTTAATAAAGAAATTGATAACACATCTACTAATAATTTAAATGATCCCACAACTAATGTAGTTCCACCTAAAGCTATCACCCCCCCACAAAGAGAAATGGTTTTTATTCCTGCTGGGGATGCTGTAATTGGAGTAAACTCAGGGCCAAAAAACAATACTGCTAGACCTCAACATAAAGTTTCTATTCCTGGCTTTTATGTAGATGTTTATGAAGTAACAAACGGAGATTACAAACTATTTTGTGATGCTAACAACCGTCCCTATCCATCAAACCCTGAATGGGACAAAAATTACTTTTTGGATAAACCAAACTCCCCAGTAATAAATGTTTCTTGGGAAGATGCTAATGCTTATGCAGCTTGGGTTGGAAAACGTTTACCAACAGAAGAAGAATGGGAAAAAGCAGCGCGTGGCCCTGAAGCAAAGATTTGGCCTTGGGGAAAAGACTATCAACCAAATCTTGCTAACTTATCAGGTAAAGAAGATGGTTTTGAAACAACTTCACCTGTAGGTAGTTTACCTGGTGGAATTAGTCCTTATGGACTACAAGATATGATTGGAAATGTTTGGGAATGGACATCTAGTCGCTATATACCTTATCCAGGCGCGCCAATTATAGATGATGAACGTTTGAATCAAGAAAGATTTCGAGTAATTAGAGGTGGTGGATATAATACACCTGGTAGAGATCCTCTACTTAATGCAGCTTTTCGCTTTCCTGGTGAAATTGGCAAAACCTATGAAGCAACAGGATTTCGCTGTGCTAAATAAGTGATTTGTTGCTTTAGTTTTAGGCAAATTTCTTTTAGTGATAGTAAAACTGCTTTCTTTGCTGGTAAGTAGTAATAAATATAGTAAAATCTCTTTATTCTTGTCCCTTTCAAATCTTAAATCAATAAATGAGGATTAAAATTAATGCTGAAACATCAGCATAAGATTCTTTTTGTAGACGATGACTTAGAAAACCTTCGGCTAGCACAACGTGTCTTTCGTAAAAGTATTACTGTTTTAACTGCTGAAACTATAGAAAAAGCTCTTACTCTACTTTCAGAACAAGAGATTTCTCTAGTTGTTTCTGATCAAAAAATGCCTGAAGGCTCAGGATTGGAATTTTTGCAAGAAGTTGCTAAACACTCCCCAAACGCTATAAGGTTTCTTTTAACAGGTTTAGCAGATACAGAAGAAATACAAACAGCTATTAGTGAAGACCTAATTTTTGGTCATATCATTAAGCCTTATAAGCTTGCTGAACTACGTTTAACTATTTCTCGTGCCTTAGAATTTTATGAATTAAAACAAGAAGTCTCTAACCTACAACAAGACTGGCAAAAAACAGCACGCGAAACAGCTACATTACTAGAATCTGGTAGCGCGTTATCTTCCATAAGCGAAGTTCCTCATGTTTTAGACCGCATTGTTAGCATCTTATGTAAAGACTTTGGTTATCAAGCTTGCTCTATTGAACTAATTGATAGAAATAGCTGGGAATTATTTGTCAAGGCTAGTTCAGGCTTTCCTGAAAGTTATGATAAGCGTCGCGTTACCATTGAAGGAGCAGGCTTAGTTAGCTATGTTGCTAGAACTGGAAAAACAACTTACTTATCAGACGTTAGCAAAGACGAAAGATATATTCTACAAAACCCAAATACCCAATCACAATTAGCAGTACCTTTAAGAGTAGGTGAAGAGATCATAGGAGTATTAAATATTGAAAGCGGACGTTTAGAAGCTTTTTCTGAGCGAGATATTTTTATATTAAGTTCAATAGCAGATAAAGCAGCAGCAATTGTTCAACAAGCCCATTTATTTGATTTAGTAGCAAAAGGCAAAGAAGAATGGGAACAAACCTTTGATTCAATATCTGATGGTATTTTTATTTTTGATCGAAAAAAACGTTTGCGTCGAGTTAACACAAGTGGAGCAAGGTTATTAAGGCAAAAATTTGAGACTCTATTGGGTCAATATTCCCATAATCTTTTTCCTAGCGAAGAAAAACTAGAGTTATTAAAACAAGCGTTTCAAACCAAACAAAGAATTACAGAAAAAATTTTAATAGGTGAAGAAGAACTCCTTATGCAGGCAACAGTTGATCCTATTTGGGACGAAAACAAAGAAATCTCTGGTTGTGTAGTAATTTTGCGAGAAGTTAGTTAACTATGCCTGTTAGAGAAGATGTTTTTTTACACTATCAAAATCTATTAAGTGATATTGAAGTAATCACTAAAAGCTTAAAAGAAAGATTTAGTCAAAAAATCACTTGTCATTTAGGGTGTGTAGGTTGTTGTCAGCAACAATTAACACTTTCTTTAATAGAAGCTGATTTTATTAGTCTAGCTATAAGAAATTTACCTACTGACCAACAACAAAAAATTCTATTAGCTGCTCAAGCTATAAAAAACAAAACTAATAAAACAGATACTTGCCCGCTTTTAGATGACCTTACTTGTAGTGTTTATGAGTCACGCCCTGTTATTTGTCGCACACATGGATTTCCTATCACTTTTAAGGACGAAGAAAGCGAAGAACTTTTTTTAGATGTATGTCCTTTAAATTTTTCTGAAGATGGGGATTCAGTAGAATTAAATCCAATAGATACAATAGATATAGATAGGCTCAATTTACGTTTAGCAGCAATAAATTATACTTATTCTAGAGATGAACTAAGGGACAAAAAAAAATCTGCTGAACGAATGGAGATGTCTGAAATTATTATTAGCGCATTGGGCGATCTATAGCTATAATTTGAAGATACAACTGTCAATCAACACAACTGTCAATCTAAGGAGGCCAAAAAGATGTCTGGATGTCCAAATTGTCGTGCTTATGTGTGTGATGGGGAAATGTTTTGCCGTGCTTGCGGGTTTCGTTTAGCCGGTTTTCAAATCTCTACTCAAAATTTATCCGTTCCAAATATTTCTCGTGTGCCAGTTTTATCTCGTATCAGTAACGAATCCTCAAATACTGCTAGCTGGCGACGACATGTTTTACCAATTATGGGATTTGTCCTAGCCCTTGCTATTGGTAGCTCTACTGTTGCTTTACTTAATAATGAACCTATTAATAACCAATCTTTCCCTACTATTTCACAAACTTTTGAATCTTATGCTAATCGTAGCTATGAACGCTCTTATATGGGAGTTTATCTTATTTATGAAACAGATGAATCTACAGGAGCATTGATAGACAGAATAGTTGAGAGCAGTCCAGCAGAATACGCAGGATTACTTAGTGGAGATCGTATTATGTCAGTTAATGGAGAGGAAATCTTTTCTCCAGCAGATGTTTTATCAAAATTAAGTACAGTTACTCCAGGTTCGCCAATTACAATGGAAGTTCTACGCGATAATATAGAACTTAATATTAGTCTTAATACTGTTTATCGTAACCAATTACAGCTTGATAATATTTGCCATCATCAAGGTTTTTTAGGTGTAAGTGATTTAGAAACTTATAAAGTAAGACTTTGTGGTTCTTCTGAATCATCTGCAAGAGGTGTTGAAGTAGGTGAAGTATTGACTGATAGTCCTGCTGAAGAAGCTGGACTTCAAGAAGGCGATATTATTGAGTCAGTTAATGAATTTGCTGTTGATAGTCCTGGTGATCTAAGCCGTCGTATTAGAGCTAATCAAACTGGTGATATGGTAGAGCTAAAGATTTTAAGAGATGGAGAACCTTTAACATTAACAGCTACTTTAGGTAGTAGAAGATAAGTTAAAATCTAATTAAAATCCCTGGAAGCGGGAGTAGTAACCCTATACTACTCCCTATAATTCCTACTACAGCAGCAAATCTTCCCCAAATCACCGCTGTATAAGTTAATCTTTCATTGTGCTTGTCTTTGCACCAGCCAAACAAAGCAAAACTTATAGCTAAGTTAACCAAATTAAGGATAATTATTTTATTATGTATAGTAGAAGGACTATACATAAGCATTTGTAGTTTTTGTCCAGAAATAGCATTTATATCTATAAGCCCAACAGAAAAACAAATTATCCCAAGTACAGCAGCAAGAATTGTAGCTGCTTTTGAAGCTCTAATAACAAAAACAGGATTAGCTAATTGTTCTAAAGGTAGGCTATTACAGCGAAGACAAATATTAGTTTGTTTGTCAAACATATCTATTTGATGACAAACTTCACAACGTTCTGGAGCTTTATGTTGGGTGATTTTAAAGTTCCATTGTCTCATAAAAAAGCATTATATCATTCTACTAACATATGTGAAGTGTTGAATAAAAAATTTTTTGCAAAAATTTTTTTTATTCATTTCTTCTTTAACTATTAAATAATTTTACTTATTAGTTCTAAATTCTTGACTTTTGATTTGCTTAGTGTTAAAAATCGATTAGCTCTATCTAAAAAAATTATCAGAAAATTTTAGTAATGCTTACAATTAGTTAAAAGAGGAAACAATGTTGAATAAAAAAAATCTCCTAATGCTCTTTAGTATTGCACTTGTACTAACTACAACAGTAATAACAGCCTCTGCAATTGTTAAACCTGGTCATTGTGAAAATAAACCAATAAATATAGTTAAACCTGGTCATTAATTTATTTATTAGCTTACAAGTGTAGCTAGTAAATGGGAAATGTTAAAAATTTTAACCTAGTAAAAGTAGTAAGAGTAAAGTTATGAGAATCCGTTTTAAGTACCAAACTCTAACTTTTTTAATTTGTATAGTAGCATTGCTTTATAGTTGGTCGGCAAAAGCTGAATCTCCAACAAATAATGTTTTAACAACACTTCCAAGCAAACTATCTACTACAAATAATGTAGTCTTCACTCAAAATGGTGAAGTAGGTTTAGTAGCAGCTTATAGCGAATCAGATGATTCTAATGGACATTATGTCTATAGTTTCAATTCTGTTACAGGTAAAGTACTTGATAAGTTTGATACTCAACCATCTGGCGTTAATCCAACTAAATTAACAATAACTAGTAACAATGTTTTAGTTATTGCTGCTAGTGCTAGTGTTTCTGATGAAGCATCTATAGTTACAGTTCCTATAAATAGTGATGGTAGTTTTGATAATTCCCACCAAGTATTTATAAATTTTGCAGTACCCACTTCTTCAGCAGATCCTTTCTTACCAGACGATATAGCAGTTTCATCAAATGGCGCATATGGTATTTATTCTAATAAGTCCCATATATTTGTTTTTTCCATCAGCACAGGACAAGTATTATTTCAAGAAAGAGTTGGAATTGACCTATATAGTCCACAAAACCGTTTAGAAAGTATTTCCTACGACTCAGCAAATAACCGATTAGGTGTTATAAAACAAGTAAATGGGCAATATTATTTATATGTCTATAGCTTGACTGATGAAGGACATTTAGAAGTAAAAAGTTTAATAACATTACTTCAAGATGAAATAATTGGGTTTGGTTCAAAAGTAGCCTTTAGCGATAATGGCAACAAAGTTTATGTAGCTTCTTCTAATAAAGGTTTTCTTTCCTGCTATGATGTTACTAGTGCTAGTCCAATTGCTCGCCAATATATTCCAGCTTTAGCAGACACAGAAGTTGAAGATGCTAAATTCTTAGCAATCAATATTCAATATAACAACAACAGCAATTTAGTTTATATTCAAAAGCCTGGTCATATTCAAAAACCCGGTCACATTCAAAAACCTGGTCATATTCAAAAACCCGGTCACATTCAAAAACCTGGCCATATTGCTGTAGTTTCTTCAAATTTATTTAATGTGGTTTTTGACAAAACCTACACTTCTTCTTTAGCAGATGTTGCTATAAACCTAGATGGTTTATCAATTTTTGTTGCTACAGATAATGGTGAGTTAAATAGAGTTAACCTAGCTGATCTAAATGAGGTATTCCAAGTTAATTTTGATTCCTTATTACAGTTAGGATTAAATGAGAAAACTCAAAACCTAATATTAACTCATCCGCAAGGAATAAATTTAATTAACGCAAATTAACTTTAACTGTAAAACCAGCTTAACACAAAGTTCAAACATATTAAGATTTGAGCTTTGTGTTAATTTTTTTTAGCACATTAATTTTGAGGTAATTTTAGTGATTAGATCTGAACCAGCCAACATTCTTATTGCTGATGATGAAGATGATACTAGACAATTTCTTTATGATTTTTTAGAACAGTTAGGACATAAAGTAATAGCTGTTTCTAATGGCAAAGATGCTTTAGTAGAAGCTACAGTAAATTTGCCAGATGTAATTTTATTAGATGTGATGATGCCGCAAATGTCTGGTT
Organism: uncultured Clostridia bacterium; assembly: GCA_964492845.1. Classification (GTDB taxonomy): domain Bacteria; phylum Acidobacteriota; class Blastocatellia; order Chloracidobacteriales; family JADJPF01; genus JADJPF01. Next base: position 98,296 of record CAZBMZ010000021.1, read on the forward strand.
TAGAAGTTTGTCAAGCATTAAAAAACCAAGAAACGACTAAAGATATTCCAATAATTTTTGTTACTGCTAAAGCAAGCATTAACGACCAAATAACAGGTTTAATGATAGGTGCGCAGGATTATATAAACAAACCTTACCGAATTACAGAATTAACTGCTAGGCTTAATACAGCATTAAAATTAAAAAGACTACAAGATGAACTAAATCAATACAAAAGCAATCTAAATTTACTAAAAGAAAAGCTTACCCAAGAGATTAGCGCAATTTTTACCCAAATAAACAAAGTGCCTAAAGAAAATCTTTCTTTAGACACTAAGCAAGAACTTTTTAATAAAGTTATAGAGAAAATTAACTCTCTCCCAAATGATTTATAACTAACAACTTAAGAATGTCTTACGGTAGAAACAAATCTATCCCCTAAAATCTCTGAAAGCTGATCAAATATATCTCCCGGTATATGAATAGCAATATTTTTATCATCTTCACAACGAATAATAGGATTACGAGCTTGTTGCTGTAGCATAGTTAAATTAGAGATAAAAAACTGCCTTCTTACCCAAACAAATGCTTCTCCTGCTTGGATTAAATCATCTGAACGCCGGTCTGTTGGAGGAACTAAAAAGAAAAGCGATTGTTTTTCGCCTCGCTGATTATCAGCCATAACCCTATATCTACCACCAACTAACCAGTAATGTTCTTTAGCACTGCTACCTGGCTCAACGTGTAAAACATCGCCTTTTCTAAAGACTACATAATCCCCAAACTTACCTATAGCAGCTAAAGCTTCTCGTTGTTCATCTGAGCGAGCAAAAGCATCTATCACCGCCGAAGCAATCCAGTCTTGGAAATTAGCTGGTCGGACTTCTCTTCTTGGCTTAGCTTCAGCTTCTTGTTCTGGATCAAAGCGAGCTAAAACTTTAATTTGTTTGGTTAATGTTGCTGCCATACCACCAGCATTTAGTTTAGTTTGGAGTCCTGAACCTTCAAATTTAGCAAGAATGATTGTAATGTTATCATCCCCACCACGTTCTTTTGCTAAATTGATTAGTGTATTGCCAGCATCAAGTACTGTTGAACTGCTATCAATTATTTTCTTTATTTCGCTAGCATTAACTTTACCTGTTAACCCATCGCTACATAGCAATAAAATATCATTAATTTGTAATTTAATGGAGGTAACAGCAATTTGTAGAAACTCTTGACTTCCAATGGCTTGTAACAAAATATTGCGATTTTTATTAGTAGCAGCAGACTCAGGAGAAATAGCACCAGAATCTATTAACATTTGTATCATTGTTTGATCAGTAGTTAATTGTTTGATACGCCCATCCCGAAGTATATAAGCGCGAGAGTCTCCAACTTCAGCAACATAAGCAATATCTTGTTCAATTAATACCGCTGTTGCAGTAGCCCCCATATTAGATAATTTCGGATCCAAATTGCGATGATAAGAAACTGTACGATTAGCTTCTTCTACAGCAGCTTCTAAACGACTTTGTGGAGATAACTGTTTTGGAAGTTTTAATAATTCATTCTTTATTGCCCCTACTGTTAGCAAACTAGCAACTTCTCCACCTTCATATCCACCCATCCCATCAGAAACTACTAGTAGGATATTATGCTTTTCTAAAGGACGTATTAATTTATAGTTATTGTCTAGTAACATCCCTGATTCAGGTTCAACCATTAAAAACATGTCTTCATTATTGCCACGTACTAGCCCAACATCTGTTAACCCTACTAATAGTGTTGAAACAATTCCCCCACTCATAAACACCTCGTTAAAAATAAAAAATGAATTAAATTATTAAAATTATTGAAAACTTAAATAAAAGTTAATTTGATCTATTAATAAAAATTTCTTTGACTGTGTATCATACATAGAGATCCAAAATGAAACAAGCCTGTAAATAGTTATTTACCATTTTATTCTATTTTTTCTTATAAACTACTTTGTAAAGGTAGCTTAATGGTAAAACATGTTCCTGCGCCTAACTGACTTTTACAGCTAATTTGACCATTATGTGCTTCAATTATACGCCGGCAAATTTCAAGTCCAAGCCCTGTTCCTTCCTCTCCTTTAGTAGAGAAAAAAGGCTCCCAAATTGATGGCATAATTTCTGGAGCAATACCTTGTCCATTATCTGAAATTTCTATAATAACTTCTTTTCCTACAACAGTTAAATTAATGCTTATTTCTCCACTATATTCTTTTGTTGCTTCAACTCCATTACGAATTAAATTAATAATTACTTGGTCTATTTTTTCCTCATTAAAAACTAATTCTGGTTCAACATCATAATAAAAATTAAGTGTTCTTTTTGCTACTCCTGTGTCAAGTTTCATTAAAGACAATGTTCTTTGAATTGCTGGAACAATTGGCTTACAAGTTTTTTCATATTGCTCAGTACGATTACGAGCAAATGCCCTAATTTCTTCAACTAGTGCTAATGCTCGTCGTTGGCCTTCTAAAACCATTGCTGTAAATTGCTTTACTTCCGGGTCATGACTATATTTCATTTCAATAAATTCAACTCCTGTAAGTAAAGCCAACCTGTTACGAATTTCATGAGAAATAGCTGAAGTAAGTTTGCCTATAGTTGCAAGTCTTTCTGCTTTAACTAATTGTTCTTGTGTAGCACGAAGTTCTTCAATAAGTCTTAAGTTTTCCATTACTAACCCTGCTTCGCGTGCTGTAGCCATAAGAAATTCCAAATCCTCAGAATTAAACAATGCTGCTCTAGTACGGCTATCTAAGTAAATTACTCCCCAAACTCTTAGTTTTGAACTTATTGGAGCAGCTAGAACTGAGCGAATATTCTCTAAAATAACACTTACATTTGCAGCAAATCTTTCATCATTAGTAGCATCATGCGTAAGAATACCAACCTTCTCTTGGAATGTATGTTCTACAATCGTATTACTAACTATAGTAGAACTAATTTCTTTTTCATCCCTACTACGAGCTAGGGCTAGATCTAATTTATCTGTAACAGGGTTATGAAGCAAAATGGCACCTTGATCTATAGGCATTACCTTAAGTAATTCTGTTAGCCAAGTTTCAGCCAGTTCTGTAACACTTTGAGCAGGTAAAAGTTTATGAGTAATTTCATATAAAGAAGTTAGTCGTTGTAGCGTTGTTCCAGTTACATATTCTGGTTGACGCATTAAAGCAGTATTAAGAAAGCGTGTTTGTTGATCTGTAATTACAGTTGCTCCACGCAGTTCTGGACTAATACTTAAAGGAGCGCGACTATCTGTTACATCTGTATCTAAATTAGCTACATTAACTTTAGGTTGACCATAACCAAATGTTAATTTAGTAGTGTTTAGCCCTCCTAATACAATTTCATCTCCAGTTTTTAAGATATGCTCTTGTACTCTTAAACCATTAATAAAACTACCACATTTGCTTTCTTTATCCCGAAAAACATATTTTCCACCCCAAATTTTTACAATTTCTGCATGACGGCGCGAAATGCGCGAATCTTCTATACGCAAATCATTTTCATATGCTCGTCCAATAGAAAAAGAATTTTGTGTAATTTCAACTCTACATGGAAGGTTATCTTCATCTAAAAAATCAAGATAAGCTACTTGTTCTTGCTCACTTGACATAACTTTTTATTTTTTCTCCCTCATATAATTAGCCCTAAAATAGCAAAAATAAGGCTTAAGATATTTCTAAAATACCTTTTGTAACTTTTAAGTATTACTTTATTTACAACTTAATTTATAGCTTTAAGATTTTTTTAATAAAACTGGAATTATATTTTGTTGATAGCTAATGTTTTGCTAGACATTATAAAATACAAGTTCAACAAACTAAAGCTATAAAAATCAAGCTATCTGGTAAGAGATAAATTATTTTTTCCGTATTTACCCTTGCATCATTTGACCTGCTCAGTTTAGACTGCTCTTTTAGCATTAAACTTTATATATCAGCTAATTAAAATCTAACCTATGATAAAAGACACTCAACAGTTTTCCGCAGAACTGATAGAAGCAGCCCTAAGATTACATCAATTTAAGCTGCGTCATAAATGGCGATTAGGTGATCAATTCTGTGTTACTGAAGATTGCGAGCTATTTTGGCAAAGCCTTTTTACTGATTGTGTTTATTTAGTTGATATGGAACTAGTAAATTTAATGGAAGAATTAAATAAAAAAAAGATTTCCTTAAAAGAAGAAAATGAAAAAATGGTTTTTATTCCTCGCTTAGAGGATATTGTTTATTTTTGTGCTGTTAGTGTTTTTACCTTAGAACTTAGCGTTGAACCCCATCAGGGTCAATCCATTTACCGGGCCCGCTTAAGCATTTCTTCAGAAGATAAAATAGTTTGTGAAGAAACAGCTTCTGGCTTGCGTGTTGCGGCACTTCGAGCATTATCTACAGCCTTGCAAAGCTACTTTCCAAATTTTATCCCTACTAATGCTACTTCTATTCCTATTTATATGTAGATAGCAATAATTGAAATTTTCAAATAATAATTCTACTATTTTTGAAAATTTTTGTAAGTTATTGGTACACAATAAGATATTACTTCTATTTTTAATTTAACCAATAACTTACAAAACTTATAGAAAATTTTTATAAAAACCTAAAAATGTACAGTTGGTTTAGCTGTAAAAGTTGAAAAAGTACCATTTTTTCCTTCTAGTTTGTTAATTCTATAATCAAAGCCTAAAGAAAATCTTGGGCTAATACGAAACTCTAACCCTCCACCAGCATTTAAACCAAAACGAAAATCCCCTTGTCCAGCAGAAAGACCTCGTGATCTAAGTTCTGGGGCTATCGGAGCTAACCCTCCAACTTGCGCACCATTAAGTAAAGCATTTAGTAAACTAGCTAATGCAGGATTATTAACAAATTTACCTGCGTCAAAATCTACTAGTTTTTGACTACTTAACCCTACATAAGTACCAAGCCCAACAACTACATAAGGTCGTATATTTTGTTTATCAAAAGATAACATTGTGTACTTAAAACTAGCTGGTACAACAGTTAAAACTGTTAAACGTTCTTTAACTCGGTTAGTTATTGGGAGTGGAGAAAGTAAATTATTTACACTTGGAGGGTTTCCTAAAGCAGTATTTAAAGCACTGTTGACTAAAGCAATTACGCCTGAAGTGCTTTGTACTTGAGTAATAGTTCTTTGTGCTCCAATCATAATTTCATAAGAAATTTTCCCACCTTTAACCCTTTTTACAGGCAAGTCAATAAAGCCTCCAGCAAAAAACCCTTCATTAGCTTGAAAAGGATTTTGGCTACCTCCAATCATTAAGCCTACCTCAGCCCCAATATGTCCAAGATCTGGCAGTAGTTCACTAGGCGCACGTTTAGCTATAGGTGATGGTTTAATACTTGGCAATGGGGGATTTATAGCAGGCTCAGGTGTTAGCTTAGTATTATTAACTGACGTTGTTTCTGTTACAGGCTTATTAATAGTTTTTTCTAGCAAGGCTTCTAGCTTTTCTATTTGTTGGCGTAATGTGTTGATTTCTGCTTGTTGGGCCTGTAGTTGTATAGTTAGATTTTCTATCGAACTGTTATTTTTATCCGTTGATGTGGTAACGCTTTTAGGATTATTAGTAGCTACAGCACTAACTAGTTTGTTTTCTGTAAATTGACTTATCATATTAGTTTGAGCATAAGTATATTTTTGGGTAAAGAAAAAAACTGCAAACAAAGTAACTATAAAAAATAAATATCGAGATTTCAAAGACATAGATTTCCCTCCTCACAAATTTTTAGTTTGATAAACAATTTATTGTTGATTTGTGTTTTAGTAATCCTTGGTTAAGAAACTCTTAAAAGTTAAATAACTTATAATCAATATTTTATGGTTACCATAAAGCTTATAAGTCATTTAACTTAAGATTACTTTAGTATTAATTAAATTAAGAATTACTAGCCAATGGGGGATAAGCAGATGGATTTGCACCTAACTAGTTAAACTAGAATATATTTATCTTTTTATTAGTTCTACACGACGATTTTTAGCACGACCTTCTTCAGTTCTATTGTCAGCAATTGGCTTTTCCTCTCCATGTCCAATTGCAATTAGTCTTTCTGTGGCAATACCCTGAGAAATAATTGCTTTAACAACCGCCTGAGCGCGTGATTGGGAAAGGATTTTATTAGTTTCTGGTGAACCAACATTGTCTGTATGACCTTCTATGTTAACTTTTAATTCAGGATTTTGTTTAAGCAACGAAACTATTTGATCTATTATTGGTTGGGATTCAGCCTTTATATCTGCTTTATTAAAATCAAACAAAATATAAAGTGCAATAAAACCATTTTTGTTTAGTTCGTCTAAAATTGCTTCTGCTGTTATTACTTGTTCTAAAGGTTTACGTTCTACAATAGTAATAAAATAACGGTGAACCACGCTTGCAGCGTTAATTTCAGCCCAAACTTCACCATCTTTAGTATCTACTTTAAGAATACTTTGTTTACCATCACTATAAAGAACTTTTCCACCTACTTTAGTAATAGCATTTTCATAGTTTCGGCGTACTGCTAGGCCGCCAGGGTCTTCTGTTGCTCGATCACGCTCATAAATGATTCTTGTTTTACGTCCTTCAACTGTGGTTCTCTCTCTTGGCCCTGTCTGGAAAGCGTAAGACTCAAATTGTAGCTGTTTGTAAGATGAAATATAAAAACCTGGCATTCTAGTAGGAAAAATTGCTGGATCTGCACTACCTTTAATATCTTTTGTTTGACTTAATACTGGAATTACCAGTACAAAAGAAACAAAAAACATTACTATTGCCAACTTAAACAACCATGCACTTGTTTTCATAACCTTGCCTTTCTTGATTAATTTTAAAGATCTATAACTAAGTTTATTTTAAGTATATACTACGCAAGGATTAATGCACTAAACTCTAGGCCAATAGTTTAAGGGATTTTTACCTTTACACCTTTAACTGTCTTAGATCTATCCACAAAACCAAAGTCAGCATTTCCACTCTTAAAAGTGATAGTTTTAGTAGTTGAGCTTTTATCATCAAAAGTAACTGTTACTTCATAATTACCTTCTAATAATTTTGCAGTTCTATTTGTTCCGTCATGAACATTTTGACATTCTACATCTGTGCCACTAGAAGAAGTTTTGGCCGTATAACCATTAGATGAACTATTTAAGGTAAGACCTAATGTGGTTGAGGCAATAATAATGGCAGGAACAATAATTAAGATAAATAAAGCGTCCAACACCGTTTGAAAACGAAAATAATCTTTTAACTTTTTTACCAAATTGCTATTCATAAAAACCTTCCTTTATTTTTTGATAGCTTAAAAGCTATGGGGTTAACTAAAGTTTTTCTTAGCAACTAAAAAGCAAAATAGCCATTTTGAGGAAATTTTCATAAACACTGGGAAATTTGACTGATAAAGTTTTGTTGTAGCAAATTACATTCCATAACCAAATATGTATAGCTTTACTATTAGTTCTCTAATTATTTGTTAACAGTTAAGTTATAAAGCGTTTAGACATCAAAATTTATCAATAAATATTTAATTTTACTTAAGCTCAATGGATGGTTTACTAAGAAAACTCCTATTATTTTAATCAGTAAAATTTCACACTTAAAAAAAGCTAGTGAAATATTTCCCAGATAAGATTTTTTTCCTTTCATGCTATATTTTGGGTTTGCTTTTATCAGGAGTTAAATCAATGCAAAAAATTAATGTTGGTATTATTGGCAGCGGACGTATTGCAGATCTACATTACCTAGGATACAAAAACAGCCCTGATGCAAGAGTTTATGCCGTTTGCGATATTGATAAAGTAGTTGCAGAAAATCGCAAAACAGAGTGGCAAGCCATAAAAGCTTATACTAACTATCAAGATTTACTAGCAGATAAAGAAATAGACGCTGTAGAAATTTTAGTCCCTCATAATGATAACTTACATGAAAAAATAGTTATTGAGGCTGCAAATGCTGGTAAACATATTGCAGTGCAAAAGCCTATGACAACGAGTTTAGCTAGTGCAGATCGTATGCTTGCAGCAGTCAAAGAAAAAAAACTCATTTATAAAGTAACAGAAAATTATGTTTTTTACCCTCCAATTGTAAAAGCCAAAGAGCTAATCAAAGCTGGCGCGATTGGAGAACCAATAAGCCTAAGAATTAAGTTTATTAGTGGCTCATCTGGCGGTTGGACAGTGCCAAGTAATTCTTGGGAATGGCGAATGTCAGAAATTTTAGCTGGTCGAGGGACAGCAACCTTTGATCATGGACATCATCTTTGGTCTACTGCTTGGTTTTTATTAGGTGAAGTAGAGAAGGTAATGGGCTGGATTGATTTTTCTCAAGATGTCTTAGACACTCCTGCAACATTTATTTGGAAATATAAAAATTCTAATCGTTATGGAGCATGTGATCTTACTCACTCCTCTAACTTACATATTCCTTCTAAATATTATGCTAATGATGAATGGATTGAAATAAATGGCTCAGAAGGAATTATTTTTATCCGACGCTGTACAGGAAGTATTCATACCGGGCCAGCACTTAGCATTTTTGATGGTAACTCAATGAAAGACATAGAGATAGAATCTGATTGGAGTATTGGATTTCAACTTTCAACACAAAATTTTATTGATGCAATTAAGGGTAAAACTACCCCAATGCTTTCTGCTGAGCAGGGCCGCGAAATTCTACGCTTTGCCTTAGCAGTCCAAAAAACAGCTAGAGTCAATCGAGAAGTCTATTTGGATGAATTAGATAGCTATTGGCCTTCATTTTATAGTTGGCGTAAGCGTCAAAGCAATAAACCAAAAAATAAAACTTCATGGTCTATAGCTTCTTTATTTGCTCCAAAAGATCTTTCCATCTATGCCCCACAAGCAAAAACACTTACAGAAAATTTAGTTAAAAGTTTTGATCCAAAAACCGCTATTGGGTGGGATATAACTATTGGGATTTATTTGACGGCTGAGGCAGGAGTGCCAGAGGAAAAAATAAGTTTATCAATCAAAGATTCAAAAATTAATTTAGAGTATGGACAAATCCCAGAAAATGCTACATTTACAGTCACAATGTCGGCTGGTGTTTGGGCAGCTATTTTACTTAGGAAAAAGCGTGCAGAAGTCGCATTTCTTCAAGGAAAAATCAAAGTTGCTGGTCAGGCTGAAGAAGGCTTAAAGCTACGTGCTATTTTTAAGCTTTAATAATTTTTAAGTAGTATCTTCAGACCAACTTTTACGCTGCATTAATACTTGTAACTGCCCTTGCAATTGTTCTTTAATAGCTTCAAATTCTGCAATGGTTAAAGTAATTTTTTCTTCTTTAGCTAATTTTCCACCAGGCACTAAACGATTTATCTTAACTTCAATTGTTGGTAGATGTTGCCAAAAGTCTAGTAAAACCGTAGTGCTACTTTCATTACCTGTAATTTTTATTTCTGAACTTGGGCCACGATCAAACCAGTAATGCCCTGTCTTTACATCTAAATTTGCTTCAAATACCAAACCACAATGTTTACAGCATCCATTCCAGTCACTATTCCAAACATAAATATTTAAGTCCCCAAAAAACCGTCTATCCTGCCAATCTGTTACAGGTTTGTTGCACTGTGGACAATTAGGAGCAACCCTTTCAACTCCGCAATGTGGACAAGCGTTTTCTATATGTCCTACTTGTTTATTACAAGCAAAACAATTAATTAATATTGGCTCAATATATGTTGTTTCTAGCTCATTTTCTGAATCAATTTCTGGTAAATCTCCAAGCATTGAACGTACCATTGTTTTACTTATTCCAGCAGTTTGTTCTAATACTTCTTCTTGTATACGACCCAAATATTTTATTACTATTTCTGCTGTTACTGTTTCTACAGTATGTTTATCTATTACTTTTACAAGTATTAAATGCTGATTTCTTTCTACTATTAAACGTTCTGCTAACATTAAATAATCGCCATCATCCAACTTCATAGCACCAATAATTACAAAATCATCAAATAAGCCATCTTTAGGATGTAATAATCTTAACTTAGGTATACCAAGGTAGGCCCAGCGGTTTTTAATTTTAACTTTTTGTTGTGCTGCAACATTCTTTGTTGGTCTTTGCTCACAAGGAATTGCTATTGTGTGTGAAACAACTTTATCTAGTAAAATAGGCTCCGTAACTTCTTTTATAAGTGGAATAATTTGTGTTACTGACAATTCTTCTTTAACAATAAGTTTGCTATTAAGTTGTTTTAAGTCATATAGAAAATCTTTTGCGTTATAGTATCGCTCAGTAGGATTTTTTGCTAAAGCTTTTTTTATTACTTCGTCAATAGCTTTTGGTAGTGTTGGATTAGCTAAATAAAGGCTAGGTATAGGTGAATTTACTTGTTTATAAAACATCTCTGTCAAACTACCTTCTTGAAAAGGTATAAAGCCTGCAAGCAGTTCAAAAGCCAAGACCCCTAGAGAATAAATATCTGTTCTAGCAGAAATAGCTTCATTCATTATTTGTTCAGGTGACATATAGCCTGGAGTGCCAACAACAACGCCTTCAGGCACTTTCATCTTAAAGCCTATTAAACTAAGTTTTTGCTCTTCATCAACAATAATATTTGTAGGGTTAATATCCCTGTGAAAAACATTAGCTCGATGAGCAAAATCTATGGCTTCTGCTAATGGCTCTAGTATTTTTAGAGTCTGGTCAAAAGTTAAATTTCCTTGCTCATCCAACAAATTAGCTAAAGTTTTACCAGCTATATACTGCATTATTACTAGATATTTTTTATCCACCCAAATAGCATCATATATTGGAACAATATTTGGATGTTGGAGTAAAGCTATTGTTTCTGTTTGATTAACTAAATAAGTAGTCATATCTAAGTCATCATAATAGTCATTAAGTAAGGTTTTTATTGCTACAAAGCGATCTAAGCTAGTTTGCTCCGCTTTATAAACAGCACAAAACCCCCCTTGACCAGTTTTTTCAATAACTTTGTAACCATCAAATGTTGGGTTATTTGTTGAACTACTTATTGAATTTTCATGCATAAAGTTGAGGTTTAAGTAAAAGGTTAGGATCTATTGCTTTCACAAAGTATAATCCATTTATATTTTTTGTCAGGAAAAATTTTAGGAAGTCACAATGTTTATCAACTCAAAACTTGTTTTTATTTTTTTAGCTATTACTTTGCTTTGCCAAGTCGTCTTTTCCCAAAGCCCTTCTAGAGCTAAAACCCCACTTCGACTTGTAGACCAAGCCTTATTTGATGCGGCTTATTTAGGTGATGATAAATTAGCTCAAGAAGCATTGGCAGCAGGAGCAGACCCTAATGCTAAAAATGATACTGGCTATACTCCTTTAATTTTTGCTTCAGATTCTAACCAAGATAAAATTATTAAATTACTAATCAAAGCCAAAGCTGATGTTAATGCCCAAGATGATAGCGGTAGGTCATCCCTAATGGTTGCAGCAATTAATGAAAGTAATAAAGCTATAAAACTACTCTTAAATTCTCAAGCTAATGTTAATTTAGCTGATCGTAGCGGTAAAACAGCCCTAATGTATGCAATAAGTACAGGTAATGCTTCTGGGGTAAAGATGTTTTTAGCTGCAAAAGCTGATGTTAATGCTAAAGATAATTTTAATAGCACTCCTCTAATGTATTCTGTTGATTATGGTGAAAGTAAAATCCTAAAAATAATTTTAAGTGCTAAACCAGACATTAATAGTAGAGACAGAAACGGACGTACCGCGCTACTTCGTGCTAAAGAAAGCACTAGCCCGGATTTGGTTAAAATCCTTGTTGAAGCTGGCGCAACTCCATAACTCGCAAATAAAAAAGCACAAAGGCTAAAAACCCTTGTGCTTTTTCTTAGAAAAGCTCTGTAGGACAAATAAACATTTAACGCCATAACCATTAAGATTGTCACCTATTTATTCGTCCAATACAGAAAATCAAATAAATTTAATTATGTCCAAAGTACATCAATTGGGGCATAAACGCCTTGATTTGCATATGGAACATATTCAAAACCGCGCTTAAATGGGTCGTCTTGTCTTACAAGAGTATAATCAATACCTAAAGCCGAATAGATAGTACAAAATACATCTTCAGGTCTAATGGTAACGCCACGCGCCCAACCTGGATCTAAGGTAGCAGCACCCATAGCATCGGTTGAACCTATTGGACGACCACCACGAACCCCAGCACCAGCAAATAAACAAGACATTTGTAAGTAATGATCTCTACCTTGTTGATTATTAAGTCTTCCTACAGTACGGCCAAATTCACCCATTGCAACTATTAGAGTTTCATCTAACAAGCTCTTACCAGCCGTTTGTGAAGGCGTTTTAGCTAAATCAGCAATTAATTGACCTAAACCTGCGTCTAAAGCTCTAGCTGGGTTAAACAAGCCTTGCGGAGTGTAAATGTTATTATGATTATCCCAACCACCTAAGTTAATTTGTATAAAGCGTGTACCTAGGTCAGATTTCACAATATTTCTAGCAACTAAACAAGCATTACCAAAACCACTATTTCCATAGCTCATTGAGTCGCTTTCAGAATATTGAAAAACAGATTGTACTTCTGGGTTATACATTAAATCTCGAGCTTGGGTATAAGCTGCCGCCATATCATCTGAACCAGCACCAATTACATTATCCTTACGGTTTTCTTCGTCCAAGCTTTGAAGCATATTATAACGATTAGTAAATCTTGCTTCTCCTACTGGATTAGTAGAATTAGCTAGCCCGGCTGGATTTGGAGCAACTCCAAATGGAGCAACTTGAGGAGGAAAATAGCCACGACCAACAATATTACCAGCATTAAGAGCTATAAAACCTGGCAATTTTTGGTTAGCAGTCCGACGACTTTCATATTCAAGTGCTACAACAGCACCAATATTTGGAGCAATCTTAGAAAGACCGCTTGCAGGATTACGTCCTATTTGTGTCCAAATTTGTGCTAGTGGATGCACTAGAGCATAAGCACTCATTGAACGAACTATAGAAACTTTATCTAATTGTTCGGCCAGTTTTGGAAGTAAGCCTTTAGGCCAACGAAATTGACCAATTGTAGTTGGTTCAAATTCTTTTGGTGTCCAGTCGCCTTCTTTTAAGTCAAATGTATCAACATGACTTGGTGCGCCGTCTAAATGAACAAAAATACAGTAACGAGCAGTATTTTCTAGTTGTGGGCCGGTTTGGGCTAAAACTTCCATTGGTTTAGCTACTTGGCTAAAGAAGAAACCTGTTAGGCCAAGGGCTGACAACTTAAAGAACTCCCGACGACTAAAACCTTGTCCACCAATTAAACTTTGGCGGTGTGCTGGCATTTTTTCTTGTGCATTAATTAATTCTTTTGTTTCTTTATTCATTGTCTTGTCTCCTTGCTGCCATTAGTAGTTATAGATAAAGTCAATCTTATTAATTAAAACCCACATTAAATCTTCCGCACCTTGGATGCGATTGGGCTTTAACATACTAAGTGCTTGATTCATCTCTGTTTTATTTGGATAACGGGAAAGTACCGTTAAAAACATATCTTCAACTAACTTTTCATCTTGGCTACTATTAGCAAGTAGACGGTTAAGCGTACTGTTAGCAATATTTGCACTAATACGAGTATTAACAAATGGACTATTCATTAGTGCTAAACCTTGGGAAATTGTTGGGCTATTGCTACGTGGTAAGTCATCTCTATCACCACGTTCAAAGGTGTTTAGAAATACTAGTCCAACGAGTGTTGCAGGAGTGTTAGAGCGTCTATCTCTACGGTTAAAAGGCTCGTTAGTGTCAGGTAGCTGCATTGCAAATTGAATTGGGCTGTTAAATCCAAATAATTGATAACTTGGGAAAATATTAGTTGCTATACTGATAGCGTCGTGTAGTTCTTCTGCCTCTAGGCGACGGACAAATTTTCTAGCAAATAGCGGCACATATTCAGCTTTCCAAACGCCGTTATATCTTGAAGATAACTGATAGCTGCTAGATTGAGTAATCAATCTCATTATATGTTGTAGGTTATAGTTACTACCGATAAATTCATCAGCTAATTTTTCTAGTAATTCTGGGTGTGTAGGTTGAATAGTAAAAGGGTCTTCAACTGGGCTATTTGGGTCAAGTCTTGCTAAATCAAAATTATCAACAGGTTCAACTATTCCCATTCCATAAAATTGTTTCCAAAGATAATTAACTGTAGCACGTGCAAATTGACGATCAGCAGTTAAAAATCTAGCAAAAGCTGCTCGATATGTTTCACCTGTTGAAGGTCTTTCACCTGTAAAAATATATCTAGGTGTTACTATATTTGAGCTACCTGCTTCAGGTTGGCGAGCAGGTCGGTTGCCGTCGTTGGTGTTAAGTGTGTAGTTACCATTTTGCAAATCAATAACATCAAAGTTAAAAATATTTGGTTGTCGGCTAACAATATTTCTTCTAATGCCTACACGAGAGAAAAACGCAGCCATTTCCCAAGCTTCAGTGCGTTTTACTTGTGTTGCCCAAACATTTAAGGCGTTAGTATGCCCTTGACCGTTATGACAAAGCAGACAATCAAAAGTATTTATACCTAAAAATCTAGTGGTAGCTTGTACTAAGGTAGTATCATAGGTGTCTTGAGGTGGCCCCATTTGAGTAATACCACCGATTAAGTAACTAGCATTACCGTTTTGGAATGTGTTACCTGTTCCAGAGATTAAGCTTCTAACAAATTGATTATAAGGAGTATTACTAGCAATAGATGTTTTTATTGTGTTGTAAAGTGCGTTACGACCTTCTTCAAATCGATCAATATTTTGTGAAAAAGCAGTATTTTTTACTAAATCTCCAACAAACAATGTCCAGCGATCAACAAATTGAGGAGAACCTATTAAGGAATTAATTACTTTATCTCTTTTATCTGCTGATGTGTCAGCCACAAATTGACGAACTTGATCAGATGTTGGAATCCGTCCTGTTAGATCAAGTGTAACTCGGCGTAAAAACTCTTCATCGCTTGCTAAAGGAGATGAAGAAATCCCGTTTTGCTCAATTTTGTCAAATATCTGATCATCAATAAAATTACGTCGGGGAACTTTCGCGGTTACGTTATATTCTTGAGGAGAAAGTTTAGTGGCTGCTATTTCAGTATTTCGTGATAATTCTTGTGCATACTCTTTAGGATCTGTAAAAATCTTTTTCTTATTCAATATAGTACAATCATCTTTGCTTGCGGCTGCCCTAGGGGTATTTCCAAAAATACCTTCTAAATCATTCTTAGGTGCTTTAGCGGATGTATTAAATTGAGTGTTTGCTAATACCAACGTAGCAATAAAACTTAATATTACTAGTCGTTTCATTAGGGTTTTACTCATGTAGTCCTCCCTACTGTCCGTTATATCCTTAAATCTATACTATTGTTTACTTTGTGTCTGAAAATTTTGTCATCTGGTTGACGCTAACTTAGAGACTAACCATTATAAGAAAGTCTGAAAAATATTATAACTTTTTGGAACTTTCTCTTAGCCTTTTTTCCAATTTAATAAGGAAATTTTTATTGTTGGCTATGTGGTGATAACTTAAAATTATCCATCAAAATTTCGAGGTGTTATTTATGGCTAAACTTAATCAAATTATTGCAGTAGAAAAAGGCATTAAAAGCCGTTCTTTTCAAGAACTTACAGAAGCTCATCATGCTTTACAAAAAACCACTCTTTTAGCAGGAATTTCTAGAACCTATCGCCCAAAAGATGAAGAAGGCGAGCAACTCCCGTCTGAATCCAATCGTGTACAAGTAAGGGCTGAAGAAATAATTCGTAAAACAACAGAAATTCTCTCTAAATTATTTGATGTAACTGCAACTAAAGATTGGGCAAATTGCAGGGCTTCGGCTGATGTTGTAGTAGATGGTAAAGTGCTACTTACTAAAGTACCTGCAAGCTATTTACTATTTTTAGAAAAGCAATTAGTTGATATTCATACATTTGTAAGAAAACTCCCTACCTTAGATCCTTCTGAAGAATGGAAGTTTGACCCTTCTGCCGATTGTTGGGCAAGTGACCCAAACCAAACGGTAAAAACTAAAAAAGTCCCTCGTAACCACGTAAAAGCCGCCGCTACAGATAAACATCCTGCACAAGTAGAAGTTTATTATGAAGATGTAATTGTTGGTTATTGGCGGACGGTAAAATTTTCTGGCTCTTTACCAGCACAAAAAGTTAATGAACTACTTGCCAAAGTAGAAAAGCTTCAACAAGCTGTTAAATTTGCTCGTGAAGAAGCAAATAACCTTGAAGTAGAAGATCAAAAAGTAGGAGAAAAATTTTTTAACTATATTTTTGGCTAACTAGGTTGCACCTAGCCTTGTCTCTTGATTATTATTGGTGGTGGAGTACAAGCTTAAACTTAAATTTAATTTGAAGACTAAGCGTAATAGTGTAGGTTCAAATCCTACCCCTGCCACCTTAATAATTATACTTATGGCAGGGTAGCCCAAACTGGCAGAGGCAGCGACTGATGTCACCAAAGACTGAGATTATCACTCCTAAGCTCAGTATTTTCGCCGAACGTCAAATCGACCGTTAAAGGTCTTACAAATCGAGATGCTGATTCATAATCGGCCCGGCTCACCAATAAATAATAAAAATAAATCTTTATGGGCTGGTAGTTTAATTGTAAAACACGATTATTTAGACTGAACCTTTAACTTAAATGTGTTGACGTGTGCAAATGGGCGAAATCCACCTAACTTTTAATTAGGAACGGAAACATCGGGCCTGGAGGTGGGTCATACCTCTAGGCCCATTAACCAATGAAAATAACCAAAAAAATAGCATGGTGAGTGATCACTAGGCTATTTTTATTTAAGATAGATTGCTCGTAAGTTTTAGAAATTAAAGCTACCCATATTAGAGCTAATACCATCAACAACAAGCCTAACGGAATTGCTAGAGCCTTTAATCAAGTTGAGCTTTTTCTTGTTGCCTTTGATGGTGAAAGTTGTGTTGGTGACGCTACGAGGGGCAATTGTAATCAACTTATCATTGATAAATAGCTGCAAGTTGTTAGCACCGCTGGACATAAAGCCTATACCGTTGATGGTTAAGATTTTAGCTTGAAATGATGCTTGGGTGATGGTTGGGTTGATTGTAAATTGAGCATTAGCTTGACCTGTGTTTCCGGCTGCGTCTGTTGCTGTAATGCGAACTATTGCTTGAGGTGTGGTTAAGTCTAGGTTATTGATATTATTGAGAATAAAGCTACTATCTGTTACTCCAAAGCTTGCTACTTGAGTGAAATTTTGTCCACCATCTAGCGACAACAATAAATTTTGAGAAATTACAGCGCGGTTGTCTGTGCTTTGCCAGTTTACTTGGATTGGTTGACCTGCCATAACTTGTTGATTTGTTGTGGGTTGGCTTATTGTCACCGTTGGAGCAACGTTGTCTACTGCTGATTGAATGCTAAAGTTATTAGCAGTGGTTGCTTGAGCCAGGTTACCAGCGGCATCCCTAACAACTAGGCGAAGTCGAGCTTGACTAGTTTCTAGTGTTTGAGGAATTGCAAAATTAAAGCTTTGAGTGTTACCTGGCAAGCCTGTTGCTAGTGTGGTTGAAAAAGTCTGGCCGCCATCGGTTGATAAAAACAAGTCTTGAGCAGCCACCCCTACATTATCGCTTGACATCCAACTTATTGCTAA
>CAZBMZ010000022.1:0-115428 GCA_964492845.1 uncultured Clostridia bacterium
GATTAGCTGGAGTTTTTTCTTGACATTCTCTTTCATAGAACATTTTGCGCACTACAGATTTTTTAATATACTCTTAGCAGTTTGTTGTAAGAATTAATAAAGGTGAAACAATCCATGCTAGATGAAAAAAGGTTTGGTGGTTTATCGAAAGACGAACAAAAAGCTTTAACTACACAAGTTATTACTGAAGAAAACCCTGGCTTTATCTTAAAAGACTTTCAAACCCTTATAGATTTTGTTAGAGGTAAAAACTTACAACTCAGCGGTATCAACAATTCATTACCTATGAGTAGTTTAAGTAGTATTAATAGTAAACTTCAGCAATCCATTGAAGTGTCTCTTAAACGCGCTCAACAAAAATCTTACCCCAACATTAATGGGTTATATTGGTTGCTTCGTTCAACAGGTCTGGCTTATGTCAAAACTGATAACAAAAAAGCTATTTTGGTTGTAGATGAACAGGCTTTAAGCTCTTGGAATACGCTTAATCCTACTGAGCGTTATTTCAATTTACTAGAAGCCTGGATTCTATATGCTAGCGTAGAGTTAACAGGTGAAAATTTAGGTCGTATGGGTGTTCTCTATCATTGTTTGAACTTTTTTGAATATTTCAAGAATAAAACGATAAGGGTTGCTGAGGACAAAAATGCTGAAAGCCGTCTTAGGTATTCTCCTGGGTTGGTAAACCTTTCATTACTAAACGCTTTTGGTTTAATGAAAGTAGAGCAAGCAAAGCCTTTTGAGGGAAAAGGTTGGACTATCAATAAAATAGACCGTACTTTGTTTGGTGATGCTTTACTCAAATGTTTATACAAAAGTATTTGTTTAAATAAGGATATGTTCGACAGTTTCATTCTAAGTAATTCTCCTAGAGAAGTTGTATTTGGGCAATTACAAGGGGCTTTCAAAGGATACTTTCCAGAGTGGTCTAATAACTTAATTTTGCCTAAGACTGAGCAGAAACAAGCTACATATATCTTCAAAGTATTTCTTGATAAAAAGACTTGGAGAAAAATATCTATATCCACAGAAGATGTTTTGGAAAGTTTGGCTAGTATAATTTTAGAAGCTTTTGAATTTGATTATGACCATTTATATCGCTTTATTTACAAAGATCGTTTTGGTAGAACAATGAATATTAACCATCCATACACAGAAGAAGATCCTCTTGCTTCTGAAGTAAAAATTGGAGAGTTATCTCTAAAACTAGGCGAAACAATGATTTACAACTATGATTTTGGCGATAATTGGGAATTTGGCGTTTTATTAGAAGCTATTGAAGCTTTTGACCCAAATCTTTCAAAGCCTAAAATTATAGACTCCCAAGGTAAATCTCCTGACCAATACCCTGATTCTGATGGTTGGGATGGTGGTGATGACGGTGATAACGATGGTGACGATGATGATGAATATGACGAAGATTAAATTCAGGAGTATTTATGGCTAAAAAAAGTAAAGCTAAAAAAGTATGGATGTTTGCTCCTGCAAAAGCACCTAAAGCTAAGGTGACAGAGGAGATTAAAAGGCAAGTAGAGGAAACAACTAATAAACTTCTAGATGAGTGGAAAACGAAATATCTTCAACCACCACCAAAAGATCATCAGTTTAACTACATAGTAGATTTATACAGTACTTGGTATAGGTGTTACTTATATTTTTGTGCAAAGTATGCCTGTCCTAGACCTATGGCAATAGCTCCTTTCTTTGAAGCAAGATATAGTCGTTTGGAATATGTTGGAGAAGATAAATTTAATTTAGCTTTTATGCGCCACACTGGTCAGTGGATAGAAACTCATTGTGATTTAACTTTGGATGAGTGTATAGAGGCTATGAAATTAGACCCTTTTTATCACCCATCGTAACCTAAATTATTTAAAACACTTGAGCAACTATGGATGAGAAAGAGCTTAAACAACTATTTGCAAAAATAAATGTATGGAAACGAGGTGATGAAAGGGCACCGCATAAACCACTGTTGCTACTACGTAATAATACCTTAACATCGCAGAATTTGACAACACTTTTGGTAGATTTAGAAGAAGAAGTTTGGTCATGATAAATCTAATGATCCTTTGCTTGCAGGTCTAACTATAAGCAGACTTGCTGATTATTTAGAAAGCACTGGTTGGCATAGAGTTAGTCATCCAAACGAAAGAATTATTCTTTTTGAAGGAAAACAAGATGATAATGGGGAAGCTATTAAAGTAGTTATTCTTAGAGATGAATCTTTTAAAGACTTAAATTTTAGACTGGCAGAAGCCATTAATTTACTATCTGTTGTTGAAAGTAAGTAAATTATTTCACATGTGCTGTCTGCTAATAAACAACAAGCAATAGTAAATTTAAGAAATGTAGATTTAGATTTCTTAAAACCTGACAAAATGATACCTACTACTGCTTAAAGCACAAATGTAGAAAGCAAATGGCGAATGTTACCATTAAACTAGTTGATTTACGTGATATTAGTATTAAAACTAATACTGAGAAAGATTTTCAAACACATTTTAACGAACTTTGTCAAAAACATAGCAGGAAACCCAGTCGTCTAATTGCCCGTTTTAAGGATGCCAAATTAATAGGCTAAATAGACACTTAATGAAGGAGTAATTGTAATTTATGGCAACTAAAAAGGTAGACAAGGTAGATGAAAACCCTTTTGCTAAACTAACTTGGGATGATCTCAGTAGCTGGGCAGGCAGTACTATTATGGATAGGGGTCGTAGTTATAAGCAAAATAACCATGTGAGAAATCTTGCTTTTACACCTTCTAATGCACTTATTGCTTGGGTAGATGGTACAGAACTCTATGCCACAACTGTAGAAATGCAGAATGGTGAGCTAGCGTCAGACTGTAGTTGTCCTTATGGTGTTACTTGTAAGCATGCGGTTGCAGTTGTCTTGGAATACTTAGATTACTTAAAGAATAAAAAACCTTTACCTAAAGTTGGTCAAGATGATAAGCGTTTACAGATTCTGTCCGAAGATTATGAGGATAATTATTCTGAAGACGAAGATGAAGACGATGACTATGATGATGACGACGACGAAGAGGAATGGGATGATGATGATGATGAAATAGATGAAAAACCAAAGTCAAAGCCAGTAACCAAAAAAAGTGAGGAGACTTCACTAAAATCTTATTTGGAAAAACAGACTAAAAAGCAACTAATAAGCCTTATAGAGCAGATAGCATCGCAACATCCAGCAGTTAAACAGGCTTTGGAAGATACCAAAAATGCAAAGACTGGTAAAACAGATAAAATAATCCTGGCTATAAGAAATGAACTCTCCAGTATTGGAGAACCTCCTTGGGGTTATGATGGGTTTGGTGATATGCCAGATTGGAATCGCATCAAGGCTCAACTTATGGCACTGCTTCAATCTGGGCATGCAGATGAAGTTCTTGATATTGGTAAGGAGATTTTAGAAGAAGGCAACACCGCTATTGAAAGCTATGATCAAGAGGGTGAAGTAGGCGATGAACTAAGCGAATGTATGAAAATAGTTTTTCAAGCTCTGCCCAAATGCAGCCTATCACTTATTAAGCAGTTACAATGGATTAATGAGATAACTTCAGAAGATGAATATGGTACTTGTGATTCTGGAATAGAAGCTTTTTGGCAAACTGAAAGAAAAAAGACTGAGTGGAATACGTTAGCAAACGAACTCAAAGGTCTCCTTGGCAAAGAAGGTAATTCTTCTAGTACTTATAAGCGAGATAGATTGACTAATCGGTTAATTACTGTTCTTAAAAAAGCAGAACGTGCAAAAGAAATTATCCCTCTTTGCGAACAGGAAGCAGTAATTACAGGAAGCTATCAACGTTTAGTAACCCATTTGATAAATGATAAAAGATGGAAAGAGGCTGATAGCTGGTGTAGGCGTGGTATTGAAGCTAGTGAAAATAAACCAGGTGTAAATGGTAATTTACGCAACATGTTACGCACTATTAATGAAGAAACAGGAAATTATCTTGTTGCTGCTGCAATTAGTGCAGAACTATTTTTTGCTAGCCCTGATTTAGAAACTTTCCAAAAACTTTGTGAGTCTGCACTAAAAGCTGGTGTTAAAGAGGCTGTAGAAGCATTGGCACGCCACTACTTAGAAACAGGAGAACAACCCAACAATAAAAAACCAACAAACCAACAGAAAGTAAGAAGTTTTGTTTGGCCTTTGCCAGAAACAGGGCTTAAAACTATCTCAAACGCAAGACAACTGACCTTTCCACTAATTTCTACGCTAATAGACATTGCAATAGCTGAAAAGAAGCCAGATGAAGTTTTAAAGTGGTTTGACCATTCATCACAAAAGAATGTAAGAAATATAGGGCGAGGTTACTACGGTTACGGTAATCTTTCATTAGAAGTCGCTGAAGCAGTAAAAAAGAGCTATCCTGATAGAGCTATAGCTATTTGGAAGGAAATTGCAGAAGGACAAATAGCTCTTACTGATGTTAAAGCATATGCTACGGCTGGAACCTATTTACGAGAGGTAAGAGATGTCTTAATTGCTAACAAACGAGAAAAAGAATGGCAAAACTATTTAGCTAAATTACAGCAAGATAATAAGCGTAAGCCACGTTGTATTCAAGTTTTGAATGGACTTTCTGGCAAACCTATTATTGATTCTTAATAATTTTGAAATACATGGTTGGAACAATTTTGGATCAATTATTGTTGGTTGGAAGCAAAACCCAGATTATATAAATCTCTCAGATAAGTAAATGTTGGTAAAAAGTATTTGCTAACAAGGCAAATTCTTTAGAACTAAGAGTTTCAGCGCGTCTTGTTAAAACAATGTTGGCTTGTTCAAGAATAATTGGTATTTGAGAGGCTTCTAGCTTTGAATCAATGGTTTTATAGTTGGATTTTAAGCTATTTAAGATAGTTTTACGTCGTTCAGAAAAAGCAGCACAAACCACTTTCATCAACAAATTTCGGTCTAAAACTTCAACTAGCGGTTGAGGATAAATTTTTAGTTGCAAAATGGCTGATTCTACTTTAGGTACAGGGCGAAATGAGCCAGCTTTTACAGGAAATAAAACCCTTGTGTTAGCATAAAGTTGAGAAATTACAGATAATATCCCATAGTCTTTTCCTCCAGCAGGGCTAGCAATTCGTTCTGCCACCTCTCTTTGAAGCATTAAAGTCATATCTTGAATTAAATCACTAGCTGATATTAATTTAGTTAATATTGCTGTAGAAATATAGTAGGGAAGGTTGGCTACAATACGGACTTTATTTTTTAATTCAGGATGTAAATTTAATTGGCTGTGAATTAACTGTTCTAAGTCTAACTCTAGGGCATCAGCTAAGATTAGCTCTAAGTTATTTTGAGGAAGGGTTATTTTTAGTTCTTGAATAAGTTCGCTATCTATTTCAATTGCAACAACTTTTCCTGCTTTTTCAAGTAGGGAATCAGTCAAAATACCATGACCTGGGCCAATTTCTATTATTAGTTCATCTAGTTTTGGGGCAACTTGTCCAACAATTCGGGCAATAACATTTTCATCAATAAGAAAATTCTGTCCAAGGCTTTTTTTTGCTTTCAATTTTAATTTTCCACTTTGGTTTTAGGATAGCCAGTAATTTCAATATCTTTGTCATGTTGAGTGATTTCAACATTTTCTAGCTCTATAGCTTCGTCTAAGCTTTCAAAACCTGTTGCGCCCATTGCTACAGTAGCATTTTGTCCACCAACTAATTTAGGGGCAATAAAAAACGAGGCTTTATCAAAAAGATGATTTTCTAAAAACTGTCCACTAACACTTGAGCCGCCTTCAACAATCAAGCTTGTAATTTGACGGCGTGCTAGTTCGTTGAGTAGTGCAGGAAGCGAGACATAACCGCTTATTCCTGCTTCAAAAATTATTTGAACTCCTAGATCTTCATATTGTTTAACACGCTGTGTTAAAGCTTCTTTGCTTCCATGATTATTAATAGCTGATTGTTCATCAGCAAAAATCACTACAGGATATAGCGTAGTAGTAGTAAACATTTTTGCTGTTAAAGGTGTATTTAAGCTGCCATCAACAATAATTCTAAATAATGCACGATGTCGTTTAGCTTCAATTCTTAGAGTCAATTCTGGATCATCGGCAATAACAGTGCCAGCACCAACTAAAATAGCATCATATTCTGACCTAAGTTTTTGAGATGCTAGGCGGGAGGCTTCGCCCGTTATCCATTGGGATTTGCCAGAATAAGTAGCAATTTTACCATCTAGCGTCATAGCTGTTTTTAGCAAAATAAAAGGACGTTTTTTAGTAACAAAAGTAACAAACTTTTCATTAAGCTGTTGAGCTTCTTTTTCACATAGTCCAACTTGAACTTCTACGCCATTTACTTGAAGTGCATGAAATCCGCCACCAGCTACCAAAGGGTTAGGGTCTGTCATTGCAGCAACTACACGACTTACACCGCTTCTTAAAATTAAATCTGTACAAGGTGGAGTTCGTCCATGATGACAACAAGGCTCTAGGTTTACAAAAAGTGTTGCACTTTGGGCAAGACTTCCAGCTTCTCTTAAAGCGTGTACCTCGGCATGGTCAAAACTGCTATAGCGATGATAACCACGTCCAAGAACTACATCGCTTTTTACTACCAAAGCACCAACCATTGGATTAGGGCTAACTTGACCTTGACCCTTAGCGGCAAGCTTTAAGACTTCCTGCATCCATTTAAGATCATTCATAACTTTAAGCCTTTGTTAACTGTTTTTTAATTACTGCTGGAACGCCTACAGCTAGAGAATTTGCTGGAACATCTTTTGTAACAACAGTTCCGGCACCTGTCATTGAACCTTCGCCAACCGTGACAGGAGCAACTAGCATTGTATTGCTGCCAATCTTAACATTATCAGCAATGATTGTAGAATGCTTATTTTTCCCATCATAATTACAAGTAATTGTTCCTGCACCAATATTTACTTGGTTGCCAATGGTTGCATCACCTAAATAAGCCAGGTGCATAGCTTTAGTTTTACGGCCTAAAGTCGATTTTTTTACTTCAACAAAATTTCCTACCGTAGCATTAGCCTCTAGTTTTGCTCCCATACGTAAATGTGCAAATGGCCCTACAGTAGTATCATCAGCTAAAAAGCTATCTACAACTAAACAGTAATCCTTAACAGTAACTCCATTAGCTAGTTGAGCGTTAACTAAATGAACTCCTGGGTAAAGTGTGCAATTTTCGCCTACAGTCGTATATCCTTCAATAATTACATTAGGATAAATTACGCTATCCATTCCAATTGTAACGCGAGGGTCAATAAAAGTGCTATCTGGGTCAATAACTGTAACACCTGAAAGCATTAAGTTAGTTAACTTGTTTTTACGTAAGCGTTTTTCAGCTTCGGCAAGCTCTAAGCGGTTATTAATTCCTAAAACTTCATTGGCTACAGGGTATTGATAAATAGCTACTTTGTCGCCTTGTTTTTTTAGAACAGATAAAACGTCTGTTAAATAATATTCGCCCTGGGAATTATTGGGGGAAATTTGCTCCAACGCACCAAAAAGGGCTTTAGATTCAAAACAATAAATTCCTGCATTAATTTCGTTAATTGCTAACTCTGATGGGTTAGCGTCTCGGTGTTCAACAATATACTTAAAATCTTCGTCAGTGCGAATTATACGACCATAACCCGTTGGATCTGCAATAGTTGTAGTTAGAACAGTTGCTTTAGCATTATTTGATTTATGGGCTTCAAATAGATTTTTTAGAGTTTGATCAGAAATTAAAGGGACATCGCCAGATAAAACTAAAATAGGTGTATTGTCGCTTGCAAGTTGCTCTTTTGCCATCATTACTGCATGACCTGTGCCGCGTTGCTCAAGTTGCAAAACATGTTCTGCTTCTACAATTGGACTAGTTGATAATTTTGTGAGTTGTTGATGACAAGTTTTTAATGTTTGGGCTACATCATCGGCTTGATGACCAATAATCATTAGGATTTTTTTTGGTGAAAGTGAAAGGGCTGTTTGATAGACATGATTTATCAAAGGTTGACCAACTAAATTATGTAAAACCTTAGCTTTACGTGATTTCATTCTTGTACCTAAACCAGCAGCCATTACTAAAATATTTAAGTCCATAAATTGTACCTTGAGAAAAAGAAGTTTTTAAGAAAACAAGGATTTTAACTACTTAAAAGCAAAAAGTTAATAGACTTATGCAAATACAAAAAAAATAAGGTAGCCCATTGGACTACCTTATTTTTAGATTATTTGTTAAAAGTTTCTACTTAGCAAAACCAAAGCTATTCATTACTTCTTTACTATCTTTTGTAAAATCTACTTTTACTAAACCTTGTTTATTAAAGAAATATCTTTCAGAAGTTCCTGCTAGAGTAGAAGATTTTTGAACGCCCCATTGCCAATCATAAAGTTGCTTTAAGTTTTGTTCTTTGGTAACGGTTATTGAACCTGTATTTATATCTAGTAGAGCTAGTTTTTGGTCAGAAGCTATATTGTAATCAAGAACTACTTTTACTAATAACAAATGGTCATTAATAGACTCAGCTATGTAAACATCGGCAAAATCGCCAACCTTAATTGTTTTTTCTACTTGCCCATCTTTAGAAAAGATTTGTAAATTATTTTCTTTAGTATTTCGATTTACTTCTACTAACGCTATTTTGTCATTAGCGATAAAACGGCTTCGTTGATAATAATCTTTACTTATATTAGCTAAATTGCTTATCAACTCACCAGTTTTAGCATTACGTAAACTTGTATGTTCATTGTCATTTAGAATCATTTTTTCTTTGTCATTTGATAAAAGAATTTGATTAAATCTAAATGACATTGCTTGCCCAACTTCAACTAATTTCTTGTCATTAATATTTAATTCAAATATGCGTACGGTGTATATATCACCTTTTCTTTGATCTTCGTCAAAAATATAAAAACGTGCTAGTTCATTGTTTAAGAAAACACCACCTTTGAAGAAGCCATTTGGTACAGGAATATGAACGGTTGTTAATTCTTTGTCTGTATTTAGATCAAAAAGAGTAATCATTTTATCTCTAGTAAATGCAATTACTGAACCATCGTCAGAAAGAGTTAAATCACCAAAGGAAGATAGCAATATATTGGTATATACAGGGTTGATTTTATCATTTGTTAAGTCTGCTTTTACCAAAGACACTTTATCTGCTAATAATCCCCAAAGGTTTGTTTTACTTTCTAACCAAACTGCCTTGTTACCATTAGGAGAAAATTTTATTTCATAAGGGCTTTTAGAAAAATTACCAAAACTGTGATAATTACCATTATTGACATTTAGTAAATAACTAAGTGGATAACTACCACGTCCCCAACCAACACCATTAAAATAAATCCAGTTACCTTTTGAGTTGGCTTTACCGTAACCTACATTAGTCAAATCTTCTGGGGAAGCAGATACTATCCATTGAGAAAATCCAAACCCACTCATAAGAACAACTAAAACTGTACTCCAAAAACCTATGGATAAACTTTTATGGATTTGCTTGATATTGGTTCTGCCTATTGAAAACGCTACACCAAGACCTACTAGTAGCAATAAAGAGAAAGTTATTGGTAGAAAAACTAAAACTTTGTCAATGTCATAGGTTCCATATTGAGGATTAAAATAAGCTACAAAGACAACAAGAAAAGCAAAAGCAGCTAAAAGAAGAGAAATAGGAGTAAGAACAAGATCAGCGATTAACCAAAGAGATTTAGAACGAAAAATAATACTACCTGTTGTTGCTAAACTAAAGCAAACTAAGCTAACTATGGTATATATTGTTAAAGAATACGGTGCAAAGAACTGATGGGATTGTGAACTAAAAAATATTAAGCTTGGCAAAGCTGTAAGAAATTGCGCTACAGTAATAATTGATAATGCACCTAGTATTTTGCCTAGGTAGAGAGTTAAACTAGATATAGGGCGCGAAAAATAAAAACTTATCTGACGATTTGCTATTTCACGTCCTAAAATGCCTTCCCCTAGTAATGAAGAAAAAGCAAAGGCAGTACAAATCATTATAGCAAAAGTAATAATGCCAACATCGTTACTACCTATTTCTAAACCAAATTTGCTAAACACAGGTGTTAATAAAGGTAAAAAACCTATTACTAATGCTGCACCAAATAATGTGACTCTTGATTTTACTTCTCTTAAAGCTACAGCAAATAAACTTTTTAATTCTGTTTTAATTTCTCTCATAGCTATTCTCCTTTTTCTCCTACCATAACAGTAAAAATATCTTCTAATGACATTGCAGAAACTTCTGCATCGTTTATTCCACCTAAATTTCTAAATTTATTAAATGAATATTCATCATAATTTGAAACTACAGCCTCTACTCCCCAACCTGATACTTTAACTTGTACTGTTGTAAGCCCATCCCAAGCCGCGTCTCGGCTAGTTATTTCCATCCCTCGGTTAGGGCAACGAATACGACGGAATTTAGCTTTTAATGTTTCAATTTCTTCATTTGCTACTAATTTATTATCCTTAATAATTCCTACTCTATCAGCAATTCTTTCAATACCAGCTAGATCATGCGAAGTAATAATTACAGTCATACCGCGATCAGCTAATTCACCAACTAATTCTTCAAAAAAGTTTTTTCGTGCAACTACATCTAAACCAAGTGTTGGATCATCAAGCACTAGAATTTCTGGACAAGAGCCAAGTGCTAAAGCTAAAGCTACTTGACCTTTTTGGCCTTTAGACAAGTTGCCAAAAGCTACATTTAGTGGGACTTGAAAACGTGCTAGACGTTGGTTAACTCCAACAGCATCCCATTTTGGGTAAAGATCTGAGCAAAAACTTACTAATTGTTTGGCTGTCATATCAGCAGGGGCATCTGGTTCTTCTGGGATTACACCAACTTTTTCCATTAGTCTAGAGCGATTTTTCCAAACATCTTGACCAAACATAGTTATTCTTCCTGTTGTGGGCTTTTGTTGACCTAACAAGCAACGTACAGTAGAAGATTTTCCTGTACCATTGCGCCCAAGCAGGGCATAAACTGAACCTGATGGAACTTGAAAAGAAACATTTTCTAAAACGCTTTTTTTACCATAGCGGATGGTTAAAGCTTCAAAACCTATTGTTGCACCATCTGACAAACTTTCCATAAAACCTCCCATTCCTACCTTTGCCCTAACCCTGTTAATTTTACGGGTACTTTTAATTTACCTTGTTGTAATTTTATGTTGTGAAATGCCATTTTTAATTGCTGAATGGCTACTTCTTTTTCTACTCCCAATTCACTAGCAGCATAGGCATATCTTAAAGCTTCTTGATGTAATAAATCTTTTTGTTCATCTACTGTTAAATAATTAGCTACTATGATACCTTCCCAACGCTTATTTACTAAAAGTCCTGTATCTATTAAACGTTGATAAGCCTTTGCTACAATGGTTGGATTAACTTTTAATTCTTGAGCTAGTTCACGTACAGAAACAATTAAGCTTCCAGGGGCTAAAATTCCGCTTGTAATTAGTTTTCTTACGCCTTCTTCAACTTGTTGCCATAAGGGTTTTTCATTACTTGGATCTACTTTTAATCTAAAACTGACCATAAGTAATTACTCCTTAGAATTCTGTTTCTAGTTCGCTACTGCTAATTTGTTCAATAGCTTCTTTTAGTTCTGAAATGGCTTCTTCAGAGCTAGCTCCAATGGTAATGGCTGTAGTGGCATAGCGAATAGCACCTTCTCTAAGTAGTTGTTTACGTTCGACTATTCCCATTACTGGCCGACTTTCAGCAACAAAAGTTCCTTCACCACGCTTGACCATTAAAACCCCAGCATCTACTAGTCGTTGATAAGCTTTTGCTACTGTTGCTGGATTAACTCTTAACTCTTTGGCTAAATCTCTAACAGAAGGAACAGCTTCTCCTGGCACTAAAGCACCAGCAGCAACCAAACGTCGCAACCCTTCTTCTATTTGCCGCCAAATTGGAGCAGCATCACTAGGATCTATATGCAACGCTCGACTCATCTGCCCTCCCTAACTAATACTCTTTTATTTTGCTGTATCACTGTATCACTGTATTAGTGTATTAGAAGTCTAATACACTAATACACCGAAGTCAACAATAATTTTGCAAAAATTTTTATTTTTGGCTTAAGATAGTAAAAAATTAGAAGAGACTATAAAAAATAATTAAAAGGCAATAAGAATAAAAACCTAGGGATTTTGCTAAATACAAATTAACATCCATAAATAGCTTGTTAGTTAAGAGGTCTATACATAAAATAAGAAATTTAGCTAGTGTTGGTTTGTTAATTAACGATTTTTTGGCAATTTTTAGTAAATATAAAAATAGGAATAAAATTAAAAATTATAGCTTTAACATATAAATGAAGCTTTTGTAAAATAGATTGATGATTAGCTAATTTTTAATAAAAATCTTGCTGTAGTGTTAGGTCAAAACTTTTAACTATATGAGTTCACAACAAATTAAATCCTTTGTTTCTTTACATCAATTTAATCAAATAACCCAATTTGAGCTAGTAAGCGATGAGCAAAACGTCAAAGCTTATCAATTTACAGAAGATTTGCAAGAACTAGCCATAAGAATACTAGTTAATGCTGCTGCTGGTATTGGCACACAAGCTATTGTAGCTGAGCGCGGTATGGGTAAAAGCCATCTGCTTAATTTAGTACGTAGTTTAGCTAATCGTCCAAGGTTTGTTAATTTATTACAAGATCAAAATGCAGTAAGTGCTTTTGAGAAACTAGCTTTGCCTAAATTACCATCGGATGGCTTTCCTACTTTGATTTTAGGGTTTGATTTAGAAAAAGGATTAAATTTAGTAAAAGCTTATCCTATTATTCCTGGAACAGAAAATCTTTCCCCAGAAAATCTAATTACTCAAGTAGATGATATTATTGATCAAAAAATACGCACAGGAGTGCAAATAGCTTTATTTATTGATGGGATCTCTCAATTTCTTGTTGATCCGCAACAAGGCGGGCCACTACTAGAATGGCTTCAAGAGTTAGCAAAAGAAGCCGTCAATGGCAAATTTAGTTTGGTAATTACATTAGATCAAAATGTTGCTGAAGGATCATTAAAAAAGGTACTCTCTACTATATTTAAGTATGAATACATCAATACTAATAGTATTGTTAATATTATTGATAAAAAGATCTTTGTTAAAACACAATCTCAACGCTTACAAGTAGAAAGTCTTTATTCTGATTTACGCCGTAGAATACCTTATTTTTCTTCTTCACAATCTCAATTTGCACAACTTTATCCATTACATCCTTTAGTTGTAAAGCTAGCACCAGCAGTAAGACGCTATGCTCGTTCATTTTCACTATTTGGATTTATTACAGCGGTTTCTTCTCGTGCATTGCTTAGACGAGCATTTAATTTAATTTGTTTAGATGAAGTGTTTGATAGCTTTGAGTTTGATTTACGTAAACATCCAAGTTTAACAGAAACTTTTGTTCTTTATGATTATCTATTTAATAAGTACATTCCTTCTTTGCCACAGCCACAACCGCTTTATGCCAAGATGATGTTAAAAGCCTTGTTAATATTTTCATTAGCAGGCCAGTCTGTAGCAGCAAAAAGTTTAGCTGATTCTGTAATGCTTTATGATGAGCGAGATCCATTGTCTTTTATTGAAATGCTTAATTCCATTATGGCGCGACTTGCTGCTACAAGTAGCGGAATTGTTGTTAGTGCAGAAGGGCCGGAACTAAGCTATAAATTTAATATCGCAGAAGCTCAACCTCTATCTTTACTTACTAATAAACCTGATGTAGATATTAGAACTATTACTAAAACTATTGCTAGGGATAAGCCCAAAAGACAAGCCTCTAGCCAAAACTTTAAACCTATAGAGGTTAAAGGGGAACCTAGTCCACAACCCCCTATTAAAACAGATAGTCTTGTTGCTGCTAGTTCTAATGCTTCTGATCTTTTACTAGATTTAGCCGAAGCAATACCCGATGACGAGATTAAGCTAGATTACCTGCTTGTATCTACAGGAAAGAAATTTTTTAAGGATTGGCCTTTTGTTCTAGAACAAGATAAACTGCGCGATAGGATAGAACTTAACATAAAATGGCAAGGTTCATTAAGAAAAGGTATATTAGCCTTTGGTGGAAGCATTGAGCTATTTAATGATACAGATGAATATCAAGCTGTATGTGAGTATGATTGGCAAATAATTATGCTACGTGCTTATTCTCCAATGGCACTACCTCCACCAACAGAACTACCTAATACTTTACTTTATTGGCAACCAATAGCAGTTAGTAACATAGAACGTTTACTATTAAAACAGTTACTAGTTATTAATGAAGCTAGATCGCCTTTAAGCAAAGAAGAAACAGCACAACTTAAAGCACATTTGGAAGAAGAGGTAGGAAATATCTTTCAACATGTTTATTTGACTAAGGGACGGTTAATTAATAATCAACAAACAGACTTACATTTAACAGCTAATAATTCATTTTTTAATACTAATTTAACTAAACTTCTAGAACCTCTTTTAAGCAAACGTTTTTCTAAACATCCTGAATTTGAAGATTTATTAACTTTAGAAACGGTTTATGAACTACTTCCCTGGTTATTTCAACCAACTAGTACACCTAGCCCAGATCAACAAGTCTCTTTAGAACAATTTGCACGTCCACTAGATTTAATTTTTAATGAAGGAAATACTTATAAAATATCTGATTTAGTAACTAATGTTGTAAAAGGTTCTGTAGTTGATCATTTTTATCAAGCACTTGAACAAAACCAAACCATTACTAAATTGCAAGCTTTTAAGTTAGTTCATAAAGAGCCTTTTGGCCTTCAACGGCCAGCTTTGTTATTAATTCTTGCTATTTTAGCCGCTAGTGGTCAAATAGTCTTATTAGATGAAATTGACTTACCTATTCATGATAGTAATGGACTTCGTACAGATATAGACCTTTCAGACTTTAGCTCTATTCGTCTGCTTCAAGGAAATATTAAACAAGTTAGTTGGAAAGATGTTAATACAAAACAGGTAGATGAAATTACAGAGTATCAACACTCTAATATATTAGTGGTAGATGATGATCCTACTATTCATATGATCTTAAAAATTGCTGCACAAAAGCTTAAATGCCATATAGAAACGGCTATTGATGGAGTAAATGCTTTAGAAAAATTAGAAAAGCTTCCTATACATTTACTAATTTCTGATTTACGTATGCCTAATATGACTGGCATAGAATTATTTCAAAGTTTGCAAGATAACCCTAAACTAGCAGATATTCCTTTTGTTGTGCTTTCTTCTATTGATGATGATGAAGAAGTGGCAGCAGCATTAGAACAAGGTGTAGAAGATTATTGGATTAAACCTTTAAGAGTAAATGAAATCCAAGCTCGTATTAAACGTTTACTTACACGTCAAAATAGAAAAACAACTAAAGCTAAAGACTTAAAACCACCTGCTCTAAATATTCCTACACCACCTAATAAAGATGTAGTTGCAAAAGTAGTTGATTTACCTTCTCCACCAACTTTGCCAACTTCAATAACTCCAGCAATTGCAACACCACCAATAATTGCTTCATCCCTACCACCCCAACAAATAAGTAAAACACTTGATGAACAAGCAGCACAAAGGCTTGTTACACTATTTCAAGAAGAAGCTAATAAGGAAATAACCATTCTTCCAGGAAAAATGGATCTTATAAAAGAAATGTTACCCAAAGTCAGTGCAGAAAAAACACCAGCTAACCTTGTTACTTCCACAAAAACACCAGCTAACCCTGCTGCTTTACCAAAAGCTCAAACTGAAAAGGCTACTGTAAATAATACAGATAATAAATTTACTACTAAAAGATATACTGTTAAACCACTACCACCAAATATAGATCTATTTCAAAACGAGTCTTCTCAACCTACTATAACAGAAAATAAATCTACTACAGATGGCTTAACTATTCCTACTATAGATAAAGAAACTCCACCCATTAACCAATTACCAGAATTTGAAATTACATCTGATGAAGAAAAAGATACTTCACAAAAAATAAATGAGTCAGTGCCTACAACTTTTAGTATTAATTTATCAAATCCAGAAGCAGTGGGTATTGAAGTCATGCAGCTTTATAATCAATTTTGGGATACTTGTCGCAAAGTTGGTAAACCTACTATTATTCCAGAATATGAAGAATTTAAAGATCTTGTTATAACAAAAGCTAATAAATTAAAAAAACAATTTCATTGTGATGAAATTGCTTTTATTGTGATCACAGAAGAAGATCAAGCTTATATAGATTGTCAGGTAAATCGCACCAGTAATTTCCTAAAAACCCCCCCTAAGTTTAGACTATTATAGTATTTGTTCTTAGTAATAGTATTTTTGCTAGAATAATAAACAAAATTATTTAACTAATCTAGGGTAATTTTTGTTAAAATGAATTTTTACTTTGATAATTTTACAAAAAATAGATATTGTTTTAGCAAGATCCTAACAAAATTTTAACAATTATTTTTCAGACTAAAAAAACTGTTAAGTATGTGTTTGTAACATGTTGATTTAGTTCAACTTAAGCGGGAATACATATGTCTGAGCTAAAAGAAAATTTTATCCCACAAATACTACTAGACTATTACTTTAATCAAAGAACAGGTATTCTTACCATTAAACAACAGTCTGCTCGTAAGACTATACATTTTGAAAATGGTAATATTGTTTTTGCTACTAGTAATTTAGAAACAGAACAACTAGGTCAGTATCTTCTTAGTTGCAACCTACTTACTTTACAACAATTAGAAGAAGTAAATAAATTAGTACAAGAAAATAGGCGTTTTGGGAAAAGTTTAATCCAATTAGGTTATTTTCAGTCAGAAGCATTACCAGCAATGTTTCAGCAGCAAATAATCAGCATTATTACTAATATGTTTACCTGGCAAAACTTTGATAATCGTTTTACTCGTTGTGCTTTGCCAGAATATGAAGTTAAAAATCTTATCTCTGTACCACAAATTTTATTATCAGGCTTTCGTGAAATAACAGATCTATCAGTAGTTGAGCAAATTTTAGGTAATTTTCAAGCACCATTAAAACTAGCAAAGTCACTAGCAGAAATTAGCAAACAAATAATTTTAAGTCCTCAAGAAGATATTTTGTTGGGTAGGCTAGAAAATACTACTTTTAGTGTTAATGAAATAATAAAATTAGCTTCTTTTCCTAAAGAATTAGTCCTAAAAACTCTAGCTACTTTGCAATTACTAAGTTGTTTGTCTGTTTCTGCTGAACCAATTAATTTAAGTAACTTGGTGGATCAAAATAAAGAAGCTAAAACACAACATAATAGTGGAAAAACAGGGGATTTAATGCAACAAATGGCTAATTTGCTTGTTGAATCTTCTAGTCCAAGTTTACAGGAAAAACTGCCTAATGTTTCTCCTATAGTACATAGTAAGACTGCTAACGTACCTGATTTGCAAAATACTTCTAAAGCTTATGTAGATAATAGTTTAGACACTCGTGCAGCAATGGAGTTTTATTATCAAGTAGAGTCAAAAGTAAGATCCATTAATTCTCAAACCTCTATTTATGAAGTATTAGAAATAGATACTAATTCTAGTTTGACACAAATAAATGCTGCTTATCAAAAACTAAGTAATTACTTTAACCCTAGTAGGCAAAAAGAGTTACAAGTTTATAACATGGATGTTAGTTCAGACTTAAGTTATATAAATACTGCTCTTAATCAAGCCTATCAAGTATTAATTACTCAACAACCTCAAAATAAAACAAATACTGCTAGCTCTTCTGGTAGTAGAACCTCACCTATAACACCTAGCTCTCAAACTACATTACCTTCTACAAGTCCTTCTACAAGTCCAACAAATCCTCTTAATTATCAAGAAATAATGGAGTTTTGTTATCTTATAGAAAACAAGTTAAATCAAATTCGTGCTAATGCAACTCATTATCAAGTATTAGAACTAGAACGTAGTGCCACAAAAGATATAATTGAACAGTCATATACTAACTTGATGAGACAATTTGATATAAAAAAGCAGGAGAATTTGACTGCTTATGGAATGAATATGTCTTCACAATTAGAAGAAATTTCTCGTGCAATTCGTCTAGCTGTAGA
This sequence comes from uncultured Clostridia bacterium, assembly GCA_964492845.1. Classification (GTDB taxonomy): domain Bacteria; phylum Acidobacteriota; class Blastocatellia; order Chloracidobacteriales; family JADJPF01; genus JADJPF01. The sequence goes on from CAZBMZ010000022.1 coordinate 18,092, forward strand.
AGTTCTATCTAATCCACATAAAAGAAATTTATATGATGAGCAAATAGGTAATAAACTATCACGTAGAAATACGGGTCAATATAACACTTTACCAAATCCGCAAGAACAAAAAGCCGTTTCTAGTGATAGTAAATATACTTCTTCTCCAATCACTAGTCCTAAATATCAACCTTCTCCACCAAGGCCAACTCCAGCAGCAATGCCATCTCTAAAAGTGGATTCTAAAACAGGTAGCCAGTTATCTAGCCCAGCCCCAAAGACAAGTGGTAGTTATTCCTTAAACCCTGAACTGCTTCGCTCTAATGCTGGTACTCGTCCAAATACAAATGAATTGGTAGACCCTAATAGATCTAGTGCAGGTACTAAAATACCAAGTAATCTTCCTAGTGCTAATCAAAGTCCTGCACGTTCTAACCCTGGCACTAAACCATCTATAACAATTGATACAACTAGCAATGTTCGCCCAACTATTACACCTTTAGCAGCTTCTCGCGCACAATTTAATCAGCCAGCACCAGCGCAAGTACCAACACCGCCTGTTAATGAACCGACTCCTAATAATAATGTTGCTAAACAGTCAACTCCTACAGGTGAACTACCTTCGCAAAATAGGCCATCTCCTGGAGGTAAAAGTAAATCTTTTACAGCCGCAGAGTATTACTTAAAATCTATTGAATTTTGTGATGAGAAAAAATATGTTGAAGCAATAGAAATGTTAATGATGGCAATAAAAATCTCTTCAAAAGACCCAGAATATTGGGCCCAACTTGCACGCGCCTATAATCATTTGCCTGGTTATGAAAATGATGCAGAATTTGGCTTTCAAAAAGCTATTGAATGTGCGCCTAGAGATAGCAATTATGTGCTGGAATTAGGCGATTTTTATCGTAACCATCATAAAATAGACAGGGCTTTGGAAACCTATCAAGACGCACTAAGAGTAAATCCTAGTAGTAAACGGGCTAGACAAGCATTAGAGGAAATAGAAAAAGAGGAAACCGATACTAAATCAGGTGTAAAACCTAAAGGTTTTTGGTCAAAACTCTTACGGCAAGAATAGCTTTTATATTTAGCTAACAACTATTCTCCTTACTATGCTTGCTGTTTATAAAACATTTTCTTATAATAGCCGGGCTTTGCAACTACAAATTATAAACTACTTAAAATAGCTTTCTGGAGAGGTGGCTGAGTGGTTGAAAGCAACGGTCTTGAAAACCGTCGTAGGGTTACTCCTACCGTGGGTTCGAATCCCACCCTCTCCGTAAATAAAAAAGCTCTAGTATGTACTAGAGCTTTTTTATTTAGCTACTAAAGACTAAGAAACTAAAATTTATAAGTTAACATACTATAAGCAAAAGAAACCTTAGCACCCATAGTAGCTTCTTTCCAAAAATCTCCCGGTAGCCAACGACCATAACCGCTTTCTAAATCAACTCCTGGACGTAAATTAAGAGTTGCTCTTATATCAATTTCCTGAGCAACATGATTTGATTTTGCTCCTGCTGCAACACGAGCAATTAGATTTCCACCAGCGTTATAAAGCCCATCCCGACGTTTAGCTAACCAAATTGAATGGTAATCAAGTTGCAATTTTAGTTTTTTATGGGCTTGCCAAACACTACCAATCCATACATCGTGCATATTACGTAGTCCAACTAAATCTGTTAATCCATATTTTGCATGTCCTGTAGGGAATAATTGATCAAATGTTCCTCGAATTTGATCATTAGGGCTTGCATCTCCAGAAGCATGATTATATTCAACAAAAAGTGTAGGGATATTTTCTTTTTTGGAGAAAGTATAGTTAATTTTACTATGTGCAGCATAAGCCCTAACATCATCAGTTGAAAAAGAGCCTCTTTGCAACATTAAATCAACTTCATAATTTATTTTTGGATTTATTGAGCCTATAAGGTTTGTTCCTAAAGTTACAATGTTAACTGAACCAACTAAACCATTTTCGCTACGTACAAGAGGACGTTCAGTTTTCCAAAATAAATATGTGTTTAATGTAGTTTTAGGAGCTATTTTTGGGAGCTTAAGATATGCTCCATATAAGTTTTTACCATCTCTATGACGGTCAAACGTAGCATTATCAACATTTACAACTGAAGAAGCAAAAACTTCTAACCCATAATTTTTTTGGCTATAACCAATTTTAATCCCGTCAAAAGTTCTTGATGTATTAGTCCAATTAAGGCTTCCAACCAAACGTTGATCTCCAAAATTTAACTCTTGACGACCTGCTTTTACTGACCAACCAATTTTAGATTTCTGCTGCCATTCAATATAAGCTTGCCTTAAGTCAATACTATTAGCATGTATCGTTGGAGTCGGTTTGCTGTTAAATCCAAAAACACGTGAGTCTTGTGCTTGTAGGAAAATTTTTAAGTTTTCTGTTGGTTTTATTGTCAAATCTAAGCGGATTCGAGAAAGGCTATAAAGGTCATCTCGGTTTCTTTGCCCATTAATTCCAGAAAATCCTTCTACCCTTAATCTATATTCACCAGAAAAGCTTAGCCATTTAGGAAGTTGTTTATTTATTTCATCAGAAATTGGGGTATTTTGTGCTTTTTGTGTTTGCCCATTAATTTCACTACCGGAAATTATTGCTATAAGAAATAAGAATGCTAATTTTACTACTAGATTATTCATAATTAATGCCCCCAAGCTATATGTTTTTATAACTTGTGAGCAAATTATATTCCAGTAGCTAATATATTGATAAATCAATAGTTATAGTTTTTTAATAGTTAGTTTTGCGAATATTTCACCAAATTTATCTAAAAATTTTTAATTTTCCCCATTCCTAGACAACCATTTCTAAACATACATTTTTTAAGAACTAAAAATATATACTTAGAAACTAGCCTTATTTTATATGTAACTTATAGTAAAACAATCACTTCTTCTAATTTTATAAAGCAGAGTTTACCAGCTTTGCTTAAAACCTACTGTTTTAATGGTTTTTGGAATAATGGTTGCGTTAATTGTTGCTCAAATAAGCCAAAAGCTAAAGCTCTTAGAAATTTAAGTCTAATTTTTCTGATAATATAGGCTAGAAGAAAATACTATTTATTAGTATTAAGGTAAAAGGAGGGATTATGAAACAGGTAATATTTACACTACTATTAATTTTTATTAGCCTTAATGTATTCCCATCATATACTTTAGCTCAAATTACTAATCATGATCGAATACCTCAAGCAACAATGGCAAAACCTGAAATAAGGATGGCTATTAAAGAGCCTAACTTTTTTACAAAAATGGTAAGGATAACAGATAGTCAAACGGCTGATATGAAAGGCTCTTTCCCGCTTCTCTCCAAACGTCAAGCTTGGAATGTAGACGAAAGCTTAATGATTCTAAAAAATGGGGAAGATTCTGTTTTACTTTATGATGCTCAAACTTATGAATTTAAGAAAATACTAACTGGTGTATCAGGCCAAGATATCTTTTGGCATCCAACCGATCCTTTTTCAATAATTTACAATCCAGGAAATGCACTCTATTCTTACAATGTAATTACTGAGGAAGTAAAACTTATTCGCTCATTTTCTGAATATGTTATAGCTAATAGTCGTGGTGAGGGTAATCTGTCTAATGATGGTCGCTATTATGCTTTTATAGGTGAAACCAATAGATTCCAAAGCCTTAAGCTAGAACATCTAGTTCTTTATGATCTTTGGATGGATAAAATTGTAGGCCAAAAAACATTTCTTAATAGATTTACTGATTTTGCAGGAGTTTCTATTTCTCCAAAAGGGAATTTTATTTTTGTTAAGTATGCTACAGAAATGAACGCCTTTTTCCATCCAATAGAAGTTTATGATCGAAATCTTAATGTTTTATGGTGCAACAATTTAGACCTTAAACATAGCGATTTAGCTATAGATGCTGATGGAATGGAAGTATTAATTGCTAGCCGCTATAAACTAGAAACTAATGCTACTGTGATTGAAAAATATCGCTTAATTGATGGAGAAATGACAACATTACTAACCCTTTCTCCAGGATTTAATGCTAGTATTTCTTGCCGTAATGCTACTAGCTTTGGTTGGTCTTTAATTAGCACTTATGATAATCAATCGCGTTTAACAGATAGCATAGACAATTGGCTACCATTTGAAGATGAAATCTTTTTATTAAATATGGATGGCAGCCAAAGAGTACAACGCCTTGCACATCATCGTAGCCGTCGTTTTTCTCCTACCACACCAGATACTTATAACAGCATTGCTCAAGCTGAACCCCAAGCCATTATTAGTAGAAATTTAGATAGAGTATTATTTGCTAGTAATTGGCGAGAAAATGTAGAAAATATGTCTAGTATAGATGCTTATCTAGTGGATACACGTAGCTTAACCACTGTTTTGAAAGATTTTCGTATTGAACTGGATCGCTCTAAAATATTAACTCAGGCTGGCAACATTGCAGACTTTTCCCTAGAAGTTAAATCATTTGCTGCTACTAAAGATGTTGTAGATCTAGACATTAACATTAGTCCTAATCCAGAAAATTTTAGAGTCTTTTTTACTAGCTCTCTTGTAAAAGATGAAACTACTAAAGTTAGTATAATGGTGCTAAATAAAACTCCTATGGGAAAATATTTAGTACATATTACAGGTCGATCAGGTCAAGTTATTCATAATTATGGATTAATGCTACAAGTTGGATCCGTTGAGCAAGATTTTCATATCCGTTTGCAACCTTCAACAATGACTATTCGACAAGGTGAAAGTTTTCCAGTAATGATAAGTGTAGAACGATTTAATGGTTTTTCTGATGAAGTAATGATTTGGGTTGCAGACACTAAAGAACTAAAAATAAAAGCAGCCCCAACAATAGTAACAACTGTTGATGCAATAGCAAATATAACGCTAAAGGCTAGAAATAAAACACCCCTAGGGACACATTTAATTAGGTTTTTAGCTAAAGATTCTAGTGGTAGGGTACAAATGGCAACAATGAATTTAACAGTAGTTAAATGATTTTTCTGTGACAAGCTATTGCTTGTCTTCCCTCAAAAATAAGGAGGTGTAGATTATCTACACCTCCTTATTTTTTATGCAATAAATTTTTATTCTTAATTTAGCTAGAGATTTTATAACTACTTAATTCATTACTAATATTATTATATAAGTCAGTTTGCCATAAATATTCTATTTTTAGCTCTTCTATTTTTCGTTTTCTTAAATCTATTGGAGAAATAATAATTTTAGTTTTGTCTTTTCCTACTGAATAAATTGTATAAAAAAGCTCTTCTATAGCCGCATCTCCAATAGGAATACAGCCAATAGTTACCGCTTTTCCATGAATAAAAATATCGCCCCCCAAATTTGTTCTTGCTTCTTGGCTAGCAATTTTTCTGTCAAATTCATTAGGGTAATTTACTTTAATAGATAAATGGTAGCTGCTATTAGGATTAAGACCTTCTGCTCTGTAGATTCCTTCTGGGATTTGGCGATCTCCTTCTTTTAGCTTTGGCCCTAATTTTCCGCTAAATGCTGTAAAATCATAAGTTTTAATTAGTTGCCAAGAGTCTTTTTTTCCCCAAACTTCTAGTTTTTTTTCATCCTTTAATGCAATTAATGTAAGTTGCTTAAACTCATTAAAATCAATGGGCAATCGCTTCTTAACGTCTGACTCAATAGTTTGTATTGCTTCTATTGTTGTTCGTTTTCCAGCCAATTTATATTTAATATTTTCAGACAGGGAAGAACGATAAAAATAAATTGCTGCGATAAAAATAAAACCTACCGCAAATAAAACTAATAATTTATTACTAGTTATTTTACTTAGCAATACTTTTTTCTCATTCATAAGTAGTTAATCCATATAAACTGCAATAGAAGTGTCTGTTTCCCAAAGCTTTACAGATACAACAGGAAGATTTTGTGAACGAGCATAATCAAAAATTAATTTAGCAATATTTTCTGCTGTTGGATTTTCCTTCATTGTATAAAAAACTTCATTGCATTCTGTAAGTATTGGTACTAGTGGATCGTCTTCTCTTAGTAAAAGTTTATGGTCAAGTTCCGACATAACCCAATTTTGTACAATATTTTTAATATCAACAAAATCAACAACCATTCCTCGATAATCTAATTTATCTGTAGCTAAAGTAATCTCTACACGGCCATTATGACCATGTAAATCCTTACATTTTTTTGCGTAATCCCTTAACCTATGACCATAAGAGAAAGAAATTTCTTTTGTTACTTGAAACATTAAGCTTACTCCGAAATATTGGCTAAAATGACTTTGTATTTTGGCGATAATAAAGAAATAAGTAAAGAGGACTTTGATTTAGAGCTAATAGGGTGGAAATAATCGTCTAAGCCCATGTAGCAAGATAATGATTATAAAAAATATATTACGAAGTAATACTTGGAAAATAGGTAATTTTATAGGGTTTCTTGGTTGAGTTGAATTTAATGAATTGCTTAATTCTATAGCTAAATTTTCTAGCCATTTTGTTGATCGAGGCCATTCAAATAAATTTTCAAGTAAATCTTTTGGAATACCTTCTTTACCAACTCTAGCACCAACAATGCCACCAACTATTGCAGCCGTTGAATCTGCATCCCCTCCACATTCAATAATTTGTGTAACTGCTTTAGAAAAATCTTTTTGATTACTTAACCAAGCATGAATAGCAACAGGTACAGTATGATAAACATAGCCTGAAACGCCTTTTGCTAAGCCCAAATTCTTTGCAAAATCAATGGTTAACTCTTGTTTTTCAACACTTTTAACAGCTTGTTCTATTAAATTTATTAATTCTTCTCCTCCATCAACAAGCAAAGGTTTTAGCTGTTGAAAAAAATCTTGAGCAGAAATATCTATTTTTGTTGCTGCCTTTCTAGCTGCAAAAGCCACTGTTAACGCTCCATATTCGGCTTTTGGATCTTTATGAGTAATTCTTGCAGAAGCTTTAACGAAAGATTTTAACTCTTCTAAGTCGTCTATTGCTGCTCCAAGTATTGCTGCTCGCATTGCTGGAGCATTTCCAGCGGAAAAAACTCCGCTACTACTAGGGCTAAACCCTAGCCAAAGCTTTATAACTGCTCGTAGTGTTGCCCAACCTACTCCAGCAGGTAAACAAATTAACCATAACCTTAATTGCCAAGAAAATTCTTTTTGAAAAACTTTAACATCTTGTTTTGCAACAATTAGCGATTGTGCCACCATTGCAGTATGCTCGGTATCGTCAGAAATCATTCCAAACCCAAATAAAAATCTATATCTATCAGCTTTACCTAATAATTTTGCTGCTCTACGAGGTGATAAAACCTCATAAGGCAACCCCAACGCATCACCAACAGCAGTTCCAAGTATTGAACCAATAATAGTTGATCGATTAAAGTTATTTAATAGCTTGTCTGACATCTTAGTCTGATAACGTTAGATGATTTATAACTAGTTCAATGGTTATAACTTAATATTTGTTAATAACAATTTTCCGCCTGATTCACGCACTAGATAAAAGCTATCTTTACCAACAAGCTCTTGCAATCTAGCAAAAGAGGGCTTTTCTACAAGTAAATAACAGCGATCGGGCTTTGACCATAGTGTCTTAAACTCTGTTTCATCAATAAAAACATCTGGCGCGCCCGGAGCATAAGACCCATATTCTAAATTATTGATTCTACCATTAAGTAAAACGGCTTCTTTTGGATGAGCATAAAAAAAGACTGATGAAAATGTGTAATATTGATTATCAAAAATTACTAGCCCTTTAGGAGCATCTACAAGGGCTTCAGCTAAAGGACGTGAGCCTAAATAAGGCTCAAATACCACTAACGCTTGATGTGCAGCTTGAAAGAAAATAATCATCATTACAGCTAAAATTACACAAGCACGATCCCGGTTTTTTCTAGCAAAAAATATTACTGATAGCCCTAACAACATACTAATTAGAGCCATTACTAGCGGCAATTTTAAGTAAGCAAATGAATTTAGGGTTAAATCCCCAAGATGCCCTAGTGACAGGGTATAAACGTTATAAACATCTTCATTTTTAGCTAAAGCATTAGAAATATCTCCCGAAACAGAAACATTTCTTACTAAATACAAAATTGAAATAATGGCAATACTCGCTAAAGTACAAACGATTGTAATTAGCCATAAACCAAATCTTGGCAATTCGCTTTTTTTATCAAGTGCTAGGCCAATTAGCAGAGCAACCGCAGGATAAATGGGCATTGAGTAATATTCTTGGGTTGTCGAAAGACTAAAGAAAACCATAACAGTTGCAATCCAACACACTGCTAATAAACAAACTCGTTGCAAACGGTTTTTTGGCGTAAAACTAAAATCTAATCTTTTAAGTGATGGTAAAAAACTGCTCCAGGGAAATAGCCAAACTAGATTAAGTAGCCAAAATGAAAGCAATGGGACAGTGTTATAGTCTTTTGGATGCCTACGGCCTAAAAAACGCAAAATATGTTCGTTAAAAAAATAAAACCAAAAAAAACCACGATATTTTCCTGGCTCACTAACCATTGAAAAATCAAAATAAGGTGGATTTTTTAAGGTTGCTAAAATATGCCAAGGCACTGAGACTATTACTAAAACTAGTATAAAAACAGGTAAATTAACACGTTGCCAAACACGTTTTTCTAAGATCTGTCGGCTAATGATTAAGTATAAACCAGCGATTCCTATTGGAAAAATAAAAGCAATTAGTCCTTTAAGTAAAAGCCCAAAACCAATAGACATTGCTCCTAGTATTGAATAGCGCAAAGGTCTAGGCTCATCATCATCAATAATACGTAAAAAGCACCAAAGAGAAGTTGTAATAGTTAATGTTATCAAAACATCAGCAATTAAAATTCGAGTAAAAAGAAATAGCCCAATACAGCTTGCAATAGCTAATCCAGCTTGAAAACCTGCTCGTTCGGAAAGTGTCCATTTACCAAAACGAAACATTATCCAGCATAAAAATACTATTGATAGTGCAATAGGAAGACGTGCAACCCAGTCATGTACCCCAAAAATAGAGAAAAAACTAGCTATTAGCCAGTATTTCATAGGAGGTTTTTCCATGTAGGCAATTTTATTAAGATTAGGTGTTATCCAATCACCTGTTTCTAGCATAGTGCGGGCGATTTGTGCCTGTACTGCGTCAACATCATCCATTAAACCAGGTGGAGAAATACAGCCTAGTAAAAAAACACCAGCAGCAATTAGAATTACTCCCCATTGATAACGATTAACTAAGTTCATTTTTTACTTCACTTTCTATAGGAATAAATCGCCCGCCGGCGACAATACGAAAACGACGATTACGCCAAGAAATTTCGCTACCTAAAAAACCACCTAACCAGGAAGCAAAACTAATAAAATCTTGTAAGGGTATTAAGAATAAACGCTTATAAATAGTTTTATCTTCTAATAGATAAACGCCCACTTGAATTGCTAAAAACCATCTAACTAGTAATGTAAATAAAAATAAAAAAAGTCCATAGGTAAAAGGTAAAAGGAAAATGCCTAAAAACGCCCAAGAAAGTCCATAAGTAAAGCCTTGTCCAATATAACCAGAAGGACGGGAAAAACGAGTGCTACGATTCCAGCGAAGTCTATGCTTAAAGCTAAGCAAAAAACCTGGTGATGTTGCGTGATGGTTAATTACATAAGTTGATAAAACTACTTCAGAACCTTTTTCTGCTACCCAATTGCCTAAAACAAAATCATCAGCTAAAAAATCTGCCATTGCAGCAAATCCACCTATTTGAGCAAGGTTAGATTTACGAATTGCCATTGATGGGCCAAGAGTAAATTTCATTCCTTCCAACCATTCAGCTACAATTACCCCAGACATAAATTCGCTACTCATTCCCAGAGCTTCAAGCTTTGACCAAAAATCATTTGCCGCAACTCCACGATAAAGATTAGTCATTGCTCCAACTTTTTCAGATTCAAAAGCTTCAGCTATAGCATTTAAGTAATCTTTTGCTACAGAAGTATCACTATCAGTAATTACCAGAATATCAAAGAGTGCTACTTTAGCCATTTGTTCTAAACTGTATACTTTAGCATTAGGATAAGGTGGATTTTCAGCAAGTACTAATCGTGACTTGACTTGTGGGTAGCGTGAAATAAGTTTATGGACTACTTCAACCGCAGGATCATCTTTAGTATGAACAGCAAAAATAATTTCAAATTTTGGATGGTCTAATAAGTAAAAACTTGTTAAATATTCTTCTAATCCATCCTCAACACCTTTTAAAGGCTTTAATATGCTGATTCCTAAATTACTAACAGTAAAAGCTTTAGGTCGTCTTTTAATCAACTTTTTTGCTGCAATAATTCCTAGAAAATAATAGACAATACCACCAATGATAATAGCTGTTAAAATTAGCTGTAAGACAATAACTGTCCAATGCAGCATAATTGCTCCAAAATATAAAAAGTTTTTAGTTGAAAATTTTATAACCGGCTAGTATATCAGCAGCAAAAAATAATTCTACAGATGCTAGAATTTTGCATGGTTTTAGACTAAATTTGAATCTATATCTCTGTAGTGAATTTCATATCAAATAGGGAAGTGTTTATGACTAATGAACAATTTGAAAGAGCTATAGAATTTTTACTTCAGCAACAAGCAGAAACAGATCGAAAAATCGAAGCTTTGGCAGAACGACAAGAAAAAGCAGATAAACGTTTAGAAAAGTTAATGGGGTTTTTATTAAAGCAACAAGCAAAGTTAGCAGAACAACACGCAGAAAGACAAGCTGAGACAGATCAAAAAATAAAAGCTTTAACTGTACAGCAAGCAGAAAGACAAGTTGAAATAGATCAGAAAATAAAAGCTTTGATAGAACAACAAGCAGAAAGACAAGTTGAAATAGATCAGAAAATAAAAGCTTTAGCTGTACAACAGGCGGAAACAGATCAGAGAATAAAAGCTTTAGCTATACAACAGGCAGAAACAGATCAGAAAATAAAAGCTTTAGCTATACAACAGGCAGAAACAGATCAGAGAATAAAAGCTTTAACTGTACAACAAGCAGAGACAGATCAAAAAATAAAAGCTTTAGTAGAGCAAGGAGCAAGAACAGATAGAAAAATCGAAATTCTAGTAGAACAACAAGCTCATACTGCTGTTAGGACAGATTCACTTACTCGTATTGTAGGAAAAATGGGGGCTAGAATAGACAAACTAGCAGTTAACCTAGATAAAAGTATTGAGGAGAATAATAAAAGAAATGAAGAGACCAATAAAAGAAATGAGGAGATCAATAAAAAAATTGAGATGCTAGTAAATAGTATCAATCAAGATAGAGAAGAAAACAATAGGAAATTTGAAGCAGCAATAAATGCTATTGGTCAAAATAGAGAAGAAAGCAATAAGAAATTTGAAGCAGCAACAAATACTATTAATCAAACAACAGAAGAAACTAATAGAAGATTTGAACTACTTCTGCTTTCTGTTGAAGGTTTAGCTAATACTGTAGAAAAAATGATTAAGCGTGATTAAGCCTAATCAAAATTAGTAGCTACTTAGACAGTAGCTACTTGTTCATTCTTAGTTATAGTAGTTTTATTAGTTGCAAACTCATTACGATAGCGCAATAGCCAAAATAAAAAGCCTGTAGCCAAAATTATTGTTAAAGAGACAACTAAAAGAGGTAATTGGTTAAAGAAAAAGTAACTTGTAGTAATAGCAGCAATTAAAATTAACCTAAGAATTTCTGCTGGAAATGCCCAAGATTTCCTTTCAAACATTGCCCCCCAAATTAATGAAGTAAATAAAATCAGTATAACTGCTAAAACAACTTGAGGTAGCGATAAAGCTTTTTCAAAAAACATTAAACCACTTGTAGATAAAGCTACAAAAATAAAATTTACAAAAATATAAATAGCTAACCCTGATGGAATTTTAGTATTAAAGCGGACAGGTCTTTCAGCTTGAATAATTTTTTCTATATCATATTTAGCTTCTAATCCGCGTGGTTGCCATCCTGGGTGCATAAACCAAACTTTAATTTTATCAACAAAATAAGGTGCTTTTTGAGCTTGCTTAAATAAATCTACCCAATAATGAAAATTTGCCCAAATAGGATTCCAACTAGTATAAGGTGAAACTGTACCATAGACAGGCTCTTCTTCCTCCTCTTGAAATGAACCAAAAATTCGATCCCAAATAATAGAAATTGCTCCATAATTACGATCTAAGTATTTAACATTACGGCCATGATGAACACGATGATGTGCTGGAGTGTTGAAAAACCATTCAAAAAAGCCTAATTTGCCTATTGTGCGGGTATGAATCCAAAATTGATAAAGAGTGCTAATAGAATCTGCCGCTAATAAAACAAATGGATGCACACCTAATATGCTTAATGGAGCATAAAAAGGCCACAGGCTAAAACCAGAAAACCAAGCCTGACGCAAGGCTACAGACAAGTTATATTCTTCGCTATGGTGATGGACTACGTGAATAGCCCAAAGAAAATTTACTTCATGGCTTAGTCGGTGCCACCAATAATAACAAAAATCTATTCCTACAATTGCAATTGTCCACATTAACCAATTAGGTAATTCAAAAAGTGCATAATTTTCATATAGATAGAAATGTCCCGCTAAAAGTAAACCTTTTTTTAAGAGATGGATAACTTGTTGACCAATACCACAAGCTAAGTCTGTGATGGAATCATTAAGCCGATAATAATGAGCTTTACCTTGTCGGCGAGCAACAAAAATTTCTACCATGATCAAAATAAAAAATGCTGGAATAGCTAAGGCAATATAACTAGGCACAACTTATCACCTTTCAAATAAACAATATAAAGTAAGATTTTTGGATTAATTAAAGTTTTCTAATTATGCTCGTTTTTGGTTATCTAGCCAAGCTAAATTGGTAAGACCACTGGAAAATTTTTACAAAATTTTATTAACAAAACAACAAAGCCAGCAGAATCATTTGAATTCTACTGGCTTTGTTGGCTTATTAATTTATAGCTTTTTTGCTAACGGTTGATTAATCACCAACCCCGGCTGGAGTGTTATCTTTGCGTTTTTTCACGCCAAGCTGTAGTAATTTACCTTCGGCTGGTTCAGGTTCACCAACTTGTTTAAGAACACTTTGTTGATAGAGTTTCTTCATCATTCTAGCTTCTTCTCTAGCATTCATTGGCTTAGTCTTATCACGATCACGAATTGCATTAGCTGCTTCATCATTAACTACTAGTTTGTGATCAAAGGAGCCAAGATTAACATTTCTATTGTTAGCATAGACTTCATGTTTACCATATTCTTTATACCATTTAGCTACAGTAGCATTTTGGTGCATATTCTCAATAATATTTCTCCAACCAATACCAGTATTATAAGCACAGAAAGAAATTTCGCCTTCTTGAGTGCCATAAGGAATAATACACATTTCTGTGCGGCGGAAATCATAGTTAAAGAGGTCTTGGAACCACATACCAGCAACAAACAAGAAATTCCAAGGGTCGCTACGTCGTTTTTCAATATCTTCACGAGTGCGATCACCTGATACTTTACCGTAACTCTTACCAGTTAAGCCAAATGACTTATCAAATTTCTTAAACATTGCTGCTAATGAGAAACTCTTAGGTGCGCCATATGGATTGTAATTCTTAAGTAAGGCTAAACCCATCATAAGATTAGACATCCATTTTCCACGGGCAGCATCAGTAATTTTTGTCATATCTTGGACTAGTCCGGGAATGTTTAAGAATTGTGGAACAGGTGCCATTTCCTTAGTTTCTTTGTTAACCATTAATGCTGTACCTACACCACAATTAGGATGGCAACCACAGCTTACTTGTCCCCATTCAGCTTTGGGGCCGTGTGCTAAATCAGCAAAATCTGCAAAGGAACTCATTAAAGAAAGTGGAAACCAATCACGCGTAGGTTCGGTTATGCTCATTTGGTTTTTAACGTCATGTGCTAAGTGTGAAAGGGTATAGCGTTGACGTATACGGCGTTCATCAGTGATTTCTTCATCGCGGCCAGTAAAGGAAACTGGTTGGAAAGCAAGAAACGCAATCTTTTTGGGATTTTGTAATGCAAACTCTACTATCCTACCTACTTGATCATTATTAACACCATTGACTAGAGTTGTAACAAGAACAATTTCAATACCAGCATCATGAATGTTGTTAATTGCTCTTAATTTAACATCAAAGAGGTTGCCGATTTGACGATGGCTATTAGCATCATTACCAATACCATCAAATTGTAGATAAACATAACGTAGTCCTGCTTCAGCAGCTTTTCTAGCATATGTCATATCTTTAGCAAATTCAATTCCGTTAGTAGCAGCTTGGACACTGTTATAACCAACTTTTCTAGCATAGCGAATAGCATCAAAGAAATAAGGTGACATTGTTGGTTCGCCACCAGAAAATTGCACCGACATTTGACGACGTGGCTTGATTTGCATTGCATTATCTAAAACTTGCTTAATGTCGTCAAAGTTTAGTTCATGAACAAAACCAACTTGGTTTGCGTCCATAAAACAAGGGTCACACATCATATTACAACGGTTGGTAAGGTCTACTGTTAAAACTGCACCACGACCATGTTTAATTGTGCTGCTTCCATGATTATGTAATTTCTCGTCATTGTGCGCCCAGATATCACGACCTGGAAACATCGCTTCAATATGTTCTAGGAATTTGGAGTCTATTGCCATCATGTCTTCGATTTTGCCGTGTATATGACATTCTTTTACCATCCAAATTTCGCCATCTCGCTCAATAATTTGAGCTTTTACTTCGCCTACTTGTTCATTAATTAATACACGATAATCTTTTTCACCATTAATAATTTGATTTCGTGCTTCAATAACACATTTTGGACAAAGTGAATCTGTAGTACGAGGCCAACCTAGTACAGGCTTGGATTTTTGCCAAGACTTAAGCATAGGTTTTTCTGACCATTTAGGGGTAAAAGATGGGTTGGGACGAAATTGATTGAGTTTTTGAATTCCATTGAATGCTTTACCAGCAACTACACTTAATCCCTTTTCTACCATTTTTTTCAATGACATGTTTTTATATCTCTCCTTAAAGCAGACTTATTTGGTCGCATAATTTAGGGATTTTATTCCCCTAGTCTTATAAATATTGTTTTTGATCACCTAGCAAATTAGCCCTATGGGTAAGGACAAAATAAAGCTTGTTGTTAAGAAAATTAACTTTATCCAGCACTAACTAATTCTTCTTTTTCAGACTGTTTTGAAGCTGTTTTTGCAGCTATTTTCTTAGATTTTTTAGAAGTTAGTGATACTAGTTTTAACTCTTCAGCAATAGCTCGGCCTGGGGTTAAAGTAAGGCTTACTGGGTCTGGTAAAGTTTGCGGAGCAAAACGCCAGTTATCCATTACTGCTACTTTATGAACACAAGCTACTGTGCAATAAGGCGCGCAATCTTTTTTGGTGTTAAACTCTCGGATAATATCTTGTGTTGTATATTTTAGTAGATCTACTCCGGGATAGCCTCGACGTTGAGAACAATAATGTACTAAACCATCTTCACAAATATAAAGGTAACGACTACCAGCACGACAACGCCAATCATTTGCTTTTCCAGTAGCTAAATTATCTTGAAAACGATTAAAGCGAGCATAACTAGTTTTTCCTAGATCTCTTAACTGCATAAAGATTTTTTGCTCAACTTCATTAAGTTGACCTAATTGGCCGTGATGGTCATGAATAATTCCTACAGTAGTAGAAAAACCTAACTCTACGGCTCGATTACCAACTACTAGAGCATCTTCTGGAGTACGAATACCGCCCCCAATAACAGAATTGATATTTACTGCAAAAATTGCATGTTCTTGAAGCATTTGCAGTTTTTTATCTAATACTTTTAAGCTTTTAACGGAAATTTCATCAGGTTGGATATTATCAATGCTAATTTGCATATAATCCAAGCCTGCTTCATTTAATCGTTTGATTCGATCTGGCATAAGCAAATAGCCATTTGTAATCATACCAACCAACAAACCTGACTTACGGGCATGAGCAATAATTTCATCTAATTCTGGGTGTAAAAGAGGCTCACCACCACTAAAAACCAAAGCTGAAAGACCTAGTTTAACTAAATGGTCAATTCGCTTTTTCATTGTTTCTAAGGCAATACCCTTAGAATAGTCATCATATTCATTACAGTAAACACAAGATAAATTACATTTGCGAATAGGGATAATATGAGCAACTAACGGATGACTAGTTGATGTAAGTCCTTTGGCGATAAACTTTAGCTCTCTTACCTTTCGTTGCCAAGCAGCACGAGTTTTTACATTCATAGCTTAAAAGTTATAGGCTCCTTTAGAACAAGATCAGGAAAATAGCACTAATTTTCTATTTCAACAAGCTTTGCTTCTCTATTTTGTCCTTTTAGCTGAACTACTTGCTTTTAGTGGCCTGTTTTGGGTAGGTTTTGGCACATTAGCATTAATTAATAGATTAGTTACAGCTTACTAGGTGTGTTACCCAAAAGCTAAAGCAAAATTTATGCCAAGGAGAATTGAATATTTAATAGCTTTGTTTACAATAAGTTACAAATAATAAAATAGTTTGTGCTTTTTGGTAAAAAATGCTTGCGTATCAAAATGACACAAGCTTTTAATCTTATGGTTAACTAGTTAGTAAAGAGTAGATTTTAGTGAGTCTTATTGACTCACAGGAGGTTTAACAAAAATTTTTCCTGTATCAAAACGACACAAAACATTAATTAATAGACTATTTTTTTTGATCTGCTAATTCATTTAAGGCTGAATCAGGTTGTAGGAAGTTATCATTTGACTTATTTAACTTACCTATTTGTAAAAAAAGTCGATCATAAACTAGCAAATGTAACCAAACTAAAGGAAAACATATTGCAGGAAGTAAGGCTTTAGCCCAAAAACTAAACCAGTTTTGCCTTAATCTTGAATAATGTTTAGCAAAAATTATACGTAAGACAAATAATATTACTAAAATAGGGCTAATTGTTAATACTGCTTTGTTTAGAGGAATATTTAATATTTCTTGTACTTGCTCAATATTCCAAGTAATACTTAAGATAGAAAAAATGCTTAGAAGGATTAAAAGAAATACTAGGAAAAACGCTGCTAAACTAATAGTTCTTACTTGAGTATTTAGGCGGAATACTTTAAGAAATCTCTCAGTAGCTACTTTAAGCTGAAATAAAAAATCCTCTGTAGGCTGCTGCATTAAAGGAGCAATTTTTAGAAATTTCCAATTGATTTTATTAGTTTGTTCTTTAATAAATACTTGCTTAAAAGCTGTTTCATCAAAGGTTTGCTCACCAAGTTTATACCCATAATACATTAAGGAATTTGCTTCTAGGTCAGTAAATGAATCTAAATGCGTTCGTACACGTGCTAATAGCTGTTGGACTTCTGGAGCAATGCCAGTTTTATCACTATCTAGCTTAGTAGTTGATAACTTGGTATTTAGAGAGCTATTACTAGAGTCTGATAAGTGATTTTTAGAAGTAATAGGAAAATTTTTTCTTAAATGAATAAAAGCAGTGTGATCTTTATGTTTACCTGTTAGCATTCTTAAGAGTTGTTCTTCTCTTAAACGGTCACCCAACATACTTCTTACTCTTAAAAGTAAACCATCTGTACGTAAATCTGGGCGGCTTTCAAACTCTAGCGGACGACATGCATCACTAATAATAAAATCTGTGCAACCAAAAGTAAGTAGTCCTGCAATTCCTTGATTATCATGTACTCCAGCATCAACTAATTGTAACTGAATATCATCTGGATACAGTCCATCTATTTTTATTGGCGCAAAAACGCCAGGCAACGCAGCAGAAGCGGCAACAGCATGGCTTAAAAGAAAGTTTTTATGTTCATTTTTTAATATTTGGTAATTTTCTGGTCTAAGTAATCGAGCGTTTTTGTCTACAGCTTGCCAGTCTTTGCTATCACGTGGATGTTCTCCCATATGGGTAGCTTCAAAATACCAATTGCGACCTGTATTTAATAGGGCTGCATTAATAAGTAGAATAGGGACTTTTGCTTGGCGAGATGGATTATCTTTTAAGGGATAAAAATTACTATTTTCTCCTTTAGGGATAATTTTTAAGTCAGACATCTTTATAGGTTCTTTGCTTTTAAGAACAGGTCTATAAAAATATTCTTCATAAAGTTCTGCTAAACGTAAGCTAGAGTTATAGTTACTGCTAGCCATACGAATAGTCTTAAATGGGTTATTATAAGCTGTCATAATTACATTTTTTTGAACAGCTTTAAGGAAATCTACTTCAATTTTTTGTAAAATATCCAAGTAATCTTTATTAGATATCTCACTATCAGGTTTAGTCTCTAATAAATTTTTTAAGTGTAGATAATAAAGTGTGCCAATAATAGAACCACCTGAGACAGTAGAAATAACTTCCACATGCCTTAATAATCCGATTTCAGCTAGATAAGCTAAAACACCAATATGGAAAAATGAAGCACGAAAACCTCCCCCAGAAAGTGCTAGCCCTAATTTAGAATCATTAGAGCTAGCATTTTCTAAGAGAGGTTCTGACATAATTACCTACTATGTTTAGCTAGAAGATTAAACCAAACTAGCAAACGAAATTTACCTATCGGTAATAAGGATTTGCACCGCCAGCATGATCTGTAGCATCTAAAATTTGCCCAATGCCAGGGACTGCTTCACGAATCATGCGTTCAATTCCCATTTTCAAAGTCATATTAGCCGATCCACAACCTTGGCAACCGCCACCCATACGAATATAAACATTATTATTTTCTACACTAATTAAATCTACAAAACCACCATGTGAAGCTACACTAGGATTAATTTGTAGATCCAACACTTCTTGAACTTTCTTTTTAAGTTCTTCTGTTGATAGAGTGTTAGAGTAAACTTCCGGTTGTAAAAAAGCGCGAATAAAGCCACCAATACGTTTTCCAATTACTGACCAATCATCATGACCATCTTTTACAACAGTTAACATATTGTCAGCTATTTCCGCTTTTTTGATTTCAGGAATGCTAAAAAGGTTTTCTGCTAAAGCATTTCCTTTTGCAGATGTTTTACTAGTAAAACTAGCATTTCCATTAATTAAAGGTCTGTCTACCATAAAACGGCAAGTATTAATATCTTGTTTATCTACAGTAGCTTTAATCATTATTGCTTGACTCATTATTTTTTATTCCTCCAAATAAAGTTGTTATTTTGCGCTCATTATAACAACTTAAATAATTAGCTGCGACTAGCTTTGCACTACTTACCGATAAGTATCTTTACTAGAGGTAAAAATTAGACAATATGCTATAAGATAAACTACTTTTTAACAAAACCTTATAAATTTAACAAAAGCCACATCATTTATAATCTTAAGGATTTTTTAGATAATTTGTTTTGTAAACACCAACTGATAAAGTTTTGTTTTCAGTTGTTGCAAGTAAATCAAAGCTTAACTAAACTTAGCTACCAAGACTGTAGCAAAATTAAAAATTTTAACCATTTCAATCAACACATTTTTCTAAATTTCTAAAACAATTTAGCCAAACAACAAAATTCTATTTTATTAGTTTATAAACAAAAATTTAGGAGCTTTTATGAAGTGGACTAACACACTAAAACATTTTTTCTTATTTTTAATTTGTTTCCAATTAATGACTTTAGGTTTGCCAACAACAAACAATGAAGTTTTAGCCAAAACTAAACCTAAAACATCACAAAAGCTAGAAATGAATCCTGCAATACTTCCTGGACTTGCTGCAAAAGTTGATGTAGTGGAAGATGAATTTGGAACGCCACATATTTTTGGAAAAAACTTTAAGGATGTCTTTTTTATGCAAGGCTTTTTGCATGCACGGGATAGATTTTTCCAAATGGATGTTACGCGTCGCACGGTAGAAGGCTCTTTAGCCGAGTTGCTTGGTGTTGGGCCAAATAACAGCATTTTATCTAGCGATGTACAACTGCGAGGATTAAATCTTAAAGCTTCTGTTACTAAAGCTTTATCAATGATGCAAAAAGAGACTAGACAATTCTTAAAAGCTTATAGTGATGGAGTTAACGCTTACTTAAAAGACAATCCGCTACCACCAGAATATCAAGCATTAAAAATTACTCAAAAACGTTTGTGGACAGAAACCGATTGCTTATTAGTTGGTAAAGGTTTAGCTCTAAGTCTTTCTTTTGATACAGGTGATATTAATAACACATTAGCTTTACAAGCTTATCAAGCAGCAGGTATGGCACAAGGCTTTGATGGGTCAGCACTGTTTTTTGAAGATGTATTTCGCATAGCTCCTTTTGACCCAAGTTTTTCTATTCCTGATGCTACAGGTCGGCCATTTTCTACTACTGGCACTAAAGCTAATAATCAAAGACTAAGTGCTAAAGTTCAAGAACAACAAAAATGGGCTAGACATATTTCTGACACAATCAAACCAGAAACTTTAGAAATGGCACAGGATTACTTAAATAAAGTTAAAAATATCCCTTTGCTAGCTAATGGTGCTGAAGGCCATGATCCTGATCGAGGAAGCAATTGGTTTATTTTAAGTGGTAGACTAACTGACTCTGGCGCACCTCTATTAAATAATGATCCACACTTAGGGTTTAATACTCCTCCAATTTGGTATCAAGTTCAACTTAATGTTACAAAAGGCAAGGGCAAAAAATTACTTAATGTTACAGGGGTAAGTTTAGCTGGTGTGCCTGGTGTGGTTTTAGGTCATAATGATGATATTGCTTGGGGTGCAACTACTTCAAACTTTGATGTTACAGATGTTTACCAAGAGCAAATCAAAGCACAGTTTGGTAGTGTATCAATTATTCATGATGGCAAAGAAGAGCCTGTAATATTTCGAGATGAGTTTTTCAAAGCAAATCAAGTTGTAGATGGTATGAATGATAATTTAGTTATGATACCTGCTAGTGATTCTGTTCCTGGACGGTTTCCTTCTGTTCCGCGTCGTAATGGTGGCCCAATTGTATCAATTAACCTTACTGCACAAACAGCTTTAACCCTGCAATATACTGGCTTTGGGCCAACTTTAGAAGTAGAAACATTTCTTGGCTTTAACCGTGCAAAAAATGTTGATGATTTCAAAAAAGCTTTAGAGTTTTTTGATGTTGGATCACAAAACTTTTCTGTGATTACCACAACAGGCGATATGGCTTATTTTACTACAGGTGAAGTGCCTATAAGAGAAGACTTAGAAGCAGGCCAAGTTAGCGGCGCACCACCGTTTTTAATTCGTAATGGTGTAACGGGTAATGAATGGATGAGCGTTAAAACTCGTCAACCAAACCAAGTTTTACAATATGAAATTTTGCCTTTTAATGAGTTACCTCAAGTTGTCAATCCAACTAATGGTTTTGTAGTTACAGCAAATTCTGACCCAACAGGCATTACAGCCAATAACAACCCATTTGAGCGTAAACGAGCAACAGGAGGAATTTATTATCTAGCTGGCACTGGTTATGCTTCAGGTGCGCGAAATGCACGATTAACAAAAGACATTCAAGAAGCTATTGCTAGTGGGCAAAAAATTACAGTTGAAATGGCTCGACGTTTTCAATCAGATGTAAGAATGCGTGATGCAGAAATTTTAATGCCATTTATCCAACAAGCTTTTGCAAATGCTACAGCCGCAAATGCTCCAACGGAACTTGCTGCACTAGCCAAAGATGCTGGTATAAGTGAAGCTGTAAATCGCTTCAAAACTTGGGACTTTAGCACTCCTACAGGCTTAAAATCTGGCTATGACTCTTTTGTAGCTTTTGGCAGCGACCCAACACAAAAACAAATTGATGATAGCGTCTCTACAACAATTTATAGTATGTGGCGTTCACAAATGGTTAGAGACACTATTGATGCTACACTTCAATCAATGCAATTAACTAGACTTCCTGATAATGCTACTAGCTTGGCTTCACTTCGTAATCTATTAGACAAATTTGCTAGCAACAAAGGAAAAGGTGTTTCAGGAGTGTTTTTCTTTGGCAGTAGTGGTTTAGATAATGCAAGCCCTGAAGTACAAAGAGATTTTATTCTTTTACGTAGCTTACGCCGTGCTTTAGATTCATTAGCTAGCCCAGATTTCGCACTAGCCTTCCAAGGTTCTACTAAGCAAAGTGATTATCGTTGGGGAGCTTTACACCGTGTTTCCTTCCCAAGTATGTTAGGGGTAAATACTGATTTTACAATCCCTTCTGTTAATGGCAAATTTCAATCTCCAATTCCTGGACTTTTTGGACTACCTAGAGACGGAGGTTTTGATGTTCCAAATGCTTCTGGACACTCAGTTAGAGCTAGGGGAGTCAATGATTTTACTTTTAGAAGCGGGCCAAGCAAACGCACTACAATTGTTATGAAGCCTGGCGCAATTGATTTTACTACTGCTATACCAGGGGGACAAAGTGCAGCACCAAACAGTAAATTCTTTGATAATTTACTTAATTTTTGGTTAACAGCAGACGTTTATCCTGTACGTGATATTACTAAACCAACCGCTGCACCAAATGAAAAACGTACTACTTTTGTTCCATCCAAAAAAGAATAGGTCTTAATAAATAAACAATTTTGTTAAATTTTAGCCCAGCAGGTAGATCGCTGGGCTAATAATTTGTTGATATTATTGTTGTTCTCGATTTTGATAATAGCTTGTCCCAGAAACGGGCACCATATCTTGATTTTCCTTCTAGTTATTTTAGCTAAGTCCAATTAGATAAGTAGTTAACTAATAATACCTGAGTGGCATAGAAGTTTCTTTACAGTTAGCTTGGAGGCATTAAATGGACATTCAGCGCAAAGGCGTTAGTCGTAACCGCAAAATTCGCAATATTGTTTATCTAGTTCTAACACTAGTTGTTATTGCTGGTGTTACTGTTGGTCTATCAAAGTTAAAACCTGCTGCTCCAACTGTTGAACGCTCTACAATTTGGGTTGACAGTGTTAAACAAGGCGCGATGTTGCGCCAAGTGCGTGGGTTAGGGACATTAGTTCCTGAAGATATTCGTTTTATTCCTGCTACAACTCAAGGTAGAGTGGAAAAAATTCTTGTTCGTCCCGGTGCAATGGTAACGCCAACAACAGTTTTAATGGTGCTAAGTAATCCAGAACTTGATCAATCTGTTCAAGATGTAGACCTTCAACTAAAAGGCGCAGAAGCTGATTATGCTACTTTACAGGTAAGGCTGGAAAGCCAACAATTAGACCAACAAGCCGTTGCTGCTAGTGTTCAAGCTGAATATAACCAAGCAAAATTACAAGCTGAAGCAAACGAAGAACTTTATAAAAAAGGGTTACTTTCAGAATTACTTTATAAAATAGCTAAAAATAAAGCTTCAGAACTTGCCACACGTTGCCAAATTGAAGAAAAACGTATAGCAATTAGTTCAGAATCCACCAAAGCCCAGTTAGTCGCCCAACAAGCTAAAACCGACCAACTACGCGCCCTTTATCAATTAAGACGAAACCAACTAGATTCCTTAAACGTTCGTGCGGGTAGCAATGGAGTCTTACAACAACTCTCGGTTGAAGTAGGCCAACAAGTTACCATTGGCACAAATCTAGCTCGTGTAGCCGATCCTAGCCGCTTAAAAGCTGAACTGAAAATTGCAGAAACTCAAGCTAAAGATATTCAAGTAGGCCAAAATGCTACAATTGATACTCGCAATGGTATTATCGCAGGCCAAGTTACTCGAATAGATCCAGCCGTGTTACAAGGCACTGTTACTGTAGATATTGCTTTACTAGAAGAACTACCTAAAGGCGCACGTCCTGATTTAAGCGTAGATGGTACAATTGAGTTAGAAAACTTAACTAATATTCTTTATGTTGGTCGACCTGTTCATGGTCAAGCTAACAGCACAATAGGCTTATTTAAGCTAGATAGCACAGGAAAAGAAGCCATCCGTGTAACTGTAAAACTTGGTCGAAGTTCTGTTAATACAATTGAAGTTATAGAAGGTCTTTCTGTAGGTGAACAAGTAATCCTTTCTGATATGTCTGCTTGGGATGCTTATAATCGTGTCCGATTAAATTAAAAGTCTGATAAATCAAGGAGAACAATAACAATGAGTAAAGCTGACCAGCCCTTAATACGCTTAGAAGGAGTAACTAAAGTTTTTTATACCGATGAAGTAGAAACACACGCCCTTTCAGGCATTGAGCTAGAAATCCGATCAGGTGAATATGTTTCTATTGCTGGCCCATCTGGTTGCGGTAAATCTACGCTACTATCAATCTTAGGTCTACTTGATACACCAAGCCAAGGAAGCTATGCCTTAAATGGTAAACCTGTAGAAAAGCTAACTTTACCTGAACGTGCCAGGATTCGTAATCAAGAAATAGGCTTTATTTTTCAGAGTTTTAATTTAATTGGAGATTTAACAGTTTATGAAAATGTTGAACTGCCATTAACTTATCGAGGTATGGCAGCAACAGAACGTAAAAAGCTAGTCAATGAAGCATTGGAAAAAGTTGGTATGGGACATCGTGCTAAACACTTGCCTAGTCAGCTTTCTGGCGGTCAACAACAACGCGTTGCTGTAGCACGTGCAATTGCTGGTCAACCCTTAATCTTGATGGCTGATGAACCTACAGGAAACTTGGATTCAAAAAATGGTGATGCTGTAATGGAACTTCTAAGAGACTTACACCGAGGCGGCGCAACCATTTGTATGGTGACACACGACCAACGCTTTGCCCGGCATGCTGACAGAACTGTCCACCTTTTTGATGGTCGCATTGTAGAAGAACGAATGACTGTTAATAGCGCGACTGCCTAAAATAAAATTAGCAAACATGCTTGGTTGATGAAGACATGTCTTTATCAACCAAAATCACATTATAATAACCTAAGAGTATATATTAGGTTATCTATTGGTTTATTTATGATATCACTACGAGATATAGATAAAGTTTATGCTTATGGCGCAAGTAAAACTTATGTGTTGCGCAAAGTAGGTTTTTATATTTCAGAAGGCGAGTTTGTTTCAATTATGGGGCCATCTGGAGCAGGGAAATCTACCTTGCTGCATTTGTTAGGTATGCATGATAGTTCTTGGACAGGTGAATATTATTTTTTGGATTATCCAATACATAAACTAAGTAAGAAAGAAAGAGCCGATGTACATAAAAAATATATTGGTTTTGTATTTCAAAGCTACCAACTACTTGATAATTTAACAGTTTATGAAAATTTAGAAGTCCCTCTTTCTTATCGTGATATTAGACGTAGTGAGCGAGATAGCATAGTTTGTGATGTTTTAGATCGCTTTCAAATTGTTGGGAAAAAAGATCTTTACCCTAATCAACTTTCTGGCGGACAACAACAGCTAGTTGCTATTGCAAGGGCCGTTATTGCTAAACCAAAGCTAATTTTAGCCGATGAACCAACAGGAAATTTACATTCCGATCAAGGTAGAGAAATTATGGAGATGTTCCGCTTACTTAACCAAAGCGGTACAACTATAATCCAAGTTACCCATTCTGAGCAAAATGCTGGTTATGGTAATCGAGTTATTAGACTTAGAGATGGTTGGGTAGTTTAAAATTTTTTTGAGGGTTAGCCGATGAATTTTTCAAAGGTTTTAGTAGCTGATGATCAGCCGCATATTTTAGAAGCTTTAAGGTTATTGCTAAAAAGTGAAGGTTTTCAAATAGAAACCGCTACATCTCCAGCAGGGGTCTTAAGTGCCATTAATGCAAGAGATTTTGATGCTTTATTAATGGATCTTAATTACGCAAGAGACACTACATCAGGACAAGAAGGATTAGATTTACTTTCACGTTTACATGCAGTTGATAGCACTTTACCTATAGTAGTAATGACAGCTTGGGGAAGTGTAGAACTTGTTGTAGAAGCAATGCGACGCGGAGCAAGAGATTTTGTCCAAAAGCCTTGGGAAAATGAACGGCTTATTAGCATTTTACGAAATCAAATTGAACTAGGACAAGCACTTAGAAAAGGTCAACGATTAGAAGCAGAAAATCAATTGCTTAGAAATGAGGGCCAAAATGTCCCAAAGTTAATTGCTGAATCTGCAACAATGAAGCCTATTTTACAAATAATTTCACGTGTTGGGCCATCGGATGCTAACGTGTTAATTACTGGTGAAAATGGGACTGGTAAGGGTTTGGTAGCACAAGCTTTACACGCAGTTTCCTCACGTTCGTCTAAGTCTCTAGTAACAGTTAATGCTGGCGGACTTTCAGAAGGAGTTTTTGAAAGTGAGCTATTTGGGCATGTTAAAGGTGCTTTTACCGATGCTAAAAGTGAAAGAGTCGGACGCTTTGAATTAGCTGATACAGGAACGTTATTTTTAGATGAAATTGCTAACGTCCCACTTAACCTACAAACTAAATTGCTAAGAGTTTTAGAAACAGGCGAATTTGAGCGGGTTGGCTCTTCTCGTACTCGTAAGGCTGATGTAAGAATTATTTCTGCTACCAATGCTGATCTTAATGAAGAAGTTAATATCAACCGTTTTCGTCAAGACTTGCTTTTTCGATTAAATACAATTGAAATACGCCTGCCACCCTTGCGAAGCCGACGCGAAGATATATCCTTACTTGCAGTGCATTTTTTACGTCAACATTCTCAACGCTACCGCAAGAAAATTATAGGTATTGATGATGCTGCTATGCAGGAACTACTTAATCATCCTTGGCCCGGTAATGTACGAGAATTAGACCATTCATTAGAAAGAGCCGTGCTTATGGCTCAAGGAACTTCTATTAAAGCTTCTGATTTAGGTTTAAGAGTTGGACGCGAAACCGCCCCACGTTTAGAAGATATGAGTTTAGAGGATGTGGAATGTTTGCTAATTAAAAAAGCTCTAGCTCGTTATGAAGGAAATGTTAGTCGCGCTGCTGAAGCACTTGGATTAAGTAGAAGTGCGCTTTATCGTCGCTTACAACGTTATCAACTATAAATTTTAAGGAATGCGGGCAAGATGCCCGCGCTCCCAAATAGAAAATTTTAATTATTTATTTCCATATCGCTATAGAAAACGCCTATAGGTACACTTTCACCTTCAGATTCGGCTGTAACATCTGTTAATTTTAAGTTGGCTTTTCCTGCTCCAAAAGCTTCAACATTTATTGAAAAAGTGTTGTATTGATCATTTGGCTTAGGATGTCCAAATGTAGAAATTCCAATACTTGCAACAGTTGTTTGCTTATTAACTCCATTAGGGAATAACACAGAAGCATTATTGCCAACAGATCGCCTAACTTTAATTACTTGAGGGTTAAATTGTAAGTTAAATTTTAAGCTAACAGATTGACTAGTATTAACAGAGATTTTTATCTCTCCGCTTTGACCAACTCTTAAATTTGGATTAAGAGGAGTTACTACAACTTTTATAGGTGAACGGGTTGTTGTACTTGTTGGTTTTTCAACTTTTGAACTAACTTTTCCTGTTACATTAGAAGCCTGTTCTGTAGCTGATTTATTACCTAAACGGGTTGTATTGTTAGCTGTTGGATAGGGAGTAAAAATTATTTCTCCTGTTGTTGGTTCGTTTTTATCGCAAATACCATTTTTGTTGTCGTCTATACAGTTGGGATCTTTGGTTTTTGTGGCAGTAGCTATTTTGTCATTAGCTGAAAACTTGTTAACAAAAGGTTTTTTTGACTTTTTAGCACTAGATGAAGCCATAAGACTATTTTGTTTTGGTTTTCTTGATAGCTTACTACTTGCTGTTATAGTTAAGTTTTGATTTTTGCTGCTAACAAAATTGCTAGCTTTATCAATAGTAAGCGATGTTGCAACCGTTTTTGGTGATAAGGCAATATAATAAACTTTTTCTTGGCAAGAAGTTGTATTACTTGCTAGGGTAGTTTTGCTAGTATCTGTAGAAAATCCAAGTCCAAAACCGCCATAGAAAATTAAAGAAGCAACACTAGTAAGCCAAATTAAAGTGGCTACTCTAACGCCTTTATCCCAATAAGGGCCATTATGGGTTTGACTAATATCACTAATAATTGCAGACATAAAAACTTTAGGACTACTAGCAAAATCCCTTAAGTTAGTCTCTATTTCATCAAAGCAATTAGTAACAAGAGGTTTTTGATTTAACAAAGTAAATTCAAGAGGTTTAACTAAAGTGGCTTGATTGGAAATCAGCAACTTTAGTTCTTGCCACTCAGCAGAGTCTAGATTAAAAAAACGCTCTCTATCAGGGAAAGTAGAAAGCAATTTTTGACAATCCTTGCGGCAAAATTCACAATTGTATAAATGGGCAAAGAGATCTTTACCAATGTTACTAGTTATTTCTTCCAAATAGTCTTGGAAGTCGGAGATCACTGTTTCGCAGCGCATAGTTGCTCCTCAAAATTAGTAAATGGCTTAATATTTTATTTTTAGAGATTGGTTCAGAACTGGTCTAACATTAAACTTCAGATAAGCAAAAGAAGTTGCAAAATTTTCTCTTTTTTACGGAACTTTTTTCATGTCAGAACTAGAAAAAAACTTTACTCAAGAAACACTAGAAAAAAAGGGCTTAACCTACCAAAACCGTATCTTGCTTTTTAGCTTGCTTACGGGTTTTCCTGCCGTAGTTGTATCAATTGTCTTGCTTTGGAATGATAACTATAGCCCAAAAGTCATTTGGACATTAATTTTAATTATCCTTAGCTTTTGGTTAGGCTTTTCTTTTTCTATTGCTAGAAAAATTGTTTTTAATTTACAAACTGTTACAAACTTACTAGCGGCTTTACGTGAGGGAGATTATTCAATCCGCGCTCGTAGCGTTGGACGGGGTGATGTACTAGGTGAGGTAATGCTAGAAGTTAACGCTATGGCAGAAACATTACGTGAGCAGCGACTAGGAGCATTAGAAGCAAATGCGCTACTACGTAAAGTTATGGTAGAAATTGATGTAGCAATATTTACTTTTGATAGTGAGCAGAGACTGCAACTAGTCAACCGTGCAGGAGAAAAGCTTTTATCTCAGCCTATGGAAAGAGTTTTAGGACGTACAGCTAAAGAGTTAGGTTTAGCCGAATGTTTGCAGGGAGAAAGTAACACTACAGTTACTCGAACATTTCCTGGTGGGCGGGCTGGACGTTGGGAAATTAGACGGGGAATTTTTCGGGAAAAAGGCATGGCTAATCAACTACTAGTTTTAACTGATCTTAGTCGCGCACTACGTGAAGAAGAACGCCAAGCGTGGCAACGATTAGTTAGGGTGTTAGGGCATGAGTTAAATAATTCTTTGGCTCCAATAAAATCTATTGCTGGAAGTTTAGAAAATATGTTGACTCGTAAACCTCCTGATTGGCAAGAAGATATAAAGCATGGTCTTTCTGTTATTGCAGCGCGTGCTGAAGCCTTAAATCGTTTTATGGGTTCTTATGCGCGATTGGCCAGGCTTCCACAACCAAGATTTCATAGCCTTGATGTAGCTGAATGGATTAAACGTGTTGTTAGGTTAGAAACACGAATGGAAATAAAATTATCACCAGGCCCCGATTTAACCATTGAAGCAGATGGAGATCAGCTAGATCAATTACTTATAAATTTACTTCGTAATGCTGTTGATGCTGCTTTAGAAAATAATGGTGGAGTAAGTGTTTATTGGCAAGTAGACAACAATTATCTTGATATTTCTATTGAAGATGAGGGTTTAGGACTAGCTAATACTGCTAATTTATTTGTGCCATTTTTTACCACTAAGCCCCAAGGTTCTGGAATTGGGCTAGTTTTATCCAGACAAATTGCAGAAGCACATGGAGGAACACTTTCTTTGCAAAACCGACCAAATGATAAGGGATGTGAAGCAAGACTAAGAATCCCAATATCTTTAGATGTAAGTAATTCTATAATATAGTAGTTGTTAATCTTTCCATTTTCCAGGTACTAGCATATTAGCCATTGCATCAGGTTTTTTTATTTGTTGGGTTTTTATCCAATTGTCAGTTGTTTCTATTAGTTGTTTGCCTTGGTCGTTTGCTAAAAGTTCACCTCTACGACGGCGAACAACGGTTGCATAAAGCAGCATATCAACAGATTCAAAATTTTTTTCTGTTTCAATTAAAAGTTTAATAGCTTTTTCTTTTTCGCCTTTTATTGCTGCGATGCTTGCATA
The DNA here is from genome assembly GCA_964492845.1 of uncultured Clostridia bacterium. Classification (GTDB taxonomy): domain Bacteria; phylum Acidobacteriota; class Blastocatellia; order Chloracidobacteriales; family JADJPF01; genus JADJPF01. Next base: position 48,165 of record CAZBMZ010000022.1, read on the forward strand.
AATTTGTTTAGCAAAAGCATTTCCCCAAGGCATATTTTCTTTTTCAATTAATTGGGCATTACGACTAGCTACTTTTAATAGTGAAATAGAGCTTGGATCTTTAGCAACTAAGGCCAATATAGTTCTAGCTTGTAGATGTAAAATTTGAAGGTAAAAAGATTGAATGCGTAAGAGAAAAGACTTAGTGATTTTAGACCATTTTTCTTTAAGTAGTTCTTGAGCAGCTTTTGCGTCTCCTTCATAAAGAAGTGTTTGCACTTGGCCGAATAGATGCCAAAAATGCTGCATTTGAAAACCTTTTTGTGACCATCGCCCAATACTTTCTTCTAGCTCAGTTTTAGCATTATCTACTTCATCATTAGCTAAAAATTTTATGTAAGTAGTGCGAAGTCTAAGCATAGTTTCACCTATAAGACTTCCACGCTCACGAATATCTTTTAAGACTGTTGGCATACGGCTAAATAACTGATTAAAATCACCCATAAAATAAAGAGAGGTAAATGTCCAATAGCTTGCTGTGTCAAGTTCGGCTGAAACACCAGTACAGTTTTGACGTAAAAAAGCTTCGGCTTGAGCAAATCTTTCTATACAAAGCTTCCATTGACCAAAACAACCTGCTGAAATGCCAGCAACATAGGTTGAAATAGCTATTCCATAAGGGTAGTTAATGCGTTCTGCAAGTTCTTTGGTAAGTTGTAAAAGCTTTTCAGTACGTTTTGCTTTACGACCTCCAGCACTGGAAGAATAACCAGCCTCAATTGCTAGAGCTAAAGAAATTCTTTGAGGTTCGCCTACTCTAAGCGCAAATAAAAGATATCGTGATTGCAAATCTACGCCTCGTGTTGCATCTATCAAAGAAAGACCTGATGCAATAGACCTAAAAGTGTCAAGGCGAAGCAAAACTTCGGGCGGGACTTCGCTTGCTGGACGCTCCTTAAACTCTAGACCTCTAAACCAAAGTTTTACGCGATTAACTAAAAATGACAAAATTGCTTGTAGTGGTGTTTCAGCAATTTTTATCCCAACTTTGTCAGTAATAATTTTTAGTTCTGCAAAGCTTTCTTTTAAGTAGCCACAGCGCAGCAATTGATCAGAAGCGCGTTGACGAAGTTCTAATGCTTCAAGCTCATCAGCCGTTTTTATAGCAGCTAAAAAATTTTGGGCGGCTTCATAATTACGACCAGCGTTAGCAAGTGAGTTAGCTAATTTGACTTGTAACTGATGATGTTGCAAATCTTCTTCTTTGCAGAGCTTAAGAGCTAACTGATAAAGACGAGCAGCATGGTCAAAAGCTAGCGCGTTATAAGCTTTTTCTGCTGCATCAAAAGCATATTTAGCTGCCTTGTCATTATTTCCAGCTTTGTAAAAATGATTTGCAAGGCGTTCTGGGTCGGCAGTTGTTTCTAAAAGAGATCCTAGCTTTCTATGATGAGTCTTTAGTTTTTCTGGAGGCAGATTAGCCACTACAGTTTCCCGTATTCGGTCATGGTAGGCTTCTAATTGTTCCTGGTGCTTAGTACCTTTTAAACGAATCATTCGATTTGCTCGAAGTAGTGCAATGGTAGTTTGTTCTTGACCATCAAGTTGGGCAGCTTCTTTAGCAATGGCTCTTTCTAGTGGTTGGCCTGCAACGGCTACAACTTCAAGTAATTTACGGGCATTTTCAGGCAAGCTAATTATACGTGCATAAATAACTTGGTCTAATTTAGCAAAACTAGTTTCTTCACTGGGTGAAAATTTTCTGTTATCAATTATTGGTACAGTTACTATTTTATTTTTTGTAGAGGTGACAGGTTTTAAGTAAGCAAAATTAGGTGTATAACTTTGCTCTACAGATGTTTCACTTAACTGCATAAAACGTACAAGCTCATCAACAAAAAAAGGATTTCCCTTAGATTCTTGGGCAATCATTTCTGCAAGTTCTAGCAGTTCTTTATTTTCTTTGCCTAACAAAGCAATAGCTAATTTTTTTGCTTCTTCTTTTGAAAGTTCTTTAATAGCTAAATCTTTAATTTCAACCTCTGTTTTTTCTCGTAGCGGTAAAAAAGTAGTTAAAAAAGGACTAGTTTTTATTTCTTCGCTTCTATAAGTGGTAAGTAACAGAAAAGGCGGTGGGTCGGGTGGTTGCAGGAGTTCAATTAAAAGTCCTGCGCTATCTAAATCTCCCCATTGAAGATCATCAATAAAAAGAATTAAAGGTTTTTTTGCTGCTAGTCGTGCTAAAAGCTCTCGTAGGGCGTTAAAGGCTCGACGACGAAGTTCTTGAGAGTCGGGAATTTCTAAGACTTTGCTTTCATGGCTAGCTATAGCTGAAACTTGTTTTAGAACAGGAAATAAGCGTGCTAGAGCAAGAACATCATCAGGCAAAAGTTTTTCAATTTCTGTTTTGAATAAGTCTTTTAAGTGTTGGCTTAAATCATCTATGAGGCTGTCAAAAGCTTTATAAGGAACAGATTCTTGCTCATAACAGCGGCCTGTTAAAACGACTATATCTTTTTCGGTTTTGTCTAATTGTTTAAGAAAATGGCGAACCAAAGAACTTTTTCCCATTCCTGAATTGCCATAGACATAAACTGTAACTGTGCGTCGCGCCTCTTTAACTGTGCTGAAAGCTTCTTTAATTGTATTTATATAGCTTTCGCGTCCAACAAAAGGAATTGCTTGAGGGGCAGATAAAGAGAGCGAAGAAATAGAAAAATTGTTATTTGAAAGACGCTCTAAGATTTCTTTTCCTGATGGACGCTTTTGAGGATCTTTTTTAAGTAGTTGCTGACAAAGTAGATCCAAATCTTTTGGGATATCTTTGACTAGTTTGTTAGGTGCTAGAGGTTCAAAACGTTGTTTATGTGAAAGCAAATCCATCACTTGACCGCTGAAGGGACGTTTACCAGTGAGTGATTCATAAAGTATAACTCCTACACTATACCAATCTGTAGCTTCTGTTAAAGTGGAGTTGGCGCATTGTTCTGGCGACATATAAGCAGGTGTTCCAACAATATGTTCTTGTTGTTTTTTTGAAACAAGCTCCATAGCTAGCCCAAAATCAAGTATTACTACTCGCCCTTCTTCAGTCACTAAAATATTTGAAGGTTTAATATCTCTATGTAATTTTCCTGCTGTGTGTATTGCATAAATACCTGTTGCTAGTTGTCTTAAAGCATCTCTAAGCCGTAGAGGATCAAACTTAAAATTTGGTTGTGAGCTAATAGAAACTTCTACTTGATCATCATTAGTTTTTTCTTCACCACTAAGCCTAATAGTTTGTATTTGGCTTATAGAATCTGATTGAGTAGTTGATTTAGGTGTAGGAGTTGGCGTTATGGCGGTTTCTTGCTCGTCTTGAGAAGCGGTATTAATACTAGATGTTATACAATTAATAGTTTCAGAAAGATTTGGGTCTAGTTCTTCTTTATATAATCTAACATACTGAAGAAAATTAACTCCTTGAACTAATTCCATAGTAAAAAAACACTGGTCTTGATCTGACATTAATTCATAAAGAGTTATAAGATTAGGGTGGTTTATATCAGCCAGCAAACGAAATTCTTGCTTAAATAAATAAAGAGATTCTGCTGTTAATTCATGAAGTGTTTTAAGAGCTACAACAGCCTTACGTTCTTGGTCATAAGCTTCATAAACAACGCCAAAGCCACCTGAGCCAATGCAACGTTGGATTAAAAAACGTTCTGTTCCCTTAAAATCCGGCTGTTTTTGCTTAATCATTTTTTATGAAAGGTTTTACAAATTTTTTAAGAGTTTAGCTATAAAAAATAATAAATTAAATAACTGGATTACAACAGACAAACAACCTAGATAATATGTCTCAAAGGGGCGTAAACTCCAAGAAAGGTTTGACAGATAGATAAGTTTTTTATACCCTGAAATCCCATTATGGGAAAAAGATCAAGAGTTACTGCAATTATTCCAGCCCGCTACGGCTCAACACGCCTGCCAGCAAAACTTCTACTAGATTTAGCAGGTAAACCAATTATCCAACATGTTTTTGAACGAACATCACAAGCTAAACTTGTTGACCAAGTATTGATTGCTACTGATGATGAACGAATAAAAATAGTAGCAAATAGTTTTGGTGCTAGTGTAATAATGACTAGTGTAGATCATCAAACCGGTACAGATCGCATTGCGGAAGTAGCAGAAAAATTAAGCTCAGATATTATTGTTAATGTCCAAGGGGATGAACCGTTGATAGACCCTAATACAATTGATCAAGCTATTAATCCGCTATTAGATGACCCTAGCTTAATGATGTCAACTACTTGTGAAAAAATAGAGAATTTAGCAGATGTATTTAACCCTAATATAGTTAAAGTAGTAATAAGTAGCCAAGGTAATGCACTTTATTTTTCACGCGCACCAATAGCTTTTGCACGGTTTGCTTGTTTGGGTGAGCAGAGTTTTGAGCCAGCAAAGATGTTAGAAGCTATGAAAAATCAGCCTAATGAACTAGGAGAATATTTTAAGCATACAGGGCTTTATGTTTATCGACGCAAGTTTTTATTAGAGTTTACTACTTGGCCTCGTAGTCCACTGGAGAAACAAGAATCTTTAGAGCAATTACGCGTACTGGAAAAAGGTTATTCTATTCGTGTGCTAAAAGTTGCTGCTAAATCTATTGGTATTGATACAGTTGCAGATTTACTTAATGCAAAGAAAATTTTAGAAAATTAAATTTAGAAATTTAGTAAGGGAAAGTTATGCCAAAATATATTTTTATCACTGGTGGCGTTTTATCTTCACTAGGCAAAGGAATTGCTGCGGCTTCAATAGGCTGTTTATTGCAGGCTCGTGGCTTAAAAGTAACGCTACAAAAATTTGATCCTTATATTAATGTTGACCCAGGAACTATGTCACCTTTTCAACATGGAGAAGTTTATGTAACAGATGATGGAGCAGAAACAGACTTAGACCTTGGGCATTATGAGCGTTTTACTTCGGCGCAAATGACAAAAAATAACAATTTAACAACTGGACGGATTTATCTTTCTGTAATTGAAAAGGAACGTCGAGGAGATTTTTTAGGAAAAACCGTGCAGGTTATTCCACATATTACCAATGAAATTAAAGACGCAATTCGCCATGTTTCTCAAAATGTTGATGTTGTAATTGTAGAAATAGGCGGCACGGTTGGAGATATTGAATCACTACCATTTTTGGAAGCAACTAGACAGCTACGCCAAGAAGTAGGTCGGCAAAATGCTCTTTTTATTCATTTAACTTTAGTTCCATTTATTGCTAGTGCTGGCGAGCTAAAAAGCAAACCTACCCAACATTCGGTTAAAGAGCTTTTAGAAATAGGGATTCAACCAGATGTTTTACTTTGTCGAACTGAAAGACCGCTACCTAGAGAGCTAAAAGAAAAAATCGCGTTATTTTGTAATGTTTCAGAAAAGGCTGTAATTACTGCACAAGATGCACCTACTATTTATGAAGTTCCGTTAGCTTTTGAAGCAGAAAATCTAGATCAGCTAATTGTTGAATTGTTAAACTTAAATGCTCCTGACCCTGATTTAGAAGAGTGGCGCAAACTAGTAGACATTATTAAAAATTCAACTAAAAGCGTAAATATCGGGATTGTAGGAAAATATGTAGAGCTAAAAGATTCTTATAAAAGTTTGACCGAAGCTTTGGTTCATGGCGGTGTTGCTAATAAAGTAAAAGTTAATGTTTGCTGGATTGAGTCCGAGCGTCTGATAACAGAAGATAAAAAAGACTGGGAAGAACCCTTAAGAGACATGGATGCGCTGCTTGTTCCAGGAGGTTTTGGTAAGCGAGGTATAGCTGGAATGTTAAGAGCAATTTCTTATGCTAGACGTAAAAAAGTGCCTTTTTTTGGAATTTGTTTAGGGATGCAATGCGCTTGTATTGAATATGCTCGGAATGTTTGCCATTTAGATAATGCTGATAGCACAGAGTTTGACGCTAATACTCCTCATAGAATTATTTACAGACTACGTGATTTAATTGGTGTAGAAGCGATGGGTGGGACTATGCGCCTGGGTGCTTATAAATGTGAGTTAAAAGAGGGAAGTCTTGCTGCAAGCATTTATGGGAGTGAGACAATAGAAGAACGTCATCGTCACCGTTATGAGTTTAATCCTGAATACGAAAAGATGCTTACAGAAAATGGACTAGTAATTTCCGGGCGTTCTCCAGATGGTAAGTTTGTTGAAATTGTTGAACTTCCCAACCATCCTTGGTTTTTAGGCTGTCAATTTCATCCAGAACTAAAATCTCGTCCGTTGGCGGCACATCCTCTTTTTACCTCTTTTATTAAAGCAGCTTTAGATTATCGTCTTCAAGATGAAGCAACTAGCGACAATGAGCAGCAAAAACCTAATTGGATAGAAAATAAAATGCCAGAACCGGATTGGGAAGAGGAGTTTTTAGAAAGGCCCTAAGAGGTTAATACAGAATTTTTTACTAGGAGTTTTTTTGCAGTAACTCCTAGTAAAAGGGGTATTAAAGACTATTGTAGAAAGTCAGAAACCATTAAGACATATTTTTTAGCTAAAGTTATTTGATCACCTGGTTTAAGCCAATATTTTGCTATCTTTTGACCGTTAACTCTTGTCCCATTTCTAGATGCTGTGTCAAAAATTTCCATTCGTTCGTCAGAATGAACAACTATGCAACAATGCCTACGGGAAATACTAGGGTCATCTACCACAATATCATTATCTTCAAAACGGCCTATACGATTTTTACCATATTTTAGTTGGTAGCTTTCAAGCCCTATTGTTATAAAGTAACTAGAATCTGTAGTAGAACCGCCATGTTCTTTATAAATAGGATCTTCTAAACAAACTTCTCCAGCGTTGCTTTTAATTTTTAAGTCTTCTAAATTTATGGTGTTTGTGCCTCTAGAACTTTCTATATCTGAACGGACAACCTTAAAAAATGCTTGTCTAGCAGGTTCAAGAGATAAATGGCAGCTTCCTAATAATTCTCTCATAAAATGCCCCTTTGGTTGATTTTTCAGAGGAGGTTACGAACAATAGAAAAAGAAGTTTTGTTCTTCTACCTTACTCTTAAATTCAAAATCTTTCTTATAAAAATAGCTTTAATTTAATTTTTCACTAGGCAAATTTCTAGCCACAACTAATTTAATCCTGGAGATTTGGCAGAATGCTATTTATAAATGGACAATTAGCAGGAAAACCGTATTTGATGTTTAATCTATAAGAATGATTGAATAGGCAATTTTAGACTACTAGGCAATTTTAGCCTACCACTTTTATTCTAGTGTCTTATATATTGGCACCTTATCTGATTAGCTAGCCATATGTATTTAGTAAATATTAGTAGTTTAAAGAGCTATTAATAAAAAATCTTAATAAAATTTTAATAAACAGCAAAATAGTAAAATATATTATATGGCTTATAACTAGTTGAAAATCAGTAGTTTATTAACTATAAGCGTTTTTATAGTTAATTTTATTTATATATTTAAGTAAGTTTGGTTTCAGTTTTGCTATGTATAAGGTCAAAACAATAAGTTAGTTAAAGGAATTAATTATGTTAGGGCAAAATATAGATTCAACAATGGATAACGAAATTATGGCAAATTCAATTAAACAAGAAAGTTTTCCTAAAGTATGTGCTTGGTGTAAAGAGGCTTATGATTTTACTACAGTTGAAAGAAGTTCAGGAATTTGTGGCAGTTGTTTTGAAAAATTAGTAAAAGGCTATTTTGAATTATTGGATGTAGAACAATCTACAACATTTAATAAAATATTAAATGTTATTAAATCTATCGAATAAAGCACCTTACTTTTCTTAGATGTTTCTAAAAATAACGTTGTAATTAGTTAGTATTTGATGGAGAGTGTGTTATGTGTGCAACAGAAGCAAATAAAGAAAGTATAAAGCAAGATTTTAAGAGATTAGCAGCAGAATTTAGATTATTTTATTCTGTTACTAAAGTGTTAAAAAAACTAGATAGCCAAATAATAAACACACCAGAAATAGAAGCTAATATTTTTCTAAATTTACAAATATTGAAAAATATATTAAATGTGAATTTAACGGAAAAAGAAGCATTAACTTTTAACGTAAAATTTTTATTAGTAAAACAGTATTTATCTACATATAAATACAATATTATTATAAATAATAACTTAATAACAGTTGCAGAGCTAAGAAAAGCTATTAAAGAAAATAAAATTAATAATCAAGAAGTAGTAATTTTATTACAATTTGAATTTTATTTACATTCCAATAAATTAGCAAATCAAGCAAAGGCAGAGACTTTATTAACTCATCTTTCACAAATAATTATAGTAATAAATATTCAGTAACAAATATTATCAATAAAAAGTCCATTATTGAACAAGTTATAAAAATAAATGAACAAATTAATAAAATTAATAATTTTGAGCAATTATTATCTAGTAATATAATCAAAGATTTACGAAATATTAAAAATAACCTACAAAACTATTTCTGGTTACCAGAAATATTATCATACTTAGTGCTAGTCAATCTTAACTTAAGAGAAAAATTTATATATTTATTAGAAGAAGAAAGTAAATTTATTAAATATAGTGTAGAGAATTTAATATTATTAGGAATTAACTTTATACCAAAATTAAATAGATTAGGTGTATTAGATTTAAGTAAAGTATATAGATTTGTTAGTGATATTAATATATGGATTAATCAAGAATATAATAATAACTATAAAAATTTGATGAAATTAGTTTATATAGCTAGTGTAGTACGCCAAGCTGTAAAGAAAAATTTATCTGATAATAGCAATGTTTTTATTGAATATGTTAATAAAGCTGAACATAAAGAGTATGATCTAACAAGCGAAGTATTAAATAATAGTCAATCTGGTTGGATGATAATTAATAATGAAGTTTTATTAGATATGAATGATAAAATAATAGAAAGTAGCGGAGTTATTACAAATACACCTGTTAAAACAGAAAAAACAGTGCTTGTAGAAAGTAATAAACAAAGTTATAAAAACAATAATTATAGTAAATTGGTTAATATTAACTATTTACAACAAAAATGGGCAGAAGAACAATTAGAAAAAGATATTGATAATATAATTAATATTTTAACAAAACGTGCAGTTAATGCACCAAAGCAAATAATTAAACTAAAATATTCAGATTTAATCTTAAATAAGAAAGAAGTAGATATTTTAATGAATGGAAGCAGCCAAAAAACTGCTTATGATAAAGCTAAATATATTTTAATAAGACGTGCGATAGCATTATTTATAGAGTTACAAGAAATAATAGCTTTTTATGATAAAAGAGAAGAGTTACTTGGTATTTCATGGGGAATTTATGGATTAAAAAATGTTTTATATTATTTGGAAGAAACAAAAATAGCTATCAGTAATATTAATAATTATATTAATGATTTTAGTAGAGATAGTGAAGATAATAAATTTGATTTAGTATTAATTAAAAATAAATTAGAAGAAATCATTGAACAAGTATATTTATTATTTGATAAAGCAGAAATTAATACTTTCTCAACATTTGTAGCAGCTTGATAGAAAGTAAAGGGGGTAGTTATGAAATTCTTAACACAAACACCACAAATTAGCGATGTCGTTTTTGTTCCTTCATTTAATGAGGAAGTAAGTTTTTTCCAACAACAATATGACTTTCTAAATAGTTGTTATGACAAGTTAAAAGCAACACAAGATACTTTGGAAAAATTAGGAGAGCTAGCAGTTATTGGTTGTACTTATACAGAAGAAAAACTTGTAAGCTCTCTAAAACAATTAAAGTTTGTATTGCTAGGTAAAAATGACGAGGAAATCAAACAACAATTGGTAGTAGTTAGAGAAAGATTATGGAATTATTTGGTTTGGTTAAAGGAAAATAGCAATAATTTGCCTACATATCTTTTACGCCAAGATATTGAAAATTCAAAGCTTACTTATGATGATATATTAGCTTTAGCTTATTTGCTAAGTTTAACAAAATCTAATCTTAAAGAGGATATTAATAAATTTGAGTTACTGCTAACAGAACTTTATAAAAGAATTGCTTCTGAAGATTTTAATAACCTCTTAGATTATGTTATGCCCCTGCCAGAAAGTTCACCTTTGACAGAACAAGCAAATGAAAAATTATTTTATGCTTCAGAATTAATAAATAAAATCCGCCAAACAGGAAGTTTTTATAAATTGGTTCTTACTAATTTGCTTTCAGATGCTCGCGCACTAAAGCAAGAGCTTAGACAAGATTTTTGGCATAAAGACGTTATTTTAGCCGTAGTTACACTAGATTTAGAGTTAAAAAGACAATTCCAAAAATTTGCTATAGAAAAAGCAACCATATTAGAAATTTGTAAAAGTATGTTAGCCAATAACTTTAATGCTATTGGAGAACTAACAGACGGAACAACATTAAATTTAGCAGCAGCTAAAGACTTTATTGAAAACTTAGATAAGATCTTAGCTCAAGATTATGAATCCCATCAAAATGAATTAAAACAATCAGCACAAGTTTTTGAAATTGTTTATAACGCCAACGATGAATGGCAAAAATTAGCTAAAGAAGCTAGTAAAACAAATAACCAAAAAGCAAGCGAACAAAAATTTGTTGCTACTAAAGCAGAAAATTCCATGTTAAAACCATTAATAGAAACCCATAGGAATATAGGAATTGTTGAAATAGAGGAGCAATTAACTGCTAGGGTGGAAGAAATTATAAATTCTATCAACCAAACAGCTAAAACTAATAAATTGCCTTTAAGGTATTCACAATTAATTTTAAGCCAAAATGAAATTATAGCTCTATTTTCTCAAGGTAATATGTTAGAAAGCACTTTTCAAGTTCAACAATATAGTTTAACTAGAAAAGTAACTGCTTTAATTGCTGAACTGCAAGAAACTTTTACATTACTCTCACAAAATGAACACTTGAAGTCTAATCTAAACAATATTTTAGGCCAACTACTAGAACATGCAGAAAAAGTTAATTCTGAATTAGAAATAATGTGCAAACAAGCAGATAAACAATCAGACATTAATCTATCTATTGCTTTAATAGGGGTAAAAAATAAACTAACTAAAGCCATTGAGCAAAGTTATGAATGGAGCGATGTAATTTTACAAAATAGCTATGCTTAATATAAATAATCTAAGTATCTTATTTTAGAGATAGACATCTTTCTTGTACTTATCTGTTCATTATCCTATGTGAGCGCAAGACTTGCGCTCACATAATTTTTTCTTGTTTACTATCTTGGTTGCTTCTAAAAAATACTACTAAATCAAATAAAATATTTACTAAAAAAAATCTAGTTATTTTTATATAACCTATGTTGTAATAAGTTAATTAACTTAGTAAATATGTATTTGTAGTTTATAGGTACTTCTTACGAGGGTAGAAATTAATGATAAACAATAAAGAAAAGAAACTAGATTTAGAGTCAGCTAAAATTTTGATAGTTGATGATGATTTAGAAGGGCAAAAGATTTTAGGTTATTTGCTTTCAAAATATGGGTACAAACTAGAATTTGCTGATAATGGCGAAGAAGGACTAAAAAAAGCTCAAGAAATAGAACCTGATTTAATCTTATTAGACATAATGTTACCTGGTATAGATGGAATTACAGTTTGCCAACATATAAGACAAGACGAAAGAATAGAAAAAGTTCCTATATTAATGGTAACAGCATTAGAGGATTCAAAATCTCGTAGACTTGCAATTGAAGCAGGTGCAGATGATTTTATTTCTAAACCCTATGATTTAATAGAGTTACGAGCAAGAATACAAAATATTGTGAAATTAAATAGGTATAGACAATTTTTGCTGGAGCGAGAAAAATTTGAACGAATTGTAGAAATTTGTCCTGATGGAATAGTCATACTTTCTGAAAAACAAGAAATATTGCTAGTTAATCCAGCATCTTTACAGATGTTTAGAGTAAAACATCTTAAGGATATAATAGGTATTAGTATTGATTTTTTGATAGATATAGAATATTTAGAAAGCTGGAAAAATTTTTTAGATAAAGTCTTAACTTATCAACTTAATAAGCTTTATATAGAAATTAAATTTTACACAATAGAAGGAAAAAGTTTTCCAGCAGAGGTAACAGCCGGGTATTTACTGTGGAACAACATGCCTGCGGTACAACTTATGATTAAAGATATTAGTGAAAAACAAAGGCTAGAAACACAGCTTTTAAGGTCACAACGTTTAGAAACTATTGGTGTGCTTGTAAGTGGTATAGCACATGACTTAAATAATCTTCTAACTCCATTGTTATTAGGCGTAGAAATGCTAAAAATGGGTGTAAACAAAAAACAACTAGATGAGGTATTAGGGATAATCCAAAATAGTGCTGAACGTGGCGCAGAAATGGTAAAACAAATCTTAATTTTTGCTAGTGGAGCAAAAAAAGGGACTGAACCAATTCAACCAAAACATATACTTAAAGAAATTCATAATATACTTCGAGATACTTTTCCCAAAAATATTTCTGTAGTTAGTTCATCCCAAAAAGAATTATGGTTAATTGAAGCAGATGCAACACAACTAACCCAAGTATTATTAAATCTTTGTGTTAATGCTCGTGATGCAATGCCAAAGGGGGGAGAACTTAAGGTCTTTGCAGAAAATATTTTTTTAGAGCAAACTTCCCTAGCCACTAGACCAGAGTTAACAGGCTTAATATCAGGGGCATATGTAGTTTTTAACATTGTTGATACAGGCATAGGTATGAATGAAGAGGTTTTAGAAAAAATTTTTGACCCATTTTTCACCACTAAAGATGCTAATAAAGGTACAGGTCTGGGGCTATTTACAGCACAAACAATAATTAAAAATTATAAAGGTATTATTCAAGTAGCTAGTAAACTAGGTGAAGGTAGTTGTTTTAGTTTTTATATACCTGCTTATGAAAAGAAAGAAAATGTCAAAATAACAGAAGCTTCTTTACCAACATATTTAGGTAATGGAGAGTTAGTTTTTATTATTGATGACGAGCTAGCCTTATGTGAGATTATCAAAGCCACACTTGAATCAGCAAACTACCAAGCAATATTTGCAGCCGATGGGGTAGAAGCAATAGCTACTTATAATGAATACAAAGATAAAGTTGCTGTAGTATTGTTAGATTTACACTTGCCTTTAATTAGTGGTATAGCTTTGATTCGTGTACTACAAAAAATTTCTCCAAATATAAAGATTATTATTACTAGTGGACTAGCAAGGGCAGAAGAAATTTCTGAAGCCTTAAAACAAGGAGCAGCTAGTTTTTTGGCTAAACCCTATATGGCACAAGATTTGCTGAAATTAATAAATGAAACTTTATTGGGTACAAACACTCATAATAGTCCTATAAGGTAATAAAATATGCCTAACTCATTAAAACCAAATTCTGAAATCAAAGTAATGATTGTTGATGATGATGCAAATGTTCGTAGAATGGTACGTTTGCTTTTTGAACGAGATGGCTATCAAGTGGTTGAAGCTACTAATGGAAAAGAAGGTGTAGAACTTTATCAGAAATTACAACCAAGTGTAATTTTAATGGATATTGCTATGCCTGAAATGGATGGATTAACAGCTTGTAAAAAAATCCGTGAAACTCCAACAGATATCCCTATTTTGCTTGTTACTTCTCTTTCAGATGTTGACTCTATAGAAAAAGGATTTGCTGCCGGTGCTACAGATTACATTACTAAGCCGCTTAATTGGATTGTACTAAAACAAAGGACACTACATTTATCTAGAATTAGCCAGGCAGAAAAAACTGTTGCAAGTCTTCAACAATGGGAACAAATTCATAACTACACTAATAGCCAAGAAAAAAATGAAAATCTTCTTATAGGTAGTGGAGAAGCTTTTTCAGAAATACATCAACTAATTAGACGTGCAGCCTCAACAGATGCAACAGTTTTAATTACTGGAGAGACTGGAACAGGAAAAAATGTCATTGCTAAAGCAATTCATCATACTAGCGAAGGAAGACGCAAAGCTTTTATTAGTATAAATTGTGCTGCGTTACCAGAAAGTTTAATTGAAGCAGAACTATTTGGTGTAGAAAAAGGAGCTTATACGGGAGCTACATCTAGCCGCAAAGGTCTTTTTGAGTTAGCTAATGATGGGACTTTGTTTTTAGATGAGATTGGAGAAATGCCTGTACTTCTACAATCCAAATTGTTAAGTGTATTGGAGGAGCGAAAAGTTCGCCGCTTAGGAGCAGAAAACTATAGAGATATTAATGTTAGAATTATTGCTGCAACAAATGTTAATCCAAAGCAAGCTATAGAAAATGGTAAACTTAGAAGTGATTTATTCTATCGTTTAAGTGTTATTAATATTCAAATACCTGCTCTACGCCAAAGATCCGAAGATATAGCACAACTTTGTTATCACTTTATTAAAAAGTTTGCTCCCACTCACAATTTATTTTTATCTGACCAAGAACTTGATTTACTAAAAAAATATTCATGGCCCGGTAATGTTCGAGAATTACGAAATATTATTGAGCGTTGTATAATTTTACAGCCTGGCCCAGAACTACAACCTTCTAAATTAGTAAGCAATTTTGATGATAAAAATAACCATTCTAAAGAAAGTGAAAATTTAGTTATAGAAAACAAAATTTTTACTTTAGAGGAACTAGAAAAACAGTATATAGAAAAAATATATAATCAACTTGGCAAAAACCAAACTCATACAGCACGGGCATTAAACATTTCTTTAACAACATTAAAAAGAAAACTAAAAGATTATAAAATTAATTAAATAATTTATGTGGGTTATTTTTTGTTTAGGATGCTCGAAAACAATGCAAACTAGATAGGACAATCCAAGGGTCTGCTACCTTAAATTTGGATATTTTCCCAAAATAATTTAAGACTAAGTAATACTTTTAATATCTATTTATCAAATTTTACATCTATGTAGACGTAAGGAATTTCCCCGCTAACAGGTTTATTTTCCCAGCTAGTTTTATCATCATACTCTATTTTTAATATATGAATGCCAATTTTAGCTGTTGCTGGAGAGGATTTAGAATCTAATGAAACCGCTTCTTTGATAGTTTCTTCTCCATTGGCTTTGATTTTTTTACTTGACTTAAATTGTTTAACAATTGTTTCTTTATTTTTGTTTGTATAGCAAGATTCCCAGTATATATTAGAAACATTTTGTGTTGCGATGTTTTTTGACTTCATCACAAATACTAATCTTTGCTCATCATTAGCGGAAAAAGGGCCTGTTCCTCCAGAACTATTACTCATACTTCCCATACTATCCATGCCACCGCCCATATTGCCCATACTACCCATAGATGATTGAACTTTTGTTAAATTAGACAAAGTAATCTTTACATCTTTAATTTCTAAAGGACAGTTAAATATTAAGTTTTGATTAGCAGTTAAAGGAACTGCAAAAAATACAATAATTAAAATAGCACTAAAAATGCGTAACATAATGCCCTCAAATAAAAATAAATTGGTTTTTTAAGTTTGTGAGGAAAGCTAAATTATAAATAATTTATTAAATTAAGACAATTCTTTATCTCTAATTTATTTTATAAGAAGCTAAATAATGATAAATACTATGGTTTAAGCATATTTAGAACTAATTAAAATGACTTTTTATAAATTTTTTGATCATCAATACAAGAAGTAAAATACTATGGGAAAATCCAATAAACAAATAAATCCAAAAATTTCTACCATTGATTAAAGAATTAAATGCCTGATATGCCCAAAAGGTTGGAAAAATTGCAAAAACAAAAGAAAGTGAAGCAGGGGCAAAAAAAGCTAAAATTGGTAGAAAAAGTGGTAAGTTAAAAAGTTTCTGCCATGTCATTGCCTCAATTTTATTTTTTGCAATTATTGCAATGAATAAAATCATCAAAGGTGCGATAAACCCAGCAAGTGTTGAATAAAGGAGGTTTGAAAGCACAAATAACCCATAGAAAGGTTCAACGAGTAAGAGTAAAAATGTAGATATTATTGCTAATAAAAATGGAGGAATTAAACGAAAAACAACAAACCAAAACTTAGAAACAGGTAAAATCCCATATACTTTTGCTACATTTGTATCTTTTTCATTGACTAAAACCATTGAATAGATAAATCCAAAGGCAATGGAACCCTGCATAGTTGCTAACATTAAAATGATGGCAATATAGTTTTGCAATGCTTCAAAAATTTTTACTACATGTGGCAACGCATATCTAATTACTAAGAGATTTAGCAAAGGAAGAAAGAGAAAAATTTTTAAAGTATTTTCTCGAAAAACAAGTCTAAAATCATTAATGGCAACTTTGATTAGCTTCATATTTTCAGATTTTGGCAACCTTGGCAGTAAACAGGCGGTGAGCAACCTTATAAATCAAAGGAGTCCAGATAAGAATTGAAGCATAACCAAAAATTAATTCCCTGATATTTGGAGATTGTTGATAAGAGTTGACTATTAAATTCAAACCGCCCTGAATAGGGAAAAGTTTAAGAAAACCTAAATTTGTTAATTCAAAGTAATTAAGCAAAGGCAAACTCATAAAAATCAAAATTGGAATGCCGCACAGGAAAAAATGCAAAATTTCTGTTGTATAGCTGACAATAAAAACTCCCATTAAGCAAAATAAGATGTAGGTTGAGAATACTCCAACAAAAAAGTGTATAAAGTTAAATGAAGTTCCTTTTGCTGTTAAAATCATTGCTAAAGCCCCAAAAAAACCTATTGTTGAGAGTGTAATTATGCGGGAAATTAGATAAAGGTGTTGATTTAGAGGAGTTACAAATAAAGCTGAGAGAACTTCTTGATCTTTTTCTAAAATAATGGAAATTCCTATAAAAATAAAACCGACTAATGCAGGGTCATTATATATTAAAAGCGTAATGAATTTTTCAATATTTTCAGAACCTCTAATAAGATAAATTATTAGTACATAAACCATAGTTATTCCAACAATCATTGTTATAAGATTGTTTTTCTGAAAAACCAGAAACTGCCATTTTATCTGATTGAAAAGTTGAATCATTCTTGTAATTTTGTACCAGTAATTTTGATAAAAACTTCTTCCAAACTTGCTTCTTGAGTATTGATTCTTAAGATTTCTTTTTGTGAAATAAAATCCAAAAATGCTGGGTTATCTCCTAAATTTTTTAATGGAAAATCAGCTATTTGTCCATTTTGCAGTTCAACTTTGACAATATGTTTTCCGTGATTGTTCTTTAAAACAGAAGGTTTTTCTGTCAAACGAATTTCGCCGCCAACAATAAATGAAACGCGGTCACAAAGTTCATCTGCTGTTGTCATATCGTGTGTTGTGACAAAAATCGTTTTACCTTCATTTTTTAGTTTAATGATATACCTTTTAATTTTTTGAGCATTTATTGGATCAAGTCCTGTTGTAGGTTCATCAAAAAAAAGGATATCGGGATTATGCATAATTGCGCGAATAAAATTCAGACGCATTTTCATTCCCTTTGAAAACTCTTCAACTTTTTTATTAATACTGTCTGTGAGTCCAAAAATTTCAAAAAGTACATCAAAGTTTTGTAGATTTTTAGGGGAATAAAATGAAGCAAAAAGTTGTAAGTTTTCTTTTGCAGTAAGTTTTAGATAATGGTTTGGAAGTTCAAAACCAACTCCAATTTTTTCAAAATACTCACTTCCCCAATCTTTTAAGGGCTTATGATCTATGTAGACTTCGCCAGTAAAACCACTAAGTATTTTATAGAGAATTTTTTGGGTTGTACTTTTGCCAGCACCTGAAGGCCCTAAAAAGCCGAAGATTTCACCTTGTTTTATCTCAAAGACCAGATTTTTCAAGGCAAATTCTTTGGATTTTGGATAAGTATATGAAAGATTTTCTACTTTAATCATTATAGAGTTTTCCCACAAGTGTTTGTATCATCTATGCTAACCAAAAGCAAGCTGTCAAACTATTGTATTAATACTAGCCTTCAATCTCTATACTTAAAATGCAGAAGTTTTTATAGTTTTAATTTAGCTACTATCCGAGTATGAACAACTTTATCCCAGAAACGGGCACCTAAAATTAGTTAAATTTTGCCTTAAATTTCCTAAACCTACTAAGATAAACACTTAGCACCCTGTTATTTTATGGCACAGAATTTGTCTATTCCTTCTATGATTTATCTAAAAGGAAAGGGGTAAGGTTATGAGAAAAGGCCGTCGTTTAGCAATTAAATGGTCATTAATAGCGTTCTTAATCTTAGGATTAATGAGCCTTGAAGGTGTTAAAAACTTCTTTTTTATTGATTCTCAAACGCAATCCTGCCACCTAACAAAAGATTTTTTGCAACAATGGCAAAGTGTTAATCAAAAACTCTTAGCAATGGCAGAAGACTTTCCAGCAAATCGTTATTCTTTTCGCCCCGATTGCAAAACTCGTAGTTTTGCAGAACAAATGCTACATGCTGCTAGCTATAACTACTCATTTGTTAATGCAGTAAATGGGCTAGATCAAGATTCTACTTTGTCTATCAAAGATTACTCAACAAAAACAGAAATTGTTGAGGTATTAAAACAATCTATAGAGGAAAGTTCAGAATTAATTGCTAAAACTAATGATGAAATTAAGCAAGAATACTGCGCAAAATCTGTTAACCATACAGGTGAACTTTATGGACAACTACTTGTTTATTATCAACTTAATGGATTAACCCCACCAAATGTAGAGCAAGCTAACTCCATTGATGCTAAAGAAAACACAGCTAATGCTTGTCGAAAATTGCTAAAGAAAGCTGAGTGTTCAATTATACGTCCTAGCTTAAAACTAGGAAAATTACTTGGATTTTAGACTATTTTTCTTTTGGTTTTAGAGCTTTTATTTCACTAATTACTTCATCTGCAATACCCTTAAAAAGCCCATATTGCTCACCAGGATCTGTAGGCATAGGATAATCTATCCACTCAGTCAAATCTAAAGGTTTACCAATAATAATGTTTACTGTGCGAAAAGCACGAGGAATAATACGACCTACACCTAAAACTTCATCCATTCCAATCATTCTTACAGGTATTACTTTAGGTCGTGCTAGGTAAATCATTTTACCTACACCAGGTTTTCCTTCTCCCATTTCACCACCACGTGAGCGAGTTCCTTCTGGAAAAACTACCACAATATTATGTTTTAAGAGTTCAACCCATTTTTCTACTTGACCCATATCATGAGTTTTTCTATCTACAGGATAGGCACGTAGATGAGTAAAAAAATGTTTTCCTAAGATTTGCATTACTTTATCTTTTAATTTACGTGAGGTAGGGTCACCAAAAAAATTTTTACGATCTGCTAAATTAACTGGTAAATATTCTGGTTGAAAAAATACTTTAGGCAGATAAACAGCCGTCTCAAAAGCAAAATTATCAAGCATTGAGTTATGGTTTAAGCAGTACAAAACATTTTCATGCTCGCTAGGAATATTTTCTAGTCCTTCCATTTTAACTCGGTTCATCAACCGAAATATTACATAAGAACTAAGAGCGGTTATTCCTAAAGCCACACCAAAGCCTAAACCTACTTTGGTTGTCATTGATGCACCAATTAGCGACTTAGATTCGCTTTTTACTAATTGTTTAGATTCTTTATTTTCAATTGTTTCTTGCTCTTTGTTAGCTAAATCTTTGTTTTTTTGATCAGACATAATTACTCCTAATTAAAACTATTTTGCTAGTAGTTTTCCTAGGCTTTCTTGCCAGTCTTGTTGTAATTTATCTACTTGCAAATTGAGTATTTCTTTCTGATCAGCCCTAACGCTAAAACTATCTTTACAAGTTCTTCCAAGTTGAGTAAGTAAAATACCATATTCTTTAGCTAACTCTTCTATTGCTAATAAATTATCGAATTTTACAGAGACAATTATTCTAGATGGAGATTCACCAAATAAAGCAGCAGCTAAAGAAATATCTTGAAAGGTTGCTAAATCTAAATCTATTGATGCTCCAATTGTTGGACTACTTCCTTGTGTCATTAGGCAACACTCAGCTAAAGCAACTAATAAACCACCATCAGAAACATCATGTGCAGAAGAAACTAAGCCTCTATTAATTGCTTGTAGACAAAGCTTTTGAACTTGTTGTTCATAGCTTAAGTCTAGGTTTGGTACTTGGCCGATGATTTGACCATAGATTGTTGATAAATATTCGCTTGCTCCTAAATCTTCTTTTGTTTCTCCAATAAGTAAAATAATTTCATCTGTCGCCTTAAAATTTCCAGTAATTAAATTTTTAAGGTCATCTATAAGCCCTACAACACCTAAAACCGGTGTAGGATAAACACCTTGGCCTTCAGTTTCATTATAAAAACTAACATTTCCTCCTGTAATTGGAGTTGAAAAAGCTTGGCAAGCTTCAGTAATACCATCTATTACTTCGCTAAATGCCCACATAACTTCTGCACGTTCAGGAGAAGCAAAATTTAAACAATTTGTTGCTGCTAAAGGTCGCGCTCCAGTTACAACTAAGTTCCTACAGCTTTCTGCAATTGCTAGTTTTGCTCCTTCTTTTGGATTTAATTGGCAATATCGCCCATTTCCATCTAAAGACATTGCAATTGCTTTTCGTGTCTCTTTAATGCGAATCACTGCCGCATCTGACCCAGGTAAAACTATAGTATTTGTTCTTACCATATAGTCATATTGCCGGTAAATCCAACGACGAGAAGATAAATTAGCGGAGAACAAAAGTTTAAGAAATACATTTTCCACGTCTGATAAACTTAAAGGGTACTTTTCTTTAAGTTCTGTAGCAGAAGGGTAGGTAATTTCAACGGCTTTTATTGGACGTTGATAAATAGGTGCTTCGTCGGTTAAAGCTTTATTTGGAATATCTGCAACTAGTTCGCCATTATAAAAAACTCTTAAATGTTTAGTGTCTGTTACTTTACCAATTACTACTGCATCAAGTCCCCAGCGGGTGAAAATATCTATTAATTCACGCTCTCGACCAGGTTGAGCAACTAGAAGCATTCTTTCTTGGGACTCAGAGAGCATAATTTCATAAGCTGTCATTTGTTCTTCACGAACAGGAACTAAATTTAGCTCTAAATCAATTCCAGTTTCGCCTCGTGCGCCCATTTCACAACTTGAACAGGTTAGGCCAGCAGCACCCATGTCTTGAATACCAACTACAGCACCAGATCGCATAGCTTCCAAACAAGCTTCTAGCAATAATTTTTCTAGGAAAGGGTCGCCAACTTGCACCGTCGGACGTTTTTCTTCTGTAGTTTCGTCAAATTCGGCTGATGCCATTGTTGCGCCGTGAATACCATCACGACCAGTTTTTGCCCCTACATAAATTACTGAGTTACCTAGTCCACTAGCTTTACCTAAAAAGATTTGATCTCGTTTCATTACTCCTAAAGCAAAGACATTAACTAAAGGATTTTTACTATAACAATTATCAAAATAAACTTCTCCACCAACCGTAGGACAGCCAAAGCTATTTCCATAATTAGCAATTCCAGCAACAACTCTAGTCATTAAATAGCGGTTTTGCGCTTCTTCAAGCGAGCCAAAACGCAAGCTATTTAATATAGCCAGCGGTCTAGCTCCCATAGTAAAAATATCTCGTAAAATACCACCAACTCCAGTTGCCGCGCCTTGAAAAGGCTCTATAAAACTAGGGTGATTATGAGATTCAATCTTAAAAGCAACACACCAATCACCACCTATTTCAATAATACCTGCGTTTTCTCCAGGCCCTTGAACAACAGATTTGCCTTTTGTTGGTAGTCTTTTTAAGTGAATCCTAGAAGATTTATAAGAGCAATGCTCAGACCACATTACAGAAAAAATACCTAATTCTGTTAAATTAGGTTTACGAGATAAAAGAGTTTCAATTTTTTGATATTCCTCATTACTGAGGCCGTGATCAGCGATAATGGCAGGGGGAATTTGTTCAGTCATAATATATTAGAAAAATTAGGGAGTAAAAAAACAGATTATTATGACGACACTTACCTTAAAAGACAACCCAAGCTGGCAAAGTCATAAGTTTTTAATTAATAGATTTATTTAATTATTTGTTCATTTTTTGTAAAAAGCGTCATGGTATTAGCTGGAACAAGCCGAATACCTTCTTTATCTAATGCAGCTTTAATAGCTAGTTTAGTTTGCGTAGAAACTGTGCCTAAGCTAAATTCAGGTTTTACCCAAAACCAAACTTCTAAATTAACAACATTAGCTGAAAAAGAAGTAATACTAATGGAAATAGCAGGATCTTCGGTTATTTCCTCAAAGTTTTTGAGAGTATTAAGGACAATATCTTTTACTTGTTCAAAAGAGCAACTATCATCAATTGCTAAATTTACTATGACTCTGCGAGAGCTTTGCAAGGAATGTTTTATAACTATAGCACTAAAAACTTTTGCATTAGGGATTGCTACTTCTCTACCATCAACTGTTTTTAGAATGGTGGCACGTATAGCTAAATCTTCTACAATGCCTTCAAAAGTTTCTATTGTTACTAAATCACCTATCTTAAAAGGTCTAGTAGAAAGTAAAACTACGCCAGCAATAAAATTAGCAATTATGTCTCTTACAGCAAAACCAAGTGCAGCACCAGTTAAACCAAGTGCGGCAAAAAGTGCTGCTGCATCAACATTTAGCACACTAAGCGTTACTGCTAGACCTACTAGCCAAACTGCTATGCCACCAATACGCACAACTAAAGATTGAATGTTTTGATCTGCTTTAGTGGTTGCCATTGCACGGCTAATTGTTCTACGAACAAAGCGTGCTAGCAAAAGGGTAAGAACTAATATAAGAAATGCGGATCCTATTTCTGGGATAAAGCCAATTAAACGTTTCCAAACTTGAGTAGAAGCCCCAGTAATTTGCTTAGAAATATCTTCTAGCGTTTGTTGTACTAAAATTAAAAGCATAGTTTTTAGCTTATAAAAAATTTACTCTAATAATTTAACAATTTCTTTATGATTTTGTAATTTTGCAATATATAAAGCAGTTTGACCATTAGAAATTTTTAATCTTAGATTCAGTGTCTTTAGCTAACAAAACTACTACTATATCAACTATTTGTTTTCTCTCCTAGTCACTATAATATTTTTCAATAGTCTATTAAAGGTAGGAAGATAAATGTTAACTCAATTAATAAAAGAGCTAAAATCTGCTACAGACCTTGAAGTAAAACTAGATTTAATAGCTAGAATTGGTGACCTTGGCGAACTAGCAAAACCAGCAGTTCAAGACCTGCTGCCATTACTTGATCCTACAAATCCAGAAATTTTTATAGCTACAGTAGAAGTGCTAGCCAAAATTAAAGATCTAATTGTTTTACCTAAACTAGTAGCTTTAGCTAAGGATGAAGCTTTAGAGAATAACTTAAGAAAAACAGCAATAAAAAATTTATCAATATTTAAAGATAATTCAATTATTCCAGATCTAATTTCTTTATTATCTGATAAAAAAGCATTTATTTGTAATCAAGCAATTAAAGCTTTAGCAAAATTTAAGAATGATACAAGCGTTTTTCTAGCTTTAACTAATTTACTACCAAATGCTAAGCCATTAGTTCAAAACAGCATTCTTAAAATTCTAATCAAGTGTAAAGCTTCCAATGTAATACCTTTTTTTATTTATACTCTTAATAATGCTGATGAAAAGTTATTTAATAAATTAGTAATGTTCTTAAACAATTATAAATATAAAGATTTAGTGACCAATATAGTCCAACAAGACCTAAATTTGATAAATAGGCTTTTTGTTGAACTAGAAAAGAGTTTTGACACTTTTGAATATTATAATCCTATAGTTAATTTACTGAAGCGTTTTCCAGAACAAACACTTATTCCAAAGCTAAGAAATTTACTTTATAGCACTAAAGAAAATGCTCAGTTTTATGGAGCATCAATTGCGAAAGAACTTAAAATAGACGAGTTAGCACCAGCTTTAATCACTAATCTTAATCATCCATCAAGGTATGTTCATAGCCAAGCAGCAGAAGCCTTAGCAAGTTTTTCTAGCATTAGCATTTCAGAATCTGAAAAAGGAAAATTTATAAATTCTCTTATCAATATATTAGAAAACAATGAATGGAATTATGCTTTTAATCAAATAGTTGAAAATATTGAAGATGATTCTATTAAATCAGAATTTGTTAATAAAATTATTAGTCTAATTTCTAGCAGTGATGAAAACATACAAAGAGAAATAATAAGTATATTAGGAAAATTAGAAAAATTTATTAATAATGCTCAAACTATAGATTTATTAACTTCAGTGTTAGAAGACACTTCTAAATATTCTATAGATTTGCGCTGTTCTATAATTGAGCTATTAGGAGATCTAAAAATTACTGAATTTGTCCCTAAATTAATCAAATATTTAGAAGGCTCTGATGAGATAAGAGACAGTGCTGCTTATGCTTTAGGACAAATTCAAGACCCTAGAGCTATTCCATACCTAGTTAAATTACTTAATAAAGATAAACAGTTAAAACTCTATAAAGTTTTAGAAGCTTTAGCAAAATTTCCTGATAAAGATGCTCTTTCTGCTGTCATCAAACAAGCTACAAACCCAAATATTCATTATGTTTTTAGATTAATTTCAGAAAACCCTTCAAAGGAAGCTTCTTTAGCTATCCTGGATGCCTTAAATCATCCTGATGATGAGGTAAAAGAAGTTGCACTAAATTATGTTCCTCAGCTTAACAATATTAGTAAAACTGAGATAAAAAAGATTTTAGTACCTTTAATTGGACATAAAAAACTTTCTCTTAGAAAAGCGGCATCTACTGCATTATCAAACCTTGATATACTAATAGATTTTGATGATCCTGATATTGTATTTATTCTATCTGCTAAAGTTAAGTATTCTTATAATGAAAGAGATGAAATTGTTAAACTAATAGCTAGTTATAAAAATAGAGTAAGTATTATACTTAATTTAATTGATGAATTTGTTATTGAAAACTTACAAGCATCTAACAAATACACATCTGAACCAGGTTTTTTAGCTTACATAGTCTGCTTGTTATTAAGTAAATGCAAAGGCATTGCTATAGAAATTGCTCAGAGCAATGAGAAAAGCTATAAAACTAAATTAATTAATTTATTAAAGGAAAAAGATAATCATTTTAAGATAGAAGCTATTAGAATAATTTCAGAGCTTAAAGATCCTGATTTTATGTTTATTTTGAAAGATTGTTTAAAAGATGAATCTTCTCATATTCGTGCAAGAGCAATTAAAGCAATAGCAAAAATAGCTGATAATGGCTTAAAGGCTGATCTAGTTAAGCTTGTAGAGCAAGATCAAGATAAAAACGTCCGAAAATCAGCTATTGCTATACTTAAATCTTTAGCCTGGCAACCAAATTAAACATATATGCCTAAAGGAAAAACACATGACAAAATTAGCTTTCTACTAGTTTTGCCAACTTTTCTAACTACTTATTTCTATTCACAAGACTTAAATTTAAGTGCTTTAGTAACAATATTTATGCTATTTGGTGGACTAATGTTTGGCCCTGACCTAGACATTAATAGCAAACAATATCAGCGTTGGGGGCCGCTTAGGTTTTTATGGCTACCTTACCAAAAATTATTTAGCCATCGTTCCCCCTTTACGCATGGAATTTTTTTAGGAACTCTAGTAAGAATAGGGTACTTTTTTCTAGTTGTAACTTTAGTAACTGTAATAATTAGCTATGCTTGGCTAATATTTCATAGTAAAACGCCTGACTTAGAAAAACTAATAGTTCAAACTACTAATCAACTACTAATTTTAGCTATTACGCTACCGAAAAATTACTTAATAGGAATGTTGATAGGTATTTGGTTAGGTGCTGCTAGCCATACAATAGCGGATCTACTTACTACGGCTTTTAAACAAATTGTTAAATCACTTTAATTAGATGTGTTATTATGGGAGTTAAAATCTAATGTTCAATTGAGTTCTGGAGGCCACACTAGTGAGTTCTGAAGACTCCGCAAATCCAAAATTATTACAAATTTATAAACGAGTATTAGCAGATTTTAAGTTAATTTGGTCAATTAAAGATCATTATGAAACCCTATCTTATAATTTAGGCGATGAAGATTTAATGCAGCCACCTTTTGATCTAAATCGTTTATATGGAACACTAAAAGTTTTATATGAAGTAATTCAAAAAAACTCTTCTCCTGCCCTTGTAACAAGGCTTGAATCTGTAGCACAGGAAATAGTTGCTACTAATGAATGGTTTGATCAATTAGATAAGCATGTTTCTCCTTATGATTTAAGAGTTTATATTGAGCAAAATCCAGAGTTTGAACAAACACAGCTTAGTTTTCTAGCTAAATATTTTCTTAATAAGCTTAACCCTTCAGCCGATGATTTTGCTAAGGCAGATTATTTGCTAGCTAGAACATTTTCTTGGGTTGATGATGATGGCATTGCTCATATCAATGTTGAAAGTGAAGAAAAGCTAGAAGAATCAATAAAAAAACTATTGCCTCGTAAATGGCGTAGTAATACCCCTGTAGGCTCACTTGGTGCAACAGCACAGTTAATTTATTATAATGAGCAAATTAGGGCAACATCCTCTTATGATCAGCTTATTTCTACTGGAATAATTGGAGAAATAAGAAAATTTAAGAGCGACTTAAGCGAAAGTTTTTATAGTGGGCAAGTTTTATCTAAATGTGTACAACTTAATGTAGAGATGCGTAACCGGTTTAATTATTTCTACCAGGAAGAAAGCGAACAGTTAAAGCAATTTTCTTTAGCTTTGCTTAATTCAACCGCAGAAGTAATGCAGGATCCAAATAATCCTATGTCACAGGAAGGGTTATTTTCTGCTATAGAATTTTCCCAGCGATCTTTAGAGCTTCTAGCAAATGACTACAATAAAACACAACCTTATATGGAGCGACTATCACAAATTCGAGATATGTTGCAACGTACAGCTATATTGCATGGACTGGATCCATACGCAGTTAGTAAACCTGATGTAAGTAGCATTGCTACAGCACTTAATGAGCGCACTTTAGACGATTTAGGACAAGTTGATGATACAGGTCTTCAAGAACGCTTAGGCGCGCTTAATGAGCTAATACGCTCTATTCAAACCGCCCCAAGGCCATCAGCAGTAAAAATATTAAACTTAGAGCATTCTACCCTAGTTCTTTCTTCTTGGGAATTTGATGCTTTTAAGCCTTCTTCAAGTGATAGTTATTTTACTAGGTTAACTTATGATGTATTAAAGCGTAGTGTTGCTTTAATTGCAGAAATTCAAGAAAACCTAGCATTGTATCGACTTCATACAGATACAACACAACTTGCCAATTCTTATTTAATGAAATTAAACTTTTATGTACTACAAGCACAAAAAATTGCTGAAGAGCTAGAAAAAGAAAGCGTTTCTGCTAGAGAGCGGCAACAAATTGATGCTGCTTGTAACCTTTCTGCTACTAGGCAAAAGCTTTTAGATAGTTGTAACCGAATTAAACCTATAATAGAAAAAGCTACTAGTAAGGTTTAATTATAAAAATAGGAGAATAATTATTAGTAACGTTTACGGGAATATAAAAGGGTTAAAACCAAATCAAATGCGGCGTTTAGAAAAAATTTATCAACGGCGTATTCCTCCTAAAGAGATTGTGACACAAGACTTTGCTAGGCTAATGACAGAGTTATCTCATGAAATTGGCCGTCAAATAGGAGTCTTAGTTAATCGTAGAGGACAAGTAGAGTATGTAATTGTTGGAGATGCTAAGAAAATAGAACTGCCTGACTTTAAGCGTGTACGTGCTGGCGAAGAACGTTTTCGCGGCCTTCGTTGCTTACATACTCATTTATATAATGAACCATTAACCCAAGATGACTTAACCGACTTAGCTTTATTACGACTGGATTTAATGGCAGCTATTGAAGTGGACTCTAAAACAGGGTTGCCGGGTCTAGTTAAAGCAGCACATTTAATGCCTATTGATGAAAGTGATGATTTGCTAACAAGTTCACAAAATAGTAATTGGGCATTTTTAGATCCACGTCCTCCTTATGAGTTAACAGAGGATTTTTTAGTTTTAATTGAGTCTTTAGAAGAAGAATTTGCCCGTCGTTCTGCTTCTCAAAAGAAAATGGCTGGCAAAGATGGAGCTATCCTAGTGGGCGTTACAACTGATGGTTTTGCCGAAGCTCAAGATTCAATGGATGAACTAAAAGAACTAGCTCGCTCTAGCGGTATTGTTGTATTAGATAACATTTTACAACGCCGTCACGAATTAGACCCTAAGTATTTAATTGGTAAAGGTAAGCTAGAAGAAGTAGTTATACGTAGTATGCGTTTAGGTGCAAATATGATTGTTTTTGATAAAGATTTGTCTCCTGCACAAGTGCGACTGATAAATGAAGCAACAGACTTAAAAATAATTGACCGTAGCCAATTAATTTTAGATATTTTTGCTCAACAAGCTGCAACTAGCGAAGGAAAAATACAAGTTGAACTAGCACAATTAAAATACTTATTGCCTCGTTTAACAGGTAAGGGAACGGAGATGTCGCGTCTTATGGGTGGTATTGGTGGGCGTGGGCCAGGGGAAACAAAGCTAGAAGTTGACCGTCGCCGAGTTCGTGAAAGAATAAAGATGCTTGAGCAGCAATTAGATAAAATCCGAACTGCCCGCCAAGCACGCCGCGCTAAACGTACTCGTAAGAATTTGCCAGTAATTTCTATTGTTGGTTATACTAATGCTGGTAAGTCGACTTTACTTAATACTTTAACTAATAGTGATGTACTAGCAGAAGAAAGAATGTTTGCCACTTTAGATCCACGTAGTCGGCTATTGAGACTGCCACGTTTACAAGAAGTTATTATCAATGATACAGTTGGATTTATCCGGGATTTACCAGAAACCTTGCTAGCAGCTTTTAAGGCGACTTTAGAAGAAATGGAGGATTCAGATTTATTAGTGCATTTAGTTGATGCTGCTAATCCACGTTACTTAAATCAAATTGCTTCTGTAGAAAAAATATTATTAGAACTTGAGTTAAACAACTTACCTAGAATTTTAGTGTTTAATAAATGTGATTTAGTAGCAGTCGCAGAAGTAGAAAATTTATGTAGATTGCATAATGCAATTGCAATAGTTGCTTCTCAAAAGCAGAGCCTAGAAGCATTATTAGAAAAGATTGATCAGCAATTAGGAAAATTATCTTTACCAGCAAATAGCTTATTAAATGATTCTAGTAGTGATGTTGGGATAATTTTTTCCGATATGATTAACTAAAAAGATAGTTATTTAAGATCAAAATGGGCATACAGCCAAAAAACAATGAAAATTCAGATAAACAACCAAAAAGCAATGAGGGCTTAGCTAATCAACTGCAAAAACGCTGGAAAGCCATTCGTCGCTTTCTAAAGCAGTTTCAAAGCGATTTACCAGATAGAATTAGCTCTACAGCAGGCTTAATTGTAGTTGCTTTGCTTTTAACCTTAACAATTGTTAGTTATCAAGGATTTTCTACCAACTTAATAATCAATAATGGGATTGTTAGTTTAGATGTGCTAGCTCCACAAGACTTTTCTATTATTGACGAAGATACTACAGAAAGACTACGTGAACAAGCCGTTGAAAACGTAGCCCCAATATTTGAATATAACCCACAAATAAAAGCGCAAATAACAACTTCTATAAGTAATTCACTAGCAGAAATGGAGAATAAATATAGCTTGGCCTTAAAAGCTAAGTTTGGACGCATTAATTTAACAGAAAAAGATTTACAAAAGGCAGAGTATGAAAAATTTTTGCTAGAATTTATTCCAACTATTCAAAATGATACGATTTTAGGCAAAGATGACATAAGCATTAATTTACTTGCTGGAAAACAATTTGACCCTAACTTACAACAAAAAATAGTTACTATTATTGATAAAGTAATGAGTCCTTATATATATACTACTAGTAATTCAGATGAAATATTGGGTCGTCGTATTGTAGTACAAAATATTCAAACAGGTGAAAAAGAAGAACTAAGAAGCCGAGATGTAATTAGTTTGATTGTTGCTCAAAAAAATTTAGTTACAGAATTTCTTAATTTAGAAGGATTTAACATAGAAGAAAAAAAGGAATTAGCTAATACCTTTAAGCAACTTATTGCTGCTAATTTGCGCTATAGCGATTCATTGACTAGTGCTGCTAAAACTTTAGCCCGTCAACAAGTAACCCCTTTAGAAGTACAATTTCGTAAAAATCAAATAGTCGCCCGACGAGGAGATTTAGTTACTCCATATGTTGGACGAGTGCTGCAAAAAGTAAGAGCCTTACAACAAGTCTCTAACTATCGCCAAAAAATAGGTCAATTTATTGGTCTATTTATCCTAACTTTAGCTACCGTATTTGCATTAAGAAAATTCTCTAGCCGCACTACTTTACGGCAACGTTTAGGCAGTGCTAGGTCTTTTTCTGTAATATGTTTTATTTTAGTCTTACAAACTATATTAATTCGCCTAGGGTTAGAGCTATGTCAACAGGTAGCAATGACTTTTGACCTGATTGGTAGCCCAATCCGCTATGAATTTTTAATTCCTTTTGCTGCTTCAGCCCTAATAATGACATTTTTACTAGATACAATTGCCGCAGAATTATGTGGGCTAATTGTTTGTATTTTTACAGGTTTATTAAGTGGTGGTGATTTAGGCTTAATGATTTACGCAATTTTAAGTGCTATTGCTGCTACTTATGGTGTAGAGCGTTATAGACATCGTAATTCTATTACTCGTGCAGGAACAATTGTTGGCTTAATTAATGCTCTAGCAATTGTTACAGTAATGTTATTTAATCGTCAAAGCGTAGGTGTAGAAGTTTATGTTTATAACATTATTTATGGTGTTGGAGGGGGACTTTTAACGGCAGCACTAGTAAGTTTGCTAATGCCAATAATGGAATCTTTATTTGATATTTTAACGGATGTTAAATTACTAGAGCTTTCTAATATGAATTTGCCACTTTTGCGGGAACTAGCTATTGAAGCACCTGGAACACAGCAGCATTCTATGTTAGTAGGCAGTCTAGCGGAAACAGCGGCTGAAGCAATTAATGCTAATGCTTTGTTAGTTCGTGTAGGTTGTTATTATCATGATATAGGTAAAATGATGGCACCAAATATGTTTATTGAAAATCAAGCAGGAGGGCCAAATCCACACGATAAAATGGAGCCAAAACGTAGTGCCAGTGTAATTACAGGGCATGTTAGAAAAGGCATTTTAATGGGACAAGAATCAGGACTCCCAAAAGAAATAGTGGATATTATCCCCCAACATCATGGAACTAGACGCTTACATTATTTTTATAATAAAGCTCTTGCTCAGTATTCAAAGACAGGTGAACCAGTTAATGAAGAGCATTACCGTTACCCAGGGCCTAAACCACAAAGCAGGGAAGCTGCTATTGTAATGCTATCTGATTGTGCCGAAGCTGCTGCTAGAACGCTAGATGACCCAACTCCAGAAAGTATTCGCATGATAGTTAAAAAAATTACTGAAGATATTATTGCTGATGGACAACTAGAAGAATGTGAAATGACAATGAGAGAGTTTAACCAAGTTAGAGAAGCTTTAATTCAAACACTTTGTAGCATTTACCATCACCGTATTAAATACCCTGGATTTAATTCTGAGGATAAATCAGAAAGAAGTATGGCCCCACCAACAAAAAATATTGCTACTGTTACTACTGAGCAACAAAAAATGGCTGCTAAAGCTAGTTCTGGTTCAGTTGATAATAAAGACATTGTTACGGATAATAAAACAACTAATAAGCCGGCAGCTAAGTCCAAAAAACATAATTAAATTTATCTTTAATATAAGCTTTAGGTAAAAACTATGAGAAGAATTTTTAGCTATATAATAATTTTATCTTTCTTATTTTTAACAACAAATATTGCTTTGGCAAAAACTCAGCAGCAAAAAAATATTTTGCCTGTTCAATCTGTTGGACAATTACCAAAAAGCGTTGCTATTAATTCTAGTAATAACCTGGTAACTAATAAAAATGTTGTTTTTGTTTCTTCTGGTGTAGATGACTTTATTTGTGTTTATGAGCTAAATACAGCAGAGCTATTAACTAAATTTCAAACAGGAAAAAGAGCTAGTAGCTTAAGCCTTTTTAATGATGGGAAAAAAGAGTTACTAGCAGTAGTAAACCTAAATGATCCAGCAAAAAACGAGCCTATAATAATTTCTTTATTAGATGTTAGCCAACCTAAAAAACTTAAACTTGTTTCTGCTTTTATTTTGCCCCCAGATTTTATTCTTTCTAGTTCCTTAAAACCTGTTTTTGATGCTAGAGGAGATCATTTAATAGTTGCTGATAAAAACATTGGCAATTTGCTTGTTTTTGAAACCGCAACTGGTCGTATGACACAACAGCTTTCTTTAAATGGTGGAGTAAATAGCTTGTCTATTTTTCATCAAGAACAACAATCTTTATTAGCAGCTACTTCTGTTACTACTTCTAGGGTAACTATACTAGAGTTTGATAGCACTAGCAAAGTGCAATTAAAAAGTGCATTTTTTATTCCTCCCAATACTGGATTAGCTACAAACAATAACTTAGTTTTTAATAAAACTGGCAATGTTGCTTATATTGCCGCAGCAAAAAGCAATAAGTTATTTTCTTTTAACACATCCACAGGTTTATTAATTGATCAATATGATGTAGGTGATAGTCCTTCCCAAATAGCCTTAGCTAGTTTTGGAGATAAAGCAAAAATTGCTATTGTAAATACAGGTAAAAATCATGGCTTTTTAGCAAATAGCGTTTCAATAGTTGAGTCTGATAGCGCAGGGGTGTTTTGGGGCGCGACTGTATTTTTACCACCTGCTAACACAAATTTTGTTGCTAGCAGTAGCTTAAAATTTAGTGAAAATGGGGAAATAGGTTTTGTTGGCACTCAAAAGCAAGATATTTTTCTTTTTAACACTAAAACAGGCGAGCAATTAGCTACTGCTAAACTAATTGGAACAGCAACTAAATTTACTTTGGTAAATAATAAATTAGTAGCCTTAACTAATGAATTAGATATTAAACGATTGGTAATAATTGACTTAACTAGCATTGTAAACCCATCTATTAATCTAGTAGTAGAACCAAAACCAATATTAACTTCATATGATAATAAAACTGAAGCACTCCCCTTATTAATTAAAATTAATAAAGTAAAAGCTTGTAGAGTACGTAAAACAGTTAAAGTAAAAATTATTGGTAAAGGTTTTAAGGTTAATTCTCAGGTTTTAGTTAATGATCAAGTAGTTACAGACTTTTACTTAAAAGGGAAAAGTTTGCTTGCTACATTTCCAGTTAAGTTTTTACAGGGTAAGAGGCAGTTTCAAGTTGTAATTAAAAATTCAGATGGTACAAGTTCGCTAGAATTTAATAAGAAGCTTAATTGTCGCCGCTAGATAAAATTAAATAAGTCTTTATCTATCTCTAAGTTATATTCTAGTTTAGAGATACTGTCTATTTGTAAAATATTATTTGGCAGCAAGGATTTTTCCTCTAGTGGAGTTGGAATATTATTTATATTTTGGTAGTTATTATAGTAAGTATAAATATTAGTTTGTTTATCTAATAGCCCTAAACAAAGAAAAAACGTTGGATCAAAATAATAAGTAGCGGATAAACTAGAAGAGTCTAATACATAGCTAGAAAAATTATTAACAAATTTTAGCCCCTGAAAATCCTGTTGATATTCATCAATATGTGCCAAAAAATTACGCGGATATAACCTCACACTACGTTTAATTGCCATTATTTCAGACACATCTAAATCAGAAAATGATGTTAAAGACTTATTTTCTGTTATGGGTAGGGTTTTTTGTTTTCCCACCATGTCATTTAATATAGTAATCATTGTTTTTTCAGCATGATATTTTTCAAAACGAATACGTCCACCTTGGGCGCGATAAACATTAATTTTGTATTTTTCTAGTAATTGATCTGATAAATATAAGCTACGTTCGATTTGGCAATATAAACTAAATATTGATGTTAGTTGTGTTTTCCCTCCTAATACTTGCAAGCATTTTTCAATAAGATTTTCTTTTTGCATAGTTTACTTTCTTGATAATTTTAAGAGCCTACATAATTTCCATTACTTTAATATTTTTTTTTCATTATTGCAGATATTTTTCCCGAAAAACTGGGAGATTTAATTTTGAAAATTTATTTTCCTGAATATAATAGTTACACTAGAAATAATTACTAAGTGTGTGGGGAATTAGTAAAAATTTTTCTTAAAACAAATATTGTGTTTTATCTTTAATATATTTATTAATTAGTTGGAGAAAAAGTAATGAAAAAAACTCAAAGTGTAGAAAAGAAAACTAACAGAGAAAATTCCGCAAGGATAGGTCGTCCTCTAAAATCCTCTAGGCAAATTTCTGTTACTAGCAACAAAACTATTGACCGTGCTTTAGAATTAATGGTTTTACAAGGACTATCAAAATCTAAAGAAAAGGCTGCTACTATGTTATTAAGTAGTGCAGCAAACAAGTTTATTAAGAACAATTTAAGGATGGTTTCTGCTCTTTCTTTAGAAGAATTTTTAGATACAACAGATTTACTTGAAGATTATGAAGAAGAAGCCTTAGAACAAGAAGCTAATAATTAATAAATTTTAATAAATTTAATGTTTTATACTGACTAGCCCAGTAATTGCTGGGCTAGCTCAAAAAGTTATTGTTCAACAGTATAAGTGTAAGAAAAATTACTTCCATTAGTAAAAATTACTTCCTTAAATTCCAGCCCAGTAAACAATTCTTTGTTGATTGGTACTGCACAAAACTGGTCTGCATCGCTTTGTTCCATACCATCAGCTAAGAATTTAAGTGTTTCTGCTAGATCACCTACAGTTTCTATTGTTAAGCTAACATTTTGTTTTTGGAAATATTTTGTTAATTCTAAAGCAAAGTTTTTTCTTAACTGGACTAATAAAGGTGTTTTACCTTCGCTAAGTTGTGGATCTGTATAAAGAGTGCCTAAGAATTTTGCTTCTTCAGCACTACGAGTAATTTTAACCCGTGGATCAGCTTTTTTTGCCCATAGAATTTCTACTCTAATATCTGCATTTTTATATTCTGGCTTAAATTCAAAGGCAGGTTCTTGATAAGGACGTTTTTCTATTTCAGCTTGTTCAGCAGGAGAAGAAAACGTTTTTTGCCAAACTCCTACTTGCTGTTTACGTGCATTTTGTTGGTAAATTAAAAAGTCTGTTGCATTTTTTTGAATATATTTATTTGAGTAAAAACAAAATCCTCGCCTTATTAAATCTCCATTAACAAAGTAGTTATCTGAAATTCGGTAGACATAAGCTAATCTGCGTCCATACTCATCACGATGAGCAGTAATAGCATTTTTGTTATCGTCTAACAAATCTACTTCTTGACCAAGTAGTTGTGTTATTAAAAATTGACGTGCTTCTTTAGCATAATATTCATCGTTTTTGGGTGATAAAACACCGATTAAACGCACGGCTTGACCACCATCTACAATAATTGTATCTCCACTAACTACTCTAATAACAATTTTATATTCAGCCGCTTGAGCTAATTGTGGCATAAGAAGGAAAAATAAAAATAGCAATAAAGATGATACTAATGAATAAAACTTAGTCATAATTAATACCTCAAAAATTTTTGTTGGCCTAAAAAAGTATGTATATATCTTATTTATAATAAGATATATAGTTTATTTTTAGCTACTAGTTTGCTACTGAGACAATATATATCTTAAGATTATAAATCCTATTAATAAGGTTGGAAGCAGTATTACAAGTAGGATTAATAAAATATCAAAAATTATCCAATAATTAACAAATTTAACAGCTAAAAAATCTACCTGAGCGATAACTTTATTACCAATATTAGTTATTAATTTATCTAAAACAAATACTTGTTCTACTCTATCTATTTGATGTTTTTTTATTTCATTACGGACTTGTTCTATATGATAGTTAAGATTTTTTAATTCATTTTTTAGCTCATCAATATCTTCTTTTGGCTTTGATAGCAAAAAAAAAGCATTTTGGCAACGCTGACAATAGTTGTTTACAGGATCAAAAAGATCTTTTTGGTGGCAAATTTCGCACCTGGAAGGAAAAGTTTTTGATTTAACTTCTATTTTTGACATATCTTTAACTAAATTAATAATATAAAAGATGCCATTATTTGAGAAGTAGTTATTAAGTCAATAAAAACAGAGTTTGTGAAAATTTCAATATAGGTTTAGTTTTCTGGAAATTTATTTAGTAGATCTTCTAGCATTGAATTGATTGAATCACTAACTTTTTTTAGATCTGGTAAAAATGTATTTAAGGAATTTTCTGACTCTAAGATTTGTGGGTTAGCCTTGATTATATTTTGAGCTAGTTTTAATGTGTAAATAGCTTTACTAGGCTTTTCGAGTCCTAAGTGACAATAAACTAGTAAATAAAGAGTGGCAAACTGCTGATCTTTACAACCTACAGAACTAAATTGCTGTTGGGCCGAAGCTAGCATTGGCAGGGCAGCCTTAAAATCTCCTAATTCATAGTCAATAAATCCCATTACTAAACGCGCTTCAGCACTTTCTTTAACAAAGTGTAACTCATCAAATAAATCTCTTGCTTCAGCAGCAGCAGCACGAGCATTTGTCCACTCACCACAACTAATATAATAAAGCGAAGAGCTAAATAAATCCTTTGCATCTTTAGCTATTTCGTCGTCATCTTCATCATCATTTTCATTTAATATTAAGTAATGCTCGTTAGACATAATAGTTTTAATCCTCTGGATCTGGTTCATCGTTATCTTCTTCTTGTTCAACTTCTAGTAGAAAGCTAGTAAAACGGTTAGTTGCATCTAAAACAGCATTAGCTGTTCCCCAAATAACTTTTTCTGAGCGTACAATGCTGGCACCAGTTAAATTTAGTTCTAAATCGTCAAAACTAACATCCAAAACTGTAACTATTAAAGCATCATCTAAAAACTTAGGGTTTAGTTTAAGAGCTTTTTTTAAGACAAATACTGCTCCTTCAGGAAGAGCTTTTTTTAAGGCTTGTATTGTTGCTAGAGCAGTAGCTTCTATTATTCCTTGGTCAATAGGAGAGATATTTACTTGTCCAATTGATAATCGGCTGTCTACCTGTAAAATAACCCTCACTTGTTCTGGATTTTGGCTAGACAAGGGAAGGGATTCCACTCTTTTTAATAGTATTCGACGATTGGTTTTCTTTGTTGCCATAAATTAATAATTGGCTTTTAAGTATTTATTTAATTTTCTCCATAGAATTTAGCAATCTTTAAAACTATATAGTCAAGTTGCTCCCTAGTTAATTCTGCATAAATTGGCAGTGACAAAACTCTAGCAGCAGCCTTTTCTGATTCAGGTAGCGAAATTTGACCTAAATAAGCAAAACAATCTTGCTCGTGTAATGCTAATGGATAATAAATTTCTGTTGTAATGCCATTTTCTTTTAAGTAATTCATTAAACTATTTCTATCTGAAACACAAATAGTGTATTGATGGAAAGTATGATGATTGTAGGGAAGCACTTTAGGCGTTTTAACTTGTTTTAAGTTATATGTAGCAAATAACTTATCATAGTAAGCAGCATTTTCTTGACGTGATTTTGTCCAACTTTCTAAATACTTAAATTTAACTCTTAAAACTGCTGCTTGAAGCTCATCTAATCGGCTATTAATACCTAGTAGTCTATAATAATACTTAGGATTACTTCCATGTACACGTAAAATTTTTAGTTTTTCTGCTAGTTCTGCATCATTTGTAAGTAGCATTCCAGCGTCACCAGCAGCACCAAGATTTTTAGTAGGAAAGAAGCTTAAACAACTAATTAGACCTAAAGAACCTGCTCGACGGCCTTTGTATTCTGAACCAATTGCTTGGGCAGCATCTTCAATGACTGCTAAATTATGACTTTTAGCTATAGCTAGAATTTCGTCCATTTCAGCACATTGACCAAAAAGATGTACAGGGATGATAGCACGGGTTTTTGGAGTAATTTTTTCAGTAATTAGTTTAGGGTCTAAGTTAAATGTATCTGGATCAATATCAACAAAAACAGGCTTTGCACCTAATCTAGCAATTGAGCCAGCCGTAGCAAAAAAAGTAAAAGCTGTTGTAATTACTTCATCACCTGGCTTTATATCAAGTGCCATTAAAGCTAGTAATAAAGCGTCTGAACCGGAAGCACAGCCAATAGCAAAATCTGTTTGGCAGTAGCTAGCAAGCTCTTTTTCTAAGGCTATACCTTCTTTGCCTAGAACAAAATACTGGCTTTCAAAAACAGATTCTACGGCTGACATTACTTCTGCTTGGATGCTTTTATATTGTGCTTTTAAGTCTAAAATAGGGATAGAAAATTTAGTTTCAGTCTTCACGCATCTTAATCCTTAAATTTTTCTTTTATTGCTAAAACCACTAATAATATTAGTATTTGCAAATAGTACAAGCAGGCTTTGCTTGCTTATAAATTATGTTTCTACTTGTTCTTTGGCATTTTCTGGTGTTGAACTTTTATCTTTAACAAAAAAGTCCTCTAGTGCAGGTTTTACTGGATTAATAGAAACTAACTTTCCTTTATGTTGTCTTATTAATGCTAGTACTGGATCAATATAACTTTCATCCTGTATATGAATTTGAATTCCGCTAGCTGTTTCTATTATTTTTTTTGCCTTTTCTTGAAAATGTGAAATATCTGTAGATTTAATTCCTTGAACTACTACTTCTAAAGTAGAATCACGTTGGTCTTGTAAGTCAGAAAGCTTACCATAACCTACTAGCTTACCCTTTTTTAGAATAGATACACGATCACATAAAACTTCTACATCAGAAAGAATATGAGTAGAAAAAAATACTGTTTTTCCTTGTTCACGAAGTGATCGAATAATGTCACGCACCTCTCGCCGACCTATAGGATCTAGTCCAGACATTGGCTCATCCATAAAAACTATTTTTGGATCATTGACAAGTGCTTGAGCAATACCTATTCTTTGTAACATACCTTTAGAAAATTTACGTAATTGCCGGTCTGCTGCAAACTCTAAATCAACTAACTTAAGCAAGGTACTAATTCTATTTTTACATTCTTGGTTGGAGAGAGAAAAGATTTTTCCACAATAAGTAAGAAATTCACGTGCAGTTAAGTAGTCATAAAAGTAAGGAGCTTCAGGTAAATAACCTATTTGTTTACGCATATTTATATCATCAAGTGGACGATCTAAAATTTTAGCTGTCCCACTAGTAGGAAAAATAAGGCTCATTAATACTTTTAATGTAGTAGTTTTACCTGCTCCATTGCCTCCAAGAAAGCCAAAAATTTCTCCTTCATAAACTTGAATACTTAAGTTATCTAATGCTCTTTGTGGTTTAGGTCGCCAAAAACCTACCATATAATCTTTGCTTAACTTATCAATCTCTATTACAGTTTTCACTTTTGCATCCTCCTAAAAAGCATCTTTCAATTAAAATTTTGTAAAACGCAAAGTTAAAATATAGTTAATTTATGGCTCATACATTTGATAAGGCATTTGTATTTTACAAGTCTCTTTATTAAAATAAAACGGATCTCCAATAGCACTAATTATTTCCTGTTTTTCATTAATAGTAATTTTAATTACTTGTCCACAGGAACCTGTTTCTTGATTTTGTTTTATTGTAGGGAGCAACATAGATAAAGACTCAGGGCATTGGCTAGTTGCTTGTTTATATCTATCAATCAAAGTATTAAGGAAATCTACTTCATCTAAAGCATAAACACGTTTAATTTGAACTTCCATCTGCCCACGTGTTAAATCATCTGTTGCTTCTTGGTATAAATTAGCATAAAGCTGACAAGCCGTAGCCCTACTACCACCTCTAGCTAAAAGTACTCCGCTAATTATTTTCATCCATTTTGGAGCATTAGGTAAATCTCCACCTTTTAAGAATGTAGCACTAGCTTTTTCATAATCGCGTCTCTTCCAATAAATTGTTCCTAGGCTTTGGTATAAACGCCAACTCTTAGGATTATTTGCTATACCTTTATTAATTAGCTTAAGTGCTAAATCAAAATCATGATCTGGTAAAAATAATGCTCCAAATAAATAAGCAGCACCATATTCATGATCTAATGTAGTAGTAATATCTAGAAGGGGATAAAGTAAGGTATGATCTATTTTTCTAGAGTAATCTAGCTCGTTTCTTTCTGTAAGTAATTGCCTTCCATAGTATTGAACACTACGTAACCAATATAGATCTGATAAGGCTCCATCAAAACCAAACGCAAATTGTTTAACAGTTTTTGGAGAAGCAACATATAAAATGTTTTCTACTTGTTTTTGTGGTGGACGATTAATATCCAAAAATTTTTGTAAGGGATAAAGAATAGCAAAACAAGTAATAATTATTATTAATGCTAGTTTAATGTTCATAATTAACTATCCTTTAATTAATTAGAATATAAGATTTATTACGTATAACTAATAGTAGTTATTTTTCCTGTGCTTTTGAGCTTAAATTTTCGGTTAATTCTTTTATTATTGCTTGTACTTGCTGAGAATTTTGCCCTGTAGGATTAAGTTTTAATCCTGTTTGGTATAACTCTAAAGCTTTATCCAAGGCTCCTTTTTTCTCATTAATAAAACCTAAATTAAAATATGCTGTTGATAAAATAAAACGATTTTTAGTGTTTCTTAAAACATTTTGAAATTCTAACTCTGAATTTGTTAAATCATTATTTCTACCATAAAGCAAAGCTAATTTATAACTAAGCATAAGCGAATCAGGACACACTTTTTTTGCTTGTAAATAATATGTCAAAGCCAATTGGTCATCTTTTTTTGCTTCTTCGCTTAATCTCCCTAATTCTAAATTTGTAATACAAGAATTAGGAAAACTCTTATAACAAGTTGACCAAAATTGCCAGTCACTAGCCCAAACTTGATTTTGTTTTATAGTTATAAAACTAGCAAATGATATTAAAAGAAAAATTAGCACTAAAATTAGGGAATGTATTTGTTTAAGGCTATTTTGTTTTTTTAATAAATAATTATTTATAGAATATAATAAAAAAGCTAATAATAAACCAAAACCTATTGTTGATAGGTAAAGATATCTATCATGTATTAAATCTTCAAGCTTAAAAAATCTTATATTTAATACAGGCAACAACGGTATTATTAAATAGCTTATAGCAAGTATTACAATTTTATGTTTATAAGAAAGAAAAATGGCTAATACTATTAATAAAAATAAAAAAATTAAAGCAAGATAAAAGCTTGAAGAGGCTTTATTTACTAAACTAAAACTATAAATTGGGCTGCTAGAAATCGGCCAAAATAGTAACTTAAGATATGTTAAAAGTAATTTAGGTAAACTTAGTAGTAGGACTAAAAAAGAAGGTTTTTCAAGGCTAGAGAAATTTGTATCAACTGTAGTAGGTGTAATATTTCCAAAAACCAAAATCCTTATATAAAAATAAATTATTGTAGTAATAATAAAAGGAATAGACCTCAAAAATATTTGAGATAATCTAGCTAATAAATTAAGCTTATTAGGAATAATAAAAAGCTCATAAACTATTAGTAATATTGGTAAAATAATAGCTGCTTCCTTACTTAATAAAGCTAATATATAAAATAGAGAGCTTGGTAGTAGCCATAATAAAGAGCTATTATGTAGTTTAAGATAAAAAATTAAAGAAGAAAAAATAAAAATAGATGTCAAAGCGTTAACATAAGAAGCAATCCAAGCTACGGATTCAGTTTGTACTGGATGAATAGCAAAACATAGAGTAGCAACTAAAGACATCCAAGAGGCTAGTTCCTTATCTTGTCCAATCATTTGTAGGCTATCTTTAATTAATTTATAAGCTAGTAAAACTGCAAAAATATGGAGTATTACTGAAGTTAAATGCCAGACAAAAGGGTTTAATCCTCCATATTGATAGTTAAATATATAAATTAAGCCAAAAATAGGTCGATAGTAAGACGAATAAATTTTAGTATCGGATTCAAAATGTTGCTTAAAAAATCCCCAAATATCCCTATCAAAAAGACGAATTAAATTTTCTTTGCTTAGATCTGATAAAGCTTTACTTGCTTCAACAATTTGGTAGTTATCATCATAAACAAAACCATAGCTTAATGTGTTAGCAAAACAAACTAATATTAACAAAATAAGAAGAACTAGCTTTGATTTATTATATTTGTTTGCTATATCAATAAAAGTCATAAACTTTTGACTTATTTAAAATTACGCTTTTGAAAAATAGTTATGGTTGTTACTAGTAATAATGCCGTATAAATAACAGTATATGTAGTTACTGCTAATAAATCTGTTAAGGGTATTTTACCACCGTGAGAGACAAAAGATATATAATTGAAATTGCTAAAGTTAGGCAATATATAGTAAAAAAATAGTGCAATATACTTAGCTGTAACGGAAGGAATTGTTTCAGCAAAAAGTTTTAAGTCTTGGTTTAACGATCCAATTAAATATAAAATAATAGAAAAAATAATTGCTAAAGTTGGAGAGGAAAAAGAAGAAAATAATAAACCGATAGCAACTATTAAAAGTAACTCTAAATATATTAAATAACCCGCTGGAATAATAGTCCACGCTATTAGTATACCGTTATCATTTATATAATTTAGCAAAGTAAAAGACAGTAAAATACCTGTAAGCATTATTATACAGTTAAGTAGAAGAGTTAGACTAAGACCCAAAAATTTTCCTAAAATAAATTCACTACGACGAACAGGTTTAGCTAACATTGCATA
Source organism: uncultured Clostridia bacterium (assembly GCA_964492845.1). GTDB lineage: Bacteria > Acidobacteriota > Blastocatellia > Chloracidobacteriales > JADJPF01 > JADJPF01. The sequence goes on from CAZBMZ010000022.1 coordinate 90,915, forward strand.
AATAGTTCGTTTATCAATTTCTTTATAAACTAGTCCAGTACCAATAAATATAGAAATTAAACCACCAAAAAACAACATTACACTTAAACCCATACGCGGAATGATAAGATTTTCTTGGTTTAAGGATAATTCACCAATTAATAAGGAACTAATTACTAATAACACCGCAAAAATTAGTAAGTTATATAAAACTTTATCACGAACAGATTCTCGAAATGTGTTTTGTGCTATTACTAGTATTGTACTCATTAAAAGTAAACCTCCTAGCAAAATAATTTAAGTAAATTGTGATAGCTTGAAAAACTATTAATTTAATAGGGTTAATTGGATGAAATTATGGATATGTTTTCAACTACTTTAAAATCAAAATTTAACTTAAAACGATAAGTTAAGCAAGATTTAAGCTCTTGCTTAACTCTAAGAGCTAAAGCTTTACTGCAAATGTTGTTGGTATAAATTTAAGACTCTTTGCCAAGCATCTTCGGCTACAGTTTGATTATAGACAGGGCGAGTATCATTAAAAAATCCATGATCTACATTTGGGTAAATATGTATATCTGCCGTTTTACCTAAATTCTTTAAATTTTCTGCTAATTTATTTACAGACTCAACAGAAACAAAAGCATCTAGTTCAGCATATAAACCTAATACAGCAGCTTTAATATTTGGCAAGTCTGGTTCAAAGTTTGGGTGAATACCATAAAAAACTACACAAGCATTTACATTTTCATTTTTGGATGCAGCATAAAGAGATAATTGTCCACCCATACAAAAGCCTACTGTACCAATTTTTTTAGGTGTTACCGCCGAATGATTAAGTAAAAAATCTATTGTTGCACTAAGTTCTTTAGTTGCTTCATCAATTTTTAGGCTCATCATTAGCTTACCTGCTTGGTCTGGTGATGTAGTAGATTCGCCGTGATATAAATCTGGTGCTAAGGCTACATAACCAGCAGCAGCAAACCTATCTGCAACATCTTTAATATGAGGTACTAACCCCCACCATTCTTGTAATACGACAACCGCAGGGCCTTGGCCGCTTGTTGGTACTGCTAAATAACCTGTTGTTGATGAACCGTTATAAGGAATTTGTACCATTTCTCCCATAAAATCTGCTCCTCCATCAGGAATTAATGTCTAAACTTGTTAATTAGAAAAGTGTTATAGTAGCAAAGTTGATTCTAATAAGCCATCTGCTTGTTACTACTAACTATAATTCAAATTATTAAAAGTAAGTGTTTGATAATGTTGCACTAAGGAGCAAAACTTGGAGACAACAAATTTTTTCCCTATGGTAAAACGTAAGGTTTCAGATGAAATATTTTTAATGCTACAAGAAAAAATATTTCTAGGTGTGTTAAAAGCAGGGGAAAAATTGCCTCCAGAACGTGAACTGTCTCGTCAGCTTGGTGTGACTCGTGTGCCTTTAAGAGAAGCATTAAAACGCCTTCAAGCTATGAAATTAGTAGAAGTTAGACATGGAGATGGAATTTATATTTTAGATTACCAAAGAAATGGTAGTTTTGAATTTTTGATGTCTGTAATTCAATCAGGACTCCCACTAGAAAAAAAGTTAGTCCAATCTGTTTTAGAATTTCGCTTAATTGTTGTACCTGAATTATTTCGTTTAGCTGCTAAAAATGCTACTGAAGAAAGTATAAAAAAACTGGAAGTTATTGTTGAACAAGAAAAACTTTCTTGTAATGACCGTGATAAATTAATGGAACTAGATTTTGAGTTTCATACAGAAGTTGCTCGTGCTAGTGGAAATGTATTTGCACAACTTTTATATAACTCACTACGCCCGGTTTATCTAACATTATCAAAACAGTTTTTTCAAACTATCCCAGACCTCAAACAAGTTCCAATACAAGCTGAATCTGTTGTTGCTTCACTTAAAAGCCGTGATGGGGATAAATTAGCTAAAGATACTCGTTATTTTTTAGAATTAGTTAATGATTTTATGCTTGCTAATTTATAGGTAAGAGATTAATAAGATAATAGGCTCATCGATGGTTTTCAAGATTTGATGATTTAAAAACAAAGAATTAAGGATGATTTTTGATAACCTATTAAACTTACTTAATCTTAATCTAGAAAAGATTGTATTGCTTACACTATTGTTTTTTGTTTTGATGTAAGGGGTCACTATAGTTTGTTTTTTCTAGGTCGCTTATAATGGAGTTAATTAATTGTGTTTGATTAGTTCGTAGAAAAAAATGATCTCCAGGAAATATTTCTATCCTAGAAGTGTTAGTAGTATGTTGAGTCCAAGCTTTTAACCCGTTATATTCTATTGTATGGTCATATTGTCCGCCAAATATAGAAATAGGGCATTCTAACGGTAATTCTTCAATATATTTGTAAGTTTCACAAACACAAAGATCTGCTCTTAATATTGGAATCAAGAGTTTTATTAAATGAGGTTTTTTTAATATTTCTTCTGGAATACCTTGAAAAGATTTTACAGATTCTATCAAATCTTCATCTTTTAGATTGCCAAGATCATGTGGTATTGGTAGATGTGGCGCAAAACGAGCAGAAACAAAAAGGTTAGTAGGTAATAAACTAGTGGTTTTTCGTAGGTAACGAGCTAATTCAAAAGCTAGCCAAGCTCCCATACTATGACCAAAAAAAGCAAAAGGCTTTTCAATATTGTTTACTAAAATTTTACCTAAATCACCAGTAATTTCTTGCATTGAAGTAAAAGGTTTTTCTTTAAAACGCCATTCTCTGCCTGGTAGTTGGATTGCCCATAGTTCTATCCAATCAGGCAAGGATTCTGTCCAAGTCCGAAATATCATACTTCCTGCTCCAGCATAGGGAAAACAATATAGCTTTATTTTTGCTGATGGGTTTGGTTGATTACAAACTAACCATTCTGAAGATATGTTCATAAAAAATAGTTCCTCGAAAATAATTTGTTTCTTATTATTAAAATATTTAACAGTAAATTTACTTAATTAAATTACTTACAAAACAAGAAATTTTACTTGTCAAATATTGTTAATTCTTATGCAAAACTTAAAAGGTTTATTTTAAGTAGAGTTTTTATTGAAGACGTAAATAAGAAATAAAAACGTACAAATTTTAGTGAAAACTTAACAAAATTTGCCGATTTTTTGTTTTTCTAGAACTAAAGTAAAAAGGTATAAAATATAAAACTAAAAAAAGCTTCCAATAAATCTTAAGTTGTAAAATTAAGAAAATACCACAAGGTACATTTTATTTTGGTAAGTTATGTATAAATTAAGCTTATACCATAAAATTTTAATTATTATAGTAAGATAAAAATTAAAATTAGCTACGGAAAATAGAAACAAAAAATAATTGTTTGCAAAATTTTACTGAATAAAATGCCACTTTATTATTAATGAAGAGATTAAGAAAATTTTTGTAGGGAATATAGTCTATAAATTAGTCTTATTTTGATCTCGTTTTAGCCAAGAAATGATAGTAGATAATAGCTGGTTAGTGCTAACAAGTTTTTGGCGGGTGGCTGCTAAGTTTTGAGCTTTTGCATAGTTACTTGCATCACGTTCGCGGTGTGATTGAGTTTCTAAGTCAGCCGCAACTAGTTTTGCTTGATCTAAAAAATAATTTGCTGCAAGTAATGCTTCTTGACCTTCTTTTACTTTGCCAGTGGTAAATAACTCTCTACAAGAAACCCCTACTTCTTGCATTTCAGCTAACAAGGCAATAGCACGACGCATTAACATATTTTGCTTTTTATTTTCTGCTTGTGCTTCTTCATCATCGCTTGAAAGAAGTGCTTCTACTTCCCAGGATGCTACTGTTAGCTGAGAGCGTTTTAATTGTAAGACTTTAACAGGCAAATCCCTAAGTTTTGTTGCTAGCAAAATACAAATTTCTGCTAAACGGCTTTGTAACTTCATTTCAATTTGATTTTGATCTATTGCAGATGTTTGCAAAAAGTTTTGCTGTTCGGCTGTTGCTATTAATCTCCCTGTAGCACTAATAGTTGGAATATTAACGTCTGATAATGAAGTGCCAGGGGTTGAGACAAATAATCTTCTTTCTGTTGGTAGGTCTGATTGTTGAGAAGGATAAACAGGCTTTGCCATAGGAGGCAAATTTGTCATAGATTTTGCTGTTGGTGGTAGATTTGTTGATGCTACAGGCTTTGCCATAGGGGGTAAATTTGTTACAGGTCTTGCTGTAGGGGGTAAACTTGCTGGTGCTACTGGTATAGATGACAAGTTTGCTGTCACAGGTTTTGCTGTTGGTGGAAAACTTAAATTACTAGAATTAATTTGGTTAACAGGTAAGGCTTTATCAACATTAGCATAAATACTTTGAGAATTATTTCCTGCTGTAAGTAGATTTTGGTCTTTTATATGCGCTCGTAGTAATCGGCTAATTTCTGCTAAAACCATTAAATTAGACCTATTATTTTCATAATTATAATTAAGTAGGTCTTTAGCTCGTTCAACCATACGTCGGGCAGCTTCTATGTCTAACGAGCCTGCTTGACCACGACGGGGGATTACTTTAATGCCTGCTCTTAAGAGTTGGTCACAAATTATTCCTAATTCGCGTTGTTCCTGTTCCATTAACTCTTTAATTCTAAAATCTAATTTTAAGTTAATCTCTATAACTACCGGCAATATTTGAGGATGCCAAAATGAGTGGCCTAAGTTTTGTTTGGCTTGTTTTATCCGTGCAAGCAAATTGCTCTCTATAATTTCATAGTAGTTATCTACTGATTCTAGTTCACTAAGCAACCCTTTAATTAAACTTAAATTTGGGTTTTCAGAAAACAAGTCACTATCAACAAATTCTGAAGCAAACAAATTAGTAATAATTTGCTGACGATCAACTTCTAATTCTAACGCTCGGCTCAGTAGTAACTCTACTTTACCTTTGTCATCTGCTGAATCTGATTGGACAGCAATCATAAACCTAGCTAAATGAAGCATTTCTTCAGGCAGTAACACACCTTGATCTAAGTATTGGCGCATAGTGTAGGGCGGAAGATTGTCATTTAATCTTTGTAACCAGCTTTGGTATTCTTGTAATTGTTTTTCTACAATAGTTATTTGTTTAGTTAGTTTTACTGGGTCAGAAGTATGTAGCTGTAACTTAATCTGTTTTAGTTGACTAAAAATTAAACCTGCAATTTTTGGTGGATCAGATTGTGTCCTTAATAATTTATTTAATATTTCACATGCACTATGTAGTTGCTTAAATTGCAGCGCACATTGCTTAAATATTTCTGATGGGGATGCAAGTATTTCAATAACAGGAGATGCTGACTTTTCTGCATTTTGATTAGTTGCATAACTTACAGGAATAGCAGGAAATTCTATACTTTTTTTATTAGCAGGTTTTTTAGATATTTTTTCTATTATTTCTTCTAATAATATTTTAGTTTCATTAAAAGATTTTTCTAATGACTCTTTTTCTGTATCTATTGCTTGTTTAATTAATTCTTTAAGTGTTTCTAATACAGTTTTTAGTAATGGAAGCGCGTTTTCAGGATGATTTAACTCTATCTCACAATTAGCCATTGCTGAGGCAGCTAACCATTTAAGCTTTAAGTGTTCTTTGGCTAAACGTAAAGCTTCTTGGTAGCATTCTAAAGCTTCATTTAATAATGAATCATTTTTTAAGCAATTTCCTAAAGAAATTAATATTTCAGCTTCTTTAGTTGTTGCTTTAGTTTCTTGGCAAATAGTTTGAGCTTTTTTAAGTAATTCTCTAGCCGTCTCATACTCTGCCATTGCTGTATGAAACTGTCCATAAATATAAAAATATTTTATTTGTGATTCGGCAGAAGGGTTTTGAGATTGGCTTTTCAGTAGCTCTAAAGCCTTGCTTGCCCAACTAAAAAAGGTTTTTGCTCTGTCAAAAGCAAATTTATTACAAGCCATTGCTGCTGCTTCTACTGACCAATGAAAAGCTTGAGCAAGCTCATTTGCTTGCAAATAATGATAAGCAATACTACCAGCATTATGATCCACTGCATTAGTATTTTCTAAAATCTTAGCTGTTTTATTATGTATTATTCTACGTTGTCTTAGAGAAGATTTTTCATATAAAACTTTGCGTGTGGTGTTATAACAAAATGTATATTTTTCAGAATTATTTAAGATAGATGGAGGTTCTTCATGAATAAGAAATTGTCTTAAACCCTCTTCAATGGCTAAAACAAGCTCTTGTTCTGTAAGTTCTGTGGTTTGATGAAGAATATCAAAAGAAAATTCTTCTCCAATTACTGCCGCTTGTTGAAAAATACTTAAAACATTTTTAGAGAGCCTAGAAAGTTGAAGTTCTATTAAATCTATCAATGATGTAGGTAGTTGAACTTCGCTTAAATTATCTACTTCCCAGAGTTTTCCAGTCCAACGAATTTTTTTATCTTCAATTAATTGTTTAACTACTTCAATTAAGTAATATGGATTACCGCCTGTTTCTTGATGTAGTTTGCTAGTGACACTTTCTGGAAAATTATGTTGTGGGAAAATACGATTAACTAGATTTTCTGTATCGGTTTCAGAAAGGGGACGTAGTTTTATTTGCTCATAAGCATTATATCTGCTCATTCGCCTTAGCCAGGTACGAAGGGGATTTCCTTCTATTGAAAGTTCATACTCTCTAATGGTGCAAACTAAAAAGAAAGGTTTACTTTGCATTGATCGGATTAAATAGGCAATAAACTCTAAACTTAACTCATCTCCCCATTGAAGATCATCTAAAAAAAATACTACAGGAATTATTTGAGATAACAACAAATAACTTTTAGCAAGTAGTTCAAAATTATGATATTTAGTTGCTTCTGTATTAGTATCTAAAGATAGAGTAAAAGAAATACTAGTAATTTCTTTTAAGTGATTTTCAAAGGCTTGTAAGGCAGCATTATTTGGATATTGTTTTTCTAATAAATTTTTAGTTCTATAAAGTCCATCAATAAAAATTTTATAAGGTGCGCTACTACCTACATCAAAATACCTGCCATCAATGACAGTTTGTTCTTTTTCTGGTAGTTTTGCAAAAAACTGATTAACTAGTTCTGTTTTACCAATTCCAGGATCTCCAATAATAAAAACAGGCTTACCTTGACCAGCAAAAGACAGCGTTAACCAGTTATTAAGCTTAGCTAACTCTTCTGAACGGCCTACAAAACGCTCTGAAACTTTATCAGCATCATAAAGATAATCAGTTGTTAGATTTGGTAAAACTAATGAATCATTGCTCATAACATCCATTCACTAAAGCACCTAAAATAAATTTCTTAATCTTAAAAAAGGGTTTGTAGTTTGTACTTTTCTTTTAAAAAATATTTGTAGGAAAGATATGTTTTTAAGCAGATTATTTGTCCCCCTCAAGACACAGATTTGTTTTTTAGATTGTAAGCTAAAACTTCTAATATTCAATTAGTCTTAATGAAAAATTAACACTTTAATTGTACTTTACTATTTTTCTGATGGCTAGTTATAGATTGTTTTATAGCTATTTACCTAACAAAAAATATTCTAAGAAACGTCAGTTTTACTTAAAGAAAAAATATTTTTTAAGTAAAACTAGGCTAGCCTAGAAGATTAGCCTAAATGGTTTTGATCTAGTTTATAGTAATTCTTGGTATAAAAAATAAAGGTGAAATTGTATAATTGCTACATCTTGTTAGAATATAATCCATTTTCTTTACTATAAACTTAATTTCCAAGTAATAAAGCATTTAAGGAGAAATTTACATGACAACTTTAGTAAAACAACCCTTAAAGGAGGATATTGTTTATCCAGAAAGCGACGGTAAGCCAATGTCAGAAAATACTAAACAATATGAATGGATTGTGACAATTAAAGAAAACTTAGAAGCCTTATTACCAAACGCTTTTATTGCCGCTGACCTTTTTTGGTATCCAGTACAAAACCGGCCTAGAATTGTCCAAGCACCTGATGTGATGGTAGCAATAGGTCGCCCCAAAGGGCATCGCGGGTCTTATAAACAATGGGAAGAAGGAAATATTGCTCCTCAAGTTGTTTTTGAAATTATCTCTCCTAGTAATAGTGGGATTGAAATATTACGTAAGTTAGAATTTTATCGTCAACATGGAGTAGGTGAATATTATGTTTATGATCCAGAAACAGAAGGGCTTTTTGGCTACACTCGGCTAAATGACTCATTACAGGCTGTTGAAAACATGTCTGGTTGGGTTAGTTTAATCCTTGGTATTAGGTTTGAACCTAGCCTAGAAGGATTAGCAATTTATTATTCTGATGGAAGAAAGTTTTTTACCTTTCAAGAACTACTTAGCCAAGCAGAAAACGAGCGACAGCGAGCAGAGAATGAGCATCAACGAGCAGAGAATGAACATCAACGAGCAGAAAAACTAGCTGCAAAGCTACGCGAAATGGGAATTGATCCAACAGAAATTTAGTAAATAATTGCTACTTTGAAGGTGCAAGTTTAAACTTGATGATTAAATTTGCACCTTCAAATAAAGTTAAATTATGGCTTGATTGGCGGATTTGTAGCTTTAGGACTTAACTGCAAAGCTTTTTTTACCAGTTCAAGAAATTCTTCTCGCTCTAAATTATTTTTTTTTGTGCTAGCTTGAGCAATAGTAGAAATTTTTTCTAGTGACCAATTTTTGGCCGCAGGACTTTCACGCAAAACTTCTGCAAGTGCAGCAACAGCAATGGAAAAGCGAAAGTCTTCAGATGTTTGATCAAAGTTTTGTTTTAGTCTAACTAAATCATAACTTGCTGCTACTTCTGCTGCAGGAGTTTCTTCTTTAGCATCAGGAGTTTTATAGCGTAATCTAACAGTAGCAACATTGCTTGAAGGCTGTTTTCTTAGTTGTACTTCATAAATTGCCGTTACTGTGTGACCTGCTCCAATTTCACCAGCATCAACTTTATCATTACGGAAATCTTCATCAGCAATATCTCGGTTTTCATAGCCAACTAAACGATATTTAGCAACGGCTTTTGGGTTAAATTCTACTTGGATTTTTACATCTTTTGCTATTACTTGAAGTGTGCCGTTTAATTGCTCAACAAAGATTCTTTTTGCTTGCGAAAAATTATCTATGTAATAATAGTTGCCGTTACCTTTGTTAGCAAATTGTTCCATCATAGTATCTTTGTAGTTACCCATTCCAAAACCTATTGTGCTAACAGTAATTCCTTCTTTTACATACTCTTGTATTTGTTCCAATATTTCTGTGTGGCTAGTTCTACCAATATTTGCATCACCATCTGAGCAAATAATAATGCGGTTAATGCTATTAGGTGCAAAAGAAGCGTGAGCTTGTTTATAGGCCAGGTCAATTCCTGCTTCCATTGCTGTACCGCCGCCTGATTCTAGTTGGTCAATTGCTGATAAAATAACGCTTTTTTGACTTATTGGGGTTGGAGGTAAAACTAAACTTACTCCACCAGCATAAGTTGTAAGTGCTACTGTATCTTGATCTTTTAAGTGTTTAACCAACATTTTTAAGCTTTGTTTTACCATTCCTAATTTATCAGCAGAAGCCATTGAACCGCTATTATCCACAAGAAAAGTTAAATGTGTAGGCGGACGATCTGCTAGCGTAACTTCACGTCCCTTTAGGCCAACTCTTAGCAAATAATGATTAGCCTCAAAAGGAGACGTGCTAGCTTCCATAGTCAAAGAAAATGGATGTTTAGTTACTGGGGTAGGGTATTGATACTTAAAATAATTAATAAATTCCTCAACTCTAACAGAATCTTTTGGAGGCAACACACCTTCGTTTAATTTACGACGTGCAATTGTGTAAGAGCCTGTATCAACATCAATTGCAAAGGTTGAAAAGCGGTCTTTTCCGCTATTTGTCCAAGGATTTACACCATAATTTTTGTAGTCCTCTGTGTTGTTTCTAGCTTTTAAGTTGGTGTCAGTGTCATTGTTATCTAGTCCATCAACTTGAAAAGTATTGTTTCTAGCTTTTTGTTCATTAGCCTTTGGCTTACTTTTAGAAAGAGTTTTTTGGTTGTTGATAGGAAGATCAGCAACATGTCTAGAACTATAAGTAGCAGATAGTTGAGATGTCTTACTTTCAACAGTTTGTCCTGTTACTTCTATTATTTCAGATGTGCTACCTACCTGCATTACAATGTTTACTTTTGTTTTTAAAGTTTTAGAAAGATCGATATTTTGAATTTCTGTTGAGTTAAACCCAGCAGTAATTGCTACAACTATATAAATTCCTATTGGCAAATCTGAAATTATGTATTCGCCATTTTCATTTGTTATCACAGATTTTTCTTGGTTAGTTTTAATATTTCTAGCTATAACAGTTGTACCTGGAATGACTCCTCCTGCTTCATCTGTAATTACACCGCTAATGCTACCAAAAATTTCTTTTTGAGTTTGTTTTTCTTGAACTGCTGCTTTTGAAATAGGAAATTGGGGAAAAGAAATAATTAACGTTGAAGAAATTAGTGTTACTAAAAAAACATGAAAAAATATTTTATTCATAGTTGCTCATACCTCGCTATTTATTCTTCTAGCCTTTAGCTAGATACACTAATACCCCGAACGTCATATCTATAGTATTTACTTACTACTTATATGATAAGCAAAAGTAATAATTATTTTTATGGATGTATTTTGATTTAGTTTTTAATAAGCAATTAAAATGCCATTTTGTTAATTATTGGAAAAAGTATTTTTATTAGTTGATTATAAAAGTTTTAGCAGAATGTTAGAGTAGAAAAATAATTAATAATGGCAGTTAATAATTTTGTATTGGTCTAAAAAAATGGATTTAAAACCAAAAATATAGCTATTTTGTGTTTTAGGTAATTAAAGACAAGCTCTTAAAAACTTAAAAGCTTGTCTTGGAAGGATCTTTTAGACAAGTTCAAGGCGGTTAAAGAAGTAAGAAACTTCAATAGCAGCATTTTCTTTTGAATCTGAGCCATGAACAGCATTGCGCTCAATGTCTGTTCCAAAATCACCGCGTAGTGTGCCAGCAGGAGCTTCTTTAGAGTTGGTTGGCCCCATAAGCGCGCGCCATTCTGGAACAGCATTTTCTTTTTCTAATGCCATTACAACAACTGGGCCGCTAGTCATAAATTGAACAAGGCTACGGAAAAAAGGTCTTTCGCTATGGACTGCATAAAAGCCTTCTGCTTGTTTTTCAGATAAATGTAAAAGCTTAAGTCCACGAACCTTAAAACCAGAATCCAAAACACGTTGGATAATGTTGCCAGAGTTGTTAGCTGCTACTGCATCGGGTTTGATAATGCCAAAAGTTAAATCGCTCATAAGAGTTTTTTTAATCTCCTTAAAAATTTTGAAAAAATTTATTTTTGTAGTGCTTCCTGTACCTTTGCACCAATGTCAGCCGGGCTACTGACTACATGAATGCCTGCTTCAGACATCATTTTCATTTTTTCTGCCGCAGTACCTTTGCCACCAGAAATAATTGCTCCAGCATGTCCCATTCGTCGGCCTGGGGGAGCAGTTTGACCAGCAATAAAGCCTATTACGGGCTTGGTCATTTTCTCTTTTACAAACACGGCAGCTTCTTCTTCAGCACTTCCGCCAATTTCACCAATCATTACAATTGCGTCTGTGTTTGGATCTGCTTCAAAAAGTTGGAGTAAATCTAAATAAACTGTTCCAATGATTGGATCTCCTCCAATTCCAACACAGGTAGATTGTCCTAGTCCTAACATTGTTAGTTGATGGACTGCTTCATAGGTAAGCGTTCCGCTACGAGAAATTACCCCTACACGACCTTCTTTGTGGATATGGCCTGGCATAATGCCAATTTTACATTTACCAGGTGAAATTACACCAGGGCAATTTGGGCCAATTAATGTTACGCCATGTGCTTTGACATAATGAAATGCCTTAAGCATATCTAGTGTTGGTATACCTTCAGTAATACATACAACTAATGAAACTCCAGCATCAGTTGCTTCCATAATTGCGTCAGCAGCAAATGGAGGAGGGACATAAATAACACTAGCATTTGCTCCAGTTTCTTTTACTGCATCAGCAACAGTATTAAAAACTGGGATATCTTCATGTGTTGTTCCACCTTTCCCAGGCGTAACACCAGCCACAACATTAGTGCCATAAGCTTTCATTTGTAGAGTGTGAAATGTCCCTTCTTTACCTGTAATTCCTTGAACAAGCAGACGGGTAGAATTATCCACTAAAATAGTCACGGTTTTTCCTCCAAGTAGGGTGATAGAGATGGCTATTATTTAAGCTGCTGGATTGCAACAAAAAGGGTAAAATACCATAGACTTTAAGCATTTTGCTAGACTAAGCACCGAAAATCTAATGCTTAAAAATTAATAGAAAATCTAATTTTAATCTGCAAAGATGTAAGTAAAGAATCTTATTGATAAAATATTCCTAATTGTTTATAAATATTTCTAGGAAATCTACATAGTATACTAAACTAGGTAGCTCTCCATTTAATCGGGGCCGAGACAAAAAATAGAAAATCGATGATATTTTAAGAAAATTGATGGCTGTAAGTTATTGATTCTTCGTTCAACTTGCATAAATTGTTAGCCAAAAACTTGTCTTTTTACCTTCTATTTCTACTTGCCCGGTTTTAATTTGGTGCTACCGATTTTATAGATCAATTTGTTTACAGTCTGATTATCACTTAGGGAAAAATTAATAGGGGTAAAAACAAGTAAATTTTTTATTAAAAACAAGCAATATTTCCTTGCTAGTAAAATGTGATTTTGCTACCCTACCACTTTTCTAAATAACAAACTAAACATGTTAACACAGCCTATAGGGTTATCTCCTATGGAAAACCACAATTACTAGATCTTACAAAATTTTATAACTTTGTAAGAAATACACAAACCACCAATAAAACAGTTAGGAGAACATACCTATGAAACAGAAACATAAAAATTTAGATATTCTCTTAATAGCAGCCAAGAAAGTTGAATCCGAACGTCAAGCGTCGCGTCGGGAAGCTTTTCAACAAATGGTTCGTGTACTGCAAGCAAAAGCAGAACCAGAAGTTGTTAACCAAGTAAATAATGAAAATGTAATTGAGTCTAAACCTAAGTATTTTACTAAAACTATGTCCTGTTAAAAAATAAATTATCTGCACAAGATCTATTTAGCCCAGCAATTTCAGTAAATTAAGTGATGTATGCTAGATTACTGAAATGGTTGGGCTAAATAATTTAATAAACTTTTATTTTTTGAGACAAAGCTTATGAGCAAGGTTTTATTTCTTAATCAACCTTCAATGGGGCATCTAAACACTTTACTAACCATAGCTTTGCAAATGAAAGAAGATGGGCATGAAGTATCTTTTTTGGTGCCAGGTGTTAAGAATAATAACTCAAAAATAGAAGTTTTTAGAGTAGCTTCTTTGGTTCCACAATTGATTGAAAAAAATAATATAAAAGTTGATCTTGTAGCTCCATCATTGCTAGCTGGTATTTTAGGGATAGCTTTGCCTTTTGCATCAGGCTACAACGAACTTATGCTAGCCCTAGAAGTAGGTGGAACAGGAATAGAGCATTATACTAGACAGGTAATAAAACATCTTGAAGCAAATAAATTTGATGTTCTAGTTTCGGATTTTGCATTTTTTGCAGCACATATAGCCGCAGAATATAAAAACATTCCTTGTGCTACAGTGTTTCATAGCGGACTACCATTCAAAGGAAAAAACATTCCTCCTTTTGGTAGCGGGCTACCTATTGGCGAGCAAGCAGAAATTTTAGGTAAAAAGTATTTACGCCGTGAACGCTTTATATTTTCTAGGTTAAATAACCGTATCAACCGCACTAAGCGTAAATTTGGATTGCCTCCTATTTCAGCAGACGCATTAAGCAAACCTTATTCTAAATGGTTAAACTTAATTGTTAGTGCGGAAGCAATAGAAGCAGAAAGAGATAGTTTGACTGACAATACTTTTTTTATTGGCCCTTGTTTTGGGAAACGAAAAAGTCAAGTAAGCGATTTTCCTTTTGATAAACTTCGCTTAGATAAATATAAAGTTTATGTTTCACTTGGAACAGTTTTTAATAATAAACCAAAAGTTTTTCAAAAAATAATGAATGGCTTAAACCACGCTGATTATCAAGTGATTATTAGTGGTGGTGGTGCTTATGAGAAATTAAAACAAGGCTTTGTTCCTGAAAATGTGTTGCTTTTTCCTAGCGTTCCACAAATAGATTTACTTCCTAAAGTAGATTTAGTTATTGGTCATGGTGGCAATAATACTACTAATGAAACTTTAGCTGCTGGTAAACCATTGATTGTAATGCCTATTGGCGGTGAACAAGGAGATAATGCTAGTAGAGTAGAATATCTAAAAGTAGGATTACGTATTAATATCTATGATTTTAATGAAGATGAATTAAGAGCAAAAGTTGATATAATTCGCACAAAAGAAGAATTTGCCCGACGAGCCATAGAATTAAAAACAGAATTGGCAAAAACCGATGGAGCAAAATCAGCCGCCGTACTTATTGAACTACTAGCAAAGACTAAAAAGCCTTTATTGCGTCCAAAAAGCTTTCCCTTAACAGTAACAAATGAAAATAGAGTGCAACTTGGGGTTGTAAGCACAAATGGGTAGTTCTCCATTTAATCGGGGCCAGGGGAAAAAGAGAAAGAGTCAAGTAAAAATCTGGGACGACCAAGAGGTTTAGGAGGAGGAGGAATGCGAAATAAGAGCAAAGAATGAACAGACCAGCAATGATCAGTAATAGAAGAAGCCATAGCAGGAGTACGATGATAATACTTGCCATTAATTTTAATACGTAAGCTTTTATAATAAGTACAGAAATTGTAAAGAGTACCAACTAAGTACATAGAATAGTGTAAAGAGAGAGGTTGTTTAGATAAGGCACGACCTTTGCGAACAAGACAGCATAGGCGTTGGCGAAAAGTAGCATTTAATCTTTCTATGTAAGAAGTATTAATCCAACCACTACCTTTAATGCTAAAAATCAATTACTCTTACTCAAAGAAAAACTTTCTGGCTTGCTTCCAAATCATTTATCTACTTCTAATCCTTCTGCCGTTAAAATGCTAGCTGCTCTTTCTACTATTGATATCTTAGAGGTTGTTACTTCTACTGATACTCAATTTTTTCTCAATAAACTATCTCCTTTACAACTTAAAATCTTGCAACTTCTTGATATTCCTTTAGCTATTCTAACTTTTTATCTCTTGCTAAATTCTCAAATTCTGGTTAATCCTTGCGAAATGTAAGGTGTTACCATGTTTTTGTAGATTTTGGGCTTAAATGAACTATCATTCATTCCTAACAAATGGTTACACTCAAACCTATATGGTAGATTTTGGGAGGAACCTATTCTGTGTGATTGTTGACAATAAAACCACAACGCTCAAAAAATGCTAGACATTTATGTAGTAAATTTATGTCAATCTTAGGACAAATTACTTGTAATGGTAATAAGGCTTCTTCTGTTTGGTGTACATCAAAAGTAAAGAACTCATCTTCTTGGTCTAAGCGTAACTCTTTAATAAAAGGTATTAACGCATATAGGGCATTGTCCGGTTTTAATGTATTCTGAGAGGTTATTTCAGTTTGCCATTCTCTAAATGGTTTTGCTTCTAATTTATAGCCAAAACTACGAACCCAATCAAATAAGCCGCTAGCACTTGGAGGATAGGGATTAAGAAGATGAAAATTCTTTCCTATTTGATTTGTTTGCTTAGATAAAGTGACTATAGCATTACAAGCAAAATCAACAGGAGTAAGGTCAAAGACTGAGTTTAACAATGGCGCGCTACCATATTGTATACAACCTTTAATTAGTAAAGCGATAAAGTCGCTGGTATTGGCAACACCTGTTTTGCTATGTCCGCCTACTAAGTCAAGTCGATAGATTGATACTGGTAAGCCTCTTTGTCTAGCAATTTCAATGATTTTTTCGCTAACAACCTTTGTTTGTGTATAGCCTGTGCTAAAAGTTGCTTCTAAATTAATTTCATCATATTCAAATACTGTTTTTCCATCATTAAAGCCTTCAAAGACACTGCTAGTAGAAGTGAAATGAACAGGTTTTACTTTTGCTTTACTGGCTAGCCTTAAAACTTCTTGTGTTCCAAATACATTGGCTGGTTTAAGCACTTGATAGGAATAAATAAAGTTAACTGTTGCACCAACGTGATAAATAACATCAATACTAGTAGCTAGGTTATCAAAAGTTTCTTCACTTAAACCAAGCCTTGGTTGTGATAAATCTCCAACTAAAACATTAATACGTGAAGAAAAAGTTTCATCCCAAAGCTCATAAAACTTCATTCGTTCTATTAATCTTTCCTGTGCTAATTCAAGATTTGCAGCCCGTACAAGACAATATATTTGTGCATTAGTTTGGTTAATTAATTCAGCAAGTAAAAAAGCTCCTAGAAAACCTGTTGCTCCTGTAAGGAAAATATTATTTGGTTCAGTTACTATTGAATAGTTAGAGGTTGGTAGTTTGATTGACTCATCTAAAACTATTTCTGCTGCTAAATCTAATTTTTCTGTCATTGGGTTAGCGTTATCAATAATTTCTGCAACTTTTCTAGCTGTAAGTGTATTGTCAAAAAGGCTTCGCAAAGAAATTTCTACCTTAAAAGTTTCACGTAATTTAACTACTAGCTGAACACTAAGAATAGAATTACCTCCTAATTCAAAGAAATCATCTTCTATACCAATTTGATCGATTTCTAATAACTCAGCAAAAATATTTGTAACTTTTGCTTCTGTTTCATTAGTTGGACTTAGATAGGAATCTTTTAGAAGTGGCCTTTCAGTAGTTGGAATTGGCAATGCACGACGATTAATCTTACCATTTGGTGTAAGGGGCCAACTTTCGATTGCAACAAATGTTGATGGAATCATATATTCAGGCAATTTTTCTGATAGATATTGCTTTAATTTGCTTATTGAAGGGGAGTGTTTAAGTTGAGGGATAAAATAGGCTATTATTTTCTTATTCTCAGGCTGATCCCCTTGGATGATTGCTATGCACTCTTTTATCTCAGGATGTTGTGCTAATAAGACTTCTATTTCGCCAAGCTCAATTCTAAAACCTCTTAACTTAACTTGTTGATCTATACGTCCAAGAAAATCAATATTACCATCAGGTAAATAACGTGCTAAGTCGCCTGTTTTATAAAGTCTTGCATTATTCTTAAATGGGTTTGATACAAATCTTTCATTTGTTAATTCTGGTCTTTGATAATAGCCTCTTGCTAGCCCATCGCCACCAATATATAACTCACCTGATACAGCTACGGGAAGCGGTTGATTAAATTGATCAAAGATATATATTTCTGTATTGGCAATAGGACGACCAATAGAAATAAAGCTATTAGCTTCTTCAACATTGTAAACTGTAGACCAAATAGTTGTTTCTGTAGGCCCATACATATTAAGTAATTTACTAGGTAGTGTTTGAGTAATTTCTTGAGCAAAATTAATAGGTAATGCTTCACCTCCTAGCAACAAATAATCCAGTTTACTCATAGCACTACGCACACCTTGATCATTCATAATTAATCTGCCCAAAGATGGAGTGCATTGCATATGTGTAACGTTATGGCGATATATTTGTGCAGCAATTGAATAATCATAAGTTAGAGCGTTACTTTGCTTCATTAATTTGTTTAAATAATCTAAAGCATTTAATACAGCGTCGGCATCAATTCCAAAATCAATTAAACAAGCTATCTCATCAACTCCAATGACTTTTAATTGGTTAACTATTTTTAGACAAGTTTCTGGCGTGCCAAATAAACCACTAGTTTCAAAATAACGATCAAAGGCATGTGATACAACGGTTTCTTTATCTTCATCTGTTAAAGAATCAAAATTTAGACCAATACTTTGTGCTAAAGGTTTTAATAGGTCTACAGAGCTACGTAAGTAATTAGAAAAGGGAATGGCTACTTTCTCTTTAACATACTCTACATTCTTTTCTACAAAAGTATGTAACATTAGAGTCACATATCCTTCACCTGTATGGCCGCTACTTTTCCAAGCTTGACGGTAAATTGCAATTTTTTCAGATAAGCTTTCAATTGATTGTCCAAGTAGATGAGTAAGTAAATTAATTCCCATTTGACCAGCTATTCTAAAAGTTTCTGGTGTACCTCCAGCAGTTAACCAAACAGGTAAATCTTTTTGTACTGGTTGAGGTAGAGTTTTAATCTCTACATCATTTCCAAAACCATTACGTGCTGTCACAGACTCACCACGCCAAAGCTTCTTAACTGTTTCTATTTCACGAAGCATTATTTCACGGCGGTTGTTGTAATTATCAGGAGCAAAAACAAAATCATTAGCATGCCATCCAGATGCAAAAGAAAGCCCTACTCTACCTTTTGAAATGTTGTCAACAAAAGACCATTCTTCAGCAACTCTAATGGGGTTATGTAATGGTAAAACCACACTGCCAGCACGAATATTAATTTTATTTGTAATCATAGCAACAGCACTAGCAGCCAATGAAGGATTGGGATACAGACCACCAAAAGCATGAAAATGCCTTTCTGGAACCCATATAGATGAAAAACCATTTTGGTCAGCAAATTTTGCTCCTTCTAAAAAGAGCTTATATCTATCTTCTGCTTTTGTACTTTCATCACTTGCAAAATAAAAAAGACTAAAATCTATTGTTTTATTTTCATTAGTATAATTACTCGTACTGCTTACTAAAATAGCCTCTTCAGATTGCACTACAACCTTGAAGCCTCTTGTAAGTGTCCATAAAAGTTCTAGAACAGAAATATCAAAAGAAATGCTTGTTAATGCTAGCCAAACGCTATCATTATCAAAGCTAATCTTGTCATCCATTGCTGTAAAAAAGTTAACAACATTGCGATGTTCAAGCATTACTCCTTTTGGTTTGCCTGTAGAGCCAGAAGTATAAATTACATAAGCTAAATTATTGGCAGAAGTATCAGTTTTAGGATTTTCGTTTGTTTTATTTACTTCTAATTTATCATCTAAACAAATGATATTTTGTTCTTGTGAAAAAGTTGATAAAAGTGTTTTTTGAGTAAGTAATATTTTGATGTTGGCATCAGATAGCATAAAGGAAATTCTATCTTTTGGATAAGACGGATCTAAGGGAACATAAGCCGCACCAGCTTTAAGTATAGCTAATAAACCTATTACCATTTCAAGCGAACGCTCAACACATATGCCTACTAAATGATCAGATTTTACGCCTAATGAAATCAGGTGATAAGCTAAATGATTAGCTTTAGAGTTTAATTCATCATAAGTAATTTGTTTATTTTCAAAGACAACTGCTATTTTATTTGGAGTAGATTTAGCTTGTATTTCAAATAGTTGGTGAATACAAAGATCAGGATATAATTTTGCTGTAGCATTCCAGCTATTAAGAATCATTTTGCGTTCATCGGCTGATAACAAACACTCTTTTTCATAATACATTTGAGGATTTGCAACCATGTTATTTAAGGCTGTTAGATAATAGTTTCCTATCAAGTGAATTTGCTCTTCAGTTAATACAGCTAAGTCACAATTAAGCCTTAAAATTAAATCTGTGGAATTTGTTGTTTGTATAAAATGCGCCCACATAGCAAAGTTAGTTTGCTCAAACACATTTTCAGAAAGAACTTCAATCCCAGTCATTTCAGCAAGTTTTTCATAAACATGAAAATTGATAAAATCAAAAAATGTATCAAATAATGCTTCACCACCGTTTAAGCTTTGGATATTAGCAAGCGGATAAATGCGGTGTGGCATAATTTCACGTTCAAGAGCAAAAACTTCTTTAATAAGTTTAATCCATGTTCCGCCTGTAAGATTTTTGCGTATGGGGACTGTGTTTAAGAAGAGTCCTAATACTTGTTCACTATCTTGTTTTTCTGGTCTTCCATTGGTAACAATTCCTGTAATAACATCTGTTTGTCCAGTAAGTGTGCTAATAACTTTTAAGTGTGCTGCTAGTAATACTGATCGTAGTGCAACAGTTGTGCTTTGTGCTAACTTTCTTAAATTTTCGCTAAGGTCTTGAGAAATTGCTATATCCAGTGCATAAAGACGAGGTGTTTGGTCTTTATTGGAAAACCAACGAGGTAATCTAACAACATTACTATCAGCTAGTAAATTAGCCCAAAACATCTTAGTTTCTTTTGATTGGAGTGTTGTTTGTTCCAGAGCAATAAAATCGCGGTAATCTGATTTTAGAAGGTTAAAATTTAATTCCTCACCATTTAAGACTGAGTTATAGAGTTGAAAAAGCTCTGTTAACATGCTTGCAATGCTCCAGCCATCAAGAATTGCATGGTGGAAGCTTAAGCTAAGATAAAAAGTGTCATCAGTTAAACAATGTATTTGAAAGCGCAGTAATGGAGCTTGTTTCCAATCAAAACTGCGAGTTTTTTCTGTTTCTAACCATTCATTTATTTGTTTATCTTGTTCATCTTTAGAGAGTGTGCGGATATCGACAACTGTTAATGGAGCAAATGCTGTTTTTTGTACTAATTGTAAAGGTCTGCTGTAATCGCTAAAAGAAAATGTTGTTCGTAAAATTGTATGGCGGTTTATAAGAGAAGCTATAGCTTGCTTTAATTTGTCTGAATCAAGACGCGCTTTTAGCACAAAATTAAAAATATCATGGTAAATTGCAGAGTCCTTATTATACTCGCTATGAAATAACATTCCTGCTTGTAAGACGCTAACAGGGTAAGCATCATCTAGATTATCTGGTAACAAAACTCTGTCATGTTCAGAAATAAGACTAAATGCTGTTGTAATAGGAATGTCAGATAAATTTGCCGTGGATATTTTAGCTTCTTTTGCTAACTCTCTTATGGTTTGTGCTTGGAAAAGCTGTTTTAATGTAAGGTCAATTCCATAGCTTCTTGCCTGAGACAATACTTGTATACTGCGTATAGAATCGCCTCCTAAAGCAAAGAAATTATCATCTATACCAACTTGTTTTAGTCCTAAAACTTCTGTCCAAATGGCAGTTAATATTTCTTCTTCAGATGTAGTTGGAGCAACAAAAATATTTTCTAGCTCAGGTCTATCTTCACTAGGAGCAGGTAAAGCCTTACGGTCAATTTTTCCATTAGGACTAAGGGGCATAGATTGCAAATAGACAACCGCAGATGGAACCATATATTCAGGCAAAAATTCTTTGACAAAAGCTTGAAGTTGACTAATTGAAGGCACTTCAACAAGTTGAGGTACAATGTAGGCTACTAAGCGTTTGTCTTTGCTATGCTCTTGATGTGCTACTACTACAACTTCTTTTACTGATGGATGTTGGGCTAAGACAGTTTCTATTTCACCAAGTTCAATACGAAAACCACGAATCTTAACTTGATGATCAATTCGGCCTAAATACTCTATAGAACCATCATCTAACCAACGGGCTAGATCACCAGTTCGATACATTCTTTCCTCTGAAGAGAAAGGATTAGAGATAAACTTTTCAGCCGTTAGATCAGGACGATTCCAATAATGACTAGCAAGCCCTATTCCTGCTATGTAAAGTTCTGCTGCTACTCCTATTGGAACTGGTTGTAGATGGCTATCTAGTATATGTATTTGAGTATTTGCTATAGGATAACCTATAGGCACTATTTTTCTTTGACTTTGTTTTTGACAATGCCAGTAGGTAACGTCAATTGCTGCTTCTGTCGGGCCATAAAGGTTATAAAGTTTTGTATTTAGTTTTTGATAAAAACGTTCTTGTAAATCAAATGATAAAGCTTCTCCGCTACACATTACTTGTTTTATGCTTGTACAATCTTCTACACCTTGTTCTTCTAAAAATACCTGTAACATAGAGGGTACAAAATGCAATGTTGTTATTTGTTGTTGTTTGATTAGTTGGACAAGATAACGACTATCTTTGTGGCCTTCAGCTTTAGCAATAACTAAACTTGCTCCTGTCATTAACGGCCAGAAAAACTCCCATACACTTACATCAAAGCTAAAAGGTGTTTTTTGTAGTACTTTGTCATAAGAAGTAAGCTGATATTCTTCTTGCATCCATAACAACCGGTTACAAATACCTTTATGGGTGTTTACAGCCCCTTTTGGTTTACCTGTAGAGCCTGAAGTGTAAATCATATAGGCAGGGCTATTTTCTACTACATTGCTTGTTGGGTTATCAGTGCTAAAGCCAGATATACTTGCCCAATCAGAATCTAAGCAAATGATTCTATTAGATTGCTTAGGTAATTGATCTAGTAAATGTTCTTGGGTAAGGAGAATAGCAGCCCCAGCATCTTCTAACATAAAAGAGATTCTATCTTTAGGGTAGCTAGGATCGACTGGAACATAAGCTGCTCCTGCTTTAATAATTCCTAGAAGCCCTATTACTAGCTCAAATGAGCGTTCTACACTTATTGAGACTAAAGATTCTTCTCTTATAGAATTTGCTTGTAAAAAGTGAGCAAGCTGATTAGCTTTTTTGTTAAGCTGGCTATAGGTAAGCGTTTCTTCTTCATATACTAAAGCTATAGCATCAGGATCAAGTGTTACTTGTTTTTCTATTAATTTATGTAAGATAAGTATAGTTTTGTAGTCTTTACTTGTGTTATTAAAATTAAGAAGGGAAAAATTTTCTTTCTTAGAAAGTATCTCTAAATTGGAAATAGCTGTTTTAGGCTCTTTTACTATTGACTCAAGCAATGTATAAAAGTTATCGGCCAACCGTTCAATAGTGGGTGTTTCAAAAAGATCTGTATTATATTCAAAGATTGCTAGTAACCCTGATTCTGTTTCCATTGTTTCAAGCAATAAATCAAACTTAGCTGTTTTATTATCAACCACTTCTGTAGAAAGACTTATATCTTGAAGTTCAATTAAACTAATAGGTGTATTTTGCATTACAAACATTACTTGGAAAAAAGGCGTTTTGCTTAAATCGCGCTCAGGTTGAAGTTTTTCAACTAAAGCTTCAAAAGGAATATCTTGATTAGAGTAAGCACCTAATGTTACTTCTTTTACTCTTGATAAAAGTTCTTCAAAACTTGGATTGCCTGATAAATCTGTTCTTAATACTAGAGTATTTACAAATACACCTATCAAATTTTCTATTTGGGAATGGTTACGATTAGCAATAGGAGTGCCTATTAGTATATCTTCTGTGCTAGTATAACGATAAAGCAAGGTTTGTAAGCTTGCTAACATAACCATAAAAGGTGTTACGCTTTGTTGACGTGAAAGCAAGTATAATTTTTCTATTAAGGATTTTGATATAACTTTTGTATGTTTGCGCCCAGCAAAAGTTTGAATAGGTGGACGAGGTTTATCAGTAGGTAGTTGTAACGGGGATAGTTTACCAGACAGTTTTTCTTTCCAATAAGCAAGTTGTTTTTCAAAAACCTCACCTTGCATCCATTGACGTTGCCAATAAGCATAATCTGCATATTGTATTAGTAGTTTTGGGAGGTCTGGAATTTTATTTTGTATGTATGATTGATAAAGTGTTGCTATTTCTTTTACAAATACTCCAAATGACCATCCATCCCATACTATATGCGGTAAAACAATTAAAACTATATGTTCAGTTTCACTTATTCTAATAAGTGTTACTCTTATTAGCAAATCCTCTGAAAGGTTAAAAAGTTTTTGACCTTCTGATATGTACAATTCTGATAATCTAACTTCTAGTTCTGATTCTGCAACATTACTTAAATTTATTTGTTGTATTTTTAAATCACGATTTTCAACAATGATTTGAATAGGACGGCCATTAACTAGCCTAAAGTTAGTACGCAGTGCTTCATGACGTTGGATAATATTATTAAAACTAAGTTCAAGAGCAGCTAAATTAAGAAAACCTTTAATTTTTATACCAAACCTATCATTATAAGCAGGGTTGTTAGGTTCAAACTGACTTAAAAACCAAAGACGTTCTTGGGTAAAAGATAAAGGTAAATCAATGTCACGGGGTAAAGGTGTAATTAGATGTTCTTTTTCAAGATGTTTAGAATCGTTAGAAATGTCTATTAACTGAGCTAATTGGGCAATTGTTGGAGATTCCAACAAATTACGAAGGGAAATATCAGCAGTAAATGTGCTTCGTAGTTTTGTAAATAACTGCATAGCAAGCAAGGAATGTCCACCTAATTCAAAGAAACTACCATTTACTCCTACAGATTTAACACCTAATAAGTCTTTCCATATTTCAGCTAATTCTATTTCTGTTTTAGTAGAAGGTGCTAGATATTCTACTAGACTAGTTTGAGAATATTCTGGGGCAGGAAGTGCTTTACGGTCAACTTTACCATTAGGTGTTAGGGGCATTGATTGTAAATAAACAACTGCTGATGGAACCATATATTCAGGCAATTGCTGCCTAACATATGTTTGTATTTCTGCTGTTGAAAGCAATGTTTCATCAGAGTTTTTAGCTACAAGATATGCTACTAGTTTCTTTTCATCTCTTTTATCTTCTCTTGCTATTACAACTGCTTGTGATATTTCTGGGTGTTGGAGCAGCAAACTTTCAATTTCACCAAGTTCAATACGAAAACCACGAATTTTAACTTGATGATCTAGTC
>CAZBMZ010000023.1:0-113943 GCA_964492845.1 uncultured Clostridia bacterium
ATCTTAAATTTAACAATTTCCTGCGTTACACTTCTTCTTTTCGTTTGTTGGGTAATACTTTCTTCTTCCCTGTCCGGTGTCAAACTAATAATTAGACGAAAATAATTAAATAAATTTTATTTATCTAATTTAATAAAATAGAAATTTAACTCCCTAAGTAAATTCTTGAGTGTATTATAAGAACAAAATACATCATAATTAATTATACGAATTCAAGTTATCTAATTGAGAAAACGTCAAAAACTAAGAAATCTATATACCTAATCTCAAAATAGTAACTCCTTTATAAACTTTCAATTAAACACTTTTATTTTATTATTAACACTAAGTATAACCAATACCTCTTTAAACTAAAGAAATAAGCTTTGTTGTTTTAACACAAATAAATTTTGCTGAATTTTATTACTAAATCCATCTATTGAAAATGTAAATCAAAGTTTAAATGACTAATTATTAAAGTCTATTACTCAATAGGTAGGTGTGAATGTCAAAACTAAAACTATTAGATCAAATAAAAGAAGTAATGCAGCTTAAACACTTTAGTATAAGAACAGAAGAAACTTATATACATTGGATTAAACGTTTTATTCTCTTTCATGATAAACGCCATCCTTTAGAAATGGGACAAGAAGAAATAAGAAACTTTTTATCTTATTTAGCTACAGAGTTAAATGTTGCACGTTCTACACAAAACCTTGCACTACAGTCAATACTTTTTCTTTATAAAGAAGTTTTAAATAAACAAATTACAAATATCCATAATATAGAAAGAGCTAAAAAAGAAGCAAAAGTACCTATAGTCTTTACACATAATGAAGTAAATAGTATTTTATTAAACTTATCAAACATGAATTTTACTTCTTATTTAATGGCAAGTTTGCTTTATGGATCAGGCTTAAGGTTAATGGAATGTATTAGACTTAGAGTTAAAGACCTTGATTTTGACTCTAGTTATGTTTTAGTTAGAGAAGGTAAAGGTGAAAAAGATCGTATTACGATGCTTCCAGAAAAGTTAAAAGAACCATTAAAACGACATTTAGTAAAAGTTAAACTATTGCATGAAGAAGATTTAGAAGCAGGACTGGGAGAAGTATATTTACCACATGCTTTAGAGCGCAAATACCCAAATGCAAATAAAGAATGGTGCTGGCAATATATATTCCCATCAACAAGATTATCAATAGACCCACGTTCCAATAAAAAACGTAGACACCATATCTGTGAAAAAGTGTTACAAAAAAATGTAAAAGAAGCTATCAGGAAGTCAGGAATTGCAAAAAATGGAAGTTGCCATACACTTAGACATAGCTTTGCAACTCATTTATTAGAAAGTGGATATGACATTCGCACAATTCAACAACTGCTTGGACATAATGATGTTAGCACTACTATGATTTATACGCATGTATTAAATCGTGTTGGGTATGCAGTTAAAAGTCCATTAGATAAGTAAAAGGTTGAGTAAAGAACCCTCACTGCAAGCAGTGGGGCATTTAGAGTGTTCTCGTAAACAGGAAAGAGCAAGGAAAATTTCACAATTTTCCTTTTTAATAAAGACAAGGAGATTTCTTATAGTGTTTTTGGAAACTTTGATAAATAAAGTTTATTTCTGTATTTGAATAAATTTTTATACATTTAAGTACTTTTTGTCAAAAAAACTTAAAAACATTATAAAAATTTTTATGAAAAAAAGTATCAAAGAGTTAGCACAATTAGTTAATGGAATTATTGTTGGAGATGAAACAATAATTATTTCTGGGGTAACAAGTATAGAAAAATCTCAAATAGGAGATATTATTTTTGTGGAAAACAGCAAATTTCTACAAAATGCCTTTTCTAGTAATGCCTCAGCTATTATTTTACCTAAAAAGCTTGTTCCAAAAGATTTTAACCAAAAGGTTTTAATTTTAGTGGATCAAGCTAAATTGGCATTTGCACAAATTATTAATGTGCTTAATCCACCTATTAAAGCACCCTTTTTGGTTGAAACTAGTGCAATAATTGCAAACACTGTCCAGTTAGCTTCTAATGTAAGCGTAGGACACCATACTATAATTGGTGAAAAAACAAAAATTAATTCTTGTTCTGTAATTGGTTCTAATTGTGTTATTGGGCAAGAAGTAGAGATTGGGCAAGATTGTGTAATACATTCTAACGTAACAATTTATGATAAAGTAAAAATTCTTGACCGAGTAATAATTCACTCAGGTAGTGTAATAGGCAGTGATGGTTTTGGTTATGTTTTTTATGAAGGTCAATATCATAAATTTCCACAAATTGGAGATGTAATTATTGAAAGTGATGTTGAAATTGGTAGCAATGTGTCTATTGACCGAGGTGCTTTAGATTCTACAGTGATTGGTCAAGGAACTAAAATAGATAACTTAGTGCAAATTGCTCATAATGTAAAAATTGGGAAAAATTGTGTTTTGGCGGCTCAGGTAGGAGTTTCAGGAAGTTCTATTATTGAGGACAATGTTATTGTTGGAGGACAAGTAGGAATAGCTGATCATGTTCGTATAGAAAGCGGCGCAATAATTGGGGCGCAAGCTGGTATACCCACAGGTAAAATTATCAGACGAGGACTAACAGTTTGGGGAACCCCTGCCCGACCAATTGATGATTTTAAGCGTATTTATGCACAAACTCAGCAATTACCAACACTAAAAGAAAAACTATTAAATTTAGAAAAACAACTAGCTGAATTAAAAAAGATTGGAAATTAGTTTTGTTAAGTTAATAAACTCAGATTTATTTTTGTGATTTATTTCCTTAATGTTAATATAGAAAACATTTACAAAAATTAATCTTGATACTAATAATAATCCTTAAAATTTTTACTTAGCGAGTTAACATGTTACGACTTATTTTGCAATCTGTAGAAATTTCCGAACAAGAAACGGGCGAGCGTCAAGCTATAGTCACTTTAAATAGTGGAGAGACAAATTTTGTAGGTTGTTCCAAACAACTCTCAACACAAAATGATTACATAACTGTTGCTGAAGCAACATTAGATGCTGTCAGGCAGTCTTTGTCAATAGAAGGAGTAAAATTAGAACTAGACAAAGCAGCACCAATACGCCACGATAGTATTAATAATAATCTTTTAGTAGTAACTGTTGATTATAGTAAAGATGGTAAAACAGTACAACTCACGGGATCTTGCTTAAGTACTGACGAGCAAGCAACCCACAATATAGCTAAAGCAACATTGGATGCTACTAATCGCATAATTGCTCATTTATCAGAGAGCGAAAATCTTAACTTATAATGGTTTCTTTTTATAAGGATAATAGCTATGGCAAATCAACCCATAACCGTTATGGCTCGTTTAATAGCAAAGCCTGGCATGGAAAAAAACGTAAAATACGCGCTTAAACCTTTGATTATAGCAACTAGAAAAGAGCCTGGTTGTTTAAGCTATAATTTTTATCAAAGTTCTTATGATAGCCGAGTTTTTTTATCTCATGAGGTTTGGGAAAGTCATGAAGTATTTGCTAAACATTTATTAAGCCCTTATATAATAGCATTACAAGAACAAGGGGAAGATCTTTTAGTACAGCCATTAGAAGTAACATTTGTTGAAGCTTTAGCCTAAATATATTTGTTTTTATTTATTTTTATGTCTATTTTTTCAGAATTCCAAGAAGAAGGTTTTTTAATTTTAGAAAATTTTGTTAGTCCTACAATTTGTGACCAACTACGTCAACAAACAGCCAAATTAGTTTCAGAATTTGAACCACAAACAGTCAAAAATATTTTTACAACCAATGAGCAAAGTCGGATTAGTAACAAATATTTTTTTGATTCAAGCGAAAAAATTAGTTTTTTCTTTGAAGAAACCGCTTTTGACTCTGAAGGGAGTTTGCGTCAAAGCAAAGAGCTTTCTATTAATAAAATTGGACATGCTTTACATGAACTTGACAGTGTGTTTAAGGAGTTTTCCTACAGTAATAAAATAGCTGAGCTAGCAACTGAGCTAGTCTTAAAAAATCCTATAATTATTCAATCAATGTATATTTTTAAGCAACCTAACATTGGTGGTGAAGTAAATTGCCATCAAGATAGCACTTTTCTCTATACTGAGCCAGAACCCGTTATTGGGCTTTGGTTTGCTTTAGAAGATGCAACAATAGAGAATGGTTGTTTATGGGCAATTCCTAAAGCACATAAACTAGGGTTAAAATCTCGTTTTATTCGTGCAACTGATGATACAACTAGTTTTAAGATATTAGATAATACCCAATGGGATTTAACTAAATTAACTCCTTTAGAAGTAAAAAAAGGAAGCTTAATTGTGCTACATGGTTTTTTACCACATTTAAGCTATGCTAATAAATCTTATTTTTCGCGTCATGCGTACACACTACATTTGATTGATAAAAGTTGGCATTACGCCAAAGATAACTGGTTACAAAGACACAATTTACCACTAGAAAGTTTATCTATAAAATCTTAAGAAAATTTTTATGAAAGAAGTATTTTATGAAGATTCGTTTAGCTAGTAATAACGACGTAGAAGAAATTAAAAATATAGTCTTTAGTGTTTTGTCTGAATATGGGTTAAAAAATGATCCTGAAGGAACAGACTCAGATCTAAATGATATTGAAAAGAATTATTTAGCTAACGGTGGTACTTTTATAGTAGTAGAAGATGGTAAAGGAAAAATAGTAGGTACAGGTGGCTTATTTACACTCAAGCCTGGTGTTTGTGAACTACGTAAAATGTATTTACTTAAAGAAACTCGCGGTCAAGGGCTAGGAAAACGTTTAATTGAATATTTTTTAGATCTTGCTCCTAAGTTAGGTTTTCAGCGCATTGAGTTAGAAACAGCATCTGTACTAGTAGAAGCCATTAATTTATATAAGCGTTATGGGTTTCGTCCAATAGAATGCGCAGGCCACTTAGCTTCACGTTGTGATCAAGCTTATGCTTTAGATTTAACTCCTTCGTCAAGTTGTAAATAATTTTATGAAGGTTTTTTATACGGATAAATATACAGTTGAATTGCCTGATGGACATCGTTTTCCTATGGAAAAATACCGACTTGTTAGAGAAGCTTTACTAATAAAACAAGTCCTCTCCCAGGATGAGCTACATGAACCCCAAATGGTTACACCTGAAGTAGTTACGCTTGCACATACACGAAAATATGTTGAGTCAATTTGTAATGGAACAATTGACCAAAAAGCTATGCGTCGTATAGGTTTTCCCTGGAGTCCATCTTTAGTAACTCGCTCGCTTGCATCCGTTGGTGGGGCTTTATGTGCAGCACTAGCAGCATTAGAAACAGGAGTTTCAGGAAATTTAGCTGGCGGTACACATCACGCGCTAGTAAATGCAGGTGAAGGTTATTGTGTATTTAATGATATTGCAGTAGTAGTTTTACATTTATTGAAAGAAAAAAAAATTCGTCGTGCAGCGATTGTTGATTTAGATGTCCATCAAGGTAATGGCAATTCTGATATTTTAGGAAATCGAGAAGACGTTTTCATTTTTAGTATGCATGGAGAAAAAAATTACCCTTTCCGCAAAGTTGCCTCTACTTTAGATATTGGGTTAGCAGATAATGCAACTGACAACGAATATTTAGATTTATTAGCAGACGCGCTTCCAAAAGTCTTTAACTTTCAACCAGATATAATTTTTTTCCAAGCAGGGGTTGATCCATTAAAAGAAGATGTTCTTGGACGGCTAGCACTTTCACATGAAGGATTAGCTAGACGTGATTATTTAGTTTTATCTGAGTGTAAAAAACTAGGTATACCAGTTTCTTTGGCTTTAGGTGGTGGTTATGCTAAACCTATTCAACTAACGGTTGAAGCACATACACAAACTTATAAAATGGTAAAAGAATTATTTCCTAATGTTTAATGGTGCAACATTGTAGTTGAGTTGCCGATATTTAGCTAGTATATTGAACAATTTAGCTAACCAATTGGAGGTTTCTTAACAAGCTAAAACTACCGTAACTTATAGATTTAGTTTAGTTTAGACTAGCTATTATGGCTGCTTATCCACTAGAACCTTATTTAATACTACCAATTCCAGAAATTTCTCCAGAACAAGTAGTTAAATATCAAGTTAACTCATTAAAAAATAATAGCTATAAGGGTAATGATTTAGGTATTGCCGCAGTCTTTATGTTTGCTTCACCAACTAATAAAATGTTTACTGGCCCTTTAGCCCGGTTTATTCGTATGGTAAAAAACCCGCTTTATACTCCAATGTTGGATCACAAAAGCGCGTGTTTTGATCCAATTATTATTGAAGAAGATCAGGCTGAACAAAGAGTAACAATAACAGACAAAAATGATCAGAAAAATGTTTTTATTTTTCGCTTGTCTCGTCAAAGTGTTGGTTATTACCGTAATTGCTGGATGACAGATAGCGTAATGAGAGAATAATTTATAGGAATAAATACTTTATGGACATAATTGATATACCAGAATCTGATGAAAAATTACTAGCAGAATGTGATGTAGAAACTTTTCGAGCTAGTGGTAAAGGTGGACAACACGTTAACACTACAGATAGTGCGGTAAGGCTAACACATCGTGCAACAGGTGTTGTAGTTTCTTGTCAGCAAGAACGCAGTCAACACCGAAATAAAGCTACGTGTTTGGCTAGGTTGAGAGAAAAGCTAGCTAAATTAAATTACACTCCCCCAGAAAGACTTCCTACCAGAAAGCCTAAAGTAGTTAAAGAAGAAATTTTAGCTACTAAAAAACATACGGCTGAAAAGAAGCGAACAAGAACTAAAGTTAAACCAACTGTTGACGAAGATTAAATAACTTCTGCTCGGTTTTCGTAAAGTTCTTTATAATAATTAAGGTATTCACCTGAGCGAGTCCGTTCTAGCCATGTTTGATTATTTAAGTACCAATCTATTGTAAATTGAATACCTTGTTCAAAGTTAACTTCTGCTTGCCAATGTAGTTCTTTTTCCATTTTACTAGGGTCAATTCCATAACGTCGGTCGTGTCCTGGGCGATCGGCAACAAATTTAATTAGATCTTTAGGGCGATCAAGTAATTTGAGAATTGTTTCAATTACTTCTAAATTATTTTTTTCGGTTCTAGCTCCGATGTTATAAATTTCTCCAGCTTGCCCATTAATTAAAACTTGATAAAGAGCTTTACAATTATCTACAACATAAATCCAGTCACGGATATTAAGCCCATCTCCATAAACTGGAAGTGGTTTATATTCTAAAGCATTAGCAATAATTAAAGGAATTAGTTTTTCTGGAAATTGATAAGGCCCATAATTATTACAGGTACGAGTAATTATACATTCTAGTTTATGCGTACATTGAGCAGCATAAACAAAATGTTCTGCTGAAGCCTTGCTAGCAGCATAAGGACTAGCAGGAAAAAGCCTGGAATCTTCTGTTAAATAAATACCTGGTTCTAAACTTCCACCAACTTCATCAGTAGAAATATGTATAAAACGAGGAATTTGCGCTTCTCTAGCACAATCTAGCAAAACTTGTGTTCCATAAACATTAGTAGTAACAAAAGGAGCAGCAGACTTAATGCTACGGTCAACATGGGATTCTGCTGCAAAATTTACTATAGCATCAGAACCTATTATTGCTTGGCTAACATCTTCTATTTGGCAAATATCGCCTTTAACAAATCGATAATTTGGCAAATGTGCTAGATCTGCTAAGTTTTCTAAATTGCCAGCATAAGTTAGCTTATCAAAATTAATTATTTCGTGTTCTGGATGTTCTGTTAATAAAAGCCTAATAAAATTTGAGCCAATAAATCCTGCTCCACCTGTAACAAATATTTTCATAATCTATAACCTTGAGTTTAAATTTCTATGTATTAGCTTATTTCTTTTGGCTACTAGCTTTTACATCTTTCGCCCATTGTAAATTATTTTTAGTCAATTGGTAGTTTGGATCAATTTCTAATGCCTTGTTTGCTGCCTCTATAGCTTTATCAAACTCCCCCAACATAATGTTTGCTGCACAGAGATTATTATAAGCTGCAATATTTCTAGGGTTTATACTTACAACTTTTTCTGCCATTTTTGCTGATTCTTGATAAAGTTTACCTTGAAAATAATATAAGCTTAAGTTTAAGTAATTAAGCTCATTTGGGTTTTCCATAGTAACTATAGCTTGTTTGCCTAAAGTTTCTAAAATCTTTGTTTCTTCACTCACAGCTTTTGCTTGATTAATTTCTGCTTTTATAGCTTTTGGATCATAGTCTTGCGGAATCATACGTTCTACTTTTAGTAAATGAAATATTACTGTATCGTACATACCATATTTAAGAAAAATTTTATCATAAGTTTTTAAGCTAAATAGCGATATTAATATAACTGAAACAATTAAGGCAGTTTTAGAGAAATTTTTATTATTACTCCACTCTTTATTTATAGTGCTAAGATTTAGTTTACTTAAAAAGGTTTCTGAAAAAACAACTAAAGCTAAAGCTGCTAGTAAGGAATAAATAAAATTAAGCGTGATTCCATATCTAATATTCTTAAAAAAGATAGAAAAAGTTATAACAAAATAAAATAAAAAAGCAATTAAAAGGCTAGTGTACAAATGTTTTTGTGCTTTAATAAAATAATAGCCTAAATATAGAAATACTATTATAGAAATTAATGGAATAACTATAAAATAATCTAAAAAATAATGTGTCCAAGGGCCAGAACAATAGTCTACTCCATATTGTAAAGGTGTAAGAAAATTAGGCAAGAAAATAATCTTAAAAACATTTATGGTATTAGTTATACCTCCTAATAAAATAATATAAATAAATAAACATAAGATAGGAGGAATTATAGTTATATTCAATAAATGTTCCCATTTAATATCATTATCTCCCAACAGTTTTAAAAGAAATAAAGCTATTATAAAGAATGGAAAATAAAAATAAGATGTTTCTTTATATAAAATTAAAAAAATTAAAGAACCCAAAAAATAAAGAAAATGTTTTTGTGTTTTTGTATGAATAAAATTAAAGAATAAAGCTAAAGAAATTATAGTAAATAAATTATATCCTGAATCCATTAAAGCGCGTCGCGCTACACCTAGATTTAATGGGGAAAAAGCCATAAAAATGGTTGTTATTATAGCTATCTTTTCATCCCAAAATTTTTTTACAAATAAAAAACTAACAATTATTGTGCTAAGAAAACAAAGTAACGAATAATAAGATAGCCCTAATATAGAACTCCCAAATATACTTAGGCTAATACTAATAAGCAAAATATGTAAAACTCTTAAAGGGGTTGGGTAAAATTGTAAGCTACTATCATTAATATAATCTACAGCTATTTTTTTGAAACCTGCTAAACCTTCTGATTTAATTACTTGAGCTTGAGCAAAATAAATTCCTTCATCAGAATTTTTTCCTGTAAATAATGAGTCCGCAACTGGAAAAGTGCCTAAAGAAATTGCAAGGGTTATAAGTAGCAGTACGGCTAATAAAACATAAGATAAAATACCTTTATTTCTAACATTACCTGTAAGCTTAATATAATCATCATTTTTATTTGGATCTAGTTCTGCTGACATAACTTTGTTAATTAAAACCTTAGTGAAAATTTAAAGTTGCCATAAATTAAAGGCTTAATTTGTTTTTTGAGTCAAGATCTTTACACCAAATAAAATAGTATGTAAATCTATATTCATATTTTTTTCTACATGATTTAAGATTAGAACTAGGTAAGCTACTTACTACTCTCAAGCTACCATCATTTTTTAACTAAGGATACTTAAAAACATGAACAAAAAAAGAGTATTAATATTTATCGTAGCTTATAACGCAGAAAAGCATATTGAGTCTGTTTTAAATAGAATCCCTCAAATATTTTGGACTGATGAAACTTATGAAACTGAAGTTTTGATAATTGATGACGCATCCAAAGATAATACGGTCGAAGTAGCCAATAAATATCAATTAAGAACAAATAGAAATATAAAAGTTCTTCGTAATCCAATCAATCAAAGGTATGGTGGAAATCAAAAAATAGGCTATACCTATGCTATAGAACAAAATTTTGATGTTGTAGCTCTTTTACATGGAGATGGTCAATATGCTCCTGAAATGTTGGACACTCTTATTGCACCTATAGCCCAAGGGGAAACTGATGTGGTTTTTGGCTCTCGGATGATGGAAAAACAAAATGCCTTAAAAGGTGGAATGCCTTTCTATAAATTCATGGGCAATATTATTCTTACTACTACACAAAATTTACTACTTAAATCTAACTTAACAGAATTTCATACTGGCTACCGTATTTATAGCGTAGCAGCACTAAAAGAAATCCCTTTTCAATATAACTCTAATGATTTTGATTTTGATACAGACATTATTATTCAAGTGCTTGATAACAAATTCCGTATCAAAGAAATTCCAATCCCAACACATTATGGAGACGAAGTTTGTCATGTTAATGGCGTAAAATATGCCTTGCAAATTTTACGTACTTCATTACTTGCGCAAGTACAAAAGTTTAATATATATTACCATCCAAAGTTTGATTACAAGCCTAAAGAAAACCCCTATAAATCAAAAACAGATTTTGATAGCACACACACATTAGCAATTAATCATATACCTAGCGGAAGTGTAGTGTTAGATTTTGGTTGTGCTAGCGGCTACATAGCAGCAAAGTTAAAAGAAAAAGGATGTCGTGTTTATGGTTATGACCAATTTTTTAGTGATGAGGCTGTTAAACATTGCGAAAAAGTTTTTCAAGTAAATTTTGATAATTTTGATTTTCAAGTCCCTGAAAATGAAAATAAGATAGATTATGTATTACTCCTAGATGTTATTGAGCATCTATCTGACCCACCACAGTTTCTTACTATGTTAAGAGAGAGATTAGCAAAACATCGACCAGAAATAATACTTACTACAGGAAACATTGCTTTTATTTTGATCCGGCTCTCATTATTAGTAGGTCAATTCAATTATGGGAGACGAGGAATTTTAGACTTAACACATAAAAGACTTTTTACTTTTTCGTCTATTAAACAATTATTAAGAGATTTTGGTTATGAAATATCTATGGTTGAAGGTGTAGCAGTACCTATTCCATTTGTAATCCCAAACAAATCCTTGGCTAACTTTTTGTTAAAGGTTAATAATTTACTAATCAAATTAAACAAAGGGTTATTTTCATTTCAAATTGCAATTATAGCCAAACCATTATCAACACTTAATTTACTGTTAGAAAATGCTAAAGTACGCGGACAGCAAGAATACCAAAAAGCTTTAGTAAAAGAAGAAGAAAGTAAATCATCCAAAGAAAAAGATTATTTACTGGTTAAATAACTAATTTTATTTAATTAAACCTAGTATTAGTTACTAACTTAAAACATCACTAATAGAAAATTGCTCAAGTTTAATTAAACTCTTGGCTTGCCAGCAGTTATTAAAATCTGTTTTAATATCCTAATACCTGCCAATCAAAACAATAATCAGGAGGAAATAGCATAGTGTATATGTATAGAGTAGCTATACTTGTTTTAACAATTTTATTTCTTGCTATTACTACACAAGCTCAAAAAAAAGAACTTACTATAGATGATATTTTTGATCCACAAAAACAAATTAATTTTTCTGGCCGACTACCTAGAATTATCCGATGGCTAGATAATCAACATTATTTACAATTTAATACTAATCCTCAATCAGGGCCTGTTGGGTTATTAAAAGTTGATGCTAAAACAGGAAAAGCTGAAAGCTTTTTTAATAAAGAAGCCTTAGAAAAAGCCCTGGCAACAACTCCTGGCTTTAGCCATGATGAAGCCAGGAAGTTTGTTAACCTTTCTGGTTATATTTTTAGCCCTAGTAATGATGGAATACTAATAGATTACAACAAAGATCTTTATTATTATCAATTAGGCAAAGATACTGCTCAAAGATTAACTAATAACCCTGAAGAAGAAGAAAACCCTTCTTTTAGTCCAGATGGTAAACTAATAGGTTTTACCAGAAACAATAATATTTATACCGTCGATTTAGCTTCTAACAAAGAAATAGCACTTACCACAAATGGAAGTAAGACTATTTTTAATGGTCGGCTAGATTGGGTTTATGAAGAAGAAATTTATGGACGTGGGACAACTCAGTCTTATTGGTGGAGTCCAAATTCAAATCAAATTGCTTACTTGACATTAGATGAAGCTAAAGTACCTGCATTTACTGTAGTTGATCACCTACCACTTTATCAAACCTTAGAAGTAACTAATTATCCTAAAGCAGGTGAACCTAACCCAACAGTAAAATTAAATATCGTTACGGCTAAAGGCGGAACACCTCAAGCAGTAGATTTAAGTAAGTACCAAGACGCTGAATTTTTGATTACTAGAGTAGGTTGGACACCTGATAGTAAACATGTCACTTATCAAGTCCAGAACCGGGTACAAACTTGGCTAGAATTTAATTTAGCTGATAGTCAAACAGGAAAAAGTAATTCTTTGCTACGTGAAACTAGCCCAGCCTGGGTTGAAGTTGTAGAACTTCCAGAGTGGTTAGCAGATGGCTCATTTATTTGGCAAAGTGACCGCAGCGGTCGCCGTCATTTATATCATTACTCTTTAGACGGCAAGTTAATTGCCCCTATTACCAAAGGTGATTGGGATGTTAGAGAAGTTTATGGTGTTAAAGATGGTTTGATCTATTTTTCCGCCTCTGAACATGGACGAATCAGCAATGATATTTACCGCGTTAAGCTTGATGGAAGTGGTCTTACTCATTTAAGCAAAGCTTGGGAAGGTAATCATGCCGCTAGATTTAGCCCAGACTTTACAAGCTACATTGATACAGCCAGCAATATCAGCACCCCTCCGCAAATTCATCTTTATAACAATGAAGGCTCACTTATACGCACAATTGAAGAAAATAAAGTTGCTGCTCTTTCAGAATTTAACTTAAGCAAACCTGAATTTTTACGTGTTGCAACTCGTGATGGCTTTATGATGGATGCAATGATGATTAAGCCTGCTAACTTTGACCCAAATAAAAAATATCCTGTAATGTCTTACAATTATTCTGGCCCGGCTGCACCTTCGGTTAGAAATAGTTGGACGGGAATAAATTATGTTTGGCATCAAATGCTAGCCCAAAAAGGTTATATTATTTGGATCTGTGATAACCGTTCTGCTAGCAATCAAGGAATGAAATCAACCTATCCTATTTTCCGTAATTTAGCAGAGCTTGAACTAAGAGATTTAGAAGATGGAATTGCTTGGCTTAAGCAACAATCCTATGTTGATAGTAACCGCATTGGGTTATGGGGTTGGAGTTATGGCGGTTATATGACAGCTTATGCCCTAACTCATAGCAAAACCTTTAAGATTGGTATTTCTGGCGCACCTGTAACAGACTGGCGCAATTACGACTCTGTTTATACAGAAAGATATATGGGACTTCCAAAAGATAATGAGGAAGGTTACAAAAAAAGCTCTGTTATAGAATCAGCGGCTAACCTACATGGTAAGTTACTACTTATTCATGGAACGATGGACGATAATGTCCACATACAAAATTCTGTACAATTTATTGACGCATTACAAAGAGCAGGAAAACGTTTTGATTTAATGGTTTATCCTAAATCCCGACATGGTGTAACACAACCTCAACGTCTAAAACATTTACGTGAGATGATGACTAACTTTATTTTGGAGAACTTATGAACTCAGCTACTTCTCAACCCAAAATGGAATATCCTAAAACAGATTCCGCGGGTTTATTTGGACACCCGAAAGGGTTAATGACTTTATTTTTCACAGAAATGTGGGAACGTTTTAGCTACTATGGTATGAGAGCAATTTTGCTCCTCTATATGGTCGCCCCTGTTGCTAATGGTGGTTTAGGACTTGATAAACCTAGTGCAACATTGATTTATGGGCTTTATACCTCAGCAGTTTATTTAATGTCTATTCCTGGTGGTTGGATTGCTGACGGTATTTTAGGATCACGTCTTGCAGTATTGATTGGCGGTATCATTATTGCTTCAGGCCATTATTCTATGATTTTTCCTAGCACCACTTCTTTTTATGCTGGATTAATCTTGATTGTGCTAGGTACAGGACTACTTAAACCAAATATTAGTAGTATTGTTGGTAGTCTTTATGCAGAAGGAGATCCTAGGCGTGACGCAGGGTTTTCTATTTTCTATATGGGCATTAATTTAGGAGCTTTTGTTGCTCCCCTAGCTTGTGGTTTTCTAGCACAAGACGAAAAGTTTAAATCTTTCCTTAAAGCAAATAATTTTCTTCCCGAAAGTAGTTGGCATTGGGGATTTGGTGCTGCTGGTGTTGGTATGACGTTTGGGCTAATCCAATACTTAATTTTCCAAAAAAGCCTTCGTCGCGTTGGTAATCGCCCAGATGTAGCTATGGGTGAGCTAGTTAAGCGTGTTGTTATTGCTGTTGCAGCTATTACTACTCTAGGTCTCTTACTAATCTATAACCTTTGGTCAATTATTGCTGTTGGTATTATTGCTGGAGCAGTTTGGTTATTCTTCTCTCTAAAAACTGAAGAAAGAAACCGATTTATTGTAATAGGTATTTTATTTGTTTTTGCGGCTCTTTTCTGGGCAGCATTTGAGCAAGCTGGTTCTAGCTTAACTCTATTTGCAGATAAAATGACTAGAAATAGTGTTTTTGGTTGGAATTTCCCTTCTTCTTGGTTCCAATCTGTTAATTCACTATTTATTATTATCTTAGCTCCTGTTTTTTCTTGGTTATGGGTAACTCTTGGCACCCGTCAACCTTCAAGCCCAGCTAAGTTTTCATTTGGTTTGCTTTTTGCAGGCTTAGGTTTTGTTGTAGTCGCTTTTGCTTCAACTCTTTATTCTGGAAATACTTTAGTTGATCCTTTCTGGTTAGTTTCTGTTTACTTCCTCCATACTGTCGGAGAACTTTGCCTTAGCCCAGTTGGACTTAGCACTATGACCAAATTAGCACCTGTAAGACTTGTAGGTTTAATAATGGGTATTTGGTTTTTAGCTGCTTCTGTAGGTAATTATGCTGCTGGTACTATTGCAGGTCATTTTGATGAAACCGCCGAAGGTGCAGTATTTAAGCTTTTTGCTTCTGTTGCTGCTGTAACAATTATTTCAGCCGGTATTTTAGCACTTATCACCCCTTATGCACGTAAACTAATTGGTAAGGCTGAATAGCAAATCCAAGAATTTATACTTAATAAAATAAATAGGGCAGATTAAAACATCTGCCCTAAATTCTTTATTGCTATATTGTTTAATCACAAAAATTCTTTATTTTTTACTAGCGTAATAACCTCGTTTAGCTTTTATAACTAAATCATCTTTATCTGCTCCAGATTCTAAAGTTGTAGAAATAATCTTTACGTTTATCTTACGCAACTTATCATCGGTTTTTGTGTTGGAAGAAGAATAACCAATACTATAGCGAGCGCGTAAATGCTCAATTAACCTGACAAATTCTTCTAAAATAGAACTTTTAGCTGTGTCAAATATTTCTCCACCTGTTTCATCAACATAATCATCTATTCTTTCAGTTATTTGGGAAGCAAATCTAAGAACCTTTTTAGATTGTTTTTCATCTTGTACAATTAAGCAATTAACATTAATATTATTTTCTAAAAGACTTTTAATAGCTTCTTTCTTTTCCTTACTTTTTGGTTTAAGAAATATATTATCAGTAATAACAACTACTACTTTTCTATAGTTAGACTTACTATATGTTCTTATATGATAAATAACATCTCCAACAGCATTATTAAAATCTGTTCCTCGTCCAAACTCTCTTGCTACAGATTTAACTTTTTCCATATTGCTTATAATAAGTTGTTTATCTGTAGTAAAAGTTTCTAAAGCTGCCGTTCCTGTACCAAAAGCCATTATGCTAACTTCATCTTCTGGTTTTAGTAATTCTAAGGCTTTGATAGCAGCTTCACGAATTTGCATTTCAAAAGGTCTAATACTGCCGCTAACATCTACTAGTAATAGAACTGATAAAGGTAATTTATCTTGGCTAAAATTAGTAATTTCTTGTTTGATATTATCTTCATAAACTTCAAAGTTTTTTTCTGTTAAACCTTTGACTGGGCTATTTGTTTTCTTACTTAATACATGGGCATCAAAACTAACAAGGTCAACATCCACCCTAATTACAGGCTCTTCTATTTGATTTTGTTTATTAGGAGATTGAGCTAAAACTGGTACAAATAAAAAAATAGTTAGAATTGTTGATAATAAAATTTGAATTTTTAACATAATTTTGTCCAATAGTTATGATTAATTATTTATTTTTGCTTTCTTTAGGAACAAAATAGCCTCGTCTGGCCTTTACCGCTAAATCTTCTTTATTCACTTCTAAATTAGAAGAAATAACATTAATTTTAATCTTACGTAGTTTACGATCTGTTTTTGTATTAGTAGAAAAATAACCAATGCTATAGCGAGCGCGTAAATGGTCAACAAGTTCTACAAATTTTTCTGATATAGAAGTTCTACGAGCATCAAATATTTCTCCACCTGTTGCATCTACAAAATTATTTACCTCATCTCCAAATATATTTGCATTAAGACTTCCCCCATTATTAAGCACTGAACTAGCATCAATATCTTCTACTACTAAGCAACTAACCGTAATATTATTTTCTAGTAATTTTGTAATAATGTCATTTTTGTCTAAGTCATTTATTGGATTAATTATATTATCAGTAATAACAATTACTACTTTTCTATAGTTAGGGTTACTAAATGTTTTCATATGACTAACAACTTCATTAATTGCACCCTTAAAATTTGTTCCTTGCCCTAGTTTTCTAGTCTTTAGTCTTACAGTTTCCAGATAATCAACAACAATTTGTTTATCTTTAGTAAATAAATCTATTGCTCCTGTTCCTGATCCAAAAGCCATTAAACCTACCTCATCAGCATTTTTTAATTGTTTTAGAGCTTCTGTAGTAGCTTCTTGAATTTGATAACTAATAGGGTCAGTACTCCCACTAACATCAACCAAAAGTAAAACAGATAAAGGAAGCTGATCTTGGCTAAAATTAGTAATTTCCTGTTTAACATTATCTTCATAAACTTCAAAATCTTTTTCTGTTAAATTTTTGAATGGAGTATTAGTTTTTTTACTCAATACTTGAACATCAAAACTAACAAGTTTTGTATCTACTTTAATTATAGGTTCATCAGTTTCATTTTGTGGGGATTGAGCTAAAACTGGTACAAATAATAAAATAGTTAAAATTACTGATAATAAAATTTGAATTTTTAACATGGCTTTTTCCTCTTTAAAATGATCCAAAATTTATATGCTACTAAAATTTCCCTGAGTGAACGGTCATTCAAAACTACTTGTTTCAAATATTAAAGCAAAAAGAAGATTTGTTCTATCTTTTCTCTAAATAAACTTAACTACTAAATAATAACAAAACACTATTGAAAGTAATAAGCATCTATACAGCATAGATTTTGCTTAGTAACTCTCAATAGTGTCTCAAAGTTTATTAAAGTTTTCTACTATTTATTATTTTTCTTTATCAACAAAATATCCTCGTCTGGTTCTTACTATTAATTCTTTATTTTCCTTATTGCCATTATAACTATCTGTTACTTCTCTACCTGTTTAATCTAAGTAAACTTTATTGTTGTACAGTAGGAAAATAGCCTCGTCTAGATTTCACAACTAAATCATCTTTATCTACTGCCCATTCTAAACCTGTAGAAAGAACCTTGATTTTAATCTTACGTATTTTGCCATCTGTTTTTGTATTAGAAGAAAAATAACCAACACTATAGCGAGCGCGGAGATGGTCAACTAGTTCAACGAATTTTTCTAAAATAGAAGCTCTACGAGCATCAAATAGCTCTCCGCCTGTTTCATTAACATAAGCATCTATTTTATCTGCCGCAAACGGTAATGAAGGAGGTAAAACTGTTCCTGCTGGTAAATTTCGGCTTGTAGAAGGAGGTCGGTTAGTTGTGGTATTTATGTTGCTATTACCCTTGCCAGGTCTTTGAGGTCTTTGAGGCCCTTCACCACCCCTAAAGCTATCAAAATTTGGTGTAGCTGTTCTATTAGACAATCTTTGTTGTGATGGACTAGGGCAACTAGCACCAAGAACAGGAACGCTTCTTTGAGGATCTTCTACTACTAAGCAACTTACAGTAATATTATTTTCTAAAAGATTTTTAATAATTTCTTGTTTTTCGCTATTTAATGGTTTAGCAACAATATTATCAGTAATAACTATTACTACTTTTCTATAATTAGGATTACTAAATTTATTCATATGAGTTATAGATGTTTTGATTGCATCTGTAAAATTTGTTCCTTGGCCTGTGTTTATAGTCTTTAGTCTAACTTTTTCCATATTGTCAATAATAGTTTGTTTATTAGTAGTAAATAGGTCTAAGCTTCCAGTTCCCGCAGCAAAAGCCATTAAACTAACTTCATCCTTTGGTTTTAAGAGTTCTAAGGCTTGCTTGGTTGCTTGTTGGATTTCATGATTAATAGGTTGTGTGCTACCGCTAACATCCATCAATAATAAAACAGATAAAGGTAGTAAATCTTGATTAAAGTTGGTTATTTCTTGCTTAACATTATCCTCATAAATTGTAAAATCTTTTTCTGTTAAACCTTTGATTGGATTATTTGTTTTTTTGTTTAATACTTGAACATCAAAACTAACAAGATCTGTATTTACTTTAATTATAGGCTCTTCTATTTCGTTTTGGTTACTATTTTGAGATTGTGCTAAAACAGGAATAAATAAGCAAAAAATTAGTAATATTGATAGTAAAAAATTATTTTTTAACATGGCGGTTTTCTCCTTAAAAATATTAAATTAATGTTGTTAGAATTATTAAGTTTTGTTTGATAAACTCCCATTAAGCAACCATTGTGCCAAAGAAGTAAATCTAATAAAAGTTTGGACAAACCCAGTAAACAACGTCTGTTTAGCCCTAAAATAGAAAGTTAAATAAAGCAAAAGCATCACTTTATAGAACGCCGTTACACCTAATGGTATACTGTGGCCTTAAAACATATTCTAAAAAGTAAAACTCTTAAAATTGTATGGATTATTACTTAAGACTAGCCACATTTGAAGATAAACCTGTAATAAAAAAATTAATTGAGGACTCAGCACGCGCTTTAAGCCAACAAGATTACAGTCTTGAACAAATTGAAATAGCTATTAAGTATATTTATGGTGTAGATAGTGATTTAATTACTGATCAAACATATTTTGTGGCTGTAGATAGTCAGACTCAGCAAATAATTGGTTCTGGTGGTTGGAGCAAAAGGAAAACTCTTTTTGGAGGTGATCAATATACAAATCGCCCAACAGAGTTTCTAGATCCAACTACAGACGCAGCCAAAATTAGAGCTTTTTTTATACACCCTAACCACTCTAGAAAAGGTATTGCTAAAGCGATTTTGCTAAAGTGTGAAGAGGAAGCAAAACTAAATGGATTTAATGCTTTAGAGTTACTTTCTACTTTGCCAGGCTTAAAGCTTTACAGCGTATTAGGTTTTCAAGCTACTGGTAAAATCACGTATGAATTTGAAGGCATCACGATTGATTTTGTTCCAATGACTAAGCAGCTTAATTA
This sequence comes from uncultured Clostridia bacterium, assembly GCA_964492845.1. Classification (GTDB taxonomy): domain Bacteria; phylum Acidobacteriota; class Blastocatellia; order Chloracidobacteriales; family JADJPF01; genus JADJPF01. The sequence goes on from CAZBMZ010000023.1 coordinate 19,598, forward strand.
ATAAAACTTAAGAGACTTAAATTTATGAATAGAGATAATGTAGTTTATTTTTCTCATGGAATGGAAAGCGGCCCCTTTGGGTCTAAAATTACGGCTCTTGCCAAAGTAGCAGAAAATCTTGGTTTTGAGGTTGAAAGCCCTGATTATCGCTCAACAATGGATGCAGATGAGCGAGTTAAAATGCTACTTGACTTAAAGCCTAAAGCTAATAAAAACTTAGTTTTAGTAGGTTCAAGTATGGGCGGCTATGTTGCAACCATAGCATCTAAAGACTTAAAACCACAAGGTTTATTTTTAATGGCACCAGCATTTTATATTCCTATTTTTAAGTATCAAGAACCTAAACCATATGCAGAAGAAATACTTATAATTCATGCTTGGCAAGATGACATCATCGCGGCAGAAAATATTATTAACTTTGCAAAACAGCATAATATTGATTTACATCTAGTTAATAGCACTCACAATTTAGCTAGTAAAATTTCATTAATTGAAGTTTTGTTTAGCCATTTTTTAACTAAAATCTTAGAAAAACAAGCTTAAGGTTTTATTCAGGAAAAGCTTCTGAAATGGCTTTTACTAAATTGGTTAAAGCCTCTAAATCTGCTAAATCAATTACTTCTGCTGGTGAATGTGAATAGCGCAAGGGCCAACTAATAGGAATATCTATTGCTCCATATTGGGTAAAAACCGCCCCATCATTGCCTCCGCCAGTCACCCCATATTGAATAGCAATATTATTTTTACTGGCTAAAGCTAACATTTTATTTAGTATTGGTCGTGGAATGATATTGGAGTTATCCATTGCTCGTACTACAGCACCTTTACCTATTGGAGCATCAGCAAACCGCTTTATTTCTACAGGTGAATCAGAAGAAACAAATGTATCTACTGCAAAAACATAGTCCACATCACTTCTAAGCTTTGATGCAATGTCTTGCGCACCGTCTAAACCTGTTTCTTCTTCAACTGTCCAAACAAAAGTGATTTTTTGCTTAAGTTTATTAGGATCAAGCTTTTGTAGAGCTAAAATCAAAGCGGCTGATCCTACTCGGTCATCAAATGAGCGACCACTAGCCCGATTTCCTAGCAAAGAATGATATTGCTTGGGCATAGTAATTGAACTTCCCACTTGTACACCAAGTTTTTCTGTCTCTGCTCTACTGCTAGTTCCAAAGTATAAAACTAAATCACTTACATTTGGGTTACGTGTTTCTGTTTGGAAGTAATTACGACGTGGTACTAAGACACAAGCAACAGATTCACCATTCCCAATATGAGTTAACATTGTATGTGCTTCAAAAAGTGAATCATAAAACCCACCTAATTTTGTTACTGAAGCTGTGCCATCATCATTGATTGTACTGACTTTATAACCAATCTCATCCATATGAGCAGCAAAAACCAAGTGTGGCTTACCGCTTCCAACAGTTAAAATTAAATTTCCTCGCTCATCTGTTGTTGAGCTAGCCCATTTTGGCAACAAAGTCTTGATTTTTTCTCTTACTCCCCTTTCATAACCTGAAACACCATAACTTTCTACCAACTCTTTTAATACTTGCGCCTCTGTAGACAAAGTTTTTGCTTTAGCTTTTGGTTTAGAAAAAGAAAATTCTTTGTCAGTAAAATTTACTGCCTGTTTTGTTATTTTGGCTAAAAGCATTTTTGTCAATGCTTTAGCATCACGACTATCTACAACTTCAACCGTAGAACTAGAAAAAAGTGTTGGAAGTGCAATTAAATGTAGTTTTGTACCTTCTAAAACTGGCCCTTGTGTATAAATTGCTCGGCGAGTTCTCATAGTAGGAACTTTTTGTATTCGTTGACTATCTGACCAATAACTATCATCTGAAACTACAATTGGCCCTTGACCTAAATTTCCAACTTGCCCAATAGGAGATAACTCTTTTTTCTCCTCAACAGCATTTAAGTTTGTAGCCGTCCAAGCATCAGTTATTAGAATTGTTTCTTTTGCGCTGCAAGAACGTGCTAAACGGTCAATTCCCTTGCGGCCAAAAGTTTCTTGAGTAACAAAAGCTATAGTTAAAGTACCAGTAACATTTTCTGGAGATAAATTATTAATTAATGAAAGAATTGCTGTTACTCCAGCACGTAACCCAGCACTAGGAGAAGCAACTTGATGTTGGCCTAGTTTAGCAGCACGATTTTGTAAGCTAATGGGATCTAATAGTTTGACTCCTGCATCTATAACCTCTTGTCGGGATTTTGCCCCAATATCTACCCAAATATCATCTGGCTGACAAATGCTATTATTGCTTCTTGTTCTATTTCTTTGTAAATGTGTAGATAAAACAGCAGTAACTCCATTAACTACGCCTTTTTCAGTATAAATACTAATTGGCTGGCCTTCATGAAATTGATGAAAAAGCTTTGTAGGAACTATTGTTTGTACAAATTGCAAACGTAAATATCCATCATCTTGAATTTCTGACACTACATAACCAAATTCATCAACCGGAACAACTATTAAACGACTACTGCTAGACGGCTCTTTACTATTAATTGTGACAATTAAATTATCCATATTGTCAAACTCAGCTTTAGCCCAAGAAGGTAGCTTTTGCTTTATTTCTTCTAGCAAAGGTTTTTCAAAACCAGCAACAGCCGGAAAATTAGCAATTTGAAAAATGGATTCTTGACTTTGAGCTATGATTGAATTAGCCGACAATAAACACACCAATATTAATAATAAAAAGTATTTACACTTAGTCATTACATCTCCTATTTACTTTATGTTGAATGAATTTTGGCAAATAGATTGGTTTCCCATTAGATTAACACTACAGGTAGCTACCTTAGCAACTCTAATTTCTCTATTTATTGGGTTAATTTTAGGTTATTTGCTAGCTCGTCGTCGCCTTCCAGCGGGAGAAGTAATAGATAGCCTTATTTCCTTGCCTTTAGTCCTACCTCCAACTGTTTTAGGCTATTATCTATTAGTATTATTAGGAGCAAATAGCCCAATAGGAAAACTTTGGGAAAACATTTTTGGTAGCCCATTGATCTTTACTTGGTTAGCAGCCGTCATAGCAGCAACAGTTCATTCCCTCCCATTGATGATCAAATCTGCTCGTGTAGCAATTGAGGAAGTACCACTTGAAATAGAAACGGCTGCTCAAACTTTAGGTGCAAATAAATGGAAAGTCTTTTTTTATGTTACTTTACCACTTGCTAAAAGAGGCTTAATTGCTGGTGCTATGCTAACTTTTACCCGTAGCCTAGGAGACTTTGGAGCAACTATTATGATTGCTGGTAATATTCCTGGGCGTACTCAAACCGTAGCAATAGCTATTTATGATGCTGTCCAAGCTGGTAGAGACAACCAAGCCTTTACTTTAGTAGTAGTTATTTCTTGTGTAGCGTTTTTACTACTTTATTTATTTAATGTTGTTAATTTAGGCAAAAGACAGGCTATGTAAAAATCATTTAGGCAAAATGTAGCTCTAAGCTAGACAACTTTCCCTCATTTATCCTAAACTAAAATTTTTAGAACACGTTATTTTTGGCAACTTGCAGCCAAAAGTTATTAAACTATAAATTAAGTTTTTCAAGGAGTATTAGCATTGGGTATCTTATCAATTGCCATTCCCTTTCTTTTTGTCTTAGGTGTACTAATTTTTATTCATGAATTAGGACATTTTGCTGTCGCTAAATTTTTTAAGGTCAAAGTTGAAACATTTTCTTTAGGCTTTGGGCCAAAACTACTAGGTTTTACTTATGGAGATACTACCTATCAAATTAGTGCTATCCCATTAGGTGGTTACGTTAAGATGAAAGGAGAAAACCTAGACGAAAAACTCGATTATGAGGGAGATGAGTTTCTAGCTAAACCTAAATGGCAACGATTTTTAATATTGTTAGCCGGGCCTTGGATGAATATTGTTGCTGCAATTATTATTCCTATGGTTTTAGCTATGTACTTCTATCAGGTACCTCGTCATTATACTGAACCTGTTGTAGTAGGAAGCATTTCTCAAGAATCTGCCTCAGCCAAAGCAGGAATCCAAGTTGGTGATCGTATTACTAAGCTTGACACCTTAGAAAATCCTACTTGGCGACAGCTTGAAATGAAAATTATTAATAATGCTGAAATCCCATTAAAAGCTGTTATTGAACGCAATGGTCAACAAGTTGAAACAACAATCACCCCAAAAACTAACACTATTGAAAAACAAAAAATAGGCACATCTGGTCTACTTCCACAACTTAAAGAAGAAGTTGTACATGTGGAAACAGTTGTAGATGGTGGCCCTGCCAAACAAGCTGGTCTACAATCTAAAGATAAAATTACTAAGCTAAATGGAGAAAACGTTAAAAACTTCTATTGGCTTTATGATTCACTACAAAATTTAGAAGGTAAAGAAACTGTTTTAACTGTTGAGCGTGGCACTGAAACCGTAGAACTTAAAATGCAGCCACGGCGCGAAAGTGATGGACGTGTTAGAGTTGGATTTGCTCCCAACCCAGCATTTATCACACCTGAGCCAACTATCACTAGCAAAAAATCTTTAGTTGAAGCCTTTAATCTTTCTCTAACTAAAAATTATGAAATAATGATTTTAACTAAAGAAGCCTTAGTACAAATCTTTACAGGTCAACGTAAAGCTGGCGACGCGCTTTCTGGCCCAATTCAAATTGCTGCAATTTCTGGAAAAGTTTATCAAACTGGTGGTATAGAATCTTTACTTAATCTAATGGCTTTACTTAGCTTAAATCTTGGTATTTTTAATCTTTTCCCAATCCCTGTCTTAGATGGTGGTCATATATTTATTTTACTTTTAGAAGGTTTACTTGGCTTAGGTGGTTATAAACTTTCTTTAGTAATTAAGGAAAGAATGTTACAAGCAGGCTTTGTAATGTTACTTTTACTAATGGGATTTGTAATTATCAATGATGTTAGCAAACTCTTTACTAAAGATACTCCAACACCTAAACCGGCTGCATCCGCACCTGCAACAAACAATGCACCAGCAGCAACACCCACACCAGCCGTAGCACCAGCAACGGATACAAACCAACCAAAATAAAAAAGTATTTGTATAAGAATTAAAGATAAAAAAGCGGCTCGATTTGAGTCGCTTTTTTATTTTGCTTGAAAATAAAAAAACTGACGGCTAAAAGTTACTTCCATTGCTTCAGTTTCGCTAAAACGGGTCTTTTCACTACTTCGCGCACCTCGATAAGTAGTTAATAGTAAATCACTTAGCATTGCTTTATCTAAATAAATTTTATTTTCTATTATATGGCTTTCTAGTAGTAAAAATTGCTCTGTAAAAGTATTTATTGTTTGTTGGCTACGGTCAATAAACAAACCTTCGCCTAAAACTTTTTCTCTTAGCTCGATTAAATCATTTGCTGCTGGTACTACTACTAGTAAAAACCCTTTTTTAGTCAATACTCTATGAAATTCTGTTGGATTTTTTCGTGCAGTAATTGACATTACTAAATTAAACTCATCATCAGGAAAAGGTAAAAGCCTATCACCATTAGCCACTATCCATTTTGCTCTTGGATAATTCTTAGCCGCTTGTTTTATTGCTGGCAGAGAAATATCTACTCCACAAGCAGTAATATTTTCTAGTGTCATTAAATTACCTAAATAAGAACCTTCTCCACAACCAACATCTAATATTTTGGTAATTGTAGGATTTTTTTTAATAAATTGTTCTATGTTGGAAATAAAAGGCTGATCAAGTCGGCTCTTGAACAAGCGATGACGAGCAGCGACTATTTCTTGGCTATCACCAGGATGTAAAGAACGCCGGTCTTGTGGTTGAAGCAAATTTAAGTAGCCGCTTTTAGCTAGATCAAAACTATGACTGGCAGGACAAACAAAAGTTTTTCCATTAGGTTCTAATCTTAAGCGACAATTTCTTACATTACATAACAAGTTAATTAGCATTAAATAAACTTCTCTTTGATTCTTTAGAAAAATTACTGCCCACTTAAAACTAGATAGAAGCAAAAAACGAAAATAGAAAGCTAAGTTATACTTTCCTAAGCTTGACAGGTAGTAATCCTATGTTAAAATTTTGCTATTCTCTCTAGCTTGAGGCAACTATTCCATTATTTCTAATAAGCTACTTATTTTTCAATAGTATAGCTTAAAGTTGTACTCAAAAACTGTAATTTTAGCAATTTTTTCCCAATTAGCGAGAAACTTTGATGAGACAATTTATTCATTGGTCTTACTTTCTATTTCCAGCATTATTTTTAATGGGAAGTTATACTTATGCTAATCCTGCTCATGGCACTATTTCAGGTACAGTAAAAGACAGCGAGGATCGGCCCGTTGCAGGTGCAATAGTTCAAGTTTTTAACCCAAAAGAAGAGTTAGCTTTATTAAAAACGGTTACAGATAAAAATGGACGTTTTTTAGCAAGTAATCTCTCTCCTGGAAGTTATAAACTTCAGGCTGTAGCCACTGGCTATAAACCAATATTAGTATCAGAAGCTAGTGTAACTCCTTCGCAAACCACTATTTTTAACCTAAAATTACAAAAAGCTAGTGTACTTCTAAGCATTGACCAAGAAAAAAATAGTTACAAGTATGTTCTACGTCGTAACCGCACTGTATTTCAATGGGATAATTTAGAAGAAGTTGTAGAAGAAAAACCTTTTATACGCGAAACACATGGATTTGTTAATCTTACCTGTGCTAACTCTCTCTCTTCTCAACCATTTGCAGCCAATTCTACTAACTTAAATTTTGCTTTAGCACAAATGGTTAGCGAAAATGTAGAATTAGTAGTTGCTGGTCAAACAGGTTTAGCCGTAAATAGCCCTCAAAGATTAGATGTACAAGCTTCTATACTTGCAAATGATGACCATAAACTTAGTATTGCTATTGGTTATGGACAACTTCCTACTATTTCAAGCAATGAAAAAAACCCTATTCGTAGAGGAGAAATCAATCAATATACAATTCAAGCAACAGATAAATGGCGTATTGCTGGGCCAGTAGTAATTGTTTATGGTTTTGATTTTTCTCATTTTGACGGAGCTAAACAAACAAATTTTCTTTTTCCTAGATTAAATTTAGATTTACAAGTTAGCCCAAATGATCAGCTTTTTGCTGCAATTTATTCACCTAATGGGGCAAGTGTTGAAAGTAGTGCAGAATTTGAAACAACTAAAGTAGATTTTAGCGGCCCAGTTCAGCTAATTAGCCTATTCCCACAACCTACAATAGAAAATTCTCAACGCTATGAAGTTGGCTATAGTCATACATTTAAGAATCGCGCCCGTTTTGAAACAGCTATGTTTTGGGACAAACTTTCTCAGCGCACATTAGCTTTTGTAGATTCAAATAATTTTGAAGTATCAGAAACAGCAGACCTTTCCATCAACACTATTTCACAAACTGGTGATAGTCGAGGTGTAAGAGTAGTATTTTCCCAACCACTTACTAGTAATATATCTAGTTTTGTTGGTTATTCTTTTGGTCAAGGCCAAAATTTAACTTTTACTGAAGATGGACAACCTAATATTTCTGTAGGCTATTTTCATGTTTTTACTGGGAAAGTTGATGCTCGTTTAGTTAGTACAGGAACCAAAATTTCTACAGTAGTAAGATTAACTAGTCCAAATGCTTTGCTTGCAATAGATCCTTTTCAAAAACAGCTAAAAATGATGGATCCAAATATTAGCGTTTATTTAACTCAATCAGTACCAATGTTTAGCTTTATTCCCGGTCGTTGGGAAGCAACCTTAGATGCTCGTAATTTATTAGATTTACGATTAGAAAATGGACAAGGAAAAGCTGCCTTAACTCAATATTGGCGCACTATTAAAGGAGGTGTTTCTATAAGATTTTAAGCAAAGTTAATTTTACTAATCTTTTATAACTAATAATTTTTTATCTACAAAATCCTGGATTTACTGCAAAAAAATGGATTTAACCTTTATAAATATTAAATATTAAAAACTAATTCTCTTTATTTTTCAATTACTTACAACCACATTTTTTAGGGAATATAATTTGCTCATTTAAATCCGTTTTGTTAATCACTTTTCATAAATAATTTTATGCTCAATTTAGCAATAAAAACCAAAGAGATGCTAATCTTAATCCTAACCATTGGGATTATCCTTTTGGGTTTGGCTAATGTTAATGAGCGTTTAAGCCAAAAACCATTACCAGATGATGGGGTGGTTTGGGTGGATACTGGCGAAGGTGTAAAAGCTGAACAGGTCAGAACAGTTTCACCAGCCGATCGTGCTGGCGTTGTTCGTGGTGATTTACTTCGTTGGGTTAGTTTTGATGGTGGTGATCATTATTACAAAATTGAAAATTCCCGCGATATATTTTTTATCCTAGATGAAAAAGTTGGGATAAACGGCTCTATCACTTATACAATTGAAAGAAAAATAGCTGGTCAAACAGGTCTTTGGGACGCTGATATAACTAAAATAGAACCTGAACCGTCTCGTCTACCTTTAGAAATCTATTTAGCTGTTGTAGGCTCTATCTTTCTATTAGTAGGCTTATATGTTCTAGCAAAACAAAATGGCACTCCTTATGTACTACATTTCTATTCACTTTGCTTACTAGCTTTTACTAGCTATTCCCTTAATATCAGCGGTTCTTATAGCACACTTGACAAAATTATTTTTCTTGCTGATACAACTGCCTTTCTACTTCTTTCTCCACTACTTTTACACTTTTGTTTAAATTTCCCCTTCAGACGTAAATTTATTAGTCAAAGAAGATGGATTGTTACATTAAGCTATCTACCTAGCTTAATTTTAATTACAAGCCGTGTACTATTATTATTTTTTGGTGGTTATAATACAAGTTTACTTGCTTGGGAAAGTTGGATTAAAAAGGCTGAAACCTTACAATTTGCCTTAGCTCTACTCATTAGCAGCAGTTTACTACTAATTACGTTTCTACAAACTAGAGCATCAACACTACGCCAACAATTAAAATGGGTAGTTTGGGGGCTTTCACTTAATGCTATTCCTTTTGCTATTTTTTATGCTTATCCCTACATTGTAGGAAAGGAAATTTCCCCATTACAACAAGTTTTTGCTACAAGTGCTTCTGTACTTCTACCTATTTCTTTTGGCTATTCTATTGTCCGATATAGATTAATGGACGTGGATATAATTCTAAGACGAAGTGTTACTTATGTACTTGCAACTATTTCAGTAGTAGTAATTTTTATGTTAGGAGTCGTAAAAGCTGGTCAATGGGTAAATGAATTAGTACCTTCTATTAGTCAAAATGCTACAGTTGCATTACAAGTAACCGTTATGTCTTTAGCAGCAATGCTTTTTGCACCAATAAAAAATTGGTTACAAGAAAGGGTTGATAGATTATTTTTTGGCGAGCGTTATGATACTCGTCGAGGATTAGCAGACTTTGGACGAACGCTTTCTTCTACTACAGAAATGTCGGAACTACTTGGTTCACTAGCAAACCGCTTAGGAGAAATGTTAAGTGTATCTAGACTAGCAATTTTTATCGAGCAAGAAGCTAGTAATCAATTTCACCTAGCTTATAGTGCTGGTCTAGTAATAGAACCAAAATTACCTGAAAATATCATTAATCTAGCTATATCTAACCAACATGGAAGAGGCTATTTACTAGCAGAAGAATTTTCTAAATCTGAAGATCCTAATAAACGAGAAATAGATTATTTTGTCCCCTGCTATATTCGTGACCAACTAATTGCAATAATTGGATTAGGTAAAACAGCAGAAGGAAGTATACTAACTTCTGAGGATATGGATTTAGTTCGTGGCCTATCAGGTTATGTTGCAGTAGCAATTGAAAATAGCCTTTTATATCGTTCAGAAAAAGAAAAAGCCTTAGCTCTAAAAAGACTCAAAGATTTTAGTGAAAATATTATTGAAAGTATTAATATTGGTTTATTAGCAATTGATCGTGAAGGTAAAATAACTAATTGGAATAGTGCGTTAGAAGAGCTTTTAGTAATTAGTCGAGGTGAAGCAATAAATCAACCAATAGATAAAATCTTTGATCAAGATTTAATTACTACGATTCATAATGCTACTGGCAGTTTAGCTTGGCAGTTGGATAATACTTACAATATTTATCACTATAAAATTAGCTCTCGTGATAGTCGAGAACTTGTAATAAATATCTCCCTTTCCCCGCTTGAAACCAAAGATATTCGTTTAACAGGAACATTAATTTTAATTGAAGATATTACAGAACGAGTCCGCTTAGAGGAACAAATCCGCGCTACAGATAAATTATCTTCCATAGGACTACTTGCAGCAGGAGTAGCACATGAGGTAAATACCCCATTAACAGGAATTTCTAGCTATACTCAAATGTTGCTTGCTCAAACACCTGCAATTGACCCTAAGCATATGGTCTTAGAAAAAATCAAACGCCAAACACTTAGAGCATCAGAAATTGTTAATAATTTGCTAAATTTTTCCCGAACTGGAAATGTTGAATTTGCTGAATTAGACATTAACCGAGTTTTAGATGACACTATCCAACTGCTTGAACCTCAACTACGTAATACCCAAATAAATTTAGAACGCAGCTATGGGGAAAATTTACCCAAGACCGTTGGCAATGCTACTAAACTACAACAAGTCTTTATGAATTTGTTGCTTAATGCTAGAGACGCGATGCAAAAAGGTGGGACACTAACACTTCAAACACAGTTTCGAGAAAATGCTATTCTAATAGAAATAATGGACACTGGTATTGGTATTGCTCCTGAAAATATTGCAAAGATTTATGACCCATTCTTTACTACAAAAGGAGTTGGTCAAGGCACAGGACTTGGACTAGCTGTTAGTTATGGAATTATTCAGGAACACAAAGGTAGAATTTTTGTTGAAAGTAAGCCTGGTCAAGGAACTCAATTTCAAATTAAACTTCCTGCTGTTTCACGCCTCCAAGCAATGGCTGGAGATTAAGCAAACCTGCTAAATATCTATAAATCATTTAAGAAAGAGCTAACTTATGTCTGCTAAATATGCAGTTCTTTGGGACTTAGACGGAACTTTAATTGATTCAACACAGTATCATTGGCAAGCCTGGCGACAAACAGTTGAAAAAGAAGGGTTTATATTAACTCTTGAGCAATTTATTTCTTGTTTTGGTCAAAGAAGCGAAACAGCCGTTTATAGTTATTGTAGTGCTGATTTATCTTTAGCAGACGCACAAAGAATTGTAGAAAACAAACAAGCACTTTATAGGGAAATTATCCACAACCAAGGGATTAATTTAGTAAATGGTGCAGATATTTTACTTAAAGAATTAAAAAATAATGGTTGGAAACAAGCTTTAGCAACTTCTGCCGGTAGTCAAGATGTAATAACCATCTTAAATGCCTTAAAACTTGAAACTATGTTTGACACTTGGTTATCCGCTGAATCTGTTAAAGAAAGTAAGCCAAATCCAGAAATATTTTTACTTGCAGCTAGCAGACTTCAGGTTGAGCCTAGAAATTGTATTGTTGTAGAAGATTCTGCTGTAGGCATTCAAGCAGCACAACAGGCAGGAATGAAAAGTATTGGCGTGCTTTCTTCACATAAAAGTTTATCAGCAAATTATGTTGTATCTACTTTATCAGAGCTTTCCTTGAGTGTTTTTAAAGATTTATTAGTTAAGTGAGAATTTTTCCATAGCTCTAAGCGAATTTTTCCTCAGCCATAAATATGAAATTTTTCCCTTCTTAATAAATAAAAATAAATAAACCATTATTAGAGAATTTAATTTTTATTTACAATAACACTAAGTCGTTTATTTACAACAATTAATTAATACTTTATTTTATATTTTTAAGTTTTCCGCAAAAGTCTATTTTTGGCACAAATATTGATATAGATAAAGGCAAGAGTATGGCGGGGGCCAATACTCTTTCACCTAGCTAACAGCGCTAAGTTTAACACCACAGATTCGCTATTTGCTCCCTGCAAATCTGTGGTGCAATTTTTTTTGTCCTCTCTTCTAAATAAACCTTAAAAAACAAATTCCTTAAATATAATTATATATATCTAAAATAAATTCCTTAAGCTAAGTAACAGTAAATCAGGAACAATATTTGCTATATAAATAAATTATTATTAATATCTTTTCTGCTCTCTATTAATTAAATATCCACATTTTAGGTACTTAGTTATGGCAAAAGAAAAAATCCTTGTTGTTGATGATGAACAATTAATTCGTTGGACTTTAAGAGAAGCTTTGCGTGGTTGGGGTTATAGCTCTATTGAAGCAGAAACTGTAAACGAAGCTTTAATTTTATTTGAACAAGAACAGCCTTCAGCCATCCTTTTAGATATTAATTTACCTGATGGTTCTGGATTAGATGTATTAAAAGAAGTTAAAAGACGTAATCCACAAGCAGTAGTAATTATGATTACAGCTAATGTTATGGTAGATGATACTATTGCTGCCTTGCGTGGTGGAGCTTATGATTTTATTGGTAAACCTATCCATTTAGGAGAATTACAAGTTACATTACGTAATGGATTAGAAACACTTCAACTACGTAAAGAAGTATCCCATTCTAGACAAGAAAAAGCAAAACTATTTAATTTTGACCAAATTATTGGTAAATCTACAGTTATGCGAGAAACCTTAAATCTAGCTCGTAAAATTGCTGAAAGTGAAGCATCTTCTGTACTCTTGCAAGGCGAAAGTGGAACGGGTAAGGATTTAATTGCTAAAGCAATCCATTATGGTTCTTATAGAGCTAGCTTTCCTTTTGTTGCAATAAATTGTGCAACACTTCCAGCCAACTTAATAGAAAGTGAGTTATTTGGCTATGAAAAAGGTGCTTTCACTGATGCAAAAGCACGTAAGGAAGGTTTATTTGAACAAGCTGAAGGTGGAACGATCTTTCTTGATGAAATTGGAGAAGTAGAGCTAAGTTTACAAGCAAAACTCCTGCGTGTGCTTGAAGAAGGTAAATTTCGTCGTGTTGGTGGGTTAAAAGACTTAAATCTTAATGTTCGTGTAATTGCTGCATCTAACCGAGACTTAAAAACAGAAATTGAAGAAAACAAATTTCGTCTTGACCTTTATTATCGTCTTTCTGTAATCCAAATTGATATTGCTCCTTTACGTGAAAGAGAGAATGATGTTTTACTACTAGCTAAATACTATATTAATATTTTTAATGAAAGATTACGTAAAACTATTAATGGTTTAATTCCAGAAGTTGAAAAAATTTTTCTTTCTTATAAATGGCCTGGAAATGTTAGAGAATTACGTAATTGTATTGAAAGAGCTATGATTTTAGAAGATGGAAATATAATTACTACTAAATATTTACCTAGGGGATTAATGCCAGAAGTTTCACATATAACTGACACTATAACTAGTCATTCTAATAATAGTCCTCATTTATTTCATCTACCACCAACAGGTATTTCTTTAGAAGAAGTAGAGTTATCGCTAGTACAACAAGCAATGGACTATAGCAATAATAATCAAACTCGTGCTGCTGAACTGTTAGCAATTTCCCGTGATCAACTCCGCTACAGACTTAAAAAATTAGAAGGTATTGATGCTGAGGGGAAATAATGAACTCAACCAACCTTACGACTTCAGAAATTATGCCTAATTTTCCATTAAAAATAGAAAATCTAATATCGGCTATGGAAGATGGCATTTGCTTACAGTCATTAGATAAAAAGATACTTCAAGCTAATGATTCATTTGCTAAACTTTTAGATCTAAATAAGGAAGAACTTATAGGTAAAAGCTGTCAGGAAATATTTAGTTTATTTAAGCCTGGACAAAACCTTATTTGTGATAAATTACATAGTATTATTTCAGATTTTGACCGTAAAATAGATGCTACAAATAATTTTAATATTGTAGAAGAAACCATATCTTATAATATTGGTCAACGTTTACGTATTAGAATTTCACCTGTCCAGGACTCTGAAAATAAGCTTATTGGCTATCTTATACTAATTCGTGATGTTACTAACGTAATACAACAGGAAAGAGAACTAGCAAGAGCCGAACAACTAGCTTTGATAGGAGAGTTAACAGCAGGTTTAGCACATGAAATTCGCAACCCATTGGCAGGCATTCAAGGAGCGATGGATATTTTACTGACTAGAGACAATATTTCTGAATTTGACCGAGAAGTTTTATCAAATGCACGTAAAGAAGTTAGCAGAATTGACCTGTCCATTCGCAACTTACTAGAACGTTCCCGGCTAACAGCAATGAAAATTGTTCCTGCTTCTATAACAGAAACAACTAGCCAAGCTGTTTTACTAGCTAAAGAACAAATAGCTGCAAAAATGAATGGATATAAAATAAATCTCTCTTATATTGTGCCAAGCGATCAAATGATAATCCCAATAGATACAAGAAAAATAGAAGCAGCAATATTAAATTTAATTCTTAATGCTTTAGAAGCTATTGATCAAAAAACAGGTGAAATTACTGTTCGTTTATATAAAAATAAATCTCAAAAATCTAGTCCAGAAGTAGTTATTGAAGTAGAAGATAATGGACGAGGAATTTCTGCTGAAAACTTAAATAAAATTTTTAATCCTTTTTTTAGTACTAAATCTAATGGTACAGGTTTAGGATTAGCGGCTGTTAGAAGAATTTTACGCGCTCATAATGGCCGTGTAGAAGTAAAATCTAAAGTTGGTAAAGGTTCAACATTTAAGCTTTATTTACCTTATCAAAAGTAATTCTTCTTTCTCTTTTAGTAGTTTTTAAGAATTTTTCAATAATAAATTTAGGAGAATTTATGCAGTCATTAAAAGATCGTGCCACAGAATTCTTTGCTAATTTACAAGACCAAATTTGTAGTGCATTAGAAAATTGTGATGGTCAAGCTAAATTTCATCAAGACAACTGGCAACGTGAAGGCGGCGGAGGCGGTCGAACTCGTGTAATGACTAATGGAGCAATATTTGAAAAAGCAGGAGTAAATTTTTCTACTGTTTATGGAGAAATGCCAGAAAGCCTTAGCAAAAAACTAGGTATTGAAGGCGATAACAAGTTTTTTGCTACAGGAACATCCCTTGTTTTACATCCTCATAATCCAATGATTCCAACTATTCATGCCAATTTTCGCTATTTAGAAAAAGGCGACGTTTCATGGTTTGGCGGTGGAACAGATTTAACGCCTTACTATCCTTATAAAGAAGATGTTATTCACTTTCATCAAACCTTAAAACAAGCTTGTGATAAGCATGATAAAAGCTATTACCCTAAGTATAAAAAATGGTGCGATGAGTATTTTACTATTAAACATCGTGATGAAATGCGGGGTGTAGGAGGAATTTTCTTTGATTACTTAAAAGAAAATATGGAGCAAACCTTTGCTTTTGTTCAAGATGCGGGACAAGCTTTTCTACCTGCTTATTTACCTATTGTTGAAAAACGCCGCAGTGAAACTTTTACAGAAAGAGAGCGTCATTTTCAACTTCTTAGGCGTGGTCGTTATGTAGAATTTAACTTAGTCTATGATCGTGGGACAATTTTTGGATTGGAAACTAAAGGTAGAATTGAGTCTATTTTAATGTCACTGCCAACCCTTGCCCGCTGGGATTATGACTATAAAGCTGAAGCAGGTAGCCGGGAAGAAGCTGCTATAGCCTGTTTTCAACCCCAAGATTGGCTAGGTTTAAAAAGTTAATACAGCAAAAACTTTGATTCTTAAGTCCTAAGATACCATATTAAACACATCTAATTAAGCATTTTATCACTCATAAATTACTTAATTATTTTTCTTCTTTTCCTTAATTTCTGCTTAAATTCCTTTTTATCAAAGTCAAAAACAAACCAAAAAGTGTCTTAAAGTATGTTTTGGGACACTTTTAAGACACTTTTCACACAGCTATAAAACACATTATGTTCTATAAGACAGGTGTGTCAAAGATTACTAAAAACAGCTAACTCTTTTATACAGAGAATTTAACTTAAAAAATATTCTCTGGAATAAAAATAGCAATTAAGAAAACCGCTTTTTCCAGAATAAATTAATTAGATTATGAGGAAAATATGTTTTTAAAATTGCCCAATATAAATAGAAAACTTTTTTTAGTAAGTTTTATTCTTTTGTTGACATTAACAACACAAATTTTAACCAATCAACATACAAATGCCCAAGAAATGGAGATTCAACCACTAGCAAGTGTTTCTTGTGGGACACCAGGCTTTAACCTTCCTACTAACATTGATATTGGAACAAATCCTTTTTCTGTATCAAAAGGAGATTTTAATAATGATGGAATCACCGATTTAGTTACAGCTAATTTTAACGCTAATACTATTTCAATATTTTTAGGTAGTAGTTTAGGTGGTTTTTCTGCTGCAACAAACTTGCCTACAAATGCAAGTCCAAGACGAGTTGCCGTAGCAGATTTTAATAATGATGGGGTGCAAGATTTAGCTGTAGCAAATCGTAATTCTACCAATCTTTCTTTTTTTCTTGGTAGCACTTCAACACCTGGCACTTTTACTGGCCCAACCAACATTCCTATTACAGCAATTGGTGTTTCTATAGATTCAGGAGATTTTAACCTTGATGGAAAACCTGATTTAGCTATAGCAACAGACCCTAATCTTGTTGTTGTTTTAATTGGTAACGGAACAGGAAGTTTTTTTGCTCCTACTACATTTACTACCTTACAACCACCTAATTTTATAAATATCGCTGATATCAACAAAGATGGAAAACCTGATATAGTAACTTCTAGCCGTTCAGGTAGCATTTCTGTTTTACCTGGCAATGGAATAGGGAGTTTTGGCGCGTCAATCAATACTATTACCAGTACAGATGCAGCTATTTTTTCATTAGGTGATATAAATTTAGATGGAAATTTAGACTTAATTACAGCTAATTTACTTAATGCAAGTAGCTCAATTTTAATTGGTAATGGAACAGGAACATTTACAATAGCTACTGCTGTTACCACGCGAGCAAACCCAACAGGTGTAGCCATTACGGATTTAGATTTAGATGGAAAAGCAGATTTAGCAATAACAAATTCTCTTTCCGCTAGCACATCTTTTTTTAAGGGTAATGGAGATGGAACCTTTGGTGTTGCTAGAAATTTTTCTGTAGGAACAACACCAAATTTTATTATTACAGACGACCTTAACAAAGACGGCAAACTAGATTTAATAGTCTCTAATCAAGCTTCTAGAAATATTTCCATTCTAACCAATACTTTTAGCAGTGCTTGTATAACTCCTTCTTTTGCTGGTGTTAATGGTTTTCCAATTGGTACAGACTCGCTTGGAAACACTGTTGGAGACTTTAATCTTGATGGTAAACAAGATGTAGTAGTTCTAAATGCTGCAAGTAATAATTTATCTATTTTATTAGGCACAGGAACAGGAGGTTTTGCCCCAGGAATTTTAGTTTCTACAGGTGGTTTTAATCCAGATAATGCAGCCGTAGCAGATTTTAACAAAGATGGAAAACCTGACTTAGCTGTCACAAATCGATTTTCTGATAGTTTAGCTATTTTGCTAGGTGATGGAACAGGCAATTTTCCAACGGTAAGCAACTTTCCTGTTGCAGGAGTAAACCCTAGTAGCTTGTCTATTGAAGATTTTAATCTTGATGGTAATCCTGATGTTGTAACAGGAAATGTTAATGGTGCTGGTAGTATTTCTGTATTTTTAGGAAATGGGACAACGCTTAATCCCACTCCAACAGTTACTAATGTTGGTCTAAATCCCAGTCTAACAACAGGTGATTTTAATAAAGATGGAAAAGCTGACATTGCTGTTGCGGTATCTAGCCTTAACACTCTTAATATTTTGTTAGGTGATGGAACGGGCAATTTTCCTAGCACAAATACTATTGCATCTGGCGGTATGTCTCCATCTGTTCAAGAAGTTGGAGATTTTAACAGTGATGGAAATTTAGATTTACTTATCACTAATTTTTCTTCTGCTACAGGAAATGTTTTTTTAGGTAATGGCCTTGGCAGTTTTACTTCAGGTCTTAGCATTGCTTCAGCACAAAGACTAAGATTTGCTGATTTTAACAGCGATGGAAAATTAGATATTTTTGCTGGTACAGATATAGGTACTGGCTTAAAAATAGTTTTAGGTAATGGACTAGGTGGCATTCTTAATACAGTAAACTTACCTTTTAGCTTTGGAAATAGCTTTACTTTAGCTTTATCAGACTTTAACAATGATGCTCGTTTGGACTTAGGTTTTGTAGTTTCTGCTATTTCTGGAGCAAATAACTTTATGTTGCGATTAAGTAATTGTATAGGCGCACCTAATTCTATTTCCGTTCTAGCTGGATCTGGACAAAGCACAAGTATAACTACAAACTTTCCAACACAATTACAAGCACAGGTTTTTGATATAAATAATCAAGCTATACCAAATGCAAGTGTAGCTTTTAATTCTCCTGATAGTGGGCCAAGTGGTACTTTTTCAAATTCAACAACAGCAATTGTCAATACTAATACTAGCGGAATAGCTACAGCACCAACATTTACAGCTAATACCATTGTAGGTAGTTATTTAGTAACTGCTAGTGTCAACAATGGAAGCGTTAATGTTTGCACATTCTTTTCTTTAAGCAACATTGCTATTTTAGAAAATGGCACTATTTATGTTGCAGATACGCTTAACAACCGTATTCAAAAGACATCAAATGATGGAGTTAGCTGGTCAATGGTTGGTTTTGGCCCTGGGTTAAATCCTGGTCAATTTAACCGTCCACGCTCAGTAGTTGCCGATAGCACAGGATCTATCATATTTGTTGCAGATACAGCAAATAACCGCATTCAACGCTCTACGGATTCAGGAAATACTTGGTCAATACTAGCTGGCCCAGGTCTTTTAGCTGGTCAAGTTAATGCTCCAGAAGGCTTAGCTTACAATTCTATAACAAATACTCTATATATTGCAGATACAGCAAATAATCGTATTCAAGTTGTTGCTAATGCTTCTAGTGCTGCTCCTGTTATTTCAATATTTGCTAATGCAACTGCTGGTGCAACAATAGGAAAAGTTAATAAACCTACGGCTGTTGCTGTTGATATACAAGGGCGCGTTTATGTTGCGGATACTTTTAATAATCGTATTCAAATCAATGTTGATTCTACACCAACAGGTTGGCAGATTTTTGCTGATGCAACGGCTGGAACTAGTATAGGTAAAGTCAACATGCCTCGAGGTATTTTTGTTACTTCAACAAACCATGTTTATATTGCAGATACAAACAATAATCGCATTCAAGTTAATAAAACTGGTGCTGCAAGTGGTTGGATGGTGTTTATGCCAGCCGGTACTGCTGTTGGTAGTGTTAATGCTCCTCAAGGTGTAACAGTTTCTCTCTCCGGCAATGCTTTTATTGGAGACACTGCTAATAATCGCATTCAAAGAAAATCTATAACAACAAATATTACTTCTACCGTAGGATTTCCAGGCCTTTCTATAGGCCAATTTAATCAACCTACAGGAGTCCGTTAAAAGAACCAATCCAATAAAACACAAAATTATTTTTCTAGAAGTATCTGGAAAAATAATTTTGTGCTGAACCCCTCATTTATAAGCCTAAAGTTTAAGAAGAAAGTTTTTCTTAACTTTAGGTTTTTATTTTTTAATATTTGTAATTAATTGATAATAAATTTAGTTACTAACTTTTCTTTTATATTCCTACTCTTGACTACAACCAATTAACTTTTGCCCAATTAAAAGCTAAACTTAGGACTTTACTAAAATTTTTTCTTGGGTAAACAATGGACGGACAAATTAAAAACGCGCTAAAAAAACACTTAAAAGGTATTACTGAAGCTACTTTAGATGGTCTAATGGTTAAGTTAAATTTAATTCCAGCAGATCGAGTTTTCTTAGTTATAGACCTAACTACTTCACTTGCAGCTATTTCGCTACGTTCAGCAATGGAATTTTTAAGCGTTGTGCCAGAAGTTTCCAGGCTAATAGGACAAAGTGAATTACGCACATGGGGAGAAATAGGTAAGCGTCTGGCCTCTACTAGTCCAGAGGCAGCAATTGATTTTTTCCAATCTAGTTTACCTATATTAAATGCTATTAAACCCAGCTTTTTACTTCGTTCTTTGACTTTAATTTCCCGCCAAGCAGCACTTTCAACAACCTTAGCTGTAGATTGTTTTAAGTCTTTTCCTGAAGTATTAGCAAGATTTAAGGAAGAACCCATAACGGCCAGGATACTAAATCTTTGTTATGAAGTATCTCAACATTCTGTTAAACATAGTTGTGATTTACTTCGCAAGGCTCCAGATGTAATTAACCATTTACGGACGATAGAAGATTATGAAAATAAGTTAATTAACCAAATGCTAGATTTAACTACCTCTTTTGTACATAGATCTGGAGGAACGGCAGCAGAATTTTTTATTTCTATTCCAGAAGTCCTAACCTTACACACTCGTTATGCTTGGCCTAAATTATTTGCTCACACTTACACTTTTTTAGATAAAAGTGGAGGTGTAGCACTACAATATTTTCGTGCAGCAGGAAAAATTCTAGCTCTAGCCAATGAACAAGCTTTTGAAAATTGGACTCAATTAAGTTTGCTAGTAGTCTCACAAGGTAATGCTACTGGATATCATTTCTTAAAAACTAGCCCTAAAGTTTTTCTTTCCTTAGCTCGCTCTAGCGACACAGAACGAAACACTTACATTATTAATAAAGTTCTAAAAATAGTGATAGAGATTAGCAACACTAGTGCTAACTCGGCTGTAGAGTGTTTTAAGGCTAGTCCAGTTGCACTTAGACAAGCTTCCATTGAACAATTTGAACAATGGGCATTACAAGGTTTAGAGCTTTATGGAAAAGATAGCCGTCGAGCAAGTGCCTATTATGGACTAGAATCTAATCGTAGCCGCGAAGCACTTCACAAGAGCGAAGGAGGGCTTACTTTAGAATCAATTTCCCAAACTTTGCGCTTGTATGTTGAAGGTTTAACTGGACGTGAGCTAGTAATTAAACCTATTAATGATATACCTAATGATTTTAAGATTGGCGATGGACGGACAATTTTGCTTCCATCAGCAATTACAGAATTTGAAGACGAAGCCAGCAACTTTAAGCTTTACAAAGCTTTAGCCGCTCATGCTGCTGGACAAGTAGAATTTGGAACTTATGCTAGTGATTTAGAACCACTACAAGCGGCTAAAGTAGAAATAATTACTCAATTTCAAAGTCACCCTAAGAAAAAGAATGCGCCTGCTACAAGTTTTAATAATTTTTTAGGTATTTTAGAAAACTTTCCTAATACTAAATTAGCACAACATCTTTTTACATCTTTAGAAAATGGGCGAATTGACCGTTGTTTACGCCAAAATTATAGAGGTTTAAGAAGAGAGCTTGATTTTGTACGTAGTCGTTTAGAAAAATCTCGGCCAAATTTTAATGAGCTATCAAAAGAACTTGTTGTATTTGAAATGCTCTTTCAAGAAGCTATTTTAGGTGGAATGTCAAGTGTTGCTAAAGATTGCTATCCCCAACTAGCACAAGAAATTGAAGCAACATTTGATAGTTATATTAACCATAGCACTACTGTAGCAGATAGCTTAATGGCAACGCTAAAACTTTATAAATTTTTAGACAAGGCTGATAATTCAGAAGAAGTTGAAATGGAGTCAGAAAAAAATAGCGACCAGTCCGGTCAGTCAGAAAGCGACATGGGCGGACAAGAGGAAGCAAATAATCCCCCTCAACAGCATTCTTCAAGTAAAACTTTGAATGAACCTTTTAGCTATTGGTCACCTACCTTAGAGCCAATTGTTAACCCAGCAGATGAAATTTTAGCTAGTTTAGCAACTGAAATAGAAATGCCTGAACAAGGCTTAGAACCGGGAGATAAAGCTTTTTTCTATGATGAATGGGATCGTGATCTAGGCGATTATCGCACCCGCTGGTGTAGAGTTATTGAACGTCGCAACACTTTTGGTAACCGTAGTTTTGTTGATGGTGTAAAGGGTCGTTATGCTGGTGTTATTTCTTCAATTAGACATCAATTCCAAATGCTTCGTCCTGAAAACTTACGTAAAATTATGGGTGAACTAGATGGGGATGATTATGATCTTCAAGCTTTGATTGATTATGCAATTGATCGTCGATCGTCTGGTCTAGTATCCGAGCGTATTTATACTCGTAAATTACGCCGTCAACGTGATGTAATGGTTTCTTTTTTGCTAGATATGTCTAGCTCAACGGCTCGCACAATTAGCCGCTATCCAAATCAGCCTTACTCTAAACCTGGACAAAGAATTATTGATATTGAAAAAGAGGGGCTAGTCTTGATGAGTGAAGCATTAGAAGCCGTTGGTGATAGATATTCTATCCAAGGATTTACTAGCGAAGGACGACGGAATGTAAAGTTTTATGTAGTTAAAGATTTTAATGAGCTTTACTCTGAAGAAGTAGCAAAAAGAATTGGTGGTATTACTTATCAAAATAATACTCGTTTAGGTGCTGCAATTCGTCATGCTACGGCAAGACTAGAAAAACAAGATGCTAGAACTAAGCTTTTAATAGTTTTAAGCGATGGCCGCCCCTATGACCATGACTATGGAGATTCTCGCTATGCCCGTGAAGACACCAAAATTGCGCTTCGTCAGGCCAAAATTGCTAATATCACACCGTTTTGTATAACCATTGATCGAGAATCTGAAGAACAACTTCGGGATTTATATGGTGAAGTAGGCTATACCATTATTGATAATGTTTTAAGCTTGCCTGAACGTATGCCTAGCATTTATCGGCGGCTAACAACTTAAAAAGCTTTAGCAGCAAAAATCTCGCTAACAAAATACTAATAATAAGAAAAAGATAGTTATAATATTATGGCTACTTTTTCTTTATTATCACAACAATTATCAATAATAATCACTGCGTAATTTGATAATTGATTTAACACCATTAACGGCTTATAAACTATTGATTTTGTTTATAAAAATTATTGATTTAAGGAAGATAACATGGATGCAAAGAAAAAATTATTATTGATGGGATTAGCTTGTTTACTTGCAATTACCTGGCCGCTAACAGAGCGTTTAACTTATGGTCAAACGGCTGGAGCCACTACAGCAAATTTAGCTGGAGTAATTAGAGACTCAGACTTAGCTTTAATTAGCGGTGCGCAAATAACAATTAAAAACATTAGCACTGGACTAGTCAGAGAAACGGCTTCTGATAGCCAAGGGGATTTTTATTTATCACAACTCTTACCAGGGGACTACGAAATAATTGTTAGTGCTGAAGGGTTTGACACTGCTACCACAACCTTAAATCTAACATTAGGTAATACTAACACTATTAGCATTAATTTAAGAGTTGGTAATGTTAACAATGTTGTGGAAGTAACCGCAGATACTTTTAGCGAAGCAAGAACAGATAATAATGTTAATATTTCTCGTCAACGTATTGATGCTTTGCCAATTAATCGTCGAGATTTTTTAGATTTTACTTTGACATCTTCCAGAGTTGTAAGAGATCGACTTCCAGCACAAGGCGTAGCAGCAACTTCAGGACTTTCATTTAATGGACAAACCGCTAGATTTAATAACATTACAATTGATGGTTTAGCCAATAATGATATTGCTTCTGGTTCAGTTAGAGCAACATTTAGTCAGGAAGCTGTTCAAGAATTTCAAATTCTACCAGATGGAACATCTGCCGAGTTTGGCCGCGCTTTAGGTGGTATTGTTAACATTGTGACTCGTGGCGGGACAAATCAACCTCATGGAACATTATTTTTCCTTAACCGCAGTGATGAACTTAGTGCGCGAGATGCTTTTGCTGCTAGCAAACCACCTTTTTCACAATATCAATTTGGGGCTTCTGTCAGTGGGCCAATAAAGAAAGATCGTGTATTTTTCTTTGCTAATTTTGAAAGACTAACCTTAAAACAAAATAATATTGTTGCAGCTAGAGATCAGGTAGTTCAAGCACTACGCAATCGAGGTTTTGCGGCTGCTAATGGGGCAATACCTTTTAGTGTTGGTACAACATCGGTTTTAGCTAGAGTTGATGCTCAAGTAACACCTAATGACCGGTTAAATATAAGGTATAACTTTGGTGGTGGCTATAATGGGCAATTTGAACCGTTTGGTGGACGTTTTGGACAAACCAATAGTGCTATTGAACGTGTTACAGATAATTCTGTAGCTCTTAACAATACTTATATTAATACTAGGCTAAATTTAACTAATGAAACTCGCTTTTTATATGGCAATCGTAGTCAGCGAGTTGCTGCTATTGATAATGGCCCTACAGTTGAAATAGTTGATTCTGGTACTAGCAATATTTTTGGCCGAAATGTATTTACTCCACAACTTAGAGAAGAAAGAATTTACCAAATTGTCAATAACATCACCTTGAATAAAGGCATTAATCAAATAAAGTTTGGTGTAGATTATAACTATATTGGCGCACCTGAAGGAGAATCAAATTTTAGCTTTACCAATTCTGGAATTGCTTTTTTCCAACCTCTAGATTTTTCTGCTCTTACAGGAATACCAGGACTACCTAGTTTTACTCCTATAGAAGCACTAGATCCTTCTGTTCGTAGCCCTCAACAACAAGCTTTTCTTCAACTCGCAGCGGCTCAAGCCCCTTTATTGTTTCCAGGTTTTCCAAGTAATTTTCCTCTTACTAGTAGTTCTTTGCCCATAGCCTTTGCTCAAAGCTTTGGTAATCTAAGACAATCCGTACCTGCTTCTTTGTTTGCTGCTTTTGTTCAAAATGACATTAAAGTAAGCTCTAATCTGCTAATCAAAGCTGGTATACGCTATGATATAAATCGTGTACGTTTTACCCCTAATAATAATGGGAATATTAGCCCAAGATTAGCTATTTCTTATCGTCCAAATAAAATTGAAAGATTAAATCTAAGGGCTTCTTATGGTTTATATTATGGTAATCCAGTATTTGGATCAGCCGTAATTGCTGGTCAAAGTCAAAGAGGCCAATTTCAGCTACCTGTAGCTTTATTTCCTTTTTCAATTATTCCTTTTTCTCAACCTGGTAACCGCTTCCCTATCTCAGACACTATTCCTTCAAACTTCCAATTTATTCCACAACTTGCACTTTCTTTCCAATATGACCCAAATTTACGTAATAGTTATAGTCAGCAAGTTAGTGCTGGATTTGATTATTTAATTAATAATCAGACGCTATTTTCTGCTAATTATAATTATGTAAGAGGGTTAAAATTATTTGCTGCTCGTCGTATTAATCCAGTGGTTCGCCCTGTTCCAAATTCTGTTATTGAAAGTCGGGTAACAGGTAGAGTTGATCCAACTCGTGGAGATGTTACAGAGTTTCAATCTGCGTTTGACAGTTATTATCATGGTTTAACTGTTCTATTTGAACGTAGATTTACTAGTAACGTAGGAATATTTATGAGTTATACCTTGTCTAAGACTATAGATAACCTCTTTGATATTCGTACAGATACCGCAGATACAGCCGTAGACACATTAAAACCTGGTGATGAACGCGGACTTTCTATTCAAGATGTACGTAATCGTTTTGTACTCTCTGGAAGTTGGAAATTAAATTACACCAAAAACCCATTTCTAAGAGATTTTCAAGTTTCTAGTATTATTACTTTAGAATCTGGAAGACCTTATAATTTATTGGCTGGTTCAGACTTAAATATGAATGGGGATCAAGGAGATCGTCCTTTGGTTGGTGGCGTTCCAATAGGACGTAATCAAGGTATTACTCCAGGTTTTACCAATGTTGATTTACGGCTATTTCGTAGTGTAAAAATCAAGGAAAACTATCAAATTCAAGCATTTATTGAAGGGTTTAATATATTTAACCAATTTAATGTTGCTCGATTTGGTAATCTTTTTCAGCCTGATGCTAATGGTAATTTTAACTTGCCAGCAAAAGACGGTCGTCGATTTAGTTTACCTAAAGAAAGATTTTTAAGTGCTTTTTCTCCTAGACAATTTCAATTTGGAATTAAACTGCTCTTCTAGAAAGTAGTTAAATAAAACAAGCCTCAAAATATTTTGGGGCTTGTTTTACATACTTTGCTTAAATACTAGCGAATCTTTGGACTTTTTTTTCACTTCCCTTTTTTAAATCACTTAAAACTTGCTTAGTAATTTCCTTTAATGTGTCATAAACTCCAATGCCTTTATGAGCAACAGATTCAAAAACTGGTTCCCCTTTACGAACTAATTCATGTTTTAAGTAGTCAACAGGTAATGCAGTACTTAAGTCACGTTTATTTAATTGAAGTACATAAGGCATAGTTGCTAAGTCGTAGCCTTGTTGACCAAGGTTATTTTCTAGGTTCCAAACAGATTCAATATTAGCATCCATTCTTTCAAATTGACTATCTGCAACAAACACAACTCCATCAGTACCACGCAAAATCAATTTACGAGAAGCATCATAAAAAACTTGTCCAGGGACGGTATAAAGATGAAGTTTTGTTCTAAAGCCTTTGACTGAGCCTAGTTCTAGTGGAAGAAAATCAAAAAAAAGTGTGCGTTCGGTTTCTGTAGCTAAACTAATTAATTTACCTTTGGCATGAGGTGCTGCCGTATCATAAATATAACTAACATTTGTAGTTTTGCCCCCTAGTCCAGGCCCATAATAAATAATCTTACAATTAATTTCACGCGCTGGATAATTTATAAATGCCATAATTTCCCCTCCCCTTAAGTTGTTTGCAAACAAATAAATTTGTTAAGTTAGTTAACAATTAATTTTTAGCATAGTTAATAAAAAGAGCCTCTTACACCAACTTACAAACAACTATTTGACAAGGAAGGAAAATTTTAATTTCAAAAGATAATCTTCAATATAAAAGTCTACTTTTGTTATGTTGAACATAAGAAGATTGTTTATAAAGATATACAGGATTATTATCAAGAAACTTCTTATTTTTTCTATAATTAAACTCTTCTATAACATCCTCTTCACTAATATTTTCTATATCTATTTTAGTAATATCTTTTTTGGCATGTTTTTTTGTTTCTTTTTTATCTAAATTATCTAAGCTATTAACTGCTATAGTTTCATTAAGATGTTGTATTTTGCTAATTGTTTTTAATTTATTTATTGGTTTTCTTTCTTTTATTTTACTTTTTTGTATAAAGTTTTGTTGAGAAAGTTTTTTAGAGTTTGATGCTATTAAATTATCTTTTTTAACATTGGGTGTAACATAGTTATTGTTAAAATAATTTACTTTTTGGTTTTCTATTTTGCTATCAAGTTCACTGCGAGCAATTAAAAGCTCATCTAAAACTTCTTGTACTGATTGAGTGCGGTTATCTGGATTTTTTTGCATTATTTTTGCTAAAAGTTGTCGCAGGCGAGTAGGTATTTCTTCTGATAGTTCTGTTGGGTTATTGAATACTACTTGATAAAGTGATTGCATATCATCTTCTTCATCAAAAGCTAGACGATGACTTAAAAGTTCATAAAATACTGAGCCAAAAGAAAAAATATCTGAGCGACAATCTAAATCTCTACCTCGGGCTTGTTCAGGTGACATATAACGAGGAGTCCCAACAACTAAACCTATTTTAGTTTCAAATTTGCTAAGGTTTTCTTTTTCGCTAACAGGTTTAGCTAAACCAAAATCTAAAATTTTTAAGTATCCATCTTTACGTAACATAAAATTATCTAGTTTTAAGTCACGATGAATAATACCTGCATTGTGCATAGCTAAAAGCCCTTGAGCTAGTTGTATAGCTATATCTAAGGCTAAAGCTAAATTCATTTTGTTATCACTAAGCACTTCTCTTAAAGTTTGTCCATCTACATACTCCATTACCAAAAATGGTTTTTCATTTTCTACAACAATATCATAAATACTTAATATATTTGGATGATTAAGAGCCGAAGCCATTTGAGCTTCTCTAAAAAACCTGGCTTTATGTTCACTATTAAAAAAATTGCTTTGGGATAAAGTTTTTACTGCTACTAAACGGTTGAGATGCAGATCTTTAGCTAAATAAACTTGTCCCATTCCTCCACAACCTAACAATTCTATAATTTCATATTTATCAACAATCACTGTCCCAAAATCAATAAAACTATCATCCTCAACATAGCCTGCATAAGTATTTCCAATATTGTTAGAATTTTTCATAAAACTTCCTTTAAGAACCTAATTATTTTTTGGATTGTTTTTTGTTAGTTATGATTTTATAAGACGAAAAACTTTTCTAAATCTATACAAATAATTAAAAAATTTTGCCTAGATTATTTTAATCAATAAAAAATATCTAAACGTAGTATTTACACATAGTTATTTGACTTTGCATATTTACTTATTAAGTTAAACAAATGATACAAAATTTTTACATAAAGAAAGTTTTTAATTCTTTATCTTGTTTATTTTATGAGTTACAATAACTTTTCCCACGACTAAAAATTATTGCTCAAGCACAACTATATTAAAACTATTTAATCAATATCATTTTAATTTTGTTAACTATATTAAGGAGTTATGATGAGGAAACTTTATCTAACCTTATTTTTAACCTTAGCTTGTATTGACATAACCTTAGCACAAGAAAAATCCAAAAGCTTAACAATGGATGATGTATCTCCATCACAAACTAGCACTACCCCAAGTTCAGCAGATACTTCTAAAACAACTTCTAAAACTTCTAAAACTTCTAAAAACCCATCAAATGATCCATTAGAAAATATTTGGCAAGATAGAATGAATGAAGCCGAATTAAAAGTTCTAACGGCTGAACTTAGAAGTGCGCTTGCTAGTAGAAGTTCAGAGTCTGTAATAGAGTTAAACCGACAAAGACAATTTATGGCTGAACTTGCTAATGAAGGTAGCAAAAAGAACTATAAAGCTGATAAATCTTTGGAAGTAACCTACCGAGAGCGTTACGTTAAATTACGCATAGAAATGATGGACGAAGCGCGTATTGATCCTAGTGCTAGTGAAACTCAACTGCTTTATACTGACGCTAAGAAATCTCGTAAGAAAAAACTTAAAACTCCTAGAGGGCAAAATATTCCAAACCTTGACACTAAAGCTGTTAAAGTCCACCAAACAAAGATGGACAAGATGAT
The DNA here is from genome assembly GCA_964492845.1 of uncultured Clostridia bacterium. Lineage (GTDB taxonomy): Bacteria > Acidobacteriota > Blastocatellia > Chloracidobacteriales > JADJPF01 > JADJPF01. The sequence continues at coordinate 48,630 of CAZBMZ010000023.1, forward strand.
AGCTAAAATGGAAGACCTAGTAGAAGAAGGACGACGAGCAGGAGTAGCAGCAAAAATTTTTGAAGACTAAAAATTCTCTTAATTAAACAAACTTTAATATTTTCAATATTTTAAGGAGACTATATGTTAAAAGCTTCTTCCCAAAAAGGCTTTTCTCTACTTGAAATACTTTTAGTTGTAGTTCTTTTAGCCATTCTTACAGCTATTGCTGTTCCTAATTTGATTGCTGCACGAAAAGCAGCACATGAAGGAAGGGCAATTGCTCATCTTAAAACACTAAATAATGTCCAAGCTTTGTATTATCAAAGCAATGATAAATTTGCAATTATAGATAATCTTTATAAAAGTGATTTACTAGCCCCTGGTCAATTTATAAGAAAAGTTAATAATAGTAATGGTGCAACAGAAATAATCTCTGATGGATTTTATGATTATAGCTTTCGCTATACGGCTGATGCTATGGCTTATACACTAGATGCTGATCCTAAAACAAATCTACGTGGCAGCTATAGATATTTTAGATATCGTGCTAGCCGTACTACTACAGGCGGCGCAGGTGGTGCAGGAGAACTTATTTTATTTGCCTTGCCAAGACCAGATTCGCCCCCAACTTCAGCTTATAAAATTTTTAATCCATAAAAATTATTGAGGAATTATCATGTTTTTTATGTCCAGATTTATAGTAATTTTCTTTGCACTAATTTTTGCTATCTCTGCTCAAGCTCAAATTTCTAAGTCTAATAAACCTACTTCTAACTCTATTTCACCAAATGCCAACAAACCTATTGAAGTTTATTTTGGGCCAAAAGCAACAAATGACACTACTAGCGTTTTTTATAACTTAATTCGTTTTTTTGACTCTGCAAAAGTCTCGCTTTATGGCTCTGCTCATGAAATAGATATGATTGCTGTTGCAGAAAAACTAATTGAACGTGCAGAAGCAGGTGTTGATGTTCAAGTAGTTGTAGAGTCCAGATGGCTAACTTTACCTAAAAATAGTGCTTCTGTAAATCTCCTAAAGAATAGTAAAGTAAAACTTATACCTGACACTAAAAAATCTGGCTTGATGCACAATAAATTTTTTATTGCTGATGGAAAAAGACTTTGGACAGGCTCAACAAACCTAACAGAACATTGTTTGCTATTTAATTACAACAATGGTGTTTGGGTAGAAGATGCAAAAGTAGCTCAAAATTTCCTTACAGAATTTTATGAACAACGTGAAGGAAAATTTGGTAAAAAAGGTTCAGGTAAACCAAATACTCCTTATCCTTCACTTACAATAGGTTCTGCACGTGTATTTACTTATTTTAGCCCTGAAGATACTCCAATACCTCAAATAATTTCAATGATTGGCCGTGCTAAAAAGAGTGTAGATATAATGTGTTTTGTTTTTTCTTCACAAGAAATTTCTGAAGCTCTAATTGCAGCACATAAACGAGGTGTTAAGGTTAGGGTGCTTTTTGATAATAGCTTTAGCTCTCCCGGCTCAACGGCTCGTTGGCGTTATGTCCCATTTAAGACACTAGGCGAGGCTGGCATAACTGTTAAATATGACAACGAAGCAGCCAAAATACATCACAAAATAATTATTGTAGATAGCCTGGAAGTTCTTACAGGTAGTTTTAATTTGTCTAACAATGCAGCTAAGTCCAATGATGAGAATTTGTTAATAATTGCTTCTGCTGAAATAGGAGATGTTTACCAAAAAGAATTTGACCGTCTTTGGAATTTCTTTAATGGAGAGCCTGGAGAAGAAGTAGTTCCTGATGAAGAAGATCTTGAAAACGGCGCAGACCCTGCACCTACAAAAACAGATGACGACGATGACGACAAACCTAATAAACCAGAAATCAAAGAAAATAAGCCTAATCTGGAGTAGAACATGCTAAGGAAAATAACAGTAATTTTAATCACTCTGCTAATAATTTTTTCTATCACTTTTACTACATTTGAAACAAATCTTTTTGCTCAAGAAACTTCTAAAAAGACAAGTCAGCAAGGCTTCCAAGCAGAAGTTATTAAAGTTGTTGATGGCGATACAATTAAAATACGTCGTAGTGGTGCGCATAAACAAGAAACAATTAGACTTATAGGTCTAGAGTCTCCAGAAGTTTCATCACGTGAGCAAACAGGACAAGAACCATTTGGAGTAATGGCACAACAATTTTTGTCTGTTGCTATTACCCGCAGAATTGTAAGAATTGAACAAGACGTTCAAAAAGAGGCTGAAACAGGCGAAATTCTTGGTTATGTTTGGCTAGATGATAAATTAATGAATGAGGAAATGTTAAAGGCAGGCTTAGCCGTTTTGGTAACAAATCCGCCAAATGTAAAGTATGTTGAGCGATTTCAAAAAGCCCAAACAACTGCACGGGAACAAAAAAAAGCTATTTGGAACCCAGATACACCACTTGCACAAAGTCCAAGCGAGTTTCGCAGTAATAAACGAGAAGTTACCGCCGTACAAAGTGAAAAAGAATCTGCCTTAGAAATACCTGACTATGTAGCAGGTTGTATTATTGGCAATCGCAAAACCAAAAAATTTCATGTTCCTGAAGGTCGTTACTACAACCAAGCTAAAGAATCAAAAAATAAAGTATTTTTCAAAACTGCTGCCGATGCTGAAAAAGCAGGCTATATAAAGTCGGCTCGCTAAGATTTTATAAATTATGAAAACAACAATTACTATAGACCTAAAAAAAATAATCCCTATTTCCCTGCTTCTTATAATTGCTTTGCTAGCAAATAAGACTTACCAAAACGCTTCTATTGCTGCTACAAACTCTTCTATCACTACAACTTCTGCAAGCCTTCAACCAACAACTACATTTATTACTGGTACAAAATGGGTGCCTGGCACATTTGAAATTCACCATATTTATGTTGGTCAAGGTGATTCTGTATTGTTTATTGCACCTAATGGAAAAACCTTACTTTATGATATTGGGGAACGAGATTGGCCCCTTCATGAAAATGCTCAATTAGTTTCTGAATACATAGAGCAAGTTACAGGAAAAAAAGAAATTGATTATCTTGTCCTAAGTCATTATCACCAAGACCATGTAGGCAATAGCAAAGTTACTGAAAGCGGCGGACGTTATGATGGGGGTATTTTTTGGCTGCTTAAAAATCGTAAGCTAAAAATAGGTAAAGTAATTGATAGAGGTTTTGAACCAATACTTCCTAAAACTCCAATAGCAGTAAAATATAAAGAATTTGCAGAAAGTGAAGACGGCAAAAAGCTACTTGTTAGAGAAACTGCCCGTTTAGGTGTAGGTCAAATTGATTTAGGTAAAGAATTAATTATTGATGTAGTTGCAGTTAATGGAAAAACTCATAAAGATGGGAAAGAAATTGTAGTTCTTCCAGAATCAGAAATTAAAGCCGATCCTCCACCATCAGAAAACGACTTATCCTTATGCTTAAAAATATCATGGAATGATTTTGAGTATTTTATAGGTGGGGATCTTTCAGGCCAAGAACTGACTTCAAAATATGGCTATAAATATCATGATGTTGAAAGTGGTATAACCGAGGCGGTTGGAAACGTGGAAGTTTACCGAGTAAGTCATCATGGCTCAGACCATTCAAGCAATGAAAAGTTTGTAACTGCAATTGATCCAGAAGTGTCAATAAATTCTTCTGGAACGGCTAATCGTTTTGGTCATCCTCGTCAAAGTGTTATTGACCGCTTACTTGCAACAGGAGATCTTTTTATCACTGCTAAAGAAGGTGGCGTGTCTACAGCACAATATAAACGCTCTGTAGAAGGTGGAACTTCAATTGTTAGAGTATTTAACCAAGGCTACAACTATGAAGTTTCAATGGTTAGGTCTTATCGTAGTTTTTCTGACAAAGACGAAGAAAAACATTTAGACCAAATACTTGACTATGAACAAGATCGTGTTCGCTATGAAGAAACCACTGGAACACGAAAAATAGAAGAAAATGATGAAGGAATGGAATCAGGAGATGTAAAGGCTGGAACTAGTGGACTTAAAGAAAAAGGTGAATCTATGGGAAAAGCGGCTAATGAACCTGACCTTAGCAATGAGCCTATAGAAAAAAATGGCTTTCCACGCCTTAGAGCCAAAGAACACAGCAAGTTACAAGAATATATTGGCAAAAAAATTTATGTTTGGGGAAAAGTTACCTCTACATTTACCCCTGCTTCAAATAAAGTAAAATTCTTAAATGTAGATACTGAAGATTTAAGTAAATCTTTTACCATAGTAATTTTTAATAAAGATTGGCCTAATTTCTTTGAAACTCCTGGTGTAGGAGATCCTTGTAAATATTATCAAGGTAAATGGATTGAGCTAAGCGGTTTAATAATCGCTTATGAACCAGGTGAGAAAAATAAAGCTAATGAAAAAAATAAGACTGATGAAAAGCCGACTGAGAAAGCCGACAGTGCTTCAAGTGAGAAAAAAGCTGACAAGGTTAAAAAACTAGAAATGATTATTTCTAGACCGGATCAAATAGAAGTTCTTCCTTTCCGCGAGGAAAACCGCTAGAGGCCCTATGCAAGATAATACAAAAAATAAAGTTAATGGAGCAATTATTAGCTCAAGGCTAACTTTTGTTGAAAAACGATGGGGTAATACTGCCAAGCAAAAGCTTGTTAATCAATTACCTCTTAAAGATAAAAAACTTGTTGATAGCCCAATCTTTGAAAACAGTTGGTTTGAATTTAGCACTTTAGAACTTTTTGACAAGATGATCCTTGAAGATTTTGCTTATGGTGATATGTCTGTGCTAAGGGATTTGGGGCGTTTTAGTGCAGAGTTTAATTTTTGGCGGCTTCCAGACTCAGTAACTAGCCAAAAGGCTGAAGAACTTTTTAAGAATGCTCCTAGAATTAATGTAATATTTCAAAACTTTGGAGATTGTGACGTTGAAATACTTCCTGATAAAGGTGGAATAAAACAAGTTGCATTAACTTATCGCTATGAAATACCAGTAAGTGAAAACTATTGTGCTAGTGCTTTAGGATATTTTGAAAAACTTCTTGAGCAACTAGGTTTTAGCGTAGTAGAAATAAAAGAAACTGAGTGTCAATCAAAAGGTGGTTCAGCACATCGTTATGAAGTTTCCTGGATAGCTCAACAGTTGGCAGAAAAAGTTATTACCAAAGAAGAAAGCTATAAATCTTTTAAGGGAACTAGAGAATTAAAAGCCCCTTCTACAGTTACAAGTATTTCCAATACATCTGAAGATTCATTTACTTCTAAATCTAGCAAGCCAGAAATCTCTTATACAACTCTTAAAGCACCTCTTACAATAGATAGAAAAGATTCTCCAAAGTTTAGCTGGCGAATACCTATATTAATTGGCCTAATATTAATTACTTCTATTGTTGGACTTGCTCAATGGTTACTTGCTCCTAAAATAGAAGACCCTACCCTTAAAGAAAAAATATATGCTTATAACTGTGTAGGTAATTTAGCAATTACTTTAAGACTAGATAAACCTTTCTTACTAGTTAATTCAAAAGAAGAGCTTAAAAATTTATTAACTTCTTTTGAAGATAAAGGAAAAAAATATTCTCTAAAAACAAAAACTCTACCTGCTAATGCAGTTATAGAGCTAAGTTTAGGTGAATTTATTAGTGCTGATAACAAAACCTTAGAAGTTGAATTAATTCCTGATGTCGTCTCTTTATCAGCAGAAACAGCAGCAGAAAAACAAAATTGTGTTTGTAAATCTATAGGAGGAAATTAAAAAAGCCTAAACATATTTAGCTAAGTATGCTTGCATTAGCTGTTTTGCTTGATCGATTATTTGCTTAATTTTTGATTTCTCTTTTTCATCATAAAAATTAAAAGGGATCAATAAAAAAGGTAGGATTATTGCTAAAGGGAATTTAGCAGCAAAAGAAATTATTGGTCTTTCAATAACAATTAATTTGCTAAGAAAAAATAACATTATAGCTAGAGCAGCTATTTTTAGTAGTCTTCCCCATTCATAATCAATGTGCATTAACCTATTGGAAACAAAATATCTTAAACAAGTAATTATTATATAAGACAGCAGTGTTGCTAGTGCCGCGCCTTTCATTCCCATTCTTGGAATTAGTAAAAAATTTAATAAAACATTACTTATAGCGGCAACAGCAACAATAATTGGGCTAAGGTAGGATTTTCTTAAAATACTTATACCTACTCCCAAAGTCGGGTTAGCAACATCAAACACAGCAGACAAAGCCAGTAAAGGAACAATTGCGGCTGTCTCCCAATATTTAGCAGTAGCAAAAATTCTTAATACATCTTCTACAAGTATTGATAATGACAAAGCTAAAAAGGTTGAGCCATAAACAACATAAGTTAACATCCGGGCATAATATTCTTTTGCATCAGGATCTTTCATTACTGACACTTGCATATTTGACCAGATCATTCCAAAAGGCATTGTTATTAACAAGTTAATTGGAGTGGTTAGCTGATTAGCTAATGTATAAAGACCTACTTGGCGAAAATCAGCATAATATTTTAGAAAAAATCTATCAATCCATTGAAAACAAATAGCTGAAAGTCGACCAAAAATTAGCGGAGTACCAAAAGCCAGCATTGTTTTTAACTCAGCAAAATTAAAGCCCCATTTCATTTGCTTAAGCGAAACTGCAAACATCAAGCTATTTTCTAAAATTGCCCCAACCAAATTAGCAATTAAAACTCCTTTAATTCCCATTTGCCAATAAACAATCAAGCTAATATTGGTAGATAGCTGGAAAATAAAACCTATTGTTTGACATAAAGAATACTGTATAGAAGCATTACGTATTCTTAGTAGAGTTTCAGGAACTACATTAAAAATTTCTAAGAAAGCTAGTAAATAAACAATTCGTAAATGACTTGTATAAACCTCTGTATCTAAAAGATATAAAGAGGCTTGAGGGGCAAAATAAGTTAATATGCTAAGTATTGGAATAGAAGTTAACAGTAGAAAAACAAATACAGTTGTAGCTAATTCTGGTCGTTGGTCTTCCTTGTAATCATACCAAGATCTAAGTAAAGCATTACCAAGACCCATCCTTAAAACTAGTGGAATAGCAGCTAAAACAATCATTAATATTGCTAATACACCATATTCTTTAGGTTTAATATAGTAAGTATAAACAGGAATTAGAAAAAAGCCTAGGGAACGGTTAATGATTCCTGTTACACCAAAAACCAACATATGCTTAAATGTTGTTTTTAACTTCTCGTAAATGGCTAAATACCTCTAAAACTAAATTACAGATGCTATTTGATTGTTAATTTCTACCATTGACCAACAAAAAGCGGCTAATTATATAAAGAATCCTTCGCGTTAAACAATTTCCTATTATAAAAGTTCATGTTTAATCAGTATAGCCAAGCTAATCTGTCAAAAAATGGATAGACAATAAAATGAAATTTAATAAAACCAGAACAGGTTTTTGAGGAAGTATATTAAATTAATTCATTAATTTTCTAACATCTAGGCTTTTAGCTTAATCATAAGAAAGGCAAAAGCAAGGGCGGCTAAGAAAGAAACCATAGTGAGTAAATTAACTACTAAAAATAATCCAACAGATTTTAATAAAGCTTTTATCTTTGTTTCTAAATAGACTTGTTTAATTGCAATAGCTAAATAAGCTATATATAAAATACTAGGAATGGTACTAAATAGCTTAGCACTTATAAAACCCAAAGGAGAAATTATTATAAAAAATAGAAATATAAAAGAATAAAAGTGTAAAGAAAAAATTAAATGCTCAACATAATATTTATTAGATCTTAGGTAAAATAATTTTAGAAACAAAGCAAAAAATATTACCTCAATATAGCTAGAAAAAGTAATAAAATTTTTAATATATTCGTTAAACTTTTCTATAAAAACTGGGAAATCTAATTTTAGCTTTTGTGCTAATTTTGCTAGATCCTGTCCTATGAAACCTGTTGAATCCATCTTAATAAGAGTTTTTAAATCAATAAAATTTATTGGCTCAATATTAGACATTATTATAAAGGAAATAGGTATTACCATTACGTATATTTTTAGAGGTTTAATATACAAAGCCCTTTTACCATCAAGATAAGCTTTAGTTAATTCGCCAGGTTTGGCTAACAAAGCTACAAATGTTCTAAAAAAAGTTGAGTCTAATTCTGTAACTTCTTGAAAAATACTTTTTATATAATGATTTAAAGACAATTCTGTTTTATCAAATTTCTTTTCTCCGCAATTATGGCAATATTCTGCTACCAATTCTGTGTCACAACTACGACATAAAAAATTATCTTGCGCTCTAAAAATTACTTGATTTACATCATCTGTCATAAAAACCTCACTTTTTTTGGTAGCACAAAAAGATAGTCGCTAATCAAAATCCCATTTAATGCCTTAAGCAACTTCTAGAAACAAAAAACTCAGGCAAGAAAAATACCTATATTCTAAATAAAAGTTAATCTACAAAACAACCAAGTTTGCTATAAGAGTGCAACAAGAAGTTAAACCAATTAGCAAGAAATTTGGTTAAACTTTTTGTCAAAATTTTAAGCAAAAGCGCGACTAGTCCGCTTTGTTCTTAGAAAGAGAAAAGTGTTATAATTTTTGTTTTCTAAAAAATTGCTATATCTTCATTTATTTGATTTATTTAGCACAAATTTAATTTTTGCCACATAAGGAGATAAAAACTTGAATACCAAAGTAGCCATCATTGGTCTTGATGCAGCAACATTTAATTTAATTAATCAATATATTGGTGAAGGTCTGCTTCCCAATATGCAGCAAATGATTGCTAACGGTTCATCAGGACTACTACTTTCTACTCCTAATATGCACAGTGCATCTTCTTGGACATCAATAATTACAGGCAAAAATCCTGGAAAACATGGTCTATTTGTTTTTTCAGACCGTTCATTTGCTAGCAATAAACAAGTAATTTTTACTGGTGGAGATCGCAAATGTCAAACAATGTACCGAATTTTAACAAGTGCTGGCTATAAAGTCGGTATGATGAATGTCCCAATGACTTATCCAGCCGAACATAGCGCAGGTAGCTTTATGATTTCTGGCCTAGATGCACCAACTTTAGATGAAAAGGCTTTTAGTCCAGCTAGCTTAAAAGAAGAAATTTTAGCTAAATTTCCAGACTATGCACCTACACCACAAAATTTGTCTAAAGTAATGGAAAATAATGACTTAGATGCTGCAATTGATATGTGGTTAAAGCTTTCTTATACCCACACAGAAGCAGCTAAATATCTAATTCAAAAATATAATCCTGATGTATTTATGATTGTTTATACTGCAACTGATTGGGTACAACATTATTTTTGGAAATATATTGAGCCACGACACCCCGAATATGTTGAGTCAGAAGCTATGCTTTATAAAGATACAATCAAAAGATTTTATAGCGTGATGGATGAAATAATTGGACAATTACAAGAAACCATAGGTCATCAAGCTAACACAATTATAATTTCGGATCATGGAATGGGACATAATACCCAAGGATCTTTTCATGTTGTTGAATGGCTAGAACAAGCCGGTTTTATGACACTTAAAGCTGATACAGCCGTAGCATCTGCGTCAAAAGCTCAGGAAACCGCCCAAGAATTAAGACAAAGTGTTCAACAAGTAGTTAAAAGTTTCTTACCCGCTTCAGTACGTAGCACATTAAAAAGTATGATTGGCGAAAAAGCAGCCCCAATAGCCAGCAAAGACCGTTTTTATGGTCGTATTATTTGGGAAAAAACCATTGCTTATTCCGAAGCCGGACGCAATGTTATTAACATTAACCTAAAGGGACGTAATAAATTTGGTATTGTTGAGCCTGCCGATTATGACCGAGTTTGTGATGAATTAATCGCAAAAATTAAAGAATGGCGTGATCCTGATAGCGGGTTACCTGTAGTCAAAGATGTAAAAAAACGCTCGGAAATGTATCACGGGCCTTACGCTGATTTATCTAGTGATATGTATGTACATTGGAACCCTAGCGTTATTCTACAACGTCCTACACCAGAAATAATTCGTAAGAAAAAGTTTTGGTGGAATGGAACACACCGTCCACAAGGAATAATTATTTGTGATGGGCCACAAATTAAACACAATGAGCTAGAAGGGGCTTGTGTTTATGACATAGTGCCTACAGTGCTGCATTTAGCTGGTGCTACTGTCCCTGGCGACCTTGACGGAAAAGTTTTGGCAGAAGCTTTAACAACTTCTATTGCTGCTCCTACAATAAAAGTTGATAAAAATGATCAAGATACATCAGGCGGTCAAATAGTAGAAAGTTCTACAGATTTATCTGACGATGACGAAAGCAAAGTAGCAGAAAAATTACGCGGTTTAGGTTACTTATAAAAATAAAAATAACCTAAGATAAATTTAATTTATCTTAGGTTATTTATCTATATTTAACCTATTGAATTACTAAAGTTAACACTGCTGTTTTAGTCTTGCCGCTATCATCCTTGGCAGTAAATGTTATTGGAGATGTTCCTTGTAAAGCTTTTTTCTTAGCTTTTAAGGAAAAAGTTACTTTATCGCTGGTGCTTGATAAAACCGTAGGAGTAAATTTTAGCTTTAATAACTTCGCTCTATCATTATCAGGCGTAACAGTTACATTTCCAGTAAATCCCCCCAGCCTAGTAATTGTTACAGTTATATCAAGTTTATCGTTGCGAGCTAAGGTAATTTGTGGTTGGGTAAAGCTAATAGAAAAATCTGGGCTGGCTGGTGGTGGAGGTGGCAGAACTTCTTCAACAAAACTAACTACAAAACCATCACTAATTTTTTTCATAAAGTCGCAACCGCAACTATTTTGCAAAGGTTTTGTCATTGGAAAATCCATAGAATTAGTAATTCCAGTCATAAAAACATTAGCTTTTCCATCTACAATAATACTTAATCCACTTTCGCTTCCTATGCCTCCAAGATAAGTTGAAAAGTCAAGTGCTGTGCCTAAAGCATTTAGCTTAGTCATAAAAGCATCTTGCTCGCCACCAATAACTTTTTGTGTTGCGTCTTTTAAGGGAAAATTTGTTGATGTGGTAACACCTGTTAGATAGACATTATTATCAGGATCTAAACTTAAGCTATTTGCTTGGTCATCTCCATTTCCACCAAGATAAGTTGAATAAACAAGATTGCTGCCTGTTGGGTTTAATTTACTAACAAATGCGTCTAGGCTAGTGGATTTAGTTGATTGCATTGCATTTACAACTGTAAAATCTCGTGAATTTGTTACACCTGTTAAATAAATATTGTTGGTATTATCAACAGCAATACTAGTGATATTGTCAAAACTACTTCCACCAAAATAAGTAGAAAAATTAACTACATTTCCTGTAGCAGAAATTTTTGTAATAAAGCCATCGCTATCACCAGAATTTGTTGATTGTAAAGGGTTAATAGCAGGAAAATTTCTAGAGTCTGTAACACCAACAAAATAAGCATTTCTATCTTTATCAACCGCTATTGCATTGCCAAAATCGTTGTCACTTCCACCAAAATAAGTTGAATAAACTAAGCTACTACCCATAGGGTTAAGTTTAGCTACAAAAGCATCAAACCCGCCGTTACTTTTGCTTTGAACGGCATTTGCAACAGGAAAATTAACAGAATTAGTAAAACCTGTAACATAAGCATTATTTTGTGAATCAATAGCGATACTGCTTGCTAGATCGTCTCCCATACCTCCCAGGTAAGTTGAATAAGCTAAAGTATTGCCTTGAGCATTTAGCTTTAGGATAAAAGCATCTCCTCCAGTATTAGCTATAGTATTACCGTTCTTTGGCTGAAAGCCATTAAGAATAGGAAAATCACTAGAGAAAGTATACCCGCTAACATATACATTACCCATACTATCAACCGCTATTGCATTACCAAAATCATTATCTGACCCGCCAATATAAGTTGAATAAATTACACGATTTCCATCAGGAGCAATTTTAGTGATAAATAAATCATTTTTTCCTTTGTTATTTTGTTGTTGAAAGTTGGATACAGGAAAGTTGATGGATGCAGTATTGCCGACTAGGTAAGTATTTCCTTCTGTATCAACAGCAATAGCATTGCTAAAGTCGTTATCTGTACCACCTAAAAATGTAGAATAACCTACAATAGGATCAATTATTAGGGTTTTAGTTGTGTCATAAGCCCCTATTTGAAAGCTAATTTGGTTATTTGCTGAAAGTTTATAACTACCTTTTATAGATTTTTTATTTCCATTAATATATTGATAAATATCAGGTCTTTTTTGATAAATTATCTGACCATTAACATCAATAATTAAGTCACCTTGTTCATTAATAGTTAATTTTGTTGCTTCAGAAAAAGCTAGATTTATTAAATTAGGATCGGCATTTGGAGCAACAATAAAATCATATTCTAGTTGCTTTTGATTACCATAATAAACAATATCTATTCCTGGATAGATACTTTCATATTTTACTTTTGTAAAATTTTTTACATTGTTTTGTGGTTTATTATTAATTAAATAATTAGTTTTTGTTGATGATTCTTCAAGGGCTATTATTTTAGCTTTGTTATTTGCTTTAATTAACTCCATTGTTAACTGAGGATGTAGCTTTGCATCATTATTTTGATTATTAAACTTTTTAGCAAAATTATTACTGTTATTTTCTTGGTCAAATATAAAATTTAATTTTGTAGCAGATAAAAACATAGTTGAAACATTACTACGAATAATAAAATCTATATCTTTATCGGTTTGTCCAATATTTCTTTCAAAATTTAATAGTATATTATCTTTTTTATTTAATATAATTTGATTAGTTAATTTACTATTATTTTTAGAATTATTTACAAAATCTGTTGTATTTGCGCTAGTAAAAGGAATTGTTAATTGAAATATTATTACAGCAAATAATAAATATCGTAGTTTTGACCAAAGATTTATTTTCATAAATAATTCTCCTAGAAGATTTTATAAATAAATTTGCGCTAGCGTTAAAAGTTGACACTCCAACGGCTTGCAGGCATTGGATTCTTTTGGTCGCTAAAACTGTAGTCAGGAAAGCTCACGCTTGCTGTCAGAAACAGCCCAACCACAATTAAGCCATAAAAGCATCACCCATCAGCACAAAAAGCGTGGATTGATGGATGGCCGGTGTCATCGGCTCTACTACGTCTAGCAAAGCGTTTAAGCTTCACAGGTCGTAGATACTTAACTTTTCCTTTAGGAATAAGGAAATTGGGCAATATTTCACCCTTATTGAGATATTTATTTAGCAAGTTTATTGCTCCTACCTCATCACGAATGCCAACAAATTTACACTTTGGACAGTGGTATTGTCGGTTGACAGGCTTATGTTTGTGACCACAAGCCGGGCAAGTCTTAGTTGTATAAGACTCATTAAAACTTTCTAACTCTATTCTAAACACCGCTAACTTGTACCTAAGATATGCTACAAATAACCCTAAGCTTAGTAGCCCCATTTCTTGGTTTAATCTTCGGGATGCTTTATTTTTCTTTCCTCTATTTATTTCAGTTATATCACCTACTACTAGCTTTGATACTTCTTTTTCTTTACAGAAATCTACTACTTCATTTGCTGCTTTATGGAGTAGGTCTTTAGTTTGATTTTCTGCTTTATTTAGTATTTTATACTTAGCTTTTTGTAGTTTAGTCCATCTTTTAGAGTGTTTTTGACAACGAGATTGAAGTTGGGAGATTTCTGCTAATGCTTTGGCTTTACCTTGGTTAAGGCTTCTAAGCCCTCGACCAACTATTGCTAAAGAATCTTGACCATCTGTTACTACGGATAAATGTATTGAGCCTAAATCACTTGTTGCTATTTTCTCAACAACTGGTTTTGTTACTTCAACTTGATTTTGGATAGTTAAAAGCAATTTACCAAAAGCTAACTCTGCTTGTACTATTTTTCCTTGAGGCAAATCTTTTGGTAGACGGATGCAAATTCCTAATTGTCTTTTTCTACTTTTAGGGTCTATTCCCATTGACAGTATTATGTAGTTATTCTCTATTTTTATATGTTGACCTTTCCAAACTGGGTTAAAGTAGTTCTTTTTCTTGTATGGGTAGCGAGCCTTTTTATCTCCATTTGCTCTATTAGTTTTGATAGTTTCAATGTTGGCAAAGAATTTAGCTATTAATGCTTGAATTGTTTGGCTATGCAGACGGAATTTCCTTGCAAAATGTTTTTCAAACTGAGCTTGAGTAGGCCATTTTTTGTTACGTTTTCTAAAGTACAAGTGGAGTTTTACCATTCTATTCCATAGTCGGGCTGCTTCTATTCTGGCATCTGTCATTTGCTGCCAAGTTGTACTTGATACTTGTAGTTGTATTTGGATTACTCTATTTGATTTCATTTTTCCATTATATTATGCTATTATTCATACGTCAATATTTATTATTTATTAATTTCACTGACGCAATTTATCCCACGCCTAAAGACGTGGGATGAATTGCGGAAGACCTGTAAGAGAATGCTAGATTTTTTTAGCATACCAAGAGTATGATCTACAAACACAAAAAAAAGTCTTTTAACTTTTTTTATCAATTCCAAAACTTTCTCGCTAAATAAAATAACTTAAGGTAAATAAATTATGGCACATTGGGAAAATCGACCTGAAGAAGGTTGGCAAAAATTTCAATTTAACCAACCTTATGAAAAAGGCTTAAAACGTCTAAAAGAGGACGTTTTAGCTAAAACTGACTTTGACCCTGCAACGCTTTGGCAATGGGGAACAATGCAGGCAATGGCAATTATTGAAATCCTCAAAGATTGCGAAGAAAAATTTGGTGTAGAAGGACAAAAATTAGTTTGTAACGCACTGCATAAAATAGGGTTAGATGTTGGCCGACAAATCCTAAAAAACACTAAAAAAGATGAAAATACATCTGAATCAGAGTTTATTAGCTTCTACGCTACTGTAATTAACCGAATCGTCTATGCTTCCTTAGAAGCACCTAAAATAGATCATACTGAGCAAGTTAGTTTTGATATTTTATGGTGTCCTCATCAAGATCATTATCAAGCCTTTGATTGCCGAGTCCAACGCTACTTGGTTCAAGGTATGTTAGAAGCACTTAAAGAATTTGGAGTAGCAGAAAACTTTCAAGTTAAATTTGATACAACAATACCTGCTGGTGCGCCAACTTGTCATTTTACTATTTGGAAAACCGATCAAGCTTCGGGTCAGGCTTGGAAAGAATACACTGATCTAATAGAGTTAAAAGCTTTACAAATAGCTAGCAAAAATAAATCTAAATAGTAAATTTGAGGATAATTTATGCCTAAAGCTTTTGTTACTGGTGGTTCTGGCTTTGTTGGCCGTAGTTTAATAAAAATGTTAGTTAGCCGTTCTTGGGAAGTTAATGCCTTGGTTCGCTCTGAAAAATCAGCCGATACAGTAAAAAAACTTGGAGCAACCGCTATAACAGGCGATCTTGACAATAAAACAGCAATGCGCGACGGGATGCAGGGCTGTCAAGCTGTGTTTCACTCTGGCGCATATGTTGGGGACTGGGGAAAATATGAAGATTTCTACAAAGATAATGTTTTAGGAACAGAAAACACCCTAGCCGCTGCACTTGAAGCTAAAGTAGCAAAATTTGTTCATGTAGGGACAGAGGCTGTTTTAGTTGGAGGCCCACCTATAATAAATGTTGATGAATCGCGCCCAAAACCAGCAAAACCCCTTGGATTGTATCCTCTTACTAAAGCAATGGCAGAGGATCGAGTAATAGCAGCAAATTCCCCTACCTTAACAACTGTAGTAATGCGCCCTAGATTTATTTGGGGAAAAGACGATACAACTATACTTCCTAGACTAGTTAAATCCGTCCAAGATGGTCAATTTAGTTGGATAGCTGAAGGAAAATATTTAACTTCTACTTGTCATGTTAGAAATGTGTGCGAAGGGATGATCTTAGCAGCAGAACGCGGACGAGGTGGAGAAATTTATTTTTTAACAGATGGAAAACCTATTGAAGTCCGTGAATTTTTTACTAAATTATTGCAAACTCAAGGCTTAGATCCTGGCAATAAAAATCTACCTCGCTGGTTAGCTAAAATTATTGCTTCAGGAATTGAAGCTTTTTGGAAGTTTTCACATATGCAAATGGAGCCACCCATAACCCGAACAGCACTTAAATTAATGGGTGAAGAAGTAACGGTAAATGATAGCAAAGCCCGCCGTGAACTTGGCTACAATAGCCCTGTAACAATTGAAGCAGGACTAGCAGAAATGAAACAGCAATAAAACTAATAAAACTAATGAATTTAAGTAGTTGGCAAGAAACAGGAAAAACTTTTCAATATCAAAACTACCAAATCTTTTACCAAGATTCCGGTCAAGGTGATGTTTTAGTTTGTATTCATGGGTTTCCTACATCATCTTGGGATTGGAATCACCTTTGGCCCGAGCTAACTGCAAAATTTAGGGTTATTGCTCCTGATATGATTGGATTTGGCTTTTCAGATAAACCATATAATTATAATTACTCAATAAATGACCAAGCTACTTTACATGAAACTTTACTGCAAAGTTTGAAAATAAACTCAATCCGCATTTTAGCCCATGATTATGGCGATACAGTAGCACAAGAATTACTGGCCCGTTATGAAGATAGAAAAAATCAAAAAATCACTGGAATAGAAATTAAATCCGTTTGTTTTCTTAATGGTGGGTTATTTCCTGAAACTCATCGTCCTCGCTTAATACAAAAATTATTAATTAGTCCAATAGGTTTTTTAATTCCCTACTTAATGAGCCAAAAAAAATTTAATCAAACCTTTAGAAATATATTTGGTAAAGATACTCCACCTTCAGATAAAGAATTAAATGAATTTTGGCAAATAGTTACTAGTAAAAATGGTTTGAAAATCTCTCATAAGCTTATTTGCTATATGACAGAACGTAAGCAATACCGTGATCGCTGGGTAGGAGTTTTACAAACTACTAAAGTACCTATTAGGCTTATTAATGGTGGTGCTGATCCAATTTCAGGAGCGCATATGGTAGAGCGTTTTAAGCAGCTTGTTCCTAATCCCGATGTAGTGCTTTTACCAACAATCGGCCATTATCCACAAGTAGAAGACCCTAAGAGTGTCTGGAAGGCTTTAGAATCATTTTGGCAAATATGATTTTTCTACAATTCTAAGTATTTGTTTATAATCACTTTGCCCAAAACAAGCTAGAATGACTTTTTCTATTAAATCATTTTTAGATAAAAACTTTTGAATTTCTGTTATAGCAATTTTTGTAGCTCTATCTAATGGAAAACCATAAGCACCTGTACTAATAGCAGGAAAAGCAATTGTTTTAATTTGGTTTTCTACAGCTAGTTTTAAGCTATTGCGATAGCAACGCGCTAAAAACTCTTCTTCTTGATGAGTACCTCCGCGCCAAATCGGGCCTACAGTATGAATTACCCATTTAGCAGGCAATTTATAGCCTTTAGTGATTTTAGCATCTCCGGTTTCACATCCATTTAGCTTTCTACATTCCTCTAACAGTTCTGGCCCTGCTCCTTGATGAATTGCTCCATCTACTCCGCCACCGCCAAGCAAAGAGCGATTAGCAGCATTAACTATTGCATCTACAACTAGTTTAGCAATATTACCTTCAATAACAGTAATTTTATTTATCATAGTAAGTGTAATAAATCTTAAGTAGTCAACAAATTTTCCAGCTTTAATTTCTTTCTTTAATTAAAGCAAAGTAGAATAACGCCTGCAAATAGTATGGGTTAAAAAATATATTCTAGAAAGAAGGTTTATGAAAGAGATCTCATTAGTTTGTGATGGTTGTAGCCTAGGTAATTCTAATTATCAAGCAGGTGAAAGCCGAGCAGCAGCAGTAGCAATTTTGACATATAAAGAAGTGCAAAAGATTTTTGGTGAATATTTAGGAAATGCTAGTAATCAGCAAGCAGAAATTGTTGCCGTTTGTATAGGTTTAGAACAACTACGCGAACCTTGCAAGGTGACAGTAGTTTCTGATTCACAATATGTAATTAAAACTATGACAGGAGAATTTCGTAAGAAAGCAAATTTTGATTTTTGGGACAGGCTTAATAAAGCTTGTCAAAAGCATCAAATCACTTGGACTTGGACAAGAGGACACGCTGGACATCAATTACAAGAATGTTGTGACCGTGCAGCTAAATTAATTGCATCAACAGGAAAAGTAACTCAAGCTGATTTAGATAAAATCTTATCTGAACAATAACTATTTGATTTTTCAATAAGTTAAAATTTACTTGATTAAAAAGGCAATAACAATCCAAAATAAAACAAAGGCTATTAAAACGCTGATATTTCTCATTTGTGCTGAAGGCTCTATCATATTTTTATCCCCATTAAAGAAGCTATTTAGTAGTTTGTAGAGCCTTTAGGCAATGTTTATGCCAGATTTACAAAATTTTTATGCCAGGTTTATCAAAAAACTCTATCTACTTCCTAAACAATAACTTTTCGTCCGCCATTAATTTTTATTTATCATTTTTTGCTTTAAGCTCTATCCCATTTAGTGTAAATGCAATACCAAATGGAAAATTGATAATTAAGGACTGTCCTAAAAAATGAAAAACCAAGTTAAAAGTATAAATTTTAAGACAATAGAAAAAACAGCCAAAAATATTAAAAACCTTGTATTAAAAACTCCTTGTATTAAAAATTATTGGCTAACTGACCTAGTAAATTTAGCTACTGATAAAAACTCTTCAAATATTTATATTAAGTGGGAAAACCAACAACTTACAGGCTCTTTTAAGCTTAGAGGGGCATTTAATAAATTATTAAGGCTTAAAAAATTAGGAATAAAAGAAGTTTTGGGGGTTTCAGCAGGTAATCATGGCCTTGGAATGGCTTATGCTGCTTCTAAGTTGGGTATGCAGTCAACTATTGTTGTACCAAAAACTGCTGTAGCAACAAAAATAGCAGGAATTAAACGTTTTGGAGCTAATTTAATAATTGAAGGCGAGGATTATGACAGGGCAGAAATA
Source organism: uncultured Clostridia bacterium (assembly GCA_964492845.1). Taxonomy (GTDB): domain Bacteria; phylum Acidobacteriota; class Blastocatellia; order Chloracidobacteriales; family JADJPF01; genus JADJPF01. The sequence goes on from CAZBMZ010000023.1 coordinate 67,603, forward strand.
ATTGCTCGTCAAATGGCAAAAGAAAGAAAAATAGAATTTGTTTCGCCCTACAATGATTTAGAAATTATTGCTGGTCAAGCTACCGTAGCCGTAGAAATGCTTAAAGAACATTCTTTTGATTTGCTGCTTGTTCCAGTTGGAGGCGGAGGACTCTTAGCTGGTTGTGCCATAGTTGGAGCAAAATATAAAGTAGCCGTTATTGGAGTACAGCCAGCTAATTCAACAGCTATGCAAAGCTCTTTTCAAGCAGGTGAAATTGTTAAAGTAACAGAGTTACCAACCATTGCCGATGGGCTATCAGGAAATTTAGAAGATAATACTTGCACTTTCCCAATTATCAAAAAATATGCTAAAGACATTGTTACAGTTACAGAAGAAGAGATTGAGCAAACAATTTTTAATTTTCTCCTAAATGATCACCAGATAATAGAAGGCTCTGGAGCCGTTGCCGCTGCTGCACTACTAGCAAATAAAGTAGATTTTGCAAAATATAAAAATATTGGTGTTATTGTTTCAGGAGGAAATATTGACTTAAGTAAAACTAAAGGAATAATTGATAAGTATTTAACTAAGCAACCTATAGCTTAAGCAGTATATCGTTATTAATATAGCTTAAGAATCAAATTTTAATTATGTATTTAATTTAAGTATTGGCTTTATTTCCCCTACATGCAAACCGCGATGGTTTGTTATTGGTGGCAAATACTTAGCCTTTAAGCTCTCCATATTTGAACTAGATAAAATGCCTAGTTGCTCAACAGTAGCTAAAATAGCTGCATTACGCGCTCGTCCAATGTCTCCATCTTCAATTTTAATTGCAATACCTAGCCCATCAGGATATTTTTCACTAGGCAATAGTCCAATTGTATAAACACCTTCCGCACCTGCTTTAGCAACTAGTTGACCAGGCAAAGCACGCATTAAATCCGTGTCAATTCTATCTGTGTCAGACGCTACCATTTCAGGAAATTCTAACATCGCGCTAGTTATTAGATTTGCTGCCTTTTGCAACTGTGGACTTAAATTTTCTGGATTTACTAAACGAGCATAAATCAAAGCCATGTGTCTAACGCTAATGGCAAAAGTAGCAGCACTACAACCATCAATTGCCATAATTAAATCTTGGCGACTAATTCCAGCAAATTCAGCAACAACATTAGCTATAGCTTGTTGAATAGGATGTTCTACCTTGTAATAATCCTCTAAGCTATATTTTCCAACAATTGCACTAGCTAACATTCCAGCATGTTTGCCAGAGCAATTATTATGTAGCTCATTTACTTGTTTTCCTAAATTTTTAGCAGCCGTGTGGCTAAAAGGCTTATGAACGCCACAACATAAAGCTGTATAAGGTAAATTAATTTTAGCTAAAATACTAGCGGCACAATCAGCATGATAAGGCTCTCCGTTATGAGAGCCAGCCATTAAAGCTAATTCAGCTTTGGTAAAGCCAAAACGCTCGCTAGCACCACTTAAAATAACAGAAATTGCTTGATGAGGTTTAGCAGAAGACCTTAAGTAAGTAATAAAATTTATGTCTCCTAATGAGCTAACTAACTCATTTTTAGCATTAACAATTGCAATCATTCCTCTATGGCGGGATTCAACAATACTACCCCTAGTTATTTCAACTAATACTGCTGATTCATTACTATTAACCAAGATTTTATACCTACTTTAATTTAATTAATGCCTTGCTTTAAAGCCTTGCCCTAAAGGACAAGGCTATTATCAGATGCCCCTACAGGGCATTGATAGCCATTTATTTTCAATAATTTATAAAACAAATTCTATTTTATATATATTTAATTATGGAACAGGAACTAAATCATTATTTTGATTTAACTCTAAAGGCCCTATTAGTTCAATGCTATATTCTTTAATACTTCTAGGATATGTATTAGTAATACGCATTAATATATTTTGCTTTTCTTTAACCAATAAAGTTATACTTTTTTCTGCAACTGTATTACTAGTACTATTTATAGAAAAAGCTATACTCTTATCTATGTAAGCTATAGGATTATTATCTTTATCAAAAAATTCAATAGTAATTGTGCTTCCATCAGACATTAGACCAAGTGTTAGGTCAATTTCTCCTGCTTCAGCAACAAAAGTATAATATAAATCTTTTTCGCTACCTGTTTGAGCAGATATTTCATTGCTAGTTAAAGGTTGTGGGTTATCTCGGTCATTAAATAATTTAGACAAAGATTCAAAAGCCTTGTTAGCATTAGGATCAAGCTTAATAATTTGTACTGCTCCATCTAAACGTAGTCTGTATGCTTTTAGGTCTTTTGGATAGTTATTACTTATACGCATTAAAATTGATTGGCTACGTTCGTTAATTAACGAAAAGCTCTTTTTTTCATGATGATCAGCAGTAGCAGCAAGGGAAAATTCAGTACTATTATTGTTAAATTTAATAGGTTTATCCTGGTCATCAAAAGCTTGGATTGACAATGTGCTACCGTTAGAAATTAAGTCTAAAGAAAATTGTAGTTCTCCAGGTTGGACTCTAAAGCTATAGTAAAGGTCTTTTTCGTTACCACGTTGAATTATCTCGTTGCTAGCTAAAACAATTGGGTTATCTCTATCATTAAATTCTTTTAAGAGCGAAGCAAAAGCCAGTTTTTCTTTGTCTTTGCTATATTTTATTGGGCCACTTAAAACTAAGCGATAAGCTCTTAACTCATTAGAATAACTATTAGAAATTCTCATTAAAATTTTTTGTTTGCGTGTGTTATTTAGTAATGTGGTGGCTTTTTCATTATGGTAATAAGTAGCATACAAGGAAAAATCAGTATTATTAAAAAACGGGATTAAATTAGAGTTTTCATCAAACAAATTAATTGTTACTCCTGAACCTCCAGCAATAACATTCAAAACCAATTTAATTTCACCAGATTCAGCTTCAAAACTATAGTATAAATCTTTATTATTACCTCGATTGACTAATTGGTTGCTAGATAAGGGTGTTGGATTATCTCTAGCTTCAAATTCTTTTGCTAAGGCAGATAATTTATTAGCGTCACTAGCTTCTTTAGAAGCGACTAACTCTAAATTACCATCTATTTGCACTCGATAAGCTTTTAAGTCTTTAGGATAGTTATTAGAAAGTTTTAAGATAAGTTTTTGTTTAGTAGAGTTAATAACTGTAGTATTCTTTTGCTCATTTTGATTAGAGCTTGCAGATAAAGATAATGTGCTACTAGGTAAAGGCTTAAGATCTTTATCTAGGATTTCTAAAGTAGCAGTTGCACCATTAGCAACTACATTAAGAGTTAGCTTAAGTTCTCCTGCTAAGGCTAAGACCTCATAATAACGAGGTTCATTTAGTCCATATCCTAAAATCATTTTTGCAGATAATGGAGTAGGTTTACGCTCATCTTTAGAAGCTAAAGAAACATCTGTTGCTTCGCTAGCTGAAAAATTAAGTTTATTAGGTTTATTTTTTGCCCAGAAAAAAAGCCCTGTTACTATTGCAGCAGCAAAAATAAAAATACTTACTATTGCTACTAAAAAAGGTAGTTTACTAGATTTTTCTGGTAAATTATTTGGCCTGTCTACTGGTGTTTGTACCGTATCATTAACTCTTGTAACTAATTGTGTTTGTTCTGCTTTAGGTTGTGGATTTGTACCAATGCTTGTTTCTGGTAAATCATTATTACCAGTTTTTACTAAAGTAGCAACACTATCATTTTCATCAAAAGGAACGGTTGTTATAGGTAAGGCTGGGGAAGTTTGAATTTTATTGCTTGAGTTATTTGCAGCAGATAAAACTGTCAGTAATTGGGGGTCTTGAGTCTTTTTTATTGCTTCGTTTAATTCTTTTTTCATCATAGAAGCACTAGAAGGACGTTCATCTCTTTTCTGAGATAATGCCCTAGATAATACTTCTGAAATAGCTACTGGAATTTGTGGGCTAATTTCACAAGCTGGACGTAAAGGATCACTGTTGTCATTAAGTACGCTTAAGACCCTAGGCATTGCATCAGCAGGTTTTACACCTGTTAATAAATGATAAATAGTTGCTGCTAAGGCATAAATATCACTTCGTTCATCTGTTCCTGTGCCTTCAATTTGTTCTATTGGGGCATAATGTGGTGTATAACCATAAACACTTGCATTTGTGTTACCTTGAGATTGACTTCCTTTTGCTAGACCAAAATCTAGCAAAATAATTTCGCCGCGTTCAGTTAGTTTTAGATTACTAGGTTTAATATCTCGGTGAATTATTGAAGGGTTTTGACTATGAAGGTAATCTAAAGCATCTAGTAAGCGCTCTGTCCAATTAAGTACATCAACTAGGGGAAAGATTTTCTTTTCTGATAGCAATTCCCCTAAGTCTTTACCATCAATATATTGCATTATCAAATATTGCCCGTCGCCTTCAAAAAAATAATCACTTACAACAGGCAAACTAGCATGTCTTAATTTTGCTAGAAGTTTAGCTTCACGTTCAAAAGCTTTATGTAAAGCTTCTTGGTTTACGATAGTTTCCTTAAGTGCTACAGTCACACCTAATCTTTGGTCTTTAGCTTCATAAACTGCACCCATACCGCCTTGGCCTATTTTATGCACTATTAAATAACGGTTTTGCAGTACAGTTCCAACTGCTAGCATTAAAACATTGCTCCCTAGTAGATAGTAAGAAAATAAGCAATGATTATATTGATTAGTAGTAAGAAAGAAAACCCAGCACTACAGCACTATAGCTTATTTGCTAAAATGGGGTTAATAAATTTTATTAATCCCATAACTTGTGCTAGTTAATTGGTTTGAACGCCTCTTAGTTTATAGAGGCAGGGTTTTTTATTGCTCTTATAGCTTGATTTCCAGAATCAACAATAAACAGATTATCAGATATATCAAAAGCTAATCGTCTTGGTAACTGAACACTTGAATCTTTAGCTGGGCCATTATCACCAGCAAAAAATCCTTTAGTAGAAACTAAAGCTGTTTTTTGTTTATCAGTTATATTTATTTTTACAACCCCTCCATAAAAAGGAAAAATATCTGTAACAGTTGATAAGTAGATATTAGCTTTTTTATCAGTTACTAAATCAAGCCCAAATGATGAATTACCAATAAAATCAGAAAGCTCTGTATAAGTTACCTTATTTGTTTGTCTATCTAGCTTAAGTATAAATTGATCTGTAGTAATAGAATAAATATTACCCACAGAGTCAATTGCTAGAGAATAAATTGATTCTCCCTCTGTATCATCTACAAAAACACTAGTAATGATGCCAGTATTTTTATCTACACGCCTAATACGTTCATTTACTCCATCCAAGATAAAAAGGTTTTCTTCCCTATCAAAAGCTATTGCACTAGGTTTATTAAGGCTAGAATTTATGGCTAATTGTCCATCCCCATCATATCCTTCTTTACCATTACCGGCTATTGTAGCAATAATACCTGTAACAACATCTATTCGGCGAATTCGATTATTATCAGTGTCAGCAATAAGTAAATTTCCTTGTTGGTCAACTATAATTTCTGATAAAGAGCTAAAACTAGCATTGATAGCAAAATCGCCATCACCACTAAAACCTTTTATTCCATTGCCAGCAAAGGTTTTAATAATTTGTGTTTTTGCATCTACTCGTTGAATGGTATTAGTACATTTATTTGAAGTAAATATATTACCAAGGCTATCTACGACTATAGCTTCAGGCAAACACAATCTAGCTTGGAGTGCAGAAGCATTTTCAAAGTTAGGTGTATAATTACTAGTAACTATGCTGATAATACCAGTTTGTGAATCTACTTTGCGAAGGTGATCAGAAAGATAACTTCGGTTATTATGATCGTCTGTTAAATATTCTGTGACATATAGATCACCTTTATTATCTAAAGTAAAATCATTGAGGTAGAGAAAGCTAGCTTCTGTAGCAAGCTTTCCATTATTAGGATTACAACCATTAAATACAGTACAGCCATTTCCGGCAACCGTATTAATTATCCCTGTTTTAGCATTTACTTTACGGATCCTAGGTCTATAAGTAGCTGATTCTAAAACAAATATATTATTAAAACGATCTAATTCTATTTTTTTTACTTCTAAACTAGCTTTTGTAGCTAAATCTCCATCACCCTCACCATTATAAAGCGCGTCTCCATCACCAACTACTGTAGTAATAACATTAGTAAGTTTATTAACTTTATAAACCCGATTGTTCCCAGCAATAAACAAATTGCCTATTTTATCTAATTTTATATCTTCAACCTTTATAGAAGCTTGACTAGCTAATATTTGATCCCCACTATAATCAGACTCACCATTACCAGCTATCCTAGTAATAATGCCTGTAGGATCTACTTTTCTAACGCAATTATTTCCTGAATCAGCAATAAACAGGTTATTTTCTTTATCTATGGCTAATGCTGTGGGCGAATTTAAGCTTGCATTAATAGCAGGCCCTCCATCACCATCAAAACCTTTTATTCCATTACCAGCAATGGTTGTTATTAGGTTGGTTTTAGCATCAATCATTCTAACTTTATCACCAAATTCTGAAAAAATTATGTTACCTTTTCTATCTACAACTAAATCTACAGCATCAATAGCTGCCCCTAATGCCAAAACACCATCTTGGCTAATGCCAGGTCTACCACCTGCTACAGTAGTAATAATTTTTGTAATAGCATCTATTTTGCGAATACGAAAATCAGATATTAAAAATAGATTCCCTTGTTTATCGGAAGTAATGTTTGTTAAATAATTAAATGCAGCATGTTTTGCTAACTCGCCTTCCCCTAAAGGATTTCCAATAACCGTAGTAATATCCCCGTCATTTAGCTTAGCTAATCTTTCACTAAGACTTATGCTTTCATTATTATCGTTAGCACTTAAGATTAGCCAAGGAAAAAGGGAAAAAATAATTAAGAAACTTAACATTAACTTTCGTAATTTTTGCATAGCAAATCCTTCTCCATCATAGTACCTTAGATAAAATAATAGTAGATTATGTTTTATTTGATTGTTTTAACTAAATAAACAAGAAATGGTTCAATGGAACTAGAAAAATCACGTAAAGATTTAAGTGGATAGAGAAACTATTAGTTTTGATATCTTGGGCTTTTTAGCAATATTTGTAAAAGTTTTCAAACTCCTTTAAAGTAGGAAAGCGGGCAAGATGCCCGCATCCTAACTTAGAAAATTTACTGAATATATAGACTAGGATTATTGACCTTGGGCAATTTCTTCTAATTTATTTCCATCACCCCAACCATAACGCACTACTTCTAGTTGTATTTTACGTCGGCCAAAAACCTTAGCTTCTTTACGGCATGCCATATAAATATCTAAGCGATTACCGCGAATTGCAGGGCCTGTATCCATAACCCTATAAAGCCCTGAGTATTTCCCTGCTTGAATTTTTACTATTGACCCTAAAGGCAGTATTTTTGGATCTGCTGCTACTATTCCGCTACGAACACGCGCACCACAAGCTGTTATACCTTTTATGCTATAAGCTGTAGCTTCAAAATTTCGGACTAACGAGGTATAACTATCATAAGCCCCATTGATTGGAAATTTAGGGAATTTAGCAATTCCTGCGATTTGAGATAAAAGTTGTGGGAGTTCATCTGTTACTGATTTACGTAAATTTGGTAGGGTAATAGTTGTATTTTCCGTTAGAGAATGGTTTACATTTATTATTGATTCGCTAAGTAATAAATTAGGAACTTTACCAACATTAGGAAATTTTAAGTTTTGAGATAATTCTGGAGAAAAAGAATTATCTTTACCTTTAATAGATGCTTTTTTACTTTGCACGGATGGGTTTTGCCATCCTAATACTTTACTTTGTCCCCAACCAAATAATGCTGTAGGTAAAGCTAAAGCCATTAGAAAAAGCTTTGCTACTCTAAACCGTGAATTATCAAAAGACATTTAACCTCCAAAAACAAATAAAATTGATCTAAGAAAATTGTTTAACTTTTGCTCGCTAGTTTATTAACTCCTTGTAATTTATAGATAAATAAAGTTTTATAAAACAATTTTTAGAAGTGTAATCTTATTAACAAAATAAGAGTTCGAGACTATAACAGAAGAGAAAATTTAGAACAAGGATAAGTTGCTATTATATTGTTAATAAAGCATTTACACAAAAAATAGTTAATATCCTATTTAAGTAAAATAAACAGCCTTTTAAGTTTAGCTAAATTAAAGGATCTTTTAATCGACAAAATATAGTGTAATTGTTTATTATTGTTGAAGATCCAGCCATTCCCCAAGCCAATAAATTCTGAGGTATAAAGCGTGCTACAATCTGTTTTCTCTCAACTGCGAAAAGTAGTAGCAGATCCAGACATAGCCATAGATCTAGGGACTGCAAACACTCGTCTCTATGCGCAGGGCCGAGGAATTATTGCCGATATTCCTTCTGCTGTTAAAGTAAATTCAAATAAGGGAAATGTTGAAGCTGTTGGTAAATTTGCTTTACCACCTGTTAAAAATGATTCTGGTTCATACTCAATTCTTCCTTTACGCGGCGGAGTAATTAAAGACCTAGATGCTGCAACACACCTTTTAACCCCACTTTTATATAAAGCTAAACGCTTTGGCCTAATAAAACCTAGAGTTTTAGCTTGTGCGCCAACAAATGCAACAGCAGAAGAAAGAGAAGCAATAGTTGAGGCAACTTTGCGAGCCGGAGCATCAAAAGTAAAACTTGCTCCAGAACCTCTAGCTGCTGCTATAGGAGCAGGTTTAGACGTTTCCTCTCCTTATGCTCAAATGCTAGTAGATATTGGCGATGGTGTAACAGATATTGCTGTTATTCGTAGTAGCTCTTTAATTTCTACGGCTGCAACTCCTATTGCTTGTAGTGATATTCATAGAGCAATACAAGATATGATGCTGGCTCATTATAATCTCTCTATATCATTATCAGAAGCAGAACGATTAACTCAAAAAATTGGAGTATTAGCTGCAAAATCACAATTATTAGAAAAAGTGTCTGCTATTGATTCTAAAACAGGAAAAAGCACTATAACTGAAATTAAAACAGAAGTTATTTCCCAAGCAATGTCGCCTGTAATAAATAAAATAGTTACAATCATTTGTGATGTAGTTCGTGGTTTACAAATAGAAGAAAGCTGTGAAGTAATAGAAAGTGGGATTTGTTTAACAGGCGGGGGTGCTTGTTTACCGGGAATGTCAGCTTTAGTTGCTAAAAAGACATCTTTAGATATTAAATTAGCCGCAAATCCAATGCATGCTGTAATTAACGGTGCCTGTCAAATGCTAAGTTTTAAGGCTACTATAGGTTTTTGGGAAATTTAGCTTAATTCTTTAGGAATTAATAAATGAAACCTACTGCCTTTACCAGGGCCCTCAGATTCTGCCCAAAGTCGTCCACCATGAATTTCTGCGTAGTTTTTAGCAATAGCTAGCCCTAGACCCGTACCACGTGCCCCAAATTCATACTTCCCCGAACTATGTTGCATTAGATCTCCACCTGTATAAAACTTGTCAAAAATTCGTTCTAACTCTTGTTCCGCAATACCTATGCCATCGTCTTTAACAATTATATGAATAAATTCTTTTTCTTGAGCTAATTCTAAACTTATTTCTCCTTTATCTAATGTAAATTTAATAGCATTTTGCAAAATATTTAATAGTATTAACCTAATCTTTTCTTTATCTAAACATACTTCTGAAATATCATTAGAAATACTCAAATGTAATTTTTGATTACGTTTTTCAATAAATCCGCTTAAATCATTTATTACTTCATTTACTAAATCTTTTAAGTTAAAACTACTAAGTTTAAGCATTGCTTTTCCTTCAGTAATTTTCAGCATTTCTAAAATATCATTGGCAATAATAACCAGTCGGTCTATTGTGCGTTGACAAATAGATAAAGCTCGTTGTTGACTTTTAGTTAGCGAATCATTAGAAGCATTAAGTAGCACATCATGATAGCCTTTTAAGATAGTTAAAGGAGTGCGCATTTCATGCGAGGCTAAAATAACAAAATTAGTCTTCATTTTATCTAAATCTTGTAGACTGCGGGTTATTTGTTGCTCATTTCGGTAAAGTTTTTCAAGTTCACCATAAAGAGCAGCATTTTCTATTGCTACAGCAGCTTGATTAGCTAAGGATTCTATTAGTTGACGGTCTAATTTAGTAAATAGGGGTTTACCCATACGACGGCGGATATCTAAAACTCCTACAACTTTGCCTGTACGAGTAATTATTGGTACATCCATAAAACCATTTTTATAATAAGGTTTTAGGTTATTAGGAAAATTTAGTTCTTTTTCTGTAGGCTCATTAATAACAATTGTTTCAGCTTTAGTTACAGCTTGCCCAACAATGCTATCTTCAATAGGAAATTGCAGTAGGTCATTTTGCCAGTGATCTTTTAACCATAAACGATGAAAAACAATATTGTTATCTTCAACTAAACCAATACCTCCTGGTTCGGCACCAATAAGTTTTGCACTTTGTGACACAATATCTTGTAAAACCGTTTCTAGCTCAAGTTGTGAATTAATAACCTGGATGCTCTCTAAAAGCTGACGTAAGCTAGCAATACGACTTTCATGTCTACGTCTAAAAGCTTCAATACGCCATGCATAAACACCATAAGCTAATAAAGCTATTACAACTATAACTAAAAACCGAAACCACCAGGTTTGCCAATAAGGTGGAAGTACCTCAAATTTTATTGCAATAGGTTGGCTCCAAATACCCGAATTTGAAACAGCTTTTACTAAAAATGTATATTCTCTTGCAGGCAAATTAGTAAAACGTGCTAGTCTTTGTTCACTAGGTTCTGACCATTTATTATCAAAATTCTCTAGCAGGTAACTATAGCGTATAGCTGTTTCATCAACAAAAGACAGTGCAACAAAATCAAATTTAACAGTATTTTGCTCATAAGCTACACTAAGATAATCTGCTATAGGTATTTGTTCTTCTCCAGCTAAAATGCTTGTTATATGAACTATTGGTGCTTTAGTTACTAGTAATTGTTCTTTAGGTTGATAGCGTACTATACCTTCAATAGTACTAAACCAAAGACTATCATCTACTTTTGATTTAATTCCATTAGTTATTCCATCATTAACTAAACCATTTTTGATTGTATAATTAGTAAAACTTTTTCCATCAAAAACCGAAATCCCTCTTAAAGTACCTATCCATAAAGCTCCATTATAACTAGTAATTGAACGAATGGCATTATCTGATAGTCCATCTTTTTTTGTATAATATTGAAACGTTTTTCCATCAAATCTAGCTATTCCAACGCCCATGCCAATCCAAAAATAACCTTGCTCATCCTGATAAAACCGATGAACATATTTATTAGGTAATCCTTCTTTTTCCGTATAGTTAATAAAGTCTTTACCATTAAAACAACTTAAACCGCCTTCGGTGCAAATCCATAAATTGCCTTTATTATCTAAAGCAAAGCTATTAACTTGATTTTTTATTAAACCTTGTTTTGTAGAGTAAAGAGTAAACTCATTGTTATCATAAACAACAATGCCATCACTTGTAGAACTATCTGAACCAATCCAAATGCGTCCTTGTTTATCTTCAATAAAAGCTGTTATTCGTGTTTTTATCCCTATTTGGCTAGGTAAATAATTAGCAAATTTTCCTTTTTCATAACAAGAAATTCCTTTATGTCCACCTGTCCACACTCGCCCACGACTATCAACAAGCACTGCCCAAAGTTCTTCTTCCATTAAACCATCTTTTATTCCATAACTTTGAATTTTTCCATCAGGACTAAGAGAAATTAAACCATTACTAAAAGAAGAAAACCACATTGTCCCATCAGAAGCTTGAGAAACGGCTGAAATAGTACCTTCTCCAATACCGTTTTTTTCTGTATAGTTACTAAAATTTTCATTTAGAAAATAAAAAACCCCACTACGTTGAGTTCCCCACCAAATATTTCCTTCATAATCTTGCATATGGGAAATAATGTAATCGTCTGGAAGAGCATTTTTACGGTTAAATACTGTAAAGCGTCCATCTTTTTCTAACCGAGAAATTCCACCTCCATAAGTACCACACCAAACACGCCCAAAACGATCTAGCCTTATAGAGCTAACTCTTTCACTACCTAACCCATCCAAAGAAGTATAAGGACGGAAATTTTCTTGAGAAAAGTAGTAAACCCCTCCTCCAGTAGCAATCCAAACACCATTATTAGAATCAAGAGCTAAATCAAAAACATTTTCATCTAAAAGACCTTGTGCTTTGCCATAAACAGTAAATTTTTTCCCATCAAATTTTGCTAAACCTGCTCCTCTTAACCCTAACCATAAATCGCCTGATTTAGCCTCTAAAATTTTCCAAATAGGGCTATTAGGCAGTCCTACTTCTAAACCATAATTAATAAATTTCTCACCATCAAAATGACTTAATCCCTTACCAGTACCAAACCATAAACTTCCATTTTCTGCACAAAGACCTGAGCGAATTTCATTTTCTGGCAATCCTTCGTTTACAGTATAATTAGTAAATTTGCTTCCGTTATAACGACTAATCCCAGAACGAGTTAAAAACCATAAATCCCCTTTTTTATCTTCCACAATAGCACGTACTGAATTATCAGCTAGACCTTGTTCCATAGTAAAAGACTGGTATTTAACTCCATCATAACGACAAACCCCATCATTGGTAGCAAACCAAACATAGCCTTTGCTATCTTGAAGGATGTAATAAACTGCATTATTAGGTAATCCACTGCTAGTATTATAGATCTTAAATTTATAGCCTTGTGCTAATACCGAAGGAACTAACAGTAAGATAAATAATATAGTTATGAGATATCTCATAGGGGCAAAATTGGTTAATTTACAAAATTAAAATAAATTTAGAGGGTGATAGAATCTTTAGTTTGCACTTGGTGGTTAAGCTTGTAAAGTAATATTTATAGATGTTTTTAGGAAAAATCCTAATAATATTTTAAGCTAAAATTTTTAGTAAAACAAAAGCGAGCCAAAGCATTTTTAAGCTCCGCTCGCCTTTATTTATAGAAAATTTTAATTAAATCTAGCCTTCAGCCTTTACTTTTTCAACTTCATCAACTATAGCAGGTACAAGCTCAAATAGATCTCCAACAATACCAAAATCTGCAATATCAAAAATTGGAGCATTAGCATCTTTGTTGATAGCTACAATGGTTGAAGCATTTTTCATTCCTACTACGTGTTGAATAGCACCAGAAATGCCAACAGCTAGATAAAGTTTTGGTGCTACGGTTTGACCAGAACTACCAATTTGGCGATCCATTGGCAACCAGCCAGAATCACAAATTGGGCGAGAAGCACCTATGTCAGCCTCTAAAGCAGCAGCTAGTTTTTCTACTACCGCAATATTTTCTTGGCTCTTGATGCCACGACCAACAGAAACAATAATCTTAGATTGAGTTAAATCTACAGATTGTTTAGCTTCTCTAAATAATTCTTGTGGTTCTAAGCGAATTTGATCGGCTGAAAGTGTTATTGCTAGTGATTTTACTGAGGCACTACCTGCTTCAATATCATCTCCTCTAAATGCTCCTGCTTGGAAGGAAATCAAAACTGGCGCGCTATCATGAACGCTAACATCAGCATTAATTTTGCCTTGGAAAATTTGTCTTACTAAAGTAAGTTTTGAGCCGTCCAGTTTATAGCCAACACAATCAGCAATTAGAGATTTGCCCATTGATGTTGCTAGCTTAGGAGCAAAGTCACGTACTAAGTAAGTGTGAGAGAGTAAAACATAGTTTGGTTGAAGTTGTTCAATGGCTTGACGCATTGCTAAAGAAAAGCCATCTGGAGTGTAATTTTTCAAATTTTCATTATCAACTAGATAAACATTATCTGCTTTTTTTGTTGCTAGTTCTTGAGCAATTGCGTCTACTCCAGAGCCTAACAAAACTACTGAAAGTGGCTGGTTAAGACTAGCTGAAAGGCGTTGACCAGCTACAACAGCTTCATAGGTGACACGATTAAGTTTACCTTCGCGTTGTTCTGCAAATACAAGTATTCCGCTCATTAAATTTCGCTCCTCTTTATATGCTAGCGACTAAAGCGCGCGCATTTGCTTCAATTTGGTTACTAATTTGGCTGCTGCTTCTTTAGCTGAACCATCAATGATTTCGGTTTTCTTACTTTTAACTGGGAAGTAAACGCGTTCAATTCTTTGCTTAGAGCTTAAAAGTTCTGCGTTAAGAGAGAGATCCGCTAGAGTGACTTTGCGAATTTCTTTCTTTTTAGCATTCATAATTCCCTTTAAGGTAGCATAACGAGGTTGATTAAGCCCTGATTGAATGCTGATAGATGCGGGCATAGGCAATTTGTACCATTGAAACCAACCGGCTTCTAATTCGCGCTTAACTCTTACACTTTTGCTAGCTTCATCAGCTTCTACAGCCATTGCAATGGTAGCACTTGGAACGCCCAATAATTCCCCTAAAATTACACCTGTTTGAGCAAAACCATAGTCATCTGATTGAAGCCCTGTAAAAACTAAGTCAAAGCCTTCTTTACCAATTACTTCAGCCATTGCTCTAGCTTGGCCTAGTGCATCTAGGTTATCTAGTGCTGGGTCGCAAATATGAATTGCACGGTCAGCACCTTTAGCAAGTGCTTCTTTAATAACCATTTGGACACGTTCTGGGCCTAGGGAGCAAATAACTACTTCACCACCTAATTTTTCCTTAATTTGCAATGCTTCTTCTACAGCATAAGCATCCGGCTCATTTGTATCATAAGCAATATCACGATCTTGTATCCAATTGCCTGTCTCATTGATACGCAAAATCGCGTCACGAGAAGGAACTTGTTTAACACAAACTATTATTTTCACGATTTTACTCCTCAAAACGCTTAAAGATTAACGCAGCATTTGTTCCACCAAATCCAAATGAGTTAGAAAGCACATATTGTATCTTGGCTGAACGTGCTTTATTTGGCACATAATCAAGATCACAGTCTGGGTCTGGTGTTTCATAGTTAATGGTTGGAGGGATAAGCTGGTGATAAAGTGCAAATACACTAATTCCTGCTTCTAATCCTCCAGCAGCACCAAGTAAATGACCTGTCATTGATTTAGTAGAGCTAACTGGAATTTTATAAGCATGTTCACCAAAAACTTGTTTAATAGCAAAAGTCTCTATTCTGTCATTAAAAGGGGTTGAAGTGCCATGAGCATTGATATAACTAATATCTGCTGGGCTAATTGCAGCATCTTTAAGAGCATTTTTCATAACCCGAATTGCTCCATCAGCATCTTCTGAAGGTTGAGTAATATGGAAAGCATCTGAAGACATACCATAGCCAACTACTTCAGCAAAAATTCTTGCTCCACGTTGGCGAGCATATTCATATTCTTCAAGCATTAAAATTCCTGCACCTTCACCAATAACAAACCCATCTCTTTCTTTATCAAAAGGACGACTAGCTGTTTGTGGGGAATCATTTCTAGTTGAAAGTGCGCGCAGAGCAGCAAAACCGGCAACACTCATTGGTGTGATAGCACCTTCGGCCCCACCACAGATCATAGCCGTAGCATCTCCGCGCTGAATAATCCTAAAAGCATCTCCTATTGCATGCGCTCCTGAAGCACAAGCTGTTGCAGTAGCAGAATTTGGCCCCTTTGCACCAAAACGAATTGAGACATTCCCAGCAGCAAGATTTACAATTGTGGATGGAATAAAGAAAGGTGATACTTTACCTGGCCCACCTTGTAGTAATTTAGTGTGTTCACGCTCAATAATGCCAAAACCGCCTATTCCTGAACCAATATAAGTGCCTACCTGCTCAGCATTTTCTGGAGTTATTTTTAGCCCAGAAGAGTCCACAGCTTCTTGTGAAGCAGCAATGGCATAGTGAATAAACACATCCATTTTCTTAACTTCTTTTTTTATAATAAACTTTTCTGGATTAAAATTTTTTACTTCCCCAGCAAATCTTACTGGATATTCTTTAACATCAAAATGAGTAATATTTTCAATACCGCTACGACCTGCAATTAAACTAGTCCAAGTATCTTCCGCAGTATTACCGAGCGCGCTAACTAATCCAACGCCTGTAACCACTACTCGATGATTCACACAGCCTCCTAACTAAAACTTTTACTTAATAAAAATCTAAGGTTTTTAAGTTAGTTTATTTAGTCTAAATAATTTATTTTGCTAAATGACTTTCTATATAAGCAATTGCATCTCTAACACTAGTAATTTTTTCAGCATCTTCATCTGGGATTTCAATACCAAATTCTTCTTCAAAGTGCATTACTAGTTCAACTGTATCTAAAGAATCAGCACCTAAATCATCAATAAATCGAGCATTAGAAGTTACTTCTGCTTCATCTACACCTAATTCTTCAACAATAATTTGTCTTACTCTTTCTTCAACATTTGATACTTCTGCCATAACTTTTCCTACCTTTCAAATATAAATATTAAATTAATTTTTCAAAATAACTTTCTTAACTAGCACTAACACTTGTAGTAATAGTGTTAGTACTAATAAATTGTTGTAGAGTTTTATCGTCTTCTATGTTAGCTAACGAGACGTTGTCAACAATGTTTTTTATTAATCCTATTAAGACATTTTTTGGCCCGACTTCAATAAATCTGCTTACACCACTTTCAGCTAATAATTTTATAGATTCTGTCCATCTGACAGGAGCGCAAACTTGTCTAATTAAGCTATCTCTTAGCTTTTTGCCGTCCATAATAATTTGAGCATCAACATTATTAACTAGTGGGATTTTTGGATCAGGAAAATTTACTTCTGCTAAATCTTTAGCTAAGTTATCTGCGGCTGGTTTCATTAGTTGGCAATGAAATGGTGCGCTAACAGGTAAAAGCTTTGCACGGCCAGCTTTGCGCGACTTTAGTTCTGCAATTGCTCTTTCTACCGCCTGTTTTTCACCTGCAATAACTGTTTGTGTAGGAGTATTTAAGTTAGCGGCACTGCAAATTTCCGAGCCTGCAACTTGTTTACAGACTTCTTCTACTACTTGAAAGTCTGCTCCTATAACTGCCGCCATAGCACCAACTCCAGCCGGCACAGCCGTCTGCATATAAAGACCTCGTTTATGGACTAGTTGAACGGCTGTAGCTAAATCTAGCACTTCAGCAGCAACTAAAGCAGAATATTCCCCTAAACTATGGCCTGCTAAATAATCTGGTTTTATTCCTAAACTAGCTAAAACTCGGTAAGCAGCAACAGAAACAGTTAAAATAGCAGGTTGTGTGTTAGCAGTTAATTGTAGTTCTGTGTCTGGCCCTTCAAAACAAAGCTTGCTAATAGAAAATCCTAAAGCTTGATCGGCTTGGTCAAAAACCTCTTTTGCTACTGCATATTTTTCATAAAAGTCCCGCCCCATTCCTACATATTGTGAAGCTTGACCGGGAAAGACAAAAGCTGTTTTTGTCATAGCTAAATCTACACTCCTGGGTTTTTACTGGTCTTCTTTATATAATTGAGTAAATACGCTTTCTCGGTTTTTCAAGAAAAACCGAACCATTAAAATGTCAATGAGTAAGCCTAGTATAAGGCTTATTACTACTAAGGCTGGAGCAAGGGAAAAAGAAAGATTATTAAGTAATCTATATGTACCTACAAAACCAATACTAAGAAAAACTGCTCCTAAGCCAATGCCCAAAAAGAACTTAGTTAGAAAGTTAGATATCGTTATTTTTTTTTCTACTTTATTTAAGTTATCAACCACGTCAAAAAGCTATAGTTTTTTATTTCAATCAAGGGTTTGAGTCAAGGAATTTGGCCGTAATTTGACAATCTGTTAGGATCTGATCTGTAAAACGGCCTTGTTCTGTAGCTTGTTTTTCTAACTGCTCTCGCTCATCTAAAGAAGGATTTCCACGTCCCTGACTATAAACAAGTAATTGCTTTAATGTTACTTCATCAACAACACGCCAAATAGCATATTGCACTGGTGTTAAATCTACTTTTGTTTCTGTTTCTGGATGACGAAAACAGAAACATTCAACGAGCCTTCGTAAATCACCGCTAGCTATATTGCCTAGTTGATATTCTGCTGGTTTATAGGGGTAATGTCGGCGCATTTGTAGGGAAAAAACTTCCAAATTACCAGTCCATTCACCATATGCAACTATTTCAACTTGAACTGAGCGAGTAACAACTAAGTCTTGATAGCGAGCCGTCAACGCCCGTAAAACAGTACCGCAGTCAACTCGGAAAGTTTGTGATTGGTTAGTTTCATTTTTGATATGTAGTGTTACTACTTCCCCAAAAGGTTGTGCTTCTTCTATTTTTTCTATTAGAGCAGAAATATTTTTAATAGTTAAAGAACCTTTAGCAACTAACTCTGCTATTTGCGGCTTTTGCTCGCCTTCATATCTAGTTGGTGTACCAAAATCAACTTTTTTACTAGCATTTTGGCAAGCTATTAAGCTAATTAGAAATATAGCAAAAAAAAGCTGTTTTTTTACCATTTAACTAAAGTCGCGCCCCAGGTTACCCCAGCACCAAATGAAACAAACATTACTATATCATTCTTCTTTATGCGATTTGCCTTAAGACATTCATCTAGAGCTATTGGGATTGAAGCAGAAGAAGTATTACCAATACGAGAAATATTGCCATATACTTTTTCCGGTGGAATGCCTAAACGCTCTGCTACAGCATCAGCAATACGTTGATTAGCTTGATGAGGAATAAGTAGGTTAATATCATTAGCTTTTAAGCGAGCTTCATCAAAGACTAAATTAGAGATTTCACACATATTGCGGACAGCAATTTTGAAAAGTTCATTACCCTTCATTTTTATATAGTGAAGCCGAGCATCAATACTTTCATGTGTAGCTGGATTACGAGTCCCTCCACCAGGAATATATAGATATTCTGCATAATCTCCATCGCTTTGCATTCGTGTTGCTAATACTCCAGATCCATCATCTTTAGGTACAATTACAGCCGCCCCTGCACCATCTCCAAATATTACACAAGTAGCACGATCCGTATAATCAACATAGCGTGAGAGTAGTTCTGCACCAATAATTAATATTCGTTTAGCTGTACCACTACGAATAAATTGATCTGCTACAGTTAAGCTATAGATAAAGCCAGAACAAGCAGCAACTAAATCAAAAGCAGCAGCGCGTTTTGCTCCAAGTTGTGTTTGGATTAAACAAGCTGTTGAAGGCAATGTCATATCTGGACACACAGTAGCACAAATAATTAAATCTAGTTCACTTGGCTTTACTCCGGCTGTTTCTAGTGCTTGACGAGCAGCAGCAACAGCAAAAGTGGAAGTATATTCATCAGCACGCGCAATATGACGTTCTCTAATACCGGTACGAGTCATTATCCAGTCATCAGATGTTTCTACCAACTTTTCTAATTCTTCATTGGTAAGAATTTTTTCTGGTAGAGCATGACCAGTACCAGCAATGCTGGCTCTTAATAAATTACTCATTTTATTAAACCTTTGAAATTACTTACTCTTCGGTTTCAAATACTTGAGTCTCACCATAATAGCCACATTTGGAGCAAACACGGTGAGTTTCTTTTGGAGCTTTACAATGAGGACAAGCCATTAAAAGTGGGGCTACAATACCATCATGTGCGCGGCGTTTACCTCGGCGTGCTTTAGAATGTCGTCTCTTTGGATTTGGCATAATTTTTTCTCCTTGATTTATTAAGTTTTATTGTAATTTCTTCTTTAAATCTGTCAAAGCTTGCCAACGTAAATCAACCGACTTATTAGAACAATTGCAAACATTTAAGTTACGGTTTTGCTTACATTCGCTACATAAACCCTGGCAATTTTCTTGACATAGTTTTGACATTGGTAAAGCAAGCTGTATTTGTTCACAAACTAAATCATCTAATTCAATTTGGTTATTTTCATAAAAGTGAAAATCTAACTCATTTTTCTCTAAAATTAACTCATCTGTTTTACTTAAGTTAGCCATCGATAAACAAATTAAATTAAATGTTGTATGAATTGGTATTTTTACCTGTATTAAACAACGATCACAAAAAGTTTCTACATCCGTTTCTAATTGACCTTTTAAGTCTATTTCTCGCCCACGTCGCCTAAGCGTCAAATTAACAGAACAATCTGAAACTATAGTGGATTCATCGTCTTGCCAATCTAATGTATTTATTGGATATTGATGTGCTAACTGTATTTCTTCTTTTTTTTGTAGCTCAGTTAAATCAATGAGCATAAAGCACAACTTCCTTTCTTAACACCGAAACTAGCAATTATATTAAGGGGTTAGCTTTTGTCAACCTGATACTGCTCTATCTTAGAACTCTAAATTTAATATAACTTGAAAACATTGAAATTGTTGTCAACAAAATATTAATAGTATATAATTTATTTACTAAATAATTATATAGTTATATAGTCATATCACTTTAAGGAGAAGCTTTTTATGAAAAAATCATCCTCTAAACCTACATTGTCAACAGAAGCTTTAGAACTAGTAGCTGAAAGATTTAAGGCCCTGTCTGAACCTATTCGCTTACGTATTTTACAAGAGCTACATGATGGAGAAATGAGTGTTTCAGAAATTACCCAAGCAATAGGTTCTACTCAACCAAATGTTAGTAAACACTTAAAATTACTACAAGATGCAGGCTTGCTACTACGCAGACAACAAGCTAACGCTGTTTATTACTCAATTGGGGATGAAGTAATTTTTGAAATTTGTGAAATTGTTTGTAACAGCCTTAAAGAAAGAGTTTCGGCTAAAGCTGATGCACTTGGTCTAAAGTTAAAATAAACCTTCTAACTTTTACCTACCTTGTTTTAACCAAACTTTACAAATAAAAACTCCTGGTAAAAAATATTGACATCATCGATATATGCCTTTATAGTTATATAAGAAAATAAGCAATAACAAATTTTATGAGGTTTCAAATGTTAGTACAAAAGTTTGAATGTGAAGTAAATAAACTTAGTAAAATATTAAATAATAAGGAAAACTGTTTATTAATAGATGTTAGAGAGTATCCAGAATATGCAGCAGGTAGAATTGCTCAAGCGCGTCTTATAGCATTAGGAGAACTAGAAAAAAGAGCAAATGAACTAGATAAACAAATACCTATTTATTTAATTTGTCGTAGTGGACACCGAGCTAGTCAGGCACAAGACAAACTTTTAGCACTTGGATTTAGAGAGGTTCATAATGTTAGGGGTGGGATGATGGCTTGGCAAGCGGCTGGACTACCTATAGAAGTTAGCCAAAAAGCTCCTTGGGCATTAGAAAGACAAGTAAGACTTGTTGCAGGCTTTTTAGTTTTACTTGGAACTTTATTAAGTCTTTTTATTACTCCAGCTTTTATTTATTTAGCAATGTTTGTTGGTGCTGGTCTAGTTTTTGCGGCTCTTACTGATAGTTGTGCAATGGCACTGCTACTTGCTAAATTACCTTGGAATAAAGCAGATACTCAAAACTGTTCTATACAAAGGGGTTAGTTTATGACTACCTCATTAATCATTGGCCTAATACTAAGTGCAGCAATAGGTTTTTCTTTAGGTTTAATTGGTGGTGGTGGTTCAATTATTACTGTTCCAGTTTTGGTTTATGTAATTGGTGTGTCAGCACATCAAGCAATTGGAATGTCTTTAGCTGTAGTAGGAATAACTAGTTTAATAGCTACTTTTCTACACTATAAACAAAAAACTGTAAATCTAAAGATTGCTGCTCTTTTTGGTATTACAGGTATGACAGGTGCTTATTTTGGTTCAGGATTAACTTATTTATTTAATTCCACTTCATTACTTTTTATTTTTGGTAGTGTAATGCTAGTAATTTCACTAGCAATGTTATTAAAAGATCAAAAAGATATTTCTCAAAATGTTTCTCAAAACAAGCTAGTCAAATCAATAATTGCAGGGTTAATAGTAGGGTTATTAACAGGTTTTTTAGGTGTTGGCGGAGGCTTTTTAATTGTTCCAGCTTTAATATTTTTTGCTGGTTTAGAAATAAAAGATGCTATTGGCACTTCCCTCTTGATAATTACAATTAACTCTTTAGCTGGTTTAATTGGTCATTTGCAACATGTTTCTTTTGACTTACGCTTAACAATACTTATAACAGTTATTGCTGCACTAGGTACAATTTTAGGTACTAAAGTTGCTCATCAAGTTTCTGCTACGACATTAAAAAGCGGGTTTGCTACTTTTGTGCTGGTAGTAGCTATATTTTTAATAATTAAAAACTATCATTTTATTTTCTAATTGATTAAGGAGGAGTTATGTTTTTCAAGCAATTTTACTTAGGATGTTTAGCACATGCTTCATATTTAATTGGTTCTGAGGGAGAAGCCGCAGTAGTAGACCCACAACGCGATATTGATCAATATTTAGCTGTAGCAACAGCAGAAAACTTAAAAATTAAATATGTAATAGAAACCCACTTGCATGCAGATTTTGTTAGTGGACACCGTGAATTGGCTGCACACACAGGAGCAGAAATTGTTTTTGGTGAAAAGGCTGGTGCAACATTTCCTCATTTAGCTGTTAAAGATGGCGATGAAATCAAATTAGGGAAAGTGCTATTAAAAATTTTAGAAACTCCTGGTCATACACCAGAAAGTATTTCTATAACTGTTACAGATAAAGAAGTTTCCAGTGATCCTCAAAAAGTTCTAACAGGAGATACACTTTTTATTGGTGATGTTGGGCGACCTGACTTAGTAGGCTCAAAAGGTTATACACCTCAAGCAATGGCTGAAATGCTTTATCATAGCCTACATGAAAAACTCTTAAAGTTACCCGATGCAGTGGAAGTTTACCCAGCACATGGAGCAGGTTCACTTTGTGGACGTAGTATGTCAAAAGAAACTTCATCAACTATTGGTGAACAAAAGAAATTTAACTATGCTCTAAAACCAATGGGCAAAGATGAATTTGTTAAAATGATGACGGCCGATTTGCCAGAAGTCCCAGCTTATTTTCCTAAAGATGCCGAAATAAATCGCACAGGTGCAAAAGCTCTCGCTGAACTACCTAATCCTTTAGCGATGACACCAGAAGAAGTAAATAAATTTATCCAACAAGGCTATTTAGTTTTAGATATTCGTCCTTCGTCGGCTTTTGGAGCAGGACACGTTCCAGGCTCGCTCAACATTGCACTTAGCGGACAATTTGCTTCCTGGGCAGGAACTTTTATTTCCTTAAATACTCCTATCATTCTTGTAGCTGAGGATTTAGACAATGTAAGAGAAGCTATTACTAGGCTTGCTCGCGTAGGAATAGAAAATGTTAAAGGTTATTTAGATGGACAAATTTTTGCTTGGGATAAAGCTAATTTAGCCATAAGCCAAATAATGCAAATTTCTGTAGATGACCTAAATCAGCAACTCAAAGAAGACAATTTACTAAAAGTTATTGATGTACGTAGGCCCGCAGAATATCAGTCAGGTCATGCACCTACTGCCATTAATTCACAACTAGCATTTTTAGAAAGAGAGCTTTCACAATTTGATGCCAAGCGTCCAACAGCCATCATTTGTGCTAGTGGATATCGTTCTGCTATTGCCGCTAGCTTGCTAGCTCGTCATGGATTTTCAAAACTTTACAATGTAGTTGGTGGCACTACAGCCTGGATAAATGCTGGTTACAAGGTGGAAAAACCCATAGCTGCAAACAACTAAGACAATTAAAAACTTAAAAGGTAATTCATTATGACTAATACTAACTCATACAAAATTGTTATTGTTGGTGGTGGCACAGCAGGTATTACAGTTGCTGCTCAACTAGCTAAAAGGCTTGATAGCAAAGAAATAGCAATAATTGAGCCTTCTCGCAAACATTATTATCAACCTTTATGGACATTGGTTGGTGGTGGAGCAGCAACTAAAGAATCCACTGAAAGAGATGAAGCAGATTATATTCCCAAGGGAGCAACTTGGATTGAAGATAAAGCTATAGAATTTTATCCAGATGAAAATTATTTGCTAACTTTGTCAGGTCAACGAATTAATTATAATTTTTTGGTAGTAGCAGCAGGAATACAAATTGATTGGGATAAAATTAAAGGCTTAAAAGATAGTTTAGGCAAAAATGGTGTATGCAGTAATTATTCTTATCAGTACGTAGATAAAACTTGGGAATATATTAAAAACTTTTCTGGCAAAACAGCAATTTTTACTCAACCACCACCACCTTTTAAGTGTGGTGGCGCACCTCAGAAAATTATGTATTTAGCAGATGATTATTTCCGTAAATCTGGAGTAAGAGAAAAAAGCGAAATTATTTTTACTTCAGCAGCCGCAGGCAGCTTTCAAGTAAAAAAATATGCTAATACTTTAGATAAAGTAATGACACGTAAGAATATTATTACTAAGTTTCGTCACAACTTAATAGAAATCAAGTCGGAAACTCAAGAAGCTGTGTTTGAAAATTTAGACACAAAAGAAAAGACTATTTTGCATTATGATTTACTGCATGTTAGCCCTCCGCAAAGTTCTCCTGATTTTATTAAACGTAGCCCGTTAGCTAATGCTGATGGGTGGGTGGATGTTGACAAAAAAACTTTGCAACATAACCGCTACAAAAATGTTTTTAGCCTTGGAGATGCAAGCAGTTTGCCTACTTCTAAAACAGGTGCTGCAATTAGAAAACAAGCTCCAGTGCTAGTAAAAAATCTTATTGCAGCAATTAATGGAAAGCCATTGGTAGCCAATTATGATGGCTATACTTCTTGTCCTTTGGTTACTGGTTATGGTCGTTTAGTAATGGCAGAATTTGATTATGACCTTAAACCAACAGAAACATTTCCTATTGACCAATCAAAAGAAAGATTAAGTATGTACTTGGTAAAAAAATATTTATTACCAGAAATTTATTGGCATGGGATGTTAAGAGGCAGATTATAAATTTAAGGCTAAATATAAGGAGGTTTTATGTTTAACCCTACTCAAAAGCATTTATCACAAGTTCAATGTGTTCATTGTGGAGCTAAAAACAAGATAGACACCTCTAAGTTAGCTCAACATTTACGCCCGATTTGTGGTAAATGCCAACAAGCTTTATCAACTGCCACTGCTCAAGTAGTAAAAGTTACAGACGCTAATTTTGTTGACACAATTGGAAAATCTCATTTACCTGTTTTGCTAGATTTATGGGCGGCATGGTGTGGCCCCTGCCGAATGTTAAGCCCTGTAATTGACCAACTAGCTCAAGAATTAGTTGGAAAAGTAAAAGTAGCCAAACTTAACGTTGATGAAAACCCTCTTACAGCAGCTAAATTTAATGCTCGTAGTATTCCTACTTTATTGATACTGAAAAATGGACAAGAAATAGCTCGAATTGTTGGCACACAACCAAAACAAGAAATACTCCGCCAATTAAACAGGGTTTTATAATAGCTACACAAGATTACTAGTAACATCCGCTTGTGCTAACATTGCTAATTGCTTTAGTGAGAAATTAGGAGAATTTACTGCTTATGGATGACTCACTACTACTTCATAGATTACATTTTGCTTTTACTATTACTTTTCACTATCTTTTCCCTCAATTAACAATGGGGCTTGCACTATTAATCGTTATTTTTAAGTCTTTAGCTATTTGGAAAAAAGAAGATATCTATAACAATGCTGCAAGGTTTTGGGCCAAGATTTTTGCTATTAATTTTGCAATGGGAGTTGTAACTGGTATTCCTATGGAATTTCAGTTTGGAACTAATTGGGCAAGATTTTCTAAAGCTACAGGTGGTGTCATTGGTCAAACATTAGCAATGGAAGGACTTTTTGCTTTTTTCCTGGAATCTTCCTTTTTAGGGTTATTTCTTTATGGAGAAAACCGTCTTAAACCTATCATCCATTGGCTAACAGCAGTTTTAGTCTTTCTAGGGTCTTGGCTTTCAGCTTATTTTATTATTGTCACTGATGCTTGGATGCAACATCCTGTTGGGTATACTAGGCTTGCAGATGGCTCTTTTCAACTAACAAGTATTTCTGCATTTTTGCTAAATCCTTGGGCTATGTGGCAATATGCCCACAATATGAGTGGGGCTGTAATTACAGGGGCTTTTGTTGTTACTAGCTTAGGTGCATTTTATCTACTTAGCAATAAACACCTAGAACAAGCTAAATTATTTATAAAACTAGGTGTTATAGTTGGAGCAATTTTTACTGCTTTACAAATATTTCCTACCGGTGATCAACAAGGCAAAATGGTAGCACTTCATCAACCTGCGACTTTAGCAGCAATGGAAGCCCTTTTTACCACTGAAGACGGTGCGCCATTAATTATTATTGGACAACCCAATGTAGCAGAACAAAAACTAGATAATCCTATTGCCGTTCCTAAAATGCTAAGTTTTCTTACCTATGAGCGTTGGAATGCTCAAGTTAAAGGATTAAATGAGTTTCCTAAAGAAGATTGGCCTGATAATATTCCCCTACTCTATTATAGCTATCATATAATGGTTGGTTTAGGGACAATGTTTATTGCCATAATGTCACTATCAGCATTTTTACTTTGGCGAGGTAAATTATTTGAATCTCGTTGGATGCTATGGATTTTAATGCTTAGTTTTCCTTTTCCTTATATTGCTAATACAGCAGGCTGGCTAACAGCAGAACTTGGTAGACAACCTTGGCTAGTTTATGGGCTACTTCGCACTTCAGAAGGATATTCTGCAAATGTTTCTTCTGGTAATACTCTTTTTACTTTAATAGGGTTTATGGGACTTTACTTAGTTTTAGGCATATTATTTTTGTTTTTTGTTTGGCATGAAGTCGAAAAAGGCCCAGTAGAAGAGGCTTAAAAAGGAAGGTAAGCTAATGGAAACCGTCTGGTATATTATTCTAGCACTTATGCTTACAGCCTATGTAATCTTTGATGGCTTTGATTTTGGCGCAGGAATAATTCATTTTTTAGTAGCTAAAAATAATGAGGAAAGAAGCCTTATTCTTAAATCTATTGGCCCGGTTTGGGATGGAAACGAAGTTTGGCTACTAGCATCAGGTGGAGCATTATACTTAGCTTTTCCTCCACTTTATGCTGTTAGTTTTAGTGGTTTCTACTTACCATTAATGATGGTTGTTTGGCTATTAATTTTTAGAGCCTGTGGAATTGAGTTTCGCACACATCTTAACAATAGCTTATGGCAACAATTTTTTGATGTTGTCTTTTCTATTTCCAGTCTGCTTATCACCATATTTTTAGGTGCTGCTTTAGGAAATGTAATTCGTGGTGTCCCAATAGATAAAAGCGGTTATTTCTTTGCTCCTCTTTGGACAAATTTTCTTACAGGCAATAACCCAGGTGTTATAGATTGGTATACTTTGCTAATTGGCATATTAGCATTAGTAGTCTTAACAACTCATGGTTCCTTGTATGTTGTACTTAAAACAGCAGGTGACATAAATTTACGGACTAGAAAACTAATTAAAGTTATTTGGCCCATACAAATAATTTTATCTATTATTTCTTTAGTATTAACTCTATATATTCGCCCAGAAATTCTTAATAACTATAAAACTTATATTTGGGGCTGGATTTTTCCATTGGTAGTAATTAGTAGTTTGATAGGAATAATTTTTTATTTAAGCAAAGACAAAGAATTTTTAGCTTTTCTTTCTTCATGTGCTTATATTATAGGTATGTTGGGCGGAGCAGCCTTTGGACTTTATCCAAATCTACTACCAGCAATTGACCCTACAGCAAGTTTAACCGTTTATAACAGTGCATCTAGTGCTTATAGCTTAAAGGTTGGTTTTGCTTGGTGGATAGTGGGATTTTTACTTGTAACCAGTTATTTCACTTATCTTTACAGACATTTTGCAGGAAAAGTAACCTTAGATAATGCAAGTAACACTCATTAAACTTTAACGAAAATTAACTAAGTATAATATTACAGCTATTATACTTAGTTAAAGTGTAAAAAATCTACTCTACAAACTCTATGCTTATTTGATTAGGGATGACTCCAGCCTTGTAACCTTCTGTTAATAAAAGCTCTACAGCTTTACGTCCGGCCTCGCCATAGTCTAAAGTTAGCTCATTGACATACATTCCAACAAATTTATCTGCTAGACTAGCGTCTAAATCACGGGCAAATTGTAGGGCATAATCTAAGGCTTCTTTACGATGGTCTAAAGAATATTGAATGCTAGCTTTTAATAAATCGCTTACTCTTTTGCGAAGTCCTGGCTCTAAATCCCGGCGGATAACATTTCCGCCTAATGGAAGCGGCAAGCCTGTACGCTCAAACCACCATTCCCCTAAATCTACAATTTTATGTAGCCCTGAACGCTCATAAGTAAGTTGTCCTTCATGAATAATTAGCCCTGCTTCAAATTTACCTGAAGAAACTTGTTCAATAATTTGGTCAAATGGGACTACTTCATATTCAAATTCAGGTGTATATAACTTTAGAGCTAAATAAGCTGTGGTCATTGTGCCGGGAATAGCTATTTTTTGATTTTTTAGCTCTTCTTTAGTGAACGGCTTACGAGCTATTACCATAGGCCCATAATTATCACCCATGCTTGCTCCTGAAGGTAGCAATGCGTATTTATCAGCTAAATAAGCATAGGCATGAAAAGAAATCGCTGTAACGTCATATTCAAGATTAAATGCAGCGCGGTTTAAGCTCTCAATATCTCTTAAAACATGACTAAATTTTAACTCGCCTGTGTCGATTTTATCGTTTGCCAAGGCATAAAACATAAATGCGTCGTCAGAATCAGGACTGTGTGCAACTTTTATTTCCATTATTTTTTTATTCCACCTTAATTAAACTACCATTTCTAACATAGGCTCTATAGGATTATAAAGCGTATCGCGCTCTACAGCTTGAAAACCAGCTTCTTGGATTAAATGAACAATTTCATTTCGAGAGGCTTCACGCTCAGAAACTTGCCCAGCAGCAAAAGTTATCCTCTCTTCCATAACTGTTCCATCCATATCATTAGCTCCAAAATGCAGCGCAACCTGAGCTAAATGCTTACCTAACATTACCCAATAAGCTTTAATATGGTCAAAATTATCTAGCAGTAATCTTGAGACAGCAATTGTCTTTAAGCTATCAACTCCTGATGGGCCAGGCAAATGAGAAAGCTCTGTATCTTTAGGATGAAAGGCTAGTGGGATAAGACATTGAAACCCTTTTGTTTCATCTTGTAATTCTCGCAGTTTGAGCAAATGATCTACACGATGATGATAATTTTCAATATGTCCATAAAGCATTGTTGCATTAGAACGTATTCCCGCCTGATGAACCTTTCTTGACATATCTATCCAGCGTTTAGCAGAGGTTTTATGCTTACAAATTTTCTTTCGCACTTCTTCATTAAAAATCTCTGCTCCGCCTCCAGGACAGGAATCTAAACCCGCTTCCCGTAGTCGTCTGATGATTTCCTCGTCTGTTGTATGAGTTATTCGCTTAAAATGGTCAAGTTCAACCATAGTAAAAGCTTTTAAGTGTAAGTTTGGATAAGCTTTTTTGATAGAAGAAAGAAC
Source organism: uncultured Clostridia bacterium (assembly GCA_964492845.1). Taxonomy (GTDB): domain Bacteria; phylum Acidobacteriota; class Blastocatellia; order Chloracidobacteriales; family JADJPF01; genus JADJPF01. Next base: position 97,058 of record CAZBMZ010000023.1, read on the forward strand.
GTCCAAATAATAGTCAAACTTTAATTTAGGATGTAGTCCGCCAACAATATGAACTTCTGTCGCGCCTGCCTTGTAAGCCTGTCCCGCCATTTCAACACATTGTTCTACCGTAAAAGTATATGCACCTTCCTGGCCGGGTTTTCGGTAATAAGCACAAAAGGCACAATCCCAATAACAAACATTTGTTGGGTTTAAGTGGCGATTCATATTGTAGTAAGTAGCATTGCCGTGTCGTCTTCGTCGGACTGTGTTAGCTAGTCGCCCCAAGGTAGGCAAATCATCTGTTTCAAAAAGCCTTACTCCATCCTCAAAGCTAAGTCTCTCACTTGCTAACACTTTTTCTTCAATGTCTATCAAATTATTTTTATCTCTATCCATAAATAAATTGTTCCTAAAGTCTTAATTTGCGGGTGTTTCTATTTTATGAGTGCTAAGTGATAAGTACAAGCCAGCCTAGCTAATGCCTAGATTTTCATTATTAAAACTATTATAACCATAGAATCTAAGGTATAAACTATCTTTAACAGCAAAAAATATTGTTATTTTAATTATATTCGGAATTTTATCTTGCATAATATAATTTTGGCTTTATAATCTGCGGTATGGACAAACTTGATGCACAAATAATTCGCTTGTTAATAGCAGATAGTCATATCACCAATAGCAAATTGGCTAAAAAAATAGGGTTGTCTGAATCTGCAACTTTAGAGCGTGTTAAACGCCTAGAGGCAATGCAAGTTATTCGTAGATATACAGTTGAAATAGATCTGGAAAAAATTGGACGCTCTTTAGAAGTATTTATGACTTTTACTCTAAAAAACCAAGATGTTTCAGAATTAGAAAACTTTATGAGTGCAATGCAAAACTTAGATGAAGTTTTAAGTTGCGCTCAAGTGCTAGGGCGTTTTGATTTTATCGCTCATATAGCCGTTAGAGATGTAAAAGATTTGCAAAGCTTTATTAATGACAAATTAATCCCTTTAGGCTGCATTGCCCGAATGGAATCGCTGACAGTTTTGAAAACCATAAAACGTATTCACCAACCAAACCCATTTGTAGAGGAATAAGAAAATGTTCGAGCAACAAACCATAACAAATAATTTAGTAAATCCACTAATTAATGATTTTGCACAAATAATTAATTCAAAAGCTAATAAAGGCGAGTTAGCCAAAGAAAAAGCTAACGACTTTTTAGAATTTTTGTCAGAAGTTGAACAAAATTTCCTTCAACACTCAATAGTTACAAAAAATGATTATACAAATTGGTTTGAAAAAGGTGAGGTTTCTCTAGAAGAATTACGTTATTTTACTATACAATTTTCTGTCTTCTCCAATCAGTTTTTAATTGCTCAATTAAAGAAAATGATTAATGCTGATTCTTTAGCAGCAATGAGATCTGCAAAAGAAATTCTGGCTAATGAAATTGGGGTAGTATTTCGTAGCCAATCCCCTAAGAAACAAACAACACTGAATGATGAAGAAAAAGAGCAATTTGGCGATCCTGAACTAGTTAGCACTTCAGGAAGTATTGATGGCGGAGTATTTCGCTTTACTGCTGGACATTTTGAATGGCTACTAAATTTTGCTAGTGCTTTAGGTTTAACTTTTAATGACATAGGCAAACCTCGCCAGGCAAATGAAACAACCAAGTTTTTCTGTGATGAGCTTTGTCATATTTACGGTAGCGAAGATGCTAATATAGCTGCTGGAGCTAGTTTTGCTATTGAAAACTGGGCAGCAGCAGGTTTTTGGCAACAATTAGTTGATGGACTAGCAATTATTAAACAAAACCAAGTTCCAAAACTACCACTAGCATTTTTTACTTGGCATAATCGCCTAGAGTCACAACACGCAGGAAACACATTTGCAGAGCTAGAAACGATTTTCTTTGAGCCAAACTTTGACAAAGAAAAGTTCTTAACAGGCGGAATAGCAATGCTTAATGCTTTAGAAATATTTTGGAATGGTTTATTTATAAATGAGTAAGCCTTAAGCTTAGTAGCGTAAGCAAAACGCTTACGCTACAACATTTTCTAAACTATTGTGTAATTTCTATAAAGTAAAACTATCTGCATAATCTGGAACTACAGTTTTCCAACCAAATTTATCAACAATTTTTTCTTTTAATGAGTTGGCTGCTGTTTCTTCACCATGTGTAACAAATATGGTTTTAGGCTTATGTTCAAAGCCTGAGAGCCAACGCAAAGTTTCTTCATAGTCGGCATGTGCTGATAGGTTGGATATAGACATTATTTTTGCGTTTACAGGAATCATTTCCCCATGAATTTTAACTTCACTTTCACCTTGGAGTATACGCCAACCCCTTGTCCCATAAGCTTGAAAGCCAACAAATAGAATTGTAGCATCTGGATTTGGCAAACATTCTTTTAAGTGGTGCAAAATATGTCCACCTGTTGCCATACCTGAACCAGCAATTATTATATAGGGTTCAGACTTTCCTTGTCGGTCTTTTTCACGATAGCTACCAAAAGCAAAAGAATGTGTGACTAAAGGATTAACATGTTGGGTGATAAGTTCTTTCATTTCCTCATCGTGATCTTCTTTGCCTCGTAAGTATTTTTGTGTAGTTGACTGGGCCATAGGTGAATCTAACCTAACAGGTAAAATTGGAATGCGTTTTTCATCTTCCAACTCGCGTAAGTAATAAAGTATTTCTTGAGTTCGCCCTACAGCAAAGGCAGGAATGATAACTGGCCCGCCTCGCTCAACGGCTTGATTAATGACCTCTGCAATTTGATCTTTTGCAGGTGTTTTGTCATGCAATCTATCACCATAGGTTGATTCCACAATTACATAATCAGCCTTAGCAACTGCTGTTGGATCGTTTAGGACAGGTACATCATAGCGGCCCAAATCCCCGCTAAAAAGTATTGTAGTTTCCGTGTCATGTTCATTTATTGTGAAATAAACAAAGCTAGAGCCAAGAATATGTCCAGCAGAAATTAGCCGAAAACTACATTTATCACTTAGCTTAATGGTTTCTTCATAATGAATTGGCTGAAAAAGTTGTAGTGCTGCCCTTGCATCTTTTTCTGTATAAAGTGGTTTAGCAGGATGATGTTTAGAAAAGCCTTTTTTATTAGCATAACGAGCATCTTCTTCTTGTAGCCTAGCCGAATCTGGCAACAAGATTTTACAAAGGTCTGTTGTACCTCGGCTAGCATAAACTGGCCCGCTATAGCCAAGGCTAGCTAATTTAGGTAAATAACCACTATGATCTATATGAGCATGAGTCAAAATAACTGCTGATATATTGCTAGGATCTATTGGAGGATCCTCCCAGTTACGTAGTCTAAGCTCTTTTAACCCTTGAAACAGCCCACAATCAATCATAATGTTTAAGCCGCCAACAGATAAAATATATTTAGAGCCGGTTACAGTTTTTGTTGCACCAAAAAATTTAAGTTTTGCCATAATGCCTTACCTTTCATTGCTACTAAAAGCAAATTTTACATTTATTTTAGTGCAATAAATGTGCCATCTGCTTTAGTGGGGAAATTTCCTCACATAGCTGGAATTTCTTCCTAAGTATCAGGTAATATTGCTGTCTAAAATTTCAACTTTTCGCGCCTTACTTATCAAACACCAAATTAATAATAATCTAAGCCTATCTTGCCCTAGCCAATCTTTGAAAATATCTAAAAAACATTAATCTTAAGGAGTCGTTGCACTATGCGCATTAAATATGTACTTGTAGCAGTAATATTTTTAGTTTCTTTATTATCGTTAATAAACTTAAGTAATAAAGAAATGCAATTTAGTTTTAATAAAAACAAATCCATAACACCAACATTTTCAACTACATCTGTTATGGCTAATTCTGGCACAGAGCAAAACAATGCTTCAAAACCTAGCCTTAATGCCAATCAAGGAGAAGAAATAGGTTTTATTTATGAAGCATTTCTCACCCCTCAACAAGAACCAGGCGAAGAAGAAGACACGCCCTCCACAACTCCAAAACAATTTAAGTCTACTGCCCCTTCAGTGCCTAGAAACCAAAGAAAATCCCGAGGACATGCAATTTTAAGATTTACTAAAGACCTTAGCAAAGTTTATGTAGATGTAAAAGTTGATGGCGTAAAGGTTGAAGATGTCACAATGTTTCATATTCACTGCGGAAAACCTGATATGCTGGGGCCGATTTTAGTTGATTTTGCTTTGTCTGGTGATATTCAAAACAATCTTTCTGATGGAATTCTTTCTGTAGAACTTACTAATGAAGATATAGAAAAAGTTGTTACCTCTAAACATAAACATAGCATAGTTGCTGCCTTTACTTTGGGATGTCCCATAATTCCTGGCACTTCAGACAAAGTAAAAACTATTGCTGGTATGGAGCATATTGCCCGACGTAGTGAGCTTTACTTTAATTTACATACAAAAGGCCAAACATATTTTGGAGATATGCGGGGGCAAATTCATCCAGTAAAAAATTAATTTATCAGCTATATTTATTTTACTAAAGGAGTTTACCTAGCAGTAAGCTCTTTTTTATTTTGCATTAATTAGTGCTTGAAAGATAAAAGGCTAGTGTTTGCAATATATTACAAACACTAGCCTTTATTTATACAAGTTTCTATATTTTAGATATTGATACTTTGGGGAATTCTTGAAGGAAGCAAATATTCATAAGGTGAGCGTGTTTTGTTTCGTTCATTAATTTCTGCTTCAATCTTGGATAAATCTTGTTGAAACTCTGCTAAATATTTTTGAATGCTAGGATCTTGGAAATAATTCTCTCCATAATCACCAAGTGTTGTATAGTAAACTGTGCCTAGAGTATACACTAACTCTAATTGTGACTGCGCTTTATCTAGTGAAGGTAACAAGTTTAAGTAATCTGCTTGATTTGCTCCTTTTTGGCTAGCAGGTGTATAAGCGGCCAACGGCATAGCAGGCGTAAAGGTCATAAGATCGCCTTGTGGAAAGTTTACTGCTGCATGTTGCGCGCTAGCTGTAAAACAAACTAATGTTACTAAATCAATCAGTTCATTAAGTTTAGTTATGCTATTATTTGTTCCTATATTATTCATTCGACCACCATCATGCGCTACTAGTTCAGCAACCCAAAGTTTTAATTCTTTATCATTTTTTAGCTCATCATCAGATTTGTAATAGTAACTTAAATAATTGGATACCCAATCTTTAATAGCATTCCATAAAAGCAAAGCGTCATCTCGATAAGGATAATTTGGCAATACTGTCTGATCCTCAACACCTCGTTTTGCTAATGTTTGAGGCAAACTTACAGTGTTAGCATTTAACAAGTAACTTTGCGCTCCTTTTATAGCAAATACTCGTGATTGATCAATTGAACTAGATAACAATTTATCTACTCCTCCACCTGACGCAATCAATGAGCCTTGTGCAGCATTATTAATTGCTACTGTGCCTTCAAAATGAGGTGTTAATAAAATACTTAATGGGTGTTTAACTGATAATTGATTATGAGTAGCTATAACAACCGGCTCTATAAATAGGTGTGTACGTCCTAAATGACTAACTGCCTCATGAAAGTTACCATCAGCAACTTGGACAATGGTTTTAGCAATTAACCAATCATAATCATCTTGAGGTGTAAATATAAGTATTTCACCAGTGCAATATGACTTATATTGTATTGCTAGAGGCATTAAAGCTTTTGTAGCCAAAGTTACAGCAAATAAAGCCAATGGAGCATAATTAAATTTTTGATCATCTGGAAAGCTTCCATTAAGCGCACCTTCAAAAATGCTGTAATCTGCTAAATAAAGTCGTCCCTCTGCTAAAGCTTTTTCTAAGCTGTCGTCTGCTCCCATTACTTGCTTGTATTGCTCTTCGGTAATTTGCAAACGTTTATCTAACATTTGTAAACGTTCAATCATTACGGGATTAGGCCCGGCTAAACGCATATTGGCAAATTCTTCATCTGTTTCAAAACTTTGGCTAATATCTGGTAAAGGAATAAACTGGAATAGTTTTTCATAATCTTTCAAACTAGAAGCTTTGCCTGATAGAGTCCCCAATTTTATGATTATCCCGATAAGATCATTAAGAGTTTCTTTTGTAATAGAAGTAGCAAAACTTGCTATTACACCCTTTAAGAAACTTTCTAATTTAGTAGGAGATATAGGAAAACCTTGTTTTTTTAGCTCTTGCTCAATAGCTTTTAACAAAGCTTCTTTTGCATCTTTATTAAGTTCTTGCGAGGTTTCTTTTAATGTAGATAGTAATTTTTCTACATATCTTGGGACTCCTTTTTCTTCTTCAATACCTATCATAATAGAATTTACTAGAATATTTAGAACTGACTTTGCAACCTTTAAGATCCAGCCTGGACGAGCAGAAAAATCCTCTGATTTAGGTAAACTATCTAACATAGCAAGTGGCGGTAAATAAGTATAATTATATTGATATTTGTCTGTATTTGCTGACATACGAATCCTTTCTGATTAGCTATAAATTTTCCCTAGGTAAAGCAAATATACTATAACTAAAATAATTATGGTATTTAATTAAAGCCATGTAGCTTTAAGGTTGCTTTAAGTAAAAACTTCACCGTAATTATTTTTGTGTTTTGATAAGTAAGGCGTATAAGAAGAAAAAATCAGTCAGTCTTTTTGGCAAAAATTTCCAGATTTTGCACTAGTAAGAGTTATTTATTAGTTTAAAATGATGTAAATTAAACAAATTAACAAACTTCTATTATTTCTATCTAAGAAAGTAATTTAATTTTTATGGAAAAAGTTTTGTCAAAACTAGAAGAGACACGAGAAAAATTTCTCACTTTGGTTAATCCAATGACGGAAGAAAAATTTTCTAACCGACTTGTGCCAGAAATGTGGAGTGTGGCAGAAAATATTCATCATTTAACAATTGTTGAAAACAACTATATAGCTTTTATGCAAAAAGCTTTAGAAGATCCTAAACCTCCAATGAGTGCTTTAAGACGAATATTTCAAGTTCCTGGTTGGATGGCTGAAGTTCGTTTAATTAAAGTAAAAGCTCCTAAAATTGCTCAGCCTCTTAATCCTCCACCAAAAGCGACAACATTGGATAACTTTAATAAAACTCGTGATTTACTAAAAAAAATATGCAAAGAAGCTGGTTATGATGGGATGTTGAAATTAACATTAAAACATCCATTTTTTGGAGACATGGACGGAGTAAACTCAGTTGTTTTTTTAGGAGCGCATGAAGTTCGCCATCATAAACAAGTTTTAGAAACTCTTGATAAAGTTAAGTAGGATAGCTAGTTATCCTACTTAAACTATTCTGCTGTTGTAGCGGCTAGATGTTCTAATTCAGAAACCACTCGGTCAAGTTCATCAACAATCGGCCCGCCGCCGGTTTCTTGAAAAGCTTTTACCATTTCGCGGTAATACCAAAGCGTTCCTTCACGCCCACCGCGAAATCGCTGCCAAACTTTATGACCATGTTGGCGAAAATCTATTAGAACCGACCTTGCATTATGGAGTTTATCCGCCATAGATACCCGACGTACTTCTATAGGTGCAGTAAGAATGTGTGAAATATAACGCTCTTTTCTTTCTCTCCAAGGTGGCTTTGGAAATGTATCTGTATCAGTACAACCAATAACTATTTCTGTAACTCGCTCACCAAAACGTTTTCTTATTTCCTCTTGTGTAGGCAGCCCGCCTTGATCCTCAACAGCATCATGAAGTAAGGCTGCAATAGCCTCATCTTCATCTCCACCTTGTTCTAAAACAAGTGCTGCAACCGTAAGCAAATGAGCAACATAAGGAATATTTGTTCCTTTACGTTTTTGTTTTGAATGTAATTGTGTAGCGTAAACTAAGGCTTGTTCAAATCTTTCAGATAATTTATTTTCGTTATCAGACATAAGTTACCACAAAATTAATTAATTTAAGGAAAAAGCTAAATTTAACTTATAAAAAGCTAAATTATTAATTGCAGTTAGGCAAAGAATATCATATAACCTTGTCGGCTAAGATAAAAATTTAGCAAAACATCAAATAATTTATAACTACATCATAACTCTATCAAAATTCATTAACTTAGGAGATTGATATGTCTGAAAATACTTACTTAGAGCTATCTGAAGGCACAGCACATAAATTTTACGAAATAATTGTTAATGGGGTAGAAGTATCCGTTCGTTATGGTCGTATAGGTGATCCAGGTCAAAAACAAGTAACTACATATCCTACAGTAGAAAAAGCTATGGCAGAAGCTCATAAAAAGATTAATGAAAAAATGAAAAAAGGTTATGAGCGAGCAGTTCAAGGTATAAGAAAAAAACGTGCTGTAACAAGTCGTTCGGCAATGATGCAACAGTATTCCACTACAACACCTACTAGCAATAATACTACTAGATCAAATACTTCAAACCGAGCAACTACTAAAGCTGCTGTTAAAGCTCCTGTAAAACAACTGCCAATATCCTGGAAATTTAATAGCGGAGCTAGTGCTTTAGGTATTTTTATAGATGAATCTTTATGTTGGGTAGGAAATGAGCAAGGAAATATTATTGCTTTAGACCATTCGTTAGAAGTTCGAGCAAGATTTAAGCTACCTGATGGAGTTAAAAGTATAGTTGCTGATGATGATTGGCTTTATGCAGGTTGTGATGATGGAAATGTTTATGATTTAAGTGGAAACTCTCCTCGCCTAGCTTATGAAATAGCTGAAAATATTGATATTTACTGGATTGATATTAAAGACGGCATACTAGCAGTATCAGACTCAGAAGGTCGTATCACCATTATTAATCATGAAGATGAGTCACAATGGTCAAAGAAAAGCCGAGGCGATAAGGCTTGGATGGTTCGATGTGATGAAATAGGCGTTTATCATGGTCATTCCAAAGGGGTAACAATGTATGACTGGGAAGATGGCCGAGAAATTTGGTCACAACCAACAGATGGTTGGATAGGCTTTGGATGGCAAGAAGAATCTACAGTTTATGCCTCAACTGCTAATGCTAAGGTTTACGGTTTTACTAAAAAAGGAGAGCTAGAAACTATTTATCAATGTGATAATTTCTTATGCTCTTGTGCTACAGCAGAAAATGGTAAGTTTGTTTTTGCTGGTGATTCTCAAGGCAATATTTATTGTTTTAATCAAAAAGGGGATCGTCTTTGGAAACTTAACTCAGGTTGTGGAGCAGCACAGTCTATGCAATTTTTCCAAGACAAACTCTACATTGTTACTAATCATGGTTTTTTAGCCTGTATTGATGTAAGTGAGACAGCAATTAACCTAGCTCAAACAGGCGTAGTTCCTGAAGCTAAAGCTCCAACATTAACAAGCACAACTGTTGCTGAAACAACTGTTGCTACAACCTTAGAAACAACTAGTGATACTACTAACGGTATTTTAGTTGAATGCTTCCGAGAAGGTAGCAATTTACGTGTGCGTGTTATATCGCCAGGCTATAAGCAGGACTGGAACTGTCAATTTCCCAAAGATATTAGAGAAGAAGGAGCTAGATACTTAGTTAATGAGGTGCGAGAATCTGCAAAAGGTGGTTTTTATCGGGTGCTTGGCAACATTAAGAAAATCTCTAGCTAAAAAGACTAGCTTAATTAATTAATTAAATATTACTATTATGAAGTATTTAATTAAAATGCTTGTAGGGTTAAGTAGTAAATTAACTACTTAGCCCTATACTAACGTTAATTCATAAACATTTTTAAGATTAATTTATATATATTTCATTAAATACTTGATTATTATTTGATTTATATCAAGGAAATACTAATGTTTACAAAGAAACTTTTATTTAGCCTCACATTATTATTATTTAGCTCTTCATTTTCCTTTAGTCAATCAACTAGCGGAACAATTTCTGGTCGAATCACTGATGAACAAGGAGCAGCACTTTCAGGAGCAAATGTAACAGTTTATAGCCCTGATCTTGAGTTAAAACGTCAAATTGCTACAGATAGTAAAGGTTACTATCGCATTACGGGACTACCTTTTGGACGTTATGAAATAAAAGCTGAACAAACAGGTTTTATGACAGAATTAAAAGTTAATATTGCTGTTACCATAGCTCAAGAGAGCATTGTAGACCTTAGCTTACCAGTTGGAGAAGTCACAGAAATATTAACTATTCAATCTGATACGGCTGTAATTGAGCGTAATAATTCAACATTAAGTGGTTTAGTAAATGAAAAAACTATTCGGAGTCTTCCGCTAAATGGTAGAGATATAAGCCAACTTGTACTACTCCAACCCGGCGTTGTGGCTAGTCGTTCAAGTGTTACATCGGCTAACAACGGACGTGGGACACAGTTTTCTGTTTCAGGTTCACGGCCAAATCAAAATTTATTTGTTTTAGACGGCACAACGATTAATGACGCGCTAAACACTACTCCAGGAAATGCTCAAGGGCTACTTTTAGGAGTAGAAACTATCAAGGAGTTTCGCGTACTAACAAACACTTATGGGGCTGAATATGGCCGTTCTAGTGGTGGGGTGTTTGTTGCTGCAACTAAATCTGGAAGCAATCAATTTCATGGTTCAGTATTTAATTTTTTACGCAATGACGCGCTAGATGCCCGCAATTTCTTTGATAAAGATAAGCCTGAGTTTCGACGTAATCAATTTGGGGCTACTGTAGGTGGGGCAATTATTAAAAACAGAACATTTTTCTTTGGTAGCTATGAAGGTTTACGTGAATTTAAGGGCATTAGTCGTGTTTCAATTGTTCCTGATGATCAAGCTCGTTTAGGTGTTTTACCTGGTCAGTCAGTAATTAAGGTTGATAGCCGTAGTCAGCCACTTATCAACCTTTTTCCTAGAGCAAACGGAAATAACCTTGGGGATGGAACAGCAGAATTTACAGGAACAACAAACCGAGTTGCTCGAAATGATTTTTTTACTATTCGCTTTGACCATAATTTATCAAAAAATGATCTTTTAACTGCACGTTATTTATTTGACGATTCTGATCAGGTTTTACCAAGAAATTTTCCAGAATTTTTTAACCAAGCTATAAATCGTAAACAAACTTTTACTATTTCTGAACGCAAGATTTTTTCACCAAATGTAGTCAATGAAATACGTTTTGGCTTTAATCGTGCCACTCCAGCCGAGTTAGTCCCACAAACTAGCTCCCCTGTCCAATTAATTGCAGGCCGACAATTAGGAGAAATCACGGTTTCAGGCTTAACTGAGGTAGGAACAGATCGTACTAATCCAAAGATGTTTTTCCTTAATGATTTTCAATTTTCTAATGATTTATCTATAGCTTTTGGTAGACATCTCTTAAAAGTAGGTGGACTTTTTGAACGCTTTCACTATAACGGTAATTCAGAAACTCGGACTCGCGGACAATTACGCTTTAGCTCACTAGAAGATTTACTTAAATTTAAGGTTCAAGACCTACAAGGCGCGTCAACTGACTCTGATTTTATTCGAGGCTTCCGCCAATCATTATTTGCTCTCTATATTCAAGATGACTTTCGCTTTAACTCCAGACTTACTTTTAATGTAGGGCTACGCTATGAAACCGCCACAGACCCAACAGAAGTAAATGACAAAATTTCAAACTTAAATAATATTTTTGATGAGGAAGTTACTTTGTCAAAAACTTTATTTGACAGCCCAAAAATAAATTTTGCTCCTCGTGTAGGTTTTGCTTTAGACGTTTTTGGCAATGGTAAAACTGCAATTAGAGGCGGTTTTGGTGTATTTTTTGACCAACCTTTGTTTCATATTTACCGAACACCAGTTTTTCGATCACTCCCATTTGTTAATAGAGGACGTTTAAGAGCAGCAGATTTTTCTACACTTCCAGTAGACCCAAATCTTTTTAAGGGTATTGAAAAGGCTACAGAAGCACTTCCAACTAGGTTTCGACCCACTTATTTAATGCAATATAACTTAAATATTCAGCAAGAAATCCTGCCTCAAACCATACTAACTATTGCTTATGTTGGTTCACGAGGGGTTAATTTAGTAGGCGCAGGCGATATTAACACAGCAATTCCACAAATTTTACCTAATGGACTGGAGTTTTTTGCAGAAGGAAGCCCACGAAGAAATACAAAATTTGATGCTGTTAGATCAATCTTACAAGGCTTTAACTCTTCTTATAATTCGCTTACAGTTGGGTTAAATAGGCGATTTAGCCAAGGTTTCCAGCTACAAGCTTCTTATACTTTAGGAAAATCCATTGATGAGGCTTCTGCTAATGGAGGTCGTCAGACCTTTTCTAATGGTCAAGGCCGCACTCTTGACCCATATAACCGCCGATTAGATCGAGGTCTATCTAATTTTGATATTAGAAATAATTTTGTAGTTAATGCTAGTTATGACTTGCCTTTTGGAAAAAGCTTAACAGGCATTTCCAAACAAATTTTAGCTAACTGGCAAATTAACACAATTATTTCTCTTTCTTCTGGAGTTCCTTTTACACCTTTTGTTAGTGGTGATCCTGACCGTGATGGAACGGATGAAAATACTTCTAGACCTGATCTTGTTCCTGGAGTTAGCTTAACTCCAATGGGGGGAAGTAACGTCAACCTTTGGTTTAATCCTGCTGCATTTGCACCGCCACAAATAGGTTTTCGTGGAACACTAGGCAGAAATACTTTAAGAGGGCCTAATTTTAAGAGTGTTGAGCTTTCTTTAGTTAAGAACTTTGAAATAAATGAACGTTTCCAAGTGCAATTTCGTGCTGAGGCTTTTAATTTATTTAATCGAGCTAATTTTGACCTACCAAGTAATGCCGAAGATGGTCAAGAAGTTTTTCGCTACGTTGCTCCATCAGGCAGTAGACCAGCTAGTTTTCAATCTTCTAATAGCGTTGGAAAGATATTTGGCACAATTGGAGAATCACGGGAATTTCAATTTGGCTTAAAATTTATTTTTTAATACATAATGAATATAGCCTAGGGTTTTTAGTCCTAGGCTATTAGAAATTTTGTATTTTCTTTAATTAGAGTTGTAAGGATTTAACTTCTAAATATTCCTCAAAACCAAATTTTCCTAATTCCCTACCATTACCAGATTGTTTATAGCCACCAAATGGAGCTTGAGGATTAAAATCACCACCATTAATGTCTACTTGGCCGGTGCGCATACGACGAGCAACCGCTTTAGCTCGCTCTACATTTTGTGACCAAACTGCTCCGCCTAAACCATAAATGCTATCATTGGCAATTCTAACTGCATCATTTTCATCTTCATAAGGAATAATTGATAGAACTGGGCCAAAGATTTCTTCTTGAGCAATAGTCATTTTGTTATCTACATTGGCAAAAACTGTTGGACGGATAAAGTAGCCTTTTTCTAAGCCTTCAGGTTGTTCTGCTCCACCAGCAACAAGGGTTGCACCTTCTTCAATACCTTTTTTGATATAGCTGCGAACGCGCTCTTGTTGTGTTTTAGAAACTAGTGGCCCTAGTTCTGCTTGACCTAATGGGTCACCAACAATAAATTTTTCGGCTGTCTTTTTAGCAATTGCTACTGCTTCATCATGACGGGATTTTGGAACAAGCATTCTTGTCCAAGCTGAACAAGTTTGACCAGAATTAAAATAGCAGTTATTTACACCTGTTCGGACGGCTTTTTCAAATTTAGCATCATCTAAAATCACATTTGCAGACTTACCGCCTAGTTCTAAAGCTACACGTTTAACTGTTTGTGCAGCTACTTGGCTAACACGTTTTCCAGCACCTGTTGAACCTGTAAAGGAAACCATATCTACATCAGGGTGAGCAGCAATTGCTTCACCAACTACCGGGCCTAGTCCACAAACTAAGTTAAATACTCCAGCAGGTAGACCAACTTCATCAAAAACTTCTGCCATCATAAAAGCTGTTATTGGAGCAACTTCACTAGGTTTAAGAACTACAGTACAACCAGCGGCTAAAGCAGGCGCGACTTTTGCAACCACTTGATGTAAAGGATAATTCCAAGGAGTAATACAGCCTACTACGCCAACAGGTTCACGGACTACTAAAGAATTACCAACCTCTTCTTCAAACTGATATTCACTTAATAATTCAGCATAGTAACCTAGGTTCATTATTGGCATTCCTACTTGAACCATTGAGGAAAGTTGCAAGGGCATTCCTACTTCTTTAGAAATAATTTCTGCCATTTCATCAGCTTTACTACTTAATTTTTCCACTGCTGCTTTTAAGTAATTTGCTCTTTCTTCTTTTGGGGTGTTGGCCCAAGCGTCAAAAGCTGCTTTAGCTGCTGCTACAGCCGCTTGAACATCTTCAACCGTTCCATTAGGAACTTGTGCAATTACTTCCTCAGTGGCAGAGTTAGTAACATCTAAAAAGTCTGTTCCTTTAGAGGCTACCCATTTACCGTTAATATAAATTTTGTCATAAAGCTTGGCACTTAGTTTTCTTGAAGCTTCCATTACATCCTCCGACTAATAAAAATTAATAATGTTAAGTAAATTAATACAGGTTTTAAGATTTGTAGTATCCCGCTTATACAACCGCACTGTCAATCTTTCTACTGCAACACCTTGGATAATAATATAGATAGAAAGTTTCTTTGCCTGAAAATTTGCAACACCAAATCTAATTTCTATAGCACTTTTATATATTTACTTTGATAATTTTAAGAACAAATCTACTTGAAATTATCAAAAGTAAATTTTTTGATTTTAATGAAAAATTAATTGAAATTTAATTGAAAACTAACAAAAATACTACATATTACCTATATCTAATGATTAATACTTCATAGTATACTGCTTGTAAGTCACGCTTTTGCAATTTTTAGCATTAATACTATCAGTTATTACTAATCAAAAATTACTAAACTAAAACCTAACATCCCATTGCGTTATAAGTGTGTAAGTTTTAGCCTCTAACGCAAAATAAAGTAGAGTTTATTTAACTAAGTTAACTAAATAAGGAATTATTCCTATTTTGGTTGAGTTTGTGTTTATTATAAGTAATAGCTAAATTTATAGTTAGCTTGATTGTTTGTAATTATATTTACTAGAGAAATTTAGTATCTTTGTGGGAGATATTTTCTATGATTATTCGGACTCTAAAGACTTGTTTATTATTTATAACCATTGTTCTTTGCATATGTGTATCGCAAGTTTTTTCTAAAGTTCTTCAAGATACAAATATAAGTGGAGTTGTAAAAAATCAACAAAATATAGCTGTTGGAAATGCAATAGTTTCCGTTTTTGATGAACAACAAAACTTAATTACAAAAACCCTAACCAATGAACAAGGATATTTCCAAGTAGACAACTTAAAATTAGGAAATTATAAGCTTGTAATTGAGCATCCTGGCTATTCAACATATAGTGATGGCTTGGCATTTTCAGAAGAGAAAAAAGACAATTTAGAGATTGTTTTAACTTCTAGTGAACTTTCTGAGGGTGTTTCTATCACAGCAGTTCTTGACTCTAACCAGGAAGCCTTTGATGCCTCACAACAAACTGAAATAGCTTCTAGGAGTGAGTTAAAAACCAGGCCCGGTGTACTTCTGCCACAACTTTTACAAGAAGAAGTAGGTATTAGAGCAGTTCAAGGTGGTAGTTTTTACGGGCAAGTTGTAGTAAGAGGACTTACAGGACAACGAGTAGCAACACTAGTTGATAATATCCGTTTTAATACTGGTACATTTACTACTGCACTTGAGCCACCTGTTGGGCTAATAGACACTACGGCTGTGCGTCAAGTAGAATTTGTTTATGGCCCAGGCTCAGCCCTTTATGGTAGTGATGCGTTAGGTGGTAGCATTAATGTTGTTAGTGACAATCCTATTTTTTATAAAACTGGTTGGGAAATTCATGGAAATGTAAATTCTTTTTTTAGTAGTGCTAATGCTGCTAGTGGAGGAAACTTAAAACTAACTGCTGGAAATAGCAAATTAAGCTTACTCTTTAGCGGTTTTGGTCAACGAATAAATGATCTTCGAGCAGGAAAAGGAATTGATTCACATTCAATTGCTACACGGCTTTTTGGTCTTTCCTCAGATATACTTAAGAGTAATAGATTACAAGACACTGGTTATTTACATTTTGGTGGAACTGGAAAAGTTGTTTATAAAATAGATGATGAGCAACAATTATCATTTTATTATCAACGTACAACACAACGTAATACACGCCTTTATTTTTTAACTAATGGTGGTTCAGGTCTTTTTGAAACTAATTTTAGTCCTCAAACTCTTGATTTTTTCTACACTAGATATAAAAGACAACAAACAGGCTTTTTAGATTCTCTAACAGGTACGTTTTCTCTTAATCGCCAAAGACAACAATTTGGCGTACAAGGTGTTATTTTTGCACCAAAACTTGAAGAATTTAGGTTATCAAGAGTATTAGGTTATAGTTTACAAGCTACTACTCATATTGGTAGTAATCAATTTATAACATTTGGTGGTGAGCTTTATAAGGAAATTACAGGGTATAGACGCTTCAGAATTAATACTCTGGCTAATACAAGTACCCCTGTTACTGGAACGGTTCCTAATGGTACTAAATTTTCTAATTATGGGGCTTATCTTCAAGATACCATTGAGTTAATACCAGACAAAGTAAGAATTAATGGAGGGGTGCGATATAGTGCATTTTTCTATAAAACAGATAGTGATAAAAATATCCTAGACGCATCTGGTAGACCTACAGTAGCAAATACTTCTATACGAAATGATGATGTTACATTTAACTTAGAAGGCATAGTTTTTATTAAACAAAGATTAAATTTAATAGCTAATGTTACTAGGGGCTTTCGCTCACCTAATATCATAGATTTAGGCTCATTTGGAGGCTTTCCATCTGGCTTTGAAGTGCTTACAAGTGATGCTCAAGCTTTAGGAGGCTTTATTGGAACTACTAGCGATGGTACAGCAGTTTCTACAGGTAGAAAAGTTGCTCCTCTTAGGCCAGAAAGCTTGCTTAA
>CAZBMZ010000024.1:0-103536 GCA_964492845.1 uncultured Clostridia bacterium
GCACAGACAACCGTGCTGTTATTTCTCAAAGTTTGCTGCTCTCGCTAAACGGCGGACAAAGTTTTACTCAAGTAGCAAGCTTTGGAGCAACAGATAGTAGCTTTATTCTAAACAACATCAACAACTTAAGCTTAACAACACCACAAGCAATAGTGCGAATTACAGCAACAGACGCAGCAGGTAACAGTGGTCAAGCTAATGCTCAGTTTACAATCAACCCAACCATTACCCAAGCAGCGTTTCAAGCTAAAATCTTAACAATCAATGGCATAGGCTTTATGTCCAATGGTGCTAACCTTTTGCAGCTATTTATCAATGACAAGTTGATTACAATTGCACCTCGTAGCGTTACCAACACAACTTTCACCATCAAAGGCAACAAGAAAAAGCTCAACTTAATTAAAGGCTCTAGCAATTCGGTCAGACTTGTTGTTGACGGGATTAGCTCGAATATGGGTAGTTTTATGTTTTAGTAATATTAAGTAAACAGCCAAATAAAAATAGCCTAGTGATAAATCGCTAGGCTATTTTTATTTGTATATTTTTTGTTTGCAACAGGAAAAGTCAATGCAATAATATGTCAAACTGCCACATTAGGAGAAAACAAAATGTCTACGGATAAAACTAAAAATCAAACTATGGAAGTTGATAGAATGAATTTTCGTTTATCAACAGAAATAAAGGCCAAAATAATAAAAGCTGCTGCTATTACAGGTCAGCAATTAACAGATTTTGCTGTTTCTACCTTGAATGAAAAAGCTAATGAAATTTTAGAACAACATAATAATATTGTGCTTAAGTCTGAAGACTATGAATTTTTTCTTGCAAGTTTATCTGAGGAAAAAGAGCCTTCTCTGAATTCGTTAAAAGCAACAAGTCGCTATAAGCAAGGTCGCCGCAAAGGAGTTAAATACTACATTGCTGATTGAGCCTATTTCTAAAACACACAATAGAAAGCTTTTTGATTGTAGTGATGTGGAAGTTACTGATTTCTTGCGCGAAAAGGCTTTACAAGATCAAGAAAAAAACTTAAGTCGTACAATGGTTCTTATTAATGAAGTGATAGATCCAAAAAGAGTTATTGGTTATCACACACTTATTTTTGCACAAATTAGCCAAGAACAAATACTTAATGATAAACCAACTATAAAACGTGCTATACCTGTAATTTTGCTAGGGCAACTTGGGATTGATAAAGTTTTTCATGGAAAAGGTTATGGAGAATTATTATTGATGGATGCTCAAGCTAGAGTTGATGAAATTTCTCGCAAAGTTGGAGTTAGAGCTATGATGCTTGATGCTAGAAACGAAAATCTTGCTAAGTGGTATGAAAAATATGATTTTGTTCGGTTTCCTCAGCAACTAAGAATGTTTAAGAGTGTTAAAGATATTCGTAAACTTAAGTTAATTAGTGATTTATAGAAATAATTTTTGAAAATGCAATTTAATAATATAGGGATAAATAGTTTAGCAATTTGTTCTGTTTTTATTTCTGCAATGTCATTTTTGGCAGACTAAGCAAAAATGCTGTCAAACCCGGCTGCCAAAAGTGGCAGTTAGTAGAAAAAACTCTAAAGTGTGAATATACAATATAGTTAATAAAATCAACAAGTTAGGAGGTTACAAAGGTAAATTTTAATTTTGGCTCAAGTTTTGCGGCAACCATTAAGCTAATAACCTTAAATTAACGCAGGATGGAGTAGCCAAATGAATATAAACTCATTACCCGGCCAAAACCCTATTAATTCACCTGATCCAAATACCGTAGATAATACCCAAGAACAATCTACTAATTTATCTTCAGAAACAAAATCAACAATCGCTAAGTCTGATAATGCTAATCAAAATGTTGAAAGTTTGGAAAGCAAAACTCAAAATAACAATATGTCTGCTAATATGTTGAAAAATAATCTATTAGCAAAAGTTCCTAATAATCAACCAAGCCCCACACTATCCACTAAACTAAATCAAATAGGAGAATTTAGCCAAGATAAAAATTATCCTTTAACCCTTTCTTTACCAACAGATAGCAATAATCAAACGATTGAACCTAATAAGCTTACTACTTCAGATTATGAAAATACCTTTATTAAAGAAACTCTAAGAGAAGTAGGAATTGATAATGTTACTGATAAAGAAGTCAAATTATTTCAACAAGAATATAAAAATGCAACTGGCAAGGATTTTAGCCTTAAAAGCTCTTTAACAGAACTACGTAGCAATACAACTAATGGAAAGTTAACAGCAAGAGTTAGCCAATATGATTTAGCAGTAGCTAAAACGGTTGGTTTAGAAACCATTGTTGTAGCACGCCAAACACGTAGCCAAATATCAGAAAAAGCTTATGAAAGTGGGACAAAATATGTAGATGATCTGATGAAAGGCTATATTGCAGCTAGAGTTAATGCCCCTGCCAATTTAATTAATGGTGCAACTGAGCCAATAAGAGGACTTGCGGCTATGAATGGAATAGACCTTTCAAATATGGTAGTTCCTCGTTTAGAGTTAGCAAAAGAAAGCGAATATTGGAATCAAGGTAGCCGTATTGCTGATGAAGAGTTAGGAACAACTCTAGGATTAGCAACCGTAGTTGGTAGTAATATAGATAAACAACTACTGTCTAATCCAGTAGGTAAAACCATAGTAGGTGTAGAATCAGCTTATAACCTTGGTACAGCCGCCGCAGGAGTTGACCCTACCAACAAAAAGCAGATGGAACTTATCAAGTGTTATCCACAGGAGATAGAGCATTAAGGGTAGTTGGTGGAGTGTTAGGAGCTAGAAGTATAACTGCTAAAGCTAAACCAGCAATAGATCCTGTGAATCCATTAAATCTAGCTGATAGACCAAGCACAACAAATTTACCAACAACATCAAACCCAACAAATAGATCGACTATACCACCTGGCCCAAGCGCGCCAGCCGTTGTAACACCAGATGGAGCAACTTTTAATTGGAGAATGCCTTTAGAGCCAACGTTAAAACCTAGCATTCCTGGCATAGGTGGCAACATTTCCCGTCCAAGTGTTTTTACACCAGGACTTGCAATTACAGGAGTAAGGGAAAATCAATCTAGCAACAGCTTTGGAGGGCCTTTAGGACGACCTGACCCATTAGAAGCAAAAAATCACCTTATTATTGATCCAACACCTGAAGGACAAGCTAGACAAGTTAGAGAATTAAGGGAATCCTTGTCACCTGAAGCAAAACAGCTTTTTGATGATGAGTATAAGACAGTAGCGACTAATCAAGAATTTCTGTTGAGAATAAGCAAAACTGGAGATCCTACAAAAATGTATGAAGCACGAGCTAAAAAGGTTTCTCCAGAAGGTGTTGAGGCTCAAAACCAAGCAAGGTTAGCTTCTGAGGCACGTATCAACCAAGCAAAATTACAATTAGACAACCCTACTTTTTTGAATAAACAGCAGGTTAAGGATGCCATTGCTAAACGCGAACCAAATGATTTAAGAGCAGAAATAGCTGTTGAGCTAACACGACAAGAACTTGAAGCAACATATCTTGCTGTAAAAGGTTATAAAGTATTATCTGAAGTTAAGGTTTTAGAAGAAATTCCAGGATTTAGTACAAGAAAAGAATGGGAATTAGCTAATCCAGGTAAACCATCTAATTATATTTTTGAAAAGGATAATAAAATATATCAACCTACAACAGATGTTGATTTAGTAGTTGTCAAACCAAATCCTAAAACAGGGTTGTCTGAGGTTGTTCATTTAGAACAAATTAAATCTGGAGACAAAGATAAATATGCAGATGCTAAAATGCAAATGGATAAAACAATAGATGTTCTAAAACGGATTGATTCAGGAGATCCAACACTTTTAATTAATGAAAAACGAACTACTTATGATGATACCACCAAAGAATATGATTTTAGCAATATAGATAAAGCAACCAAAATAATTCGTGGGCCGGAAAGGAAAGATAGTATTTTTGATAAAGGTGTTGGCTTAAGTACAAAAGAAATGAATCAATTAAGTGAGAAAATTATAAAAGAAAGAAATCCATAGGAGAATAATTTATGAGTTTATTTATAAATGCAATATTGTCTAAAGAAGATGAAGAATATATAAAACAATATCTTGGATATTTGATTTGTTTTGGGTCTATAAAAAATGGTAGTGATGAAGATTATGTTCATTATAGTAGAGGAGCGAGAGGAATTTATAAAGCAATTGATTTGTGGAATTTAGTTGATCAAGAACGATCAGATAAAATTAACAAAATGCTCAGAGAAGAAATAAAATCTGAGACCAACAAGTTATTTGATGAAGAAGGCGAATGTGGTTATGTAATAAGAATTCCACAAATCAAAAGAATGCTAGAGTTAATGGAAGGATTTCAAGAAGCATTAGCACCGATTGCAGATAAATATGGAAAAGTTTATCCAGATAAAGTTAAGTATGTACAGGAAAAAGATCCTTATATATTAGTAGAAAGAACAGATGGAGAAGGTAATATAGTTTATTGGCTGGATGAACCTATTTGGTATGCTGACACGGTTGTTTGGTTCTTTAAACTTGCTCTAAAACTGAACTGTGAAATTACTACGGATTAAAACTCATAGGAGAAAAACTTATGAGTTTATTTATAAATGGAACAATACCTAAAGAAGATGAAGAATATATAAAAGAATACTTAAAATATTTAATAGATATCGGTTCTATAAAAGACGGAGATAATGAAGATTATGTTCATTATAGTAAAGAGGCGAGAGGAATTTATAAAGTAATTGATTTGTGGAATTTAGTTGATCAAAAACGAGCAGAGAAAATTAATAAAATGTTCAGAGAAGAAATAAAAGCTGAAACTAACAAGTTATTTGATGAAGAAGGTGAATGTGGTTATCTAATCAGTATTCCACAAATTAAGAGAATGTTAGAGTTGATGGAAGGATTTCGAGAAGCATTATCACCAATTGCAGATAAATATAGCAAAGTTTATCTAGATAAAGTTAAGTATGTTCAAGAAAAAAATCCTTATATATTAGTAGAAAGAACAGATAGAGAAGGTAATATAGTTTATTGGCTGGATGAACCTGTTTGGTATGCTAACACGGTTGTTTGGTTCTTTAAGCTTGCTCTAAAACTAAACCGTGAAATCCTTTTAGGGTAATTAGAGTTTTTCTAAAATTAAGAAACTACCTAAACTTTGTATTTACAACAAATCACTGAAAATAGCCTAGCGAAAAGTAGCTAGGCTATTTTTATTTATACTCTATAGAAAAGATGCACTCACGTTGACCAGTAATTGCTGCTAATGCTACATTAGCTGTTTACTTTTGTTGCAATATTTCAATCTATAGTAAGACGTAAATGCCTAAACGCACGGATATAAAGAAAATACTTATAATTGGCTCAGGCCCAATTATCATCGGTCAAGCCTGCGAATTTGATTACTCTGGAACACAAGCTTGCAAAGCTCTAAAAGAAGAAGGCTTTGAAGTTGTGTTGGTAAATTCAAACCCTGCAACAATTATGACCGACCCTGAGCTAGCCGATCGAACTTATATTGAACCTCTAACAGTAGAAACACTAACTAAAGTAATTGAACGTGAAAGACCTCAAGCTTTACTTCCTACAGTTGGTGGACAAACAGCCCTAAATTTAGCTGTTGCATTGGCTGAACAAGGGGTTTTAGATAAATTTGGTGTTGAGTTAATAGGAGCTAAAATAGAAGCTATTAAGGTAGCAGAAGATCGTAAGCTATTTAAGCAGGCAATGGATGAAATAGGCTTGACGATGCCAAAAGCAGCTTTTGTTAAAACTCTTGATCAAGCTCTTGCAGCAGTTGAAGAAGTTGGATATCCGGCAATTATACGCCCATCATTTACCCTAGGTGGTTCAGGTGGTGGGACGGCCTACAACACAGAAGAATTTGTACAAATTGCCGCAGCAGGCTTAAACCTAAGCCCAATTCATGAAATTTTAGTTGAACAATCAATTATTGGCTGGAAAGAGTATGAACTAGAAGTCATGCGCGATCTAGCGGATAATGTTGTAATTATCTGTTCAATAGAGAATTTTGATCCCCTAGGTATTCATACTGGAGATTCTATTACAGTTGCACCAGTTCAAACTTTAACCGACCGTGAATACCAAAATATGCGTGATGCAGCAATTAAAATTATTCGTAAAGTCGGAGTTGAGACGGGTGGGTCAAATATTCAATTTGCTGTAAATCCTAAAGATGGACAGCTAAGAATTATTGAAATGAATCCAAGGGTTTCTCGCTCTTCTGCGCTCGCTTCAAAGGCTACAGGCTTTCCCATTGCAAAAATCGCTGCAAAATTAGCTCTAGGCTATACGTTAGATGAAATCCCTAATGATATTACTAAAAAAACACCTGCTTGTTTTGAGCCAAGCATTGATTATGTTGTAGTAAAAATTCCTAAGTGGGCATTTGAAAAATTCCCTGCTGCTAAACCAACTTTAGGCACTCAAATGAAGTCAGTAGGCGAAGTGATGGCTATTGGTCGCACTTTCAAAGAAGCTTTGTTAAAAGGGGTTCGTTCGCTAGAACTAGGAAAATCTTGGGATATTGACCCAAACACTAGCGAAGATGAGTTAAGGAGAAATATTGCTAACCCAAATGCAAATAGGCTAGCTTACTTAAGAGAAGCTTTAGATCGTGGTTGGTCAACCGCAACCTTACAAGAATTAACCGCAATTGACCCTTGGTTTTTAGCACAATTAGATGAAATTGCTCAAATGCAACGTCTGATAAAATTGGAAACAATAAAAACAATTCCACATGAGACTATTCTAGAAGCTAAACGGATGGGTCTTTCTGATCGTCGTATGGCTAAATTGTTAGGTTGTGAGGAAGCAGAATTTCGAGACTATCGATTAGAGTTAAATATCAAGCCGGTTTATAAGCGAGTTGATACTTGTGCAGCAGAGTTTGAATCTTTTACACCTTATCTTTATTCAACTTATGAGACGGAATGCGAAGCCGAGCCAACAGATAAAAAGAAAATTATTATTTTAGGTAGCGGCCCAAATCGCATTGGTCAAGGAATAGAATTTGACTATTGCTGTTGTCATGCTAGCTTTGCTCTAAAACAAGCTGGATATGAAACAATTATGGTTAATTGCAACCCTGAAACAGTTTCTACGGATTATGACACTTCAGACCGTTTATATTTTGAGCCTGTAACTTTTGAAGATGTGATGAGTATTGTTGACATAGAAAAGCCTACAGGGGTAATTGTTCAATTAGGTGGTCAAACACCATTAAATTTAGCTTTAGATTTACTAAAAGCAGGTGTTCCAATTATTGGCACATCGCCAGAATCTATTGATTTAGCTGAAGATAGAAAACGCTTTGGAGAGTTATTAAAACAGCTTGAAATTGACCAACCTGCTAATGGGACAGCTACATCAGTTATTGAAGCTTTACAAGTTGCTGAGACAATAGGTTATCCAGTGCTAGTACGTCCAAGTTATGTACTAGGGGGACGTGCTATGGTAATTGTTTATGACCAGGCGGCTTTAACTCATTATATGAGTCAAGCGGTTGTTGCTTCACCAGATCGACCAATTTTAATTGATAGCTTTTTAGAAAATGCTATAGAAGTTGATATTGATGCTTTGTCGGATGGTGAAACTACTGTAATTGCTGGGATTCAAGAACATATTGAAGAAGCAGGAATCCATTCTGGTGATAGTTCTTGTGTTATGCCTACTTTGATGATTACTGAGCCGCAGCTAGAAAAACTACGCAAGTACACTAGAAAGCTTGCTAAAGCCTTAAATGTCATAGGGTTAGTAAATATTCAATTTGCCATCAAAGCAGGGAAAATTTATGTTTTAGAAGTTAATCCTCGTGCTTCTCGAACAGTTCCTTTTGTTAGCAAAGCTACAGGCGTGCCAATAGCTAAAATAGCAGCTTTATTGATGGTTGGACAGAAATTAAAAGATTTTAATTTACCTTTAGAACTTCCAATTAGTCGCTATCAAGTAAAAACGCCAGTTTTCCCATTTGCAAAATTTCCTGGTGTAGATCCTGTTTTGGGGCCGGAAATGCGCTCTACAGGTGAAGTTATGGGAATAGCCGACGCTTTTGGAAGTGCTTACTTAAAAGCTCAACAAGGAGCTAACATCAAATTACCTGCTAGCGGGACGGTTTTTATTAGTGTTAATGATCCTGACAAAGAAGCAGCCATTCCAGTAGCACGAAAGCTAGCAGAACTTGGATTTAATTTAGTTGCTACTCGTGGCACTAGAGATTTTTTAGTAAAAGCTGGTATTGCAACAGAATTTGTTTTTAAGGTAGAAGAAGGCCGACCTAATATTGTTGACCAAATTAAAAGTAAGAAAATTGCTTTAGTAATTAATACACCACTTGGAAAATTATCTTTTTATGACGAAAGAGCAATTCGCAATGCTGCAACTCAATATTCAATTCCTTGTATTACAACAATTACAGGGGCGCAAGCTGTGGTAAATGCTATAGAAGCTTTACAGAAAGAAAAATTAACAATTGGGTGCTTACAGGAATATCACCAAAAGATTTTGGCACTTACATGCCAAGCTAAAAATTAAATTTTAGAAAGATTAATTTAGTTATGATTAAAACCGTAGAATGGACGGATGAAGGCGTGGTAATGATTGACCAACGCTTGTTGCCAACACAGGAAGTTTACCCTTGTTATACTACTTATTCAGAAGTAGCAAAAGCAATTAAAGATATGGTGGTACGTGGTGCGCCAGCAATTGGTGTTGCTGCTGCAATGGGTATTGCACTTGGAGCAAAAAGTCTGCCTGAAGAATGGACAGAATTTACCAGTCAATTTGAGCAAATTTGTCAAGAATTTGCTGCTACTCGTCCAACAGCAGTAAATTTATTTTGGGGTATTGAGCAAATGAAGCTTACTTTGTCTGCTTGTAAGGCAAATAAGCTTTCTTTAGCAGAAACCAAACAAGAATTAATAAAACGAGCAATTGCTATTTATGAAGCAGATATTGAAGCTAATAAGCAAATGGGTCGTAATGGTGCAAGCTTAATGCCTGATGAAGGTGTAGTTTTAACACATTGTAATGCTGGTGCGCTGGCAACGGCTGGTTATGGGACGGCACTTGGGGTAATTCGTGCTGCTCGTGAAATAGGGAAAAATGTTTCTGTTTATTCAGATGAAACACGCCCATTTTTACAAGGTGCAAGACTAACTTGTTGGGAACTTCAAAAAGACAATATTCCTGTTACTTTAATTACTGATAATATGGCTGGGCATTTTATGAAGTTAGGACATATAAAAGCTGTAATTGTTGGTGCAGATAGAATTGCTGCTAATGGCGATGTTGCTAATAAGATTGGTACTTATATGGTAGCGGTTCTAGCTAAAGAAAATAAAATTCCATTTTATGTTGCTGCTCCTTTATCAACGCTGGATCTAAAAATTAAAACAGGTGAGCAAATTCCTATTGAAGATCGAACTAGCCGAGAAGTTACACATGTAAAAGATCATCAAATTGCTCCAGATGATGTAGCAGTAGCAAATCCAGCGTTTGACGTTACACCTAATCAATATGTAGCTGCAATAATTACAGAAAAAGGAGTTGCTTATCCTCCTTACAATGAATCCTTAGAAAAACTTTTTGAATAGCTTTTTCTGCTGGTTAAACTTGTCTTAATGTAGTAGTTTTTTTAATCTCTGTAAGGTTTTTTGTTTAGAGTAAAAAATATAAACGGTTCAGTATTTGAGAGAGGGCAAAGCATGGTTTCTTTATCTTTAGAGCATCGATTGGGACAACTGCTTTTTGTTGGTATTACAGGCACTACAATAGATGATGATACACGTAAATTGTTGCAAACAGTACAGCCTGGAGGAATAATCCTTTTTGCTCGAAACATTGAATCAGCCGAACAAGTGTCGGATTTAAATATGGAACTCCGGCGGATGCTTAAGGTTGCCCCATTAATTAGTATCGATCAAGAAGGCGGACGAGTTGATCGTTTAAAGAAAATCTGTCCTCCTATGCCTTCAGTACAAAAACTTAGGGCTTTAGATGATGCTCGATGTGCGCATGAACATGGGTCAATCACAGCAGAATTATTAAGACTATTGGGTTTTAATATGAATTTTGCTCCAGTTGTGGATATTGCAGTACATGAAGACGCTGACAATGCCTTGCAGGAAAGATGTTTTGGAACAAAAACACAAAAAATTATTCGTCTCTCAAGTGCTTATTTAGAAGGTTTACAAAATGGAAGCATCATTGGTTGTGGTAAACATTTTCCTGGACTAGGTGATTCTGTTGTTGATTCACATAAAAAGTTACCTTTAGTTGACCGTAGTGAAGAAAGACTAAAAGCTCAAGACTTGCAAATTTATCAAGACCTAATGGTAAAACTTAACTCTCAACTGCAAGTAATTATGATAGCTCATGCTGTTTATCCAGCTTTAGACAATAGCAACCCTCCTGTTCCAGCTTCGCTCTCAGCAAAGATTGTTACGGATTTGCTACGTAGCAAAATGGAGTTTCAAGGTCTAGCGATTTCTGATGATATGGAAATGGGCGCAATTTCTGAAGCAATGGGATTTTCTGAAGCTGTTTTGTCGGCAGTTAAAGCTGGTGAGGATATGATGTTAATTTGTCAAAGTCCTGAGCGAATAATGGAAGCATCAGAAGCTTTAACACGTGCTGCGCGAGAAGGTAAAATCACTAACCGACGAATTGAAACTTCGCTTAATCGAATTGCTAGAATAAAATCTATAGCTTCATCCCCGCTAACATTTGAGGCAAATCATTTTCGAGCAATTTGTGACAAAATTTCTGAACTAAGCGAAAGAATAGACTCTGAACTAAAACGTATTTAGCAGGAGTAAAAAAATTTAAAGCCGGTTAAGTAGCTTTGCCAACAAGAGCTAATAAAGTAGCATCTAATCGCCAATCAATTTAAAGATAGCTTTAATAGGAAAAAATAATGGCGACAAATCAAGCAACAGCAAAAGTTCCTTCCGCTTCAGAATCTAGCGTAGAAAAGCCAGCAGCAAAACCTCTCTTATGGGTTTATACCACTTATTTTGCCGAGGGCATGCCTTACGCAATTATCCGAATACTCTCTACTTTTTATTTTACAGACATAGGGGTTAAGGAACGTTACTTAGGCTACTTAAATTTCTTAAGTATTCCTTGGACATTAAAATTTATTTGGGCCCCGTTTCTTGATTTATTTAGCACTAAGCGAACCTGGATGATAATAATTCAGCTTTTGCTATCGCTAGTGATGATGACAGTTGCTACAGCTTGTTATTTTGCTTATGTTCCTACCTTGCCGCCAACATTTGAAGAATATATTTCTTTTGGTTATAACCTACCACCAGCATTTCAACACCTAACAACATTTTTAATCTTTATTTCATTGGCCTTTGTTGTAATGGCTTTTTTAGCTGCAACTAATGATATCTCTATTGATGCCTATTATTTAGCTGCCTTAAAAGACCCCAGTGATCAAGCATCTTATTCTGGGGATCGGGTAGCTGCTTATAGATTAGCAATGATTTTTAGTCGTAGCGGAATAGTTGCTTTTGTTGCCTATATGTTTTATTTACTGCAACAAAAAGGCAATGTAAATCTTTCTCAAGCTTGGGGTTATGGGTTTGGGGCATGTGGCTTAACTTTGTTTTTACTAGCTTGTTTTCATTTTTTTAAGCTTCCTCAAGTTGAAAATAAGCGTGAAAAAAGCTTAAAAGCAGCAGAAATAATGAAGTCATTTGTTGAAGCTTTTACAACTTACTTAAAACAAGACAAAGTATTGTTAATATTAATTTTTATTATTCTTTATAAAATAGGCGATGAGATACTTTTTTCTATGAACACGCCTTTTCTTAAACGGGAATTAAAGGTTTCTAATGCACAAATGGCTTGGATTGCTGGAATTCTTGGGGCAGCAGGTGCAATTTTCGGTGCAGTTGTTGGGGCTAAATGGATTAAAAAACAAGGACTACGTAAAGCTATTTGGCCTTTAACACTTCTAATGAATGTTAATATTTGGGCTTATACCTGGCTTGCTTATGTAAAACCAGATCCTACAACAATTAAAGGTGTTAGTTTAATAGCATTTATTTATTTTTATGAGCAAGCTGCTTCTGGTGTAGGGTCAGCAGTCTTAACTATATATATTATGAGGACTTGTAACCCTGATTTTAAGGCTGCTCATTATGCTTTTGGTACAGCAATAATGCTTATTCCTGCTGCTTTAATTGGTGGTTTTGGAGGCCAACTAGTTGAGTATTTAGGCTATGTAAATTTCTTTATTTTTGCTTTTCTTGCTACTATTCCAGCTATGTTTGTAATGTTTTTTGTACCAATAAAAGATTAAGTAAAACTTTTTGTTAGCTAGTTGTAATTAGGCAAAAATATTTTCCAACATTTTCCAAACTTTTAATAAATAATGGTGGTCTTAAAAGCAACAATCCTCAAAACTTATGTAATAATTCTCTTGATAGTGGGATAAAAAGATGCGCAAGAAAACACCAATAATTATTAGCTTAATATTATTAGTAAGCTTTTTGACTTGTAATGTCAGCTTTGTTCAAGCACAAGGACGACGTTTACAACAACGCCAAGAGCGTTTTGCCGCTAAACAAGAACGCTTTAATCAAAAATTGGGCAAGCGTTCAGGTATAGAAAATGCGTTTGGTGGTGGGGCGATGATGCGGGTTTGGGCGCGAGCCTTAAAGCTAAATGAAGAGCAAATCTTTCGTATGCGTCAGATAATGAGAGCATCAGGAGAAAATTATATTAATTTAGAAGTACAACTGAGGGAGAAACGCGCAGAGCTAGACCGAGCTATTTTTAGCGAAAACCTTAACGAAGAAGCCTTAAAACAAATGGTAGGAGAACTTGCTAGACTAGAAGGTCAGTCCTTAGCTATAAGAACTAGAGTTCAAGTGCAAATCCGTAATGTTTTAACTTCAGAACAACTTAAACTTTATAATGAGCTTCGTTTTGGTACTGGACGAGGATTTTTAGATGATGATAAGCAAGAGCTAGAAAAAACGCCTCCTGCTAATATAGAAAAAAATAATAACTAACGTGCTGCAAAATAAGCAAGTTAACAAGCAATTACAAAGCCTGGCAAATTATTAATTTGTTAGGCTTTGTGCTTTATCAAAATAGTTTTATCAAAATAGCTAGCCAAAATTGTATTTATCTACACTCTTAGCATAAAATGACAGTTTCTTTTTATAATTAAAAAATAAAGGGGCATTTATGTCTAGTGTTAGCAAAATCCAAAATCTACAAAAGTTAACTTTGCTCTTGGATGTAATGAAATCCTTAGCATCAGAGTTAGATATAAATACGCTTTTACCATTAATTATGAAGAAAACTACCGAAGTAATGGACGCAGACCGTAGCACCCTTTTTTTAATTGATGAAAAAACTAATGAACTTTGGTCAAAAGTTGCTCAAGGTGCTGGTATTGCTGAAATCCGCTTTCCTAAACATCTTGGTATTGCTGGACACGTTGCTACTACAGGACAAACAGTAAATATTCCAGAAGCTTATGAAGATGCTAGATTTAACAAGGAAATTGATAAAAAAACCGGCTATCGAACTAAAACTATTCTTTGTATGCCTGTTAAAGATACGGACGGGAAAATTTTAGGTGTTATCCAAGTCTTAAATAAGAAAGATGGAATTTTTACATCTGAAGACGAAGAGCTATTAAGCTCTTTTGCTGTACAAGCTTCTATTGCAATAAAAAATGCTAATTTATTTGAACAAGTTGTAAATATTAAGAATTATAACGAAAGTATTTTAAGTAGTATTGCAACAGGTGTTATTACAGCAGATGCCCAAAGAAGAATTACTACTGTTAATCCTGCTGCCCAAAGAATTTTCCGTATCAGTGCAGAAAATGTAATTGGACAAATAACAGATGAAATTTTTGGTGGCGAAGGCAATGAGCATATACTCCAATTAATAGATTCAGCAGTTAAAACCGGCGAAGCGCAGTCTAGTTACGATTATAAGTATCAACTTAGCAAAGTAGATACAATAAATATAAATGTTAATACCTTACCGCTAAAAAACCGCCAAAACCTATCTTTAGGCTATGTTATTGTTGTACAAGATATTACTCAACAACAACGTCTTATGAGTACACTTTGTCGTTATGTTACTCGTGAAGTTGCAGAACAAGTTTTACAAGATCAAGGTAATTTAGGGCTAGGCGGAATACGTAAAAAAGTGACCATTTTATTTTCAGATATTCGAGACTTTACTACTTTATCAGAAAAATATCCGGCGGAAGAAATAGTCAATTTACTTAATGATTATTTTTCTAGCATGATTAATGCAATCTTTAAGTATCAAGGCACATTAGATAAATTTATAGGGGATGCAATTATGGCAGTATTTGGAACACCTATTGCGCGTAATGATGACCCTTTAAGGGCAATACAAACTGCTGTAGAAATGCGTCGAGAGCTTAAACTTTTTAATGAGCGACGTGTTAGCCAAGGCAAACCAGCAATTGAAACTGGGATTGGTTTATGTGATGGTGAAGTGGTTTCTGGCAACATTGGGTCAGAACAACGAATGGATTATACAGTAATAGGAGATGCTGTTAATTTGGCTTCTCGTTTAGAAGGATTATCTAAAAATTTTGAAGCAAAAATTTTATTTAATGAAGCTGTTTATGAAGTGGTAAAAGAAAGTTTTACTTGTGTTGAATTAGGTATTGAAAATGTTAAAGGAAAAAGAGAGAAAGTAAAAATCTTTGGTATTTTGGATAAAGATATTTTATAGCTCTAGTTTTCCTAGTTGTCTTAATGCTTCATAAAGTGCAATTGCGGCTGAAGAGGCTAGATTTAAGCTTCTTACATGGCCTGTTAACATTGGAATTGTGACACAGTTTGACCAGTTAGCTTCTAGAAGTTCTTTTGGAAGTCCAGATGTTTCTGAGCCAAAAATCAAATAATCTCCCCATTTATAATTTACTGATGTATAAGACTTTTTAGCTTTTGTTGTAAAATACCAACAATTCTTTCCTTCTGTGCTTTGCACAAAACTAGCATAATTAATATGTCTATGTAGATCAACATAAGGCCAATAATCTAATCCAGCCCGTTTAACGGATTTTTCATCAATACGAAAACCTAGAGGCTCGACTAAATGTAAACGTGTATTGGTAGCAGCACAGAGGCGGGAAATATTGCCAGTGTTAGGATGAATTTCTGGTTCGACTAGTACAATGTTAAGCTGTTCGGACATATGAAGTTAGTGAGGTGAAAATTTTTTAAGTCTAATAACCCCAGCAAATGCTGGGGTTATTTTGGTTAAAGTTTAGTTGGTTGCAACAGAGCTATCAGCAGATTTAGGCGTTAATTTTTTAGCATTTGTCATTTCTTCTAG
The DNA here is from genome assembly GCA_964492845.1 of uncultured Clostridia bacterium. Lineage (GTDB taxonomy): Bacteria > Acidobacteriota > Blastocatellia > Chloracidobacteriales > JADJPF01 > JADJPF01. Next base: position 15,387 of record CAZBMZ010000024.1, read on the forward strand.
CCCTTTTAGAACTTGTGGGTCTTGATAAAGTAACACTTCTTGACCAACATCTAAGCCATGAGAAGCCGTTGCTAACTCACGACGTAAAGTTAGTTTAACAATGTCTAAATTTTCTGTGACATTACTTGAAGATAACTCAAAAGTTTTTTGTTTTTCATCAATAAATTTCTTTAGTGCTTCTATAACAACATCAGAAATGGGAAAATCATTTTGTTTTAATTGATAATTAAACTTCATTTCCTTTATTTGATGGTCAGTTATACCAGCTATTTGACCATTGATTAACTCTCGGACAAAGAAAAATATAGGTTCCTGTAAACGAGCTTGAACTTGGGTAAAACGCTGTTGTTTTACGCTTACATCAGGTGTAATACCACCACCACCATAAACTACTTGTCCGCCATCAGTACGAAACTCAGGTTTTGTAGTTGGTTCACCATTAGGTTTTTCATCACGTCTTAAGTAGTAGTTATAGCGGGATATTCCATCATATTCACGTTGTATAAGTCTTCCGCTAGGTGTGTAATATTTTGCAGTAGTTAAAGTTAATCCAGCACCTTCAGCAATTGGGAAAATAGTTTGTACTAGCCCTTTACCAAAAGTTACTTCGCCAACAATACGCGCCCGGTCATGGTCTTGCAATGCACCAGAAACTATTTCCGAAGCACTAGCACTATTGCCATTGACTAAAACAACTATAGGGAGGTTTTCAGGACTTCCACCACGAGCATCAAAGTTACGTTCAGCACCGCTTTTACGACCTTTAATACTTAAAACTTTTTGTCCACGACTTAAAAACATATCGCAAACATCTAAGGCTGCTTGTACTAGACCGCCAGGATTATCTCTTAGATCTAATATTAATTCTGTCATTCCTTGTTGTTTTAATACTTTGACGGCCTCAACTAATTCTTCGCCTGTAGTACGGGCAAATTGACGACGTAAACCAATATAGCCAGTATTAGAACTAAGCATAAATATATTTGGAATAGAAGGTAGTGCTACAGCATCACGAGAAATAGTTACTTTTATAGGTTCAGTTACTCCAGGGCGTGAAACACCAACTAAAACTTGGCTTCCACGTGGGCCCCTTAGTTCTGAGGCAACTTTAGCTGAATTCCAGCCTTGAGTAGATTGTCCATTTACCTCAACAATATGATCTCCATAGTGAAGGCCAGCACGCGCGGCAGGAGTGTTAAAATGTGGGGCTAAGATAAATACTTTGCCTTGGCGTTGAGTAACAGTTGCACCAATACCAAAATATTCACTTTGTTGTTGTGAACGTAGTTCTTGAAAATCTTCTTTGGTATAAAAGGCTGAGTGAGGATCTAGAACATGTAACATACCGCTAATTGTGGTGTAATTTAGTTTCTCATGGTCTATATCTCCAGAATAATTGCTTTCAATTAGTGCATAAGCTTCAATTACACTTTCAGCTACAACAGCACCATCAATATTAAGAGTGTTGGCGGAGTTTGATGTGGGAGTTAAACTTAGAGCAGCAAAAAAAATAGGTATTATTAATAAAACACTGACACGTTGCCAAAGGGATTTGTTTTGTTTCACCTGGGAGATCTCCTGACTAAAAAATATACTTCCTTATAAGTGAGCCTGCCAAAACAAATTATAATCTGAAAAATTTGTTTTGGCGAAAAGAAAGTTGCTTAAACTATCCAACTTCCCACAATCTTTTGAGTAAAAGAGCCTTAATTTAGTTGCAATTAGCTGTTAAAGACAGACTAGGAAATCAATAACTTGTAACTTCTAAAAGGATTGGGTAATATATGCCCTGCAATCAGGGGTGAGAGGAATCTGTTACCTTGATTGCAAATAATTCCGCTAATTGTTAAGGGGCCGAGTGCCTTTTTCGGCCCGCCTTTTTATTAAATCTATTAATATTCTCATACAAGTTGCTTTTAGGTAGTGTTTGCAGTTTAATAGTAAGCAGTCCTTCTAATAGACAAGTAAGGGAAAACTTTATGCCGGCTTTAACCTCAGCAGAAATAATTAAAAGAGCAGAAAAAATCCGCGATTATCAAAAATTGTCTCCAACAAGTTCAGAAAGATTGCATATTAATCGCGGTCGGCAGCTAATGTATGAACTACTAAAAGATGTTTTTGGCGATCCGCTAGTTGCTCCATCAAAAGCTTATACAGGTGATTGGGAAATGCTTTTTACTAATGTTGGAGGCGAAGCAATACAAAATGCTATTACTTTACAACAACAAGTTGTCCAACAAAAAAATATTGATGAACAACAACGTAAAATTGAATTAGTTTTATTAAAACTAGCAACACATACTAATAATCAAGTTAGGGCTATGCTCTTAAATACAGGAGCAGATTTCTTGTCTATGAAAAATCCTGGGGATATTTCCTCTGAAGGATTACTACGTAGGCTAGAAAATGAAATTAGCAAAGGCCCAACACCGCCCGAAGGACAAAATGCTTTTAGTTGGCAAACTGTTCTAGAACAACAAACTATATCAGGCTTAAAGGCTTGGGTAGGTTATGAAATTGGTGTCTTGGAATATCAAATTAATAATAATTCTGCTAAAACAGAAAAAGAAAAAGTAAGTTTTGAGTTGGCAATCTTAAGAAGTAAACTTGCTTATTTACAGCAAATACTTAGATTACTACCAGAGTAACTACTTATTGTCAATACTACGCCAAAGGTACCAGCTAGCTATACTACGGTAAGGTTTCCAGCAGCTAGCTATTTCTGATAATTGTTTAGGATTAGGTAAATCCGCTAGTCCATAAAGTTGCTGAGTAGCTCGTTTAATACCTAAATCTCCTGTAGGTAGTACATCTAGGCGATTAAGAGAAAAAATTAAAAACATTTCGGCTGTCCAACGGCCAATGCCCTTAATAATTGTAATTTTAGAAATAATTTCCTCGTCATCAAGTGGGGAAAAATCTTGAGTCAGAAAAACTTGATCAAATTTTTCTGCCAGGTCTTTGATATAGCTAGCTTTAGAGCGAGATATTCCTACACTAGTAATTTTTTCTAGAGGAGTAGCAAGTATAGTGCTAGGATTAAAATCTATTTCTTCTTTGGGATATAAGGCTAAAAAGCGTTTGGCTATTGTCTCAGCAGCTTTTGCTGAGAGTTGTTGAGATATTATTGCTTCACATAAAGCCCAAAAATAATTATTATGTGATGTTAATGTACAACTACCATAACGATTAATAAGTTTTGCAATAATTGGATCAACTATTTTTAAGTGTTCTTCTGCGTGATTAAACATAAAAATTTAGAGTTTTCTTTAAGTAATCTATGTGTGAACTTGTACTACATCATTATCATACTGTCTTTTTACCTGTTGTTTCTGCTTTAGACAACCAAACACGTTTGGAACTTTCAGAAGCTATAACGGAGATAGATTATTTAGTAGAAACACTTTGTCATTCAGAACTAAACCCAGTAGAGCAGCAAGAAACAGAATTTGTTTATTGGGCTTGGTGGGAAAAAGTACGCAGTCAAATTGAAAAGTAACTTTTCCCCTAATTTACCTTCTAAAAACTACTTCCGAAATAATAGCACTGAAATAATAATAAGAACTACTGCTATAACAATACCTGCTATAACCATAGTAGAAGATCCACTTTTAGCTTCAGACTCAAACATATTATTAGAAGATTGGTTTTGTTGAGGAGGAGGTATTGGCAACTTTTCAGGTGCTTTAGCTAAAGGTTGTTGTGCTGGAGAAGGGGCTTTTGCTGGGGCGGCAGGAGCAGCAGCAGATTTTGGTGGAATTGGAAGATTTATAGCAGGCATGCCAACGACGGTAGCTAAACTGTCTACCTCATTACTAGCTGGAGAAGGACTATTTTTATTAGTCGCAGATTTAGCCGCTAATTCTTTTAATTGGTCAATATTTAGACCTTGGCCGCCAACTTGAGTAGCAAAGGGATCAGGTGCAGAAGATGCAGCACTAGTAGCAGGTGGAACTTTAACAGCCTGCATACCAACAACAGTAGCCATTGGATCGGCTCCTCCTGATGAAGGGGTTGCAGATTTAGCAGCCATTTCTTTTAGTTGGTTGATATTTAGACCTTGACCGCCAACTTGAGTAGCAAAAGGATCAGGTGCAGATGAAGCATTAGCATTTGGTAAGGGTTTAACAGCTTGCATGCCAACAACGGTAGCCATTGGATCGGCTCCTCCTGATGGGGGTGGTTGGGCAGCAGCAGCTTTAAGCGCGCTTTGGTCGGCTGGAATTGATAAACGTGTTTTTAGTGGATCGTCTGCTTCAGCAGATAGGGTTTCTGCTGAGGATAATGGTTTGCCACAAGCACGGCAGAAACGTAATTGAGGAGCATTTTGCGAGCCACATACTGAACAAAACATATTTTTTGTCTCCACTAAATTATAGGTATGTTTCTAATTCCAGAATACACCAAGGTTTGATTAATTAGCAAGATCACATTTGTCAATAAAATTTTGACTTTATTAAATAAAAGATTTTTAAGATAACTAATTAAGATAACTAAGAATAACCAAAATTAATGCTTTGATAAAATGTTGATAATAAACTAAGTTTTCTACCATTAAATACTTAGTTAGTCAACTTGAAATTCTATAACCTTATCATTATTTAGCTTTATATTAACAATTTTTTGTTTTGCACTAGGACTTTCTACTAGATATCTTGCTAATGGAACTACAATTAATTTTTCTATGACTCTTTGGAGTGGTCTAGCACCATAACGAGGCTCAAAGCCAAGTTTGGCAAGTAGTTTAACTACATCTTTTGTCCAAGTTAACTTTATAGAAGATTTAGCTATTCCTTCTCGCTCAGAGAGTTCGGAAAGTTCTTTCTCTGTAATAGCTTCAATTACATTTGGACTTAAAGAATTAAAATTAACTACTAGATCTATTCGGTTATAAAATTCTGGACGGAAAAAATCCATTACAGCACTTGTGTAGCTATTTGTATTTTCTTTATTAAAACCTAGAGTTGTAAATTTATCTGCTCCAATATTTGAAGTCATAATAATAATTGCACTACGGAAAACGGTAGTACGTCCATATTCATCAGTTAATCTACCTTCATCAAAAAGACCTAAAAATAGATCAAATACTTCTTTACTGGCTTTCTCAATTTCATCAAGCAGGAGTACCACAAAAGGCTGTTGTCTTATGCGTTTAATTAACTCGCTAGGTTGGTTAAAACTTTCTCCTAGCAGCCTATTTACTGAGCCTGGGCCAGAATATTCACTCATATCTAATCTAATCAATCGCTCTTTTTGTTCTCCAGCACCAAAAAAGAATTTAGCTAATGCTTTGGCTAACTCAGTTTTTCCTACTCCTGTTGGCCCACAAAAAAGCAACACTCCAATGGGTCGAGTAGGATCATTTAATCCAGCCTTAAATGTTGTAATTAGATTTGTTACAACCTGACAGGCTTCCTGCTGACCTATTACTTGCTTAGTTAATGTACTTAGTACTTCTATAGGTGTCAATTTAAGTTCATTACGTAAAAATAGTTCTGGAAGTCCGGTTTGGTCTACAAATAAACTAACTACTTGTTCTGCACTAATAAAACTTTGTTTGTTTTGGACAGCTTTTTCAAAAAGTTCTTTTAGAAAAACTACTGTTTTACCTGGAAAAGATTGGTAAGGCATAAACCTAACAAATAAATGATAAATTAATTCTGTTACACCTTTACTTATTTCTACAGAGAAATTTTGCTTAAATACTTGTGCTAATTTATCTAAAACACTAACAGCTTTTTCCCGATTAAATTGAGGTAGGTTTATTATTTGAAATAGATCAACAAATCCAGGTAATAAGCGACGACAAACATCTAATTCTGCTGGAGTTGCTTCAACAATAACTTTAAGCTCACTTCTTTGTATATATGGCAGTAAAAATGCTGCAATGCCATTTGCAGGATTTTCTCCTCCGCTGTTAATAATATCTAGCAGGTTTTCTATACATAAAATGCCATCAATATTTGATAACTCGCTTATTACTGCTTCGCAACGCTCTTCCCATTGTCCTAAATAGCGCATTCCTGCAATGATTCTTGCGCCGTTTGTAACCCAAAATTTATGTTTATAGCTTTCATAAATATCGTCTCTATCTGCGCCTTTTTGCCAAGCTCGTTCTAATTGGCTAGCTACTTCTGACAAAACCGTAGTTTTACCAGAACCAGACTCACCAACAATTATTATATTAGCTTTTTCTTGATTAATTTTTTGAGATAAATCTGCTACCTCTTTTTCACGTTCCCAAGCCCGGTTAAACCGACGACGAGAGGTTTTTTCTGTAATAGGTTCTGCTACAGCAGAAAGAGTTAAAAGCTCAGGTTTAGAGCTATCTTTTTTAGGTTTGTAGTTAACAGCAACAGTTATTTCTTCTAAATAAACGTTTTTAGGTGGTAAGTAGCGGGAAAGTTCTTTTGGAGTTAGTCCTTTTAGTCTTTCTTGGACATAATGATTAACTAATTCTTTTAGGGTTTTTTCTTCATAATAGTAAAAATGTACACCTACAGTAGGCAAGGCGCAAACTAGCAAACCTTCTTCTTGACGACCATAAACACAAGGCAATACTAGATTAACAGGCTCACAAGGAAATATTTTTTCTTGTCTACGATATTCAGGACGAACTTCCACACGAAAATATATTAATTTAGCGTCTAAAAAATCTGGGGTTGGTTGCCAAGGATGTTGCTGGTATGACCAGCTAAGATATTCTTTTAATTGATAAATAGCTTCGTCTTTTGTTAAACCAAAAGCTGTAGGAGTGCTTTCTGCGCCATCAAACATCACTTTGCCAGCATAGATTAGTTGTAGATTGTGTTCATACTCAACTAAACGAGCCGTAAAACTACCAGCAAAGTCTTCCCAGACTAAAATAGGAAAATTATAAGTTGTTGTCATATGGTAAATACAAGATGAAAGTAGCCTAGCCATTACTAGGCCACTATTATTTACATCAATAAACTACGGGCAATTAACATACGTTGGACTTCAGAAACACCTTCTCCTATTTCACCAAGTCTAGCATCTCGATAAAGTTGTTCTACACGATAATCAGCAATATAGCCATAACCGCCATGAATTTGCACTGCAACATCTGCTGCTCGTTTTCCTACTTCTGAAGCAAGTAGTTTAGCCATTGATGCTGCTTGGGTGGCATCTTCACCTTTTTCAAATTGCCATGCAGCTTGTAAAATTAACATTTCTGCTGCATCAATTTCGGCTTTTACTTCAGCTATGCGAAAACTTACATCTTGAAAGTTATAAATAGCAGTTCCAAAAGCTTCTCGTTGGGTAGCGTATTTTATTGCTTCTTCTAAGCTAGCTTTAGCAATGCCTAGGCAAAAACACGCCATACCAATACGAAAGAATGTTAAACATTCCATTACTTTATAAAAGCCTTCGTTTTCTTTGCCTAGCAGGTTTTTAGCAGGTACACGACAATCATCAAAATAAAGCGCGCTAGTTGGAGAACCACGAACCCCCATTTTTTCTAGTGGAGGGCCAGAACTCCAACCCGGACAATCTTTATCTACAATAAATAAGCTCATACGATGTGCGCCGCCTTTTTCACCATTGACCGCTAGCACCACAACACAATCCGCCACCGGGCCATTAGTGATAAACATCTTTGAGCCATTAAGAATATAGTAGTCACCATCTTTTATAGCTTTGGTTTTTGCTGCTGCTAGATCTGAGCCAACACTAGGTTCAGTTAATGCCAAAGCACCAATCCATTTTCCACTTGCTACGGGCTTTAAGTATTTTTCTTTTTGTTCCTGGTTTCCTAACTTAAAGATTGTATAGCCACATAACCCTGTACTTGCACCCATAGAAAGAAATGTTGATGGACAGGTCTGCGCTAACTCTAACCATGCTAAAGTGTTAGTAATAGTATCTGCATTACTGCCACCGTATTCTTCTGGGTAGACTAACGATGTTAAACCAAAATCACCTAATTTAATTAGATTTCTTTTTAGTATGTCTACATCAGTCTCAATAGCACGGGCATGAGGCAAGATTTCTGCTCGGCAAAGTTCTCGCAAAGATTTTAAGTATTGCTGCTGAACATCTGTTAATTCAAAATCCATAATTTTAACCAGCTTTAATTAAGAATAGTTACTACAAATGATCGTATTAAAAATTAATTTATGCTTGTGCTACTTCTGTTCCTTCAGTTGGTTGTGTTGTTTCAGTTGCTTCGGTTACTTCTGCACTAGAAGTTTCTGAAGGAGTTTCTGTAACATTTGCCACAGTTTCTGTGCTTTCTGCACTAACTTCACTGCTAGCTTCGCCTTCATCTTCAGAAGTAAATTCATAAGTTACAGCGACTTTAGCACAAATGTCATTCCACATACTCATTGGACGCATAAGCTGCATAAGCGTCATTTTGTTGCCTTCTAGTTTGTAATGTGGAGAAGAAAGCGCACGCATTGGGGTCATTTCACCTTTATTTAATGCTGCCATCATTGTAAAAGGACAAGACCCTCGCATTGCCCAAGTTGTGTTAAATGCTGTGTTTCTCATTTCGTCCCAAGGTGCTGCTTGTGATTTGTAATCACTTGCAGTAATTTTTCCTTGCTTAAAAGTCCAGGTCATCACTCGGTCTTTTCCATCTGGCCCATCATAAACACGGAAAATAAAAGTGCCATTTAATTTTTTTGCTTCCTGCTCAAAAACAGGGTCTTCATTTATTCGCTTAATACATTCATCTTGCCAAGCTTTTGTGTAGTATTTAATCATAATAATTACCCCAGTTATAAATTAGTTAAATTACTTGTTGAATAAGTGGTTGAAACTCATCAAATTCGGCTTTACGAGGATTAAAAGCCATACAAATATCCATTAGAGCTATTTCTGTCACTTTATTTATAGTTTCTTCATCAGAAGGAACGGCTAAATCTCGATATTTTTCTGGAATATCTAAAGAAGCTTTTAATTTACGAATTTGTTCAATTGCACGTTTGCCTAGCTCTATATCGGACAAACCTGTCTCAGAAACATCAAATGCGCGTGCTAGTGCTGCATAACGTGAAGCACTATGCTCTAGGTTAAATTCCATAACATATGGAAGTGCTATAGCATTAGATAATCCATGATGGAGTCCATAAAGCCCGCCAATAGTATGGGAAATAGCGTGTGTTGCTCCTACAGGTGCATTAGAAAAAGCCATACCTGCTATCATAGCTGCAATTTGCATTTTGGCACGAGCATCAATGTTAGTAGGGTCTTTTACGGCTGTTTCTAAATTATCATAAATCATTTCTGCTGCTCTTAATGCCAATGCTTCAGAAATAGGCTGATTTTCTGTTGATACATATGCTTCTATTGCATGAGTTAGTGCATCCATTCCTGTATAAGCAACTAGCTTAGCTGGTAGAGTTGCTACCATTTCTGGATCAAGCATTGCCATTCGAGGATAAAGATGAGGGCTAGCAATAGTTAGTTTAGTTTTATTCTCATGATCTTTAACTACTGCACCTACGGAAACTTCGCTTCCTGTTCCAACTGTAGTAGGAATAGCAATAATTGGGATACATTTGCCCGGAACCATAAAGCCGCCTTCATAATCTCTTACCTCTCCTCCATAGGTTCCTAGCAAAGAAGCAAGTTTAGCTGTATCCATAACACTACCGCCACCTACAGCAATGATTAAATTTATTTCTAAATTTTTAATTTCTTGGGCGCATTTTTCTACTACTTTTAAGTCAGAGTCAGCAGGTACTTCATCAAAAATAGATTTAATTTCATAAGCAGAATCATTTAATCCATTTTTTACTTTCTCAATTAATCCTGCCCCTAAAACACCTTTATCCGTGACAATCATTACGTTAGTACAATTAGATAAATCATCTTCTACCTGTACTTCTAAAGCTAATGCTGATACTTTACCCATCCCATATTTTATTTGGGTAGGAACAAAAAAAGTAAACTCTCCGCGGTCAAAAACTTCATTTCTATTAATAAATCCCATAAAATCCTCTAAATGATTTAATTAATTAAAGCTTCATACCCTTTAGCAATTCTGATGCAATAATCATTTTTTGTACTTCTGAAGACCCTGCACCAATAGTTGATAGTCTGACATCTCTATAAAATCTCTCTACTGGGTATTCGTGGATATAGCCATAGCCGCCAAAAATTTGTACTGCCTCATAAGCCACCTTGACGGCTGATTCACTAACAAATAGTTTGCTAACAGAAGCCTCAAGCATTGCTCTTTTAGATTTTTCTTTCATACAAGCAACACGATAGATTAACAACCTAGAAGCATCAACCATAGTTTTCATGTCTGCAAGTTTATGTTGAATGGCTTGAAAATTAGCAATAGGCTGTCCAAATTGCTTACGTTCTTTTGCGTACTTAATACATTGATCTAATGCAAACTGCATCCCCCCAATTAAGGGCGAAAGCATACAGGAGCGTTCCCACTCCATTGTTTCTTTACCAATTTGGACAAATCCGGCGTTTTCTTCTCCTAGTAGGTTTTCTGCTGGCACTTCGCAATTATCAAAATAAAGCTCACTAGTTGTAGAAGTACGATTTCCCATTTTTTTTAAGTTATTACCTACTGAAAACCCTGGAAAGCTTTTTTCTACAATAAATAAAGAAATACCACGATTGCCTTTCTTTTTGTCTGTAACAGCGAAAACAACAAATAAATCACCTATTGGGCCATTGGTGATAAACATTTTTGAGCCATTTAATATATAGCGGTCGCCTTTTTTTTCCGCAGTTGTGCGCATTGATGCAGCATCAGAGCCGGATCCAGGTTCTGTTAGGCCAAATCCGCCAATCCATTCACCTGATGCAAGTTTAGGTAAGTATTTTTCTTTTTGTGTTTCTGTACCAATTAACCAAATAGGAACGCCTGCTAAAATCAAATGCGCCCCCCAACCAAGGGTTGTCCCACCATCTACACCAGCTTCTGCAACCTTTTCCATTGCTATTGAAGTAGCTAATGGAGAAGCATTACTACCGCCGTATTGTTCTGGAAATGGAAGTCCTAGAAGTCCCATACTAGCTAAATCACGCCAATTATCCCAAGAAAATTCTGATTTAGCATCGTTTTCTTCTGCACGAGGTGCCATTTTTTCTTTAGCAAATTTGTAAACAGAGTTACCAAAATCTATATATTCTTCAGGTATGTTAAGATTCATAGCTTTAATAAAAAGAACAAGCAGAAAAGGATGAGAGTTAAAACAATAGACTAAATAAACTATTAGTCTTAATTGCTAGTTAATTTTAAGCGTCTACTAATAACTTGTCCAGCGGGTCAGAAAAAGAGAAGCACAGCATAGCCAACTTTGATTGAACTGTCAATTTTAATTAGTCTAAGCTGACAACATCAAAATAACTTTTTACAACTAAACAAATAAAGTAAGTAGGATAGATAAATAAATTTGTAATATATTGATTCTAAAGTGGTAAATGATAGTTAAGGAGGAAAAATTATGCGACGTTTAGGGGTTTTAGTTTTAATTTTGCTTGTAACAAACCTTATTTTAGTTGTAGCCCAAAATCGACCAACGGCCCTAGGGCCTGATCCAGTGGGACAACCTAAAAATTTAACATCTGGTCAATCACACCGCTTTTATATTTGGCGAGATGATAGTGGTTGGCATCTACGTACTACTACAGGTAGAGAAAAACATTTTTTTGCAGGAGTTGTTACAGTTGTTGGAGGTAAGGTAGGTAATTTCAAGACTTTTCAGTTTGAAAAAAAGGACACACTAAAAATTAATTCTACACGTACACAACTAGCTTTTGACTTTGCTACAGATACTCAAATTGATGGCTTTGATTTTCAAACCGATGCTCAAAGTGTAAATTTTGATTTACGAATGGATGGAAAGCGAAATGCTGATGTAATTTATATTGGTAGCAATGGACAAAGTCCTCGAAACGTACCTTTTGAATTGAGTAATAAAGCTTCTGCTCCTACGGGTAGCGGTGGAGTAGCAGAATTAATTATTCCTTTTGGTCAGCCTGCTGGAATGGGTGCTGGTTCAAGTCAACGCTACTTAATTTGGCGTGATAACAATGGTTGGCACCTGCGAACCACTACTGGAAGAAATAAGCATACTTTTAGTGGTGAAATTATAGCTGATAGCGGTTTTATTTCTGAAGTATTTGCTATTAATACAGAAAAAAAAGATTCAGTAGTATTAAAAGATCCTCGTCGAGTAGTATTTAACCTTAATACAGATGGGGCAATAGATGGTTTTGATTTTCGCACTAACGCCAATAATTTAAGATTTAATCTTAATATTGACGGCAAGGTAAGACCTAACGTAGTCTATATAGGTTCACGAGCAGCTAATCCGCCATCAGTACCTTTTACATTATCTGCTAAATAGTTCTAATTAAATTAGTTAAGTGAGGAGAAAAACATGTCTTTAGCAAGTAAATATGGCCCAGTTTATGCTTTTTCTGCAATGTTAGGATGTAGCAACCTAGAAGGAGGCGAGTCTGATGGCAAGTTTGTAATTAGAGGAACTTGCCCTGATCGCTATATTGAGGCTCAAATTTGGGAAAAAATTAAAGAAGTTGATTCTTCAAATGGTACAGATGAAGTAGAGTTAAACTTTGATTTTGAACAAGATGATATTTATGGAGTTTATGAAGTAAAAAAAGGCGATACCCTTTCGGCAATTGCTAAAAATCTAACAGGCGGCAAAGTTAATTATCAAAAAATTTTCCAAGCTAATCGGGATATTTTAAGCGATCCAGATAAAATTAAACCTGGTCAAAAGCTAAAAATACCTAAATTTTAGCTTATTAATGTATTTAGCAATAACACGTAAGGCAGATATATCAATATCTGCCTTTATTATTTTAGGAAAAGCAATTGCTAGGCAGATGACTATTTTTAATAAAAAATCCGTCTATATAAAGTTAAAAGATCTAAAGTTTTTATTTAATATTTTAGTTTATAACTTTTATGAAAAAGATACTTTTAACTACTATAGAGAAAATTACTAGTGCAAAATACAATATTGAGCTATGGTTATTGGAAAATGAAGAGTTTGATTGCTACACAAAACAAAAATCTTTATTTGTCTTAAGTAAAAATAATCTAAGTTTTACAGTTGAGTTTAATAAACTAATTTTTGCTTATTGGGCTTTAGAAACTTCAGAAAGTTGGAAAGTCATAAGCTATCAAATCAAACAAAATCAACTAGTTGTAGAAGTCTTAATTCCTTTTCAGAAAAAAACTACCACCTACTTACTACAAAAGAAAACCAACATCCATCAAGCTATAGATTTTAATAAAAAAGCTAGTCGTGCTAACTATCTAAAAACACTAGAGAAATTAATTAAACAACATTTTTATAGCTATATAATTGAAAAAAGTAGTCTTAGCCAAAGTATTGAATATGGTTACAAAATAGCTATAGCCAGGCTATTAATTAAGTATGAAAACTCATTAATTGCTGCTGTTGGTATAAGTGAAGGTGAAAATCCTCAATTTTTAGCTAGTTTACTTGGTCAAGGCTTAAAATGGCTAACTGTTCTAAAAAATAGATTGATGCCTATACCAATTAAAAAATTAATATTCTTTGCGCCTCCTAAAGCTATAAAATTACTAGCAGAACGACTTACTTTAATAAAAATACTAGAAACAGAAGTAGAAATTTTTGAAGTAGACGAACTTGCTAGTAAAATTAGTTTTGTACAAGCTTTTGACCAAGGCGATCTAGGACTTTTAGCTAATAAACGGAAGTTAAATTACTGTAAAATTATTAAGGATAAAACTGTTAATCAACAAATACAGTGGATTAAATCCTTAGCTCCAAACTTAATTGAGCTAAAACCAAATTTGCAAACTACAAAAATAAGTTTTTCAATTAATGGGTTAGAGTTTGCAAATGTAAGATTACGAAAATATACTAGTATAAAATTTGGTTTATCATTGGAAAAGAAAACTCTTAATTCTGAAAATCAAGAAGACTTGGTAAGGCTAGTAAGAGAAATTACTTATTATCGTCAGGCAGCTAGCCCAAATAAACAACATAAATATTATCAAACTAGATCAGAAGCTTGGCTAGAATCCATAATTTGTCATAACCTTAACTATTTAGATAGTAACTTAGATAGTAACTGTTTTTATCGTCAAGTACCTATAATTAAAGATAGTAGCAGATTTATAGATATATTAGCTGTTACTAAAGATGGACAATTAGTTATCATTGAATTAAAAGCTAGTGAAGATAAAGAATCTCTTTTTCAATGCCTTGATTATTGGTTAAGAGTTGAGTGGTATAGACTAAGGAAAAACTTAAGTAACTATTTTCCAACAATAAAGCTTAAGGATAGAGCAGCTTTAATTTATCTTGTAACGCCTAAGTTACGCTCTCATCCAGATTTAAGCCTTCTAGGAAATTTTATTGATAAAAAAGTTCCTCTATATCGTATCGAGATCAAAGATAACTGGCGACAAGAGTTAAAAATAGAGAGTCATATAAAATTAACCTAAGAATATTACCTTATGACAGAAAAAGAATTTACAGGAGCAATACTAATAGATAAACCTGTAGGGTTTACTTCGCATGATGTTGTAGCAAAGCTAAGATCAATCCTAAAGCAAAAGCGCATAGGTCACACAGGAACGCTAGACCCGTTTGCTACAGGGCTTTTGATTGTTTGTTTAGGCAAGGCTACTAGATTAGTACAATTTCTAGCTACAGAAGTAAAAGAATATGAGGCTGTTGTAAGATTTGGATTTTCTACAGATACTCAAGATTATACTGGAAAACCAAATAGCCCTATTATTACATCATATGGTTTGAAATCAGTTGATTGGGAAAGCGTGCTAGCTGAATTTATTGGGGAGCAATGGCAAATACCGCCAATGTTTTCTGCAAAAAAAATTGCAGGTGCAACCCTTTATAAACTTGCTCGCCAAGGTCAAGAAATTACTAGAGAACCAGTCAAAATTGTTATTTACCAATTAGAAAAATTAGTAACAGGAAATGAACTAAGTTTTAACGCTGATGGCACTTGTGATGTAGCAATTAAAGTTAAGTGTTCTGCTGGAACTTATATCCGTACCCTAGCACATGACTTAGGTATTAAATTAGGTTATGGTGCGCATCTTGTTGGGCTGCGTAGAACGGCTATAGGGAGATTTAATATATTAAATGCACTTACTTTAGAAAAAGTAAGTGAAATATATAAAAAAGATAAGACTAGTGTAATTACAGCTAATGATTTAATGGTTCATTTGCCAGCAGTTAATTTAGTAGAAAAGCAAGTTGAAAAGGTTCGCAACGGACATGCACAAACAGTTGAGCTAGTAAAAGAACCTAGTCTGGATAGTTGGTTTAGGTTGTTAAATAGTAAAAATGAGTTAGTAGCAATGGCACAGCTAATAGAAGAAGAAGGTTTAAGGAAGTTACAGCCAAGAATTTTATTTATGGACTAATTAGCTAACTTATTGTTTCTAAAAGAGTTTGCACTATTTATTAAGTTAAGGAAATTTTAATTTCCCTGCTGTCAATGGTGCTTTGTGTATGCTATACTAAATTTGTCCATAAAATCGTTTTATAGGCTTATTTAATAGAGCTTCCAAGAGTTTTTAACGTTTTTCGTTGTCACTAGTCAGTCACCCACTGACTAAACGACTAATCTTTATAGGGTGGTGAGTATGACGCAAAGGGATGAGGACAAGTTCGATATTGCCAAACTTTTACAATCACATCGACGGGAACGCGAATTTTTGCATTGGGAAGGCACTTTTCGAGATTATTTTGAATTAGTATCAGCTAAACCCGCAATAGCTCAACTTTCACATGCTAAAGTTTGTGAAATGGTTCTTAGTCACGGCGTAGAACGTTTTAATGAAGGCGCGCGGGATGAAACGGTTCGTTATAACTTTTTTAGTAAAGAGTTATATGGAATTGAAGAACCAATTGCAAAGCTAGTTGAATATTTTAAGTCTGCGGCACAAAGGCTGGAAGTAAGAAAACGTATTTTACTATTAATGGGCCCGGTGGGCGGTGGTAAAAGCACAGTAGTTTCATTATTAAAACGTGGACTAGAAGCCTGGACAGCAACAGACAAAGGTGCTGTTTATGCTATTAAAGATTGTCCAATGCATGAAGAACCCTTGCATCTGATTCCAGAAATTTTACGACCTGAAATAGAAAAACGCTATGGTATTTATATTGAAGGAGATCTTTGTCCACAATGTCGCTATAACTTAGAACATGTTTATCAAGGTCGTCATGAAGATGTTCTAATAAAAAGAATACTTTTTTCAGAAAAAGACCGTATTGGCATTGGCACATTTGCACCATCAGACCCTAAATCCCAAGATATTACTGAGCTAACAGGCTCTATTGACCTATCTACTATTGGTGAAATAGGTGTTGAATCTGACCCAAGAGCTTATCGTTTTGATGGGGAATTAAATATTGCTAATCGTGGTTTGATGGAATTTGTCGAAATGCTTAAAGTAGATGAAAAATTCCTCTATTCATTGCTAACTCTATCTCAAGAGCAATCAATTAAAACCGGACGTTTTGCAATGATTTATGCTGATGAAGTAATTGTTTCTCATACAAATGAAAATGAGTATAGAAGCTTTGTTGGTAATAAAAAAAGCGAGGCACTACAAGACCGAATCATTATGATTAAAGTGCCTTATAACCTAAAAATCTCTGAAGAAGAACGAATTTACAAAAAATTACTAGAGCAATCTAGCGTACTAAATAATATACATATTGCACCAAATACATTAAAAATAGCTGCCGTCTTTGCTGTTATGACTAGGTTAGAACCTCCTAAGCGTGCAAATGTAGATATTGTTAAGAAAATGAAGCTTTATGATGGTGAAGATATAGATGGCTTTAAGACCAAAGATGTCCGGGAATTAAAAGAAGAAGCCCAACATGAAGGAATGAATGGAATTAGTCCACGTTATATCATTAATCGTCTATCAGGCGCGCTAGTAAGAGATGGAATTACTTGTATTAACCCTATTGACGCGCTACGTGCAATTAAAGATGGTTTTGAACAACATACAGGTATTAATGCTGAAGAAAGAGAACGATACCTTAATCTAATTTCTGCTGCACGTAAGGAATATGATGAGTTAGCTAAAATTGAAGTACAAAGAGCATTTGTTTATTCTTTTGAAGAGATGGCTAAATCATTATGTAACAATTACTTAGACAATGTAGAAGCTTACTGTAACAAAGAAAAAATTAAAGATCCAATAACAGAAGAAGAGCTTGATCCAGATGAAAAGCTAATGCGCTCAATAGAAGAGCAAATTGGTATTTCAGAAAATGCAAAGAACACTTTCCGACAAGAAATCTTAATTCGTATTTCTTCTTATGCGCGTAAAGGAAAAGCATTTGAATACAATTCCCACGAGCGATTGAAGGAAGCAATAGAAAAGAAAATTTTCGCGGACTTAAAAGATGTAGTAAAGATTACTACGTCTGTTAAAACACCAGATGCCGATCAACTCCGACGCATTAATGAAGTAATAGGGCGATTAGAAAGAGAGCATGGTTATTGTTCGCTTTGTGCTAATGAGTTACTTAATTATGTTGGTACTCTTTTATCCCGCTAAATAGGTTTGATCTAAGCAACTAAGAATTTAGGTCCGTATTTGCTAAAGCAATAGCGGGCCTAAATTTTTGTCTAAAACTTTTTTACTTTTTGCTTGGTTAAAATATTTACTTAGGGCAGATCTGTAAATAAAGTTTTACAAAAAGGAAAAAATTATGGAAACAGCAAAAAGAAAAATTTTTTCCCAACGTCTAGCAGATTGGAGACTTCTGGACTGGCGAGTTTATTCAGGTGTCGCTGCTGCTGCTTTGGGAGTGGCTGCTGTAAGTGTTACGGCTCAGCATGTCCGCCGTCCTAAAGATTTACGCTGGTTAGACCATGTGCATGTCTTACCCCATCCTACTACTAGCAATTTTCGTGTTATTGATGGCATTAGAATCCATTATCAAGAACATACTGCTGAAAGTGATAGCGAAGTAGTAATTATGCTTCATGGTTTTTGCTCTTCTAACTATACATGGAAAGATTGCTTTAACTATTTTTCTGAAGCTGGATATAGAGTAATTGCACCAGATCTAAAAGGTTTTGGATTTAGCGAAAAGCCTTTAGATAAAAAATATAATATCAAAGATCAAGTTAACATAATTATACGTCTTATGGATAGCTTAGGTATTAAACAGGCTACTTTAGTTGGAAATTCTTATGGTGGAGCAATCTCTATGGCTTGTGCTTTAGCTCATCCTGAGAAAGTTAAACAATTAATATTAATTGCTGCTGCTCATAATAATGAAGTAATTACACGTAGGTTATTTAGGGGTGGTCAATGGTTAGTAAATAATAATGGTATAGATGTTGTGGCCCCATTTATTTTAGGCTCTCCAAATGTACTTCGTTACTATATGAATAAAATGTTTTATGATAAATCCGTTTTAACAGAAGAGCGTTATAATGCTTATTTACGGCCATTAAGAACAGCTAATTGTCAAATGGCTGCAATTACTACAATAAAACAATGGAATTTAAGCTGGCTTGCAAATGATATGAGCAATATTAAAGCACCTACTTTACTAATTTGGGGTGAGCAAGATTGGGCAGTTCCGGTTGAATGGGGTGCAGAAATTCATTTAGCAATAAAACATTCTCAATTTGTAGTTATTCCTGAATGCGGACACTTGCCACAAGAAGAATTACCTATAGAAACATCTAAATTAATTCTTGATTTTTGTCGTCAAACTTAAGTAAGAAAACAAAGGATTAGAGGTAAATTATGACTGTACAGCGCAATGATTGGAGTTTACAAAGAAAAGGTATTATTGACCAAGAACGTCATAAAGAGCGTGTGCGTGACGCAATCAAGAAAAATTTAGGCTCAATTGTTTCTAATGAATCCATTATTCTTTCTGATGGAAAAAAAACTGTTAAAGTGCCAATGCGCTCACTTGATGAATATAAATTTCGCTTTGATCCAAGAAAGAAAAAACAAGTTGGTCAAGGTGATGGCAATAGCAAAGTAGGCGATGTTATTGCACGCGAAAGTAATCAACAAGGTCAAGGCCAAGGCAAAGGCCAAGCCGGAAGCGGCGGTGGGCAAGATTACTATGAAGCTGAAATAAACATTGATGAACTTGCAGCCTTGATTTTTGAAGATCTACAACTTCCTTATATGCAGGAAAAAGCAAAAAAGGAAATGCCCTCAAAAACTACTAAATTTACAGAAATTCGCCGTTCAGGTGTAATGTCTAATTTAGATAAGCGTAGATCTATACTAGAAAATATACGTAGAAATGCTAAAGAAGCTGGAGCAGCCAAAATTGGTAATTTCAAAAAAGAAGACCTAAGATTTAAGACTTGGGAAGAGGATATTCGCTACGAGTCAAATGCTGTAGTAATATCAATGATGGATGTCTCAGGGAGTATGGGAGAGTTTAAGAAATATATCGCACGTAGTTTTTACTTCTGGATGGTACGATTTCTTAAGACAAAATATGATAATGTAAAAATTGTCTTTATTAGCCATCATACAGAAGCTAAAGAAGTTACAGAAGAACAATTTTTTACTCAAGGTGAATCTGGTGGCACAGTTGTAAGCTCTGCTTATAAACTAGCTTTATCAATTATCAAAGAACGTTTTCCGCCAAAGGACTGGAATATTTATCCTTTTCACTTTTCTGATGGTGATAACTACTATTCAGACAATGATGAAGCCGTCAAATTAGCAGATGAGCTTATTAAAACTTGTAACTTGTTTGGTTATGGTGAAATAGGCGAAGAAGGCGCGTCAAGCTATCGCCGTTCTAGCGGGGCATTACTTTCTTTATATAAAGATCATCTAAAAAACAAAGATCGCTTTATTGGTGTTCGCATAGATGATAAAGAAGATGTTTACCCAGCATTAAAAGAATTTTTTGGTAAACGTGGCGAAAAAGTTTAATTATAATTTAGCAAATCAAAATTTTGTGGTAGAAGGACAATAGACAATGGATAGAGAAGTTAAGGCTTTAGATGATGCTCTAAAACAAATTTGGGATATCGCTTTGCACAATGGCTTAGATCCTTTTCCTGTTCGCTTTGAAATCGTTCCTGCTACAGTGATGTATGAAGTTGGTTCTTATGCTCTGCCGGGCCGCTACTCTCATTGGACTTTTGGAAAAGCCTATCATCGTATGAAAACAATGTATGATTTTGGCCTTTCTAAAATCTACGAAGTTGTGATTAATACAAATCCTTCCTATGCTTTTTTGCTAGAAACAAACTCTTTGCTACAAAATAAACTAGTCATTGCTCACGTTTTAGGACATGTGGACTTTTTTAAGCACAATGTTTATTTTTCAAAAACTAATCGTAGAATGGTTGATGAGGTTTCTGCACACGCTCAAAGAATTGCTAATTATGAATTTGAATATGGACGTAAAACCGTAGAGCAATTTTTAGACGCAGTGCTTTCCATAGAAGAACATATTGACCCAAATTTCTTTATTAAAAAAGATCGTAGCGGGCAAGCATCTGATAAAAGCAATGCTCCTGTAGGTCGTTATGATGATATGTTTAGTTTAGAAAATAAGCAAAAAATAGAAGTAGAAAAAAATAAAGAAAAAGAGAAAAATAAAGGTAAAAAAGACAAACGAAAAGAAAAAAATCCATCATTGCCAGAAAAGGATTTAATCTATTTTATTATGCAAAATTCGCCTACCCTTGAGCTTTGGCAGCGCGATATTATGGCAATGATTCACCAGGAAATGGAATATTTTGTTCCTCAAATGCAAACTAAAATAATGAACGAAGGCTGGGCATCATTTTGGCATGCACGAATTATGCGAGAACTAGACCTAAATGATGATGAACATATTGAATTTGCTAATCTTCATTCCTCGGTAGTTTCACCACAAAAAAATCAATTAAATCCTTATTATTTAGGCTATAAGATTTTTGAAGACATTGAAAAACGTTGGGATAATCCAACTGAAGAAGAGCGAAAAAAATTTGGTCGTAAAGGTGGAGAAGGTCGAGCAAAAATTTTTGAAGTTAGAGAACTAGATAACGATATCTCATTTTTACGCAATTATTTAACGAGAGATCTTTGCGAAGAATTAGACCTTTTTGTCTATGAACTTCAAGATGATGAATGGACTATTACAGAAAAAAAATGGGAAAAAGTACGGGACAATTTAGTTGCTAGTATGACTAATTTTGGCTGTCCTTATATTGAAGTCACAGATGATGACTATAATGGAAATCGAGAACTTTTCCTTAAGCATCGTTATGAAGGCATAGAGCTAGAACTTAAATATGCTCGTAAAGTTTTAGAATATGTTCAACAACTTTGGGGACGTACTGTTCATTTAGAAACTGTGACTGATAATGAAAACACAGTGTTACATTATGATGGTGAAGAACATAAAGAAGATTAAAAACTAGGAAAATTACTATAAATATTTCATAGATTTTCTTTGTCTAGTTTTAAGGAACAGACCTAAAAACTATGTCTTTATAATAAGTTATAACAGGTTCTTTGGTTTGATCCGTATCAGTCATTACAGCAACAGCAACAATTTTCTTTGGTTCAACGCCATAAATTCTCTTAAAATCCTCAAAAACATTTCTTTCAACTTTTACCCATTGCCCTAATTTTTCTTTGCCGCTTTCTACTGCAACTACTCGCACCCAATCAGTATAAGGACTATTAACATCTTGGTTTTTAGCTAGCTTATTACCCCAAACATAACAAATTGCTACACCTGTTGGAACAAAACTAGAAAAACTTGTTGCTAGTTTATGCTTAAGCTTTGAGTAAGCACTAGCACGAGGTAAAGGATCTTGGAAAATAACAAAAGTTCTTGCCGCACAATCGTCACCATCCTTTTTGCTTTCATCTGCTTTAGCAGAAAGGCTTGTTATTTTCCATTCCCAACTAACTAATGAATATTGCTTAGGGTCAATATCTAGCTGCTTAAATAGCCCTGATGCAGCAGATTTGCTATCAGCTTTTAGTACTTTCACTTTGTCATCTTCTACAACACTGTAATTATTTTTACCTTTTAATTCTTTGTGATCCCATCCCGCAGGCAAGCCATTTTGTTGTACATTAGCAAAAGACGCAACCACTTTATTTTCTTTGGTTTGAGCAAACAGGCTATCTAATTGAAGGATAAAAATTACTACTATTAGGCTAATTAAGATACGAAGCATTTTGATTTTTCCTAAGTATTTATTGATATGTTTTTGCTTAAAATTAATCACCTTGAGGTAAAGTTTTTAAGTCTATAACAAAACGATACCTTACATCGCTTTTAATTGTTCTTGTGTAGGCTTCTTCAAGCTGATTTACAGATATTACTTCTACATCAGAAAGAATATTTTTTTCTGCACAAAAATCTAACATTTCCTGTGTTTCAGGGATTCCACCAATACTTGAGCCTGCTAGACTACGATTATTTCTTAATAGTGCAAACGCTTCAACCTTTGCTGGCTCTTCTGGTGCGCCTACTAAAACCATAGTTCCATTTAGTTTAAGTAATTGTAAGTACATTTTAAGATCATGATCGGCTGAAACTGTATCAAGTATAAAGTCAAACTTACTAGCTAAAGGCGCAAGGTTTTCAGCCGTGTTAGTAACAACAAAATTATGTGCGCCTAATTTATGAGCGTCGTCTTTTTTTGAAAGAGAAGTGCTAAAAACAGTTACATCTGCACCCATAGCAACTGCAAGTTTAACGCCCATGTGTCCTAAGCCGCCTAAGCCAACAATTCCTACTTTGTCACCTGCTTTGACATAGCGTTTTAGGGGTGAATAAGTTGTAATTCCTGCACATAGCAAAGGCGCAACTCCTGTAAGGGGTTGAGTAGGAGAGACTTTTAGAGCAAAGGCTTGATCAACTACTATGTGTGATGAATACCCGCCATAAGTAGGAGTTTTCTCATCCATTTCCGTAGAGTTATAAGTATAAGCTACATGTTTTTGACAAAATTGTTCAAAGCCTTGTTTGCAATTCTCACAACTTCGACAAGAATCTACCATACAGCCTACTCCAGCTATATCGCCTTCCTTAAATTTAGTGACTTCGCTACCAATTTTACTTACTCGTCCAACAATTTCATGTCCAGGCACCATAGGGTAAGTAGAGTTTTTCCACTCATTACGCGCTTGATGAATATCCGAGTGGCAAATTCCACAATAAAGAATTTCTATAAGTATGTCTTGTGAAGCAAGATCCCGGCGTTCAAAAGTAAAAGGTACAAGGTTACTAGTCTCATTATGAGCAGCATATCCAACAGTTTTAATCATAAAAATAATTCCTCTTTGTTTATTTTAGTTAATCTTGGGATTTTTAGAATATAAGTCAAGCTTTAGAAAACAATTATTAGCAGGTTTTAGATTTTAGACTTTTCTTTTTCTAGCTTAAAATCTCCACTACGTTCAGCCGGAACTATTTTCCAACCTGCTTTTAACTCAAGTTTCCAGCCATCTCCTTGTAAAGTTTTACTATCAGGATTATCAGGTTTTGTTATATGAAGTTTGGTTAACTTCCCATTTTCTTGAAAAAGCAAAACACCTCCAAAAACTTCTAAAATCCCCCACTCATCGACTACTTCCATAGTTGGGTAAACAGTTCCAATATTTTCTAGTACCAATAAATTGTTGGGATTAAATGAGTAACTGACTTTATTGCCAAGAGGTATTATAAATACTTCTTTTTCTACAAGCTGAGAGAAATATTTTTTTACTCGTTCTTGATAAAGCAAATCCCGCTTTGTTTCTAAAGCAATAAGTTCTTCTCCATCATAATTTGTAGCTCTTAAAATAGCCTCTTTTTCTGAAAAGGTGGCAAAGTTTATCTTAAGGCTTGTTTGAAGCAATTTTGCTAAATCGCTATTTTTATTAATAGATTTTTTCCAGTTAGGAATAATTTGATCAAGTAAACAACCGTAAGCAGGGCCACTAGCGTAAGCAAAAGAACGGGTATAAGATGTTTTTCTATGGGCTTGCTTTAAGTTATATCCAGTAATAAAAGCAAATTCTCTAGGGGATTTAGAGCTTAATTTAATTCCTGTATACTCGGCTAATCCTTCGTTGATTTCTAAATAATTTTCCTCTATCCAGCTATTATTAAATAAACTTCGTCGATATTCTCTAAAATATATTGCATCTTTAATAGCTTTTTGTTGCTCTATACCTTCTTGATGCAACGCTTTTTCCAAAGCTTGCCATTCTAAACGCAGCCAGATTCTACCTATTTTGCTTTCTAAATGTTTATTTTGAGCTTCTTTTGTGATTAAACCTAGTTCTGGTTGAATACGGTGGAAAAGTTCATGCGTAATTAACTGCTCTCTAGGCTGTCTTTCTTCAGGAAGCGGCCATTTTACCATTGACCATTTATTTCCAGCCCAATCAATAGCAGTGTTGGCAATAGTTACTTCTTTAGGTAAAACTCCAATAAAAACATCCTCTTTAGCTTTAAGTAAGCCTTCTTTATCAGCTTGGTTAGCAACTATCATACGACTTTCTGGATCAACAAAAAATATTGGCCCATAAAGTGACACGCTCCATAAAGTTTTATTTTTTTTACAAAGTTCTTCGGTTTCCTGAAAATAACGACTAGCTACTGTGAGATCTATAGATAGATTTTCTGCTAGCACTAATTGACCAGTAAAAAAGAATAATATCAATAAGATACAAATATTTTTAAGCATAGAAACTCCTTATCTTGCCTATTTTAACTTAGGCAAAAACTAATAAATTTAATAACTAGTTAAAGTTGTTATTCGCTTACTGTGAGAGAAATTTTCAATTCATATTTTTTGTTTGAAGTTGGTAAATAGAGATTAGTTAAATCATAGTTAAGATCTTCTCCAAAATTGCCTGCACCCGCACCATTTTCAATAATTGACTCTTTTTGATTTTTATTAAGTCGAAAAATGTCAAAACCTAGCTCAAAGCTATTTGTAGGACAACGCTCAAATTTATTAACATTTAGAGATAATACAAGCGGATAAATGCTAGTTTCTTGGCTAACTGTAGAATAAAAATCTAACTGTATTTCTTTTGGTTGCTTAAAAAAGCATTCTGCCGCACCTTTAGCTATTTCCTTGCCATCTGCTAGCAATTTAGCTACTAAGTTAAATCTATGAGGTATTTTATAAGCTTTGACATTGATTTTTCCGTTTAAGTCAGGTTTAACAATATCAATAGTTAAGGGTAATTCTTTTCCATCTAAAATATTTCTAGTTATAAAAGATGGAGTAATTTCAATTTTAAGTTTTTCATCATTGGTATTATTGCCAAATGGCAATAGTAAAATAGCTTCATCTAAATTAACTGTTAGGTTATGCTTTTGCTCATCTTCTTCATAAAGAGGGAGATTTTTTTCCGACTGCCCAAAGTAACGCTTAGTGTTAAGTTTTGCTTGTATAGTCAGTTGCTCATTAGCCTGTAAATCTGTCAGAAAATAAGCATCCATATTAAATTTTTTGTCTTTTAAGTTAATCTCAAAATCTGTTCCCATCGGGCCTTCAATAATAGATTCTGCTAAAAGGTGTCGTTGCAGGGATGTTTCTTCTATAGTAGCAACCTTAAATTGGATTCTTTTTACAATTGTTGGCAAATTATTTTGTGAAAAGCTAAAACTATGTTTGCTTATTAGGAGAAAAAGAAAAATATAAAAAAATAATTTATATTTGCTATTTAATTTCATTTTGCTTTTTCTCCTGACTTAAGGGATGACTTTTTGACTACTAAAATAGTTGCTCGTCCTCCACGATCATAAAAAGATAAATCTCTGTCTACAAATGGCTTATTGTTATTTGAAATCTGATTACTTTGTTTTGTAGGATCTAAAAAAGAACCGTTTAGCATACTAATAAAAACACCTAGCAGAAAAACAACACATAAAATAGCTGCTAGTGCTGGTGCAGGCAGCAATATATTTTTTTGCCATAGATAAGCAGGAGAACATAAAATTTTATTAAGTGCTTGTTGTTGTAAAACAGGATTAATATCTTGTTGGTAAGTTTTAAGATTTTCTCCTAGCTCAAAGAAATCTTTATGCGCACTATGGCAAATTATACAGCTTGCCAAGTGAGCGCGAACTTTAACTATTTCTTCCTGAGAAAGTTCCCCGTCTATCATTTGAGATATTTTTATTGTCCATTGACATTGCATAATTATTTTACCTGTTTACTTTTTTGCTTACTTTTTTGTGAGATTTGCCATTTAGCGCGTAAAGTATTTCTAGCGCGAAAAATATCTACTTTAACTTTACTCTCTGAAACGTTTAGCACTTTTGCAATTTCCTGATAGCTCATTTCTTCTTGTTCACGTAGCAAAAGGGTTAGGCGTTGATCCTCTGGCAAAAGTTTTAATAAATCTGCTAACTCTTTAGCTTGCTCTTGATTTTCCAAGTTTTTTTGAGGATCTAGCGGCTTAGGCTTAAAAAAGCTTGCAACACGATCAAAAAATTTTATTTTAGTTTGCCTTTTAGCTATTTCATTTAATGCTAAATTATGTGCAACTCTAAATAACCAAGCTCGAATTTCCACTGTTGATAAATCTTGGTTATTTTGCTGATAAAAACGGAGTAAAGTTTCTTGAGCAATATCTTGAGCTAGGCTTAAATCTCCTAACATATATCTTAGGACACGGCATAGCCTAGGGTAATTTTCATTAAAATTTATTGTAAATTTTTCTTTATCCATAATTTTTATCTATACAAAAAACAGATGAGAAAGAAAAAAGTTACAAAATTTTCCAGCTAGTAAGAAACAGTTTCTAAGATCGGCAACAAGATCGGCAATATATTTGTGTCTTATTATCTATCTACATATAATATCAATAAAATACAGTTATTAAAGATCGGCAATATGACAATGCTAGAGACACCTTCCAGAATAGAACCTTGCTTTTTAGAAGAAGCAGGTGCAGAAATTATAGACCTTGTAGCATCTTTATCTACAATAACGGAAAGGCTAGGCAGTCGTCTTAAACCAGCTACCGCCGCTAGTCTAGCTGATTTGGTTAGGATAATGAATTGCTATTATTCTAACTTAATAGAAGGCCACAATACCAAACCTCGTGAGATTGAACAAGCCCTTGCAAATAAGTTAGATAGTTGCGATGAGCGACGAGATCTTCAACTAGAAGCCCGCGCTCACATCCGCGTACAACGTGAAATAGACCGTCAACATACAGAAGGTATTTTACCAGAACCAGCCTCTATTCCTTTTATTTGCTGGATACATAAGGCTTTTTATGAAGATGCTTCTGATAGGATGTTGTACATAAAAAATAACACTCAAATTATTAAGATTAAGCCAGGACAATTTCGCTCTAAACCAGAACATGAAGTATCTGTAGGCCAACATTTACCGCCATCAAGCATTTATGTACAAAACTTTATGGAGTATTTTCAAAAACGCTATAAATTTGAATACCTAGGCAAAGGTAGCAAAATTATAGCAATGGCAGTAGCCCACCATAGATTTAATTATATCCACCCATTTCTTGATGGAAATGGACGTGTAAGCAGACTTATGAGTCATGCTATGGGACTTCAAGCCGGAATAGGGGCGCATGCTCTTTGGTCGGTATCAAGAGGGTTATCACGAGGTTTATCAAGTCGTAGCGACTATAAACAAATGATGGATTATGCTGACACTCCGCGCCAAGGAGATTTAGATGGTAGAGGTAATTTATCGCTCAAAGCTCTTAAAGTTTTTACAGGCTGGTTTCTAAAAGTTTGTCTTGACCAAGTAAGCTTTATGGAAAAACTCTTTGAGTTAGATACACTTGTTACTAGGCTTAAAACTTATGTTGATTTTCTTTCACTTAAAACAGAAGCATTTTATATACTGGAAGCGGTTTTGATGCGTGGCGAACTAGCAAGAGGTGAAGTAACCAGAATATCAGGTCTTAAAGAGCGTACTGCTAGAGCTTTGTTATCTAAATTAGTTGAAACTGGCATTTTAGCTTCAGACACTCCTAAAGGTGCTGTATCAATGCGTTTTCCAACTAGCACATCAGAAATATTGTTTCCAACTTTATTTCCAATAACTTAGTTCAGTAAATTTTTGATTATAAAAGGCTTAATGCACTAAACTATTAATTATGGCACTACCAGCAATTAAGCAGCATTAGTTTTTGGCAAAGTTTGTAATTGTTGGTAATCATTTTCGTGTTTTTGAAGATTATCCCATATATCTACAGCTAATTGCATTTTAAGCCAAAAATTATGTCCATTGCCTAAAACTTTTCCTAATCTAAAAGCCACATCAACACTAATGGGACGTTTTTCATTTAAGATCTCATTAACAGTACGCCTAGAAACACCTAAAGCTTTAGCAAACTCACCCTGAGTTATTCCCAAAGCAGGTAAAACATCTTCACGTAAAATCTCGCCTGGATGAGTAGGGCGGCGAGTTCTACCATTAAGAACATCAGTGGTAGTCTTCATAGTTGACATCGTAAGCATCTCCATTATTAAACTTAAAAGTTATTCTCCAATTTCCAGTAACAGTAATAGCCCAAGTTCCTTTCCTATCCCCCTTTAATTCATGTAAATCAAATCCTGGGATATCTAATTCTGTTATTTCTGAAGCTGTATCTATAGCATCCAATATTCTACGAATACGTTTTGAATGTTTAGCGGGAATTCCTTTAGTGCTTCCTGTTTCAAAGAAGTCTTTTAACCCTTTATGTTTCCAAGTTTTGAGCATACCCAATTGTTACACTATATGTAACAATTAGCAACCCTCGACATCACACACCTTTTACAAACTACAAAATAAGTTTTGATTATTTGTACTTTTTATATTGCAGCCAGGCTATTTTTTCCTGTAGAAAAACACTTTGAAGCGAGAGTTAAAATGTGAAGACAACAAGGGGAAACAAAGCTTTATTGCCACCATTAATACACTAATCTAATTGTTTACGCAATATTAATGTAATTATTAATACTTGAGTATAAGAAAATTTATTAAGAGTTTAATTTTTCTAAAATAGCTAAACTTTGTTTGACAAAGCAATGAAAAGCCTTTTGACTTAAACAATTAATTCTTTGACTAAAATTTTAGGAGCAAATTTTGTGAGTGAAATAGAAATAATGGCAATGCGTGGTTGGTTAGATATTTTCCTGGTCGCATGGCTTCTAAAAAGATTTTTAGTCTATGCCCCAGATATCAATTTGCGTCAACGCTTTGCACAAATAACAATAGTTTCTTTGCTACTTGTAGTTTTGCAATGGCTAGGGGTTTGGAATTGGAAGGAAGTTTTAGCCGCGCTTAAAACAATGTTGGTTATTTGGCCTGTGTTATTTGTACTTTTATATTTAATTTATCAAAACTACTTACTACAAAATATTGTGGAAAAGGCAGAATTTGAAGTTGATTGGCGCAAAGAGTACCAAGAAGTTTTAATTCAAGAACTTGAAGCCCAAGGAAAAGAAATTCCTCCTGCTCCTGTAACTGATGAAAAATCAACAGATAATGTTTTATAAGTCTTCTTTATGGTCGTTACTTTCTAAAGCAAAGCGATAGCCAACCCAAGGTTCAGTCAAAATATAGCGTGGATGATGTGGATCTGGTTCTAGTTTTTTTCTAAGTTGATTAACAAAAACTCTTAGGTACTCTATTTGATCAACAAACTCCCATCCCCAAATTGATTGCAATAATGCTCGATGAGTAACGATTTTTCCAGCACGTAAAATTAAATAGCGCAATACTTCAAATTCTTTAGGGGTAAGCTTGATTTCTTTGCCTGCTACCGTGACCCGACGACTTTCTATGTCAACTACTACATCATTAATTTTTAAGATATTTTCTTCAGTTTCACTAGTGTTAGTACGCCTTAGAACAGCACGAATACGAGCTAGTAAAACATCTAAATTAAAAGGCTTAGTGACATAATCATCTGCACCAAGATCTAAGGCTATTACTTTGTCTTGGTCTTCACCCTTAGCCGAAAGTATGATGATAGGAACTTTAGAAAATTCTCTAACTCGGCGACATACTTCTAAACCTGTAATATCAGGCATTACTAAATCCAGAATTACTAAATCAGGTGGCTCTTTACGTATTTCATCTAGTGCATCTTCACCATTTTTAGCTGTTCTTACCTCATAACCGTTAGCTGAAAGGCTAGCACGTATAGCCCTTAAAATTGCTAATTCATCATCTACTAACAAAATACTTTTATTCACTAGATTTCCTCGCTAGGCATTAAGGACGATAAATCTTTATATTCCACAGGTAGAGAAAAATAAAAACAAGATCCTTTGCCTAATTGACTTTCCACCCATATTTTACCGTCATGAAGTTCTACAATACCACGAGCAATAGCTAGCCCCATGCCTAAGCCCGCAGGACGATTTTTATCATCTCGATTTGTACGGTAAAACTTATCAAAAACCTTCTTTTGCTCTACTAAATCAATTCCTTGGCCTTGATCTTTGACGCTAATTACAAGATCTTCTGCTTGAAGTTTTCCAGCTAAAGTAATTTTACTTTGTTTTGGAGAATATTTAGCAGCATTTTCTAGTAGATTAAGTAATACTTCTTCAAGCAAAACCGAGTCTATTTTAACAAGCGGCATATCTTCAGGTAAATTAACTTCAATTTTATGCTCATGTAAGGCAATTGCACAACGTTGCAACGAGTTAGTAAAAAGCTCTGAAACGTCTGTCCATGTTTTATTAAGTTTTAACTCTCCAGCCTCAATACGCGCCATTTCTAAAAGGTTGTTGACTACCTGACTAAGCCGGTGAGATTGTTCATCAATTATAGAAAGAAATTCTGTAGACTTTTCTTGATCCATAGAAATATTTTTTTGTAGCAAACTGTCTACACAAGTGCGAATTGCTGTTAGCGGTGTACGCAGGTTATGAGAAACGGACGCAAGCAAAGCCGACTTTAATTTATCACTTTGACGTAAGGTTTCTGTATGGCTAACTTCTTGCAAAAAGCGGATTCTTTCCAGTGCTAATGCTACTAGTCCAGCAATTGCCTCTAAAGTTGTACGCTCTAAAGTGTCAGCCGTTATTATCATTATTCCAATACACTTAATACCAACTCTTAAGGGAACATATGCTAGCTGATTAACAGAATTGTGAATATTCGCCGGGTAATATTCACTATATTTATTAAGTATTTTTAATTCGCCTAGCTGGAAAACTTCATTTACAAGCTCTTCTTTAACTAGGGAATGAATATTATTTAACTCAGTAGCAAGGGTTAATTTTTTTAATTTTCCTTCGTTATCAGGGGCAAAAATACAACAATAATCTAGCTTAAAGACATCAACGACTTGGCGAGCAATCATAGTGGTTGCTGTTTCTGAATCAGGGGTTGCAATAATTGTTCGGCCAAGTTCATAGAGTCGCCAAACGTCTTCACGCCGCTTTTCCGCGTCTTCTGCACGGGCCTTTGCAGAAGCAGAAAAATGGCTAGTAATAATTGCTGTTATGGTAAACGCTGTTAGCGCGACCCAGTTTTGCGGGTCTTGAATGGTAAAAGTTTTAACAGGTGGAAGAAAAAAGTAATTAAAACAAAGCATTCCAATTAGTGCAGCAACAAAACTTGGGCCTAAGCCGCGCAATGAGGCCGCAACTTGTACAATAAGCAGTAAAGTTAAAGCTACTGTTGTGCTATTAACTGTAAATAGCTTAAATATAATAACTACAACCACTTGTCCAACAATAGCTACTAGATAACTTAGCCAATCTGTAGGCAATTTCCAACGCGAAGGCTTATTTGGTCTTTGTTCGGAGGTGGGAATAACTTGGACAGCAGCCTCTTTAACTTCATCAAGAAAACGGTCAATAACAGAACCTTTAATGAGCAGTTCCCAGCGAGAACGGGCAGATTGACCAAAAATTACATGCGTAATTCCTTCACGTTTGGCAAAATTAATTAAGCCATCTGCGGGACGTTCGGCTTTTAATTTGACAATGGTTGCTCCTAATTCTTCAGCTAGAGCAATATTACTAGAAAGTTGGCGGGCATCTTCTGACCGAATATGCTTTGTGTCCTCTTTAGGTGTTTCTATATAAACAGCATACCAACGCGCAGCCAGTCGGCCAGCAATTCTAGCTCCAGTGCGGATCATTTTTGGCGCGGTCGTGCTAGAAGACATACAAACCATAACAGTTTCTGGAATTGATGCTGGCTCTAAGCCTTCTCTTTCACGGTATTGAGCCGCTTTGACGCTAACTTGTTCTGCAACAGTTCGCAGTGCTAGCTCACGTAAAGTTGAAAGATTGCTTATCTTAAAAAAATTATTTAATGCCTGGTCAACTTTTTCTGTACGATAAACCTTTCCTTCCCTTAGTCGGTTTTGTAACTGATCAACGCTAATATCAACATTAATAATCTCGTCTGCACGTTCAAAAAAAGCATCTGGCACGGTTTCGCGTACCTTAATGCCAGAGGATTTCATCACTGTATCATTAAGCGTTTCAACATGTTGGATATTTACAGCCGTCATTATATTAATTCCAGCATCAAGTAAATCTAAAACATCCTCATAGCGTTTTTTATTTTTTGACCCAGGAACATTAGTATGAGCTAGCTCGTCAACCAAGCAAATCTGAGGTTTACGAGCTAAAATTGCGTCTATATCCATTTCTGATAGTGTGACTTCACGGTAAGAGATTTGTTTTCGAGGAATTACTTCTAAATCACCAATTTGTTTTTCTGTTTCTTCCCGCCCAAAAGTTTCAACTAGTCCAATTACTACATCATTGCCTTGTTTACGAAGTGAATGAGCGTCTTCTAACATTTGATAAGTTTTACCTACGCCGGGCGCAGCACCAATATAAATACGTAGTCTAGGCCGATCTGCCTCTGCTAGTTTGGCTAGTAAATTGTCTGGATCAGGTCTTTTATCTTGGTACTCGCTCATAAACTATTGTTTTTTAATTGGATAAGTTGCATCTAAGTCTAAGTTTAACTCTAATACATTAACTCGATTTTCTCCAAGTATATTAAATTGTCGTGTTTTAGTGTGTTTTACAACTAAATCCTTTATTTGCTGCTCAGAAATATTTCTAGCTTTGGCAACTCGGCTAATTTGGAACTGTGCCGAGGCTGGGCTAATGTCAGGGTCAAGACCTGAAGCCGAAGCAGTAACTAAATCTACAGGAATCAAAGAATTAGGATTTTCTTTTTTTAAGGCTGTAGCATTAACTTTAACTCTATCAATAAGTAAGTGATTTGTTGGCCCCCAATTAGTGCCACCTGATGAAGTAGCATCATAACCAACACCTGCCGCAGATGGGCGAGAGTAAAAATACTCATTGCTGCTAAAAGATTGACCAATAAGACGGGAACCGACTATTTGACCATCTTTTTTAATTAAACTTCCATTAGCTTGATCATTAAATAAAGCTTGAGCTAGCAAAGTAACAACTAATGGATAAATAAACCCTGTAATTATTGTAAACACTAGGATTGCCATCATTGCGGTATATATTTGTTTTAGCCAATTCATTTTCTTTTCCTTCAATTTCTAAGTTTTAGGCTAAACCTAAAGTTCTAATGATCAAATCAATAAACTTAATTCCAATAAAAGGAATTATCACACCACCTAAACCATAAATTACTAAATTACGCCTAAGAAGTTGTGCTGCACTCATTGGTTTATATTTAATTCCTCTTAATGCTAAAGGAATTAAAAAAACAATTATTAAAGCGTTAAAGATTACGGCTGATAATATGGCTGATTCAGGACTTGAAAGACCCATAATATTTAATGTTGATAGCGGACTATTAGAACTTTCTGACACAACATAAAGACCAGAAAAAATAGCAGGAATAATAGCAAAATACTTAGCAACATCATTTGAAATAGAAAACGTAGTCAAAGCCCCACGAGTCATTAAAAGTTGTTTGCCGATTTCAACAATTTCAATCAATTTAGTAGGGTTTGAGTCAAGATCTACCATATTTCCAGCTTCTTTAGCTGCCATTGTTCCAGTATTCATTGCTACACCAACATCAGATTGTGCTAGGGCAGGAGCATCATTAGTTCCATCTCCGGTCATTGCTACAAGTTTACCTTCGGCTTGTTCTTTTTTGATTAAGTCTAATTTATCTTTGGGTTTAGCTTCTGCTAAAAAATCATCCACTCCAGCTTCTTGAGCAATTGCCGCTGCCGTCAGAGGGTTATCACCAGTAATCATAATGGTTTTAATTCCCATATTTCTTAACTGTGTAAAACGCTCTCTAATTCCACCTTTGACAATATCTTTTAGGTAAATAACTCCTAAAACACGGTTGCCGTCTGCTACAACTAATGGAGTACCACCAACACCGGAAACCCGTTCTACAGCCGTTTTTAGCTCTGTTGGGATAGTTCCATTTTGTTCTTTAACGAAATTTAGTACAGCATCATAAGAACCTTTACGAATTACTCGGCCTGCAAAATCTACGCCAGACATTCTAGTTTGAGCCGTAAAAGGAACAAACAGCATATCTTTTTGGGCTAAATCTCGCCCACGAAGTTTATATTTTGTTTTAGCTAGCACAACAATAGACCGACCTTCAGGAGTTTCATCAGAAAGACTTGCTAGTTGTGCAATGTCGGCTAATTCTGTTTCGCTAACTCCTGGCATTGGAATAAATTCTGTTGCTTGACGATTGCCTAAAGTAATTGTGCCGGTTTTATCTAACAGCAAAACATTAACGTCGCCTGCTGCCTCAACTGCTCGACCACTCATAGCCAAAACATTGTGTTGAATTAGTCGATCCATTCCAGCAATCCCAATTGCTGAAAGCAACCCACCAATTGTAGTTGGAATTAAACAAACAAGTAATGCTATAAGCACTGTAATTGATGGAACTTGAGACGACTTAAAAATTCCTGCGCCGTTAGAAGCTTCTACACTATAAATTGCATAAGGTAGCAGTGTTGCAACAGCTAAAAGAAAAATAATTGTTAATCCTGCTAGTAGAATATTTAAGGCAATTTCATTAGGTGTCTTTTGACGCTCTGCACCTTCAACAAGTGCAATCATTCGATCTAAAAATGTCTCGCCAGGATTTGAAGTTATACAAACCTTTATCCAGTCTGATAAAACTTTAGTTCCACCTGTCACAGCCGAACGATCCCCGCCAGACTCACGAATCACAGGCGCGCTTTCTCCAGTGATTGCCGACTCGTCAACCGAAGCAACACCGGCAATTACTTCGCCATCCCCAGGAATAAATTGACCTGCTTTAACTAAAACAACATCACCTTTGCGTAACTTTAAGGCAGAAACTTCTTCTGTCGCTATTTTGTCAATGTCAAGCTTGTTAGCTGCATCAGCATTGTTATTTAAGACACGATAAGCAATGGTTTCACTTTTAGCTTTTCTTAGAGTGTCGGCTTGTGCTTTACCTCGTCCCTCAGCCATAGCTTCAGCAAAATTAGCAAACAGAACAGTAAACCAAAGCCAAATAGTTATTTGTACAGTAAAAAGTAAGTTTGCAGTTTGTCCTTGAGCAATATCACGTATTAAGAGTAGCGTAGTCAGTAAGCTACCTATCTCTACAACAAACATTACTGGATTTTTAGCCATTATCCTAGGGTCTAGTTTTAGCAAAGAGTCTTTAATAGCAGTTTTTACAATTGAACTTTCAAACAATGCTTTAGTATTTTGTGGCATTTTGTTTATCTCAGCTTTCTTTCCTTAAAAACTAATGTTTGAGTTCATTAGGAAATGTTCAACAATAGGGCCTAGTGAGAGCATAGGAAAGAATGTTAATGCTCCAACAATTAAAATTACGCTTATTAGTAGTAGGACAAATAAAGGTGTGTGGACTGGAAATGTACCAGCAGAAACAGGGGCAGACTTTTTAGCTGCTAAATTTCCTGCAATTGCTAGTACAGGAATAATCATTAAAAATCTACCAATTAACATTGATAAACCTAACGTGATGTTATACCAAAATGTATTGACTGTAATGCCAGCAAAGGCCGATCCATTATTGCCTGTAGCTGATGAAAAAGCATAAACAATTTCTGATAAACCATGTGGCCCAGAGTTATTTATTTTAGAAACTCCATAACTAGCAACACTTGACCAAGAGGAAAAGATTAAAATAGTTACAGCAAAAACTAGCGCGTAAAGCATAGCCATTTTTATTTCTTTAGCTTCTATTTTCTTTCCTAAATATTCCGGTGTACGTCCAACCATAAGGCCAGCAATAAAAACTGTTAGTATTACCATAACCAACATTCCATAAAGTCCAGCACCTACACCGCCAAAAATTACTTCGCCTAACATAATGTTGAGCAATAAAATCATTCCACCAAGCGGAGTGTAAGAGTCATGCATTGAATTAACAGCCCCACAAGAAGCATCTGTGGTTGCAGTAGCAAAGAGCGCGGAATTTGCAATTCCAAAACGGACTTCTTTGCCTTCCATATTGCCGCCTGCTTGCTCTTGTCCTGGGCTTTCAAGGGCTGTTTGACTTATGTTGTGTTGCGTAAATTGAGGATTTCCTTTGGCTTCAAAGTGGTAGACGACTAGAAAACCTACTAGAAACAAAACTGACATAGCCGTAAAAATGGCCCAGCCATGTTTTTGATTACCTGTCATCTTGCCTAATGTGTAAGTTAATGCTGATGGAATCAGGAAAATAGCCAACATTGAAATAAAGTTAGTTAATGGAGTTGGATTTTCATATGGATGAGCAGAGTTAGCATTAAAAAAGCCACCTCCATTTGTACCAAGTTGTTTAATAATTTCCTGTGAAGCAACCGGGCCTTGAGC
Source organism: uncultured Clostridia bacterium (assembly GCA_964492845.1). Lineage (GTDB taxonomy): Bacteria > Acidobacteriota > Blastocatellia > Chloracidobacteriales > JADJPF01 > JADJPF01. The sequence continues at coordinate 52,142 of CAZBMZ010000024.1, forward strand.
AATAACTTGATCAGTAATAGTTTCTATGGTTTTAGTTCCATCAATAGTTTTTTCTATTTTCACCGCTTCAACTCTTTTAGCTGTAACATAGGGGTTAAAATTTTGAACTACCCCTTGAGAAACTAAAATTAATGCTCCAACTAGTGAAAATGGCAAAAGGATGTAAACTACTGACCGGGTTAAATCTACCCAAAAATTACCAATAGTTTTTGCTTCTCGCTCAGCAATTCCACGAATAAAGGCTATTGCAACTGCAAGACCTGTAGCCGTAGAAACAAAATTTTGTACCGCTAGCCCAGCCATTTGAGTTAAATAGCTCATAGTTGATTCACCGCTATAAGCTTGCCAATTAGTATTACTAGTAAAACTAGCGGCAGTATTAAATGCTAGGTCTGAAGCTATGGAAATAAAATTTTGTGGGTTAAGAGGTAAAAAAGATTGTAATCTTTGGATCAGATAAAGCACTATTACGCCTATAAAATTAAACAAAATCAGTGAAATTGCATAAGTTGTCCAATGCTGAGGGGCTTGGTCTATTTGACAAATTCGATAAACTAAGCTTTCTAAAGGAGATAACACTTTACTTAATAAAGTTTTTTCTCCAGTAAAAATTTTTGTCATATAGCTACCAAGAGGTTTGGTTAAAAGAAGTAAAACTAAAAGATAGATTGCTAGTTGTAGAAATCCGTTAGCGGTCATAAATTTTCCTAACTAAAATTTTTCTGGACGAAGCAGGGCATATATTAAATAGATAAATAATGCCAAGACCAGAATGCTACTAAGTAAATAATCTAAATTCATTTTCTAGCCTTAAATTTTTATAATTTGTTGCAAGCTTTTGTATAATAAAGACATAACATCATAAACAATATAATTATTAGCATAAAAGTAATATCTAACATTCCAACCTCTATATTATTCTTTTGGTAGAAAAATAATAGTTGTTTGTAGATAAAGAAGGACTATAGAATTTATAAGGGATTTATAAAGAACCACAGGTTTAGCATATGTGCATAATTTTACAGAGAGGATTTTAAGTTTTATAAGGTAAACTACTATGAGATTAGCTACTCAAATATCATTGATTGATAAAATTTTAGGCTATGTTGACAATCGCTCTACAGATATGGTGGAAAATAGCTATCAACAAGCTGTTGATGGTTATTTATCAATGGAACTTTTAGAAAAAGAGAAAAATCTTTTCTTTAGAAAATATCCAATGATTATTGGACATTCTAGTCAAGTTGCTAATTCAGGTGATTATCTCTCTCATAATGAAACAGGCGTTCCAATAGTTGTTTTGCGGACTGATGAAGGAAAGTTAAATGCTTTTATCAATGTTTGTCGTCATCGTGGAATGCGCCTAGTTAATGAGCCATGCGGAATAAAGAAAAAATCTTTTGTATGTCCTTATCATGCTTGGACTTATAACCAAGAAGGGAAATTAATCCACCAACCACATCAAGAAGGTTTTCCTTGTACTAAACTTGAAGAAACACAACTTATTAAATTACCAGTTGTTGAAAAATTTGGCTTTATTTGGGTTAGTCCTTCGCCAGATGTAGAGCTAGATATAGATGGTTACTTAGGCGATTTAGTGGAAGATTTTACTTCCTATGGATTTGACACACATATTTCTTACCAACCACATAGCAGAAAAAAAGCATTAAATTGGAAGCTAGGAATAGAAATTTTCTTAGAGGGCTATCATGTTAAACATGCTCATAGAAATACAATTTATCCAATGTTTATTGATAATGTTGGGGTTTATGATCAATTTGGGTTGCATATGAGAAATATTTTTCCTAAGCGGCGGATAGTAGAACTTAAGCCAATTGATAAGGAAAAATGGAATATTCGACCTGTTGCTAATATTTTATACTATTTATTTCCTAATAGTTTAATCTTAGTAGAACCTGGACATGCTACATTATTTAATATTTTTCCTGTAGATATTAATAATTCCATAATGTTAGTTAATAGTCTACTTCCAGCTAAACCAGAAACAGAAAAGGCTGTAAATTACTGGCAGAAAAATATTGATATTCTTACCAACGCAACAGAAGAAGATTTTTGGATGGGGGAAGCTATACAAAAAGGTTTAGAATCCGGTGCTAATAAGCATTTTACCTATGGTCGTTATGAGCAAAGTTTAATGTATTTTCATAATTCGTTAAATCAGGAATTAGCTAAAGCAACTAGAAAATAAACACAGATTTTATTTTTAATTAGGCGGTTGGTTTAATTGTTGTAAGCCTTGTTGAGCTAACTTATTAGTAGGGTTTAACTCTAGTGCTTTCTTATAGTTCTGCTGGGCTGCTACTTTTTCGCCTTTACCAGCATAAGCATCACCTAAAAATTGATAGGTTCGGTCAAAATCTGGTAGTAATTTTAGTGATAATTGTAGAAATTCTATTGCTTCATCATGTTTTTGAGCAACGCTTAAGTATTTACCACGATTAGCAATCATTGTGGCATAGTTGGGTAAAAGTTTTTTAGTCGCTACTTCATCTAAATAAATAGCACCATCTAACAAACCTCGTAACTCAAGAGAAGGTGCTGGGTCAAGATGAAAAACTTTATCAGCATAAATACGCATAGTTAATCCTTGAGGAACTAAATTGTAATCAGCTACAACTGTTGGTGGGTCAATAGGTAACATTGTATAAGCCGCTAGATTTTTTGATAAGTTGTAGTTAATAAAAGAATTTATAAGAGCAAAAAACTTTTTGCTAATACTTACATTATCATATGGTTTATCTGCTTCAAAAAGCCTTAAATCTTCTAAAAATTCTTTGGTTTCTTTTTCGCAAGCTTTCATCATTTCCGGGTGTTGCTGCGTCAGATAACCTTCAATATACCAAGAACGCCTAAGCAGATTTACATCAACTACAATTGCATCAGGACGAAAGTTTTCTAAATGACGCATATAGAGGTATGGCGAGTAAAATTGCCATTCTAAAGTAAGTAGTAAACTGTTAGGCTCTACACTAAGCATTACATTTTCTACATAGTCACGAGCAATCAAATAATTTTTCTTGTTATTTTCTTGGTAATGAGTAAGAAAATTTAAGATTGGTAAGATGATGAAAAATATTAGAGTTATAGTAGCAAAAGACTTACTTTTTACAGCTAATTTAGTAAACAAACCTATTAGGCCAGCAGCAATTATAATAGTTAATGCAAAATTAGTAGTTAAATAATAAGCGTCCTTATCTTCAGCAATTTCATAACTTACAGAATAAACTAGATCAAAAGCAATAATTAAAATAGTTAAGTAAAATATATTGCGTTTGTTTTTCCAAAGTGTAGCAAGTCCAACAAAAACAAACACTAAGCCTAGAGGGGTAAATTGCCAAAATGTCAAATTAGCAAAATACTTAAATTGTTCTTTAACTATTTCAAGGCTAGGTGAAAGGTTAACTTGGTATTGTTTAGCGGAAATATGCCAATAAAATCTTTCAAGTGAAGAAGGATTTCCCCAATTAAAAGTAGGTTGTTGACTAGCTGATACTGGTAAATACAAGTAGATAGCAAAGCCCATTAACACTGTAACAAAAGCTATTTTGACTGGTCGAGAAAGCAAATACTTAAAGCCTTCATTATAAATAACAAAAAAGGCTATAGCTGGTAGAGTAAGTAAAATTGTGACATGGTGAACACCTAATGCTAGGCCGTAAATTAAAGCTGCTACTGGGATTATATTATCTGCCTTTTTATCATTGGTTTGTTTTTTTAAGTGCCATTCAAGCATCAAATAAATAATTACACTAAGCATAAAAATATTTAGTGTGTAAACTTCTGCAACAGAAGCATAAAACCAAAACGTAGTAGAGAAAGAAAAGCTTAATGCAATTGTTGGTGGCATCAGCAACTTAAAAATAGGTTGGAGAAAAATATTACCTGTTAAAAGTTGTTTTTGTACGCTAGGTTTTTTACCCTGTTTAGTTGGACTATTTTGAGCAAAAACGTCATAGATGTTTATTGCAATTAGGGTTAAAACAGCAGAAGTTAACGCAGCAAAAAAAGCAGACATAAAACTCATTCTTGCTGCAACACTACCAAAAGGTAGTTTGGTAAATAAATAGCCTAGTATGGTATAAAGCGGGAATCCTGGCGGATGAGCAACACCTAATTTAGCACTAGTAAGAATTAACTCTCCGCTATCTACTAAAGTAACTGTACGGGCAAATGTTAGTAAATAAGCTAATATGGCAATAAGAAAAGTTATTAATGGTAAGACTACTTTTTGTTGTTTATCTGTAAGCAAGTTATCGTTATCAGATAAATTTGCTGATTCAGTAGAGTTGCCTAGTTGTTTTATCTGTTGGACATTAGGTTTTTCTTTACCGGCTTTTTTTTTAGATTGACTCATCTTTTGCTATTAAAAAGTTTAGTATTTAGCTAACATAAAACTAATAAAATGAAAGGATTTTTCATTATGAAAGAATCAAAAAATAGCTTCAAGCTTTTAATGCTTGCCTCATTAGTTACTCTTTTAATCGGCCTTATTCCACAAAGCAGATTAATACTCTATCCATTTAACTTATTTGTTACTTATGTACATGAAACTTGTCATGCTTTAGCAGGACTTTTAACTTTAGGAAGCGTTCAAGGAATGACAATTAACCCTGATACTAGCGGGGTGACACTCGTTGCAGGTGGAATTGCTATAGTAACCTTTAGTGCTGGTTATTTAGGTAGTGCGTTATTTGGGGCTTTACTTTTAATCCTTTCTTATAAAGGCGAGATGTCTAGAAAAATCCTTGCTGCACTAGCAGTTGGAGTTTTAGCTGTAACTGTCTTTTTTATTGGTGTTGGCTATACTTCATTTTTACTAACTATTTTGCTTTCCGCAATTGGAGTAGCACTTTTTGCTAAACCAAATTTACCTAATAGCTTAAAAGTCGGTTTAAGTGCTGCTGGTGTAGGCACATTTTTTACTTTAATTGCATTTTTAGCTATTACAAATAATTTATTTGGTTGGATTGCAGGGCTAACTTTAGCTACAGTGTTGTTTTTAGCTGCTAAATTTTTACCAACTACCGCCGCACAATTTGCTTTAAGCTTTTTAGCAATACAAAGTTGCTTAAATGCTTTATCTGATATAAAAACCTTGTGGTTTATATCTGCTTCTTCTGGAATGCACTCAGATGCTCAAGGAATGGCTAGTATTACAGGTATTCCAGCTATTTTCTGGGCAACTTTATGGGGTGTTGTTTCATTAGCTATTTTAGGAGTAGCTTTATTTATTTATCATCGAGCAGTAAAAACCGGAAAAATCTTACCTACTAAGTAATTAATAAAACAAGTTATTTGGAGCTTAATAAATGGCACGCAAAAAAATTTTAGTTGTTGATGATGAGAAACGCCAAAGAGAAATCCTAGAGTTAATTTTAAGTGAAGAAGACTATACTGTTAGCACTGCATCTAGTGGGGAACAGGCTTTAAGACTAGTAAAACAAGGACGGTTTGACCTGGTTTTAACAGACTTAAAAATGAGTGGAATGGATGGTATAGAATTACTTAATCAACTAGTTCAATATGATTCTTCAATTATCGTAATTTTAATGACGGCTCATGGTTCAATTGATTCAGCAAAAGAAGCTATTAAATTAGGTGCTTATGATTACTTAGAAAAACCGTTAGACAAAGATAAATTACTTGAAATAGTTGCACGAGCATTAGAAAAGCTAAATGTTTTAGATACAGAGATTATTGGTGAATCTGAAGAGATGAGCAAAGTTAAGAAAATGATTATAAAAGTTGCTCGCTCTAGTGAAACCGTCCTAATTCGTGGCGAATCTGGAGCAGGAAAAGAATTAATTGCTCGCGCAGTTCATAATAATAGCCCACGTGTTAACCAACTCTTTTCTGCTGTTAATTGTGCTGCAATCAATGAAAATTTATTAGAATCAGAACTTTTTGGTCATGAAAAAGGCTCTTTTACTGGCGCACATGCTGAGAAAAAAGGGCTTTTTGAAGTTGCTGATCGAGGAACGTTATTTTTAGATGAAATAGGTGACTTAAATATTAGTATGCAGGCTAAAATACTACGTGCATTACAAGAGCGTGAAATTATGCGTGTAGGTGGAACTAGGCCAATAAAAGTTGATGTTAGAGTGCTAGCAGCAACTAACCGTGACCTTGAAACTATGGTAAAGGAAAATACTTTTCGCTCAGATCTTTACTATAGATTAAATGTAATTCCAATTAATATACCCTCCTTAAGACAAAGACGAAGCGATATAGCATTGTTGGTAGACTATTTTCTAGCTAAACATGGTCGTTCTGCTGCTCGTCCAATTAAAGGACTTAGTCCAGCAGTCAAAAAACTTGTTAATGAATATTCCTGGCCCGGCAATGTCAGACAATTAGAATCAGCAATGAAACGTGCTATTTTGCTATGTGAAGGTGATTATATTGAGGTTGAAGACTTACCAGTAGAAATACGTCAAGAAGGCGAGCAGGCTTCTTCTTTTAGCTTTAAGCTTCCTCCAGAAGGCATTTCCTTTGAAGACCTGGAAAAGTCCGTAATTATTCAAGCAATGGAACAATCAGATTGGAATATTACCCGTGCTGCCAAGTTATTAGGACTAACCTTTAGAACATTACAGTATCGATTAGAAAAATTTGATATTCAACGCCCCAGCAAATATAAAGATATGGATTAGAAATTACGACTCTAAGCAACTTAAATGCCTTTAGAGAAATCAATAGGAGTACGTTAGCCGGAAAAAGTGCTGATACCAAGACCCAAGATCGCAAAATAGCCAGATTTTTTAGCAGTTTCCGGCTAAAACTATTACACCTTAGCCAAAGTTAGTCCAGCTTGATCTTGATACTTTCCTTGACGATCACTATAAGATGTCTCACATTCTTCATCTGACTGAAAAAACAGGATTTGTACAAAACCTTCTTCAGCAAATAACCTAACAGGTAGATTGGCTGCGTTATAAAGCTCTATAACTAAGCGTCCCCGCCAATTAGCTTCTAGCGGTGTTGTATTAACAACTATCCCACATCTTGCATAAGTTGATTTTCCTAAAGCAATAGCTGTTACATTACGAGGAATATTAAAACGCTCAATGGTAATACCTAAAGCATAAGAATGTGGAGGGAGTAGCCAATAAGTTGAGCCATCTGTATCAGTTCTTAAGGGAATATCTAATAAACTTTTAGAGTCAAATTGTTTTGGGTTAATTTCTGTACCTTGAATGGGGGAAAAAACCTTAAATTCATCTCGTGCTAGACGGCAATCATAGCCATAACTAGATAACCCACAACTAATAATCCTGCGATTATCTACTTGTCTTAACAGGCTAGTTTCAAAAGGTGTGATTAGCTCAGCAGTTTCACACATATGTTTAATCCATTTATCTGATTTAATCGCCATGTTTTTTCCTAAATTGATTAAGAATTTTATAAATTAGCAGGCATTTATAGCAGTAGCTTAAAACCTTTTCCAGTAAGATCAGCAGTTAAATAAGCTTTAAGCTAACATATTGGTCAGGCAAAAATTTTCTTTTAAGAAAATTAGGCTTATCTTCAAAAAGCTGGATATGCTATATTTCCTATACATTAGAATAGCGGCTAATATAAAGCTAATCACTTCGTCAAACTAAGATTTTTACCTTGCTGGTGAGGTTTTGATGCGAACAAAAAGAACTTTTACTGTGTTAATTTTTGCAATAATGTTAATGGGAACATTAGCTGGTGGATTTTATAGTCATAAAGTCCAAGCTACAAACCCTGGCAGTAGTCAAGTGCGTACAACAGATATAGAAAGTATTTTTACTGAAGCACTTAATGTAGTAGAGACAAATTATGTTGATGAAATAAAACATGATAATCTTACTAAAGTTGCTATCCAAAACATGTTACGCACATTAGATCCACACTCAAATTATTTTGATAGCAAAGAGTTTCAAGAACTACAAAGAGAACAACATAGCCAATTTTTTGGTATTGGTGTCACTATAAATCGTCGTAATAACCGAGTCTTTATCCTTTCTGCCATCAAAGGCACACCAGCAGAACAAGCCGGCTTACGCTATGGAGATGCCATCCTAAAGGTAAATGATAAATCAGCAATAGAATGGTCAACTCAAGAAGTACTAGAAAATGTACGTGGGCCAAAAGGAGAACCTGTAGAAATTGAAGTAGAACGGGCAGGAGTTCCTAAACCACTCACTTTTAAGATTGTTCGTGATGCTGTTCCTTTACCTTCTATCCGTAATGCTTTTATGGTTAAACCAGGTGTTGGGTATGTTGCTTTAGTAGGTGGCTTTAATCACACTACAGAAGATGAATTACTACAAGCAATGGAAGGTCTTAGGTCTGAAGGAATGAAGTCCTTAGTTTTAGATGTACGTAATAATCCTGGTGGGTTATTAACACAAGCTATCAAAGTGTCAAATATATTTTTGCAAAAAGGTCAAAGTATTGTTTCTATTCGAGGGCGAGACAATCGCACAGAATCACGATCACATGACGCTAATAATTCTGCTCCAGAAGATATACCATTAGTTATTTTAATTAATCGTAGTACAGCATCGGCTTCAGAAATTGTTGCTGGAGCAATCCAGGATCATGATCGAGGAATAATTGTTGGTGAAAGCAGTTTTGGTAAAGGTTTAGTACAAACCGTCTTTAGGCTTCCTTATGGTTCTGGTCTAACTCTAACAACTGCAAAATATTACACACCTAGCGGAAGGCTTATACAACGCGACTACTCAGGACTATCATTTTATGAGTATTACAGCAATCACTTTAAGAAAGATGCTAAACAACCTGTAGGCGAAAAACATCGAACAGATTCAGGTAGAGATGTTTATAGTGGAGGCGGGATTAAGCCTGATGTAGAGGTAAAATTATCAGAATTTACTCCTGCAAAAGCAAAACTATTTAATGCTACATTTGCTTTTGCTAGGGAACTTACCGCTGGTCTTATACCTGGACAAGCGCAGTTTAAGGTAACTCGAACAAGCTTTAATCATAAATTAGGTGCTGATGAATTTGTGGTTACAGATAAAGTAGTTGCTGCTTTTCAAACTTTTATTTCTAGTAAAGAAAGAGAAAATTTAAAGGTTACAGAAGCACAATTTAATGAAAACCTAGATTACATCAAGCGTAGAATCCGTGAAGAAGTTGTTACTGCTGCTTATGGTACAGAAGTAGGAAATCAAGTTTTACTAGAAGGCGATGAACAAGTTTTAAGAGCAGTCGATGAATTGCCAAATGCACGGCAATTAGCAGAAAATGCTTATAGTAAAAAGCAGTAAAGATTTTGTATGAACACTGAAGTAAGACAAGCTTTTGATACTGAAATGAAAGTGGCAAAAGAACTTTTTGCAAAACAAGATTTAGAAGGATCTTTTAAGCATTTAGAACGCGCTCATGTTCTTGGACAACTTTATGTTATACCTCATGTTAAATCTCATTGGTGGATGTTAAAAGTTGGATTTTATAGAGCTTCTGGACAAGAAATTTTAGGGCAAGCTATACGAATTATTTTTGGGGCTTTAGGCTCTGCTATTGGAGTTGTTCCTATTGGTAATACTGGAGGAACAAATATTAGTATGTTTGCTAGATTGCCTATTGAACCAGATATAGCAAAAATTCTTAATAAAATTTAAGTTCTCAAATCATAAATTCCACCAACTTTTGCAAATAAAAGAGTTGGTGGAATTTGTTATTTACTAGATTGGTGGTGAACTTTATACACCTTCTAAAGTTAAAGAACGTTCAAAGTCGCCAACACTTGAAGCCGCAGCCTTAGCCACTTGTAAGCTTAATTTGCCTTCATGATAGAGTTGTAGCAAATGTTGATCAAAAGTTTGCATTCCGTAATGATCTCGTCCGCGTTCCATATGTGCTGCAATTTCATTAGTTTTTTCAGCATTTTTAATACAATCTTGTATAGCATGAGTTGTTCGCATTATTTCTACAGCCGGGACTCGACCATTTCCGCTTTTATGAGGCAGTAGACGTAGCGACATAATAGCCCCTAAGTTTTCAGCAATTCGATAACGAATAGAAGTATGTTCTTCAGCAGGATAAAAACTTAGTAACCGACCTATAGTTTTTTGTACATCTGTAGTATGGATTGCACTCATAACTAGATGTCCTGTTTCTGCCGCACGTAAGGCAGTATCAAAAGTTTCACCATCTCTAATTTCGCCTACCATAATTACATCAGGATCTTGACGCAGTGCAGTACGCAGAGCATCACGGAAAGTGCGTGTATCTTCGCCTATTTCGCGTTGTGTAATAACAGCTTTTTGATTTTTATAAAGAAATTCTATAGGGTCTTCAATAGTAATAACATGTACTTTTCGATTACGATTAATATGCTCAATCATTGCTGACATGCTGGTAGATTTACCATTACCAGTTGCCCCAGTAATTAAGACTAATCCACGTGTTAGATCTGCAATATCGGCTAATGTTGGAGGAAGGCTTAAATTTTGAAAAGTTCGGGCTTCAATTGGGATAGCTCTAAGTACAACTGCAAAAGTACCTCGTTGCTTAAAAACATTAGCACGAAAACGACCAGCCCCTTCAATTCCATAAGAAATATCTCGTTCTACAAACTCATCATAATCATGTAAGCGTTCATTTTTTAGTAAGATACGAGCTATTGATTCTGTATCAGCAGAAGTAAGCACTTCATACTTAACATCCATTAATGCACCATTATAACGAAATAGAGGCACACTTCCTGATTGGAAGTGAATATCAGAAACACCACTTTTGACCGCCATGGTCAGAATTCTATCCAGAACTTTTTTTTCCATGCCGCTTAAGCCTTTCCTTATTAGTTATGACGATTGCTAGGTTTATGAAAACCTTACTTTCTCACAAACTAGTATTGCAATCAAGAGAAAAGCCAGCAATCTACTAATAAAGTAGTGCTGGCTTTAAAAAACCAAGCAAGTTATTAATAATTATTGACCTAAGAGTACAGTTACAAAGGTTAATAGTACTAATGTTTCAATAAGTGCTAGACCTAAAATCATCATAGTGAAAATACGTGGGCCAGCACCAGGATTTCTAGCTGTTCCTTCGCAAGCAGCAGCAATAGCTTTTCCGTCGCCCAAAGCACCACCTAAAGCAGCAACAGCAACAGCAAATGCACCAGTGATTTTAATTAATGGACGATCAGCCGCAGCCCCGTCTTGAGCTAAAGCTGTAGTAGCAAATAAAAACATCATTGAAGCGATAGAAAGCAATCTAACTAAGTTGAATTTCATAAATTTTCCCCTGAATTTAAGTTAAATTTTAATAGTTGACAAACAGAGGTAATTTTTTGCTTATCTGCGAGGTATGATAACATTTCCCACTCGGTAAACACTTGACACCGTGCAGCAAGGCTCCAGACAGTCGGAAAAAAAGATATATATATAATTGTGCAGATAAAGAAAACTTTTAACCTCAAAGAACAATTAAAGATAAAGCCAAGTTATAAAAAAACTTTTTAGTGAGCCGAAGCATGCGCTTCTTCATGCTCATTGTGATCGTCATGGTGATCATCATGTGGAACTGTTTCACTTAAATAAACACAAGAAAGAACCACAAATATAAAGGTTTGTACAAAGGATACAAACACAGCTAAAACCAGTAAAAACGCTGGAACTAGCACAGGTACTAGCCCGCCAACTATTTCAGCTATTTGCTCATCAGCATAAATGTTAACAAAGAGCCGTAGCCCTAAAGTAAAAGGTCTAAATAAGTTACTAATTATTTCTACTACAAAAATAATTACACCAAAGAGAATAAGAAAACCTTTCATAAGTTCTGGGCCACCCATAAAGTGTTTTAGGTAGCCAACACCTTGTTGCTTAAAGCCTCTGGAAATATAGTAGACAAAAGAAAACAACCCTAATGCCCAAGTAACGTTTGGATTGACTGTTGCTGCTTTTAGACCAGGAATAACACCCATCAAATTAGAAACTAAAATAAATATTGCAAATGCTGCAATAACAGCTAGATAGCGACGACCATATGCACCAACAATTTGGTCTAATAAATCTCTAATTTGTAAAATAGCTCCTTCTAGGACTTGCTGGCGATTAGATGGGTTATCTACAGAAAGTTTACCACGAAATAGATAAAGACCTAGGGTACAAATAAGTACAGAAATAATCACTAAAGTTATATGTTCAGGAATAGCATTATGAGGATCACCTTGCCAATTAGGATTAATACTTTGCATTATTGCTTTTTGAATAGGAAAAACAATTGGGCCAAGAATATGATTTACTTGTTCAGCAATCCAAACTACATGATGGCCGCCACCTTCTTTAGCATTTGTTGATTGTTCTGCCCAAAAAAACGTTGCTAGCATTTACTATCCCTTTCTTTTTGTTGATTTTAAGATTTGTTTTCAAATAATAAAAAGCGAATTTGAACTAATGCTTCTAACATTGCAGCACTAACAAAGGTTAATAATCCTACGGTAATGCCTAAAGTTAAAGTTTTACCACTAAAACTAAATGATAAAGCTAAAACGCCTAAGATAAATAGCCAGCGAAAAATAAATCTACTAACACCAGCTAATCCGCCTTTTGGCATTTGGCCTTGAGTTACATCTAAGAGTATATTTTTCAAACTTTTATCTAACCAATAGTAATTAAAATAGGATAGTATTGCGCCTAAAGTAACACCAATGGCAAAAAGCCTAGTACTAAATAAAAAGGCTAAGAATATAAAGAGCAAGATTGAAATAATGATATTTTTTTTCAAGCGATGTTCAATCGCTAAAGGATTAGTTGCTGGTGATTCTAATTGATTTCCAACTAAATTTTCTTTAGACACTTTATCCACCATTACACAAGCTGACCATAATAGCCAGAATTACTTTTATTGTCTAGTTGTCTTTGGCGAACTTGCAGAAACATCCGATATATTGCTTGACAAGCGGGATTAATTTTTTTATTCTTCCCGTTCGTCCCTTTTACGACCCTATTGGAGAATCTTTAATTATGTCAACCTATTTTCCAAGTGGAAAAAATTTAGAAGCTTCACGTAAGTGGTATGTTATTGATGCTACAGGACTAACAGTTGGTCGTTTAGCATCAAATATTGCTACAATTTTAATGGGGAAAAACAAACCTAGTTATACCCCATTTCTTGATATGGGTGATCATGTCATCATTGTTAACTCAGAAAAAGTAATTTTTTCTGGTAACAAATGGCAAGACAAAATGTATCGTCATCATACGCTTTGGCCCGGAGGCATAAAGCAAACTATGGCTAGAGATATGTTTGCACGTCATCCAGAACGAATTATTGAATATGCAGTTAGTGGTATGTTACCAAAAACTAAACTTGGGCGTGCTATGGCTAAAAAACTTTGTGTTTATGTTGGCCCAGATCACCCACATCAGGCTCAAAAACCTGAAAAATTAGTGGTTAATATGCAAGCACCTAGTCGCCGCATATAAACTCTTAAAATAAAATTTTTATCTTTTCAAAAAGTCTGAGGAGAAAGCAAGTGGCAGAAACTGTACAAAATTATGGTACAGGCCGTCGTAAAACCGCCGTTGCGCGGGTTTTTATTCGTCCTGGCGAAGGTAATATTACTGTTAATAAAAGAGCTTTAGAAACTTACTTTCCTAATGAAACTCACCGAATGATTATTCGTCAACCATTAGTTCTTACAGATACTAATGGAAAATTTGATGTTTTAATCAATGTAAATGGTGGAGGAACATCTGGACAAGCCGGGGCCGTGCGTCATGGTATTACCCGTGCTTTGATGGATTTTAACTCTGAACTACGCCGTAAACTTAAAAAGGCGGGTTTCGTTACTCGTGATCCACGTGTGAAAGAGCGTAAAAAATACGGGCAAAAAGGCGCACGTAAACGCTTCCAATTTTCAAAACGTTAAAATTTTTCTATTTCTCAGGTCACAAATGCGAGTTGCTACCAAAAGGTGGTATTGTTGGATTTGTGGCCTTAGGCTTAAACTCGCACCATTAAATTTAGGAGGTCAGCTTGTCAGTTGGAGTAACTATGAAAGAGTTGCTTGAAGCTGGTGTACATTTTGGACATCAGGTCAGGCGATGGAACCCAAAGATGAAAGATTATATCTTTGGTGAACGCAATGGTATTTACATTATAGATTTACAAAAAACCCAAAGATTATTTAAAGAAGCAGTTAAATTTGTTACCCAGGCCGCTACAGAAGGAAAAACCTTTCTCTTTGTTGGTACAAAACGCCAAGCACAAGATGCAATTGCTGAAGAAGCCGTTCGCTGTGGACAATATTATGTTAACCAACGTTGGTTAGGTGGATTGCTTACCAATTTTCAAACCATTCAAAGATCAATTCGACGCTTAAAAGACCTTGAAGCAATGGAAACCGATGGTCGTTTTGATGCTTTGCCCAAAAAAGAAGTTATTCAATTAAAACGTGAACGCACAGCTTTAGAGAAAAACCTTTCTGGTATTAAAGAAATGCCTAAATTGCCAGAGGTTATATTTATTATTGACTCTAAAAAAGAAGAAATTGCTGTTCATGAAGCAAATAGATTAGGTATTCCTGTTGTGGCAATTGTTGATACTAATTGCGATCCTGATGGGATTGACTATGTAATTCCAGGTAATGACGATGCTTTAAGAGCAGTTCGTTTATTTACCTCAAAGGTTGCTGATGCTGTTATAGAAGGTAACCAAATGGGAGTAGGTAAAGAAGAACCCGAAGCTTTAATAGTTGCAACAACAGTTGTTAGTGATGAGAAAGCTGTTTCTGTAGGAGACTTAAAACCTGCTGGTTATGCTGAAGTAGAAGAATCAGAAGATGTTGAAAATGAAGAATAGCATTTTGGCAGATTTATATATTTATACTTAATCTTACTAACAGATAAAGTAAATAAATAATCAATATAGATAAAGTAAAATTTTGGAGGAATCAAATGGCTGAAATTACTGCTTCAGCAGTAAAGTCACTGCGTGAAAAAACAGGTGCTGGTATGATGGAATGTAAAGCAGCACTAACTGAAGCCCAGGGTGATGAAGAAAAAGCAATAGAAATTTTGCGTAAACGTGGTCTTGCTTCTGCTAAGAAAAAAGAAGGCCGTGTTGCTGCTGAAGGTGTTGTTGGTTCTTATATTCATATGGGTGGTAAAGTAGGAGTATTGGTAGAAGTAAACTGTGAAACAGACTTTGTTGCTCGTGGTGAGGTTTTCCAACAATTTGTTAAAGATGTTGCTATGCACATTTGTGCTGCTGAACCGCGTTTTGTTAGCAAAGAAGATGTTCCAGCAGAAGTTTTAGAAAAAGAACGTGTTTTTGTTCGTGAACAAGCTCTTACAGATGAAAAGAATAAAAATAAACCTGAAGCTGTTATTGAGAAAATTGTTGAAGGCCGTATGTCAAAATTCTATGCTGAAGTTTGTTTGCTAGAACAACAATTTATTAAAGATAATGAAGTAACTGTTAGTGGGTTACTTCAGCAAATGGTTTCTAAAATTGGTGAAAACATTCGTATTCGTCGCTTTGTTCGTTTTAAGATGGGCGAAGGGTTGGAGAAGAAGAAAGATGATTTTGCCAGTGAGGTTGCAGCATTACAATAGTTTATAAAAAAGCCCCTTTTTGAGGGGCTTTTTTATTTCCATTAATTATTTTATTTTCTTAAGGTTAAAATTATGTCGGCAACAAAAGCCGCTTATAAGTGTATTTTATTAAAACTTAGTGGTGAAGCACTAATGGGTGAACGTGGATATGGTATTGATCCACAGGTAGTTTTTAGTATTGCAGAAGAAGTTAGAGAAATCCATGCTTTAGGTGTGGAAACGGCTTTAGTAGTAGGCGGAGGAAATATTTTTCGTGGTGTGGCGGCTTCTGTTGCAGGTATGGATCGCTCCTCGGCTGATTATATGGGCATGTTAGCAACTGTAATAAACGCATTGGCTCTTCAAGATGCTTTTGAAAAAATGGGTGTTCCTACTCGGGTTTTATCAGCAATGGAAATGAGAGAGGTTGCAGAACCTTTTATTCGTCGTAGAGCTATAAGACATTTAGAAAAAGGCCGCATTGTTATTTTTGCTGGTGGTACAGGTAATCCATACTTTACTACTGATAGTGCTGCCTCTCTTCGAGCTTTGGAAATTAAAGCTGATGTTATATTAAAAGCAACTAAAGTAAATGGTGTTTATACAGGGGATCCTGTAAAAAATCCAGATGCTAGACTTCTTAGACAAGTTTCTTTCCAACAAGTTTTAGAACAAAATCTGCAAGTTATGGACACTTCTGCTATTGCACTTTGCAAAGACAATAATTTGCCTATAATTGTTTTTAATTTGCTTGTTCAAGGAAATATACTAAAAGTTGTACATGGTGAAAAAGTTGGTACTTTAATAGCTGCTGGTTTAGCAGAGCAGTTTTCCGATAGTTAACCTTGAATAAAACCTAGCAAAAACTTAATATCTTACTCTCTTAAAATTTTTTTAATGAGCAGAAAATTTTTTTTCAACGAAAGGAATATCCTATGCTCAAAGATGTTACTAAAGATGCCAAAACTCGTATGAATACCGTTGTTGATGATGTACGTCGCAGGTTATCAAGTGTAAGGACAGGCCGCGCTTCTGTAAATTTATTAGATAATATTTCTGTGGAATATTATGGTACTCCAACACCTTTAACACAATTAGCAAATATTAGCGCGCCAGAACCACAACTATTAACTGTCCAACCTTGGGATCCTTCAGTACTAAACCTAATAGAAAAAACTCTTAGATCTTCTGACCTGGGTATTAACCCTAGTAATGATGGTAGAGTGATAAGAATCCCAATTCCACCTCTTACTCAAGAACGCCGGAAGCAACTAGCTAAAGTAGTACGTGATATTGCTGAAGAACACCGTACAGCTATTCGTAATGTTCGGCGAGACTCTAATGAGCAATTAAAAAAATTGCAAAAAGATAAGAAAATTACTGAAGATGATGAAAAAAATGGACTAGATGAGATCCAGAAATTAACAGACTCTCATATAGAAAAAATTAATGAAGTAGCTAAAAACAAAGAAAATGAAATAATGACAGTATAAAATTTTCAATTTATCAATAAAAAATGCTAGGCTTATCACCTAGCATTTTTTATTAATAGAATGGCTTAAAGAACTCTTAAAATCATGCATTTTAAGTAATAAGTCTCTGGAACAGATAGTAAAATAGGATGATCGCGGGATTGGGAGCGTTTTTCTAATAATTGTAATTGTCGGCCTGCATCAGTAGCAGCAGATTGAATTATTCCCAAAAAAACTTCCTCACTAACATTATAAGAGCAAGTACAACTAATTAAGATCCCACCAGGTTTTAGTAGTTTTATTGCTCGTAAGTTTATCTCTTTATAACCTCTTATTGCAGCCGCAACTGCGCCACGATTCTTAGCAAAAGCTGGAGGATCAAGGACAATAGTATCAAATAACTCTTTTTGCTCATCTAAGTTTTTGAGTAGATCAAAAACATTTGCTACTTCAAAAGAAATATTAGTAATATTATTTAAGTCTGCATTCTTTTTTGCTTGAGTAATTGCATTTTCTGAAACATCTACAGCTAAAACTGTGTTAGCTGTTTGGGCCATATTTAAGGCAAAACCTCCATTAAAAGTAAAACAGTCTAGTGCTTTTCCCTGTGCATATTTTTGTGCTGTTAGGTGGTTTTCCCTTTGATCAAGAAAAAGACCTGTTTTTTGACCTTCTAATAAATTGGCATAAAAGGCTAAAGAATTTTGTTTAATTATTAACTCTTTAGGTAATGAACCCATTAGAAGACCTATTTGTTCACTTAGTCCTTCTAACTTGCGTACTTTAACATCATTTCGTTCAACTATTGCTTCTGGTTGAAATAGATCTGCTAATAATTTTACCCATGTATCTTTTAATAAGTCGGTGCTTTGGCTTAAAGTTTGTATTACAAAATAATTTTGATAACGATCAATTACAAGTGAAGGAATTAGGTCTGCTTCTCCATGCAGTAAGCGATAGGCTTCAGAATTATTTACTACTTTATTTCGCAGATTGAAGGCTGTTTGAAGACGTTGTTTCCAAAAATTATCATCAATAGTTTCTTTACTACTAGTTAACATTCTTAAGGCTATTTGAGAAAGAGAGCTATAGAAAGCTTGACCTAAAAACTCTTTTTTTGCAGATAAGACTTTTACTATTGAACCGGGTAAAGGGTCTTTTCCTTTTAATGTGATGTCACTGCGATAAATCCAAAGGTGGCCTTGTTCTAATCGCTGTTGTCCCTTGCGTGTCACTGCTACTTCTGCCATACTTCTATCTCCTAAATTTCGCCTGAAGGTTATTTTTAACTAAGTTTTTACTACAATTTAATCCACAAGTCTGAGATTATAAAAATTTATGAGTTTACTTGATATATTAAATACCGAACAGCATAAAGCTGTTACGACTACCGAAGGCCCGCTATTGGTACTAGCTGGCGCGGGTTCTGGAAAAACACGGGTAATTGCTCACCGTATTGCATATTTAATTCAAGAAAAACAAATTCGTCCAGAACGAATTTTAGCTGTTACTTTTACTAACAAAGCTTCTCAAGAAATGGGTAGCAGGGTAGAAACTCTATTATCAAATTCAGGTAGTAAAGGCTTTAGCCCACCTTTAATTGCTACTTTTCATTCATTTTGTGTACGAGTTTTAAGACAGCACATTGATAAACTTCCTATTAGTAAATACGGTACAACTTATGATCGTAATTTTACGATTTATGATAGTGATGATCAGGCTAGAATGGTTAAAAGCTGTATTAAAGATTTAGAAATAGATGAAAAAATGACTCCTGTTAGAATGGTTCAAGCTAGTATTAGTAGCTCAAAAAATCGTGGACTTGGTTGGGAAAGTTTTGCTTCTAATGCACAGCGTCAATATGGGGAAGATTTAAAGAAAGAAACTATAGGCAGAATTTATAAACTATATGAGCAAAAATTAATTAGTAGTAATGCTTTAGATTTTGATGATTTACTCTTAAAAACTGTACAGCTTTTGCAACATTCAACTGAGGTTAGAGATCATTATAATCATAGATTTAGCTATATTTTAATAGATGAATATCAAGATACTAACCCACCACAATTTGCATTAGTTAAATTGCTTACAGAAAAAACTCAAAATCTTTGTGTTGTAGGCGATCCAGATCAATCAATTTATCGATTTCGTGCAGCAGATATTCAAAATATTTTAGACTTTGAAAAACACTTTCCTAAAGCTGAAGTAATTAAGCTAACAGAAAATTACCGTTCAACAAAATTAATTCTTGATGCTGCAAATAATTTGATTCGTAATAATGAACAAAGACGAGAAAAAGACCTACGTACTAGTAATGAAGTAGGAACAGATATTCGTTATTATCAAGCTTATGATGGAGAAAATGAAGCAGAGTTTGTTATTAACCGTATTCAAAGGCATTTACGCGAAGAACCAAATATTCGCTGTGTTATTTTATACCGTACTAATGCTCAGTCTCGTTTGTTTGAAGAGGCTTGCCGCCGGGTTGGAGTTCGTTACAACATTGTTGGGGGATTCTCCTTTTATGAAAGAGCCGAAATAAAGGACGTAGTAGCATATCTAAAATTATTACTTAATCCTAGTGATAATATTGCATTAAGTCGTATTATTAATGTTCCAACAAGAGGTATAGGAAAAACCACTTGGGATTTAATAGAAACAACTGCTGCCCAAGAAAAAATTTCTTATTGGGAAGCAATTTCAATATTAACAACAACAAGCAAAGCTGCGGGTCGTAGTTTAGCCGTACTTTTAACTTTTCGTGATTTGATAGAAAAGCTACAAGCACTGACAGATAATTGTTCGCTTTCTTCAATAATTAAGTTAGTAATAGATAAAACAGGTTATGCACAGATGTTAAAGGGTGAAAATACTCCTGAAGCAGAAGGGAGATTACTTAACTTAGAGGAATTAGTTAATGCTGCGGTAGAATCAGAAAACCGAGGCGAAACTTTAAGAAATTTTATTGATAGTGCTACATTAGTTTCAGATTCAGATAGTTATGATGGAGAAATACCTGTTACTTTAATGACAATTCATAGTGCCAAAGGGCTAGAATTTCCAGTAGTGTTTTTAGTTGGGTTAGAGCAGGGGCTATTTCCTCATTCACGTTCTTTTAGTGATTCTGCCGAGTTAGAAGAAGAACGAAGGCTTTGTTATGTTGGTATTACTAGAGCAGAAAAACAGCTTTATATTACACATTCTTTAACTAGGCGGGTTTATGGTGAAGAATCTTCCTGCGAACCATCACAATTTTTATCAGAACTCCCACTAGAATCATTAGAAGATCTTTCACGTGCAAATAGCTGGTTAAAAAGTGTTAGAGCCGGTTTAATTCCTAAACGGAGTTCTACAACTAGTTTTGCTACCAAACGATTTGGGAATATTAATTTTGCTACTAAAAAACAAAACACCTACACAGGTAAAACTTATAATAGTGTAGATAGTGTCAAGGAGTTTTTTAATAAACAGGGAAAAGATACTGGATCTACACCAAATAAAGATACTAATCGTATAGCTATACCTGAAAAAACTTCAAAGACTGAACCACCTATGATGTCAGGAATTGACGTTTACGCCACACAAAAGCTAGCACCTGTTTCTATGAGTAAACCTATTACAGGTGTAACAACATTTAAGCCAGGCATGAGAGTTAAGCATCCTAAATATGGAGAAGGTTTAGTTCTTCGCCGTGAGGGTGAAGGAGAACATGCCAAACTATTAATTAGTTTTCCTGGTTTTGGGCAAAAGAAAATACAAGAAAAGTTTGCTAATCTAGTAAAAGCCTAAGTTTTGGACTAAAAAGTAATCAATATTTTAGTTACTTAGAATTATTCTAAACCAACTAAAAACCCATTGTAGAAAGCCTTTCTTTGGCTTTGCTTTATCTTGGAGTGTTGGCAAGATATTATTTTTACTTTCATTAAACAACTTACCGCTTTTTTGAAAAAGATCTTTGTTCTCAGAACTTTTTATAACAGGGGTTTTAGTTGGAGTTGTCTTAATTTTAATTGCTGGTATTGCTAGTTCTGTTGCGGTTTCTGCCTCTTTGGATTCTTTAGAAGAAAAATTTCCTACTTCTTTTTTAATTATTGGAATATCTAATTTAGTAGCAAATGACTCTGGAGTTGGAATTGAGAGTTCTAATTCTTCAAGTAGTTCTAAAACAGTTTGTTGACGACTACTAGGAGTTTTAGCTATGGCTTTTAATATTACTTTTTCTAAAGCTATAGGGATATTTGGATTAATTTCTCTTGGTGCTTTAGCTTTAGCTTGGATATGCTGCATAAGTGTCATAGCCGTAGTTTTACTATTAAAAGGAACAGTGCCTGTAAGCATTTGATATAGTATGATGCCTAGGCTATAAATATCTGCTCTATGGTCAAGTTCTTTTAATCCTTGGGCTTGTTCTGGAGAGAGATATTGAGGCGTACCTATAGCAATATTATCACGAGTAATATTAGGATCATCTCCAGTTTGTTTAATTTTAGCTATAGAAAAATCTATAACTTTTACTATTTCTAGTTCAGTTCCAGCATTTATTATTAAAATGTTATCTGGTTTTAAGTCTCGATGTACAATAGACTTTTTATGTGCTGCATCAAGAGCCAAACAAATTTGACGCATTAATCTTATTACTCTTGCTGCATTTAGAATGGTTTCTTTTTCTAACACTTTTTGTAAACTTATTCCTGTAATTAATTCCATTACTATATAAAGAATATTGTCTGAAGTAATACCAAAATCCATTATTTGTATTGCATTTGGATGATTAACTTCTCTAGCTGACCGGGCCTCACGACGAAAACGCTCTACAGCAGTAGGATCTGTTAAAAGCTTTTGATGAAGAATTTTAATTGCAACAGGAAAACCTATATGTAAATGTTTAGCTTGATAAACATTTCCCATTCCACCTTCACCTATAAAGCTTTCAATTTTATATTTACTATCAAGAACTTTGCCTATAAATGGATCTTGTTTAATTAAAAATGTACCATCACGAGGACAATAAAGAGCAGTTTCTACAAAAGATTCACCACATTTTGAACAGCTTTTTGAACTAGTTGTTGACATAGTTTATTTTCCTTTTTCGTAAACTTTAATCTGATATTTAGAAGTAAAAACAGTTTACATTATTGCGGTAATATAGATTATGCAAAATACTAATAAGTTTTTAACAGAGGAACTTAATTTTGTATTTGGATAATCTAATTACTGAGATACGTTATAAGGATAAATTAAACTAAATGAAGCAGATACAACAATCAGACAAAAACTACTTTTAATGTAAGAAGTCCTGTATAAGTTTTGTAAGAAAAATTCTTACATTGATGTAAGAGTAAATCTTATTAACTACTTAGTGTTTAATAGGTACTTAAATCACTAATTTATTTTCCAAAGCATAGCGAATAAGTTCTGCATTATTGTGCATTCCCATTTTTTCTAAAATACGTGTTCGATAAGTGCTAACAGTTTTAACACTTACATGTAAAGCTTGGGAAATATCGGTTAGTGTTTTTCCTGAAGCTAGTAGACAAAGAACTTGTAATTCTCGGTCAGATAGACTTTCATGAAGAGCTTTTTCTGAATCTTTTACAAGCTCAAACACTAACTTTTCTGCCAAACTAGGCGAAATATATTTCCCTCCCTGAGCTACTTTATTGATAGCAATGACTAACTGTTCAGAAGCACTTTCCTTAGTTAAATAGCCAGAAGCCCCACTCTTAAAGGCACGTGTAGCATATTGTTCTTCTGCATGCATACTTAGAATTAAAACAGGAAGTTTTGGAGCGATAATTTTAATTTGTTCCAACATATCTAAACCACTACGATCAGGAAGAGAAATATCCATTATTACCATATCAAAATTACTGCTACGGATTTTTTGTAAAGCTTCCTGACCTGTGCTAGCTTCACCTGCAACTATAAGGCTTTGGCTGTCGGCTAATATCTGCTTTAGCCCTTGTCTTACAATGGAATGATCATCAACTACTAAAATTTTAATCTGTTTCATACGTAAATATATTTATTTAATCTGTTAGAATAGGGATTTCAACGCTAAGAGTAGTTCCTTGTCCAAATTTACCAAAAATAGAAACTTTGCCTTGCCAGGCTAAAATCCTTTCCCTAATACCAATTAACCCTAGTGATTTTGGATTTGATACTTCTGTTTCTGTAATGCCTTGACCATTATCTTTAATTTCTAAGAAAATAATACTAGTAGTTTTTCTAAGAACAACATCAAGTTTTGTTGCATTAGCATGACGAGCAACATTGGTTAAAGCTTCTTGGAGAACACGGAAAATTGTTGTAGCAAGATTAAGTTCTACAGTAAAATCTTTAGGTTCTATCACTAGATTGCATTCCATTTCTGTCCTGGACTGAAATTCTTTTATAGCCCATTCAATTGCTGGCACTAGACCAAGATCATCTAAAATAGTTGGACGTAGCTTAGTAGAAAGCCTACGTACAGTTTGAATTGTAGAATCAATTAACTGAAACATACTTTGGAATTTATTTTTAATAACCTCTTGTTCTATAGCTAATTTTTTATTTATCCAAGCTAAGTCCATTTTTAATGCTGTTAGAGCTTGGCCTAATTCATCATGAATTTCTCTAGCAATTTTAGTTCTTTCTTCTTCTTGTAATGATTGAAGTCTTAAGGATAATGCCCGCAATTGTTGTTGGGACTCGCGCAACTGTTGTTCAGCTAATTTATGTTCGCTGATGTCTGCAATAATAGCCATAGAACCGCTTAAATAGCCATTTTTATCAAATAAAGGTGCTACAGAAATGCTTACATCTATTGTTGAGCCGTCTCGTTTTTGACGGCGTGTTTCCATAGAATTATCTAATCGCAGTTGCTTAGTCCTAGAGCTAGCAAAAGCTTTATCCCAAAACATAGGCTCTTTGTCTGTATTTAAGAGTTCTTCAGCTAAAATCAAATCTTCTTCATGAATAGAGGAAAAAGGCAAGGGTTTACCAATAACTTCATGTTCTTTCCAACCAAAAATATGCTGTGCAGCAGGATTCCATATTTTTACCGTATCATCTGGATTAAGCATAATAATTGCAAGAGGTGATGCTAAAATTAGGGCTTGTAAGGTTTGATAAGTTTCTTTTAACTCTGCTTCAGCTTTTTTTCTTCCAGCAGATTCTTGTTGCAGTTCTTGGCTAATTATTTCCTCTGCTTGAGTGCGAGCCTGCGAAATTTGAAATAAAAGCTCCATTTCTTCAGTTGATTTATTATTACTAATATCTTCACAAGTGGTTACAATCGCAGCAGGTTGATTATGATCATCTAAAAGCACACTAGAATTAAGTCGTACAGGAAAAACACTGCCATCTTTTTTTATATTAACAGTTTCTCTTTGCCAGCTTGTTAATTTTCTAAGCTCAGCAAAACCAATAGGTTTCCATAATTCTTTAGGAGAAAAACACTTAATTTCTTGTCCAATTAGTTCTTCCACTATATAACCATGCATTATTGCATCTGCTGAATTAGTATAAATAATTTTTCCTTCTATATTTGTAATAGTTATACCTAGGGAAATATTTTCCAAAGCTTTTGCTAGTAAAGCATTTTGTTGCTGTTCGGCAGAGAATAGAAAATTAAAAACTTTATCTTTTAACATTTGATATTTAGTGTAAGGAAATAATTAAATTTGCTTAAAAAACAAAACCCTCTGCTCTGAGGGTTTTGTTTTTTGTATTATAATTAATTAATTAAAATTAACTAGTTTTCTGCTACTAGTTTATCTACTAACGCATTTAATTCAGTTGCTGGTATAAAGCCTACATGCTCTTTACGAATTGCACCTTTTTTATCAATAACATAAAGGGTAGGTAAAGCTTCAGGATAACCAAAAGGCTGTTGTTTTAGATCTGATCCAAAAACAATAGGATAATTTATTTTTTGACCAAGGGAGTCTTTTCTTAAAAATTCGCTTAAAGTGCTTTGGTCATCATCATAAGAGATACCAATAATTACTAACTTATCAGGGTATTTTTTTTGTAGTTCAGCAAAGGCAGGAATTTCTTTTTTACAAGGGCCGCACCAAGTTGCCCATTGGTCAACTAATATTACTTTGCCACGATTAACAGCCAAACTTTGTGTTTTACCTGCTAGATCAGAAAAATTAAAATTTGGTGCTTTACGAGATTGTAAATAAGCTGGCATGCTAAACATACCTATTAAACCAATAACTAAAGATGTTAAAAAAATGCGTCTTTTCATAGGTTATTACCTTCTAATCTAATTTTTTTGTGAGCGCGATAAAATAAATTCTACTAAAGTACGTACCCCATAACCGGTAGGCCCTTTAGCCATTTCTGGCCGGTTTTCTTCCTGCCAAGCTGTACCTGCAATATCCAAATGGGCCCAAGGTGTATCACCAACAAATGCACGTAAAAAAGCTGCCGCAGTAATCGCTCCCGCATAACGCCCACCTAAGTTTTTAATATCAGCAATATCACTTTTGATCATATCTTGGTATTCTTTGGTAAGAGGTAATTGCCAGAGTTTTTCCCCTGCCTGTTCACTTGCTTGACGTAACTCATTCATTAGTTTGTCATCTGATCCCATCATTGCAGCACGACAGTTACCTAAAGCGATGATACATGCCCCGGTTAGGGTTGCCAAATCAATTATACAACTTGGCTTTTGTTGATTTGCGTAGTGTAATGCGTCTGCTAAAACTATTCTTCCTTCTGCATCTGTGTCTATAACTTCTATGGTTTTTCCTGAATAAGCTGTTATTACATCTCCTGGCTTATAAGCTTTACCTGAAGGTAGATTTTCTGATGCTGCAACTACTCCCAACACGTCAACATTTGGTTTTAATTTGGCAATAGCAGCCATAGTCCCAACAACAGCAGCACCACCAGACATATCGGTCTTCATTTCCCACATGCCTTCCCTAGGCTTAATACATATACCACCAGAATCAAATGTAATACCTTTTCCTACTAAAGCAATTGGAGTGCTGTCAGTTGATTTACTAGCTCGATATCGTAAAACAATTAATTGAGCAGGTTCGTCTGAACCTTGAGAAACAGCTAGTAAAGCCCCCATACCTAATTTTTTTAATTCTTCTTCATCCATTGCATTAAATTCTAGTCCTAGACTATTTGCCATTTCACCAGCACGACGAGCAAATTCTTTAGGTGTAAGCTTATTAGCTGGCTCTAAAATTAGATCTCTAGCAAAATTTGCTGCTTCTGCAACTATTGTTCCTCGTAAAACTGCTTCATCAAATAAAGGTTTTTCTATTGTTTGCTCAAATGTTAAAGCTAGCTTATTGACTTGAAATTCTTCTTCCTCTTTTTTCTGATATTTATTTTGTTCATAAGGAGCTAGTAAAGCGGCTTCTGTAATATGACGAGCTAGCAAATCATTAGCTAAATTATTAGGATTTCTTGCCAGCATAACAGCAGAAGAAAGTTTTTTGCTTGTTATAAAACGTATGGCGGTTGCTGCTAATTGGCCTAGAACTTGGGAAGTTAATTTTGCGCTTTCTCCTGCTCCAATTAATATTAAGCGAGAAATATTAGCTTGTTTACCAATGTAAAGATAACTAATCTCTGTTTTTTTAGTTTTTAACTCACCTGATTCTAGCAGTAAGGCTAAAACCCCATTACTAAGCTGGTTTAATTCAGCTAACAATGGGTGTGATAGATTGTCTTCTTGGAAAATTGGTACTATTAAAACTTCTGATTTAATTTCTGCTAGAGAATTAATTTCTAACTCTATTTTCATTTTTTGATTTGAATCCTTTCTTAGTTATCTTTTAAGCTAAGCTAATTAATCTAATTTATTAATAATTGCATAAGTAAATTCTGTTGTATTAGCTGTACCACCTAAATCAGGAGTACGTATGTTTCCTTCGGTTAAAACCTGATTAATTGCTCTCTCAATTCGCTCAGCAGCATCCATTTCATCTATATACTTTAACATCAAGATAGCTGATTGTAGCAATGCAGTAGGGTTAGCAATATTTTTACCTGCTATGTCAGGTGCTGAACCATGTACGGCTTCAAATATTGCTACTTGCTCGCCAATATTAGCCCCTGGAACTACTCCCAATCCTCCAACTAATCCTGCTGCTAAATCAGAAACAATATCACCGTAAAGATTTTCTAGTAGCAAAACATCG
Source organism: uncultured Clostridia bacterium (assembly GCA_964492845.1). Taxonomy (GTDB): domain Bacteria; phylum Acidobacteriota; class Blastocatellia; order Chloracidobacteriales; family JADJPF01; genus JADJPF01. Next base: position 79,328 of record CAZBMZ010000024.1, read on the forward strand.
TAGTTTTCTGGGTGTGTTACTAGCTGCATACAAGCATTATCAACAATTTTGTCATCACTTTGAATTTCAGGATATTCTTCAGCAATGTCACGGACACATTTTAAGAATAACCCGTCTGATAATTTCATGATGTTAGCTTTATGTATAGCAGTTACTCTACGGCGGTTATATTTACGGGCATATTCATAAGCAAAACGTGAAATACGACGGCTAGCTTTTTCTGTGATAATTTTTAAGCTTTCTACCACACCTGGCACAACTTCATGTTCTAGGCCAGAATATAAATCTTCTGTGTTTTCTCGGACAATAACTAAATCTACATTATCAAAACGAGTTTTTATACTAGGTAAATTTTTGACAGGACGTAGGTTAGCATAAAGGTCTAATTTTTTACGTAGACCAACATTTACGCTAGCAAAGCCACTAGCAATAGGTGTTCCAACAGGGCCTTTTAAGGCAATACGATTACGTTTAATAGATTCAAGTAAAGCTTCTGGTAAAGGATCACCATATTCTGCAATTGCAGCAGCACCAATAATAAAGCTTTCCCACTCAACTTTTACACCTGCTGCTTCAATTACTCTTAAAGTGGCATTAGTAACTTCTGGGCCAATACCATCGCCAGGAATTAAAGTAATTTTGTGCATAATTTATTTTTCCATTGTTTTCTCAAAAAAGATCTTAAAAGATCTTAATTTTAATGATAAATGACTTAAAACTATAAAAAAGCAATGTTATTTTAATTACTAGCGGAAAACAATTCTTTTCAGCTTAATTTATAAGTGTTTTGATTAGTTTGGTTAAGTGAAGATAAGTTTTTTCTTTGAGCCAGGGATTTAGCTACTTGCAGCAAAGAGGAAGTTTTTTATTGACTCAAAGCTTTAAGTTTGTTAGCTTTGCCGGTACAGGTTTCAAAAATTTTCCTTTTGATGATAAGCTATCATAAAGAATACTACCATTTCATTTAATTAAAAAAATAAGATATCTCAATGGAGGCTACTTTAATGCGTAAACTTAAAAACGCAACGCTTGTTTTAGCATTAGCCATTAGTTTTACTTCTATAACAACAAATTTAGTTTCTGCTCAAGAGGGTTCTAAACCAGCCCCTATTGCTACAGGAGACAAAGTTTATTGTGCTGGTTTTATAAGCGATACAAAAATCTCCTACGATACAAGAATTGTTGGCAGTCCAAGAGAAGATGAAGGATCTTTTCTATATAGAGGTTCGCGCGCTTTTATAAATAAAGGTCAAGGTGATGGTATTCAAGTAGGGGATACTTATCAAGTTCTTAGACCTAGAGGTGCCTTTTATCATCCATTCAAAAATGTGAATAGTTTTTCTAAGCGTGGTGAACTACTTGGTTATTTCTCTGAAGAAGTTGGATTTGTTAAAGTTATATCAGTACAAGAAAAAATTTCTGTAATACAAATAGTAGAATCCTGCGGGGAAATACGCCTAGGGGATGCACTAGTTAAGTATGAAAAGCCACAACTGCCTGAACAAAGGGCTTTTGCACCAATAGATCCTTTAGCTCCATCAAGCGGAAAATCTACAGGTCAAATTGTTACTGCTAGAGGTTCAAGAGAATTTTTAAGTGCTTCTGATGTTGTAATAATAGATCTAGGCCAAAAAGCAGGTGTAAATGTTGGTGATTACCTTACTATCTTTCGTGAAAATAGTAGTGAATCAATAAAGAGATTTCGAGATGATGAAGTTGCTTTTAAGAATGGTGAAGGTGGCAGCGAACGTTATCGAGGTAATAGTTATTCAATAAACCATCCTAGTATTCAAAAAGAAAAAATACGTGCTGAATACCCTAATAGCACTTTACCGCGTACCGTCGTAGGAGAATTAGTAGTTACTCGTGTAGAAGGCAACACAGCAGTAGCTATTATTGTTCGTACTCAAGGCGGTGAAGTTTTTGTTGGTGATAACGTCGAAGTTCAGTAATTTAGCCCCCATAAAAGATTTTAAGTTAAAAGACAAAGGTTTTTCCTTTGTCTTTTTCTTTTAACAGCCTGCAAAATTAACTTTTGAGACTAATATGTTATTTAAGTATATTCGACCATTAGTTTTTTTACTTTCATTTAGCATAACTTTTTATTCAATAAGTTTTCTAAAATTTACTTCGCCAAAAGCGGCTAAAATACTTCCTACTTATGCCAAAGAAGGCTGTGTTGCTAGCGCAGATCGCCTAGCTTCAGTGGTTGGAGCCGAGATCTTAAAAAAAGGTGGAAATGCTGTTGATGCTGCTGTTGGTGTAGCCCTAGCCTTGGCTGTTACTTACCCTGCGGCAGGAAATCTTGGTGGTGGTGGTTTTATGATAATTAGGATGGCTGATGGGCGAACTTCTGCCATAGATTACCGGGAAATTGCTCCAAGTTTAGCTAGTCGGGATATGTATTTAGATAAAGATGGAAAAGTTATTCCTAAGTCTTCTACTGTAGGTTATTTAGCTGTAGGTGTTCCTGGCACGGTTGCAGGGCTAGCTTTAGCACTTGAAAAATATGGAAGTATGAAATGGGCAGATTTAGTTGCACCTGCTCATAAGCTGGCTTTAGAAGGTTTTCCAGTTAGCTATGAGCTAGCAAATCTTTTAAGCACTAATAAGGATTTAGTAGCACGTTTTCCTAGTGGTAGCACTGGCCCTAGAGATTTACTTAATCAATTTCCAGAAAGTAAAAAAATATTTCTAAAAAATGGAGAATATTACCAGCCAGGCGAAATATTAAAACAACCTGAATTAGCCAAAACTTTAGAACGCTTGCAAACCGAAGGCCCAGCAGAATTTTATCAAGGCCGTACAGCAGATTTAATTGTTGAGGATATGAAAAAGCATGGCGGGATTATTACTAAAGAAGACTTAAAAAATTACCGTCCGGTTATTCGTGAGCCATTAAAAGGCAGTTATCGAGGCTATGAAATAATAACAATGCCTCCTCCTAGTTCTGGAGGAATAGCATTAATAGAAATGTTAAATATTTTAGAAACTTTTGATTTATCAGCTTTAGGCTTTAATTCTATGGAAAGAAACCATTTAATTATAGAAAGTATGAGACTAGCTTTTGCTGATAGAGCAGAATTTTTGGGGGATCCTGATTTTGTAAAAGTCCCTAGTCGTGAGCTAACTTCAAAAAAATATGCTGAAGAACTAAGAAAATTTATTAAATCTAGTAAAGCTAATACAAGTAAAGAAATAAAAGCGGGCCAAGCCCTTAGATATGAATCAGACTCAACTACACATTTTTCTGTTGTTGATAAAATGGGAAATGCTGTTTCAAACACTTATACATTAAATGGGGGTTATGGTAGTGGTGCAACGGTAACAGGTGCAGGCTTTTTACTAAATAATGAAATGGATGATTTTGCTTCTAAAGTAGGTGTGCCAAATGATTATGGTTTAATTCAAGGAAATGCAAATTCTATTGCTGCAAGTAAACGTCCACTTTCTTCTATGACACCAACTATTTTAGTAAAAGATGGAAAATTATTTTTAGTTATTGGTAGCCCAGGCGGGCCAACCATTATTAATACTGTATTACAGGTAATAATAAATGTGATTGATCACAATATGAATATCCAACAAGCTATTGATGCACCACGGTTTCATCATCAATGGCTACCAGATGCCGTTGTAGTAGAGCCTTATGGTTTTTCTTCAGATTTAATAAACTTATTAAAAGCTAAAGGTCATAACTTCTCTGAAAAATCTGGTTATATTGGAAATGCTCAAGGTGTAATGGTTGATAAAACAGGGATACGCCTAGGTGGAAGTGATTCTCGTGGGGCCGATAGTGCTGCAATAGGGCATTAACAAATAAAATTTTTAAGATTTTTTCTAGCCATGTTATGCTTTGTTTAACTTAAAAATTTAGGTTGGCTTATGAGTGAACAAAATCGAGAAAATAAAGAAAAACGAGGCGATTTTTTAACTGCTCGGCAGCTAGCAGAAGTTCTACAAATTAGCGAATCAACTATACATAAATTAAGACGAAAGGGCCGAATTCCTGCTGTTATGGTTACTGCTCGTTTAATTCGTTTTAACCTTCGTGATGTTCGTGCTGCCTTAGCAACACAAGCAGCAGAACCAATAATAGAAGCGGCTTCAATCAATAATAAAACTTCAGCAAAACAATTAGCTTTTGAAGATCTTTTTACAGAAACATTTGATTAACTCTTTATGATAAAAGATATTAGATTACATGGCTTTGTTTCAGGCACTAATGAACGGTATGAATATTTTACTACCGTAATTGGACAGGGACTGCATACTCACTTTTTTAATGAACAAAATCAAAATGAAACTGGCTCGCATGATAGATTTTTCTTAAGCGGAAACGAAATAATTATTCACTCAGATAGGATTTACCATCGCGGTAATGGTGGAACATTTTGCGAATATATGTTTGGCATGGAATTGCCAATTAAGGACTTAATAAAACCAGAAGTTAATAACCGCCTTGTAATGTATGGCGCGCGTTATGATGAAGCAGGAGAGCGTATAGTTTTTACTAATAACACTACAGGCCAAGAAAGCATTAATAAAACTTTTGAAGAAGGCCATGCCTTTGCTAATTATTATTTTTTTATTGCTGGTGACATTCAAGGTGATCTAAAAACAGTTCAAGAAACTTTATTAAGATTTACCGGTAAAACACTTAAACGCTTTGACTTAAGTTTAGATAAAGATGGAGGATTTTTAGCACAAAAACTTTACCAAGAAATAAATATCCCTCGTTGGACAGTTGTTATTGTTAAATTAGTAGATTGTTTTGCTCAGGATTATTATAAAAAATTTGCAGAAAGTTATAAAAATGGACAATCTAATTTGCCACAAGTAAAACAGCAATTTGAAGCTTTAGCTAATCGTTATCAACTTAGTCGGGAAAAAAGAGATAGATTAGAGTTAGATATAATTGAAAAACAAGTAGAAAATCGCAGTCTAATTGATGAGTATAAAGAAACACTTGCAATGCACCATAATAGCTCACAGGAACAAACATTGCTCTTTAAGTGTAGTCGTTTACGAACCTTAGCCTCACGACGACAAATTCCAATAGAAATTTTTGACCAACTAGATCAAATCATAAAACAACCTGTTGAAGAAAATTCTTTACCAGATTTTATTCTTAGCCTACAAGACTGTACTAATAAAATATTTTCCCAAGAATCAGATTATCAATTAACAGAATCAGATCTAGCTATTTTGTTAGAAGCTAGAACTAAAGCACTTCTTCATCATTATGGAAAATTTGACGATATTTTAATGGAGTTAGGCTCAGGACAAAGTGGCAGAAAAGCAGAACTATTTAGCATTATTGTTGCACATTTAGAACGTTTTCAATCGGCTTATGAAATTGTTAATAGTGTTGCTTTTATTGATGATTATGAACTTACAGAAGAGGAACTTTACTTGCTAGCTCGTAGCCAAGATGTTATTGACAATATAAAAGAAGGGTTTTTTGAAAAATTAGTCTTTTGTAATCTTGAACGTCAACAATATCTTAACCGATATGGTCGAGAAAGATTACGTAAATTAAAAGAATGTACTAAAGCAATTATCTTAGGTGAGTTATTAGCTGATGAAGTAATTACTATTATTCAAACAATTAACTCTCAAGCAAGGTTAAGGCGTATTTTAGACACTCAGCTACAAGAGTGCGTCCGAGATATTTATAAAGAACCTCTTTCTAAAATAGAGCAAGAAACCTTAAGAAATCAACTAAGCACTAAGCTTAACCAACAAGGTCTAATATCAGGTTTAATCCCAGAAGAGCTTTTTGCTAGTTCATTATTTGCTTTAAGAGAAGAATACTTATATATTGATGAACTACTGCCGCAAATTGTCGCAAACCGAGATAGACAACTTAGAGATGACTTTTTAGAAAATAGTGATCTAGATAGGTTTCGTACCGAAGAACTAGAACAACAATATTTCCGAAGTTTTAAAGTAAGTAATGATACACTAGAGTGGTTTGCTAATGAAGTAAGAAACTAGATTTAACCTCTTGGTAAAGAGCGATGTATTTTGATTAATGCCTTGTTGTAGTTTAGGGCTTAGGTTATAATTGCTCTGATTTGCCAAATTTCCTAGCGGTTAGCTGTTCTAATTAATAACTTTACATAAAATCTATAAAGTTAAGTTTATCTTCAAAATCTGTTTTATCTCTAATGTTAGTTGAGATAATTAATATTAATCCACAATTGGGATTTGATCATGAAAAAGTGTTCTTCATGTGGTCGTGAGTTTCAGGAGCAAACAACTTTTTGTCCTTTTGATGGCAAAAAATTAGACGCTCCAGAACCTGCGGATGTAGATAAATTTTTAGGCGCAGTCTTAGATGGAAAATACTGTGTTGAATCTAAAATTGGTCAAGGTGGTATGGGCAATGTTTATAAAGCTAAACACGTCCATATGGATACTATGGTGGCTGTAAAAATCTTACATCCACATCTAGTCTCTGACCAAACTACAGTAGAAAGATTTCGACGTGAAGCAAGAGCAGCAATTACTGTAAATCACCCTAATGCTATACATGTGATGGACTTTGGAGTTACTGGAGATAAAACTGTTTACTTAGTAATGGAGTTTTTAGAAGGTATTAGCTTACGTAAATTACTAGAAATGGAAAGGTGTTTAACACCAGAAAAAGCCTTAAATATTATGAAACATGTATGTGCTGCTGTAGATGCAGCACATAGCAAAGGCGTTATTCATAGGGACTTAAAACCAGATAATATTGTAATAGTTGGTCATGATACACCTAGCGAACTAATAAAAGTGCTAGATTTTTCCATTGCTAAACTTAAAGCAGCTAGCGAAGGGCCAGTAAATCTTACCCAACAAGGCATGGTAGTAGGTACACCTCAATATATGTCTCCAGAACAAGCCGAGGGCCAAGAACTAGACACTCGTTCAGATCTTTATAGCTTAGGCGTAATTATGTATGAAATGTTAACAGGAGATCTTCCTTTTAAGGCTACAACACCAATGGCTTTAATCCTTAAACATATTCATGCCTTACCTAGACCATTAAGAGAGTTAAAAGAAAATATTTCTCCTGCTTTAGAGGCAGTTGTTTTAAGAACATTAGCTAAAAAACGAGAAGATCGCCCGCAATCAGCAACTATATTAGCTGAACAATTAGAAGAAGCTATGTCCCAGGAGAATGTATCTATTAGACCAGAAACATCTCCTGTAATTGTACGACCAACAGGTGAAGCTATGATGGGAGGTAAAGGACTAAAGCCTGCTAATGCTTACCCAGCAGGTGCTACTGCTCCTTTAAGCTTACCAAATGAAGTAAAAATGCAGTCCTCTGGCTCATTAGACTATAGCGGGGATTTGTCCTTAGATCCTAGTCGTGCAGCAAATAAAGTTACTTCTGGTGGTTTAGGACGACCACAAACAAATCCTATCAATGGTTCTCGTCCAAACAAAAACATGCCTCCTCAAGTTATTTCTACCCCTATTGTTGGCTTAGAAGAAGAAAATGTTATTTCCAAACCAAGTAACGCTAGCCGATTACTAGTAATGATGGCAGGGGCCTTTTTTGCCCTTATACTTGGGTTGGTAATTTATTTCTTTTTCTTTAATGAACCAGCCAAAGTTAACAATGCTACGGGAAATGACAATAAAAATTTCAAACCTTGGCTTGATAAAATGCAAATGGTTTCTGTTCCAACAGGGACATATATGATGGGACGTGAAGTAGAAAAAGACGTTCCTGTAGATTCTACACCTGCACATATGGTAAAAGTACCAGCATTTTTAATCGGCAGGTATGAAGTAACTAATACTCAATATCAAGAATATCTCAAATCTACTAATCGTTCTGGCCCAGAAGGTTGGACAGGCTCGGATTTTCCACCAGGACAAGAAGACTTTGCCGTAAGTGGTATTTCCTGGGACGAGGCAAATGCTTATTGTCAATGGCTTTCTACTCAGTCAGGTCTTAAATTTCGCTTACTAACAGAAGCAGAGTGGGAATATGCTGCTCGTGGTTCTGATAACAGACTTTACCCTTGGGGAACTGACTGGGATTCAACTAAAACTATTTCAGGTGAAACTAATAACGCTACTATAGTGGCTGTTACGTCTAGTTTACTTACTAATGATCGCAGCCCTTATGGGATTATCGGAATGTGTGGAAATGTTTCTGAATGGACAGGTAGCCCTTTGTCACTTTATCCCAACTCTATAGCTAAATTAGAAGATCCCTGTAAAGAATGTAGAATGATTCGCGGCGGTAATTATAAATCTAAAAAGAAATTGTTAGATAGCACTTTTCGTCTTTGGCAACCAAACGACTTTAGAGATAATAGGGTAGGCTTTCGTTTAGGTGCAGATCTACCTTAAATAAAAATTTTTACAAAATAAAAAGGGGCTTTTATGCCCCTTTTTGCTTTTCAAAAATAACTCTAAATTTATTCAACAGGAACAATGTCTATAGGATATTTGGATGCTTCCCAAGCTAACTGACCGCCTTTTAATGCTGCTACTTTAGTATAACCTTTGTCCATTAAAATTCTTGCGGCACGACCACTTGAACCTTCGTTTGAACAAGAACAAACAGTAACAATTAATTTATCTTTAGGTAATTTATCTAGATTTTTTTCTATTTCAGCTAAAGGAATGCGTATAGCTCCTTTGATTAATGAACCTGCATGTCCACGTACATCTAACACTAGTAAATTTTCCTTCTTATCCATTTTAGCTTTTAGTTCTTCAATAGTAATAAGTGCAACACCATTAGGTAAACTTTGTTGTTGTATAGGAACTACTGCCCAAACGGTTGCTACGCTAACTAAAATTAAAAGCAATAAATTAAGTATTTTTAACATTAACTTATTAGCCTCCTTAAGTATTAATAATTTTGTGATTGATAAGATTATAATAGAACTCTTTTCGGTTGCTGGCAAAATAAACTTATTGATTTACTTATGATTTCTGTTTTGCATGCTTAGTAAGTTGATATATTATGGGAATCTTATCTAAACAAATGGACATAATATCTAAATTATGAAAAAGAAGATTTGTGCTGTATGTAATCAAGAATGGCCCGAAGGCATGAAACATTGTCCTAAAGATGGTGCTAGGTTAAGTGCATTGATACAAAGACTAGAGTCAGGTGACATTTTAGCCGACAAATACCATATTATTGAGACAATTGGCGAAGGAGCTATGGGAACTGTTTATAAAGCAAAACGCTCTGTTATTGAAGACTTTGTAGCTGTAAAAACCTTAAGATCTGAACTTATTTCTAGCCCTGTTGCAATAGAACGTTTTCGCCGTGAAGCTCAAGCCTCTGGTCGTATCCGTCACCCTAATGCTATTTCAATTTTTGACTTTGGTGTTGCCGATGGAATTGCTTTTCTTGTAATGGAATTTTTAGAAGGTTTAACGCTAAGACAAATACTTAATAATGATAGTCCACTACCAATAAAAAGAGCAGTAAAAATATTTTTGCAAATTTGTGGAGCAGTACAAAGAGCGCATCGTAAAGGCGTGATTCATCGAGACTTAAAGCCAGAAAATATTATTTTAGAAGAATTTGAAGGCTTAGGTGAAACAGTTAAAGTAATAGACTTTAGCTTAGCTAAATTAAAAATTGCTGGTGCTTCAATGCAAAGCCTAACTGAAAAAGGACGTGTAGCGGGTACACCTTATTATATGTCTCCTGAACAATGGTTAGATAAAGAACTTGATCCACGTACTGATGTTTATTCTTTAGGAGTAATGCTTTATGAAGCTTTGACTAAAAGAATGCCTTTTGAGGCTGATACTGTTATGGAACTAGCAAAAAAACACGTCCAAGCTTCTCCTACTCCGCTAACTGTTTGGCGATCAGAAATACCACAAAAAGTTTCTGAAATAATATTAAAATCTATGTCTAAAAAGCCTGAAGACCGCCAACAATCTGCACTTTCTTTAGGTCAAGAACTACGTGCAGCAGCAGGGCTAGAAAGCGATGAAGATGCTTTACCATATCAATTAAAACGTCTTAACCCAACTACCTCTTCTCTAAATGGAGCTTTAATTATTTATACAAGACCGCCTAATAGTAATGTTTACTTAAATAATCATTATGTAGGTACTTCAGATGATCGAGGGTCATTGCTGCTACAAAAAATTCCTTTAGGACAATTCAAAGCAACAATAGTAAGAATAGGTTATCAAGATTGGGAACAAGATGTAGAAATTGGACAAGGTGCTACTACTTTAGAAGCAAGACTAGAACCTAAAAAAGAAGTTGTTGTTAATAATGAGCCGACAAACTAAAGAACTTGCACCAGAGCGAGTAGCAAAACTAAGACAGCAAGTTTACCATGCTACTTTGCTAGAGGGCTATCCTAGAAAAAAACGCTTTATTATCCGCTTGGCCGCCTTTTTAGCCTACTTGCTAGTTTCTTTAATTGGTTTAACAATGCGTTGGCAAATGCTAGGCGGACGAGATCGTCATGGTGATATTGCTTTATCACAACCTATAATTTATGTTTTTTGGCATAACAGAATTTTGCCTGCAACTTGGTATTTTCGTAAAATGGGCATTGTAGTAATGACTAGTCAAAGCAATGACGGTGAAATTATTGCTCGTATGATACAGCATTTTGGCTATGGTGCATCACGTGGCTCTACAACACGAGGTGGGAGTAAATCATTAAGAGAAATGGCAAGTTGCTTGCAAGCAGGTTTTGATGTTGCTTTTACAATAGATGGGCCAAAAGGCCCGATTTATCAAGCTAAGCCTGGAGCAATACAACTAGCAAAACTAACAGGTTGCCCAATTTTACCTGTTTGTCAAACACCAATGAAATATTGGGAACTAAAAAGCTGGGATCGTTTTCGTATACCTAAATTTTTTTCTCGTGGCTTAATTGCTTATGCTCCAGCAATTTATGTTACTCGTGATAGCGATGAACAAGAAGTTGAAGCTAAACAAACTGAATTACAAAATGCTTTAGACAAATTACATATAGAAAGCGAAGAATGGATTAAAAATAAAGGAAAAGTAACTAGAGGCTAATGCTTTATTTAATAGACGGTAATAATGTAATGGGACGTAAACGCACTAGGCAAGAACTTTTAAGCTTACTAGCTAGTTTTGTCTATTATAAAAAAGCTAAAGTTCATGTTATTTTTGATGGCGCGCCCGACCCACATCACCCAGAAGGGTCGGCTTATCATGGAGTAAAAATTTCTTATAGCCAACGAGGTAAAGACGCAGATAGTAAAATCAGAAACTTTGTTGAAAAAGCTTCTAATCCACGTCAATTAACCGTTGTTACTTCTGATCGTTCACTAGCCAGTTATAGCAAAATTCATAGCGTAAAACAGTTAGAAACAGCAGAGTTTCTAACTTTAATTGCGGAAATAAAACAAAAAGAAAAACTTCAAAAACAAGATAACAAGCCTCAAGTCAAAGGCGAATTAAAAGAATGGTTGCGTTATTTTGGTTTTGAACCCCATGAAGCAGATCAGGATTAATTAATTAGCCAAGCCAATTAGCCAAGCCCTAAAGGACTTGTCTAATATCAGATGCTACTACGTAGCATTAAAGGACTAAAAATTAATACTTAAAATTTCTCAAGCCCCAGAGGGGCTTTTGATAATAGACCTGCCCTTCAGGGCTGGTCTATATCTTTATCCCAACTTGGGGGCAGCATCCGCCGTCGACCATCGCTAGTTAATTTTGCACCAGGTTCTTTCTTTTGATCCCAAAGTTTACAAGTTACTTCCTTGTGTAGTTGGTCAAGAGCTTCACAATAATTAGTATAATTACATCGGCGGATTTGATTGCCTTGTCCAAGTTTCATTTTCAAAAACCAATCTGGATCGGCTAAAGATTGACGAGCAGAAGCAATAATGTCGGCTTTTTGTTCTTGCAAAGTTTGTTCTGCTAATTCAAAGGTAGAAATTCCACCCGCAGTAATTACAGGTGTGTTAAATCCTTCTTTATTAATGGTTTGCTTAATTTGATGAGCAAGCGTTATGTTGCGTCCAAAAGGGCCTAACTCATCAGAATTCATTGTTGGCATACATTCATAACCGCTTGGGCCGGTGTAAGGATAAACGGCTGCACCTACTTTAGGCACTTTAGCATCTTCAAATTTGCCACCTTTAGAAATAGAAAGAAAATCAAAACCAGCGCGGGCAAACTCTAAGCCAAAATAAATTGCATCGTCGATTCTGTTTCCATCTGAAATTACTTCATCCCCTAAAAACCTAACCCCTACAATATAATCAGTGCCTACAGCTTTACGAACAGCCTTGTAAACTTCTAATGGGAGTTTAACGCGGTTTTCTCGCTCTCCTCCATAACCATCGGTTCGCTTATTTCGCGCACTTAAAAAAGATGCCATTGTGTAAGCGTGGGCATAATGCAGTTCTACACCATCAAAACCCGCCTGACGCGCTCTTAGAGCAGCACTAGCAAAAATATCAGGCAAAACTTCAGGTAAATTTTTAATATGTGGGAGATGTTCATCTGTAACACGTTCTCGATAACCATAACGCAAAGATTCTAGTTCGCGCTCATCCATAACTTGATCTTGTAGCTCGTTTGAAGCTTGAGCTAAAAAAGTACGGATTTCTGTTTCAGCTAGATTTAGCCAATGCTCTGAGCCTAAAACTTGAGCAAGTTTTTCACGATGCTGGCTAGTAATTGTTAGAAAGCGGGAGAAATATTTTTCTGCTTCTGGACGACGTTTTACAGACAGAAAATCTATAATTTGAATAAAAAACTTAGTTTCGCCCTGGCTTTCATCCTTTACTCTTTGGACTAGCTTGCTTAGACCTTCAATAAAGCGGTCATGTCCGATTCTAAGCAGTGGCCCGCTAGGAACGTCCCGAACTCCTGTTGCTTCAACTACAATAGCTCCGGGTCGTCCTGCTGCAAACCGACCGTACCAGTCCAAATTATCTTCTGTTACAAAACCATCTTCAGTTGCTCGCCAAGGCACCATAGCCGGCACCCAAGTTCGACTAGTTAAGGTAAGATTACCTATTTTTATTGGTTGGAAAAGTAGCGCAGTTTTGACCTCTTCTACTGTCGGCCAACGGGTTTCATTTAATTTATAGCGAATACCTTCTGGAGGATGCCACATAAGTTTATTGATGATACCTTATAGTAGGATATTTTGTTGTTGCTTAACGATTTATTGCTAGGGCTATTAATTTAACCAAGTGCTGCTAAAATAACAACAGTTAATAACAGGATAAAATGTTAAAAGCAAAGTTTTGCAACCGTCAATTTGTTGTTAGCGTTAAGGGCTGTTAATCCGCAAAAATTTGCATCTTAACTAAACCAAAATTTGGGTTTTAGCAAATTTTCAAATACGCATTTTTACTTTCTAATAAAGTTTGGAGAAAATATTTTTAATGAAAAAATTTCAAAATTTACTTTCAAGCCTTTTTCTTATTCTTTTACTAGTATTTTCTACTACAAATGTTTTAGCTCAAACTGCTGCAACAAGTGAAAAACTTGCTCCTGTCCTAAGCACAAGTGAACAAGAAAACTCTAAACATGTTAAAACAGAATTAATTAAAGAAATTACTATTAAACTTACTGATCCAGAAATGGAAGGACGAGGAACAGCCACACCAGGCGGAGAACGAGCAGCTAAATATATTGCTGAACAATTTCAAAAACTTGGTCTTAAGCCTTTAGGAGATAAAGATAGCTACTTACAAGCTATAAAATTTAATTCTCGTGAAATTACTAATGAAAGTGTTTTAGAACTAGGTCAAACACAGCTAAAACATATTGAAAATTTTGGAGTGCTTTTTCCACAACCAGATAAGGATGTTAATGTTACAAGTGAAATAGTTTTTGCTGGTTATGGACTTGGTGCGCCAGAAGTAAATCATGATGATTTTGCTAATGTTGATGTTAAAGGGAAAATTGTTGTAATTCTTTCAGGTCGTCCCAAAAATGGAAACATTCCAGCAAAATATAATTCACAAACACTTTTTCTTAATAATTTAATTAGTCGTGGGGTAGCAGGAGTAATTATTAGTAGTTTTGGAGGTTCTTCTATCAAGGGTGTAGCAGAATTTTTAGCTAGACCTAAATTAGTTGTAGCAGATGCAAAAACTAATTTTCCTTTTCAAATCCCTATTATCTTGGCTGATGATGCAACAATAGAAAAGTTAATTGCTGGTGGTGAACTTACTTTAGCCCAGTTAAAAGAAAAAGCTCAAAATAATGAATATGTTAGCTTTAGTACGAAAAATAGCCTAACAATTAAAATTAAGGTTAAATCCTCAGAAGCTGTTGCTAGCAATGTTGTAGGCTTATTAGAAGGCTCTGACCCTAAATTAAAAGAGGAAGCTATTGTTTATAGTGCGCATTATGATGCTTATGGAAAAAAAGCTGATGGAACAATTTATCCAGGCGCAGCAGATAACGCGCTAGGTGTTGGAACCGTGATTTCAATTGCTGAAGCTTTTACTAAAGCTCGCCCAAAACGCTCTGTAATCTTTTTAGCTGTTACCGCTGAAGAAATTGGTTTAATTGGTTCAGAATATTGGGTTAATCATCCTACTTGGCCGCTAGAAAAAGTTTCTGCAAATATTAATTATGATGGTATTGGTGTAGAAACCTATGGCCCAGTTAAAAAAGTTACTGGTTTTGGAATGGAGTATTCTAGTTTAGGTGATTTAATGCAAGAAGTAACAGTAGCTACTGGTGGGACGGTTTTTGCAGATCCTTTTCCTGAAGAAAAAGTCTTTTACCGTTCAGACCACTTTTCTTTTGTTAGAAAAGGAGTTCCAGCAATTATGCTTTTAGGCGCGCCAGATGGGGACGAAAAAGAAACTATTGCTCGCGCAAGAAAATTCCTTTCAACTGATTATCATAAACCTACTGATACAATAAAAGCTGATTGGAATTGGGAAGGCCCACGTCAACTTGGTGCGGTTGGCTTTTTAATGGGACTAAGACTGGCAAATAGCGATAAAATGGCAGAATGGAAGCCTAACACAGAATTTACGCATCCTCGTGGTACAGACTTAAAAACAGAATAGCTTTAAGTTATTAAAAATTATTTAATAAAACTAGGGTTAGCTTTTATCTAAGGGATTAATCTTAGTTTTTTTATTTTAAAACAAAAAATCTAGTGCAAATCTTCAAATATTGTAGTCAAATAAGAAAAATTAAAAAATATTTCTAACTACTTATTGCCTAAATGTAACGCTGATTTTAAGGAGATGTGCATGAAGATAAAAATCTCGGATCTTTGGCAAATAGATGGCACTATTGATCGAGGGGGCTATTTATTTTGGGGAGTGCTTCTTTTTGCTATTAAGTATAATCTTGACCGTTTAGTTGCTAGCTATTTTTTTAATCGTTCATGGTCGCTTTTTAGTTACTTGATTTTACCTTCTGAAGCTAGGGTAAATAACTTAAATGTAGATGATCGACCTTTTTACGGCACTTTACTAGCAATGGCAGTGCCTTTTATTGCTGTAGGAGTTTTGCTAACTTTGCGAAGGTTAAGAGATGTACAACTACCTAATTGGCTAGTAGTCTTTTTCTTCCTTCCTTTTATTAACCTATTGTATTTCATAATCTTAGCTACACTACCTTCTTATAAAGAAGGTCAAAAAGAAAGATATACTAATAGCTCAATAAAACGTGTACTTGACCGAGTTATTCCAGAACATCCTATGGGTAGTGCTGCTATGGGATTTTTAATTACTATACCTTTATTCCTTGGCTCAACAGTTTTTGCTGTATCTTTACTAGGTAATTATGGATGGAGTTTATTTGTTGGCCTACCATTTACCCTAGGTTTAGTTTCTGTACTAGTACATGGGTATCACCGACCAAAAGGATTTATTAGCTGTATACTTGTTTCTTGTCTTTCAATAGTTTTTCTAGGTTTAGGCTTGATTGCTTTTGCTGTTGAAGGGGCAATTTGTTTATTAATGGCTGCTCCTATTGGGATAGTTCTTGGTGCAATAGGTGGAATAGTTGGCTATTTAATTCAAACTCGGCCTTGGCTACAAAACGAGTCACACAAAGTAGCAATGATTTTATTGCTAGTTATGCCTGTATTAATTGGAGCAGAATCAAAAAGCCCTGCTGAGGCCCCGTTAATTCCTGTAACCACTTCTATAGAAGTAAATGCGCCTGCCTCAGTAGTTTGGAATAATGTTGTAACGTTTTCTGAACTACCAGCACCAGACACTTGGCTATTTAAGTTAGGTGTTGCCTATCCAATAAAAGCAGAAATTAAAGGTCAAGGTGTTGGAGCAATTCGCTACTGTAATTTTTCTACCGGGCCATTTGTTGAACCAATTGAAATTTGGGACGAACCCAGATTGTTAAAATTCTCAGTAACTTCTCAACCTCCAGCAATGAAAGAACTTACACCTTATTCAGATATTCATCCACCACACTTAACTAATTATTTGGTTTCTGAAGGTGGGCAATTTTTGCTAACAGAATTACCAAATGGACGAACTAGAATAGAAGGCACAACCTGGTATCGTCATAAGATTTGGCCTTATAGCTATTGGCAAATCTGGTCAGACGCTATCATTCACCGTATACATTTACGTGTGTTAAAACATATTAAGCATTTGTCAGAAACAAATACTGCTACTAATACAAAGAATTAAGCTTAAACCTCTAAGCTATAATTAAATTTTGCTAGCCCAGCATTTTCTGTGCTGGGCATATTTTTTATCTTTTATTATTTTTGATTAAATAATTCTTCTGCTTCTAAGTTGAAAGTGCTTGCGCATAATTGCCTATTGCTAGCTACTATATCATTTTTAGGGAAAGTTTCAGATTTTGTATCTATCAATAAATCTGGGTATTTAGGTAATGACACATTTGTTAAATAAGGCAAGCTAGCTATATGGGCTAAGGTATCTCTGCTAATTCGAGACATTCAACCTCCTACTACAATAAATATTAATTAAAAATACTTCCTAGTATTACAAAAATTTACTTAATAGGGTAACTACTAGGAAGTTCTCATAGTCACAGATTATCTAAATGACAAATGAGATAGTATGTCATCTTATCCACTGGAAATATTAGTCAAATAAAAAATATGGTCGTTATCTTTTTAACAGATGAAGTTAAAAAAGCGGCTAATGGTTCGTATTAACTATTGAATGGCTAAAACTAGATCAAGTTTTTAGATCTTATCTTTGAAATTGTGAGATAGAAACTAAATAATTAGGTAATTTACAGAGCATGCATAGATGGATTGTGAAAAATTTATTGATTGCGCATAATAGCATGTTTTGAAAAAAACACTTTTAGCTTTTCTTTATAGTTATTTGAGTTAATCAATATCTAAAACAAATTCAGTAATAGCGACTTAAGGAGATTAACGGTAATTAACAAAGTGATAAAGTAAACTGACTTTATAAAGCTTTTTTACTACTGTATTTATATGCGGGCTAACCTATTAATTAAACCAGGGCAAATTGAGTTAAGGGAAATAGAAACTCCCTCACCAGAAGAAGGTGAAGTTTTAGTAAAAGTACGAGCAGCATTAACTTGTGGAACAGACCTAAAAACTTTTTTACGTGGACATCCAAAATTCCCTTTACCAGCACTTTTTGGACATGAATTTTCAGGAGAAATTGCTAAAGTCGGACGTAATGTTAAACAATTTCGTGAGGGTGATTCTGTTATGTCAGCACCTTCTGGGCCTTGTGGTACTTGTTATTTTTGCCAACGCCAGCAAGAAAATATTTGTCCTGCTGTTATGGAAAATTATACTCTAGGAGCTTACGCAGAATATATTAAAGTCCCTGCCCATGTCGTATCACAAAATATGTTTGAAAAACCTGCTGAACTCTCTTTTAAGGAAGCCGCTGTCCTAGAACCTTTAGCTTGTGTTATGCACGGATTAAGTATGCTAAAACTACGTGAAGATGACACAGTAGTTATAATAGGATCTGGTGCTATTGGTCTACTTCATTTATTAGCTTTGCAAGCTCTTGGACTTGAAAAAATAATTGTTTTAGGTCGTCGTCCTTATCGTTTAGAAATTGCCCGTAAATTAAATGCTTATCGAGTTGTTGATTTTAATGAAGGTCAACCACACGCTAGAGAAATGATTTTAGCTGCTACTAATGGTCGTGGTGCGGATATAGTAATTGAATGTACTGGAACTCCTTCTGTTTGGGAATCTGCTATAAATATTGCTCGTCGTGGTGGTGAAGTAGTCCTATTTGGTGGTTGTAAGCCTGGAACTACAGTAACCTTTGACACTCAACGCTTGCATTATGACCAAATCACTCTACGTAGCCCATTTCATTTAACCCGCAATTCTGTTAGACAAGCTTATGAACTGCTAGCAGGTAGCAGACTACTAGCTACTAGCTTAATTACAGATACTTATCCGCTAGATCAATTAGATCAAGTTTTTTCCTTATTACAGAAAGGTGATTGCATTAAATATGCAGTCATTCCCTAAATTGTTATGCTAATGAAAGTTGCCCGTCTTTATGATTTTGATGACATCAGAATTGAAGAAATGCCTGTGCCTGAAGTTGGCCCTAGAGAAGCTTTAGTACAAGTAAAAGCTTGTGGTATTTGTTCAGGTGATGTAACGCCTTGGTATATTCGTAAAAAAGCCCCAATAGTGCTTGGTCATGAACCTGCCGGACGTATTGCCGCTATTGGTTCAGAGGTAAAAGATTTTCAAGTAGGGGATCGTGTTTTTGTCCATCATCACGCACCTTGTTTTACTTGTCGCCATTGTCGTCGCGGCTATTTTTCAATGTGTAGCACCTGGAAAGCTACTTCCTTAAAACCAGGTGGTATTGCTGAGTATTTTTTAGTTCCAGAAATCAACTTACGTGTAGATACATTAAAACTTCCTGATAGTGTTTCTTATGAAGAAGGAGCATTAATTGAGCCTACTGCTTGTTCAGTACGTGCTTTTAAGCGAGCGCAAATAAAGGGCGGTGAGCGTGTTTTACAAATAGGTCTTGGGATAATGGGACAGCTTAATGTTTTGCTAGCTCGCCATTATGGAGCAAAAGAAATTATTGGGGCTGATTTGGTAGAATCACGTTGTCAACGTGCCTTACAATTAGGTGCTGACACAGTAATCAATGCTAGTAAAGAAGATTTACGCGAGGCTGTAAGCCGTATTACAAATGGAGAAATGGCAGACCTGGTTATTGTTGGGCCTCCAACACCTAGCGTAATGAAGCTTGGGATTGAATGCGCTGGCAAAGGCAGTACAGTAGTATTTTTTATGGGATCTGCACCAGGTGAAAAAATGGAAATCGAGCCACATCACCTTTATTTTAATGAAATTACTCTAGTTTCTAGTTATTCCTGTGGCCCATATGACACTAGAGAAGCTTTAGAGCTTATTTCCCGACGTGTTATTACAGCAGATCAAGTTATTACAGACCGTTTTCCCATTGAGGAAACACAAAAAGCTTTTAACCTAATGGCTCAGGTTGGAGATACTCTAAAATCAGTAGTTATCTTTAAGTAAGTTAAGACATTCCATAAAATTAAAGAGAAAATAGCTATATTCGTATAGCTATTTTTTTTTATTATAAGCTTTATTAAAACTGACAAAAAACTAGCTACAATGAACACTATTTTAATAACACATTCTACTGACCAAAATTTTTTAGATTTGTTTCGAGCCGACCTAGCTTCTTGTAACGAATCAGTGATAATACTATCGCCTTTTTTATCATATAATCGAGCAGCTAATTATTATCCTGTTTTAAGTAGCTTAAAAATAAGAAATATTGCTATTGAAATTTATGCTAAACCTAAAAATGAACAACCTTTTGGCTTGCAAGCAAAATTTGATGAAGTAGAGAAAGAATTAAAGAAAATAGGAGTAAGCTTTTTTACTAGACCAGGTATGCATGAAAAGGTTGGAGTTATTGATAACAAAATACTTTGGCATGGCAGCTTAAATATTTTTTCTCACAATGATACAAAAGAATCTATGTTGCGCTTTGAATCCGAAGATTTGGCTAATGAAGTTTTAGCAGACCTTAAAATAAAATCTATAGCAAATATAAATGATGATGCTTCTGATAATAAAGCTAATTCTATTGCAACTTTACAAGAAAATGTTAGTTGTCCAGAATGCCAAAGGGCGATGATTTTTTTTGAAAATGCAAACCTTTGGCTTTGTAGCAATAGCCCTAGCTGTTCAGGAATGAGTGAAGCCGCTAATAAAAATTTAGATAGTAATGATTCTGATAAAAAACAACCTTTTAGCCTAAATTGTCCAGTTTGTAACTCTCTTATGAAAATACATAGAAGTGTTTTTCTAAAAATATCTTGTACTAATGAAGATTGTGGATTTTCTTTTGATCCTCGTATTTCTGCAAGTTTATTAAGGGTTATGCGTCGGGGGACAAAGAAATGACCTTAACTTTTGAAGTTGGAAGCAAAGTAAGATGTCGCAACCAGGTTTGGGAAGTAATTAAAATTGAAAATAACGAGGATGATTCTTGGACTGTGCGGCTTTACCCTGAAAACGGGGGCAAAATACAATCATTTCTTTATCCTCTTACACCTATTGAAATTGTTCGCTCTGCTTTTGATAGCCTGCAAGAAGGTTGGGTTGACCATATTAATAATTATTTGCTTTTAACTAATGCTACACGTTTATCATTAGTTTATGAGTATGATAAATTACTAAGTATAAGTAACTCAAAGATGATACCTGAACCATATCAACTATTAGCAGTAAAAAAAGTAATGGAGTCTTTACGACAGCGTTTTTTAATTGCTGATGATGTTGGACTTGGAAAAACAATAGAAGCAGGCTTGATTATGCAAGAATTAGCTGCTCGTCATCGAGGTATGAGGGTTTTAATTATTGTGCCTGCATCGTTACAAGACCAATGGAAAAAGGAAATGCAGCGACATTTCCATAGAACTTTTTATATTTATAATCGTCGCAAAATGGAAGGTATAAGAGAGCTTGTAGACGAGAGCTTAAACCCTTGGCTTGCTAAAAATTCCATAATTACATCTATTGATTGGATTAAGCCTCAATTTGAAGGAAGTGGAGTAGCTAAACGTAACAATAACAAGGTTTATGATCAGCTTATGAAAGTAGAAAAGCCTTGGGATTTAGTAATCATTGATGAAGCGCATTATGTAGCAACAGACTCTAACCGGGCCGAGCTTGCAAAAGCAGTTCAAGCAAAATGTGATAGCTTGCTTTTAACAACCGCTACACCTCATTCAGGCAATGCAGAGCATTTCTTTAATTTATTAAACCTAATAGATCCTTTTATGTTTTCTGATCCTGAAGACCTAAATAGACCTGATGCTAGAGAGCGTATTGATAAAGTGATGATTCGACGAGGCAAAGAAACTATTTTTGAATTAGACGACAAAGGCGAATTAGTAAAAAAATTTAAGGATCGTGAACCTCATGCAATTGAAATAGATTTTTCAGAAAGTGAAACAGAACTTTATAAACTTGTCTCAGATTACACGGCTGAAGGGTGGGCAACGCTCAATAGAAAGCGAAAAATTTCTGCTTCTGATAGAAATATTGGAAAGTTTTTGCTTACCCTGGTACAAAAACGGATGGTTTCCAGCTTATATGCTTTACAAGAAACCTTAAAACGTCGCATTGATAGTATAGTAGAAACGCGGACTATTTCTAAAATAGGCTCTTTAGATAGCCAAGAAATCAAAGAAATCAAACGACTTCTTAAAGATTATGGCAATAGCGAATTAATGGAAGATGAAGACCGAGAGTTAGTTGAGCGTTATATTGAAACTCAAAAAATCCAAGCTATGTATGCAGAAAGAACCAATGAAATTAAAACGCTACGTAGCTTTTTAGAAACAACTCAAGACATAATAAATAGCAGTAAAGATAGCAAATTAGCCTGGCTAGTTAAATTTTTGCAACAGCTTTTTGCTAAAGATCCTACAGAAAAAGTAATTATTTTTACTGAATACCGAGATACGCTAGATTACTTGAAATCCAAGTTAGAAAAAGAATGGTTTCTTGATTCTAATACAATAGTAACAATTCATGGTGGTATGGCTTTAGGCGAAACTGACGAAGAACCAAAAACAAAGCTTTATGCAGAACGCCAATTTAATGATCCTAAAACTAGGATTTTGCTTGCTACTGATGCAGCATCTGAAGGATTAAACTTGCAGCGTTATTGTCATATTTTGATAAATTATGAACTGCCTTGGAATCCAAACAGGCTAGAGCAAAGAATAGGGCGGATACATCGTTATGGTCAGCGGCGAGTTGCTCAAGTTTATAATTTAATGATCAAAGGTTCTAAGGAAGCGGAAATATTTAAGAGACTACAAGATAAAATAGAAATAATTCGTAAGCATCTTGGAAATATGGCTGAGGTACTAGGAATATTAGAAAAATTTTCTTTAGATGAGCTAATTTTGCGAGTCTTAGACCGTTCGTTAGATGTAAGCAAAGTTGGAGAAATAGCAGAGCAAGAACTAAAGAAAATGGAAGCAATCGCCGCAGAGTTACGCAAAACCCAATTTTTATCAGGGTGCCGACAATTTACTCGTGCAGATATTGATCAAGCTAATGATGCTATTACAGCATCACAAAAAGCAATTCCTACACATAAAGACATACAAACATTTGTAGAAATTTTTTTGCATGTCTATGGAGATTTAGCTAGCGGTGAAAAAGATATGCGTAAACTTCACCCAACACAATATAAAGGGGTTTATCGCTTA
This sequence comes from uncultured Clostridia bacterium, assembly GCA_964492845.1. Taxonomy (GTDB): domain Bacteria; phylum Acidobacteriota; class Blastocatellia; order Chloracidobacteriales; family JADJPF01; genus JADJPF01. Next base: position 102,039 of record CAZBMZ010000024.1, read on the forward strand.
TTAGTGCCTTCAGTTATACAAGATGACAAGTTGCCAAAAATTTACCCTCGTATAACTTTTGAACGAGAAATAGCAACTCGTGATTGGTCACACGCTCAAGAGCCGGAATTTCTTGCCTTTGGGCATCCTTTAATTGAAAGAATGGTTCATTATTGCAGGGTGATAAATGCAGCAGAACTTGGTGGTAAATTGTCTTGCATTGTAGCTGATTACTTAGGCTTACCATGCGTAGTTTTTAACTTTCTACTTAGGTTTGAAGATAAGCTTGGGCGCGTAATTCGAGAGGAAATAGAACCTATTTTTGTTAATCAAGAAAGCGAAGTTGATGCTAATTTTGGTCATAAAATTTATTTAAGTAAAGGTCTACCTAATATAGAAGCAAATTTATCAACATTAGCAATGGTAAAAGCAAGGATTCAAAACTTACGACAAGCAGCAGAAAGCTATATTCGCTCTAAATATCAAGAATATTACAAAAGAGTAGAAACTAAGCGTAACCAAGAAATAGAAATTTTAATTAAAGATTTAGAACATTTTGACAGAGGAAAAAAGGAATTTTGGGGAGAAAGATTAAAAGAACTTCAACCACAAGATGAACTTTTTGAGGAAAAAATTGACCCTACATTAAGGGGGCAAGTCACCCGTATAAAGAACCAACTCCAAACGCATGAACATAGAATGCAGGAACGCCGCGACGAAATAGAAAAAATGCGTTTAGGTGCTTTTCCTGCTCCAGAAATATTAAATATGGTAATTGTCACAAGAGCTTAAAGAAAAGGAAATAATAGGAAAATCATGAGTAGCACAGATAAATTAATTAATCTTCGCCGTACACAACAAGACCTTTATCAATACCCTACTTCTAGCAAATGGTACATGACTTTAAGCAAAGCTATTTCTTTTTTTGAGCTAGCAGAAACTTCAACCAATGCTTTAGACCGTTTTCGCAATTTTTGGTCAGCACTTTACAACTTGTTTATTTTGTATGGCAAAGTAGGCGAAGATGAAATAAACCGCTATCACTTTTGGATTAAGGACTCAATTAATATTCCTGAGTTTCGCACAATTGCACAAGAAAAAAACTGGCAAAAGTTTTTAGCTGATATTGAAAAGACTAGGAAAATTTTATTTTTTGATAGTCATAGAGCTAAATGGCGTGAAGCTAATCAAATACTTGACTCATGGCAAAAAGCAGCAGAAAAAAACATAGATACTAATGACAGAACAAAACCCGCCGCAAGCTATCGCGCTTTAGCGCGGGTAGATAGGCGGGTTTCTCTCTGGCTTTAGCCATAAGTTTTTAGGAAAATAAAGTTAAATAAAGATTGCTAAATAAAATATAAGAAGATATAATAGCAAACAAATATTGGTTAGAGAAACAACAGTATGGCAGCAACAAAAACGATAATAAAACAATTAGAAAGCAAAAAAGTAGAAGAAGTAGAACAAACGCGCAAACTCTACAATGAAGCGATAAAGTTTTATTTTGAGTTGCTGC
>CAZBMZ010000025.1:0-94668 GCA_964492845.1 uncultured Clostridia bacterium
AAATGTCGAGCCAGCAAGTTTGCTGAACAACAAAAGTAAAATTTTTCTTGTATATTTCTTGCAAAACTTATCACTAATTGAAAAGAGGAAAAATTTTTATGTCGCAAACATTAAATAATGGCAAAACAACTTCTCTTTTATTTCAACAAATAAGTAATGTTAATTCACTCTATAAAGCTTGGCGCAAGGTTCGCGCTAATCGTGGCGCGCCGGGTAGCGATGCAATAAGCATTTTAGCTTTTGAAAAAGATTTACAAAGAAATTTAGCTGAACTTTCACGCAATTTGTTAAATCATTCTTATGAACCTTTGCCTATTCGTAGTGTGACTATTCCTAAATCAAATGGTTCTGCTAGAGAATTAGCTATTCCTACAGTTAGAGACAGAATTGCTCAACGTGCGGTTTTAGACGCAATTGAACCAGGTTTTGAGTCTAAATTTTTAGATTGTAGTTATGCTTTTCGTCCAGGTCGCTCGGTCGAAATGGCAATTCAGAAAATTATAGTTGCTCGCGCTCAAGGCTATCTTTGGACAATAGAATCTGACATAAAAAACTTTTTTCCTTCTATAGATCACAACCTTCTTATAGAAGAATTAACATCAGTAATTGCAGATAAAGACGTTTTGAGTTTAATAGGTCAATGGATGAAAGCAGGTATTTTAGAGCAAGAACCAAGCAGAATAAATAATTGGTTGAATAGTTGCTACTCGTCTTTAGCTACAGCCAAATTAGCACTACAAGACACTATTGAAAGCTTAGCTGATGAACATTCAGAACATAGCGAGCAAACTAATTATTTAAATGCTAATAGAAATATAATTGATGATGAAATAGATGTGCTGGATACAACAAATTTACAAACTACTACGCAATTTAGAGAAGAATTTAATGCACCAGAAAAGCAAAAATCTTTGATTCGTAGTTTAGTTGAAAATGGCATAATAATATCTTTAGCTCAACGAGTAATATTAGGACGCTTTCTTACTTTACCAATATTAGGAATTGGCGGAGCAGCAATAGCTGGTGCAGTAGCAGTTCCATACATTCTAAAAAAACTACAAAAAAATAATGTTCTAAATGGCACACCTCAAGGTTCGCCTATTTCACCATTTTTGTCTAATGTTTATTTGCATCCTTTTGATATTGGTATGATAGAAAAAGGATATCGTTTAATTAGATATTGTGATGATTTTGTAGTTTTATGTAGAACTAAAACAGAAGCTAATGCGGCTCTACAAGCAGCAAAAAAATTGTTAGGCGAGCGCAAATTACAGCTTCATCCAGAAAAAACTCGATTAGTTTCACCAACAGAGTCTTTTGCTTTTCTAGGCTATGGTTTTACTGGTGATGGGAATTTAATAATCCCTCCATCTATTCCAAAAGTAGTTGCTGATAAAATGCTGAATGTGGCTAATCAATCAAAAGAACTTGCACAAAATTCTTTTGAGCAAACAACTAATTTAGGCAAAACAACTGTTAACACAACTAAACGTAGACTTGGTAATTTACTAAATCGTTTAGCCACAAAATTACAGGAATAAACTATGAAATTAATACATATTTTAGTAGCTTATGACATTGAAGATAATAGCAAAAGAACCAAGCTACATAAGCTAATAAAGCGATTTGGTGATCCAGTTCAATATAGTTTGTTTGAATGTTTAATTACTAAAGAACAATTTGAAAAAATGAAACTACTTATTGCTAAAATACCGTTAGAGCGTGCAGATAGCGTCTGCTATTACGAACTTTGTCAAGCTTGCAGCAAACAAGTTATTAGAACAGGTAAGGCAAAAGATTTTCTTAAAGAAGAAATATTTGTGTTCTAAAAACATTAGTGTAGGTCTATGTAAGACTTAAGAAAATAACTTTGTATAAAGGATAAAAGGGAATCGCTATGATAGAAAATTTAATTAAAAATGAAGTTTTTTTTAATGAATATGAGATTTCTAAACCTTATATTTACAAGAACTTAACAATATTTTTGCTTTGTGGAGAAGATAAAGGAAAAAGCTTTTGGACACTACAAGAAGCTATGGAGCAAGAAAAAGTTATAGTACATGAAACAGGAAACGTAAACAGGTTAGAAATTGAGAATCTTTTGTTAGATGAGGAAATTTTTATTCAATCAGGAGATATAGTAAAAGGAGGTAAACAAGATAGAGTGTTTGCTTTTGATTTTATAGTGCCTGCTAAGTCTGGGAAAATGCCAATAGATGCTTTTTGTGTGGAAAAAGGCCGTTGGAATCAACGAGGCAGAGAATCTTCAACACGTTTTACTACATCATCAGACCGCGCTGTTACTAGAGACTTAAATATCTCAATTAAACACACACCTTCACAAAGTGCTGTTTGGAATACAGTAGGCAATACTCAACGTTTTTTGACAGGCAGTTTAGGCCGCAATGTTGAGTCAAGAGAATCTGCATCTAGTTTGCAACTCACGCTTGAAGACCCTAATGTTAAACAGGCTACAACGGAATATTTAGATAAGCTTGTTAGTGTGATTGATAACCATTTTAATGCTGTAGGTTATGTAGTGGCGATAAATGGGAAACTTACAAATAGCGATACATATCTTTGCAATGAACTTTTTAGAAAGTTATGGCCTAAACTCCTTAAAGCAGCAGCAGTTGAAGCTATTATTTATAAACAAGAAACAATATGTAATACAGAAATTAGTGTTAATGAAGTAAAAGAATTTTTAGCCAATAAATTAATGCCTAAAGTTTCTGAAAAACAAGTGTCAACTCGCGTCAAGATGACCACACAAGAATTTATAGACAAAATTCGTTTTGACACTATGGATCTAGAAAAACAAGTTTGTGTTCACACTAATTTTGTTACTAAGTAAGATAAATTAGATAAAAACAAGTCTGATTAGTCAATGTCTATTCCTAAAGCACGTAATTTTTCAGCTAGTTTATTGGCTCTATTTTTTTCTTCTTCTAGTAACTTTTCAGCTTGTTCAGCCCGCAGGCGTTCTTGCTCAGTGCGTTCATCACCTGTTGGGAGCAGATTGCCTTGGATATCCCAAGCACGTAGCCAAGGGGCAGCCATCCCTCTGTAAATACCTTGCCAAATGCCAAATTCTAAGCCTAATTGACTGATAACAAAACGACCTTGTTTATTAGTAGGCATTAAAGAATAATGGCCTGCTGAAAGTTGATAAAACTCAAGGCTAGAATTAAAAGCATCAAAAATGCCGTAAAAAGGAATACGTAAGACTTGTTCATAGATCCAAAATTTACCTTGGTAAGGTGTAATATTTCGTTCTTCGCTACCATCACCAGAAACAAATTCAATAACTAAAAAAGGCGGTATTAACTCTTGCCACATAACATAGCTACGGCGAAAACGACCTTTTAACATTTTGGAAACATTAGGAACATAAAACCAATCAGGACTTATTGCTCCACGAAGCGGATTTTCATCAGGATTAGGTATTCTCCAGTATATTCCACAATCTTGGCCTATACAGTAATTTCCGTCTGCGTGTTGTTTTAATAAAACAGGCTCTAAAGTATCAGTAAGAAGTATGCTTTGAGGGTGTTCTTGAAAATTATTCACAGGTATTCCATCCCTATCAGGTAAATCTTGGTCGGTCGGCAAAGATTTTGGCAAAATTTCTTCAATTATTTGGGATTGTTGAACTATTGTTTCACTCATATATTTTTCTTTTCGCTTACAAACAGGTTATTTGCTATATTTTAACTAATTTAAAGAGTTTTGAGAAAGATTTGGTTTTGCTTGTTCTAACTTGGTTAAAGAAAATCGGCTAAGTAAAACTTGGGGGCTACGAGGAGAAGAAGCAACAGAAACCATGCCTAAACTAATATCCTTAAAAAAGATAAAACTTGCTAGTTTATTGTCAATAAAGAAAGTACCATGATAGAAATCTTGCTTAATCAGTCCAATTACAAATAAATTAGTAATTTTTGCATCAGTTTTAAGAATTAATTGTTGGGCCACTTGTTGAAGTGTCATTGCTAACTCAGGAAATTTAACTCTTTTGCCTATGTCCATAAACTTACTATTTTCTGCAAAATGATCAAAAAAATAGCTCCAAGGATCCTTGAAATTTTCAGCATTAATCATTTTTTCTTTTAGAATATCTAATTTTTTTAAGTCTAACATCATATAAACCTACCTTAGCTTATTAAACTAATAGTGTACTTAGATTGTTTTCCAGTCTGCTTAGTTTAACAAGCTAAGACTATGCTTGACAATTAACTAATTTACAGAAACTTAGTTAAGATCATTGTTTTTAGATATTAATTTCTTCTAAATCTTCTGCTTCTTCTAAAGCTGTAGTATCAATAACATTTACTTTGCTAGCATAATTTATAATAGGTTCTTGATTACGGGCTTCTATTTCTGTAGCTAGCTCTATTTTATGTAGATTAGGTAAATTATAGGGCAAGAGTTTACATAATCTTTTTATTACAGTTTTTTTAGCCATTTCGTCATAATCTGTTGTCCAGGGGCCAGAGCTAGAACTACGTGATTTTGAGCGAATATGGTCTACTTGTACTTTACTCATTACTACATGCTTAAGAACACCATTGACAAGACGAGCAATAGAATAAACGGCAATAAAATTACCACGAGGTTTTCTAATAGAAGCTTCATGTTCAATATTTGGATGTGAGCCAAGCACATATCTAAAACGGTCATTTTCATAAACACATTCAGCACTAACATCTAAGACAAACCCACTTTCAATTACTAATTGAATATATCCTCTATAGCCTATTTGTAGTTTAGCTTCATTGCCAAAAGGTACTAACCAGGCAAGCCCTAACTTATTAACCGGTAAACCTAGGGTTGCAGCATCATAAGCAGCTAAAGCAATGGATTCAGGCGAACATTTTTGTAAGTTTGGACTAGCTGCTACGGTTGCAATTACGCTGCTAATTTCTTGATCAACATTTCGATTTTTAGGAAGGGCTTGAATTAATTTATCTCGAAACTTACTTAAAGTTACAGAGATTTTATTTAAGGGTTTTTCTTGTGTTTGGGTTATTAGTGTAGACATAATTTATTCCTTTTGTCAGTGAATGCTTTGTGCATTTTAATTAAAATAAAAAGTTAGTAGCTTAAGAAAATTTTCTTAAGCTACTTGTTTAGTGGGTGTTAAGACTACAGGTTCTTCTACTTCAAATTCTTCAAAGTCCCAAAAATTTATAACGGGTGTATTATTTAAAGATTTAGGCTGTTCTTCAAAAATTTCTTGGGCTATTTCTTCGCTAAGTTGGCGGATTTTTTGAAAACTTGTTATTCCTTCAGCATCAATTAATTTTGCCATAATTTTATCTGCCCATAGAATTATTTCTATTTTGTTTTAGTTTAGTAAGAATAAATGACTTTTTTTAGTAAAATTGTCATAAAAAAACAATTAACACTTCGCTTATATTACACTATAAAAATTCAATAAATCAAGATATTTTGCTACTATTTTGTTTTCATTATCAATTTATATAAATCGGATAGATGCAAAAAATAAAAAAACCCAGTCAAAATACTGGGCTTTTTATTGGAAATTATTGGAAAATACTGTTAATTAAGGCGAATTAGGCTTTTACCAACAGAAATTTTATTATCAGGATTTCTAACGGTTATTTCTACAGTGCCGCCTTTAGGGATGAGATCACGAATAGTTTTTCCACTAACAGAACCTTTTTTCTTTTTCTTTACCAAAAATTGAGTTGCGCTTTTAGTAAATTTTAATTGGTATTCATCCATACCATCTACAATTAAAACCGCTCCAAGCTGGATAAAGGAGGAAGCAGCATCTAAGAAAATGGTATTTTTAGTAAAAATAGGGTTTCTAATTACTGGAAGTTCTGTTCCTGATGGTTGAGAACCGCCGCTCATTTGTCCATTACCAAAGAAGCTCGTTACTGAGTAAGTAAAATTGCCAGATGAACTTGCTCCAACGCTTGTAGTATCTACAAAAGCGAGATCATCAGGATCTAAAGTAGCAACTAGATTTTCATCTTTAACAAGATCATTTGCTGTTAATGGGGGTTGATCTGGAGTTGGACTTGGCAGGCGATAAACTTTATAACCTGCTAGATCACCATCAGCTAAAGGAGTTGGTTTATTAACTAATGAATTAATCAAATCCGTATTTGTAGGCGCAGAGCTAGAAGGTCTTAGCTCGCTAGCAATTACTGTAACGTTTTGAGGAGGAAGAACTTGACCTATTGGAGGAGGGTCAAAAGTAATAATTACTCGTAAAGCGGCTTGACGTACTAGTAAAGTAACAGTCTGAGTAACAACAGAGCTTGCTGATTGACCTGTAATTATAATTACATAAGTACCTGGTAAGGTATCAGCAGTTGTTCTTATAGTCATAAAAGTATTTGCGCCAGCATTGACAGTAATAGCAGCAAAATTAATTTGAATATTTGGATTTGCTACATTAGCACTTAAATTTACTGGCTGATTAAATCCGTTGCGACCTACAACACCAACAGTAAACATAGTTGCTTCACCACTTGCGATAGCGCGGGAATTAGGAGCAATTGCTAGAGAAAAAGGATCATTTGTTGGCGGTGTAACATTTAATGTAAAGAGGGCTGTTTTTACTATTGAACCAGATGTTCCAATAACTTTAATTGTATATTGATTAGGTAATGTATTGACTGTAGTGATAACAGTAGCAGAAACATTTCCATTAGCCATAACATTACTATTTGTAAAAATTACTTGGAGTGTGCTGTCTGAAATTTCTGTTGTTAGGCTAACTATATCTGAAAAAGAATTTTGACCTAAAACACTAAGGTTAAAAGAAGTTACTTTGCCAGCAGAAATAGTTTGGGAACTAGGATTAAGTGTTAAGGTAAAATCACCTGCTAAAGCGGGAGTAACGGTTAAAGTAAATGTTGTTGTTTTGGTAATACCACCACCACTAGCAGACACGCTTAGCAAATAATCCTTTGCTTCTGTGTTTGAATTTGTTCTAACAGTAATATTAGTATTTCCATTAGCTGGTATAGTGCTGTTAGTAAAACTAATAGCTATATTCTCAGCAGTGTTTGCAGAAAGAGTAATATTTTCAGCAAAACCTCCAATAGCTGTTGCGTTTAGAGCAAAATTAGCTGTTGAGCCAGCCATAACAGATTGTATTGCTGGCGAGACGGCAATATTAAAATCACCAGGGCTTTTAACTATAAGGCTAACCCTAGCACTACGTTGTATTTGACCTGTTGAGCCAAGAATATTGATGTCATAAGTACCAAAAGGCGTATTTGCTCCAACATTAAGAGTTACTCTTGAAGTAAGACCTGCTCTAATAACATTGCTATTTATGCTTGTTGTAATGTTGGGATTTGAAGCTGTGACAACTAAATTAACAGCATCAGTAAAATTGTTTGTTGCATTAAGTGAAATGTCAAAGTTAATTGTTTGTCCTTGAGAGGCTGTTAAAGAGCTAGGATTTACTACTAAAGAAAAGTCTGAAGCTGTATTAACAAAAACTATTGCTGAAACCCGCTTTTCTACACCATTTGACCTAGCAATAATAGTTACTGGATAAGAACCTGCTTGAGTATCACGCGAAGTAGAAACTAAAAGACGTGTTGCTCCACTACCTGTTATAGAACTATTGGCTAAGGAGGTTGTTAAAGTGCTTTGCGTAGATAAATTAACTGGTTGGTTAAAACCGTTTAATGCTGATATGTTAACAACAAGCTCTACTTGTTCACCTGCATTAATTGTAACGGTATCATTATTGAGACTTAGCAAAAAGTCTGGCACTACTCGAACTTCAATGCTAGCTGTAGCTGTAGCAATGATAGAGTTATTTAACCTAGCAGTTAATGTTATTGGATAAATACCTGCTGCGGCAGTAGTTGGGACATCAACTATTAGAGATGTAGAGCCTGGAATAGGAATACTTGGGTCAGTAAAACTAGCAGGAAATTGGCTACTTAAAGCTATGGTTATTGGGCTTTGAGGAGGTTGAGAGTCGTTTAAGGAAACTGCAACCAAAAATTCAACTGTTTCACCTTGGTTTGCAACAATTCTTTCTGGGCTAATCTCTAAGGAAAGATTCACTTCAGAGACTTGGATAGTAACAGATTGTGTCTTACTTATATCACCACCAAACCCATTTACATTAATTGTATAAGTGTCTGGCCTAACATTTTGTGAAACAGCTACAGCCATATTTATAGTAGCTGGTGGAACAACTTGATTAGGTGAAAACGTGACAGTTATTCCACTAGGTGCTGAAGCAGAAAAATTAACAGGCGAATTAAATTGGCCTACAGCAGTTAAAGATATAGAAAAGTTACCAGTACCGCCAACATTAATTGTGCTAGTAGTTGGACTGATGGAGAAATTAAAATCTCTTTGTGTTTGCGCTTGGTTTGAAGTAGTAGCAAGTAATGAAATTATTGTGAATATTATAGTTAAAGATAATAGACGATACTGATTAATTATTGAAAGTAGTTTCATAAGAATCTCTCCTTTAGAGCATATAGGGGGGCTTTTATAAGTAGGGTTTTATTAATAAGTTTGTGTGGCTAACAGTGGCTTTAGTGTTTTAATCCTCCTTAGCTTTTAGAGGGTAGTTTTTAAGTTCAAGTTGCTTTAATAGCCCCAGCCATAAATGACTGGGCTATTAACAAAAGCCACTAACGTGGCAAAAAGTTAAAAAAAACAAAATAGTAAAAATTACTATTACTTTAAAGACCTATGTATATTACTTAAATTTTATTACTTAGTTATCCCATTATCAACTATTTTTCCATTATCACTAATAGTTTGAAATGAAATATCTTTATCATTAATTTCTACTAGCATAAAGTGCCATCCTACATAACTTTCTGCACGAAATGGGCTTTTTACATCAACATCATAAAGAGTTGCACCACCGCCGCCAGTTACAAAGTGTTGGACTCCATTTTGCAAATAGGTTCGTTCATAAATATGGTCATGTCCAGCAAATGCAACATTTACTTTATATTTAACAAGCAATGGTTCAAGAACTTTTCTTAGTGCTAGAGCAGAACCATGATGAGTACCTGAAGAATAAAGGGGATAGTGGAAAAGAGCTATTTTCCATTTTGCTTTACAAAGTTTAAGAGAATTTTCTAGCCAAGCCATTTGTTTATTGCTTAGGTTGGTAACATCTAGCATAAAAAATTCTACTAGTCCTTGGCCGCGTTTTATTGAATAAAATTCCCGTCCATCCATATTAAATAATGGATATCGAATTTGATCTTGTCGGCCTACAATCACATCATGATTTCCTAAAGTCGCAAAAAACTTAACATTATTTTTAAGTAGTCCAGAATAGACTTGTTCAAAAAATGCTGTATAAGATTGTTTATTGCCATCAGGATAGATGTTATCTCCAACAGTTAAAACAAAATCTATAGGCTTACTTTGATGAGCTAACAGCATTTGTTTAGCTACTCGAATTTGTGCAGGACTGCCACATCCCCAGTCACCAAGCACAACAAAACGGACTTGGTTTTTTACAGGAGTTGCTGTAATTAAGGAAGATGGACTAATTAAAGTGCTAGCAGCAATAGCACCAACGGATTTTATTATTTCACGACGGGAGATCAATAGTTGTGGTTTTTTTTGATCCAAAATTACACCTCTAAAAGAAAGTTAAATCTAACTATAGACTACCTTATAATATTGAATTTACAGCCAAATTAAGTGCTATAATAACAAACTTCTTTGTATTCATAAATAATAAGAAACCAATATAATTAGCTTTACTAGTGTATTTTATTTAGTGGGCAAAAGGTGAATTAATGTCAAATCGTGATGTAAATTACCTAAAAATGCTTTTTCAAAGCAACACTAACTTAGCCTTTATTGGGGTTATGGTGTTTGCTACGCTAGTTTTTAATAGCGGGTTTTTGTTTTTGTTAGTTGCTGGTGAGCTAGGACTTGTAATGTTATCTCAACTTGCCATTACACAAAAATACTTAGCAAAAAAAGCAGAGCTACTTCGGCAGCAGGAGCAAGAAAGATTAGAACTTCAGATAATTGCTGGACTTGGGGAAAATTACAAAAATGATTTTTACCGTATGAAACAGCTTTGTGGAGAAATTGAACGACGTGCAGCAGAAGTACAAACTGATAAAACAGCTATGTTTGCTATGGATAATCTATCAGGTAAGTTAGTAGCTTTTCGTTCTGAGTATGTAAAAATGCTACGCGCTCATTACTTACTTTCTACGCGTAATTTTAAGTCTATGAAAAATAAAGTAGATGAGGAACTTAGGCGTTTAGAAAAAACTATTAGTAATGAGGAGTCTGCACAGGTTCGAGCAACGCTAGCACAAAACTTAAAAATCCTTCAACAACGTTCTACTAAACTAATTCAGCTTGCCGATCTAGTCCGGCTATTAGAAGCTAGATTGCAGGTTATTCGCAATTCCTTGCAATTAATACAAGATGAGGTTTATAGTCTTACAAATGTTCGTGGTATTTCTGAAATGGTAGATGGGCTTTTAACTAACTTAGAACTTAGTGATGAGTTTCGTTCTTATTATGACGATGTTTTAAGTGAAAAAAGCTTTTCAGGACTAGAAAGCAACAGTGATTTAGTCTTGGAGCCAGATTTTAATTCCAACAATAAAAGCTATGATTCGCCTCAGCAAAGACAAAAAAATAGAATATAAAAGCTATCAAAAAATTAATTAAAAAATCTATTAAAATATAAGGAGTAATATGTCTGGAAAACCAAAATCCCCAGCAGAATTAGAAAAAATGTTAAAGGAAATGGAGTCATTGTCTAAACCTAGTGAGACTCCAAAACCGACTCGTGAAGGCGGAGGAGCATTAAAGTCTTTGTTAGGGTTTTTTGTTAAAATCCATGATGATGAACAAGAGCAAACGCCTGCTAAAACAGCACCTCCAACAACAACACAACCGCTTAATACTAAAACACAACCTTTATCTACTCCTAGCGGCAAAATTGAACCACCTGTTAAACGAGTTTCAGACTTAGTTAATGATGAGCCTCCCCCAAAATTTAACTCTCCTATTACACTTGACCAAGGAGAGGATTTATCTAGCAAAACTTTTGAAGAGATTTACTTACAAGCAGGTGTTGTTAATAATCAACGTTCTGTTGATGAGATAATTAGCTTAATGCAAAGTCCTACAGTGGCTAATCAACCTCTTTCAGTAAAGGTAGTTGCTGTTAATTTAGCTTTAATGGCTAAGGGAACAAAAATAGATGACTATATTGCTGATGCAGTTCGTAAGGATCGTGCTTTAGATGCTTATCAATTAATGCTTAATGAACGTTCCAGAGAAGTAGAAGAAAAGACTAAAACGGGACTTGAGAAAATTCAAAAAGAAGTAGAAGAATATCTTAAGAAAAAGCAACAGGAAATGGAAAAACTTCGCGCCCAAGCTAGCGAAGCAGGCCGACAATCAGTTGAATTTTCTGTACGTCGTCAAGTAGAGGAACAACGCCTGGCAGATGCTATTAGTCCATTTTTAGAAGGTAAACCTAATCCGGTTTCTGTTGGAAATACACCAGAACGTTCAGATGTGTAGCAATTAGGGTAAAAGTTATAAAGTTAACTTATTGTAAAGCAAAGCTATTAGCGTAAATAACTTTTTAATCATTGCTAAAACAGTAGACTATTACTAACTAGTTCGCCCATAGCAAGGAATGTTTTTGGTGCTAAATTGACAAACGTTCTATTGCTAAATTTCACAATATAAAAGCAGGAGGCGGTTATGAGAGTAGGTCGATTTGAACTTGGCCCTGGCGCGATTATTTTAATTTTTTTAGTAATGGCAGGACTCGTTTATGTTGGTTTAGATAAACTTGGTGTAATGGATAGGGTTAAAGACACTGTTAATCCACCAGGTGATAAAGTGGGAGATTCAAAAATCCCAGAAAAACGCGCTAATCTAGGTGATTACAAAGATATTCCAGGCTCAGAGGTAAAAGCCCCTGAAAAGACTACAGATAACCCAGAAGTAGTAATAGGGATTTGGACTTGGCAAACTGTTAGCGGTTTGATTGATGCTGTAGGCGGCCCAGGCAAATCAGGCGACCATAAAGATAGCTGTTTATGCCAAGCAGGTATTACTAATACACAATTAGTAGTACAAAACGATACAGCAGAACAAGTTAAAGCCTTAGCAGCAGGTCAAATGCAGTTAGTTACCACTACAGGCGACCAATCAGCCGTTGATATTGCTGGAGCTAATAAATTACTTCGTGGTAATAAGGCAAAAGTAATTTGGAGTGGTGGCTATTCATTTGGCGAAGATTGTTTAATGGGGCCAGAATCTTGGAAAAAAGACCCTCAACTTGCTCGCGGTTCTGTAGTTGTTACGGCTATTCCTTATTGTGATTGGAATGTGACGGTAAATTGGGCAAGTGATAATCAAATTCCTGTTAATCCTAATGAGGAAGTTTATGACCCTCAAGCAATTAATTTTGTTAATGCCGTAGACCATATTGAAGCAGCACAAAAATTTGTTAAAAATTCAAAAGTTAGCTTAACTAATGTTGCTACTAACAAAAAAGAAGATTTTTCTATTGACGCAGTTGCTACTTGGACACCAGGCGATGTTACAGCAGCTAAAGAGCGTTCAAAAGTAACTTATAAAGGCAAACAAGAAAAATTACAAAAAATTGTTTCTACCAAAGAATATAGCTATATGATGCCAAATATTTTATTTGGTAATGAAGACTGGCTAAATCAGCATAGGGATTATGTAAAAACCCTGCTTCGTTGTATTGCTCGTTCTAATGAAAAGATTAAAACCGATGATAATTATCTAAAAAATAGAATTGCTCCGCTTAATGCTTTAACTTTTAATGTTGAAGGTGCAGGGCCTACTTTTTGGTATGACTATTTCAAAGGTAAAACTGAGGATGATGTATTTTTAGGCGGTTCACGGGTTAATAATTTAGCAGAAGTTAAACATTTATTTGGACTTGCTAATAACGTTGCAATTGAACAAAGTATTTTTGGTATTACCTACACTGATCACGCAAAACGACTGCAAAAGATTTTACCTAATAGACTAGAAAGCTATGCTGCTGTTAAAGATGTTGTAGATTTAAGCTTTATCAAGGACATTTCCGACGAACAAAGCGCGACACCTGTTTATCAAGCTAAGTTTGAAGGTGGACAAAATACAGGAACAGTTGTAAGAGCTAATTATCAAATTACCTTTCCTTCCGGTTCTGCTGCTGTAACGTCTTCAGAAACTAAGGTGTTAGAGGAAATTCGTAGTTTATTAATTCGCGCAAATGATACTAAAGTAATACTTTATGGTCATACGGATAATTTAGGCGATGATGCAACTAATATGAGGCTTTCTAAAGAGCGTGCGGAGTCGGTTTGGCAATGGCTAAAGAAATCTGATCCAAGTGGTGTAAATATAAATGATAATCGTTTGCAAACAATTGACGGTTTTGGCCCAACTAAACCTTTACCAAATAATCAAAATCGTGATGAAAAAGAACGTGCTTCTAATCGTCGTGTAGAGATCGTCTTAAGGTGATTTAGTTGGCAACAATTATTTATTCTTAAATAGGCCAACAGAAGAAAAATCTGTGGCCTATTTTGCTTAAGAGAAGGTTAAATTATGGAAGATATTGCAAATGTTCAAATTACTGAATCTAAAGACAAAGCTAGCCCAATTAAAGAAGCTTTTCGTGTTTATGGTCAAGTCAGCAGACTAGTACGCTCTAATTTAATTATAATTTGGGGACTATTTTTTCTTGGACTTTGGCTTTTAAGTGTCGCGCTACGCAACAACATGACAGCAACCATAAGTTCTGCTGAACTTTTAGATAATTGGCTTTATAACCTGGTTCGTCCTTTTCCGTCTCCTAATGAAGTAGCAGCAGCACTTTATAAAATGTGGTCAAGACAACAACTTCTAAGCCATGTTTGGGCAACAATAAAGCTAAATGTTGTTGGTTTAACATATTCTACTATTATTTCCCTAATTATTTCTTACTCAAGTGTTATCCCAATATTCCAACCATTTAATAAAGTTGTTAAGTTACTGCGTTATATTCCATTTATAGGTTTTACTTTAATTTTCTTTTCTCTTTTTACAATTGGTTGGCCGACAAAAGTTGCAATGTTAACTACAGGAATGACATTTTTCCTGGTTACAAGTATGACTGATGCTGTAAATGCAATTCCTAGAATGAAATACGAGTTAGCAAAAGTTTTAGGTTATAACGATTGGCAAATTTTTTATAATGTAGTTGTGCGTCCAACTCTACCACAAATGATTGATATGGTTGCCCAAAATGCTGCAATAGGCTGGATTATGATTACTTCTATAGAAACCTATAGCCGTAATGAAAAAGGCGTTGGAACACAACTTTATGCTTATTATTCAACAAATAACTTACCTGAAGTTTATGGTTTATTAATTATTATAGGTATTATTGCCTTAGCCGAAGATGGAATTTTTTCTTTACTAAAACGCTATCTATTTCCATATAGCGTAATTGCTGAGCGAGGATAAAAAATAAATGGTAGAACGTGAAAAAGTTATAACCGGGCCACTAGATAAAATAGGGATTTTAGAGCCGCTACTTGTTTTAGATAATGTGTCTCAAGAGTTTAACTTAAATAATGGTGTAAAATTTCCTGTTCTAAAAAACCTTTCTATGTCAATAAAAAACATTGAAAGTAAGCCTCAAATAGTTAGCATTTTAGGCCCTTCTGGAATCGGTAAAACTACAATACTTCGTATTGTTGCAGGCTTAGATCGTCCAAGTAGCGGACGGGTTTTAATTACAGAAGATAAACCCAATGTTATGAGAGATATAAGAATTGGTGATGTAGGCGTAGTTTTCCAAAAATACCCACTTTTTGATGATTTACCAGTGCTAGAAAATCTAATTCAGCCAGCAATTAGAGTTGCAAAACTAGATGCAAAAACGGCTCGTGAGCGAGCTATGCAGTATTTAGACCAATTTGGGCTTTTTGATCAAAGTTTGTCTTGGCCCGTTCAGCTTTCTGGCGGTCAACGTCAAAGAGTTGCAATCCTTCAACAACTTATTACAAATAAATACTTTATTATTTTAGATGAGCCTTTTTCTGGACTAGATCCAGTTAGCATAAGTAGTGCTATAAAGCTAATTACAGATATTGCTAATCAACATACCTTAAATACTTTTATTATAATTACTCATGATATAACTTCAGCTTTAATTATTTCTGATACAGTTTATTTACTAGGTCGTGATAGAGATGAAAAAGGAGAAGTAATTCCAGGTGCGAAGATTATTAAAACCTATGATTTAATTGAGGAAGGAATTGCATATCAGCGAAATATTGAAGATTTACCAAGATTTACAGAAATTCGTAAAGAAATTAAGCTAGATATTTTTCCTAAACTCTAAAAACTAATATTATTGTGACAGTTAAAAAAGCGTCAGGTGTTAAGTTTCCAAAATTAATACATTTAAGTTATAAATCAGGTGTAAGTTAATTTTGGTTTAGAAGTTTTTAGATTAAAAATTCGCCTTTTGCCATAAGAATCACATCACCACCAACTTTTATGGCAGAGATCGCACCATCATTAACTTCAAAAGTAGTAGTAAGTTTACTAGGACGACCAATTTGATAGCCTTGCTCAGCAGCAACACGATATTTAGAGCCACGTTTTAGCATATTGTTCTTAAAAAGATAAGCTGTTAGGGGCCCTTGAGCCGAACCTGTTGCAGGGTCTTCATTGACTCCTAAGCCAGGAAAAAATGCTCGAACCTGAACTTGTGAACCTGCTTCGACGGTTTCGGTAGAAAAACAAATTAGTCCTTCTACGTGTAATTTTGCTAGTAAAGATTCTAGCACTGCACCGTTAGGACGAGCGCGTTCTAAAGCACGCATTGATTTTAAGGGGACGATAAAAAATGAAACTGCATTAGCAAAAATTTCTGGTGTATAAGGGGCTATATCATCAGTAGTTAAACAAAGACTAGCAGCAATGGTTGAAAGGTCTGAAACCGTGCCTCGTGATTGTGGAACAGGCTGTTCCATCACCGCACGACCGCGATTTGAGTCTTTTAAGTCTATTGAAACCCGTACTAGACCAGATTTTAACTCTAAAACTAGACTCTGATCTTTGTCTAATTTAGCTGCGCCGGTTGCAGCCAAAAGAAAAGCCGTTCCTAATGTAGGATGACCGGCAAAAGGAAGCTCTGCATTAGGTGTGAAAATTCTTACAGATGCAGCAACTTCAGGAGATTTAGCCGGAAGTACAAAAGTAGTTTCGGAATAATTCATCTCTCTAGCTAATTGGGAAAATCGATTACGAGGAATATCAGCGGCATCAGGAAAAACAGCTAATTGATTGCCAGCAAAGATTTTAGGTGCAAACACGTCTAGTATATAAAAGTTCATTGGCATACTTAATTTTCCTTGTGAGGTTTAGAGATGAGCTTGTATTCTACCTGCTTTTTATGGAAATATAAACTACTCAAAAAAAGAAACTTTAACATTTTCGTTATGCAATCATAACATAAGCATTTTCCTAGTATTTACAAATTTTTATTTGGCAATCTTTTATGGCAAAAACTATTACAATAAATCTACTGTTTTTTGGTGCTTGTCGGGAAATAGTTAGCACAAGCGAAATGTCAATAAATATATCAATAAATAGTACAATAAATGATGTTTTTATTGACTTAAAAAGTAAATACCCTGAGCTATCAAAATTTGGCGAAAGGCTTCTTTTTGCAGTAAATGAAGACTATGCAGACAAAACACAAGTGCTAGTTAATGGTGATAAATTAGCAATTTTTCCTCCGGTTTCAGGTGGTGCAGAAGATGATGAAAACACAGATATTTGTGAGCTAACACACTTAGAAATAGACTCTCGACAACTAGCTTTAAGAATAATTAGGCCAGGCGATGGAGCAATTGTTACTTTTGATGGAGTTACTAGAGATAATAATAAAGGTCGCCAAGTTTTATTTTTAGAATATGAAGCTTACCAACCTATGGCAATTAAAAAAATGCAAGAAATTGCTAAAGAAGCCCATAATCTTTGGCCCATTGATAGAATAGTTTTAGTTCATCGTCTAGGACAGGTTTCCATTAGCCAAACTAGCGTTGCTATTGTTGTGACTTCTGCACATCGCAAACCTGCTTTTGAAGCTTGTCATTTCTTAATTGATCGACTTAAACAAATTGTACCTATTTGGAAACGAGAGTTTTTTACCGATGGTGCTGTTTGGGTTGATCCTGAATTACAATAAATGCTAACTAATTATAAATAATAGGTTTAACAATATGATCAAAATACTTAAGATTTTGTTTCAAATGTTTTTCCGTCTTTTTTTTACTGTAGAATATTATGGAATAGAAAACATTCCAAAAACAGGCGCGGCTGTCTTAGCTGGAAATCACCCTAGTTATTTAGACCCAATATTAATTTATGTAGTTTCACAAAGACCAGTAAGGTTTTTAGCTTGGGATAAAATATTTAAGATACCGTTATTAGGATTTATTGTAAAAACTTTTGGTGCCATTCCTGTAAATTTAAGCAAAAAAGATTCTAATGCTTTTGAACAAGCAATGAAAGTTTTAGCAAATGGTGATTTAATAGCCCTTTTTCCAGAAGGCCAACGCTCACAGCGGGGTTATATGGAAAGGCTAAAAAGTGGTGCAGCAAGAATGGCTATTTTCAATAAATGCCCACTTGTACCAATTACGATTACAGGTGCTTATGAGGCTTGGCCTGTAACACGTCTGTTTCCTAGACTACGAAAAATTACTGTAAAATTTCATGAGCCAATATTTTTAGATCCAAAAGAATGTGAAACTAGGCAAGATGACACAGCCTTTTATGATAAAGTGACTGAAGATTGGCGCAAAACTGTAGACCAACGCCTAGTCCCAGGACTTAAGGCCCAAGAATCCTTAAATAAACATTTTGCTCGTCCTGCTGCCTACCTACGTATTTATGAGGTAGTACCAATAGGTGTTTATTTTATAATGGCAACAGTTATTTTGCTTTTTCAACCTAACTTGTTTCTTTGGTTGACTTTGCCCTTTATTGCCTACTATGGCTATATAACTTTAGATGTTATGGTGCTAAAACAAGGTAGAAAAAGCAAAATATTACGTGATTTAGCTACACCTTTTTTAATGCTGGCTTGGTATCCAGTAATTGTAACAGGCTTGGATATAACTATACTTGCTCCAATAAGTTTACTAGCCTTTATTTTGGGAATTTGTTTTCCCTTTTATTGGACAAATTACTATGATACTCAAAGGTTTTTACGTGGCCTAGCTATGGTCTATTACCTAAGTTTTGTGATAGAACTTTTTAAGCAAGCTGACTTTGGGCTTCATTGGGCTATGGCTATTTTTGCTCTAGGTTATTCAATTTATCATTTACCTCTGTTTTGGTATCTGCAACTTGTCTTGATTGTACTTTATGGAGGATTTGTTTATTGGATTATGGGTAGTCAAATAATGGCAAACCACTACCTTTATATTACTCTAGGAATAGTTACAAATATTTATTTAGTCTTAGTTAAATTTACTGCTCATGATGGTAAAGTTGTTTAACTTTTGCCTTATAGCCCAGCCTTATAGCCCAGCCTTAAAAGGCAGGGCTATTACAAGTAGCCACTACGTGGCTAGATAAGATATTTAGGGGCTACTGATAATAGCCCAGAACTTTAGGTCTGGGCATAGGAACGGGTAAAAATGTTTCCATTACGTAAAAAATACCAGTTATCTTTACCAGAAAGAAAATTAACTTTAGGTGAGCGCACTTTAGTAATGGGTGTGCTAAATGTAACTCCAGATTCATTTTCTGATGGAGGAAAATTTTTTTCGCTAGAAGCGGCTATTAATCGAGCATTAGAAATTGAAAAAGATGGGGCAGATATTTTAGACATTGGTGGCGAGTCTTCACGTCCTGGGGCTGAAAATATAGATTTACAAACAGAACTTAACCGAGTAATTCCTGTTATTGAAGCATTAAAAGGTAAATTAAAAATCCCTATTTCTATTGATACTTATAAGGCTCAAGTAGCTAAAGACGCCCTAGCAGCAGGAGCAGAAATTGTTAACGATATTAGCGCGTTAAGATTTGACCCAGAACTTGCAAAAGTTGTTGCTAAAACTGGTGCTGCTATTTGTTTAATGCACATGCGAGGCAATCCAAAAAATATGCAGCAAATTCCTGCTAGCAATGATATTTGGGCGGAAATCTTCCAAGACTTGAACTTAGCTATTGATCAAGCTATTAAAAGTGGAATAAATAGAGAGCAAATTATTTTAGATCCTGGGATTGGTTTTGGAAAAACTGTGTCTGATAATCTAAGAATTTTAGCTGAGCAATATAAATTAGCAGAATTTGACTTACCTATACTTATAGGAACTTCCAGAAAATCATTTATAGGTAAAATTCTTGGTAATTTAGCTACAGAAAGATTAATAGGTACTGCTGCAACTGTAACAACCGCTATTTTACAAGGTGCGCATATTGTAAGAGTTCATGACACAAAGGAAATGATAGAAGTGGCTAAAGTTAGTGATGCAATTTTAGCTGCAAATAAAGTTTAATTTATGAGTTGGACAAACTGGTTTTCAAAAAAGCTATCTATTTTTCGTATTTTAGGCATTCCTGTCACCCTAGATTATAGTTGGTTTATTATTTTCTTTGTTTATAGCTGGACAATTGCTGTTGTTTATTTACCTAACAACGCGCCACAGGTGACAAAATTGTCAAGTTGGGTGTTAGGCATAGCTACTTCGCTACTAGTTTTTGTCTCTGTATTACTCCATGAGCTAGGGCATTCTGTAGTTGCTCAAAAAGAAGGAATTAAAATCCAAGGAATTACCTTACATATTTTTGGAGGGCTAGCTTATTTAGAGTCTGAGCCAAAAAATGCTTTAGCAGAGCTAAAAATTGCTATTGCCGGGCCTGTAGCAAGTTTTTTATTAGCAGGAGTTTTTTATTTATTAACTATAATTTTACTTAAAACGCCTTATAAAGCTTTAGATCAAGCTTTTTTACATCTTAGCCAAGTCAATTTTTTACTAGCCTGTTTTAATTTACTTCCAGCCTTTCCAATGGATGGGGGAAGGGTGCTACGGGCAATTCTTTGGTATTTTGATAAATCTTATGAAAAGGCTACACGTCTAACAATTGTTTTTGGATTTGTTTTTTCTGTTGCATTAGTGGCTGTTGGAATAGTAAATCTTCTAGGTGGATATAATACAATTATAGGCTTTTGGGCTTTGTTAGGAGGCTTTTTAATAGTTAGGCTACTAAATCAATTGCCACCAGATCTAATAACTACTCCTGGTAAAAAAACTAGGCAAAGTAAAATAAAGCAAAAGTCTGTTAAAGAAGCAATGACAAAGAAATTTACTAGTATTAGGCCAAATATGCCAATTAAAGAAGTTATGTCAATTTATGAAAAAACTCCAGCCAAAACATTTTTAGTTGTTCAAGACGAACGCTTACACGGGGTTTTATTTATGGCTGATATAGAGAAGTTGACAGAACTAGAGCAAACAAATACAGTTGTTTCAAAGCTAATGAAAGTTGTTAGCCAAGAGTATTTTGTTACTCAGGATTTATCTATCCAAGAAGCTATTAAACTATTAAATAACAACAAATTAGAGCATCTTGCTGTAATTGATAATGATAGTTTAGTGGTTGGGGCCTTAAGTTTAAGGGAAATTTATTTGACTAAATTAGGATAGGTAAATTGACTTTTTTCTTTTCTCAATGCTTAATTTATGTTTTGCTTCTTGCAAATTAATTGAAAGGGTTTAATAACAGATGTCAGATTCAGCAGAAATTGTTTATCAAATTTTTTGTGATGATGTTCGTTTAGAAGTAGGTAATAAGTTTAGTTTAATGGGCATTTTCCAAGATATTTATGTCCAACAACTTCCAGTTGGGCTACCAAAAATGGCAATAATTACTCAATGGCGTGGTAAAGGTGACTATTCTAGCGAAGTTCGCGTACTAACCCCAAAGAAAAAATTATTAGCCGCTTCACCTGTGACTCAATTCCAAATCCCAGAAGAAGGCTTTGCTAATAATGTTAACTTCTTTATTACATTACAGTTTGATGAAGTTGGTGATTATACAGTACAAACATTGCTAGATTCTACTCCAGTAATGGAACGTAAGATTAGAGTTGGTGTAGTTCCACAACAAGCTGATGCCGCCGCTGCCGCTGCTGGTGACGATACCATTAACTAAAATACTTAATCTAAATTAAAATAAAAAATAAAGAGCAAGGAAAAGACTAAAACTTTTCTGTTGCTCTTTGTTTTTTGCTAGTTTTTTTCTTTAACCACATTATTTGTCATAGTTTTAGACAAATCCCATAAAGCTAAAATTAGACCCACAGTTAAAGCCACTGGCCCAGCATCTTTTAATCGAAAATAATCAAAGATATAGTAATTCCAAGTAGCTAAAAAAACACCTGTCACTAAAGAAACAGTAATTAAAAGCCTTAGAGTAAGTAAAACAATTACTTTTATATCTTTAGATTGTTTAGAACGTTTTAAGATCCGTAAACTCTTAACAATACCAATTATTAAGCCAATAACTAAACCTGCCACAAGCCATTGTTGAAGGCTAGGTAGCCCGGAAGTATTTCTAAGACGAATAAAGAAATAATGTATATCTAGCAAGCCAGATGCAGTTAAACTAACTACTGTTCCAGAAAATAATACTGCTATAAATCTACCTATAAGTTTAAGAGTTTGTTTTATCATAATGAGAATTACTTAGGCTGAACAATTAATTAAATTGAAATTCCTGAATATTTGCTTTTACTTTAGGAGTTTCTACTTTTACTACTTCATCAGGTTCGTTTCTTAATTTTTCTATTTCTGACCAATCTATTAAACGGCCTTCAGTTAGTTTAGCTGTCGCGCTTTGAGGTTCAACTAACCAAACAGAACAAATTCCTTGAGTGCTAAAGGTTTGTTTAATGGTTTCTACTAGTTTATCTGTTACCATAATAGCTTGGTAAAGGTCTAGTTCTCGGTTAAAGCTACGTGAAATAGCTAGGGTTTCTTTGCCAGACCAAACAGCTAAACGTTTAGTATCTAAGACAGTAAAAAACTTACCTGAAGCACGTCTCATAACATAAATTTTAGGCATAAAGTTTTTGCTATCCTTAAAATTAAATTGGTAAATAACGAATGCGATTAATCTAATAAGCTAACTGTTTATACACTTTTACAAAGTTTTAGCACAACGAAATCCAGATAAAAACCAGCGTTCTTGAGGGTAAAAGTAATTTCGGTAAGTTGTACGTGCATGAATTTGAGGTGTAGCGTAAGAAGCACCACGTAAAACTTTTTGGCTAACAAACCATTTATCAGTATATTCATTAAAATAGGGCTTAAAGCCCGGATAAGGTACATAGTCCGAGCTAGTCCACTCCCATAGTTCCCCTATCATTTGATAGCATCCATAAGGGCTTACACCACTGCTAAAAGCACCTATAGGTGTAACATCCCAATAATTATTTTCAAATAAATTAGCTTTAGTATTATCTGCTGGAAAATTTCCCCAGGGAAATAAAAGTTTTTCTTTTTTTTCTGGGTCAAAACATGCTGCTTTTTCCCATTCTGCTTCTGTAGGGAGTCGTTTTCCTGCCCATTTAGCAAAAGCAGCAGCCTCATAGAAACTTATATGTGAAACAGGATAGTCTAGCTTTTTACTAATTTTATGTAGAGCGTGAAAATCTCGAATATACCATTCACCATCAATAAATTCCCAATAAAGCGGAGCTTGCCAGTTTTCTTGCTTAAGTGTGTTCCAACCTTCAGCATACCACCAGCTAGGGTCTTGATAGCCACCTGCTAGGATAAATTCTAAAAACTGCTCATTACTCACCATTGCTTTATCAATTGCAAAGTCTTGCAAATAAACCTGATGAACGGGTTTTTCATTATCAAAAGTAAATTCGCTATCTTTATTTCCTAACCAAAATAATCCGCCTTCAATTTCTGCCATACCTGTTATTTTTTTATTGCTAGCAGGTGCAGGAATTTCACCTGGCACTTTATAAATATTACAAAGTAAATGTTTTATATCATAAACAAGTAATTCTTGATGCTGCATTTCATGTTCTAGACCTAAGCGTACAAGCGGTAAAATATCGTTAAGTTTAGGATGAATGCTTAAACTATCTAAAAAGCTAATCATTAATTCATCTATATGAGTGCGATAGCAAACGGTTTCTTTAACCGTTGGCCGTGATTTAGTCCCACGTTTAGCACGCTCAATTCTTATACCAAATTTGTCATAGTAGGAATTAAAGAAAAAAAGATAATCCTCTGAATAAATTTGATAATTAGCTTTATATTCTTTTAGAAGCATTTCAAAAAACCAACTAGTATGTCCAATATGCCAACGTGGAGGACTCATAAATGGCGCAGTTTGAATAACATAGTCCTCTATTTCTAGAGGTTCAACTATATACATTGTTTTAGCACGAACACTTTTATAAAGCTCTATTAACTTTTCTATTTTGTTGGTAGACATTAAATTCTCCAAAAAATTATTGGTTTTAATAGGGGTTTTGCAGATTATAAGGCAATAATAACAACTAAGGGTTGGCATGCCAACCCTTAGTTGTTAAATTTAAGCTATTTTTAAGTAGTATAAAACTACTAAGGATAGTACTAGTGATCTTAAAAACACTGATAAAGTAACAACAACTTATGTTATTGATTTAGAAGTATTTAAGTTATAGATAAAGTAAAGCTAATCAAACTGTGTGAGAATAAGCTAAAGGGGGCGGATTAATTGTTTTTTTTTGTTCGACTATAGGAATTTGTATAGATTGAATTTCTTGACGTACTTTATCTAGACAACCTTTGCAAATTGTGTGACTTTGACGTAGATTAGCAGGTTCAACACCTTTAAGTGTTTCATTATTTAGCACTTCATCACACCATGCACAAATAACGATAAATTTTTCCAAAGTAGAAGTAGCATTCATGGTATTTTTTTCTTTTTATTTTTGATATTTTTTACACGAAATTTCGAGATTTGGAGAGATTCATTAAAATTTCATTAAAATTTCATTAAATGTTATTAGTACAGTTCTCTATTGTCAATAATTTTTTCCCAAAAAATTACCTAATCTTCAGAAAGTGCATCAAAACTTATATTTAGCTAAATAAATTTTCTTTTTTTTAGGATAAATAAAGATCCCTTTTTTAGGGATCAATTGACTTTTAACAAAGTTTCTTATATGGTTTTCAATAATTTCAAAGCTAAATTCTCTATAAAACAAAAATTTAATGATGGTAAAACAAAATCAAACAAAAACTACTACAAAACCTGTTAGTAAGACTCAAAAAAATCAACAATTAGATATACCAACTTATCCTAATGCTAATTTACTACCAGCCGAAACTGCCCCAAAAGGAATACAAATTATAGAAATGACAACACCAGACAATTGGCAACAAGTTTTGTCTTTCTATAAAGAAAAATTTGAAGAAAAAGGTTGGCAAAACTTTGCTTCTGAACAGCTAAAAGACTTAGGTACTATTAGCTTTCATCCTACACCAAAAGAAACTATTACTGTGCTTGCAGGTTGCGAAAATTCGCTAACATATATTCGTATCTATATACAAAAATAGGGAAGATTATCTATGCGTATTACTAGAGTATATACCCGAACTGGTGACCAAGGAAAAACAGGTCTAGTTGATGGAAGCCGTGTTAGTAAAGCTAATATTAGAGTAGATGCTTATGGAGATGTGGATGAGTTAAATTCACTGCTAGGACTTGTTAGGGTTAAGGTAGAAGATGAAGAATTAGATGGGGTTTTAGCCATAATTCAAAATGATTTATTTATAGTTGGTTCAGATCTAGCTAGTCCACTTTCAATAAACGTTCCTCGCATAGAACAAACAGCTATTGAAAAGCTAGAAACTTGGGCAGACCTTTATTTAGAAAACCTCGCTCCATTAAAAGAATTTGTTTTGCCAGGCGGCTCTGAAGCAGGGGCATTAGCTCATTTAGCTCGTACTGTAGCCCGTAGAGCAGAACGAAGAGTTGTAGAATTAAGTGACACAGAAGAACTTAATCCTTTAACCATAGCTTATCTAAACCGTCTATCAGACCTACTTTTTGTCTTAGCACGTGAGATAAACCGACGTAAAGCAGTAGCAGAGAATTTTGCTAATTTTTCTGCTCGTAATAAGTAATAGATTTACTTCTCTAAGTTCATTTAAAGCCTTTAGTCTAAAGAAGCTAGTACGGAAAAATCCTCAAAATGTAGGGATAAAGACCTTGTAATAGTTAAATAGTTTAGATACGATTGCCACCTTAAGCAGCAATTTATACTCAGTTCTAAATCTCTTAAATAACTTTAAAATCTCTTAGGTAAAAATCTTTAGGAGGATTATTTATGGCAGAAGCTAAAATTGGTCTTATTGGCCTGGCAGTTATGGGTGAAAACTTGGCTCTAAACATTGAGCGTAATGGCTACCCTATCGCGGTATGGAATCGTAATCCAGACAAAGTAAATACTTTGTTAGAAACACGGGCCAAAGGTAAAAAATTTATTGGTTGTACATCAATAGAAGATTTTGTTAAAGCTATTGAAAAACCCCGTAAAATTGTACTCTTAGTAAAAGCTGGTGAAGCAGTTGATTGGACTGTAGCACAGCTTAAACCTTATTTAGAAAAAGGCGATATCATCATTGATGGTGGTAATTCCTGGTATCACGATACAGAAAGACGCTCACGTGAACTAGCAGCCGACGGTTTACATTTTATGGGTTCTGGGGTTTCAGGCGGTGAAGAAGGTGCATTATGGGGCCCATCCCTAATGCCAGGTGGCGATACAGAAGCTTATGAAAGCTTACGACCAATTTGGGAAGCAATTGCTGCTAAAGTCGATGATGGCCCATGTGTTACTTATATTGGCCCAGAAGGTTCAGGTCACTTTGTTAAAATGGTTCATAACGGCATTGAATATGGCGATATGCAACTAATTGCTGAAGCTTACGATATGATGCGACGTTGCTTAAATATGTCTGCAAGTGAAATTGGAGACGTATTTACAGAATGGAATAAAGGCGTTCTTAGCTCATTTCTAATTGAAATCACTGGCGAAATCTTTAAGTATGTTGATGAAGAAACAGGTAAACCACTTGTAGATTTAATTATGGACAAAGCTGGTCAAAAAGGTACTGGCCTTTGGACTTCAAAAGTAGCTCTTGATTTAGGCGTTGCTATTCCTACCATTGAATCTGCTCTTGTTGCTCGTATGATGTCTGGACTTAAAACCCAACGTATTGAAGCTTCTAAGGCTTTAGCTGGCCCAGAAAATAATGGTTATGATGGTGATAAGGCTGCCTTTATTGCTGCTATTCATGATGCTCTTTATGCTTCTAAGATTTGTTCTTATGCTCAAGGTATGGCATTAATTAAATTAGCTTCAGATACTAATAATTGGAATCTTAACTTAGGTGAAATTAGCCGTATTTGGAAGGGCGGTTGTATTATCCGCGCTCAATTCTTAGATAAGATTAAACAAGCTTATCAACGTCGTACAGATTTACCAAACCTCTTATTGGATGCAGATTTCCGAGACGCTGTTAATTCTTCTCAAGTAGGTTGGCGTAAAGCTGTTACTACAGCAATGTCATTAGGTGTACCTTGTCTAGCTATGGCATCTAGTTTAGCTTACTATGATAGCTATCGCTCTGAAAACTTACCTCAAAACTTAACTCAAGGTCAACGTGACTTCTTTGGTGCGCATACTTATGAACGTGTAGATAAACCAGATGCAGGCTTTATGCACACTGAATGGAGAAAGAAGGCTGAGTAATGATACACCCTGAAGTAGAAAATCCGTTACGAGAAGAAATGCGTATGGAGCGCAAAGCTCCTCCCTGTGTGGTGGTAATTTTTGGGGCCTCTGGCGATCTAAATAAACGTAAATTAACACCAGCCCTTTATAGTCTTTACCAACAACATTTGCTCTCTAACGGGTTTGCTATGGTGGGTTTTTCCCGCACAAAAATGGATCATCAAGCCTTTCGGGATTTAATGACGGAAACAACCAAAGAATTTGGTGAAGGTGGAATTGGTGATCCTAGTGTTTGGGAAAGTTTTTCTCAAACGCTTTTCTATATTTCAGGCGATCCAAATAATCCAGAAGCTTATCAACAACTTTCAGAGTTGTTAAATAATTTGGATCGTGAACATGGCACAGCAGGAAATCGAGTATTTTATCTTTCTACTCCTCCAGAACTTTATACCCCAATTATTAGACAACTAGGCGCGGCCAAATTGAACCAAGCCGTTAGTCCAGAAAGTTGGGTTCGTATAATTATTGAAAAACCTTTTGGTTATGACCTACCTTCAGCACTTCGCCTTAATGGGGATGTTGGAGTGGTATTTAATGAAGAACAAGTTTATCGTATAGATCATTACTTAGGCAAAGAGACAGTACAAAATATTTTAGCATTTCGTTTTGCTAATGGTATTTTTGAGCCTATTTGGAATCATAATTTTATAGATCATGTTCAAATTACTGCGGCTGAAGCAGTTGGTGCAGGTGACCGGGTTGGCTACTATGAAGCAGCAGGGGCATTACGCGATATGATCCAAAATCACTTGCTTCAAGTATTTTCACTAGTTGCAATGGAGCCTCCAGTTTCACTAGATGCTAATGCAATTCGGGATGAAAAACAAAAAGTAATGATGGCTGTCTATCCATTTGGACATGATGAAGTTTCTCGGTTTGCTGTCCGGGGTCAATATGGTGCTGGTACTTCTAATGGAAAGGCCGTAGCCGGTTTTCGAGAAGAAATCAAAGCTTTTAATGAAAAAAGCAAAGGTCATAAATATAACGAAGAGTCAAATACAGAAACTTACGCTATGGTGCGTTTGATGGTTAATAACTGGCGTTGGGCTGGTGTACCTTTCTTTATTCGCTCTGGTAAACGTATGCCTAAACGAGTTTCAGAAGTTGCCATTCAATTTAGGCGTGTCCCTCATTTACTTTTCCGTCAAACTAAAGCCGACCGTATTGAGCCAAATACTTTAGTAATTCGCATTCAGCCAGATGAAGGAATTACATTAAAATTTGGTGCTAAAATGCCTGGTCAAGCAATGCACATTCGAGAAGTAAATATGGACTTTCAATATGGAGAACAATTTGGTCGTCATTCTCCAGAAGCCTATGAACGTTTGTTGCTAGATTGTATGTTAGGCGATCCAACATTGTTTGCTCGTCGTGATATGGTGGAAAAAGGTTGGGAGTTACTTACACCTGTTTTAGATGTATGGCGGGATGAACCAGCTAGTTTCCCAAATTATGAAGCAGGTTGTTGGGGGCCAGCCGAAGCTGACACCTTTATTGCACATGGCGCGGCTCATCGGCGTTGGCGAAAGCCATAATAACCTATTTGGAAATCTCTTACTGCTAGCTAATTTTCAAGTTAGTAGTAAATGTTTTCGAGACTTTTAAGGGGGTTTTATGACTGTAAGCGATATAACAACAAACAATATGATGAAGCCTTTTGACCAACGTACAATTGAGCGTGATATTAGAGAGCTTTGGAAAGAAAAAGAACAAGATGCTGTTAGCAAAAAAGCTACTATGCGTGCTTGTGTAAGCAACTTGTTAATTTATGAAGACCAGCAAGACGAAATAGGAAGTTTGGCAGAATCCATAATTGACATTACACGTCATCATCCTTGCCGCGTAATAGTAATGTCATCACAACCTAATGCAATAACAGATAAGTTAGAGGCAGGTGTTTCTGCTGTATGTAGCTATATTCCAGGTCGAGGCAAGCAAATTTGTTCAGAACAAATTATGATTAATGCTGAGGGTGATGCAGTAAAACGTTTGGCCGCAAGTGTAATGCCGCTATTTGTTTCTGACCTTCCTGTAACTCTTTGGTGGCGCGGTATGCCGGTAGATGCCCAACCTTTTAGTGGTTTATTAAGCTCGGCAAATCGAGTTATTTTAGATTCTACTTATTCTAGTCGTCCAACTATTTTCTTATCTGTACTAGCAACATTGGTTCGAGAACGCTTTAAGGAAGTTGCTTTTAGTGATATTAATTGGTCACGCCTAACACAATTAAGATCTCATTTAGCAGGACTTTTTGATGTTCCAGACCTGCTTGTTTATTTACGTGATCTATCAAAAGTGACTATTGAATTTCCTGCTGTTAAAGCTGATCAAGACTTACCTTCCCCACAAGCAATGTTACTTGTAGGCTGGTTTATGAGTCGTTTAGGCTGGGGACTTACTGAAGATATTTTACGCTCAAGAACTGGAGCAACTATCTTAAAATTTTTACGTGGTGAGCGTGAAATTACTGTAGAGATGACTCCATCAGCAAAATTAGTAGATCAAGACTTAAGATTAACTCTTACTATGACAGATAATACAGGTTGGCAAGAGGCACGAATTATAGTTAATCGTAATTATGCTCAAAATGCTATTGAAACTAAGTTAGAGACACCAACTATTTGTTGGTTAAAAAATGTTGCTCGTTATGAAATGCCAAAAGAAGCAGAATTAATCTTAAACGAATTAGAAATTCTTGGACATGACGTTATCTATGAAAATGCTCTGGAATGTGCTGGGCAAATCATAGACAAGATGTAAGTTAATAGAAGCCACACCACTTTTTTTAATATATAAAATAAAGCTAGTTGTGCTTTGTTTAGGAGAGAAAATCAATGACACATCTGGAAATTATAGTTAGTAAAAATCAGGAAGAGATTTTTACAAAATCAGCAGACATGTTTGTTGAAATAGCTAGTCAAGCTATTGCTGCAAGGGGTCATTTTAGTATCGCGCTTTCAGGTGGTTCAACTCCAAAAGGTATGTACGCACTACTTGCTAGTGATGCTTACAAAGATAAAGTTGATTGGAATAAAGTTCATCTATTTTGGGGTGATGAACGTTCGGTTGCTCCAGATAATGACCAAAGTAATTATAAAATGGCAAATGAAGCAATGATAAAAAAAGTGCCTATTCCAGCGGAAAATGTTCATAGAATGCAGGCTGAAAGAGAAGACATAGAGCAAGCTGCAAAAGATTATGAAGCCGCTATAAGACAAGTTATGCCTTTTGCAGAAGGTGAGCAACCTTGTTTTGATTTAATCTTGCTTGGAATGGGTGATGATGGTCATACCGCTTCACTTTTCCCACACACCAAAGCTTTATCAGAAAACACAAGGACTGTAGTAGTAAATTGGGTAGAAAAATTTAACACAAACCGGATGACCTTAACGGCTCCAGCCATTAATAATGCTCGAAATGTTGTTTTTATGGCAGCCGGCGCAAATAAAGAACATCCCTTAAAAGAAGTTTTAGCTGGTGTGCCAAACTCAAATCTTTATCCTTCTCAACTTATTCGCCCAACAGATGGAAATCTAGTTTGGTTAGTTGATGAGGCTGCAACGGGAAGCAATAAATATTAAAAATACTTAAGCTTTAATTTAATATTTTCAAAAATAAAAGGCCGAACGTCGGCTTTTTATTTTTTGTAGACAACTCTAAATTCCTGCGTAATAACTTGCTAAAGCTTCAACTAATTTGTAAGCTTGACGGTTCAACTTTTTAACTATTTTTGGACAGTTTTCTAAACATGCAATCAAACACTTTGGAAGAAAATATCTTATTAGATATAGCTCCTTTTATTAGAGCTATTTGGAAACATAAATGGCTAATTGTAGGTTTATTGTTACTTGCAATAGCAGTAAGTAGTTTTTTTTATTATAGAGAAAAGCCTATCTATCAAGTGAGTGCAGATATTCGGCTAGGGCGGGTTTGGAATGAACCTATAGTTGATGCAAATGTAGTTGTTGAACTAGCTAACAAAACCCACTTTTTACTTAGAGTAAATGAGCGTTTAGAGAAAAAGAAAAATATTGGAGTTTTGACACGAGCAATAAAAGCGGAAAAACTAGAGGCTGGCAAAGGGCGAGCCAGATATGTTTATTTAGTTAGATTAACCGTAAAAGCCACAAATCCAGAACAAGCGCAAGAGTTAATTAAAGCCGCATCTGAGCAATTAATTGCAGAAAGCAACCAAGTTTTTGATAAAGCAATTGCTGTTTATGAGAATAGAAAAAAAGAGTTAGAAAATAAATTAACTTTACTAAAAGAAAAAGCCACTAGCACAACTACACCTATAGAACTTTATGAAAACCGCTTAGAACAACAATTGTTAGCTCAACAAATAGCGGAAATAGAAACTAATAATAAATCGCCATTAAAAACTTTTCCTAGTGCTTTAGCAGATGAAATTGAGCCTGTTAAATTAGCACAAGGAAGTAATATTTATAAAGTATTTCTAATAAACCTGGCTATTGCTTTTGCTATAGGGGTTTTACTTTCTCTAAGCCTAGAATTTGTCTTACCAATGGTTAAAAAGGCTTAAATTGCGGAGAACTTAAATTTTATGTCAGAAAAAAAATTAAAATTAATGTGTATTGTAGGAGCGCGTCCTAATTTTATGAAAATTGCTCCTATAATGGATGAAATCGCTCGTTCTAGCGATAAAGTAACAGCTATTTTGGTTCACACAGGTCAACATTATGATGAACTGATGTCAGATGCTTTTTTTGCTGACTTAGAAATTCCTCGTCCAGATATTAATTTAGCTGTAGGTTCTGGCTCGCATGCAGAACAAACCGCAAAAATTATGCTAGCTTTTGAAAGCGTTGTTTTAGCCCAAAAGCCAGACTGGGTTTTAGTTGTCGGCGATGTTAATTCCACTATGGCTTGTACTTTGGTTTGTAGCAAATTAGGAATTAAAGTAGCTCATGTGGAAGCTGGCCTACGTAGTTTTGATAGAAATATGCCAGAAGAAGTTAACCGATTAGTTACAGATGTTTTAGCTGACCTTCTTTTAACTCCTAGCCGAGATGCTGATGTAAATTTGCTTAAGGAAGGGATTTCACCTGAAAAAATTAAATTTGTTGGTAATGTAATGATTGATACTTTGTATAAATACTTACCAAAAGCAAAACATTCACAAATTCTAAATAGTCTTGCCTTAACACCTTATAGCTATGGCGTTGTCACCTTACACCGGCCATCAAATGTAGATGATAAAAAAGTTTTTCAGGGAATTTTAGAAGCTTTAGGGTCAATCTCTGCCAAACTCCCACTAGTTTTTCCTATTCATCCTAGAACCCGTGAAAGGATTAAGCAATTTAAGCTTGATAAAAAGACTGCTAGCTTTAACATTAAGTTTATTGACCCACTGGGTTATTTAGATTTTCTTCAACTTTATAGCAATTCAAGACTTGTATTAACTGATTCAGGTGGAATACAAGAAGAAACAACTGTTTTAGGTATTCCTTGTTTAACCTTGCGGGAAAATACAGAACGACCAATAACAATTAAACAAGGTACAAATCATTTGATAGGGACTAAAAGAAAGAAAATAGAGCAGGAAGCTTTTAATGTCCTCTCACAATCAATAAATGAGCCAAAAAAACTAGAATTTTGGGATGGACAAGCAGCAGAAAGAATAATAGAAGAAATCATTGCTGCTAGTGACTTAGCTGGTTAATTGCATTTCTTAGCTGATCTTGTGCATCGGGATTAGTTTCTTTTTCCAACATCTTTTTAAGATAAGGAATTGCTGATTGTGCTTTTAATTGTGCCAAAATATTAGCTGCTAGGAGTTTATTTTCTGCGTCGGATAACATATTAATAAAATAGGGAATAGGATTTTTAGCGTTTTTTGATACACCTTCAATTGTTTGAGTTTGTAGGTCAAGAGAAAACTTTTCTGAATCAAAAAACTCTATTGGGTATTGCTCGTCTATTTTATGCGTAAGTAAACTACCACTATTTACAATTAATTTATTTCCTGCCCATTTTTCTATAGTGATATAGCTTGGATAAGGGTTAATTGTCCAAATATTTTTGCATTGTTGTCTAGTTATAAGTGCTGCTAAATCAACGATATCTAAGATAGGATGTCCTTCTCCTACAGAAACAATTGCTAAAAATCGACCATCAGAAGAGGCTTTAATTTCAGAGACTTGAAGCATTGAGCTTGGATCACAGTTTAGTTTTTCTTGACCATTAGCAGAATCTATTAACCACTCTGACCATAAATCAACAGTTTGACCTTCTTCCGTTTTTTGGAAAACACTTACAGTTAATTGATATTGTTGTCCTGCTAAGGTAACACTTTCCTTCCAACTAGCTAGCTTTTCTGTATCAGTTGATTGCGCAAAAACAGAAAAAGAGGAAAAGAAAACTGCTATAAAAAAACAAAACTTTAACCAAGAATTTTTCATAAAGCTTCCAAGAAATTTTTTGTTAACGTAAAAGTTTTAAGCTAAAAGCAAAAAAACCCATCAAAAAAGAAAAACTAAGCCTTGCCCAAATATCACCAAAAAAGATGTAGATAAGTTTTAAGGCTACTAAATCTAGCAAAACTAATCCCCAAAATGTTATCCAAGGCCATTTTTGAGCAAATTTAGTATTTGTAAGTAAAGTTCCTATTACCATACCTAAAATAGCACTTATAGGTAGTAAGTAAAACTGTAAAGTTTTTATTGGTGGAAGCAGGTTGATAACAAAATTATTGTCCAGTAGCATAACAACGTTTTCCTAAAAATTTAGGCAAAGTATAAAGTTAACCAAACTTTTCTAGCAAGCTAGCAATGCTAAATATATTTTCTCTCCAAAAATTAAGTAAACCTGATCTTAGTAACTTTGCCAGTCAAAGTGTTTTAGTAATATGGGCCTTACTCTTAACTATACTTAGTTCTTTTCTGGTCTACCAAAATAATTTTCAACTAGCTTTAGTCATTTGTGCTTGCCTAGCAATTAGTCTTTTAAGCAAAAAGTTAGAATTTTTATTTTGCTTCTGGCTAGCATCTTCGCCTCTGCTAGATTACTTAATCCGTTATCCAGAACAACAAGCTTTTATTAATTGTGCGCGTGTTTTTGTGATGTTGCTAGCTTTAGGTATAGTTGCTCGACTAATAAAACAAGATCAATTAAACCTCAAACTAGGTCTAATGGAAATTTCTTGGCTTCTATTTGCTGCTTATGCACTGCTAGATTGCTTGTTGCATGGAAGTTTTTCTTTCTCTACATTAAAAACTGCTATTGATGGGTTTTTGCTGCCTACAATACTTTACTTAATTGTTCGGCGAAGTTTTTCAATTAAACAAATAGAAAGAAAAATACTTTTTGCATTAGTTATACTTGCCTATTTTATTTTACCTGTAGGTATTTATGAGTTAGTAACTGGAATAGATCTATTTGCTTATCCAGGAGGTCAGCTTATTTATGATGGAGTCATACGTCCTAATGGGCCATTTTTGTCAGATAACTCTTATGCGTTGATTTCATTGATTTTAGCTTTAACACTAGCATATTGGCCTACGGTAGCAAAAATTGCTATGGCAAGAAAACTTCTTTGGCTTTGGCGGGGGGCGGTTATAAGTGCTTTTTTAGCTTCTCTAGTTCCACAATTTAGAGCAGTAATGTTAATGATAATTATTTGCTTAATGTTAGGACGAGGATTAAACTTGGGTTGGCGATCACTTATAAAACCAACTATGTTAGCGATAGTGTTTATAATAGCTGCAATTCCAGCTTGGCTAGTTTTTAGCACTACAAAATTTTATCAGTCAAGAATTGCTGATTCTGCAAATATTTCTAGCCGGATTAATACTTATAAGAAGGCTCTAGAAATTGCTCGCAGTAATATTATACTAGGTGTTGGACTAGGTAATTATGAAAACTATTTTAATCAACGTTGGGCAATTAAAGAGCAACCAGAAAAAGAAAAACTTGGAGAACTTGCACAAAGTACGCCGCATAGTAATTTTTTATCTGTATTAGCAGAATTAGGGATTATAGGCTTTACGCTTTATTTACTGGCACATTTAGCTTCTTTTTATACGGCTTGGAAAATAACAAGACATAGCAACAAAGTTGCTGGTATAACAGTAATTTTACTAATTATAGCTTATACAGGAGTTGGATTTACTTTAACAAGTGGTTACTACCCAGATCTTAATTTATTTTTCTTTTCTTCTATGGGGATGCTACTAAAACGAGGTTTAGAAGATTTTTCAGCTACTTCTTAAACAAAGCATCAAAAGCTACACGACCTGGGCTAGCAGGTTCTTTGGTTGCTTTCTTTTGTTCTTGAGGCTGTTGTTTTTCTACAGAAACTTTAGTAGCAAATTGCAAGCATACATTGCCCTCAGATTTTTTAACTACACGTATTTCAATGGGTTTTTGACATTCAAAACGCGCACCAGGATCAAAATAACGGCAATTCTTACAAGAATGTAGATATTCACCACATTTTTTACATTGATCATTAAAAGCAATACTTCCAACGGATTCCACAATAGTAGAACAATTTGAGCATCTGACTACTTCCATATATCTAGTTTCAATACGTGGAGAAGGACGCGATCCATAACCAACTTCTTGTTTTGGACGCTCTGTTTTAGCAGATTCTTTTCGTTCACTACTTTCATCTTGCTGATAACCTTTTTGGCGGTACTTACGTTCCATAGAGCTTTCTCCTTAGTGAATCGTCTAGTAAAAACTTTTATCTTTTATTGTTTGGGGCATCAATATTCTTATTTGGATTTATTTCTTAGCTCGTTACCTTTTTCAGGTTGGTATTATTTGGTATTACAAGGATGGTTACTAACGGTTTTGTAATATTTTATTAAGTAAAAATTCTGCGAGATTAATTTTTATAATAAATAAAACTGCCTGAAATTATAACAAACGAACTTTAGGAAAA
This sequence comes from uncultured Clostridia bacterium, assembly GCA_964492845.1. Classification (GTDB taxonomy): domain Bacteria; phylum Acidobacteriota; class Blastocatellia; order Chloracidobacteriales; family JADJPF01; genus JADJPF01. The sequence continues at coordinate 35,784 of CAZBMZ010000025.1, forward strand.
GCAAATTATAACCAAAACAGACGCTAAATTTTATCTATATTAGCAAGTTTTTTCCAGATTCTATAAAAATAAAAAGAGTTAATAATTTAGGTTAAAAAACAACTTCTAAACACTTAAATTTTAATTGGCTTAAGCAAAATCTAAATATTCATCAAGTGTTCTGGGAAACATTTTAGATGTGAGTTATCACGCTAAGTGTACCTATTAAATGATTTAGACGCAATCAAAAAGATACAAATAGAGAAAAATTTTTCTTACTATTTTTACTCAGACTTTAACATACATATAATACAAATATCTTTTATACCTAAATATATTAGCATAATACAACTAACTTTGACTAGTGTTAGCTCCAAACATTTCAAAAAGAAATTCAGAAGCTACCTGAGTATATCCATTACGTAAATTAGCAGTAGTAAATACTAGTTGTTCTTTAGCCCGCGTTATTGCTACGTAAAGGAGCCGTCTTTGTTCAGTTAATTGATCTGGGTTTTTACTTCCAATAGCATAAAAGCTTGGAATCATATTTTGTTCAAGCCCGGCTAAATAAACTCTAGTAAATTCTAAACCCTTAGATGCGTAGATCGTCATTAAGTGAACAGCATTACGACGAGAAATTCCATCTTGTTGTTGGTAAAGCGCAGCAAAATCCAGGAATGCAACAATGGATTTTTCAAGTGTTCCTATAGTTGGGTTTGGACTATCAAAACGAGAGACGATTTCATCAAAATGCAAAAAAGCTCCAAATCTATCTGCATTTCCGTCGCCTTCTCTTAGATGTTCTATTTTTGCTTCTTCTATATAACCTCTAAGTAAATTTACATCATTTCCTTGTTCAATTAGTCGTTCAAGCAGGGTTGCACCGGGCGCGGCTAGTCGGATTAGACCCTCTTTAATTAATATTGCTTGGGAGTCTACCAAGCGATTATGTTCAATAATTGAGCCTGCTGCAACTAGATCTAAACAGGACTCGCAAGCTGTTCGACGTAGGCGGGAGGCATGTTCTTTTTTTAATGCTTCAAACACATCTACAAGCGATAAAGTATCATCATAGGCGCGATGACGCTGGCCCGTATCAATAGTAAATAAACTTGCAAGAGCATCTAAACTTGCTCCTCGGTCTGGAAAAAGTCGGCTAGCCATTGGTAGAGTGTCAAAAGTACGGTTTTCTAGCCGTTTATTAACTTCTCTAAGCTTTCTTTTAATACAAGGAAAATCAAAATTATAGCCATTATGAGCAACTAAAGTGTCTTGCCCAATAAAAGCAAGAAATTTTTCTGCTATGTCTTGAAATTTTGGTGAGTTGATTAAGTCTTTTTCATTAATCCCATGAACTTTTTCTGCATCTGCTGCTATTGGGCGATTAGGCTTTAATAGTGTATGAAACCTGTCTACAGGGCTTGCATCACGTACCCGAATAGCTGCTATTTCAATTATGTCATTGTTTTCAATTTCTCTATCAGTTGTCTCAATATCAAGTGCTACATAATCAGGTAAAAATTCAGCATTTCCAAGCCAGCTAGCAAGTTGACAAAGCTTAAAAAGAAGTAAAATTGCTGATGGTTCAAAACCTCGTTCAGCGGCTGATAACTCTTCAGGATTAACTATAACTGCATTTATATTACGAAGTTGTTCACGAATAGCAGGACTATAATCTGTTCCAAGGTAAATTATTGTTTGACAAGCTTTTATGGTGTCTGTTAGCAAATTTAATTCTTTACCATCTAAAATAATTAAAAGTGGGTTTAAAGGAACTAATTCTATTTTTGTTTCCGATTTTGTTTCTAGACTAGTTTGACTGATTTTTTCAATCTCATAACCATGTGCGCTATAAGCATTTATGCCAAGTGAACGTTTAAGCATTTCTATTGCTAAAAAATTAAGCTGTGAATTACTAGCAGCAATTAAAACTACTTGAGAAAAATTCCTTGCCTGATATACTGCACGTGCTGCATCACGCATTCTATTGTAAGTAATAGGGTCTGTTAATTGATCTACAACTCGGGTTAAGGTTAAAACTTCTTGATTACTTAAAGAGCTTAAAATATCTGCAAATAGGTCTGATAAACGTTTGCCAGGAATATCTTTGATAGACATTAAATTAGAGATCAGCCCAATAATTCTATCTATTTGTCTACGCTCCTGGTCAGGAATACGGGTACTTTTGCGGAAACGGTCAAGCGTAATACGAAAATCTGCTAGGTGTTCTTCTAATTGAAAAGCTTTAAGCCTGGTACTAGTAACTTCATCTACTTCTCTACACACAAAATTTTCTAAACTAAATTGGTCTTTAGGGTTATATAAAACACGCAGTAAACTCATTGCCCTAACAATTTCTAATTGATCAAAACAAGAGCGTCCTTTAACTAATTGACAAGCTAGGTCAGCTTTCATAAATTCACGTTCTAAAAATTCGCCTACTGAATGACGGGCATAAAGTACAGCAAAATCAGATAAAGATAGATTAGGATCTTTTTCTAAATGTGTTTGTATATCTTTAACAATAAACTCTGCTTCGTCAAAGTCATTAGCAAAACTTTCTAGTCTAATAGCAGGTAAATCGGAAGGGAAATTTACTTGAGTAGCTTTAATGTTTTTTTGTGTAAGTTTAGAGTGCTGAGATATTAAATGTTGTGCTTGGCTAATAATTTCTGGCCGAGAACGATAATTTTCTGTTAGAACTATAATATTATCTCTAGCAAAATCACGTAAAAATAAATCTATATTAGTAGGACTAGCACCTCGCCAAGAAAAAATTGACTGATCATCATCAGCAACTACAAATAAATTTTGATGGTCACTAACTAGCTGTCTTAAAATTTCATACTGTACCCGATCAGTGTCTTGAAATTCATCAACTAAAATAGCGTCAAAAGCCTTACGGTAACGGTTTAATATTGCAGGATTTTCAAAAAATAGACGTTGTGTTAGAAAAAGAATGTCGTCAAAATCTATTAGGGCATTTTTCTTTAGCTCATTATCATAGCGTTTTTGTAATTGTTGTTCTAGTGCAGTAAGGGGTTTGCCCTCATTTGGATTAAGACGTGAGCCAGACATCCGGGAAATTAAATAGCGCATATGCCGTTCACCAGAAAGCATTGGAGCAATACGCGCTACAATTCTTAGCTGACAATCTTCGTCTGCAATGGTGAAATGCTTAACTAGTTTTACTTTCTCATGACATTCACGCAGCACACTAATGCAAAAAGCATGAAAAGTGCTAACTTGAAGGCTCATTGCCCGGTCTTCAAGCGTAGTTTTTAATCTTTCACGCATTTCTTCAGTAGCTTTATTTGTGTAAGTTACTGCTAGCAATTTATCAGGGCGTAAATGATAATGGTCAATAAGTGTTGCTATTCGTGCAATTAAAGTGCGTGTTTTACCTGTGCCGGGCCCAGCTAAAACTAGCCAAGGGCCAAGCGGAGCATAGGCAGCACGCTTTTGCATTTCATTTAGTTGATTAAGCAATTCCACGTAGCAACACCTTACAGGTAATTAGAATAGAGCAATTTAATAGTTATATTTTAACTTTAGATATGATTTCGCCTATTTATTGTAGGTAAGGCGGTAATTGAATGCAATACACTAGCGAAAAATAGGTGAGTGCAGAAGCTCTCTAAATTGGAAATTTTTGTTATTACCAATGAGCTATCACTAGTTAAAATACTAGTCAATTTTCCAAGTTTTCTTCTATTCTTTTTAATGACAACTACTGAATTTTTGGATATACTCTTGCCCGATGTGGACACTAAATATCCTATTTTTTCTAGCAACATTAGTTACTATTTTACTATCTCGGCATGAAATTCGCCGCTATACAGATGCACGTATTGCAGGGACGGTTCTAGATGCTGACCGACGGCGTTTTACTCGTCGAATGGTTGGAACAGGTGTTTTAACTATTGTGCTTGCAATGACTTACTTTGGTTATACTAATAAAGAAGCCTTTATAGGCCATCCCTGGTTTTTTGCTCTCTATTGGCTTAGTTGTATTGTACTTGCCCTATCACTAATTTTTCTTGCCCTAATGGATATTCGCGCTATTTTTCGTCAAGGTGTTAATCAATACCTAAATGAAGATAGCGAAGCAGAACGTTTAGAAAAATTTTTGGCAAAAGAGCGAGAAAAAGTAGCACAACAAAAAGAATAATTTTTGTAAGGGTTTTATCGAGGTGTCTGCTAGGTAGTCTCGATTTTAATCGCTTACTGCTCTACAATAGCCAATTCTATCTAGTTTGGTGAAATGGGGACATGGTAATGGAAAAAGAAAGAGAATTAATAATTATTGGCTCTGGGCCAGCAGGGTTAACAGCAGCAATTTACGCTGCACGAGCTAACTTAAAGCCACTTGTTGCAGCCGGAGAACCCGTAGGTATAAACCTTCCAGGCGGTCAATTAATGCTTACCTCAGAAGTAGAAAACTACCCAGGTTTTCCAGAAGGAATTGACGGTCAAGAAATGATGGGAAAATTCTTTGCTCAAGCTGAACGCTTTGGCACAGAAGTTATTAAGGAAAATGTTACCCAAGTAGAATTTAAAGATAAAGGCCCCTTTCGTTTATTACTTGGTAAAGAATGGTATGTTGCTAAATCTGTAATTTTAGCAATGGGTGCTACTGCTCAATGGCTAAATGTTCCTGGGGAATATAAATTAAGAACTTCTGCTGGCGGAGTTTCTGCTTGTGCTACTTGCGATGGATTTTTCTTTAGAGGTAAAGAGTTAATTGTTGTTGGTGGTGGAGATACAGCCGTAGAGGAAGCAGTATTTTTAACTAAGTTTGCTACTAAAGTAACAATGGTTCATCGTCGTGATAAACTTCGAGCTAGTCAAGTAATGCAGCAACGAGCTTTAACTAATCCCAAAATAGATTTTCTTTGGAATTCTGCTTTAACTGAATATTTGGGAGAAAAATCTATAGAAGCAGTACGTATTAAAAATTTAGTTACAGGTGAAGAAACAGAGCGTCCTATAGGCGGGGTATTTGTTGCTATTGGACATAAACCTAGTACAGATTTTCTTAAAGGTGTAATTGAACTTGATGAACAAGGCTATATTGTTACTAAACATAATGTTGAGACTAATATAGAAGGTGTTTTTGCTGCTGGAGATGTTCATGACAAGCATTTTCGCCAAGCTATTACGGCGGCAGGCTTTGGTTGTATGGCTGCTATTTCAGCAGAACGATGGCTGGAAGAACAAAAATTAGCTTAAGTAATCTTAAATAGATAAAATTTTAGAAAATAAAGATCGGGTGAATAAGTAGCACCCGATTTTTTTATGTTTTGATTAATGGCTTATGACAGAATCCTTAACAACAGTTCTAGTAATTTCTCCACATCCTGATGACTTAGAAATTGCTATGGGTGGGACAGTGGCAAAAGAAATCCATCAAGGTAAAAAGGTAGTTTCCATAGTTTTAACCGATGGACGACGCTCTCAACGCTCATTTGCTTGCAGCGATGAAGAAATGGCAAAAATTCGTAAGCAGGAAGTTAAAGAAGCTGCTCAAATATTGGGAATAAAGGAGTTATATAATTTAGAACTAGAAGATTTACATACATCAGAAAATCAGGAAAAATTAAGTAAATTATTAACAAACTTACTAGAAAAATATAAACCTAAAGAAATTTATTTGCCTCACCCAGAACTAGATCGTCATCCAACACACCAACTAGCAGCAAAGCTAGTTCTTAAGCTAATAAAAGAATTAATAGATAATGATAAAAAATTAACTAAGGTAAATATTTGGGCATATGAAGTTTGGGGGCTTTTTGCTAATTGGGATTTAGCTGTAGATATTAGCGATTTTATAGAAAAAAAACTTGCCGCTATTAATTGCCATAAAAGTCAAGTAAAAGATATCGCCTATGGTGAAGGTATGTTAGGCTTAAATCGTTGGCGTGCTGTATTTAGCGATCCTCACAGTATATCTAAATCAAACTACAAAGAAGTTTTTATAAAATTAAAATAACGAAAATAAAAAATTAGCTAGAAAAAGTTTGTTTTCGCTAGTTTGTACTTGACGCATTTGCCCAAGTACAGAGATTATTTAATTTCATCCCAAGAAAAATCCTTAAATTAAACTTATATGGAGTAAAAATGGCTACAGATAAAAATGAGCTATCAAGTAATGTCGCATTTAAGCCTTATATCAGTGCCAAAGAAGTAATTGCAGAAATGACCCCTAGAGCTTTGCTTTTAGGAGCATTATTTGGCATTTTATTTGGTGCGTCGTCTGTATATTTAGCATTAAAAGTTGGTTTAACTGTTAGTGCTTCAGTACCAATAGCAGTGCTTTCTATTACGGTTTTACGGTTATTTGGTCGAGCAACGATTTTAGAAAATAATATTGTACAAACTACTGGATCGGCTGGAGAGTCAATTGCTGCGGGCGTTGTATTTACTCTACCTGCCTTACTTATATTAGGACTAGATTTAGACATAACACGAACCTCATTAATTGCTCTAACAGGTGGGTGTTTAGGTGTCTTGCTAATGATACCGCTTAGGCGTTCATTAATTGTAAAAGAGCATGGAAATTTAGCTTACCCTGAAGGCACAGCTTGTGCTGAAGTGCTGGTTGTAGGTGAAAAAGGTGGCACAGATGCTAAAACTGTGTTTTTGGGTTTTGGTGTTGCCTTCTTTTATAAGATTCTTATGGTTGGTGCTAGATTATGGAATGAAGCCCCAAGTAAAGTACTAGGCTGGTATCAAAACGCTCGTATTTCTGCGGAAATTTCTCCTGAACTCTTGGGTGTTGGTTATATCATCGGGCCAAAAGTTGCTTCTCATATGGTTGGTGGTGGTATGTTGGCTGCATTAGTAATGATTCCTACAGTAAAATTTTTTGGTGCTGGTTGGGTAAACCCTCTTTTTCCAGAATCAGTTAAATTAATTGCTGATATGAGTGCTGGAGAAATCCAGGATCGTTATGTTCGCTATATTGCTGCTGGTGCTGTTGCAACAGGTGGTGTTATTAGTTTGCTTAAATCACTTCCAACGATTATTAATGCACTAAAAGCCAGTATAAATGACTTTCGTGGTATTCAAGATGCAGGTAGTCAAGAACGTACTGCAAAAGATATGCCTATTGCTTATGTTGGAGTTGGCATAGTTGTTTTATTAGTAGCTCTAGTATTATTACCTCAGCTTGAAATAGATATTATTTCTGCTGCATTAATTTTAGTATTTGGGTTTTTGTTTGTAACTGTTAGCTCTCGTATTACGGGCCAAATAGGTGCTTCATCTAACCCTATTTCAGGTATGACAATTGCGACTTTGCTTTTTACCTCATTGATTTTCTTGCTTTTAGGTCGTGCAGGAGCAGAACAAAGAATAGTTGCTTTAACTGTTGGCGCAATCGTTTGTGTAGCGGCGGCTAATGCTGGTGCTACATCTCAAGACTTAAAAACAGGCTTTTTAGTTGGTGCAACACCTAGAAACCAACAGCTAGGCTTATTAGTAGGTGCTACAACTTCGGCTCTAGCAATAGGTCTAACCTTAACTTTCTTTAATAACTCAGCAGTAAACTTGTTACCTGTTTATTATCCAGAGTTTAAGATTCCAGCAGAACAAAAAATTGGTGAAGTTTGGAATGATACTATAAAGCCAGAAGATACAAAGGCTTATCGAACTTTAAGTTTACCTGTTGAATATGATGATGGTAAGGGCGGAAAAGTACCAGCCGGAAAATATTTAGTCGATGATCAAGGTGGATTACACTTTTTTGTTAACCCTGGCGTAGGCGGTGAAACTAGCCAATTAGTTAAACCCAATGCTGAAGTTGCAGCCAAGACTTTTGTAGAAGGAACAGATGCTGGTGTTAAAAAAATAGGCCCTGCACGTGGTTTAGACGACAAACTTTATAGCTTGGTTACAGTAACACAAGCTAATAATCCAGCCGAACCATTAAAAATATTAGTTGATGACACTGGAAAACCTGCTTATGTAATTGATGGTAAAATTACTAAATATCCTGCTCCAAAAGCTGCTTTAATGGGAATCTTGGTTGATGGTGTGCTGACACAAAGACTTCCTTGGTCACTTATTTTAATAGGTGTTTTTATTTCCTTAACTCTTGAAATGATTGGTGTTGCTGCTCTACCTGTAGCGGTTGGAATGTATTTACCAATATCTACTTCTTCAACAATTTTTGTTGGTGGTGCTGTTCGTGCATTGGTAGAAAGAGTTCGTCGACGTGAAGGTCAAGGAGAACAAACTATGGTAGAAGAAGAAACTGGACGAGGCGTGCTATTTAGCTCAGGTTTAATTGCTGGTGGCGCAATTGCTGGGTTAGCTTATGCTTCTTTGGCAATACTAAAAGTAAGTGACTCCTTTGCTATTGGGCCTAGAATTTTAGGAGAGCATTTAGCAGAAAATAATATAATTGCTCTAATTATTTTTAGCTTGTTGGCAGGCTTACTATTTATGGTAGCAAAACAAAATAGCAGCCAAAGTAAGTAGTTAAAGCTTTATAACTTATTGAAAATAAAGAAGAACCTTTAATGCCCTGTAGGGGCATCTGACAATAGCCCAGTGATTTATCGCTGGGCTATAATTTTTTTAATACAGGACAAAATAAAAATAACCAGAAAGTTTTAAGCTTTCTGGTTATTTAAGGGTTTATCTTTTTTAAGAATAAATAAGTTTACTTAACAGAAGCCGTATCAACACGGAAGGTAGTTATAAGGCTACTATCAGTGGCAACACGGAATTGAATGCGGACAGTTTGACCCGCAAAACTAGCTAAACTAAAGCTTCTTTGTGTGTAGCTAGTAGTAGAAGCTGTTTTGTTTAAGTTACTAAATGTTCCTAATGTGCCAAGTAAAGCTCCAGATGTACTACGTACTTCAACAAATAATCTATCATATTGAGTTGTAGTTGTTGTTTCAGCAGATGTTACATTAAGGAAGAATGTTAGTGTTTTTGCTGTTCCTGTTGGGATTGTTATTTGTTGATATGTTTGTCCTGTTCTGCTATTTGCACTACCAAAATAAGCATATCCTGTTCCTGTATGTGGAGAAGCTCCATTTGCAATATATAAAGCACCTGTTCCACTTCCTACCCAAGGTGTTAAGCTTACTTCAAATCCACCATTAGTTAGTAGTTCTGTAGCACCACCAGGATTAACGGTTAAAGTAACAGGAACAGATAAAGGAGAATTTGTAGCACCAGTTGCAGTAACTGTAATTACTCCGTTATAAGTACCTGCGGCTAAACCACTGATATTTACAGAAGCGGTTGTAGCAGAAGGAGCAGTGCCAGTAGTTGGACTAAGTGTTAACCATGCAGCGTTATCACTTACTGACCAACTTAATGTTCCAGAACCTACATTGCTAATGTTAACAGCTTGGTTAGCAGGGTTTGCACCACCAGCAGTAGCAGTAAAGCTTAAGCTTGTTGGGCTAACTCCAATAGTTGGGTTACTAGCAGGAGGATTAACAGTTAAGCTTACTGGAACGGATAAAGGAGAATTTGTAGCACCAGTTGCAGTAACTGTAATTACTCCGTTATAAGTACCTGCGGCTAAACCACTGATATTTACAGAAGCGGTTGTAGCAGAAGGAGCAGTGCCAGTAGTTGGACTAAGTGTTAACCATGCAGCGTTATCACTTACTGACCAGTTTAATGTTCCAGTTCCTGTATTGCTAATATTAAGAGCTTGATTAGCAGGATTTGCACCACCAGCGGTAGCAGTAAAGCTTAAGGTTGTTGGGCTAACTCCAATAGTTGGGCTGCTTTGGGTTGCTGAAGCATTATAGACTACTAAAGCAAAGTCTTGGTCTGTAGTGTCAGCATTACCTGGAACACCATCACCAGCAATATTAGTACCTCTAACTGTTACTGTAAAATTACCAGAAACGCCAGCAGGTATAAATACTGATTCAGAGTTATTTCTAATGTCAGCAGTTCCACCAGTTACAGAGTTTGCACCAGAGAAAACATTGCCTCTATAAGTATTTCCATTTATAGTAACTTCTAGGTCAAGGTTATTTACCCAAGGTGCGCCAGTTGTTGGCCCAGGAGCATCTGTCCAAGCTAAAGTAACGCGGAAAGGTTGGCTAGTGTTAGCAACAGAACCTGTTACTTGGACAGTTTGACCAGTTGTTCCTAAAACTTGGTTTTGGTCTACTAAAATACGGGATACACCATCAAAGGCACGCCCCAAATTCATTCTACCCATACCTTGATTATTTGAAGGTAATGTGTCATTAGCTCCAACACCTGTCATATGAGTTGTAGAATTCATTAGATAAGCTTTAACCATAGCTGGACTTGGAGCAGCAAGAGCCTTATTAAGGAAGTCTTGATAAACCAATGCTGCACCACCGGCTACTGCTGGACAAGAATGAGATGTACCACTTGACCAACCGTAAAGTGTTTGGCCTGATGGGAAATATTGGTTACAAACGCTGCTACCATCATAGTTTGATTGTGGAATACCAGCTTCAACGTGTGTTCCAGGAGCCATAATATCAGGCTTAATACGACCATCACCACCAGTAGAGTTAATAGGGCCACGACTAGAAAAGCTAATGATATCATTAAGACTGTTTGCACCTGTATTTCCTATGCCACAACCATCATTACCTGTTTGGCGGAAATTTTCACCTGCTCCAACAGTAATTATGTTTTTAGCAGTTGCTGGGCTTCCTACAGTGTTAGCTCCACTACCGTCATTTCCAGCAGCAAAAACTACTGTTAATTGTTGTAGTCCGCTAACACCTGTTTGAGCATCACGAACGATGCGGTCAAATTCTTGCGCACTAGCATTATAACGGCGGTTAGCTGTACCAATAAAGCCCCAAGAATTGCTGGAAATTCTTGCACCTTGTCCATAAGCTGTATTTTCCCAAGCGGTTGGTGTAGCATTACCATCACCAAAAATTGCTGTAACACCTAATCTAGCATAAGGAGCAATACCTAGGCCATAATTATAGCCGCTAGCATCTTCAAAAGCCGAGCCTGTACCAGTATTTAAACCACCAACGATATGTGCATTTAAGAATCCATGTCCGCCTTGCGCACCTGTTTGGGCAGTTGGATTATTTTGGAACACAATTCTTGTGTTTGGCACATCAGGATGACCAGTAAGAGAAGCAGAGTCATCAACTACGTTGACAGCAAAAGAACCAAATTGGCTACTAGTAAAACCTTTGCTAGTTAACCAGGACAAATACCCTGGGCCACTTGGAGCATTACCAGAAATATTGTTAGCTAGGATTTGTCCTTGAGCTTCATCTAAACGCTTTCTTTCTGTTCGTTCTTCGACAGCAAATACATTATCCATATGAGCAATTTGTGTTAATTTGCTAGAGTCTATTTTAATTGCTACGTTGTGATAATTAAGTACTGGTTGAACATAGGCAACTTCACTAGCTAAAGATTTTAGCTCATCAATAGTTGCTTGAGCATCAATTCCATCTACTACTTGAATAGTAACATCTACTAAATTATTAGTTGGTAATTGGCGGATTGCTCTTAAATCAGGAGAAATACGAAAAGCAGGCTCATAGCCTCCAACAAATTGCACAAATTGATTTTGTTTTAGCATTTGTGGCAATGTTTCTGCTAAAGAAAGATCTGCTTTAACAATATAAGCATTTGATGGAATATAAGAAATAATATCAACGCCGGATAATTTTAAGTTATCTAACCATTCATCTTGAATTGGGCCAACAAATTGAACAATATACATTGCTGAATTATTGGGTCTAGCATTTTGACGAATAGATGTCAAACTATTATCTTGGCGAAGTTCTGCTGGTAATAAATTATAGGTTTCGTCGGGGCTTTTTGTATTTAATATATAACCATTTAAAGGAATTAAATCTTGATCGTCACGGATTGCAACAGATAAGTTGTTTAACTGTTGTTTTCCACCTAATGAATTTTCATCAACTATAACTAACTTAAAAGAACCATACTCAATTTCTTTAGTGATAGCACCTTTAGAAAGTAATTGCTGATAAAGTTCTTGATCTTGACTGCCAATAATTAATTTATGTTGGTTGCTTTTATCATTAATATAACTTTGAGGTAGGGCATCTACTACTGGAGTAGAATTAGTAAAATCTTGCTGTAATTTATTCTTAGATTGTTTCTGCATTGTTGCTGTGGGAACAAACAACACCAGTGCCATTAAAACGCTAAATATTAAAAGCGTTAGACGCTTCATAAATGATTTTTCTCCTCTTGAATTTCCAAATTGATTATTAGTTGAATGTTAGCTAAAACGAAAGTTTAGCTAAAAATAGAAAAATACTACTTTATAGTAAGGATCTTTTATTAATTAGACAAGCCAGGTTCAACAAATTTTAACGAGTGGTAGGAAATTTCAAATGAATAGGTTTATTATTCATTTGAAAGGACATGTCTAGCCTGATTTAGTTCTAAAAAAGCCAAAATACATTAAGTGGGCTGAGCCACCTGCTTTTTTGCATGATGATAAAAATTAATAGTAAATATTAGTAATATGCTAGAAAGTAAATACCCGGCAGTAACATCTGTAAACCAATGCGCTCCAAGATAAATCCTAGAAGCACCTACAGATAAGACTAAAAAGGCAGGTAGTAGCATTAAAACTATTTTTAATGGTAAATTATTGACTTTTTTGTAAATTATAAAACATAAAAAACCATATAAACAAACATAGTGCATTACATGGCCAGAAGGAAAGCTTAAGGTTTGTTCGCTAACTAAAACTTGGACGCAAGCTTCCCCTGCTGGACGTGGACGAGCAATTAACAATTTAATTATTGCGTTAGTTAATTGTCCTACGGCGGTAATAAATAAAAGTAGTTTTGCTTCTAGGCTTTGTTTAACAAAATGAAGTAGGCTTGTAAATGTTAGGACTATTGCAACTGCAACAAAAAAATTATCTCCTAAAAAGGAGATTGTGCGCATAAAAATTTCTAAATGCACATATGTTTGTAAGGAACAAGTAACTAATATATCTATATTTAGCGGTTTATGTTGATAGGCAAAACTAGCTAACACAGAAAAAAAAGCTATACCTATTATTGAGTATATTTTTTCTAGTAAGTGAAACTGCTTAATTATAGCTTTAATAGATGTTAACATAATTACTTAATGGTTAGATGTTAATTCCTCTTAAAGAATAATTAATTTAATCAGAAATTACAACAATAGAGTTAAAGCCCTTAAAACCATCTGGCTCACGTTTACCGTTGCCAGGGTCGTCAATCCAAGTTTTACCATCAATTAAGTATTTATAACGGTAAACGCCTGGTTCAGGACAAGGCAAACTAACACGCCAAAGACCGGGTTTTAATTTTTTCAATGGGGTTTCGGTTGTACTCCATTTATTAAAATCACCTGATAGGTGTATAGAACTAGCTTGAGCATTATGGTAAGTAAAAACTAAACCGCCATGCTCAATGATAGGCGATGGGATAACTTTATAATGAATATCTGCATGTTCCTTACGTGCTTCTGCTACAGCATTACGAGCATCCAAAATTCCAAATCCTTGTCTTAGAAGTGGGAAATAAGGCACACGATGAGCCGTTGATATAAGGATTTGTTTTACCATATCAGGAGTAAGTTTTGGGTTAGCTTCTAGCATTTGAGCAACTATAGAAGTAACTATTGGAGCAGCAAAAGAAGTTCCATCCACGTGCTGATAATAAGGAGTAAGTAGTTTATCTTCAGCTATTTTTTCTGCCACATGTTTAAGAATTATTGGAGGTGTTCTACTATGAAGTTTAGCTGGAAGGTCAGCTACTTCCCAGAGATCCCGAACTCGTTTATTAAGTAAGTGGCGAGATTCATGAAAAAGTTCCCAAAGAGCTATAGCACGTTTAGCTTGTTTGGTTGTTGGCAAAATAGGAGCAGGAACCCAAATAGCAGGGGCTATTAGCTCAGGTTTTAAGTTACCATCAGCCGTATAGCCAAAGTTTGAACAATACATTGTTGGAAGTTCATCACATAAGGTTTTATGTCCAGAACCTCCGGGGCGATTATTATCATCATAACCACCTACGGTAATTACAGAAGGTGAATTACCGGGAGGAGTTAGATTTGGTCTATCAGTACAACCAGAATTTCCTGCTGCAACAACAACAACAACACCTGCTGCAACAACCGCTTCTGCTGCTACATCAACTTCGCTGTCTAGGTATGGAATATCTTCATCACCGCCAAGAGAAATATTAACAATACGAATGTTATATTTATCTTTGTTTTCCAGTACCCATTTTAGACCAGCAGCAATATTTTCTGGTTCAATACCTTTTTTAGAGCCAACTTTGACCAATACCAACTTAGCTTTTGCGGCAATACCTCGGTAATGACCATCAGAAAGATGACCATTACCGGTAGCAGATACACAAGTTTGTGTTCCATGCCAACTTTGATTAGCTGCTTTGTAGAGTTGGTGATCCCCATCTTCAGGATTAGTTATGTCTATGTACTTAAGGATACGGTTTTCAGGTTCTACTAAATCAGCATGAGCATAAAAACCAGAATCTAAAAATGCAATAGTAATGCCTTCACCTTGCAGATCAGGATCTGCATCTAGCCTTTGAAGAGTTGGAATAAGGCTAAATTGGCTTTCAACAGCTTGTTGTAACTTTCTAGTTCTTTCATAACTTTTGTATTCTGCTAGTTTGCCACTCATAACACGTTAATCTTTCTTTAATCTTTCTTTTTAACACCATGACCACCAAATTCATTACGTAGTGCTGCAATTACTTTGGCTGAGAATGAATCTTGTTGACGTGAACGGAATCTAATCATCAAAGCTAAGGTTAGTGCTGGTGCAGGAACGTTTTTATCAATTGCTTCCATAATTGTCCAGCGACCTTCTCCGCTATCTTCTACATAACCGCGAATTTGTTCAAGATCTGGGTCACGGGCAAAAGCGTTACCGCAAAGTTCTAAAAGCCAAGAACGGATTACACTTCCATTCATCCAAAGATTAGATAATTTACCTAAATCATAGTTAAAGCCAGAAGCACGTAGAATTTCAAAACCTTCTCCATAAGCTTCCATCATTCCATATTCAATACCATTATGAATCATTTTAGAATAATGACCTGCGCCAAGTGCGCCAACGTGCATATAACCGTTTTCTGGTGCCAAGGTTTTGAAAATAGGTTCAAGTCTTTGGAAGACTTCAGTTTCAGCACCAATCATCATACAGTAGCCTAATTTTAAGCCCCAAATGCCGCCACTAGTCCCAACATCCATATAATGTATGCCAGCTTCTTTTAAGTCTGCACCTCGGCTTAATGTATCTTTATAGTTAGAGTTTCCACCATCAATTAATATATCTCCTGCACTAAGTAAGGGTTTTAATTCTGCAATAGTGTTTGTAACAGGGCCACCAGACGGCACCATAATCCATATTGCACAAGGACGCTCTAGTTTTTCTACCATTTCAGCTAGTGAATTTACTGCTGTTGCCCCTTTTTCGGCTAGTGAATTCATTGCTTCGGTGCTACGGTCATAAACTACTATATTATGTCCATCGTTAAGTAGGCGTTGCACCATATTGGCCCCCATTTTGCCAAGCCCGATAAATCCAAGTTGCATAGTCCCTCCTAAT
Source organism: uncultured Clostridia bacterium (assembly GCA_964492845.1). Lineage (GTDB taxonomy): Bacteria > Acidobacteriota > Blastocatellia > Chloracidobacteriales > JADJPF01 > JADJPF01. The sequence continues at coordinate 51,355 of CAZBMZ010000025.1, forward strand.
TTGATTTGTAGGTTTTGATTTAATTTCTTGCTAGGAATTTATTACTAATTTGTTACTAAAAAGAGTAAAACAGAAAACTAAGAAAACTAAGAAAATTTCTCTAGGTGCCGCATAACAATATCAGAATTTTGCTATTAGGCGAAGGCGATAAAGCTTGAAATTAGCAATATTTTTTTACTTTTTTTTGAATATTTAAATTGATCTATTAACAAATAAAACAAATAAGGACAAAATTAATACTTGGCTATCTAATATGGCTATCAAATCAAGGGTTTCTTGAACTTAGGGTTTTTTTTAACTTGATTAATGTGTAATAATTGGTAAAAACAAAAGAAAAATTAATAAAAAATTAATAATTATTATGCTAGGGGATTTTATGCATGAAAGATGAAAAACCTTCTGCCCCGAATCCAGACATGATTTGTATAAAATGTAAAAATTATGACACTGTCTGGTTTAACTGTATTTTATTAGGGTTTGATGGAATTAGAGAAAATCCTAATATGAGATGCAATATAGAAATTGAAGTTGATGGGCAAAAGAGATTTGCTTTTGAAAAACGCTCTACTCAAGAACTAAAAATTGATATTTCAAGAGCAAATATTCTTAGAGGAGATGACCCAATAGATATAGAATAATTAACCTTAAAAAGCTGAAAAATCTTTATGAGTGAAAATCCAATCAAAGAAATAGATTTAAACAGTTTGCAAAAAGCTTTTATTAGCTATTTACAAGGTGTGCCTTTAGCCTCCATACAACAACTTTTGTCTTTAATGCTAAGGGTTGAAGATCCCATTTATTTTGCTCCTAAAGATGTTGCTCAAATAGTTACTAATTGGGCATTACTTAGGTCTAATGCTGATGGTTATTTAGTACACGAGTATTATTTAAGAAGTATTGAATTAATAGCAGCAGCAGATCATAGCAGGGCTTTAGACAGTTTTGATCCTTCTAAATTTTATATGCCATATTTTGAAGGATTAGTTCGTAGTTGTCCTAAAGAAGAAAAAGAAGCTTTTCGTCAAAAACTAAAAACACTTAGAGAAAGACTAGCTAGTGAATGGGGTTATCAATTTCGTCGTTCAGATACAAATACTGCTGAAACAAGTATTGTTCCTAATAAAGAAAATACTTCTGTAACGCCAACAAGTAGCCCTACAGAAGAAAAATTAACTTATCCAAATAAAGAAGTAGTAGATAGCCAACCAAATACTTCTGCAAATATCCCTGCTGGCTTATATGCTAGGCCAGAAAATGTAAATCAACCTGTAAGCCAACCACCTGCAAGTTATTATCCGCCACCAACTAATTTAGCTAATAATGGTTTAGCAGATTCGCCAATGTCATCATTTAATAGCTATCCTAATAATGCAAATCCAGTAAATGCTTATCCTCCTAGTAATTATGGGCAAGTGGCTCAATCCTTGCCTGCTTCGCCAATATCATCATTTAATAGTTACCCTAAAGCTAATGCTTATCCTATTGCGGCACCTCCAAATAGCAATTATGGACAAGTAGAACAAACTCCAAGTAGTGAGGCAATATCAACTAGTAGTAGTTATCCTCCATCTACAAGTAGTTATGGAAAAATAGCAGAGCCTCCAGCGGGATACACGGCTTCTACTAATTCATCTACAACTAGTTTTAGTAGTAAAAGAAATGATATTACGGGAGTTGATATAAATAATTTAACTACTTATGAAGTAATTTTTGACCTAGCAGATACAGTTGATAGTTTTGATAAGTCTTCTCAAGCAAAAGAAGAAGACACCCAAGCAACACCAGAAAAAATTAGTGCTAAAATCCATAAACTTAGAATGTCTCTATTAAAACTATCTTTAGAAGAACAAAATAGCTATGTAGCAGAACTTCAATCACTAATTTTTGAACTAGCTACAAAACAACTTTATTTAACACCTTATTTAGAAGCTTTAATAGATATTTCCATCACTAGTTTTAATGCTGGACAAGGAGTTTTTGGAGCGCAACTTTTGTATATTGTTGAGCAAGTTTATTATTTAGAAGGTTTTGATGAAAAAGTACGCTATGGATTACGTAAATTTAGGGCAGCAACAGAATTAAGTGAGCCTCATATGCGTAGCATGTCAAGTGATCCTACGTTAATACCAGCTTTGCGTATTTATTTAGCACATTTTGATGAACTAGCACCAGATAAATTATTAGAAAATCTAACTCATGAGCCTGATAGACAAAAACAAAGATTTTGGATGCTTCTTATAGAATCTCATAAAGAAACAGCTACCCCACATCTTTTACAGCAATTGTCAAAACTAGTAGCTAATAATGATAATTGGCCTATGATTAGGAACTTAATTGCAGTAATTGGACGTGTTCCGCCTCAAGAAAGAATTGCACAAAGACAAGCTATTGGTTTATTAGGCAGTTACTTAAAATCGCCATTTATTCAGCTACGTTATGCAGCTTTGACTAGCTTAGAAGTCTTAGCCATAGATGAGGCACTCCCTTATATTACTTCTATTTTTGATGAAAAACTTTATTCTGATAGTGAGCTAGAAGAGACAGAAAGACTTATAGCTTACTTAAAAATGGTAATAGCTTTAATTGGTAAATTTAATTCTGAGCGAGCATTAAGAGTATTAATAGAAATTTCTTTAGGCAAACATATTAGTTTTGTAAATGTTAAATCTATACAACAACTGCAACTACAAGCTATGCAGCTACTTGCTAGCAAACGTCATTTGCTTTCGGCAAATTTAGTTAATCCTCTTACAGAAAGAATACGTGCTATTACTAATCCTTGGAAAAAATTAATGTCTCGTTTTTTAGGTGAAGATGAAATGGAACTCCTAGCACTTTTAGAAGTTATCGGAGCAATTAATACACAAGAAATAAGACAATTATTAGTAGAGATAAAAGATAGATATGCTGGTCAAACAGCAGGAAGAAGAGCCGGGGAATTGCTTGCAAAGCTATAATAACCAATTTACTTTTCTTCTGTTTGGTTATTATCTGAGACTATAGCCGGGCCGCTTTCCTCAACACGATCACGAACTCTTTGAGCAAGATCTCTAACACCTTTTTTACGAACTATTAATGCGGCAGCAGCTTCTGCTGATGTTTGTGCTGCTTCTTCGGCAGCATCCATATCGCCAGCTTCCATGACCATACGCATTATTTCGTCTGATTGGTTGATGAGTTGATTTAATTGAATAGTGTTTTTCTCTACTGCAAGTTTTTTTATATCGTTTGGTTTAATTGCCATATATTTATCTCCCTAATGAGTTGTAAGTATATTAGGTAAGAAGCGCAGTAAACTTAACATATTTTTTCTTGGATAACAATTAGGGATTAAATTAAAATGTTTCTGTTTCTTATCTTAAAGATGATAATATCTTTTATTCCTGTAATTATTTAATAAAATTTTAATAAATTAGGAGGGCAAGTTGTCTGAGGAATTATTTAAAATGCGTCTTGCTATGATTGAAGCTCTACAACATGCTACAAGGGAAAAAAGATTGGATTGGATTAGAACTAATCCAGATGAAGTGGAATGGAAACCCGGTACTGTTGAACAACGCTTTGCAATGATTTCAGAAGAAGGTATTTTTGTTACTTTTTCCCGTATGCGTTCAGGTGCTATGGATTTATTAGTCCAGTTTCAAGAAGAAGGCTGTTATCGTGAGTATCAAATCTCAGAAGAAGATGGAAAAGAAACCTTAAAAGCCTTAGAAGTTCTTTATGATCTACTTCCTAGTACAGGAAAAATGATTGAAGATTTTCGACTTATTACACAATATCTAAAACCACAATAAATAAAAGTAAATAAATTTGTAACTCATTCTAAAACTTTATTTTGTGGATTAATAATTTGGGTGTTAGAAAAATTCCGAGGTGTTTATGAAGCGTTGTTCAGCTTGTAATAGAAAATTTGAAGATGCTAACGCTTTTTGTCCTTATGATGGTCAAGAACTAATAACACTTCTTGCACAACAAGATATTATTGGCCGACTAATAGACAATAAATATTTAATTGAAGCTAAAATTGCTCGTGGTGGTACGGGTACAGTTTATAGAGCAACACATGTTCAATTAAATGTTCCTGTAGCTGTAAAAGTCCTACATAGCGACCGAAATAAAGATGCTTTGGCTGTTGAACGCTTTCGCCGGGAAGCCTATGCAGCAATGCAGGTGCGTCATCCTAATGCTATTGCTGTTTTTGACTTTGGTGTTACTACTGATAATCTAGTTTATGTAGTAATGGAATTACTTAATGGTATGAGCTTACGCCAAAAGCTAAAACAAATGTGTTATGTATCATTAATAGATGTAAATAATGTAATTCAACAAATTTGTGCTGCTGTTGCTATCGCTCATAAACATAAAATCATCCATCGAGACTTAAAACCGGAAAATGTTTTTCTACATATCGATGGAGATGAGGAAATTGTTAAAGTAGTAGATTTTGGACTAGCAAAATTACGTGGTTTTGTTGATGATGCTGACTCTCCTGCTCTTACTCGGGATGGTTTAGTTATAGGTACACCTCTTTATATGTCCCCTGAACAAAGCCGAGGTCGCCCAGTAGATAAACGTTCAGATATTTATTCTCTAGGTGTAATGCTTTATGAAATGCTTACAGGTACTTTGCCTTTTAGAGGCAAATCCTTAAGTGAAATAGCTATAAAACATGCTACAGAAAAGGCTCTACCAATATATGAAGTTCGACCGAGTTTGCCGGCTGTAGTTAATGCTGTAGTGATGCACTCACTAGAAAAAGTGCCTAAAAATAGACCTAATAATGTTATTGAATGGGCCATTTCTCTTCAAGCTGCTGTAAAAGCTGTTACAGAAGGACAATTTAGAGATCTTTTTCTTAATGCTAGCGATGAGGATTTAGAAGCAGCTATTTTGCTTACTGGCGAAATGGGCCAGTTACCAGAGAAAACACCTAATACAGGCGATTTACCTGAAGGCGTTGGATTAAGTGAAATAGGGAGTAATGAAATTTCTTCAAATGAAGTTAATAACATAGACGCTGATGCTATGGGACAAGCAACTCTTCCAGAAGGATTTACTATAATTGAAGAGGGTAAATCAATTTTTAGTAGCGCAGAAAAAACTTATTCTATTGCGTCTGATAATTTACCGGTTTATTTATTTGCTGCCTCACAAGAAGCGACTATGGCTCTACAAGCAATAATGGGACAAATAGCAAAACAACAAAATGTAGATAGTGGGGTTTTAGTAGATTTAGAAAAAGCAACTAAATCGCTTACCAATATATTAAAGCAAGCAAAAAGTTTAGTTACTAAATAAGAGTAGATTTAATCTGGTATTGGTTCTCGTCTATTTTGTTGAGGAGAAGGAGGAGGTTCTGTTTGCTGTTGAGGAGGATCAGTTATTAAATTAGGGTTTTCTACAGGGTTAGTAATCTGAAAATATCTTATTTCAGTCTTAAAGTTATAAGCTTGTTCTATATCTGGATTAGAAATAAGTACCCAATAATACTTACGGTCTTTTTTTAGAAATGATAATTGATACTCATCTGGTTTATAATTTTGCTGGTCAGTAATTTGACGCATCACAAGTTCACCTTCATCATAAACTTCAACAACATAAGAAATTCCAGATTTATTACATTGCCAACGAAATTCTAATTCTTTTGAATCAACTGTTTGATAGTTAGTAGGAGAAATTAACTTAACAGAGGGTTGAGAAAAGAATTTATAACCAATTGCAAGAACAAAAAGCAGTGCGATTGCGCCTAAAACTTTCCAATGATTTTGTGAAAATGTTTCTGGGAGCTTGGAATCTTCTGGAGTAATAAATTCTGGTTTTTTAGTATTCTTTTCAGACATAAAGTAAGAGAGGGGCAAACAGCTTGCCCCTCTAATCTCCTTAATTAGTTTGTAGGTCTTTGTATTTGGCTTTGTTGGAATCCTTTAAAGTCTATCAATTGCAGGAATGGAGATCCTGGAGGTAAGGTACAAGGATTATTAAAGTCAGTGTCAAAGATCCAATCTCGGTTAGGTGGACGATAAACATAATCCACCTGATTGTTTGGAGTAGTAAAACTAGTTGCTCTACCAGCGGTACTAACACGCTTGAAGGCTCCATTAGCTTGTGTACTCTTATAAATACGAATTAGTGAACCGGAGTAGGTAACAGCTTGTGTGTTATTGCCATTTTGTCCCCAGTCTTCTAAGAAACGAGGGAAGTTATTCATAGCACCAGATGAATATTCAGATCTAGGGCCTTGATGAATATCATTAACATTTGTGCCTGTAGCAGTTGTCCAAAACTGAGGATACCAGCTAGGAGTATAACCACTAACCAAAGCAAAACGATAAGCAGTATTTCTAGAAGAACGATAACCAATAGCCTGATATGGACTAGTAAAAGTACGAGAATCTAACCAACCAGCAAACCCATTATTGGTACTCCAAGCAGGTACAGTTGTACCAACGGAGGGATTAGATAGTAATGAGATTGCATCAGCTACTATTGCAGCAGGAACATGACAATTATTTCCACAAGTATCAAAATTAGCTCCATTATATTGTGTAGCAGGTGTTGGGTTATTAGGATTACCATCTATACCAGGGAATGCATCAACATCTACTCCTTCACCAGCGGGAGCATTATAGTTACCAAATACATAAACAGGATTTTCTGAAATTACATTTACTCCTAATGGAAAACCGCAAGTTCCTATTCTTGGGCCTGTTGGAAATAGATTACTAGCATTAACTAAGCGCACTCCTCTACGGAATAGTTCTACTCTTTGATTAGCACGAGTTCCATTAAAAGTTGTAGGAGGTTTTCTAGTCCAAGTTACTTGACCAACGGAATTTGTTGGTACTTGGGTAAGGGCTATCATATTTCCTAGTCTTTGAGTTGTATCTGGAGCAGAACCATAAGTTCTTCCACTATCGTACTGATCTTGAAGAGTGGGTGTACCACCTCCAGTATGGAATGCAGCACTATAAGCAGCAGATTCACTAAATCCATTTGATTCTGTCTGTATAACACAATCATTATTAGAATCTTGTGGAGATTTACCTTCATCTCGGTTATTTGTTACATAATCTGCTGTACAACCAAAATCTGCACCAAGCGCACGAGGAACAGCCGCATTAGTGCCATTTGTTGTGTTACCTCCATCACTCCAAACAACATTTTCTCTTTGATATTCACCATCTCCTATTAAGCTCACTCTTCCTTCTGTAGGAGTTGCTTCAGCCATATTAGGAGCAGCAGCACCAAGACCAGGTTTATTTAAATTGGTTGTTAATACAGGTTCATCACCACGACGATCTGAAACATAAAATAACCAACCATTGTCTTGTAAAATGTCAATATTGTCTCTTAAATCAGCAGCAGTTAATGGGCTACCTGTAGCCGTTCTATAGGGGGTATTTCCCATTTGTCTAAAAAGATTATCAAAATCACCTTTTAATAATCTTCCTAAGTTGCCCATATCTACTTCCATCAAATTCATTGTTCCTACTTTACTAACAGCAAAAGGAGTGATTCCTGGAACAGGGCGATCAGCTACAGAAGCATCACCAGGCTCATGAGGTGTACCTTCACGAGAATCAAAAATATTGATTGGGAAAGGTATAAGACGATGTCTAGCATTTGTACTATCGTTAAGTATCCAAGTAGTTTCTCCATCAACATATGTTACAGATTCTATATCATTTATAGTTGGCAAAGAGCCTGCTGTAGGACGGTTATATCTACGTTTTGGAGTGTTTAAGTTTTCTCCAAAAAGGTTTGTTCCTTGACGAGTAGTTGAAGTATTAGCATTACCATTAAAATCAATTATATGACCAGGTAAAGCATTGCTGGGCAATATTTGAGTGCCATTTGTTGGGTTTATACCAGTATAGTAACCACCTTGATCCTGTTGTGGTTCAGAGTAAGGTTCTGTTGTACCAGCAACACGAGTTCTATATTTTCCAGTTGGAAACATTAGATCTGGTGTTGTGTCTAAATTATCCTCTATACCAAACATAGATAAATTAGCAGTTGTAGGAGCATTATAAGCCCGTCTTGCCATATTGGAATAATAGTCTGCTACAACATTATTAGGTAAGGCATCTAGTCCAGGGTTTAAGCCAGATAGATTAGCAGGTGGATTGACATTAATGCCCCCAGGCACAGATGCTATATATGGAACAGCAAAACGTTGTAAATGCAAAACAGAGTTTTCATCTGGAAGTGGCCCATTGCTGGTAAAGTCTAACGGCCCTGTTTGATAAGCAGTGGGCGGGAAATCAGGAGCAGTTGTTCCTGGATAATAATTGCTTCCAGTTGTGCCATTTTTCTTAGAGGAATAAGGGACTGTAACACCAAGATTAAGTATTTCTTGAGTAATATCTTGGGTTACTCCGTTTGCACGGACAACTTCTACCTTAATCCAGCCATGAACACGATAACCATTAAGCCTAGCACCTGTTGGACGAGGTGTTCCATCATCAGGGTTAACAACTTTTGGTTGAAACCCACGTGGCAGAGGTCTAAATTTGTTGCCTCCTTGAAGATCATCCAACATATAGTACCAATTTGGATTACCATTTGGAAATCCTTGTACTTGTACTTGTGTATTGCCTGTTGTATTTGCACGGGGTAATTGACCAAGTACAAAATCAGGTGCATCTAGTTGGACACCACCAAAATCACCTGTAGGAGCAGCCGGATTACTTATATCAGCAGGTAAAACGGTTCTAGGAAGTTGTGCTTGGTAATCTGCCAAAGTCACACGAATTGTAGGTTTATAATAGTAACGAGCAGAGAAATATGGAGAACTACGAGCAGGGTCAAAATCTGATGCTAGGCCACGTCTAATTAATTGAACTGGGTTAGCACCTAAGATATTTTGAATAGGTAAATTCAATCTAGGTGCATCTACTCTTATTGTTGGATCTGCTTTACCACCAACTCTACCACTACCAGGTGCAGATACTACACAACTTGTTGCAGGCGCAGTATCTTCAGATGGAGCTTCTACGCCGTTACAATTGTCTATGTTAGTACCACCAAGTGTGCTACCTTGGGTAAATCTTTGTACTGCTCCCATGCTATTTGTAACAACTGTTAAACGGCTACCATTAACAACTTCGTTATCAGATTTTGTTCGACCAATAACCATATGTTTGCCTACGGTAATTTTTGCGGCAGTTCTAGTTACGTTATTACCATTAGCAACATATTGTGAAAAAGTGATGGTATCTGGTCTGTTAGGATCATCATTACCAGTAAGGTAAAAATTTTGGTTAGTGTGTACCCAACCACCAAATGCCCAGTTAGGTGGAATGTAAAGTTCAAAGTCAGAATCAGTAAAGATTCCAAATTGAAATAGTGGTAGCAAGAAATTAGTAAAATCGCGTGTAAGTTGTACGTTTGCCCCACCTCGGACTTGGTTAGTAACTGTAGAGACTTGACGATATTGTCTAGCAAATGCTTGGAGTCCTTCATAAGTGCCGCTACCAATTTTTACCGGGTAAGGAGGGCGTGCTGCAACGCTGCAACCTGAGCCACTAGGATTACATACATCAATTACACAGAAATCAGATTGACCTATCCAGCCTAAGTCAAAAAGGTTGGATGAATTAAAATCAACTCCAGAATAGCCTGGAACACAATTTGACCCTGGAGGACAACTAACATTTGGTTTTACTACACGGAAGTTATTTAATACATCAGGTGGTGCTAGAACTACTCTACATAGCGAATTATAAGTTGGACTAGTTGAAGTAACAAACAAAGAGCTAAAATCACGCGACATTTGTTCTAATTTAGCAAAAGCTGTGTAGTAGGCACGTTGTTGAGCTACTTCAAAGTTAGAAGATACAGTATCTGTAGTAGTAATTGTTAATGAAGCACTTACATAAATTGTTAGCAAAGCTAGTAAAAGCGTGACAATTATAAGAGCCGAGCCACGTTCTTTGAAAGCTTTTGGATGCAGCAATTTACGAAGTTTTTTACGCCAAAATCTTCTTACTGCTCGCATAAAAATTCTCCTTAAAAAACAATAAAATAAAAATAATTATTAAGTATTTATGGATTTGGATTTGTTCCTGGTGGGTCAGGAACATAGTTAGTTTGGAATAGATTTCTAACGCCAAAAGTGCCATTTAAGCTAAAGCGATATAGATAACCTTTGTTTGGATCATACTGGTCTTTGAGTTTAGTATCTCGGTCTGCTGCACGTACTTTTAAGGAAACATTAACTTGACGAATTTCAGCTAGTCTAAAAGGCTCACCCATACTTAGATTTGCTGGCGCACCTAAAGCACCAGGGTCATCTATTGGTTGAACAATACCTCCTATTTGACTCCCAGTTACATTATAAGTAAATTGTAGATCTTCTATACCAGTAGCAATTATATTGTCATAGTAACAAGTACCAGCACAGTTATAAGTGCGTAGGTCAGCAGAAATTTCTTGAGGTGTTAGAGCAGAATTCCCACCTGCTGGGGTATGTGGAGGAGGTAAAATTTCTCGTCTAATTAAATTACCATCAGCATCAACAAAGAAAGTTATAAAATTAAAGCGATGAGCTAAAACAGGTGGTTGGTTAGGAACATTTGGAATATCTATAGAAACAGTATTTAAAGCGTCAGTCGTTCCAAACCTATTAATTTGAAATGGATCGCCTCCAGAAAAAATTATTTGATCACCACTAATGCTTGAAACAACACCTATTGCAGAAAATGGGCCTCGGCTAAGAATAATTAAATCGCCTACAAATAAATTTGCTAGAGTGCCAGAAGTAAGCGTATAAGTAGCATTACCACCAGTCAAATTATAATTACCTGTTAAGGGCAGGCCATTGTTAAATGTTTGATCTACATAAGCTAAAGTAATTTGGTCAGTATTATTAAAAAGTCCTGGGCCAACACGCACACGATTAAGATTGTTACCAGGAATAATAGGAGTAAGTAAGTCAGTTCCACCTTGCAAAGAAGAAACTACTGTTACGGTTCCTAGGTCAATTCGTGGAGCAAAATTAAATCCTGCATTAGTTATATCTCTTCCCATTGTGATCATTGCAGCACGGCCATTTTGCTCTATATCTGTTGTTCTTAAGGTTACAGAACGATTAGCTTGTCCTACACGAAGAAATGAAAAAAGTGGGCCAATTAAAATTAGTAATAGTACAGAGGCAATTAAAATCTCTATTAATGTAAAACCACGGCTACTGGAATATAAATTTTGTTTTTTCATAAGTTATTCCTTAGTTATTTGAAGGTAGAGTAAGTATAGCAAAATCACTAATTTGAGTGCTTAAAGTGACTTGCTCGCGTCCACCTGTAGCATTAGGGTAACTAACCGTAACATCAATTTGTTTAGAAGCTGGGCCTATATCCATAATATCTACTCTTCGAGTAAAACCAAGAAGAGGGACTCTTCTATTATCAGCAGCAAATGGAGGAGGGTATTGACCATCTGGGCCAGGATCTATATCTAGTGTTTCTACTTGTGTACCAATACCTGGACAAGCATCAACATAAGCACCTGTTCGACCATCATCACAGGTACCATAAACACCATCTGGGCCAGGCAGTAAAACTGCCCCAACACCGCCTGTAAAACGGCCTCCACCCATCATTGGCATAGTAGAGTTAAATTTAGAAAATACATCAAAGCCTGGTTTAGCAGTTTCTTTAGCAGTAATAATAGTATCCATAATGTTGTTTGCTATTTGTTTAGCAATAGCCTGTTGGCGAGAGCGTTGAGGTAAAGTTACACCAACTACTAAAGCACCTGAGAGTGCTACTAAACCTATAGTAATAATAACTATTGCAATTAAAACTTCTATTAAAGAAAAGCCTTTTTGAGTGTTTTTCATGGCTATCTCCTAACTATTTATATCAATCTTTGTTGACCATTTATTGGGCGCGCCTGCGGGAAGATAACGCCAAAGCTTTACACCACCAGTAGCACCATATAGGGTTACTGCTCTAAGTAAGGTAGGGCCTTGAGTTAGGTCAATGTCAAATGAAGAAAAATAAAATGTTGAATAAGTTTGAGTTCCTGTCCCATCAGCGGAGTTGACTGCACGGCCAGCAGGATCAAAGAAAGTAACAAATGGGCCTGTAGCAAAATCATATTTAGTAAAATTACGCTCTGGAGCAGGAAAATCCATATTTGGTATTGGAAAATAACTAGCATTAACAATTACATCTGGAGGAAGTTGTTTGGTTAGAATAATTACTTCGTCCCCTGTTGCGAGTTCTCCCATATCGACTAAAGAAACACTTTGCGATAAAAATGTTAAATTGTTACCTAACATTAAAGTTTGATCTGTATTTGCAGTATTAACAACTACACTATAAAATTGCCGACGTGTAATAGATTGGATACGAGCTTGACGCATTATATTAAAAACTGCCGCTGCTCCATCTTCTGTCTTGACCATTCGTCTTGTAGGGTTAAGCGTTAGTACTGTTACGGTGGTTAAAATAGCTAAAATAATAAATACAACTAAAAGTTCTATTAAGCTAAATCCTTTATATCTTTTCATGAAAAATAAACTCCAACTCACAGTTTATTAAAAAGTAACAGAGTTAAATTTTAGTTTTGGATTAGTTAAACGTATTTTAGTAATAGCTATAGAACAACTTAAATTTATTTTATAAGTAGAAATATTGTTAGAAGATGTATTAATTTGAGCTTGAGTTACTACTAAGTTAAGTTGTTTGAAAGCTACACTGTTAGCTTTACAACTTATCATAAGTAACATAAAAATGATTGTTTAAGCAACGATAAAGTCCTTAAAATAGCAAAAAAAATTAATAAAATCTTAATTTTTCTCCTGTAACTTTTTTTAGGTATTTTGGAAGTACATTTTAACTACAAAATGTTTGATTTTTATAAGAATTAAGTAGTCCCATCTAGTGTTAATATTCGCTCAATTTCTGCTGGACGACTAGCCGCCGTTTTAGCTGTTGTTAAATCAATTAAACCTGCTTGATAAAGTTCTACAATATGTTGGTCAAATGTTCGCATACCGTAATAGTCCCGTCCTTTTTCCATATAACTAGTTATTTCTGAGAGTCTATCAGGGCTACGTAAACATTCGGCAAGGGTGCTATTCATACGTAAAATTTCTATTGCTGGCACTCGTTCACCACCTGTTATAGAAGGTAGTAAACGCAAGCTAACAATTGCAGCTAAAGTATTAGCAAGTCTGTCTTTAACAGATTGTCGCTCTTGTTCTGGATAAAAGCCTAAGATACGGCCAAAGGTTTTTTGAGCATCTGTTGTGTGAATAGCACTAATTACTAAGTGTCCTGTTTCAGCAGCAGTTAAAACAGCTTCAAAGGTTTGGCCGTCTCTTATCTCTCCAATCATAATTACATCAGGACTTTGACGGAGTGCTTGACGAAGTGCCGTTTGATAATCAGTAACATCTTCTCCTATTTCTCTTTGAGTAATTAGAGAACGAGATTTTTGATAAGTAAATTCTATTGGGTCTTCTACAGTAATAATATGTGCTTTATGAGTACGATTAATTTGCTCTAGAATTGCGGAAATGGTAGTGGATTTACCTTGTCCCGTAGCACCTGTGACTAAAATTAATCCGCGAGGCAGGTCTGCAAGAGAAGCAATTTCTACAGGTAGATTTAAGTCAATAAATGTTCGTACTTCTACAGGAATTACTCTTAATACAATGCGAAATAAGTTACGTTGCTTAAAAACACTAGCCCGAAAACGACCAATATCTTCTAGTTCATAGGCAACATCAGCAGCAGTAAAAGAATTTAAGTCTTCAAAGTGATGTTGTAGTAGTAGTCTTGCAATTAGCTCTGTATCACGGGCTTCTAAAGCATCAGACCTTACATCTATTAGAGTTCCGCTATAGCGAAACATTGGTGGTTCACCAACAGCCAAAATAATATCAGAAACACCATCTTCAATGGCTAGTTGTAAAAGGCTATCGAACTTTTTTCGGTTCATGAAGACTTCCTTAAGAAGAATTAGGAAAAAACTTTGGCCGAAAGATTTTATCTTATTAAATTACTGGTTGCCAAGGTTTTCTACTACATTAGTAAAAATACAGCTATTAAAATAAAAATTATTTTAGACTAATTTCCATCTACTTTAATAAACTAAACTATAAGAAAATAATTATCTTAGACATTAGTTATAAACAGCAAGATAATAATTTATAACAAACGCTTGCTTTGCTAGTGGCATCTTTAAGCTAGTGAGTTGTATCTGATCAGTTGATCGCAAAACATCTATCAGATACAATGCAAGCGCAAATGGAGTAATACTTCAAGTTTCATTAGCTAACTTATAGTAACCTTGGTAATTAGCTAAATTGGAAAAAGACATTTAACCCCCTTTAGGAGTTAACTTTAATGACTGACAGGCTCAAGTTGTTAAACGAACGTAGAGAAGAATCACTGCTGGCTGGAGGTCAAGAACGAATTGACAAACAACACCAGGCCGCAAAAAAGACTGCACGAGAAAGAATAGAATATCTTTTAGATGAAGGTACTTTTGAAGAATTTGACCAATTCAAAAAACATCGTTGTGAAAACTTTGGCTTAAATAACCAACAATATCCCGGGGATGGTGTAGTAGCAGGTTATGGGCAGATAGATGGGCGACAAGTTTTTGTTTTTGCCCAAGATTTTACGGTTTTTGGTGGATCGCTTTCTGAAACTAATGCCGAAAAAATTTGCAAAGTAATGGATATGGCTATGAAAGTGGGCGCACCCGTTATTGGACTTAATGATTCTGGTGGCGCACGTATCCAAGAAGGAGTGGTTTCTTTAGCTGGTTATGCTGACATTTTTTTACGTAATACTTTAGCTTCGGGTGTAGTTCCTCAAATTTCTGCAATCATGGGGCCTTGTGCTGGTGGTGCTGTTTATAGTCCAGCATTGACAGATTTTAATGTAATGGTAAAAAACTCTAGTTATATGTTTATTACTGGCCCAGATGTAATTAAGGCAGTTACTCACGAAGATGTTACTAAAGAGGACTTAGGCGGGGCATTAACTCATAATAGTCGTAGTGGTGTAGCTCATTTTGCTGCTGAGGATGAAGAAGATTGCTTAAATACTATTAGAGAGCTACTTTCTTTTATGCCTTCTAATAATATGACTGACCCACCGCGACGTGCTACTACTGATCCTACAGATCGCGCAGATAAAGAACTTAACTCTATAGTGCCTGATAATCCAAACCTACCTTATGATATTCGTAAAGTTATTAGTAAAATTGCTGATGATGAATATTTTTTTGAAGTAGCAGAACATTTTGCAAAAAATATTGTTATTGGTTTTGCTCGTTTAGGGGGATACTCTGTAGGCATAGTTGCTAATCAACCTGCTATATTAGCAGGCGTTTTAGACATAGATGCTTCAGTAAAAGCTGCAAGATTTGTCCGTTTTTGTGATTGTTTTAATATTCCATTAATTACATTTGAAGATGTACCAGGGTTTTTACCCGGTATTCAGCAAGAATATAACGGCATTATTCGACATGGTGCAAAGCTACTTTATGCTTTTGCTGAAGCTACAGTACCAAAATTAACTGTAATAACACGCAAGGCTTATGGAGGTGCTTATTGTGTTATGGCCTCTAAGCATATTCGAGCAGACTTAAATTTTGCTTGGCCTAGTGCTGAAATTGCAGTAATGGGAGCAGAAGGAGCAGTAAATATTTTATATCGTCAGCAAATTAATCAAGCTTCAGACATAGCAGCAGCTAGGACAGAAAAAATTAAGGAGTATCAAGATAAATTTGCTTCACCTTATATTGCGGCTGAGTATGGATATATTGACGAAGTGATAGAGCCAGCACTTACTCGGCAAAAATTGATTCGTGGCTTAAAGTTACTAGAAAATAAACGAGATACCAACCCGCCCAAAAAGCATGGCAATATCCCTTTGTAAAGATTTTAAGGAGTTTAATTTTATGAAATGGCCTAATTATTTTATTGCTTTTATTTGTTTACTTTTTATTACTTTAACTGTTAATGCAGACACTATAAAACTAAAAAATGGTACAGTAGTAAAAGGTAAAGTAATTAGTTTTGCTAGCGGATCTTTTACCGTAGCTTTAGACTTAGGTACTAGTAGTCAATCCAAAGTAATTTTAGATACTCGTGATGTAGAAACAATTGAATTTGATGGGCGTGGGGATGACACTAGCAATGTTTCATCAGTACGTGAAAATAATATTCCTAGGCCAAGTGCGCCTGATGATGACACAGGTCATAGAGCAAATAATGCTCCTAGTCGTCCAACACCAGTAAATACTAAGCCTGTTACAAATAACACTTCTACAAACACAACGGCTGTTAAGGAAATAGCAACACAGGTAACAGCTAAGGATGATTGGACTTATTCTAATTTAACAGTTCGCCGAGGCGATCGTATTCGTTTAACTGCTTCTGGAAAAGTAAAGCTTTCTTCTTCACGTGAAAGCGGGCCTGAAGGAATTGAATTAGAAGACAAAAATAAACTGATTTTAGATAAACCTACAGGATCCTTAATTGCTGTTATTGGTGATGATAATGATGATTTTATCCACATTGGACGAGAAGGCGAATTTGTTGCTAAACGTGATGGAAAGTTGTTTCTTAGCGTTAATGAAGGCGATTTAAGCGACAATAGCGGCCAATTTAGTGTCCAAGTAAAAATAGAACCCTCGCGTTAAGAAAAATTAAATATTTTGTGCAAAGTAAAAAATAGCCCAAATGGGCTATTTTTGTTTAGCACAGTGTACTTTGCCCAACACTTTTAAGTTTTCTATAGTATTTTAAGTTAATTTTCATTTGACCAAATTAGTTTTATTGTTGGCTTTTCTCTATAAACTCGCTCTCTTGGATAAGAAAGGGCGTTTTGCACATATCGAACCCCATCAATATTTACATCCCAATTAATATGGCTATGACCAAAAATATGAGTGGTTGATTTTATTGCGCGAATTTGACGATCTAATCCTATGCAGCCAGAAACTTTTGGCAATGCCTTAAATTTTAGCCATTCTCTAGAAGGCAATAATTCTTGTCTTGGAAGAAAATGAGAAAATGAAATTACTTGTTTAGTGTAATTATTGATTCTATCTTGATTTAGCTTAAGAAAATGCCCAGCAATAGAGTTAATATTTGCGGGCCAACGACAAAAATAAAAGTCTGACCATTCAGGCAATGGGCTATCTTTAGCTTCTATATCAAAAGAGCTTTCATACCAAGAAAATAATGGAACAATAGTAATATTTTCTAGTTCCACTACCTCTGTTATTACATCAATTTGTTTACATAATTCTAAAACACTAGCAAATTTTTCTAGTGAATGGTTACTTTCTCCTTTTACCCAAAGTTCATGATTACCTGGTACATAACAAATGCTTTGAAATTTAGTTTTTAGTAGTTCTAGAGTGTCTTTAACGATTGATAATTTATGGGCAATATCACCAGCAACAATTAACAAATCTTTCTGATAAGTTGTTTTGGAAAGTTGTTCGAGAAGTGACCAATTTTCCTTAAAGTCTGTATGTAGGTCTGAAGTAGCAAAAATACGCATAATTGGTTGACAAACTTGACATTAATAAGCTGACTTTGTTAGATTAAGCGCGTCTGCGGGTGTAACTCAATGGTAGAGTGTCAGCTTCCCAAGCTGAAAGTTGTGGGTTCGATCCCCATCATCCGCTTAAATTTACTGCAAAATACCCCTTTTATTTAACAACTACATTATAGATTTTACGAGTCCACCATCTACCGCTACAGTTGTGCCATTAATATAACTTGCTCGTTCTGAGGCTAGAAATACTACATAATCAGCAATCTCTGAAGGTTGAGCAAGCCGACCTATTGGAACGTCTGTTTCCCATTGTTTAACTACTTGTTCTTGTGGAAGGTTATTATTTTTTGCTCTGATGTTTACTAATTCTTGTAAACGTTCGGTTAAAGTATAGCCGGGACAAACATTATTTACTAAAATATTATTTTTACCTAATTCATTAGCTAAGCTTTTAGCTAGTCCAACTACTCCAGCACGCAAGGAATTAGAAAGAATTAAATCATTAATAGGCTGTTTTACAGAAATAGAAGTAATATTAATAATTCGTCCCCAATTTCTAGCCTGCATATGAGGAATAACCGCCTGACAAGCGTTAACTACACTCATTAAAATTAAATCTATCCCGTGTTGCCAAGCTTCTACGGGAGTGCTTTGGAATTTAGTTGCATGCGGGCCACCAGAGTTATTAACTAAAATATCAATACGCCCAAAACTACCTATAGCTTGTTTAACTAAACGGTCAATGTCCTCTGCTTTAGTAACATCTGCTGTTAAACCAATAACTGGAGTTTTATAAGTTTCTCTTAAATAGGCGGTAGTTTTTTCTAATGTTTCTGTATTACGAGCGCAAATTACTAAAGATGCTCCTTCAGCAGCTAATCCTTCAGCAATAGCTTTACCAATACCTTGACTTGCTCCTGTTACTATAGCTACACGGTCTTTTAATCCTAAATCCATAAGCTCTCCTAAAAATTTTATGCAAAATTGTAACTTGAAAGAACCTTTTAACAAAATCAAACTATTTTTAATTTTCCTAAAAACTATCTAAAACTTTGATATTTTTTTAGATTTGTTTGCGCGTCTTCTCAGTGAAAGCAACTTTAATAAAAATAAAAATATAATTTTTGGGAGTTTACAATGAAAACAATAGAGAAAATTTCACGCTTTTCTTTTATCAAATATTTGGCTTTAATGGCTGTAGTGATGTGTTTTTGCCTTAGTAATGTAACATCAAGTTATGGGCAAGAACCTAATAAAGGAGATTTTTCTGGTGTTATTAAATCAAAGAATGGCTCAATGTTAGAATTTGAAGGCGGTTTTGCTGTAGATACTGCTGGAGCAGACATTGCTAGTCAAGCAGGGGCTTTTAACTTGTCACTGATAGAAGTGTTAACAAATACACCTGCTACGGCTCGTATTGAACTTGATCCACGTTCAACACCAGAGCGTGTAGTACTAAAAGCAGATCATGTTAGTGTTGGATTACTACCTAATGAAGTAGTTTTTATTGCACCAATTCAAAGAATAGACGGTAAAACCATCACGGTTTTTTCTAAAGATATTAGTATTGAAAATGAAACCTTAGTTTTACGTAGGAAAAAGAAAAAGGCTAAACCTTCTACTTTTGCAACAGTCAATTTAGGTGATACTGTTTTAGTAGATGCTTTATTTGTTAATGGTCAACTTGTTGCTAGAAAAATCATAAAAGTAGAAACTCCTGTTTATGGAAATGGCTTTTTTGTTATTGGCAATGTTGAAAGTGTCAGCCTTCCATCAGTAAATTTAGTAGGTGGTGTTGAAGTAGAGCTTTCCAATTTTATGTTTAATGCCAATATTGAAAAAGATGATTTAATGTACTTTGGTTTTATACCTAATGCAGACGCAACAACCCCACCATTAAACAAAATTTTTGCTGTTGCTTTATCTAAAAACTTTCGTGAGCCTTATTTAGCTGGAAAAGTAGATAAAGTAGATTTAAGTAAAAACACTATTACTATGTTTAATCGTGAAATTCGTGTAACTAGTGAAACAAGCTTTGATGGCGATAATAAAGACCTAAAATCTTTAAATCCTGCACAACCCTTATTTGTTAGCTTTATGATTATTGCTAATGGCGAGCTAGTTGCTAAAACTCTTAATCAAAATAACTTAGATGAAAAATAAGTAGCATATTTCCTTAGTCCTTAAACTATAAAAAGCAAGGTAAGAAGTTTTTCTTATCTTGCTTTTTATATTATGTGGCATAGGGTTGTTGCATTAAAGTTTTTGAGTTGTTAAAATTCCATTAGTTTCTTGGGTATCTATCCTTTTAATTAATAGCATGCATTACTACTTATCAAAATTATCTAAAAGTGAGCTACGACTTGCTATATTAAAGTTTGTAGTAGTAAATTTGCTTTTTGCTGTTTTTATAGGTAATACACATCTATTTAACTTACTACCTAGTAAAATTTTTCCTGCTCAAAGTTGTGGCGCAAATAGCGAAACCTCGTCAAGTTGTGGAATGGCCTGTTGTGCTGGTAAATCTGAACCGGGTTCTTGTTGTAAGCCTAAATCTAGTCAAACAAATAATTTAGATTCCTCTAGTTGTCATTCTGGAAATGATGAGGAAACAAACGAAGCAGTATTTTTACAAATCAATGTTTCTTTTTTTGCAGATTATTATCTTGCTAAGCAAAAAGACACTCTAACCAAGGAATATCTTAAAAGCCAAGCTAAACCAAAGCTTTCTGCTGCTTTTAGCAAACCTTGTCCTTGTGATACACAAAATATTGCTACACAATTTCGTTTTAACCCTGCTTTAGTAATTCTAATAGGCAATCTGCAACCTCGTCCGCCTACAAGTAGCGACAAATTTAACTTTTTCTATCCTTCAAAAAACAATTCTTATAGCTATAAAACTGATCCTAGCCGCGCACCTCCTAGCATTTCTTAAATTTCTAATTAATTGCTAAAAACTAAGGTTAATAATTCTAAACAAAGGCTTTAGCTTACAAGTAGCTATTTTCTTGCTTTTGCTTAAGTTATTTTCCTATAGAACATAACTTAAATTTGGCTACCTAGAGATTTAGCCAATACTTTTACTGTTTAAGTAATTGATTATGGAGAAATTAAGAGATGTTTAACAAATTTTCAAAAATTTTTGCTGGACTTATGCTAGTAGCTAGTGCAGAAGTTGTAATAGCACAAAACATTAAAGCCACCGTTTCAGGACGTGTTTTAGATAGTCAACAAAGTGCTGTTACCGAAGTAGAACTTACCATAATAGACCTAAACCGAGGTTTAGAACGCCAAATAAATAGCAACACTCAAGGCTATTTTTATCAAGCAGGCTTAGACTCTGGCCGTTACCGTATAAAAGCTGTTAAATCAGGCTTTGCTGCTTATGAAAGTCAAGAATTTGAATTAAAAGTTGGTGATGCTACAAGTTTGGAAATTCAATTAAAAGTTGCTCAAATAGAAGCAGATGTCCAAGTTTTTGCTAGCTCTTCTACACAACTTCAACTTAATGAAGTTAAACAGTCCCGTAGCTTTAACCAAAAGGAAATGAATGATTTACCTGTACAATCTAGCGGGACGGGAAGAAATTTTTATGCCCAAGCTAGAACTGCGCCCGGAGTTGCTACATCAACTTCAGCACATCGGCCTTTTGCCGTTAGTGGGCAACGTCCGCGCAATAACAATTATTTAATTGATTCTGTAGAAAATAATGATCCTAATTCTGGTTTTATTGCTGGTCGAGGTGTAACCGAACAGCTTGTTAGCCAGGAAGCTGTACAAAGTTTTGAAATCATTACACATAATTTTAAGGCTGAATATGGCCGTAATTCAGGTGCTATTGTTAGTCTTGTGACTAAATCAGGCACAAATGATTTTCATGGAAGCGTTTACGAATATCATAATAATTCTGCTATTTCTGCTAGAAATCCTTTGTTAGAAGACCAAATCTCGCAACGAGGTAATTTAGCTGGCTTTACTTTTGGTGGGCCGGTAAAGAAAAATAAAATTCATTTTTTTGGCAACTATGAATTTTTCCGTCCTCGTGGTAGCGAACTCCGAACTTTTCAAACCTTAACCGATCAAGAGCGATCAAGAGCCGTTGCTAGCGTGCGTCCGCTTGTTGATCTTTATCCTCAATCTCCAAACGGTTCAAGAATTTTTACTGTAGGGACTCCGCGAGTTGTTAATCAAAATACTTACTTAATCCGCACTGATATTATCTTAAATAATCAGCAAACCTTAGCGTTTAGACATAACTACACCGACGCTAACACCGATAGCCAAGGCATTGGAAATACTGTTTCTAGCCGTGTCAATATTCATAATCAGACTTTGGGCGGAACAATTCATTATAATTATGCAATTAGCCCTAGGCTTTTTAATGAACTGCGAGTTGGTTACACTCGACAAACTGAGGACGATACTTTCCTAGATCCTAGCTTTTTAGGTGATCCAAAAATAAATGGTGAAATAGGCTTTTTAATTGTGTCTGGCTTAAGTTTAGGTGGGCCACTAGGCTTTTTAGGACGACAAAATTTCCAAAATAATTATCAAATTAGTGATGATGTTTCTTTCCAAAAGGGCAACCATGCTATTAAATTTGGCGGCTCGTTTCGTCGGCTTCAAGTCAATGGCGGTGCAATAAATAGCGGATTTCGTGGACAAATTTTCTTCCCAAATATTGATGCTTTTTTAGCTGGTCAAGCATTATCTTACAATCGCAATGTTGGAAATCCGCTTATTGGACTACGCCGAACAGAATTTCATACCTATATTCAAGATGACTGGAAAGTAAACTCAAAACTTACTCTTAATTTTGGGTTACGTTATGAGCTAAACACCGCGCCAACAGAGGCTGCTGACCGAATTTTAGAAGAATATCGTTTTCGAGGTGATAAAAATAATTTTGCTCCTCGTGTCGGCTTTGCTTGGTCTGTACTGCCTAAAACCGTTATTCGTGGTGGATATGGGATTTTCTATAATGCCATTGAGCTTTCTTTTATTGGATTGACTAGATTTAACCCTCCAATAGTAGGAAATATTTCTGCTTTTCGTCCTCAATTGCCTAACCTTGCATCACAAGCTAATGCTGTACTTCCAACAGGTTTAGTTATTCCTGACTTAAATGCTAGAACACCTTATGCACAACATATTAGCCTGTCTGTAGAGCGAGAATTATTTAATCCAAATTCAACTTTTACGCTTTCTTACGTAGGCACACAAGGAAGAAAACTTTCCCGCACACGTCGCCCAAATGGAGGAGAAAACCTAGCTCAAGCCATGCGACCAGATCCTACAATTGGTGTGCTTAATAGACTAGAAACCTCTGCTAACTCTGATTATCACGCGCTGCAATTTAGCATGTCACAACGAATCAACCAAAACTTGTTAATTAGAGCCGCTTACACTTATTCAAAATTTATTGATGATGTTTCAGAAATAACTGACACTAACCAAAATCTTGATCGTGGAGTTATCCCAGTTGATGAAAACAATTTACGGCTAGAACGTGCTGTTTCAGATTTTCATATTCCACATATTTTTACTGTTAGTTATATCTATCAACTACCATTTTTTGCTAGCAACCGTTTTGCAGGTGGCTGGACAATTTCAGGTATTACTACGCTACAATCTGGCAGACCATTTACGCTATTTAGTGGCACAAATAACCCATTAGGGAGCAATAATAATAGGCTTAATGATGTTGCAGGGCTTTTAGTTCGTGATTCATCTTCTATTACACCAATAAAAATACTTACAGGTGCAAATCGTAGTTTGCTAACTCCTGCTGCTGGAAAAGTTGGTACATTAGGGCGTAACACTGAGGTTGGAGACAGCTTTTTAGAGACTAATTTATCTGTTTCTAAAGATTTTGGACTAAAAGAAAACCTAAAATTACAGGTTCGTGCTGAGGTCTTTAACCTCTTTAATAACAGTAATTTTGGCACAGTAGAAACACTTTTTACTTCTCCTAATTTTGGCCGTGTAACGTCGGCTTTTGATGCAAGAAGAACACAAATAGCAGTTAGAGTTACTTTCTAAAATTGCTCTAGTTTTAGCAGCACAAACATTTATTTGTGCTGCTAATCACTTTTGGAGGTTTATCTTTTATGAAATCATTTAAGTTATCTCGAAATTTAATTTTAATTGTCCTTATAACTTTACTAATTAGCTCAATATCTGTTGTAGCAGATAAAAAAATTGCTAAAAACAAGGCAGAACCCTATCAATTTGAAACCGAAGCCTTAGCCTTAAACAGTCTTGGAATGGCAACATCACGCGATCCTAAACTAGCTCTACGTGCATCAGGTGGGATTTATCTTTTATCTGTTTATACTTGGCCTGCAAAAAATACAGTAAAAGCTGAAGAGAAAACAGATTCTGCAAGTGAAAATTCTGAGCATCACGGCGGAAGCGGTTTTGCACAGCTTGGTTTATCAGTTTCTCACGACGGAGGAGACACATTTTCCGCACCTGTACCAGTTAGCGAAAAAACAGCTAAAGTCTCTTCACATGGGGAAAATAGCCCTTCTCTTGCTTTTGGTGCTACGGAAATGTACGCTCTTTGGGAACAGCAAGCCGAACGAGGCACAGATTTAATGTTTTCACGTTCAACGAACTTTGGGCGTAGCTTTGATAAACCAATTAAAGTAACTGATAAACCTAAGCCCTCTACTAACGCATTTTCATTTATGGCAACAGCACCTAATAATCATATTTATGCTGTTTGGTTAGATGGACGAAATCCTAACCCTGAATTTCCTGGCACATCATCAGTATTTTTAACTAAATCTAGTGACCGAGGAGCGACTTTTAGCAAAAACTTAGAAGTTGCTAAAAATGTTTGTCCATGTTGTCGTCCGACTATTGGTTTTGGTAGCAAAGGAGAAGTTTTTGTTTCCTGGCGTACTGCTACTAAAGATAATATTCGGGATATAGTTGTAGCTACTTCAACCGACCAAGGCGCGACTTTTTCCGAGCCTGTTAGAGTAGCTGAAGATAATTGGAAAATAGAAGGTTGTCCTCACTCAGGCGCAACTATGACAAGTAAAGGAGATCGTCTTTATATTGCTTGGTATTCTGAAGGCAGCCCACGTGCAGGGATTCGCGTTTCCTGGTCAAATGATGGCGGCAAGACATTTGCAGCCCCAACCATTGCATCGGCTAATGTACTAGATGCTAATCATCCTGCTTTTGCTGTTTCTGAGGAAGGAAAACTAATGCTAATTTTCCAAGGTCGCAACCCACAACAAAAAGATCGTTGGGGAGCATTACAACCTTATTTAGTAGAAGTAACAGATAGCAAAGTTTCTAAACCTATGACAGTACCAGGAAGCAAAAAGTCAGTCTTTTATCCTGCTATGGCTGTAGGTTCATTAGGACGTGTTTTTATGGCTTGGACAGAGCCGACTGACAAAGGCACTAGCATAATGTTTCTTAGGGCTAGAGGCAAAGAGTAACACCTAATAGATTAAAATAATAGCCTAGCCTTAAAAGGACTAGGCTATTATTAGCCCATAAAAAGCTTAGAAAATCATCCTAGAATGTGGTCACTTTTTCAAGTGATAGGAGGTGTTAGTTCTAACTAATTAGCCAAGAAATCAAAATCAAAAGTTTGGCTTGATAAAATTTTAAGGAAAAACTAACTAGACTTAAATTGTTTGCTAAAGTTAAAATAGTGCGACTTTTAAGAATGGGTTAACTTACTTTATGGCAGTACGCCGACTAAAGCTTTTGGACGCAGAAATTGTTGAATGTGAAGATGGAGGCCAACAGGCTGCTGTAAAGCTGCGTTTTCAGGAAGAAAATTTTATTGGTATAGAAAAATTTGATGAAACGGATGAACAAACTCAAATTAACTCTATTGCTAAAGCTACGCTAAATGCAATGCAACAAGCTTTACCTGTACCTATAGATGTTTACCTTCGTAAAAGTATGAAAATGACCCCAGCTTTTCTTTCAGAACTCCTTTTAGTCGTAATAGTAGATATGTATGTTGATTGTCGTAAGCTAGAGCTTACAGGTTGTTGTGTTTGTGTGGAAAAAGACCTGCATTATGGAATTGCACGAGCAACTTTAGATTCTACTAATCGAATTGTTGAACATTTACTTGCAAGACAGCGCACTAAGCCTAAAATTACCCGTTAATTTAACAAAACAACCCAACCTTTTTAACTAATAACTGTTCAAATAAATAGTTCAATGATAAACACTATGTTAAACTCTACGGCACTTTTTTAATTAGGTTAGGCTATGTTTCGTCTTATTGATCGCTATATTATTAAGGAAATACTACCTTATTTTTTCTTAAGCTTGTTGTTATTAACAGCAATTATTTTTTTACATGAAGCTAATAGATTTTCTGCCTTATTTATTGTCTTTTCTCGGCGGGGCTTAAGTAGTTGGCCGTTAATTCAATTAGTAGTCTCTTTACTACCTAGTATTTTTGTTTTTACCTTGCCTATTTCACTTTTATTAGGGATTTTAATGGGATTAGGTAGAATGGCTAGCGATAGTGAACTAGTTGTTTTGCGGGCTTGTGGGATTGGACGTTGGCGGTTTCTGCTGCCTGTATTAATGCTAGCTTTGTTTGTAAGTCTTTTTACAGGTTATAACACTTCTTATATGCTTCCGCAGGCTATGAAATCGTTGAATGCACTTAAACAAGCTAGATCTCAACTAGTATTACAAGGCTTAGCAGATCAAATAAAACCAGGTGTTTTTGAGGAAAACATTCCAGGAAAATTAATCTTTATCCGAGATATTGACCGTGAAACAGGCATTTGGAAGCAGGTTTTTGTTGCTATTCAAGATGACCCTGCTATTGAACCTAAAATTTTAGCTGCTCGTGAAGGACAATTACAAATTGGAACTAGCCTAGAATTTTCTGAACTTCAACTTAATAATGGTTATATCTATGAAGGCTATCAACTTAAACGCAAAGAACAAGAAAAAGCTGCAACTTACTCTTTTGATAACACTTCTTTAAGATTAGATTTGTCTGGAAAAGATAATAGTCAGTCCGATAATGCTAATGAGAAAGATAAAAAAAATGAAAAGGATGAAGTAGCACGTGATGATGTTAGTTTGATAAATGAAGGGCCAGAATCGCAAACACTTCCAGAACTTTTTCGCTCTCCTATTCCAACAGAGAAAAAACAACAATTACTACTCCAGGTTGAAAAACATAAGCGTTTTGCTTTGCCTATAGCTTGTTTAGTTTTTGCTTTAACAGGTGTTGCTTTAGGAATGGTAGTTTCTAGGGGTGGGCGATCTTCAGGTTTAATGATTGGTATTGGAGTTACACTACTTTATTATCTACTATTTATTTTGGGAGAAGATGTTTCTAGGCAAGGGGTTTTACCAGCCTTTCTAGGGGTTTGGCTGGCAAATATTATTACAAGTCTTTTTGGGCTTTTAATGCTATTTCGCTATCAATGGTTAAGAGATAAAAGCGCGGCAATTTTAGAAAAATTTTATCCATCATTGTTACGATTAGAAAAACTTTTCCAAGGAGAAACCAGCCGCACTAATAAAAATCGAGTTACTTTTGGTTTTCCTCGAATTATTGACCGAATGATTTTAATAGACATGTTGCGGCATTTCTTAATTGTCGTAGTTGGGTTAACAAGCGTTTTTCTAGTTTTTACCTTATTTGAATTAACTAACAGTATAGTAGAAAACCGGATACCTTTTCTTACAGTTATTAATTATTTATTTTTTCTTTTGCCACAGATATTTCATTATGCTACGCCTTTTGCCGTGTTGGTTGCTGTTTTGGTAACATTTGGGCTATTTGGCAAGACTAGTCAATTAGTCGCGCTTAATGCTAGTGGGCAAAGTCTTTATAGGCTTGCTTTACCTGTTTTGCTTTATTCAATTATTGCAGGATCTTTTTTAATGGTATCTCAAGAATACCTATTGCCTTTTGCTAATCGTCGCCAAGAATATTTGCGCTATGTGATTAAGGGAGGAAAACTTCCTGCACAGACTTTTTACCAAAACCGTCGGAAGTGGTTTCTAGGAGAAGACAGTAGGTTAATACACTTTCAGTATTTTGACACTAAAGAAAACCGTTTTGTTGGGCTATCAATTTATGAACTAAATCCAGAAAATGGTAGTTTGCTAAGACGAATTTCTAGTAGGGAAGCTGTTTGGGACAGTCAAACTAAAGAATGGGTTTTAGATGGGGGTTTTGTTCGTACTTTTGATGGTGGAAAAGTTAAGGTAGCAGAAAAAATTAGAGAAATGCGAATTACTCTAGCTGAAACACCAGAGTATTTTAAGCAGCAGATCCCAGAATCTAGCAAAATGAATATTGAGCAACTTTTAAGACAAATTAAAGAACTTGGGGATAGTGGAATTGATGTTTTAAGTTTACAAATTGCTTTATATGCTAAAATTGCTAGCCCATTAACTTGTCTAGTAATGGCACTTATGGGAATTCCTTTTGCGTTTACAATTGGTAAAAAAGGTGCGCTGGCTGGTGTTGGAGTAAGTATTTTTATTGCTATTACTTTTTGGGGATCTCTTGAATTATTTAATCAGCTAGGAAGCTATGAGTTACTACCCCCAATGCTAGCGGCTTGGGGGCCTAATTTGCTCTTTGCTGCTAGTGGATTATACTTACTATTTACGACTAAGACCTAAGTGTTTCTAAACTTTAGGTTATTTAGGTTGGATGGAATAGTCACAAACACAATCAGCTAAGTAAGTTGGCCCTTCTGGGCCATAGCAACATCCTTTAGAACAAGCTTCTAAAATACCACCACAATCTTCACAATAATAAAAAGTTTCCCCACATTGAGGGCAAATGTCGGTTGTTGATAATGTTGCCATTGCTACCTCCACTGGCAATTTACTCCCCTAAAATTTATTTGGCAAGAGTTAATTATTGTTTTTTGTTTTGATCTGTTGGAACTAAATAATGCTTAATTGCCATTTTAGCTAGCTTCCAAACTTTTTCCCAAGAAATTTTTCCATCTTCACCTTTTACTAATTTTCCTAACAATTTGTCTCGTAAATTCTTTCCTTCTTGCTTAAGCATAAATTCTTTAGCATAAGGCTTAACAGTATCAAAAAAGCTAAAATTAGGGTCAACTAAAATACCTATGCCTTCTAGGGTTGTAAGCGCGCGCATAACAAAAGTAAAGTGAGGCGGAATTGTAATAGGTAGTTGATAAATTGTTTCTGAAACAGCATAGGTTAATTCTTGGAATTTTAATTGTCCAATTTTCATCCCAACATAATGGGAAAAGACTTCTTCAATATGTTCTCTAAACTCTTCTGGATCAAAGCCTTCTTTTAAGAATTTAAGCTCAATTAGATCTTCAACAATGCCATGAACATCTCTTTCCACAATATGAAAGAAAGCATCTACTAGCTTAGACTGCATTTCTGGAGTTAAACGACCAACCATACCAAAATCAAAAAATGCTAGTCGTCCATCAGACATTAAGCGTAAATTTCCTGGGTGTGGGTCGGCATGAAAAAAGCCATCTTCTAGCAATTGTTTTAAGTAAGTTCGAGAAATTAATTTTACTACTTCTAGTGGCTCAACTTGTTGGGCTTTAATAGCAGCGATGTCATTAACTTTTGTCCCATCAATAAATTCTTCTACAATAACTCGGCGTGAACTAAGTTCTTGATAAATTTCTGGGACGTAGATTTCCGGCCATTTAGCAAAGTTTTTACGAAAAACTTCGGCGTTTTCTACTTCCTTAAAATAATCCATTTCTTCAAAAAGGATTTCTGCAAATTCATCAATAATTCTAAGCCATTCAATACCAAAGGTTAGATGAGGGTGTTTAGCTTCTAAATAACGGACAGTTTGACGAAGTATTGCTAAATCTAAATTAACTATTTCTGCAAGGTTAGGACGTTGGACTTTAACAGCTACTTTTTCACCTGTTTTTAAGCGGGCGCGGTAAACTTGACCAAGGCTAGCTGCTGCAATAGGTTCATCCTCAATGCTAGCAAAAATTTTTTCAGGGTGTGCGCCTAATTCTTGCTCAATAATTGACCAAGCAATTGGTTGTGGAAATGATGGAACTTGGTCTTGAAGTCGGGTTAACTCTTTTGTGTACTCTAGCGGTACAATATCTGGACGAGTAGAAAGAGTTTGCCCTATTTTAATAAATGTTGGGCCAAAGCTAGCTAGTTTGTCTGTTAACCAAGCAGCACGGTTTCTTTGTAATTCTGCCAGCGCAAGATTGCGAGTAGGATAAAAACGTTTTGCTAGAAAAAATACCAGCTTTTGCCAAAAGCCTTCCACTTCTTTCTTTTCTTGACGCACTAAATTATCTAAATAAATACAAGTTGCAAAAATAAAAAAGAAGTAAGCTAATTGAAAAGTACGTAACCAACCTTCTCTACCATAATCACGAATAGTAGTAGTTGGTGAATATTGTGCAGGTGGGGTAAGTGTTAGGGTAGGCTCTTTTTCTAAATGGCTAGAATCATTAGAATTAATAGTTGTAGGAGCAAGTTTTTCCAGATTTTGTTGTGCTGCTGGTAGTTGGCGTTGTTGTGTAGCCATATAAACTCCTCCAAAATAACAAAACTAGACGAATTTTAACACCTTTCCCACTATTTGATGCTGAAAATACTTTTCGGCACGCTTAGAATCTAAAGAGATTTGTTTTTTTAATTCATCTAAAGAGGCAAACTTTTTTTCTGCTCGGAGTCGATGTAAAAAACGCACTCTTAAAGTTTTACCATAAAGATCATCATCAAAATTTAATATATGTGATTCTACTAGACGATCTTGTAAGTCCTTAAAAGTTGGACGAATACCAACATTAGTAACACTACGTCGCCAAATTCCATTAATTAATGTTAGAGTAACATAGACTCCATTGGCCGGTAGTACGGCATTTTGTGGCATTAAGTTCGCAGTAGGAAATTGTATTTGACGACCAAGTTGACGACCTTCTAAAACAATTCCTTCAACTCCATAAGGTCGGCCCAACATTCGACGAGCTAAGTTAACTTGCCCTGAAATTAAAAGACTACGTATTTTTGATGAGCTAATACGGTTATTCCTTAAAGATATTTCTGGCACTTCACCAGCGAAAAAATCAAAACGCTCGCTAAATTCTTTTAATTTTTCAAAATTACCTTCACGACCACGACCAAAAGCAAATCCTTGGCCTAAGTAAACTTCTTTAGCATCTAAGCTTTGACAAAGTATTTTTCTGGTAAAATCTTCTGCACTAATAGAAGCAAGTTCACGGGTAAACTCTAGTACAACAAGCTGTTCTATACCTAAAATTTCTAGTCCTTCAGCTTTTTGCTCAAAAGTATGTAGAAGCGGCGGCGCGCTTTGAGGATGAAGCACTGCGCGGGGATGAGGAGAAAATGTTAAAACTGTTGGTATAAGACCTGTTGCTTTAGCACGTTCAACAATAAGCTGCATAATTTTTTGATGACCTAAATGCAGCCCATCAAAAATACCTAATGTAACAATGGTTGGTCGCTTTATTTCTACTTGATTTATTCCGTAAGCAATTTTCATAGTTTTCTGCTTAAAGCTCTACCTCTAAACCATCAAATGCTGGAGAAACATTTTCAGGTAGTTGACGGCTTAAAAGCGCGTGTTTCATATCATGAGAAATATGCGTCAACAAAGCCTGCTTAGGTTTAAGCTGCTCAATATAACTTAAGGTTTTTTCTAGATTTAAGTGTGTTGGATGCTCTCTATAACGAAGTGCATCAATAATTAGTAGATCTAGCTCCATTAAACGCGCTAAGGTTTCTTCTGGGATTATGTTGCAATCAGTTACATAAGCAAAAGATTTTTCTCCATTGCTAATGCGAAAAGCTGTTACAGGTAATCTTCCATGAATAACTTCTAATGACTCAATAGTCATACTAAACAAAGAAAAGTTTCCTTCAATAGTATGAGGAACTAATTGAGGAAGTCCTTGATACATACTAGGGCGGAAGATATAACTAAAAACCTGCCGTATATCTCGCCATGTACGTTCACTAGCAAAACAAGGGATAGCTTTATTAGTACGAAAATTAATTGGTCGGATATCATCTAACCCAAAAACATGGTCAGCATGGCAATGAGTGATAAATATTGCATCTAAATCAGTTATATTATTTTTTAGAGCTTGCTGGCGAAAATCTGTAGAAGTATCAATTATTATTTTGTGCTGGTTATTTTTAACCATAATTGATGCTCGTAGTCTTTTATCTTGATCATCTGTTGATAAACAAGTTTCACAACTACAACCAATCATTGGTACTCCTACAGAGGTACCTGTTCCTAGGAAAAGGATTTTCATACCTGTTTTTTTGCACTTTTAGACATTTGGTTAACTACCCCAACATATTCCATCCTAAGACGACTTACTAAATCAGTTAACATCTTGTCTTCATCTTCTGTTAAATTACTTTCTGTTTTTTCTTTTAGAACAGCAAGCATTTCAATAAAATGGCGAGCAGTTTCAATATCAATACCACCACGACCTAATTGAGGTGCGCCGCCTAGGTTCATAATAGCGTTAGTAGCTAACATTTGAACTAATTCAGCAAATTCTTGTGATGGTGCAGTAGGACGGGTTTTAGTTTCTTGACTAGGTTGGCTTTCTATGTTTTCTGCTGGTGGTGCGGCTGGGGTGGGTTTTTCTTCTATTGTTTCTGCTATTGGTTGACGTAGACTCCCATCAGGATTAAACATTCGTCGATCTTTCACAGTAACTTCGATATCTTGATTTTTACTCATAAACAAAATGTGGCCTTCCTTAAAAAATCTAACAAATTAAAAATTTATAGTGCTGTTTTAGCTTTATTATGCTAGCACTAGCAAACAATAGTGACAACTAAAGAAATACTTCTATTTACCTGCATTTACATCTATAAAAACTTAGCTTTAATAAGATAAAATGCCCAAATTATGAATAAACAAGTAAATTTTCGTGTAGGAACAGGTTATGACATCCACCGCCTAGGGCCAAATAGACCTTTAATAATGGCTGGAATTAAGATCGATTTTGAGCTTGGTTTAATAGGTCATTCAGATGCTGATGTAGTTAGTCATGCTATTTGTGATGCTTTGTTGGGTGCTGCTGCTTTAGGTGATATTGGAGAACATTTTCCAGATAATGATCCTAAATTTACTAATTTTACTAGTCTAAAATTCTTGGAATATGTAAATAATTTATTAATAGAAAATAATTATAAAATAGCTAATATTGACGTTACAATTCATGCAGAACGTCCTAAACTCCGTAACTTAAAAACTTTAATGCGCCAAAAGCTAGCAGAAACCTTAAAGCTTGATTTATCACAAATTAGCATTAAAGGAAAAACCAATGAAGGGCTAGATAGTGTGGGGCGAGGAGAAGCTATTGCTACTTCTGCAATTGCATTAATTTATCAAGAATAGAAATATAAATTACTAAAAAACTAAATTATATAATTAGAGAAAAAATGCCAAGTACATTAGAAATAATTAGAAAAAAAAGAGATGCTTTAGAATTATCTACCGAAGAAATTTCCTATTTTATTAAAGGTTATTTAAGCGAAGAAATAGCTGACTATCAAATGTCAGCCCTTTTAATGGCTATTTTTTTGCAAGGCTTTAGCGACACTGAAACACAAGCTTTGACAGAAGAAATGCTTTTTTCTGGCGAAGTTTTAGACTTTTCCTATCTATCTCAAGCTAAAGTAGATAAACATAGCACGGGCGGAGTAGGTGATAAAACATCTTTAGTAATTGCTCCAATAGTTGCTGCCGCAGGTCTATGTGTGCCAATGATTTCTGGTCGCGCGCTAGGTCATACTGGTGGAACTTTAGATAAACTTGAATCTATTCCAGGTTTTAAGACAAACATTTCACTAAAAGACTTTAAGCAAATAATAGAAAAAATTGGGTTTGCCATCATTGGTCAAACAGATGAAATTGCTCCAGCCGACCGTAAGATTTACTCTTTACGTGATGTTACTGCTACTGTTGACTCTATTCCTTTAATTACTGCTAGTGTGATGAGTAAAAAACTAGCTGAAGGACTTGACGGCTTGTTACTAGATGTTAAATGTGGAAATGGTGCATTTATGCGCACTATAGAAGATGCTCGGCGGCTGTCTCAAGTTATGGTAAATGTTGGTAAACAAATGAAAAAACGTACTACAGCTTTTATTACTGCTATGGATCAACCTTTAGGTTGGTCAGTAGGTAATTCTTTGGAAGTAATAGAAGCTATTGAAACCCTAAAAGGCTTAGGCGGTGAAGATTTTAGGCTTTTATGTATTGAACTTGCTGCTAAGATGCTTCACTTAGGTAAAATAGCTTTAGATATAGACGAAGGTAGAAGACAAGTTCATAGTCTAATTAGTTCGGGTGCAGCTTTAGAAAAATTTGAGCAAATGATAATTGCTCAAGGTGGAAATGCTAATGTAATAAATGATTTTTCCTTGCTCCCTCAAGCTAAACATCAAGCAGAAGTTCTAGCACCACAAGCGGGTTATGTTACTAGTATTGATACACTAGCAATAGGTCATGCTACAATGCACCTTGGCGCAGGTCGTCGTAGGCTAGATTCAGCAATTGATATGGCTGTAGGGCTTAGAATTATTGCTAAAATAGGCGATTATGTAACAGAAGGGCGAAATTTATGTACTATTTACTATAATGATGAGAGTTTTTTAGCTACTACTCAAAAACGTGTAGAAAAAGCTTATCAAATTAGTGAAGAAAAAATTACTCCTTCAGAGCTAGTAAAAGAAATTATTGAATAGGTAAGATTTAGGTAAGATTATGGAAAGAAGAAATTTTTTAAGTTTACTACTTTTTAGTTTATGTGTAGGCGCAGGGCCTTGTGGATATGAGCGTAGCGGACAAGGACGAGCCTTACCAAATCATATTAAAACTATTGCTATTGAAACTTTTCGTAATGAAAGTTTACGCTATAAAGTAGAGCAGCGTTTTACTGAAGCAATGATCACAGAATTGCTTCATCGAACAAGCCGTTTTAAGTTTACTAGCGATGTAAATAAAGCAGATGCAATAGTTAGTGGAAATATTCGCAACTTTGGTTTTAGACATGTTTTGCTAGATAACAATGGCCGAACCAGGGTTTTTGAAATCACAATTAATGCAGGTGTTGTAATTAAAGATCAAATTAATAATAAAGTTCTTTATGATAACCAAAGGTTAGTTTTTCGTGGTGAATATGAGCTTTCAGATGATCCAAACTCATTTTTTAATGAAGAAGATCCGGCTGTAACTCGCCTTGCACGAGATTTTGCTAAAAGCGTTTTAACTAGTGTAATGGAAGGGTTTTAATATTTTTTATTGATTTCTAAGGTAAAAACTTTTGAAATTAGATGAGCTAGTAACACAACTTAAAACAGGCAAAATAGCACCTCTTTACTTACTTAGAGGAACAGAGAAGTATTTACACCAAGAAGCCATTAAAGCCTTTCAAAACACACTTGACGAAAGCACTTTAATGTTTAATTGGGCTGAATATTCAGTTGCAAGCCAAGGTATAAATGCAGTGCTTAGAACAGCCTCAGAATATGCAATTTTTGGTGGTCGGCGTATTGTAATTGCTCGTGATTTTGAAAAAGTTAGCGAAGAGCAACTAGAAGAGCTAAAAGACTACCTAAAAACCCCACAACCAACTACAAGCTTAATTTTTCAAGCTGAGGAGTTAGATAAACGTCGTAGTATTTCTACTGCATTAGCAAAAGCTTGTCAAACTGTAGACCTAAATTCCTTTAATGATCGTGAAGCAGTAGATTGGGTAATGAATTATCTACGCCAGCATAAATATCAAATTACACAACTAAATGCAGGATTACTTATTGCAGTAGCAGGAACAGACCTTTTTACCTTAAAAAACGAGTTAGAAAAGCTAATGGCATATTTGGGTAAAGCAGGGTTAATTTCTTCTCAAGATATTGAAATACTTGTACCACGTTCTAAAGAACACAGTAATTTTGAGTTAGGCGATGCTATTATTGCCGCTGATACTAAAGCAGTTTTAAGATTGTTAACACGGCAATTAGCTGATCAGGCAGAGCCAATTTTACTTTTAGCTATAATTTCTAGAACATTTCGACAAATGTTGATTGCATTAGAGTTAATGGAAAAAAAAGTGGCTGCTGATGAAATTGCTCGCACAGCAGGCATCCCGCCTTTTCGTATCACAGATTTTTTAAGCAAAGTCCGACGTTGGGATAAAAACAAGGTTACTTATGCTGTAAAAAAAATGTCTACAATAGATAACGCCCTAAAAAGTTCTTTAGGTAAACCATCACTACAATTAGAATTTTTACTCTGCGAAATAATGGGAAGCTAAATAGCAATCCTAAAAATATTAGTACAGCGTAACGGTCGTGTTTCAATAGAGTTGGTGAGGTGGTTTTAATTGTTTGTTCACTAGAATTACAAAACTTATTATCAATTCTTTTACAACACGACCATCAAATTATTATGCCTGAGATAAAATTTAATAGTACAAAGCAAATATTAACAAGTCTTTTTAAGGCTTATAAATGGCAGATTATTGCTACTTATTTTTTGTTTAACCTAGAAAATTTACTTAGGCTTATCCAACCTTTTGCTTTGGGTTTGGCTATTAATAGTTTATTATCAAATTCTTACCTAGGCATAAGTGCTTTAGTCGCTCAACATTTATCTTATTTATTAATTGGCTCTTTAAGGCAAGTTTATGATACTCGAACATTTACAAAAATTTATACTCATTTGGCTACACAAATAGTAGTTGATCAAAGGAAATCAGATATTTCTGTATCAAAAGTAGTAGCTCGATCAGCTTTATCTAGGGAGTTTGTTGACTTTTTTGAGCATAACTTTCCACTAGTGATTCAATCCTTATACTCTCTTATTGGCGCGTTAGTAATGTTGTTTTTTTATGATTGGGTATTAATTGTATTTTGTTTACTTTTAATAATACCTGCTAGCGTTTTAAATTATTTTTATAGCCAAAAATCTTATTTTCTTAATGGAAAACTAAATGATCAAATTGAAAATGAGGTCAACGTTATTGAGAAAGGGGATTTTAATTCTGTTGAAAACCATTATAAATCTATAGCATCTTGGAGAATTAAAATATCTGACATAGGGGCCATTAATTTTAGTTTAATGGAGCTATTTATTCTTTCATTAGTAGTATTTTCCCTGATACGCTATTGTGGTTTAGGTAATGTTGCGGCTGGAGATATATATGCTACTTTTAATTATGTAATAACATTTATTACAGGTTTAGATATTGTTCCTTTTCTTGTTCAACAAGTTAGTAGGCTTATAGATATTAGCCAACGAGTTCAACAACCAGACAACGGTTTGGATAATGAAGAAAATAATGATCTGCCTAAAATAATATAGAACTTTTGCTTAAAATAAATAATTAGTTTTTTTAGCGCAATTTTACTTCAATTTTTTGTATATAGTAAATCCTTAATACTTCATCCTCATAATAGATTTTAGTTTCTGGATGGAGTTTACGATAGGTTTCACAAAGGGTTAAAGCTTGTTGCTCAAGGCTAGCGCGGCCTGCTAAAGACCGATAATAGCTATAGGTTGGGTCAGTTAAGATTGCAAAGGGAACTGATAGCGGCTCGCTATCAAAAACCGTAAAAGGTTTTTTTTCTACAAAAATAAAAGTTTCTAGTGCGCTAGATAAATAAAAATCAGGGTTTATTGCTTTTTCCTGGTTTTTTTCTACAAATTCGGCTAAATCTTGATACCAACCTTGACCATAACTGCTAGCTAGTTGTTCAACGGGTGCGACAATTAACCATTGTTTTTTAGGGTACTGCTCGGAAATTTCTAAAGTTTTTCTTGCTGCAATATCATACTCTAAATATTGAAATTTAGGTACAGAAGGTAAAAATAAACTTGCTAAAATAACAAAAAATAAAACTAAAATTAGTTCATTATATTTTTTAGTAAAACTGTTTAGAAAGTAATTAATTAATTGACAAAAAATAGCAACAAATAAAGTTAAAGCAATTGGTAAAATAAAGATAAGCTCTTTAGATAAAATTTGAGTAGGTTCTTTAATTATTGGCAAAATAACCAGGCTGGCTAATGAAAAACTAAATGTGAGTAGTGCTAAAGGTCGACAAATCAATAAAATAGCCATAGTTAAAAATGTAGGGATTAGTAGCAGTGGAAAAGTTAATGCTAATAAAAACAAACAAATAAGGCTATTAATTAAATTTTGCTTAAAAGCTAGATTTTGTCTTCCTTCTATAACCTTGCACCAGGAAATAATGGCTAAAAGTGAAAAAACTACTGCTAAAGTCGTCTCTCCACCAAAGATTTGATCCGTCATACTTTTTTCTAAATAATCATTTATTATTGCTACAAAAGATGTTGGGTTAGTAATTTTTTTATTAATAGGAAAAGAAAAAGTATAAGCACCTAAAATATAGCTAACAATTAACCCAATACTTTTTTGATTAGTTAATTGCCACACAATTAAAGCCAAGATAAAAACTAGAAAAATACCTAATATTGGAGAAAAAAATCTTATAGTTTGAATTGGAGTAGTTGCAGCTAAACTTGAGATACTAGCAACTATGCTAGAGTAAAAAGTTATTTTTGAAGGCTCGCCTAAAAGTATTTGCCAAGATTCTAGTAAAGTTTGGTAACTATCTGATCTAGCAAATCTTAATTGCTGCAATGGTTGGGAAAATCGAAAAATTAGGATAAATCCAAGCAGAATAGCTATTGCTAAAACTGCTAGGGTAGTGTTAGGGTTAGAAAAATTAAATTTCCCTAAATTCGTAAATAATTTTAAGTAAATTTCTTTTGATTTAGTTCGTAAATATTCTGGAAAGGTTTTTGTAAAACTACTAAACTCAACTAAATCAAGTAGTTGTAGAAATTTACTTGCTAAATAAGAACTAATAGAAGTTTGTGTTTGCCAAAAAGTATTTCTAAACCAAATTACAAAAGGCCAAAATAAGTAACACAAAAGTAAAGTTAACCAGTTTAATATATTAAGATATATTAAGAGATGAACACCTAAAAATATTACTAATGTAGTGTAAAGATAGCCACTAGTTAATTGAGTAAGAAAATCTGACTTTTTAGATAGTAGTTTTTTGGGTAGCCAAAAAAAAAGCAGATAAAAAACAAATAAAATCCAAAAAGCTTGGAAAAAACTAATAAATTGCATTTTTCTAATGAGTTAATAAACCAAAATTTAATTTTTAGATTGTAACTTGCTATGTTTAATAAAGTAAAAATGTTTGCTACTAAAAGATGGATATTAATTACTTGGCTGCTAAGTCTAAGTTTATTAATAGCTTGTGTACAGGAAACAAAATCTACAACTAAGCCTATAATTGAGACTGATAATAAACAAATTCCTTTACCCCCAAGACTTGCTATTTATTATGGTTTTCCAAGTTTAGTTAATGGGGCAAAAGGCGATTTAACTACAGCAACAAATGTTTTTGCTAACTACGATATAGTAGTTTTTGGAGATGGACTAGAGTTTAAAGATGTTGTTTTAGGTCGTAAACCTCAAGGAGCAGGACTAGCAGAGCATGAAAATACACGTCAGATAATTAGCCGACTTAGCCAGGCAGAAAAACAAACTCGTGTTTATGGTTATGTAGATTTAGGTAATTCCCAAAACTTATCTTTAGCAGAAATAGAAAACCGGGTGCGTCTTTGGGCTGATATGGGAGTGGCAGGAATTTTTCTAGATGAAGCAGGTTATGATTATGGCGTTAATCGTAGCCGTCAAAATTCTGTTATAAAAGTGATACGTAAATTTGGTTTAAGTGCCTTTCTAAACGCTTTTAACTTGGAAGATCTATTTGAGGCTAAAAGGGTTCCACTTAATAAGTTAGGTGGAGGAAACCCTGCTGGAGAAGCCTGTATTTTAGGTGCTAATGACCTAGTATTACTTGAATCTTTTCAAATCCGCAATGGTGAATTTGATGATAATTTCCCACCAAAAATAGCAGAATCTATAAAATATCGAGAAGTTTTTGAAGCAAAAATCTTAGGTGTAACAACTGTATTACCAAATCAAGCTTTTGACCAAGCTAAACATAATTATGCTTGGTGGAGCGCAGCACTTTGGCAAATAGATGGATTTGCGTGGGGTGAGCCTAATTATTCTAGTTCAGATAATATGTTACCTTTAAGAGAACTCCCACAACTTCCAAAACAAGGCTTAGGCAGTGATTTTACATCAGATGTAATTAGTAAAAAGGCCAAATTCTTACGTAAGACAAATTTAGGAAAAATTGTTGTTAACGTAAAAAAACACACAGGAAGTTTTGTAGCAAATTAAATTTAAGAAAAGTTTTAGATCTTGGCACTTTAGAATGCACCCGACTGCCAAGATAAGAATTTTCATCACAAAACCAAACAAGGAAGCTCTGCTGTTAAAGGAGCGCAGAGGAATTACCCGCTTGTAAAAAAATGCTATTCCCATATTTCGACGTAAGCTATTATACTAGAATAGCTAATAAAGCAGTGTTGAAAATCAAGCTAGAGCCAACAAAAGAACTGGGTTAAAAAATAATTTAGGATATAAGGAGATTTTTTAATGAAGGAAGACAGTAGTGTTAGTGAGAAAAAATCTTTTCTCTATAAAGCATTAGATATTATTGAGAAAGTAGGTAATTTTTTACCACACCCCTTATCTTTATTTGCTCTATTTTCACTACTTGTAGTTCTTTTATCTGGAGTAGTATCTTTATTTGAAGTTTCTGTTATTCATCCTGGGACAAAAGAAATTATTCGACCAGTTAGTTTACTTAATGGTGGTGGATTACGATATATTGTCAGTAGTTTAGTTAAAAATTTTACTAATTTTGCTCCTTTAGGAACAGTGCTAGTAGCATTATTAGGTATTGGTGTAGCTGAAGGGACAGGAATGCTTTCCTCTGCTTTAAGGTTAATGGTAATTTCAGCACCTGCAAGATTTCTAACTTTTGTAATTGTTTTTGCTGGTGTGCTTTCTAATGCTGCTTCAGAAGTTGGTTATGTCTTACTTGTACCATTAGGAGGAATAATTTTTTTAGCTGTAGGTCGTCATCCTATTGCTGGCATGGCTGCTGCGTTTGCTGGAGTATCTGGAGGTTATAGTGCAAATCTTGTTTTAGGTACTGTTGACCCTTTGCTATCAGGGATTTCTCAAGAAGCTGCTCAAATTATTGATAAAGCTTATTTAGTTAATCCTGCTTGTAACTATTACTTTATGGTAGTTTCTACCTTTTTTTTATCAATAGCTGGTACTGTTGTTACAGAAAAAATTGTAGAGCCAAGGTTAGGTAAATATGAAGGCGATGAAAAACCTATGGCAATTGAGTCTTTATCTAATGCAGAGCGTAAAGGGTTGCGTTATGCTCTTATTGCTACATCATTTTTTACTTTATTTTTAATCTGTTCGGTATTACCAAAGGAAGGAATTTCTTTACCTGGCTTAGGTCAAGTTTCTTTTTCGCTTTTTGGTGTTTTACGAGATCCAAAAACAGGAGATTTACTACATTCTCCTTTTTTATCAGGGATAGTAGCTATTATTTTCTTTGGGGCAACAATAGCAGGTATTGCTTATGGAATTGGGGCAAAAACTGTAAAAACCGATAATGACATTGCTAATGCAATGGGAAAAGCTATGTCAACTCTAGGTTCTTATATTGCCTTGGTGTTTTTTGCTGCACAATTTGTTGCTTATTTTAATGAAACTAAATTAGGTTTAATTGTGGCTGTAAAAGGAGCCGAATTCTTAAAAAGCATTGGTTTAACTTCTATTCCCTTAATGTTAAGTTTTATTTTAGTTTCTGCCTTAATCAATTTATTTATGGGCAGTGCTTCAGCTAAGTGGGCAATTATGGCACCTGTATTTATTCCGATGTTTATGTTACTAGGTTATACTCCTGAAAGTACTCAAGTAGCTTACCGTATTGGGGATTCTGTTACTAATGTTATTTCGCCAATGATGTCTTATTTTGCTTTAATTGTTGCTTATATACAAAAATATTCAAAGTCTGCTGGAATGGGGACTGTTATTGCAACAATGTTTCCTTATTCTGTAACTTTTCTAATTATTTGGTCACTACTGTTAATCGTTTTTATTCTTTTTGATATTCCAATTGGGCCAGGAACTAAACTTTACTTAAATTAGTCTAAGTTGTGAGGTATCAAAAACTAACTCTAAGTTATTGAAAAAA
This sequence comes from uncultured Clostridia bacterium, assembly GCA_964492845.1. GTDB lineage: Bacteria > Acidobacteriota > Blastocatellia > Chloracidobacteriales > JADJPF01 > JADJPF01. The sequence goes on from CAZBMZ010000025.1 coordinate 93,075, forward strand.
ATACATAGTTAATTTGCAAGTTATTTATTTTGCTCAACTTGAGGTTTAGCTTGCATGCCAACACCAAAAACTTTTTTCAAAAACCAAAGTGGGCCAATTAATAAATAAATAGGGTTTGAGAAAAATGCAGGCATATTGCCTTCAAAAGCATGACCAATAAATTGCAAAATCCAGCCAACTACAAATAAAGCTAAACCTAATTTCCAATTAAAAAACACTACGGCTAGTGAAATAACTATCATCGGAATACCAATAGTATGAGTAAGTTTATTAATTGGATGTTGATGTTTAGCTTTATATTCTTCTACAAATGAAGCCATGTTTGTTAACCTTTCTATTTGTGACATTTAGCAACTAGTAATATCAGATTGGATTAGCAAACTCGCATTAATTAGGAGAGTAGTTTTTTGCTAGCTTTTCCCAGCAAAATTCAAGTTATTGCTGACTTTTCCCCAATACGGGCGTTTGATTCCTATCTGGTATTATTTTCAAAAAGCTGTTTTTAAGCCTCTTTTAGCCTTATTTGATATTAACTAGAAATCTTTATAGCTCTTTTTCATCACTGTAACTGAGGGAGACTATCAAAAACAGGCTCTTTGATATTTGCCGTGAAAAATAGGTTATTCTACCAATTTTAGATCGCATAAATCCTTTATTTTGAACAATGCCAATCAGCTTTTACGGGAACTATCAATGAGCCAAACTATTATGTTTTCTACTACGCTAAAAACCTAATCACAAAATCCTAAACCCTTTTACATTAAAGGGAGGTTATAAGTAGAAGCAAGCCTATTTAAATCTGTACGCAAGGCTTTCCATTGAGATTGTACATTTGAGCTAAAGCGGTTATTACGTAATCTAATCTCTACAGGTCTTGCAGAATCAATTGCAGTTTGTACATTATTTCTAGATTCCCACCAGTTATTATTGCTATCAAACTCACGTCGTAAAGTGTTGAAAGCTACCTCAAAAACTTTTACGTCTTCATTGATTTTATCTTCCCTTCTACTTCCATTTATTTTGCTTCTATCTAAATCACGATCTAGGTTTTGACGAAATCGGTCACTACTGGTTTCTACCCGCTTAATGACTTGTGCTACTTGGTTCTTAGTGTAACGCTGTTGGTATTTTCTATTATTATCGCTGTTTCTATCATCCTCAAGCGGAAGATTATAAATAGAAGCAAGCTTATTTAAATCTGTACGCAAGGTTTTCCATTGAGATTGTACATTTGAGCTAAAGCGGTTATTACGTAATCTAATCTCTACAGGTCTTGCAGAATCAATTGCAGTTTGTACATTATTTCTAGATTCCCACCAGTTATTATTGCTATCAAACTCACGTCGTAAAGTGTTGAAAGCTACTTCAAAAACTTTTACGTCTTCATTAATTTTATCTTCTCTTCTGCTACCGTCTAATCTACCCTCATCTAAATCACGATCTAAGTCTTGGCGAAAACGATTGCTGCTTTCTTCAACTCGTTTAATGATTTCTGATACTTGGTGCTTATTATAGCGTTGTTGATACCTTCTATCATTATTCGGTCGTGTTCCAAAAGAGTTGGAAGAGCAAAAAATCAAAAAGAAAATTCAAG
>CAZBMZ010000026.1:0-92023 GCA_964492845.1 uncultured Clostridia bacterium
TTTTCTATAACAACATCTCACCGAAAATCACTCTTTACACCCGTTCACAGTATATGTTCTAAACCATCAAAACCAAATAAGTGATTCATTAAATTTTGGCGTGTTATTATTTTTCCTGCATTATTCACTAGGTATACAAGTATGTCATATTCCACTAATGTTAATTCTACTTCTTTTCCACTTACCAAAACTTTCTTGTTACTAAAATCAATCCCAATATCACCAACTCTTAAATATCCTACTTCTATTTCTGTATTGCTACTTCTTCTTAGTGTTACTCTCATCCGCACTAGCAAATCATTCAAGTTAAAAGGTTTAGTTATATAATCACATGCTCCTAAATCTAAAGCTGTCTTTTTATCATCTTCTAACTGTCTAGCTGAAAGAATCATTATCGGTACTTTAGATATTTTACGCACCATCTTACACAAATCAAAACCTGACAATTTAGGCATCATTAAATCTAAAATGATTAAATCTGGTATTTTCTCATTAATTAACTCTATTGCTTCTAAAGCATCACAAGCAACTTTTACATCATAACCTCTTGCTAAAAGACTATTTTTCATTACACGTAGAATTTGTGGTTCATCGTCTACTATTAAAATCTGTGGTTTGTAATTTGTTGTCATAAGCCCCCTCGTTTCTATTTTATTTTCTAAAAGTTTTGTTTAGTTTGAGAGGAAATGGGACTATTTACTATGTTGTTTAATTTTTGTTGGTTCACAAGGTGTTATAGCCATTACATAAGCAAACAACTCAAATACTTTGTACAAAATATTATAGTTGATCTATTACTTATAATCTTGTTAATTTTTCATTAAGCCTTTATTTTTCAACGAAAAACCGTTAGTTTTTTGTTAGTTTTTATACATTAACTTAGCTTAACTTAAAATTATTAAAATTATGACAAAATTTTATAGGCTGTTTATTAGGAGCTTAAAAGACAAAACTTACTATTTATTACTTACATTTTATTTTAAATGTGAATAAAAATTTTTTAATAAAGTTAGTCCTGCTTGTTGGCTTTTTTCTGGATGAAATTGCACTCCCATAACATTATCCCGTGCAGCAATAGAACAAAAATCTACTCCATAACTTGTTAGTCCAATTACATCACTGTTTATACTAGGCTCAACATAAAAAGAATGTACAAAATAAAAAAAACTATCGCTAGCAATATTATCTAAGATAGGGTGATCTTGATGTTTATGTACTTGATTCCAACCAACATGTGGCACATGTAAATCATTTTTTGGAAAGCGAACTACTCGACCAGGTAATAAACCTAGTCCTTTATGTAGTCCAAACTCTTCACTTTCTTCAAATAGCAATTGATAGCCTAGACAAACACCTAAAATAGGTTTACCCATCTTAGCAGCACTTAAAATTACTTGGTCAAATTCCTTTGCTCGCAAGCAATCCATTGCTTCTCCAAACGCCCCGACACCCGGTAAAACTAAGGCTTTAGCCTTCATAAGCAAATCTTTATCACTAGTTACTTCTACTTTAGCATCAACAGCAGCAAAAGCTTTCTCAACGCTACGTAAATTTCCTACACCATAGTCTATTATTGTAATCATCAGTTATTCCTAGATTTGTTAATAAAATAGGTAGTTTAAGTTACAAACCAACAGCATAAAAATTAATTTAGCAGGAAACACAAAAAAGGCTAGCCTACCAAAGCTAGCCTTTTTCACTTTTTAAGAGCTTTTATGCCGTAGCAACCCCCCGTTTACCAGACAAGAAAGCTTCTTCAGATATACCCATAAAACTTAATGAATCACCTGCAACACTAACCACTACAGTTTGATTATCTTTGACCTTACCGCGCAAGAGATCGCGTCCTAAAGGTGTTTCGATTTCTCGTTGAATGGCTCGTTTCAAAGGTCTAGCACCATAGCTTGCTTCATAGCCATTTTTTACCAAAAACTCTTTTGCTTCATCCGTCATTGCAAGCTTGATATGTCTTTCATCAAGCCGTTTTTGAAGACGTGTAATTTGAATATCAACTATTTGTTTTAAGTGTTCAATACCTAAAGCGTGGAAAACAACTATTTCATCAACACGATTTAGAAATTCTGGCTTAAATGCTCCACGCATTGCACTTAAAACACCACGTTTCATCTTTTCATAAGCCGTTTCATCATTACCTTTACTGCTATAGTCCAGGATTAACTGACTACCAATATTAGATGTCATAATTATTACAGTATGCTTAAAGTCAACTACCCGACCTTGACCATCAGTTAAACGTCCATCGTCAAGTATTTGTAGCAACACATTAAAAACATCTGGATGAGCCTTTTCAATTTCATCAAATAAAATCACTGAGTAAGGCTTACGTCTAACGGATTCTGTCAACTGGCCCCCTTCATCATAGCCAACATAACCGGGAGGTGCGCCAATTAAGCGGGAAACAGAATGTTTTTCCATATATTCGCTCATGTCCAGACGAACCATTGCTTGCTCATCATCAAAAAGAAATTCTGCTAGTGCGCGAGCAAGTTCGGTTTTCCCTACACCGGTTGGGCCAAGGAAAATAAATGATCCTATTGGACGATTTGGATCTTTAAGACCTGAACGGGCGCGGACAATTGCATCTGACACAGCTTGAACCGCCTCATCTTGACCAACTACACGATGATGTAAACATTCATCTAAGTTAAGTAACTTATCGATTTCACCTTGTAACAATTTGCTAACAGGAATATGTGTCCAACGACTTACAATTGCTGCAATGTCTTCTTCATCCACTTCTTCCTTGATCATACGGTTAACGCCTTGTTTCTTAAATAAATGCTCTTCTTCTGTCTTAAGTTTATTTTCTAGCGTAGAAAGCTTACCATAGCGAAGTTCTGCTGCTCGATTTAAGTCATAATCTCGCTCGGCTCGCTCAATATCCATCTTGGTTTGCTCAATTTCTTCTCTTAACTTGCGAAGTCTTAACACAGCTTGCTTTTCAACTTGCCATTGAGCTTTTAAGGAATCTGATTGAGCGCGAAGTTCTGCTAACTCTTTTTCTAATTTTTGTAATCTATCTTTTGATACGTTATCCGTCTCTCGTTTTAGACCTTCTTTTTCAATTTCAAGCTGCATTACACGGCGCAAGATTTCGTCTAATTCTTGAGGCATTGAATCAATTTCGGTTCTTAAACGTGCTGCGGCCTCATCTACTAGGTCAATTGCTTTATCAGGTAAAAATCGGTCTGAAATATAGCGTTGTGAAAGTACAGCAGCCGAAACTAAAGCAGAATCTTTAATTCTAGTTCCATGATGGACTTCATAGCGTTCTTTTAAGCCTCGAAGTATAGAAATAGTGTCTTCTACTGTAGGTTCATTAACTAGCACTGGTTGAAAACGTCGTTCTAGTGCAGCGTCCTTTTCAACATATTTACGATATTCATCTAAAGTAGTAGCACCAATACAATGTAGTTCACCACGTGCTAGCATTGGTTTTAATAAATTGCCTGCGTCCATCGCGCCATCTGTTTTTCCTGCACCAACAATTGTGTGGAGTTCGTCGATAAAGAGAATGATTTTTCCTTGAGATTCTGAAACTTCTGTTAAAACCGCCTTTAAGCGTTCTTCAAACTCGCCTCGATATTTAGCACCTGCAATTAAAGCACCCATATCTAGGGCAACAATTAATTTATCTTTTAAGCCTTCTGGCACATCACCGCGAATAATTCTTGTTGCTAAACCTTCTACAATTGCGGTTTTACCTACGCCTGGCTCACCAATTAAGACAGGATTGTTTTTAGTACGTCTAGATAGGACTTGAACGACTCGACGAATTTCATCATCTCGCCCAATTACAGGGTCAATTTTGCCTTGACGAGCTAGTTTTGTAAGATCTCGTCCATATTTTTCTAATGATTGATAGGTTTCTTCTGGATTTTGAGAAGTTACGCGTTGCTTACCACGAACTTCTTGCAAAGTTTTCATCAAGCGATCTTCGTTTAAGCCCATTTCATGGAGTAGCTTGCTTGCTGGATGTCGCTTTCCTTCTTTAACAATTGCTAAAAGAAAATGTTCTACAGAAATATACTCGTCCTTAAGCCGTTTAGCTTCATCCTCAGCCACAACAAAAACTTTATTTAGTCGCTGAGTAATATACATTTGCTCTAGGCTAACGCTACCACCACTTACTTTTGGCAACTTGTCAACTTCTTTTGCGAGGTGGTTACGAACTATATCTGATGCAATACCAGCTTTTTCTAAAATAGCTGGAGCAAGACCGTTTTCTTGTTCTAAAAGAGCTAAGAGCAAATGTTCTACATCAACTTCTGGATTGGCATTTTTGGTTGCAATTGTGCGAGCAGCCAAAATAGCCGCCTGTGCTTTTTGTGTCATTTTATTTATATCCATAACATCACCTCACCCTAGGGTTAATCCATAGATTAACCCTAGGTTATTAAACTTTATTAAACTATTTTTACTTCAATTTGACGTGGTTTTGCTTCTATTCTCTTAGGTACACTTACTTTTAAGATACCTTCTTTATAACTAGCTGCAACTTTTCCTAAATCAAATGTGCTTGGTACAGTAAAGCTACGCTCAAATGTTCCTTGAGGACGTTCTTGACGATGAAGTTTATATTTAGGTTGATCAACAAATTTGCGTTCACCTGTTAAGGTCAAAACATTATTTTCTGCACTAAGCTTAAAGTCTGCCTCACTCATACCAGGCAATTGACTTTCTAAAACTAGTTCATCTTTTGTCTCATAAATATCAACTACTGGCGACCATTCTTCTACTGTGTTGTTAGTACGTGTTGGTACACCAAAAAATTCTTGATAAAACTTTTGTAGTTGTCCTAAATCGCTCATTGCTCTATAAGGATTGGTAAATGATTTATTGTTTTTCATAATCTTGCCTCCAAAGTTAATTTCCTTTATTTAAGATTTTTACTAACTAATTTACCTTTACGGTAATTTGTCTTGGTTTATGTACTTCTTGTTTTGGTAACGTAATAGTTAACAGCCCATTTTTTAGTTCAGCACCTATCTTTTCTATATCTATATCTAATGGAAGTGAAAATGAGCGTTGAAAACGTCCAGAGAAGCTTTCTGTACGGTGATAACGTACATTAGGTAACTCTTCCTGAGTCTTCTCACCAGCAACCGTTAAAGTGCGGTTTTCATAACGGATTTGAACATTTTCTGAGCGAAAGCCTGGTAAATCTGCAATTAGATATAGATTGTTGTCATCTTCACAAATATCTATTGCTGGCCCGTGACCTGCAAAACCTAAGTCCTCAGCACTAACAGAAAAAGCGGCTGGGTTAAATAAAGAATTTAATTGTTTTTCTAAGTTAGCAAGATTTTTTGCAACTGCTGGTTTGGTCATAATTACCTCCAAAAATTTTTAATTAGTGATTAAGTAGTATTTAACTTGATTGTGTTTGCATAATAAAAGTTGAGTGCTTATCTGTCAAGTATATTTTTCCAGGAAATTTTCAGAAATTTTCCTTGGACAAAATAATTTGCTTTCTGTAATATTCATTCAGTCACGCAAAATACTTGATAATTAGACACTCAACTTCTTTAACAAACTTCCGGCGGTGATGGCACACCAATAGAAGGACAAACAGCACTAAATAAAGAAGAGATAGTGTTCAGGAGGTTAAAACTATGAATTTGTCTACTACTCAATATCCAATAATTTCCTTAAAAAATACGGTAGTATTTCCATATATGGTGTTGCCACTTTCCGTTGGACGAACTCGCTCACTAGCTGCGGCTGAAGCGGCTACTAATACAGAAGAAAAGCTAGTTGTTTTGGTGACACAAAAAGAAGTAGCAACTGAAGAACCAAGCCAAAATGATCTATATAACATTGGCACATTAGCAGTAATTAAACGTTCAATTCGTATGAATGAAAGCAACCTACAATTAATTGTTCAAGGAATTGGGCGAGTAAAAATAAACAGTGTTGATACAACAGATAATAACTATCTATTAGGTACAGTTGAGCCATTAGCCGACTTAAAAGAGTCTTCAACAGAAACCGAAGCCCTACATCGTGCAATTAATGATTTAGTAGGAAAATCTTTATCAATGTTGCAAAATGTACCAGAAGATCTAACATCCATCGTAGTTTCAACCGAAGACCCTGTAAAATTAAGCTATATGTTAGCAACTCTATTTCATATGGAAATAGACAAGGAACAAAAATTACTAGAAGCTAACACTAAGCTAGATTTGCTTAAAATAATGCATGAGTATTTAACCCATGAAGTACAAGTTTTAGAGTTACGTCAAAAAATTCAAGGTGATGCTCAAGCAGAAATCCATAAAGCACAACGTGAATATGTGCTTAGACAGCAATTAAAACAAATTCAAAAAGAATTAGGAGAAGAAGATCCAGAAAAAGCAGAACTAGAAATGCTTCGTCAAAAGATTGATGAAGCTAATCTGCCAGCAGAAGTTCTAAAAGAAGTTAATCGTGAAATGAAACGTTTAGAAAAACTTCCACCTGCTGCACCAGATCATCAAGTAATCCGCACTTATTTAGATGTAGTGTTAGAACTTCCTTGGCATAAAACAACTACAGATAATTTAGACTTAAAACATGCTCGTGAAGTGTTGGCAGAAGATCACTATGGGTTAAAGGACATCAAAGACCGTATTATTGAGCATTTAGCTGTCTTAAAGCTTAACCCTACGGCTAAATCTCCGATTATTTGTTTTGTTGGGCCTCCGGGAGTTGGAAAAACTTCCCTTGGACATTCAATTGCTCGTGCTTTAGGCAGAAAATTTGAGCGTATGAGTTTAGGCGGAGTTCATGACGAAGCAGAGCTTCGCGGTCATCGTCGTACTTATATTGGTTCTATGCCAGGTCGTATTATTCAATCAATGCGCCGTGCTGGAGTTAAAAACCCTGTTTTAATGCTAGATGAAGTAGATAAACTAGGTCGAGATTTCCGAGGTGATCCAGCTTCAGCACTTTTAGAAGTGCTTGATCCGGCTCAAAATACTACTTTTCGTGACCATTATTTAGATTTGCCTTTTGATCTTTCCAAAGTATTTTTTATCTGTACAGCCAATAGTTTAGAGACTATTCCTGGGCCACTTTTAGACCGTATGGAAGTAATTTCCCTTTCTGGTTACACAGAGCAAGAAAAACTAGAGATTTCTAAACGTTATTTAGTTCCAAGACAACTAAAAGAAACTGGTTTAACAGACGCACAAATTCAAATAGATGAAAAAACCATTAGTGAGCTTATTAGCTCTTATACTCGTGAAGCTGGAGTACGCCAACTAGAGCGCACTTTAGGACAATTAGCCAGAAAAGTAGCTGTAAAAATCGCTCTAAATGAAGTAGCTGAAATGAAAATCGAAGCCCCAATGTTAGATGATTTACTTGGCCCAGATAAGTTTTTACCTGAAGAAATGCGAACAGAATTACAGCCAGGCGTAGCAACTGGTTTAGCCTGGACACCTGTAGGGGGCGATGTTCTTTATATTGAAGCAACGCTTCTACCTGGAGGAAAGGATTTAACTCTAACTGGTCAACTAGGCGATGTAATGAAAGAATCCGCACGGGCAGCAATGAGCTATCTTTGGGCAAATTCTCATCGTTTTGGTATAGATCGAGAAGTCTTTAAGAATGCTGGACTACATTTACATGTACCTTCTGGAGCAGTTCCTAAAGATGGCCCGTCAGCCGGTATTACAATGACCACCGCGCTTGCTTCTTTATACTTAAATAAATCTATGCGTGCCGATACTGCAATGACTGGTGAAATTACGCTTTCTGGCCTAGTTTTACCAATAGGAGGACTTAAGGAAAAAGTCTTAGCAGCACGTCGCGCCGGCATTCGTCGGATCATTATGCCTAAAGCTAATGAAAAAGACCTGGTTAAATTACCAATTGAAGTAAAACAAGAGATGGAATTTATACCAGTAAAAACCATTGAGCAAGTGCTAAATAATGCAATTGAAGACTTTGACGCTAGTGCTTATGTAATACCTAGCATCGTTGCATCAGCAGCATAATTTTAGAAAACATTTTCTAGTAGCTATAACCTCTAACCTCATTTGTTAGGCAATTTCAAGGATGGGAAATAACTTTCTCATCCTTTTTATTTTTAGAAAGTTATTTCTTCTTTGCATTTTTTAGTATTTCTATGATTTCATTTTGGTTAGTTTCTTGAGCAACATCCAAGGCTGTTTTTGCTTCTCTATTTTTAAGATCTATATTGGCTCCTAGAGAAATTAGTTCTTCAATAACCTGTTTCCTATTATTACTTAAAGGCTGTTTTACCAAATATATTAAAAGAGAATCTCCTTGATCATTTGGTAAATCTAGTAGTAATCCTTCGCGTGTTTTTGCTAATAAACGCACCATTTCTAAATTACCGCTTTGCGCTGCAATAAATAGTAAATTTTTTCCAGTAGAACTTTTAGTCCTTACATCAACACATTTTGGTTGTTCCAACAACCACCTTACAGTTTCAACTTTACCCATATATACAGCTTCTACCACTAAGCGGTTAGTATCAGGAATAAAGTTAGGCTTTACATATGATATTCCATGCCAAATACTTATAACATCAGGGATAAAAGGAGATTTATAAAAAAATGAGCTATTTATAGATATAAACCCAAACGCAATTATTAAACCCATAAGCAATTTATATTCTTTGACATTAGACCAAATTGCAAAGAAATATTGAGTCAATAAAGAGCTTGGAAATCTGTTTTGTGATTGTCTATCTTTAGATATATTTTCTAGTATTTTGTTAGACTCTAGCTTAATTTCTAAATATAGATTAGATAAAGTAATCGCAATTACTATATAGTTAGAAAAAAGATAAAATGTAATAAGTAGAAATATGAGAACTGCAACACTTATAACAACCATTTCTAAGGTTCCTGGCGAAAACTCTCCTTTTGCTCCCTGCGTAATATTAGCCCAAGCTGGAAGAACAACTACAAAATAGATACCACCAATAAAACAGGCTTGGAGCCAAAACGCTATTTGGCGGGATCTAAGCGATCTGACAAAAGAAGATAATAGCTTAACAACTAACTGAGAACTCTCTAAAGCACTATACCTAGTTTTTTCCTCAAATAAAATGCTTGCAACCTTAAAGGAATGGCCTCGCCAAGGCTGTTTCCAAGATAGGTTAAACCTAAATATTGTTAAAACATTTGATGGTATAAATTTTAGAATAAACATAGCAATAGAGAGAATTTGTGCTATTACTATTTCAGGAAAATGCCTTAGTAGTGTTTTTAGTATTAATTTAAGGTTAATGGAACTATTTGGATTCTTATAAAGTTGCTCAATCATAATTAAGCAAGCCCCAAAAATAATCTGCCCCCAAAGAAGAAATGCTATTGTTAAGGTGTAAGGCTCGCATAAGAAATCAAAAACACTTTGTGCCAAAGAAACAAATAATGTCTTATCTGCTAACTGATGAAAGTTAAGGAGAAAAACTACATAAAAAAACAGATAAGGAATCAAAAAAGGAAGCGAAACAACGCCTAGTGGAACAATAAGTTTGAAATAGTGAGTATAAAAAAATTCTTTCGATTCTAATAATGCAAGGTCAACGCCTTTTGCACACAAACGAAGTACCTTAGCTATAAGTAAAGAGCTTTTTGGCCTATCTTCTGGCTTTTTAGACAATGTGGACATTACTAATTCTGTAATATCTTTGGGAAGCTCTTTTCTTTTTTCTCTCAAATTAACTGGTTGTTCCTTTTTATGTTTTTCAATAAGCTCATACATATTACCAGAAAAAGGAGTCTCTCCAGCAAGCATTTGATAAATGATAATACCTAAACTATAAATATCAGATCGAGCATCAAGTTCAGTACCAGCGCACTGTTCAGGAGACATATAAAGAGGAGTACCTATTATAGTCCCAACTCTAGTTAACCATTCAGGAACGGTCTTAGGATCTATATCTCCAACAGTAACAACTTTATTTACCTTTAATGTCTTAACTTCATTATTACTACTTCTATTAGCTAGTGCTTTTGTATATGCTTCTTCATCTACAAAAAATTTAGTTATTTGTTGATTCGGGAGTTGAGCTATTGTTTCTACTTGTGTATTTAGTGTTGGATTAGTAGGTAAATTAGTAAATTTGCCTATGAGCTTACTAACAGGGCTAGGATTTAGAGTATTATCTCTTAGCCTAGCTAATCCAAAATCTAGTATTTTTACGTTGTAACCATCTCTACCATTAGGTTGTAACCAAATATTATCAGGCTTAAGATCTCGATGAATGATTCCTTGTTTATGAGCTTCATTTAGTGCTAAACATATTTGTTCTACTATGTCTACTACTAAATATAATGGTAATTTGCCCCTACTTTTTAGAAAATCTCCTAGATTATAGCCATCTAAAAATTCCATAACTAAATAGGCCATATTATCTAAATCAAGCTGAGTAAATCCAAAATCAGTAATATTTACTATATTTGGGTGCTGTAACTTTCCTGTAGCTTTTGCTTCAACTCTGAAACGTTCTATAAACTCAAGGTTAGCCATAAATTGAGGCATTATTACTTTTACTGCTACAGGTCGACTAGTTCCAAGATGGATAGCTTTATAAACTGCGCCCATTCCACCTTGGCCTAATTGCTTTTCAATTAAATATTTACCATCTAAAGTTTTTCCAATTAAGTTTTTCATAAGTAATAAATCCTGTTCTAAATTCAATTGGTTTAAGGTTTCTACCTCAGATGGGTTATTTGACTGTTCAAATAAGTCTACTAATGGAGATGAAAGAAAAGAATCAGCTTGGCTATTAAGTGCTAGTATTTCCAACACTTCAGCTTTAAGAACAGAATCATCCCCGCAAGTTTGTAAAAGAATTTTCTCTATTTCTGCCGGCTCATTGTGCAGTATCTTATCCAAAATTCCTTTTACTTTTTGCCATCTTTCAGGTGTCATATTACTTATTGCGGATAATTTGGAAAACTTTTATCAAAAATCAGGAAAACTTTTTATGTTAAGACTCTTTTTTACTTAAATAGTGAAGTAAGTAGAGTTTAGCAAGTTTCCATTCACGGCTTACGGTGGCAGTAGAGATGTTAAGAACTTCTGCAATTTCTTCAATTTTTAAGCCACTAAAATATCTTAGTTCAACAATACGGCTTTGTTGAATGTCAACAATAGCTAAAGCGGATAAGGCATCATCTAAAGCTAATAAGTCTAGATCGGGATCTTTACTAATTAACCTATCGATAGCAGAAAGAGAAAGTTTATATCTAGCTCCTTCTCTTTTAGCAGCAATATATTTTCTAGCATGATCAACTAAAATATTACGCATTAACTTTGCTGCTACTACTAAAAAATGTATTCTATTTTCCCAGTCTATTTGTTGACATTCAAGAAGTCTAATATACGCTTCATTTACTAAAACAGTGGCTTGTAAGCTATGATTAGGAAGTTCTTTGGATAAATATTTTTTTGCTAGTAAATGTAAATCATTGTAAATTAATGGTATTACTTCATCTAATGCTTCTTTTTTACCGTTTTTCCATTCTGTTAGCAAAAGGCTGATATTGTTAAGCTTAGACATAATTTACCAATACACTGCTAATTTTTACTTAGTATTCAAGTTTTTGAAGAATAGAGTAATTTATTGAAAATAAGTAGGTTAGTAAAATAAAAGGGTATAAAAATCAATAAAAATAACGTTTTTTGCTACCTACTAGTTATTTATACGCTACTTTCTATTGTGGTGTCAAACGCTACGCTTGACAAAGGCAGGGTAACTTCTTGCTTGCTGTAAAGCAAAGGGAACAGTAAAAAACTATTAAATCTTTTACGTAAAAACTATTAGAGCTTTTAAACTAAGTTTTCTATTTCTTCAAATAAGGACAATTACAATCTTCTTGGGTGACGACTTGATCAAATAATTTTTGTTGCTCGATGGAAAGTAGCCCTTTCATTTTTGACCGGCCTTTTTCACGCAAAACGCTGTAACGTGGGCTGGTTTCAGCACATAAAGTTTTATAATCTTTACTCATATCACCAAGGATTGCTTGCATAGCTGTTACTTGCTGAGGTGATAAATTTAATTCTCTTTTTAAGTTATTTAAGTAATCAACTGTATCTATTTTATTACTTTTGTTTGCAACACTTTTTGCTTGTGAGCGGTAGAGGCTATCTAATGCTCCGCCTGTAATTATCCCAAGACAAAACACTACTATTAAAACTGCACCGGCTTTTAACCAAACTCTATCTTGTCTACTCATTTTCTATTTTCTCCGATGATTGTTCTTGGAAAACAATTGAAAGAACATCATTACTTGAAACAGCACATTCCGATTTTGTTGAGATATTACAAACGGTTACTGGTGCGGAAATAAATTCTGTAACTAGAAAATCGTCTGAAGTATCATTTGGAATATCATTTATAGAGGATGCTGGCAAATCAGCTATCCAAAAGGCTGTTAGCGAAAATAAAGCAACACAAAATAGTGCTGGGACTGTATATCTAGCTAAAAATAAAATAGCAAACCCATTGTTTAAGCTTTCTGTAGAGGTTTGTGTTTTTGCTTTGATATTTGCTTTTATTTTTGAATATAAAAATGGTGAACTGGCAATTTTACTAAGTTCTTCCTCTGTAAGAGTTGAAGCCTTAAAAAGCTGTTTGCCTAATTCGTCTAATTTTTCGTCTGATACTTTATATTTTTTCCAAAACATTTATTTTTCCTAACTTAATAAAAAAGTTTTAGAGAAATTTATTTAATAGTCCGCGTAATTCTATTCGCGCACGATGAGCGCGAACTTTTACCTTTGAAACTGACCAACCTGTAAGCTCAGCAATTTCATTTACTGAAAGTTCTTCTATATCAAGTAAAGTTAGCACTAAACGATCCTCTGCACTAAGTTGTGAAAGTAATTTGTTGGCTAAATCTCGAACAATAACTTGATGTTCTGTGCTAGAAGTTTTGTTATCAGTCAGCTTTTCTTTTAGCCAAGCTTGTTCATTTTCTGTTACTTCGCTTATAGAATGTTCTGGTCTACGACGACTTTTTCTTAGCTCATCATAACAAAAATTAATTGCCACACTAGCTAACCAATTAGTAAAAGTTTTACCTGGCTGAGGTGAAAAATAGCTTAAAGTACAGTACAGTTTGGTAAAAACTTCTTGTACTACTTCTTCTACCCTTTCAGGGCGATGAAAAAACTTGCCAACAGTTCTACTAACCCAAAATCGATGACGCTCAAAAAGATGCTTAAAAGCTTCTTCATCACCATTGCTAGCACTGACAACTAATGATTCATCTGTTATCTGTGTAGCATTTAGTTTACTGTTGTCTACAGTTGTAACAATTGCCTCTTGTGCGGCTTTTTTCATCAGCCTGCCTAGCCATAAATTAAACTTTTAATAATTATACTACCAGGAACGTTTTATAAACTATTTTGGTTACATTGCAAATAACTAAGCCATAAAAAATTGGGAACACAATTTTTACTTGCGTTCCCAATTTTTAAGAAAAAGATTAAGAATAAATTACTAAGTGAGTTCTATATAAACTGCTGCGGGTACTTTTGTTTTGATTGTCTCAGCATTTGCAAGTGAAGCAAATTTTTCTTGCCCAACTATAGTAGTAAATCCATTATTTGGTAAACTTAAATTAAATTTACCATTAACTACAGGTTCTAAAGTGCTGTCTGGATCTGATACTCTAGCAATCCATTGCTTAGTTTCCTGACGCATTCGCGCCCATTCTGCTGAAGCTTTTTCTTGTTCTGTTGCTAATTCATTTTGTAAATCAGCTACAGAGTTTTCTGCACTTTCAGCATTTAATTTGCTGTCTGCGGCTTGCCAAACACGTCGCATATAATTACGAGTGCCTTCTAGCCTTTTCATTGAGTGAAATTCCCCTACAAAACCACGTTCAACATTATTTAAGAAACCAAATTCTTGTGATTGAAAAGCTTCTGTTAAGCTTGTCCAGTTGTCTTTTTCTGCATCATTGTTTGAGGCTGTTAGAAGTTCTTGCCAACGCCAGGAAGTACCTGTATAAGGCATTGCCCCCGTATATTGGCAAATATGTATTGCTGTATCTGTATTTATTCCAGCACGTACAGCTAATATTTGAGCAGCAGTTTCTATTAACCTTTGCTCAACTTCTTTGGTAAGAACAATAGAGGTTTGTTCCTTACCTAATTCTTCAAAATATGGCAGAGTTAAATTAATTTCTTGGTCTGTTAAGTGTGGGTACATTTTTCTTAACTGTGCTTCTCTAGCTTCTGCTGACTCAGCACGAATAACTTTATGTAAATCATTGCTATAGTCTAGGCGTAGATTTTCCATATTATCTTTAGTAACTTCTTTTCCATTAGCCCTAGCATATGCAGCACTTAAGAAATCTAGTTGTAAAGAACTATCAAAGATTCCTGGATTAGGTATAAACCTTACAACACCTGAATTTAGAGCCGGGCCTAGCAAATAGAGAAAGTAGATTAACTTGTAAGTATCTATCTTAAAGAGTTCTGGATTATGAATAGGATTAAGGTTTTTTACTGCACAATGTGGATTATAAAGAGGTGCAACAAATAGCATTTCATCTACATAAAGCCCCATTCTTGCCATATTATGTCCAGTAAGTTGAGGATCCATATCACCAACATAAAAAGCCCTAAGCTTATCATCTGTTGGCAATAAACTAAGTACATTTGTATTAGCTGGATATAGTTCCGCAATTACACGATAGAGGCGGAAAATTTGTTCAGCAGAAATATTACGTTTAACATCTTTCCATCTAAAGCCTCGTTTTAGACCAAAAATATCAGCCACGGCATAAAGTAGAACTACATTGGTTTCTAATAAATTACGTGGTCTAACAACATTTCTTTCTGCTGTTTGTGGCATAGCAGCAGCATTACCATCACCATGACATTTTTTGTATTTTTTTCCGCTACCACAAGGACAAGGATCATTACGGCCAATTTTCGCTGCCATTAAACAGTAAACCTCCTAAGCTATTTATTTATAGATTATTGCAAAAATTATAAAAAAGAATACGAATCTTATAACAAAATCTTGTTAGGATTTACTCATTTTTGCAGGATATAAGGAAAACTAATAAATAACCTAAGTAAATATTTTATATCTAAAGGTTTTCTTTGCCTGTTTGTTAAGCTATCATCATAAAAAATCCAATGATAATTAAGCAAATATTAAGTAAAAACTATGGTCAAAGATTACCCGTTATTGATTGCCGGAGAACGTGAAACTAGCTCTGAACAAATAGAAATTCGCTCGCCCTTTAACAATGAGTTAATAGGAACTACCTATCAAGCTACACCTAATCAAATTGATAGGGCAATTTCTTTGGCTTCAGAAGCATTTCGTCTAACACGTCGTCTTCCTACCTACAAACGAGTAGAAATTTTATTAAATGCAGCCGTTGAAGTAAAAAAACGTAGTGAAGAAATCAGCAGGTTAATAGCTTTAGAAGCAGGTAAACCAATAAAAGCGGCTCGTATTGAAGTTGCGCGTGCTGCTAACACTTTGACTTTGGCAGTAGAAGAAGCTAAACGCTTAAATGGTGAAGTATTGCCGCTAGACCTAGATGCTAGCTCTCAAGGCCGGATGGCGATAGTCCGACGTTTCCCTATTGGGCTGATGACGGCTATTACACCTTTTAATTTTCCATTAAATTTAGCAGTTCATAAACTTGCGCCTGCTGTAGCTATAGGTTCTCCATTTGTCTTAAAACCTGCCCCACAAACACCTTTAACAGGTCTAATTTTAGGAGAAATTTTACTTAATGCAGGTTGGCCTGCTCAAGCATTAAGTGTTTTAGCTTGTCGTAATGAAGATGCTAGCCCTTTAGTAGTTGACCCTAGAGTAAAAATTCTTTCTTTTACTGGTAGCGTTTCTGTTGGTTGGCAATTAAAAAAGGCTGCTTTTGATCGTCGGGTCGTTTTAGAACTAGGTGGAAATGCTGGTGTTGCAGTACATTCTGACGCAGATTTAGACTTTGCTGTCTCTCGTTGTGTTGCAGGTGGTTTTGGCTATGCTGGTCAAGTTTGTATCTCTGTGCAAAGAATTTATGTCCATAGCCCTATTTATCAAGAATTTACAGACAAGTTTTTAAACAGCACAAAAGCCTTAAAAGTAGGCGATCCCTTAGATGAACAAACCGACCTTGGCCCAATGATTAGCGAAAAAGAAGCCGCTAGAGCAGAATCTTGGGTTAAAGAAGCCCTTGACCATAATGCAAAACTTCTTTGTGGTGGTAGTCGTGCTGGTAACATTTTTCAACCAACTGTTTTAGCAAATGTTGACCCTGAATTAAAAGTTCAATCCCAAGAAATTTTTGCTCCTGTTGTTACACTTACCCCTTATGAAACATTTGATGAAGCTATAGAAATGATTGATAAATCAAGTTTTGGTCTGCAAGCAGGAATTTTTACCCAAGATATAAAAGCTATTTTTCAAGCCTACGAACGCTTAGAGGTAGGAGGTTTAATAGTTAGAGATATCCCAACTTATCGCGCTGAAACTATGCCCTATGGCGGTGTTAAAGATTCCGGCTTTGGTCGTGAAGGAATCCGCTATGCTATAGAAGAAATGACCGAGCTAAAAACCCTAGTTCTAAATTTAGATTAATTATCAACCCAAGTAATTTTATCAGTGCTTTATAACTATATCTTTTTTATACTAGGTATTTTAATTACTCCGTTACCTAGACTTTAGCTTATAAAATAAGCTATTATTTTTTTGTACCTATACTTGCATTAGTTCAAATACTTACTTAATCTCAAGTAATTAGCAGAAAGTTCCTAACTACAACTCTTTATGTTTTCTAAATAACAATACTCTTAAATACGCCCCAAAAAATAACCCTTAACTATATTTACCAATAAATATAGTTAGTAACAATTCTTATCAACTAGGTTAAATACTTAATTGATATAGGATAAGGAGCTATTATTATGAGAACTGTAAATCAGCTTTTAAGACAAAAGCCAAAAGAAATTTACTCAGTTACACCAAACACAACAGTATTTGACACCTTAACATTAATGGCAGAAAAAGGAATTGGGGCTGTAGTAGTATTGGAGGGTGAGAAATTAGTAGGTATTATGTCAGAGAGAGATTATGCTAGAAAAATTATCTTAAAAGGAAAATCCTCAAAAGAAACTTTAGTATCAGAAATTATGACTAGTAAAATCTCTGTGGTAGGATTAGAAAATACTGTAGAAGAATGTATGGTTTTAATGACAGAAAAAAGGATACGCCATTTGCCTGTTATTAAAGATAAAAAAGTACTAGGTCTAATTTCTATTGGGGATGTTGTTAAAGATATTATTGAGGAACAACAATTTTTAATTAAACAACTAGAAATGTATATTGCTAGTTAAATCATTAAAAATAAAACAGCTAAGAACCCTGGTTTTTAGCTGTTTTATTAGCAAAATCAAGTAAATTATTGCCTAAAACTAACCCCTCAAAAACCTAACCTTAAAAATTTCCTTTGTTAAGTTCTTAAGACTTGTAAAACTCTTGTCTATTCCTGTTTAATAACAAAGTATCAAAAAACTAGATTACTCAAAAAGGTTTTTATGAAGCTAACAAAAAAAGGCTATCTTGTTATTAGCGGTATTGTTGTAGTACTAATTTTGTCAGGTGCTGGTTATTTTTACTTTTCATCTCCAAAGCTGCGTGATTGGGTTTGGAAACAAATCAGTAGTAAAAATAATGTTGCAACTAGTAGCCCTACTAATAACCCTACCAGCACACCCGCTAACACCCCTGCTAATACATCTGCTAACAACAATATTGCTTTATCAGACGTAGAGATTAAAGCCAATTTACTCCAAGCTATTCTTAAAAATTCTGATTGGCGTAAAGATGAACTAGAAATAACTGTTAGTAATGGTGCTGTCGTATTAGCAGGACAAATTATTGATGCAGCCCATCAAACAGGATTAGAACAACTTGCTCGCAGTACTACAGGAGTTAAAACCGTTTCAAGTAAATTAACAATCAACAATAATCCATCTAGCAATTCTACGCCTGCTATTAATGAAAGCACTGATGAAAAGTTAGCTAAAGAAATAGAGTTTGCCTGTTATAAAACAGACGCTTTTAACCTAAAAACTATAAAAATATCTGCCAAAGATGGCTTAGTTATTCTTTCGGGTGATGTTAGATCTCAAGCAGAAAAACTCTTAGCTGAACATATCGCCAAGGAAACCATAGGAGTAAAAAACGTTACAAATACCCTGGAAATCAAAGAAAACTAAATAGCTACACTTGCCTTTCCTAAACACATAAAAAAGTAGTATAATGCCAGCTTTTTCTAGCAATTATCAGCTATTATTAGTCTTGTTTTTCTAACAAGTATGCTATAATTATGCTTACATTTTGCTGTATAATTCCCTATAGGTGGAAATCATGGAACAAGAACAAAAAATTCCTGTCAATATCGAAGACGAAATGAAACGTAGTTATTTAGACTACGCAATGTCAGTAATCATTGGCCGAGCATTGCCTGATGTGCGCGACGGCCTTAAACCCGTCCATCGTCGTGTACTATGGACAATGAACGAACTAAGCAACCACTATAACAAACCCTATAAAAAGTCTGCTCGTGTGGTCGGCGACTGCTTTGTTGAAGGTACATTAGTACATACTGATCGAGGTATTACACAAATTGAACACTTAGCAGCAGGTGATAGTGTAAGAATGCCAAATGGAAAATTTAGCCTTATCACTAAAACTTTCTATAATCCCCCTGCTCCTGTTGTAAATGTTAAATTATCTAATGGTAATACATTAACTGTAACTCCTGGGCAATTATTCCGAGTCTTAAAAGAAGACTTAACTATTGCTTGGGAAAGGGCTGATAAACTTGCTGGTCAAAAAGTTCTGGTTTCTAGTCCAAACGCATTGGATCTACCTGATTTACATCCAAATCCAAACTTAGTTGCTGGAGCCTATTGTATGGGCTTGCTGGTTGCTGAAGGCTATGTTGCTGATAGAAAACGTTCTCGCCGTGTTGGTATAAACATGGTTGATAAAGAGCCTTTAGAGTTTTTAAGTTCTTTTTGCCTTTCCCAAGACATTAATACTTCATGGAGAGTAGTAAAACCTCAAAAACCACATTATCAACCTCAATACAATGTTTGTTTTAATGATTGGCTTGCTGCCTATAAAACTTGTCTTGAAACTTCCCAATATAAAGAAGTGCCTGATTGGATTTTGTCAGATCGTCGATTATACGCTCCATTCCTAGCAGGTTTTACAGATGGTGATGGCTACATTCGTCATAAAGATAGCAAAAGAGAAGCCGTTTTAGTCTCTACTTCACAACTTTTAATAAAACAACTCCAAACAATGCTTGGGGATAGTGGAATCCATTGTCATAGAAGCTTTGAAGACTTTTCTAATAAAAGTTATGGTCAAAATCGTCTTCCTGTTTATAGCTTATTTGTTACAGGAAATAATGCTTCCCAGTTTTGTCAACTAATTGCTGAACACCTTAAAATCCCTCGTAAACGTGATATTGCTTTAGCAATTGTGAGCCACAGTCTAAGAATAGCTAATACCGAAACAGATTGTATTCCTTCTAAAGCTGTTTTTACCGAACTATCAAACTATCATCTTGGTGGCGGTTGGTATCAAGACATTAACGGCAATAAATTTAGAGCAGGCATCAAATACCCTGGTAGCACTAAAATTAGATACTCAACAGATTTGCTAGAAAAATCCCTTTCCTACCGACAAATTGAATCTTGGGGAATCCTTTCTAAATTAGAAAAAATAGGCTCTCCTTTATTTGAAAGATTAAATCTATTGCTAAAGAACTACTGCACTTGTGATGTGGTATCTGTAGAACCTTGTAAGGAAATGGCTGCTACTTATGATATTCAAATTGAAGATGATTCGCACGAATTCTTAGCAGAAAATACTGCCGTACATAACTGTATAGGAAAATACCATCCGCACGGTGACGTAGCGGTTTATGACACCATAGTTCGCCTAGTGCAAGAATTCTCTATGAGAGTTCCTTTGATCGATGGTCAGGGCAACTTTGGTAGCGTTGATGGGGACGCACCTGCCGCTATGAGATATACTGAAGTAAGAATGGCTAAGATTGCTGAGATGATGTTAGCTGATATAGAAAAAGAAACAGTTGATTTTCATCCCAACTATGATGAGACATTAGAAGAACCTATAGTTTTGCCAGCTAGATTTCCTAATTTGTTGGTCAATGGTGCATCTGGTATTGCTGTTGGTATGGCTACTAATATTCCTCCTCATAACCTAACAGAAATCATTGAAGCAACTGTTTACTTAATCCAAAATCCTAATGCTGTACTAGCAGATATAATAAAAATTGTCCAAGGGCCAGACTTTCCTACAGCCGGATTTATTTTAGGTCGTGAGGGAATACGACAAGCTTATGAAACTGGTCGAGGTAGTATTATTATGCGTGCGCGTGCTGCTATAGACCGTTCAGTTCGTAATGAAGCACGGGAAGCAATTGTAGTTACCCAAATTCCTTATCAAGTAAACAAAGCAAAGCTGATAGAAAGAATTGCAGAATTAATTAATGAAAAGAAAATTGAAGATATTTCTGATTTGCGGGATGAGTCTGACAGAGAAGGAATGCGTATTGTTATTGAGCTAAAACGAGGTGCTGTAGCTCAAGTAGTGCTTAATAATTTGTATAAGCTTACTCCTATGCAAACCTCTTTTGGTATCATCAATTTAGCTATAGTCGCTGGTCAACCTAGGGTATTAAGCTTAGTAGAAACTCTACGCTTATTTATTAACTTCCGAAAAGAAATAGTAAGACGACGTACAGAATTTGAACTGCGTAAAGCTAAAGCTCGTCAACATATTTTGCAAGGTTTAATGAGAGCTTTAGACCACTTAGACGCAATTATTAAACTAATTCGTGCTGCGCGTTCAGTAGTAGAAGCACGAGAAGGTTTAGTAAGTCAGTTTGCGTTTTCTCTGCTGCAAGCTCAAGCAATTCTTGACTTACAACTACAAAAATTAACAGGTTTAGAAAGAGAAAAAATTGCTAATGAATTAAAAGAACTTGAGCGACGAATTGCAGAGTTAGAAGAAATTTTAAGCAATGAAATTACGCTTAAAAACTTGATTATCAAAGAGTTAAGAGAAGTACAAAAAGATTTCAGTACCGAACGTCGGACACAAATTATTGATGCTGAAGCAGACTTAAAGCTAGAAGATCTAATACCTGATGAAGACATGGTAATTACAGTTACTCATGGTGGATATATTAAGCGTACTCCTTTAACAAATTATCGAAATCAACGTCGTGGTGGAACAGGTAAAAAAGGGATGACGACTAGGACAGAGGATATTGTTTCACATATTTTTATTGCTTCTAGCCATTCTTATATTTTGATTTTTAGTGATAGAGGACAAGCTTATACATTAAAAGTGCATGAAATTCCTGATGTAAGTGCTGCGGGTAAGGGTAAAGCTATTGTTAATCTAATAAATTTACCTGGAACAGAAAAAGTAGCTGGTGTATTGGCTATTAAAGAGTTTTCTGAAGATCGTTATGTGGTAATGGTAACAAGACGAGGAACAATCAAGAAAACTCAATTATCCGACTTTGCCTATAGTCGTTCACGAGGTATTTTAGCAATTAATGTTGATGATGATGATGAACTAATCGCTACAGAAATAAGTGATGGAAAGAAAAAAGTTTTTATTGCTACACATGATGGGATGGCGATTTATTTTAAGGAATCTGATGTACGTTCAATGGGTAGACAAGCTCATGGTGTAAGAGGAATTGATCTTAGAGAAAGTGATTATGTTGTTGGGGTTGCAGTAGTAACAGGAGAGGAAAAAATGTTAACTATAGCTGAGTATGGTTTAGGAAAACGTACAGAATTATCTGAATATAGATTTCAATCTCGTGGTGGGGTTGGAGTAATAAACATGAAACTAACTGATCGAACTGGTGCAGTTGTGGCTGTGATGCCTGTTAGCGATGAGGATGAGATTATGATTATAAGTGTTCATGGAAAGGTCATTCGCTTAAATGTTGGTAGTATTAGGGAAACAGGACGAAGTGCGCAAGGGGTAAAACTTATTGATACAGCAGATGGGGATTATGTTGCATCGGCTTCATTAATTGAGCGTCAGGTTGATCCAATACCAGAAAATACTGAAAGCAAATAAAAACAGGGGGCTAAATGCCCCCTATCTTTATTAAAAGACTTTTACTTAGAAGATTTTAGTTTAGTCTATATGTATGAAATACATATGAGGTTTCATCTTCTCTAACAGTAGTTGTTTCCCAAAAGCTTTTTTCCTTATTATTTTTATCTTTATCAAACTCTATTTTAGTTATTCTTAAGCCTACACGAACTTCTGGGGGTAATTTTTTTATATCTAATTTACATTCTTGTTCAAATTTTTTTTCTTTGCCTGGGTCTATTTTTTTATCAGCTTTGAATTCTAAAACAATAGGCTTATTTTCTGCATCCAAAAAGCGGGACTCCCAATAAATAGCGGTAATTGTTTTACTAGAAGTATTTTTGCATTTTACATTTAGTTGGACTTGTTTATCTACAAGTTGTGATGAGTTAGGAGCATTTCCAATAGTATTCATAGTACCTGGCATCATAGTTGACATATTGCTACCAGGCATATTCCATTTTGATACATCATCTTGAGTAAGCTCAAAATCTATTGTTATGGGTGGTGTAGCTGTTTTCTCTTGACCAAAAAATGTTTGAAAACTTATCAACACAAGCAAAAGGGCAAATCCCAAAATTTTCGCTTTTACCATAAAGGATTTCTCCCTAAACCAAAACTGTTAAAAATATTGTTTTTATCAGGAATTTATCTAATTAATTATAGATAAAAACCTAAAGCTAGCAAGCCTTTATTTTGCTAATTCTGCTATGTTTAGCAAAATAAGCAACTAATCTAATAATACAACTAAAGTTTGTCTAATAGATTCTTTTCTTATCTAAAGTGTTGCTTTATTTGATCTTGCTTAATTCATCAAAATAACGCACAAACATTTTTATTCCACCAGAAGCTTGTTGCCAATCATAATTTTCATTAGGTTCATGATAACCATGTTCTGGCAAACTTAATCCTAGAAAGATCAATGGAGCATTTAAGTATTTTTGCATAGAAACACAAGCTCCAATAGTTCCACCTTCTCTAGTAAACGCTGGTTCTTCACCAAAAGCAAATTTCATTGCCTGGCGAGCAGCATCAGCAAAAGGCCCTGTAAAGTGGCCTAAGTATGGTGGAGCAGAAGCTTGAAAGTTTACTTCTACATCTGAATTAATAGATTTAACAAAATCTTTTATTAAATTAAAAACTCTTATTCCATCCATATTTGGAACAAGTCTAACACTAATTTTTGCTTCTGCTTGATGAGGAACAATAGTTTTTACCCCTACACCACTATAACCGCCTGTAATTCCATGAACTTCAAAAGTAGGACGGCTCATAATTGCAGTTAGTACCCCTGCGGCTTCAGCAAAACGCAAATTCTTTAGCCCATAAACTTGCTTAAATCTTTCGACATTAAAACCAGAGGCTAAAAAGCTATCTAACTGTTGCTGTGTAGTAGGTATTAAATCATCATAGAAACCATCTATTTTTACTTGCCCTGTTTGAGCATCATAGCATTTATCAATAACTTTGCAGAGTTCACCAATAGGATTACGTGCTGCACCACCAACAAGGCCAGAATGCACATCTTTACTTCCAGTTTGCAAAGTTAAGGTAAAAGTTAGAAGTCCACGTAGTCCATAAGGCACGGCTGGTTTTTGTCGATTAATCCAAATAGTATCGGAGATTAATACAGAGTTGGTATTAAATTCATTTATTCTTGGTTTTAGAAAAGCATCAAAGTTAGGACTACCAATTTCTTCTTCTAATTCCCACAAAAAGCGAAAATTAAGAGGTATATCTTGTTCTAAGGCATAGCGCACAGCATAAAGGGCGGTTAAAGCAGGGCCTTTATCATCTGTAGTACCTCGACCTTCATAACGACCATCTTCTTTAAAGAAAGTAAATGGAGGTTTATGCCATTCCGTTGGGTTAGCAGGCTGTACATCTAAATGGTTATAAATTGTAACAGTTGGATAAGCTTCATTTCTAACCAAATGACCAATAACACAAGGATAACCTGCTGTAGGAGCTTTTTCTGCTTTTACGCCAACAGATTCTAAGTATTCAACTGCTAGATCTCCACCACGTTCAATATCTGCACGTCGTTCTGGTTCCATGCTAACAGTAGGAATTTCAACAAATTGTGCTAATTTATCTTCAAATTCTGCACGAACACTATCAACATATTCATCTAAGTTAGGAAAAGATCTACTCATAAGTATTACCAAATATTATTAATTAGATTTAAGCTATATGCGGGGCTGGAAAGATATAAAGAAATTATCAAGATTATATATCACTAATTTACTTTTATGACAAACCATTTACACTGACAAGCTTAAAAGGCTCTTTAAGCTTTGCCAAATAAAGATTTAGCAAGCTTAAGTTATTAACTTTGATCTGAAGTAGTTAATAACTTAGCTGCTTAGAAGTCTAGTAATTTGTACCAGCACTTGCTGACATATTTTGGACGATTTTTACACCAACACTAGCCCCAATACGTGTAGCACCTGCCATTAACATTTCTTTTGCCCCAGTAAAATCTCTTACTCCACCAGCGGCTTTTACACCCATATCTGCACCAACTACACGTCGCATCAAAGAAACGTCTTTAACTGTAGCACCAGCTTTAGAAAATCCTGTAGATGTTTTTACATAATCCGCACCAGCAGATTTTGATAATAAACAAGCTTTTATTTTTTCTTCATCTGTAAGCAAAGCTGTTTCAATAATCACTTTTAGCAGCGCATCTTCTCTATGAACAGCATTGGCTAACATAGCAATATCATCTTCAACCAAGTTATAGTCTTGAGATTTTAATGCTCCAATTTGAATTACCATATCAATTTCTCTAGCACCCTCAAAAATTGCCCGACGTGCTTCATAAACTTTAGTATCTGAAGCATTAGCACCTAAAGGAAAACCAACTACAGTACAAACTTCAACCCCGCTTGCACAAAGCTGTTTAGCAGCCTCTTTTACCCAAATAGGGTTAACACAAACAGAAGCAAAATGATACTCAGCAGCTTCTAAACAAAGTTTATTAATTTCTGCTCGTGTAGTTTCAGCTTTTAATAAAGTATGGTCGATATATTGGCCCATATCGCGGGCAGAAAGTGAATCTAGCGAAACTAGCCCTAAACGTGATGCTCCAGCAGCAACAGCCGCCTGCATACGATGAACACAGCCCGTTGTACAACAGTTTGTACAAGCAGCTAAAGCAACATTTGTTTCATTATTTAATCGGTCTAAAACTTCATCTATGATTTGTTGTACAAAAGTTTCTAAAGACTCCATATTTTTATTACTTTCTTAAAAATTTTTTCTCAATATCAATAATTTTAGCAACTCGGTCTAAGTGTCGTTGCTCTGTTATGGTAGTTTCTAACCAAACTTTTACGATTTCACGCATTAATTCAAATGTAATAGCTTTTCCACCTAATGTTAAAACATTAGCGTCATTATGTTCTCGGCTATTACGTGCTAAAGCAACTGTATTAGCCATTGCTGCTCTTATGCCTGGTACTTTGTTAGCAGCCATACAAGAACCTATTCCAGCACCATCAATAACAATTCCTGATGAGAAATTGCCTTGTGAGACACTACTAGCGACTATAAAAGCATAATCTGGATAATCTACTGCTTTTGTGTCATGGCAGCCAAAATCTTGATAATCTATGCCCAATTCTTGTAAATATTTTTTTAAGTCTTCTTTCATTTCATAACCACCATGATCGGCAGCAATGGCTAGACGAGTAATTTTTTTGCTACGGCGTTTTCGTATAATTTCTAAGCTGCGAGCATTAATTAAATCTTTAGCTAGTGGAGTGATTATGACTTGCTCTGCTAATTGAAGCTTTTCTTTATAAGAGGTATTTTTTAAGTCTTCTTCAGTAATAACTTGTTTTTCTGATAGATCAATCATAGCGGTTGAAATTGATAGATGGCTTGACAGTTAAGTAATGGTTTTTTATAGTGACCTATTTTAGGCCAAACCTTAAATCTTAACCAAGTCACTTTACCATAAAAAATTTATCCAAATCTTAAAAAGGTGTTACTTATGATTACAAATCTACAACCTTCAGAATTTAGTCAGCCTAATTTAGAAGTGCTAATTAGTGCTGAAAGCATACAAGCCCGAGTTAAAGAATTAGGAGCTAAAATCACTCAAGATTATGTAGGCAAAAGTCTTTTACTTATTTGTGTCCTCAAAGGAGCTTGTATTTTTTTAGGTGATTTAGTACGAAATATTGACCTACCTTTATCTTTAGATTTTATGGCTGTTTCTAGCTATGGGGCTGCTTCAAAATCATCTGGAGAAGTAAGAATACTTAAAGATTTAGATACAAGTCTAAAAGGTAGAGATATTTTAGTAGTAGAAGATATAGTTGATACAGGTCTAACACTAAATTATTTACAAGATATTTTTCGCCGTAGAGATGCTAATTCTGTAGCAGTAGTAGCTTTACTAGATAAACCTTCTAGGCGTATTCGACAAGTAGAAGTAGCTTATGTTGGTTTTGAAATTCCTAATGCTTTTGTTGTGGGTTATGGGCTAGATTATGCAGAACGTTATCGAAACTTACCTTTTGTAGGTGTCTTAAAAGAGGAAAAAACTACTTAAAATTGCTTAAGATGTCCTTAAAATGGAGTTATTTTCTGTCTGAAGCTAGACTTGAAAGTTTTTCTCTAGGAATGTTAGAATGTTTTTGTCCACATCGCTAAAATCGGCTTTCTGCCAAAAAAATTTCTAATTTTAACTGAAAGAGGGGAGACATAATGATGTTTTGTCCCTTCTGCGGCCACCAAAACCGGGAAGGTAAGAAATTTTGTCGCCAATGTGGTCGAACTATGCCTCCACCACGTAGTAGCGTGGGAACAACCCCTTTACCCCATTATCATACCTTTGCTGAAGAATTAAACTTGCTTGAAAACCAGGCATCTTTAACTAATAATCCCCCAGCATCTTTAATCGATCAAAGCATTTATAATAGTTTTTCAGAGACTATTGATAAATCTCCCAAAGTATCTGTTCCAACGCCTGCTAAATGGCAACCAGATATTGCAGTTAAAACTAGTGAAGGATTTGCTGCTTCTCCAGAACTTGAGCAGCCACTTGACCAATTTACACATCAATTGTTGCCTGATACCATAGGTTTTGAAGTTCCTAAATCCCCATCCTCAATCAGTGTTTATTCAAAATCTACCCCAACTAGCCTAAATGGTAACATTGGCAGTGTACCTAGCTCTGTAGGCTCATTTTCACAAGCTAAATTAGAATCTCTAAACACTTCTGTAGCAAAAAAATCTAGTAATGGCTCTTTAGCAAATCCTATTGTTGATTTTAGTGATTATGCAGAGCCAGAGTTTAATACTACAGAAGAAATGGAAGCTTTAGCAGATAGAGGAATGGAAAAAACAGCCGACATTCCTGTATTAACAGAAAGAACTGCTGATATGCCCGTGCTAACGGAAAAAACTGCTGACATCCCCATATTACCAGAAAGAAATATAGGCACTCCACCTATAGCAAAATCTATTAACTCAGCACCTGTTATAACACCTAGTATTTTACCTGTAGCAAATACTGTAAAACCACAAGCTACTACAAGTTTTTCTAAATCAACTGAAGCAACCATTGGAACTATTAGAACTATTAGCAATGCTACTCCAACACGTGCTGCAACAGGAGTGCTTTCTATTACTAGTCCAACACAAGATCTAGTAGAAAATACAAAGCGAATTGAACAGATTATTTTAATAATTATTGTACTTATTGCACTTATTGGAATAGGTATTCTTGTCTGGGTTTTAGTTTTAAGACCTTTAGGAATTGCTTATTTACCTATAAATTCCTTTGGTAATCTCTTTGCTTAAAATAAATTTTAGTAAAAATAAGGCTAAAGTTAGTGCCTAGCTTAACAAACTATAAATAAACTGTTAGTATTTTATAAAAATAACTATAAAAGCCTGAAAAAATATATGATCAAGATCAAAAGCAAATTAATTATCTCGTTATTTATTGCTTTGTTGTGGTTAGACTTATCGGGTCAATCAATTTTGGCTCAAGGGCCTGTTATTGGTCGTCCTAAAGATGATCCCCCTGCAAAACCAACAAATACTAGTAACCCAACAAACCCACCCCGCAAAGTAGCTAAACCACGTCGTAATCCAAAAACCGTTTCACCAACGGCTGTTCCTAAAGGTAAACCAATAGATTTTTATATAACTAAAGGTTCTGAACTATTAGACACAGGCGAGTTTGAACTAGCATCAGAATACTTTCAAGAAGCAGACAAAAAACGTAAAGATCGCAATGCTACTCCTGAATTATTAGAATTATTGGATAAACAAATTCAAGTTGCTAAATTACATATAGAATCTGATGATAGTGACGATGTGGAAAAAGCTTTAAGTAATTATCTAGAGATACTTAAGCTAAGACCAAATGATCCAAAATCTAAAGAAGAAATACCA
This sequence comes from uncultured Clostridia bacterium, assembly GCA_964492845.1. GTDB lineage: Bacteria > Acidobacteriota > Blastocatellia > Chloracidobacteriales > JADJPF01 > JADJPF01. The sequence goes on from CAZBMZ010000026.1 coordinate 28,607, forward strand.
CAGCTTTATGCTAAGTTAGTTGAAGATGCCTTAAATGAAAAAGATTATGATCGTGCAATAGAGAATATTGATAAATTACTTAGTATAAAACCCGGTGATATTGAAACAAAAGAAAAGTTAATTCCTGCTCTTTTAGGACAAGGTGAAGCAGCATTAAGCAATGGTCAAGATAGCGTTGCCCAAAATAGCTTTCGCCGAGTATTACAATTAGATTCTAAAAACTTAATAGCACAAGAAAAACTTCGCTTACTAGACCTAAAAAACCTACTTGAATTTGCAGAAAATAAGCTTAAGGCAGAAGCTTATGAAGATGCAATGATTAAGTTTAAGGAAGCTTTGTCAATTGATCCAGAAAATGAACAAGCTAAAGCAGGTCTAAAAATATCTGAAGGTAATTATCAAAAACTTAAAGCAGAACAATTTTATCGTAATAGACAATATACAGACGCAGAAAAACTCTATCAAGAAGCTTTAATAATTTTGCCTGAAGATGAAAAAATTAAATCTCGTTTAGCAGAAATAGCTATTCGTCTTACCCCACCAACAGCAGCTAAAGGTAAAAGTATCTGGAAAGGTACAGTAAAAAGCACTACAGATATAAAAATCAAAGGGCTAGAAATTACTTATAGCGGAGAGGCTGAAGGTACTATAAATTCACGGCTTCCAGAAATAGGTTACACTATAAAACGTGTTAAAGCTATTGCTGGAGGGGTGACAGTCAAAATAGCAGATCAACCTTCTGCTAATAATAACTATACTTCTACTTTTTCTATTAATACCAAAAAGGCTAAAGATGTTTCTTTTGAGATTGAATGGGAATTAAAACGACAGGGTCAAATTAGCTGGCAAGGTCAAGTAAGTGGGCGTAGTATTGTACGAATACAAGGTCAATTTGTCGATATTGAACAAGTTAGTGGTGAACAAGCAAAAGAAGTAAGTTATCAAGGTGATCCGTTACCTTCCCAAGAAGCTACTGTAAAGGTAAGAAAAGTAAGCGGTAATGCAGAAATTCGTTTAATGGAAGCACCCTCTCAAAGCAATTCTTATATAACAACATTAGAAATAGAAAATTCTAGTGATAGCTCTACACCTTTAGCTTTCCAATTAGAATGGTTATTAAAATAATTTCAAACTTCATTAACATGTTAGAAAAACCGAGCAAGTAGGCTCGGTTTTCGTTTATACTAGTAAGAAAATTTTAAGGAGAAAGATAATGAGCGATAAATTTCAGTCATTTACCGTAGGAGATTGGTATAATCGTCAGTCCCAGCCTCAAACTACAACACCAAAAGATGATGAGCAAATTAAATTTGAAAAAACCTATCCTGCTTTCCAACAATATCTTACTAGAGAAAATTTTCATGAGCTTTTTCAAAAATGTGGAAAAACTTGTACAGATCTAGATCGCTTAGTTCGTACAGGTAACAAAGAACAAGCCGAATCAGCACAACATGCCCTTAATGCTTATGGTTTATCTATTCAATTAGCTAACGAATTATTAGAGTTAAAAGCAAAATTTCGTGGTTGGTAATATGGTTGGTAAATAAAATTTGTTTAATCTTTGCAGGGAAATTTTCTTAACCTCTGAGCAACTTTTAATGCCGACCTCCGATAATACGGGTGATCAAATTCTTCTATTTGAATAATATGCATAGGGAGGCTTTATGGCAATTCAAGGATTAAATAACAACTTTAACTTAAATGGGATTCAATCTCTTTCCAACCGTACTTCTTCATCAACTAATAGCGGTGGCGGTTCATTTAGCTTAGGCGGTGGTTCTGCTGGTGTAGGTAATTCTTTAGGTGAAGGTAACTTGGGCCTTGGGGATGTTAATACAAAAGATCCAAACGTAGAAAACGCATTAAATTCTGTTGCTGGTGAAAGTGCTATTCAACAACAATTCAAAAGTCAATTAGCATTAATCAATTTACAAGAACGCATTCAATCACAATCACGCACAACTGAAGTTTTAACCAATATTCTTAAGGCTCGTCATGATACAGCTTTAGATGCAGTTCGTAACTTAAAATAAGTAATTAAGCTTAAGGGGCTAGTTAATGTCAAATTTAGCAGTAGAAGTTTCTCAAGAAGAGCTAACATTTTTAATGGAAGCAGCAACTATTTATCGTGATGCAGGCAAATATCAGCAAGCACGCGAAGTAGTTCTTGGCCTTATAGCTCTTAGACCTGAATCAGACATTCCACTAGTTACTTATGGAACAATTCTTTTTGCAGAAAATAACTTTGATGAAGCCATTGAATATTATAAATCTGCAATAGAAAAAAATACCGACAGTGCTTATGCTTATGTACATTTAGGTGAAGCTTTTTTTATGAAAAAAGATTTTTCTATAGCACGTGAACACCTAACACGTGCTATAGAACTTAGCTCAGATGGCCCTTATGGACAAATGGCTAAGTCTATATTAGAGGTTATTGAATAGGATTAAGTGTATTACAGAAAGTTTTTTCTGTGAGGTAAATAATTATGAAAATTGATAGATTTAACATACCTGATTTTAATTCTTTTAATGAAACAAAAAATATTAATCGTTCAGAAGTTAAAAATAATAGTTTTGAAGCTCAATTAGATGGTATTAGTGTTCGTCCTGATAATACAAGTTCTCCTTTAAAAAGTGAATTAACTAGTATTGCACAATCTACGGATTTTAATAACTCAATTTCTAGCCGAGTAGCCATAGATAAAGCGGCTCGCTCTTTTGTAAGTAACTTGATTAGCCCTGAATTAAGTGAAAAAATTAATATGAATTCGCTTCTTTCTGCTATGTCAGATTTTGCTCAAAACGATCCTGTTATGAGCCAAAAATTACAAAGACTTCTAGTTAGATTGTCATAAACGCTTTACAATCAATAAGCAATAAAAAGCCTGTAAATTACGTTACAGGCTTTTTTATTTGTCTTGCTTTTCTATCTCTTGTCTTAAAAAATCTGCTAAATCTTTACTTAGATCTGTAGTATACCAATAAGTATTATAAGCTAGCGAATAATCTTTATTTAACTTACCATCCAAAATGGGTAATTTTCCTTCTTCTGTATCACTTGACTTTATTTTTAATAATTTAACATTACTTGGTAATACTTCTTTTACTTCACCATAAGCAATACTACTAGGATTATCTATAGATGTTGCAATTATTTTTGGGGAAACCTTTATTTGAGTATTATTTATTATTCTTTTTTGGATAAATTCATTAATAAAAAGGTTATCTTGAAAAGCCTGAATATTAATAGCTAAGTCTATACCTCCAAAAGCTTTCCAGTTATCAATCTCTCCTTTAAAAATACCTTGTAATTGACCCAAGCTAAGTTCTTCTATTGGGTTATCTTTATGAACATAAAAGGCGAGTATCCATTTAGGAGCAATAATTTCTTTTACTTCCCTACCTGTTAATAAAGTTAGCTGTTTTCTTTCTTCTTGTGAGAGTTGAAAAGTTGTTTGTACAAGATGAGCTTTTCCTTGAGTTAGTTCAGCTAAGGCAACCCTTTCACTTTTTGGTATTACTGATGTTGCCATCCCTAAATTTTTAGCCATAAAAGCTTCTGTTAACTCTGTTAAAAGGCTTTGATTAACTTTAGCTCCTGTAATAATAAATTGTTTATCATTAATATTGTTTCCAAAGTATGCTAACCATAATAAAAGTGCTTGAGCTAATATTACACTAGATAAAATAATAATGATTGTAGTGTAAACTCTTTCTCTCTTTTTATATGGCCTTGGATCTAGTGCTAATGTAGTTGTACGAGCAGCACGTTGTGCATTAGAAAGACTTTCCCTATTAGCAGATGCCCGTCCTGATGATAAATTTTCTTTGTTAGATCTAGTTTTACTATCTGGTGAAGCAGAAACATCTATAGTTATATTACTAATAAAAGATGTTTCTAAGAGATCATCCTTAATAGAATCTTCTTTAAGACTATCATCAAGTTTATCTTTTTTATTACTTGTACTCATTTTATATAAAATAAAAATTTACTATTTAATTTGCCTATTCAACCTATCTCTGCCTAAAAGCTTTGCATCATAGGAAATGGATGTGCTTTAATCTTGCTTTCAACTTTTATTAAACTGATGAAATATTTATCTTTACTAGTAATTTTACTATTAACATTTGGATTTACAGCTTGCCCACTTAAGGAGAAAAAAGAATCTCCTCCCTGGGTAATATATCAAAACAATACACAAACAGCTTTAGAAGCTCTAAGGAATTTACAGGAACAAGAATTTGCAGCAACAGATATAGACTCTTACAAAAAGACTTTACAAGAAACAGCTATTAAAGTTGAAAACTTTCTACAAAACAACAAATCTGAACCGCCAAAAAAATCTTATATAGAAATAAATGATGCTTTAGAAGATTTTTCCATAGCTTTAGAACTAATGGAAAGAAAAAGATCTTCTGTTGGTAATAACTTTTTTAATAATAAGCTTTTTGCCAATACTGACTCAAAGCTTTTTGAACGTGTTAAACAAAGATACAAACTTGGGCCTGAACTACAAACAGCTTCACATACTTATTATTATATAGACCCTATATTACACGAAGCCCTTCGTTCAGCCAACAACCATATTGAACGAGCAGCCCGAAGATTAAAGGATGAAGTTGCTGCTGAAGCTAAAGCCGCTAGAGAAGCTAAAAAAGAAGCTCTTAAAAACCTAAAAGATATGCCTACAGTTACTCCTAGCCCTGATGCGACCCCTAGTAGCCTTGATCCAAGCTCTAGATTAAAAAACCCAAAGAAGTAGAGTTATTTTTCTAACTCTACTTCTTTTACTAATGATTTACTTTTCTTATTTATAGCACCACTTTTCTTTTTATCTACTTCTTCCACTTTATTTTTAGGAACTACAATAATTTTATCATTTTCAACATCTATTACTGCACTTCCTCCATTTTGTAAACAACCAAATAAAAGTTCTTCTGCTAGTTGTTCTTTAACTTGAGATTGTATTAAACGCGCCATTGGCCGCGCTCCATAAAGGCGATCAAATCCATGTTTAGCAAACCATTCTTTTGCTGTTGCAGTTAATTCTAAGCTAACATTTTTCTCGACTAATTGACTTCTAAGCTCATTAATAAATTTTTCAACTACCTGTTTAATTATTTCTGCTGTTAGTGAACTAAAAATAATTGTTGCATCAAGGCGGTTGCGAAATTCTGGGCTAAAAGTTTTTTCTATAGCCTGTTTACTTTGATTAACAGGAAAACCCTCATTAAATCCTATAGTTTCTTTATTTATCTCTCTAGCTCCAGCATTAGTAGTCATAATTAAAATTACATTCCGAAAGTCTGCTTTTTTGCCGTTGTTATCAGTCAAACTAGCATGATCCATTACTTGAAGTAAGATATTAAATAAATCTGGGTGAGCTTTCTCAATTTCATCTAAAACCAGGACTGAATAAGGAGTTTTGTTAACTGCATCTGTTAAAAGTCCACCTTGATCAAATCCAACATAACCGGGAGGTGCGCCAATTAAACGGGAAACAGTATGTTTCTCCATATATTCGCTCATATCAAATCTTAAAAACTCAACTCCTAGAGCCAAAGCAAGTTGTTTAGCTAGTTCGGTTTTTCCTACTCCTGTTGGGCCAGCAAAAAGAAATGATCCTATAGGTTTATCAGGATTGCCAAGCCCAGCACGTGATAGCTTAATTGACCTTGCTACTTGAGCAATTGCTGGATCTTGACCAAAAATTACCCCTTTTAAGTCTTTCTCTAAGCTTTGTAGTCGCTCTTTATCAGATATAGAAACTGTTTTAGGTGGAATCTTTGCCATACGAGCAACAACTAATTCTATTTGGTCAGTATCAATAGATTTAGGTCGTTTATCTATTTCTAGTAGCTTTACTGCTGCACCTGCTTCATCTATAACATCAATTGCTTTATCTGGTAAACAACGGTCATTAATATATTTAGCAGAAAGCTCTACAGCAGCCTTTATTGCTTCATCCGTATAGCTAACTTCATGATGGTTTTCATAATAGCTTTTTAAGCCTTTTAGAATTTCTATTGTTTCACTTAAGGTAGGTTCACCAATTTCAATTTTTTGAAATCTTCTTGCTAAAGCTCTATCTCGTTCAAAAGAAGCTTTATATTCAGAATAAGTAGTTGACCCGATACACCGAATTTCACCTGATCCTAGTACAGGTTTAAGAATATTGGACGCATCCATTGTTCCACCACTAACCGAGCCGGCCCCAACAATTGTATGGATTTCATCAATTACTAATATTGCTCCAGGACGTTTTTTTAATGAATTAATAACAGCTTTTAATCTTTCCTCAAATTGTCCTCGGAATTTTGTTCCTGCTAGTAATGCTCCCATGTCTAGTTGATAAACTTCGGCTGTTTTAAGTATGCTTGGGACTTCTCCTAAATAAATTTTTCTAGCTAATCCTTCAGCTAAAGCAGTTTTACCAACTCCAGGATCTCCAACATAAACAGGGTTATTTTTACGTCTACGACAAAGCACTTGGATAGTGCGTGTTAATTCTGCATCTCGTCCAATTAATGGATCTATCATTCCTTTAGCTGCTTTTGCTACTAGATTACTAGTAAAAGACTCTAAAGCTTTTTCTAGGGCTGGGTTATGTTCTTCTTCATCATTTTCTTCATTAACCCTAACTGGCTCATAATCTTGTTCAACTTTACCAACGCCATGAGAAATATAGTTTAAGATATCTAGCTTGGTAACACCTTGTTTTTTTAATAAATATACTGCATGTGAATGGCTTTCCTGATAGAGTGCTGCAAGGACATTACCAGCGTCTATTTCATATTTGCCTGCCCCTTGAGCCTGACGAATAGCATATTCTAGCACTCGGTTAAAAGAAGGCGTTTGTTCTGGGGAATGGTATTCTTTTTCTGAAATAGGGTCAAAATTCTCTTCTAAGAATTTTTCTAATTCTTTTTCCAAAAATTTTAGATCTGCCCCACATTTTCTTAAGATATCGCTAGCTAATTTATCTGCGAGCAAAGCTAGTAGTAAATGTTCTAATGTTAAAGACTCATGCCGTCTACTTATAGTTAGGCTTAAAGCATATTGCAACGTGATTTGTAAATCTTTAGTCAACATAAATTTATTTATTCCTCAGAAGTTCTACTATAACTCTTGTTCTAAAGTTAGCATTAAAGGATAACCTTCTTTTTGTGCCATGCTAGTAGCTTTTACTAGCTTTAATTCTGCAATTTCATAAGGGTAAATTCCCACTACTCCACTACCTGAGTAATGAACTTTTAGCATCAAACTTTCAGCTTGACGATAAGAATATCGAAAAACTTTTTCTAATACCAAAGTAACAAAATCCATTGGAGTAAAATCATCATTATGTAAAATTATTTTATACTTTGGAGGTTCTGTTACTTGCTGTTTACTTTTTGTAATTGTTGCTTCATCTGGATCATATTTAGACATATTATTCTTTCTCCAGACTACACATAAAAGGAAAATCCCTTTCACGAGCCAATCTAATTACTTTATTAGCTTTTGTTTCTGCAATTTCATAGGGATAAACTCCGCCAATTGTAAGACCTTGAAAATGTACTTGATACATCCGATGAATTGCTTCTTCTAAAGGATGATTAAAGATTTTTTGTAGGACAAAAACTACAAAATCCTGTGTAGTAAAATCATCATTATGAAGCAAGACCTTATATTTAGGAGGTTCATCAAGCTTTTCTTTTTTATCGTTTTTGGTTAATACTGCTTCATCACTTTCAGGATCATATTTAGACATAGCAATTCCCATATTACTAATTTTTGATAACTATGTTTTAGATAGCTATATTTTGCAACGATATCTGGATAAGAGCAATTTCTATTTATCTTTGTTTACTTTTACTAAAAAGCTTAAAATGAAATTTTTCTTTGCAGTAAGTTATTAGTTCACAAAGTAGGAAAAGCTTAGATGCCCATTAATCCAAACCCCTTTATATTTCCACATCGACAATTTCCAGCACATCAACGAACCTTAGTTGCAGGATTACCTTTTTTTCCTGCTGAATTAGGCGCGACAGGTGAAACAGTTAAAATTGTCCGTTGTTGGCAAGTTGAATCTATAGATAATTACACTAGACAACTACCTAAAAGGGTTTTTCTACGTCTTCAACCACCAGAATATCGAGTTTATGAAAAATACTCGCCAAATATTTCTTTTAGCTCTGTACAAATGTTTTATCAACATCGGCCAGATTTAGAAATTATGTGGCTTGGTCAAATTGGCACTACTACTTATTTGATTTTAGAAGAAACCCCTTTTGACTTAGATGATGAGAGCTTTACTCAATATATTGTAAAATTAAATAATTCTCATTTAGTTTCTATAATTGGAACAACAGAATTAAGTAAATTAACTAGTATCTTGAGAAGTCAAGTAGACTACTATCCTACTATTTCCACTTCAGAAATCACATCCTTTTTAGGTCAAATTAATGATAAATATTCAATTGAATATTACACAGACTGCATTAAGGAACGTTCTATTAGTAGAGCTTTTAAGGTTAGATGGGACATAATTTCTGCTGGAAAATCTATTTCTATTCGTAAATGGCAGCGTCCTTTACCAGAAAACTTGTCTATTTCCTTGCCAATACCTTCAGACCCTACAAGCAACGAAGATTTTTTTATAAAAGAATACTTAGGCTTAAAAGATAGACATTATTTAATTTTACAAGCTGAAAGAACTTTGATTGCAGGAGAAAAATGGCAAGCTTTTTTAGTTAGATTAGAAGGAAATTCTATTTTTAGTTTGACTAACGACCAAGAATTTCAAGAAATCGCTAATGCTTTTATTGATAGACTAGAAGGAGATTCTAAAGGTAACAACTTTAGACCTTTAGGAACTATTTCTGTACAAGAAGTAGATTTTTTACTTAATTATTTATCTGTTAATCAACCAAGTTTTACTAGTTCAGGGGAATTTGCTTTAGAAAACTCTTCTTTAGCTAAAACAAAATTTACTAACTTAATTCCTATAAAAATCTTGGATAAAAATGATAATTTTCAAGACTCATTTAAAGTAGCAGAACCCCATCAACAGTTGACTATAAGCAGACGTTGGCGTATCTCTAATAGGCTTTACTTACATTTAAGTTTTTCAACTCAACAAAACCAAGATAATAGTATTTCTAAAACATTAGATCTTTCCACTTTACTAGTAGAATCTATTTTTTCCTTTAACTTTTGGTATTACATAATTTTAGAACCACCATTACAACTTAACAGTCAAGATAAATTTATTCTAAAAATTCAAAACAACAAAACTCTTATAACTTTAACTAATGAGGAACTAAATAAAGTTTCTAATGTGTATGAAAACAACAAAAATTCTATTGTTGCAACTAGCATTATTGAAATTCTATCATTGCTAAATTCCTTGTCTTCTAGTAGCAATATTGAATTTAATAGTAAACCTATTACTAAACCCTTAATGCCTAAAATAACAGGAGCATTAAACAAAGCTGTTACTAAAACTAATCTTGTCAGCCTAAACCCAAACATAATAGATAATTACCAACTAAATAAAAAGCTTGGTGAAACAACACCTCATACTAATTACTTAGCTGAACAGATTAATTTAGGGAACCGAATAGTTTTTTTAAAAACTCTTGCAATAGAATCATCTCTTGCTGAACACATAGAAAATTTTCTTAAAAAAGCAAAACTACATACAAAATTAAATCATCTAAATATACCTAAACTATACCAGACTGGTAATACTACGGAATATTATTTTAGTGCTTTTCAATATATACATGGAATAACTCTATTTGAATATATTTTAAGAAAGAAAACTTTTTCTCCAACATATCTATTATTAATACTTAAACAAATAGCTGATGTTCTAGATTATGCCCATAAAAACCAAGTTCTACATGGAAATCTTTCTCCCCAAAAAGTACTTATTTCTCCAGATGATCAAGTTTTTTTAACTAGTTTTTTTGGTGAAAACCCTGGTGGAAAAGATAGAATTGTTGGCAACCCTTTATATTTAGCAATAGAACAAATACAAAATGGTTTGTTACTTCCTAGTTCTGATATATATGCGCTAGTAGAAATAGCATATCTTTGTTTAACAGGACATCACCCATTTGAAAATTGTGAGTCTATAGCAATACTACTAAGAAAAAAATTTAATTGTAATATTCCTAATGTAGAAATATTTAATCAGGCTTTGCCAACAACATTAAATACAGTTTTTAAGAAAGCTCTTTCCTCAGATCTAACCCAACGCTATCAAACAGCCAATGATTTTATTAATGCCTTAAAAGAATGTTTCCAAAATTTGATTACAACAGAGCTTACAGAAGAACTATTAATTAATAGCTCTAGGATTACCTCTAATTATTTATCAGTAGATAAGTATTTGTTAACAGATTTACTTGGAGAAGGAAATTTTTCTTGGGTTCATCGTGGGGTTGAATTAAATAACCTTACACAAAAAGCTTTTAAGATTGCTAAACCTCGTGAACTAGTAAGCTTACCAGATCATTCCAGTATTAGAACCCAAGAAATAAACATTACGATTGGTTGCGTTGGCAGTAAAATCCCAGATATAGAACAGTTTCTTTCTTTTCAAGCAGAAAAGTTACAAAAAACTAGTGACCCTGCTTTAGTAAAAGTAGATAGGTTGTATTCCCGACAAAATATATGTTATTACCAAATGAATTATATCGTAGGTAAAACACTAAGGGAGATAATGAAAACTCGCACAATTTCTATTCGTGTAATGATAGAATTGGCTGTTGCCTTAGATAGGCTCTCACAAAACCCTAATTTTCAATATCATGGAGATTTAAAGCCTGAAAACATTTTAGTGACTAGTAGTTCAGTTAAATTAATTGACCCTGGTTATTTTGGAAGTAAAGAAAAACGAAATCCTCAAACCATGATTACTACTCCCGCATATTACCCAATGTTAGAATCTGATGACCTGTTTGCTTTTGGGTTAATTTTATGGGAAATAGCTTGCCAACAACATCCGCTTGTAGTGCAAAGAGGTTCTTCAGAATTTATAGATTTAACATATATTGGAGAAAATCTTTTTGACTGGGTTTATAGTTCTGAACTAGTTGGACAATATTTTAAGTCTGCATTTTTGCACATTAAACGCCCTTCTACTTATCAAAAAGATATACATCCAATGTTAGAAAGCCTTTTATTAAAAGCCATTAACTTACAGCTTAGAGCCGACAATATTATAGATTATAAAATACATTTTAAGAGCTTTTCCCAGCTAATTGCTGCTCTAGAGGAACTAGTAGAAGCAGGAATCACACATTTATAGAAAAACGCTTCTCTATCATAATTAAGCTAATTTTTATTAATCAAGGAACTACTTTTATGCTTAAACTTATGTTTAAGAGTCTATTTGTCTTTATATTTTTAGTTGTCTTTTTTGCCAATACTTATAGCGTAAATAGCGCAAATGAAATAAGAATCTTTAACCCTTTTCTTTCTGGAAATCCTATTGGTGAGCCAGTAGCAGATCTAAGCTCTGTTGTTATTGAAAAAGAAAGCTTAACCTTAGATTTGCGAGGCTTAACCAATTTCCATAGAAACCAACTACTAGAATTTACTAGCGAATATTCCCCGCGCTTAGTTACGGTTGAAACTATTTATCAAGTTCGTAATGACAAAGAAGAACAAACAATTAGTCTAACTTTTTTTGCTGATGCAATGAGTTTTGCTAGTAGCAATACTGGTGTTTGGTTAAATGATCAAGCTATTACAGATTTTTCTTTTGATCCAACAGAAAAAGATCTCCCTATTAATTGGGGAATCCCAAATAATACTCCATCTATTGATGGTAATTGGCTAGTTGCTTATCGGCCTCAACTCAAAAGTGGAAGTATTCGTTTTAATTTATCTATACCTACAGGTACACATAAAATTAAGGTTTGTTACCTAGCACAACCTACTACATATTTACAAGGAGATGCAACTATTCCTTGGCAACTTGTTTATAGCTTAACGCAAACTAGAGATTGGGTAGGGTTTAAGTCTTTAGACGCAACTATTTATATTCCTAAAGGTTGGCAATTTGCTAGCAACAATAAATTAAATAATGAAGATGGAAAACTAACTGCTACTTGGCTAACACCTCCATCAAATTCCATTGCATTAACCGTACAAGCACCTATTCCATGGTTTTTTAAGACTAGCTTTTTAGCCTGGATTCTTAGTCCTATACTTTGTCTTTTGTTAGGAAAATTAATAGGAAAATTACTTTACCAATATAAACAGACTTTAGTTTTATCTATACCAATTTCTATTTGCCTGGGAGCTATTTGGGCTTTATCAATATATTTTTCTATGACTTATGACCAAGATCATCTAAAATTCCTTGTAGGTGAAAACCAATTAACTCGTCCTAGTGGCTCTTTTATAAAAATAGCTACTTTACCTATTACTTTTGCCCTAGGTTTTGTTTTAACACAAGCAACAGCATTTTTTTCGCATCGTAATGTTGTAGAAAAGAAAACTTAAAATCATAATGCTAGTTTGCTTTAAGAAAATAATTAGCCCTTAACCTATTAATTTAATGGATGTATAAAAATGCAAAAATCCTATCATCGACTGGTTTTTTCATTACTTTTTATCTTTTTATTTTCTCTAACTGCTTGTGAAAGTGTATCAATAAAAACAGGGAGTCCCCCTCCACCCAACGAAACAGAAGTAAAAAAGGCTTCTGCCAATCTTCCATCACCAAGATTTCCTGAGTCCATTACTAATACTGCGGATGCAGAATATAATTGGTCAGTAAAAGACTTAAGTGGAAAAACTGTTAATGCAGCAGATTGGAAAAATAAAGTATTAGTGCTTAATATGTGGGCTACTTGGTGTGGCCCTTGCATAGCAGAAATGCCTAGCCTAGAAAACCTCTACGAAAAAACCAAAAACGATGGTATTGTCTTTGCTTTAGTCTCAGATGAAGACCAAGAAACAGTTAACCAATTTATTCAAAAAAGGAAATTTTCCTTACCTGTTTATACTGTAGAGAATCTGCCCCAAATATATAGAGGTGATGCAATACCTAGAACGATTATAATTGCAGCTAATGGTAAGATAGTTTTTGATCATTTAGGTGCTGCTAGATGGGATAGTGAAACTACTATTGATTTTCTAAAAACTGTTTCACAAATAAAATAAGGACAAATAGAAAATATCTAGCTTTACTAAAAAGCTTTTCCGTTTTTATTCCTTGAGAAAAGATGCTAGATATGTTAAATGCTCCTTATCATCACTTTAATTACTTTACACCTAAACAAAACAAGGAACAAAATGTTAGGACAAGCAAAACCATACTTCACTTTAATTTTACAATCTGAAGACCGTAGCGAAGTAGAACGTGCAGCAGAAGATCACAAAAGGAAAAATCCTGGTGCAGAAGTATTTATTGATAGTTGGAGAGACCATATTAGTCATTTAAGCGATAAGCCCCTTTGGCGCGCACGTGCCAAAATAAAAGAGCAACGTAGCTTAATACAAGAAATTATTCATATGATAACACGCTAAGTTTTAAGTAAAGCTAATAGCCAAATGTTATTATTTTAGTTGCCTTATAAATAGCTATTTTGGGGTTTTGCTACCCACCAAACATTTTTTGTAATAAGTTTTTGTAATTTTAATTCTAAAATTTTCTGTAACGACCAGTAGAAAACCTTATGTTAATGCAATGCCCTAAATGCAAAAAAGCTTTTCCCTCAGAGAAGAGTTTTTGTCCCTATGATGGCAGCGCGCTGGCTAATGCCTCACAAACAGATTTTGTTAGTTTTCAAATTGATAGTAAATATCAAATTGATGAAAAAATTGGTGAAGGAACTACTGGCACTATCTATAAAGCTACTCACTTGCAACTACAAGCTCCTGTAGCTGTAAAATTAATGCGTCGTGACCTAGTAAATAATCCTACTGCTGTAGAGCGATTTCGTCGTGAAGCTTATGCAGCAATGAAAATTCGCCATCCAAATGCTATAGCTGTTATGGATTTTGGTATAACTTCTGATGAACTTGTTTATGTAGTAATGGAGTTTTTGATTGGTTGTTCTCTTTCAGAACGACTTAAGGAAAAAGGCCGATTTAGTGTTATAGAAGCTAATAATGTTATTCAACAAATTTGTGCCGTTCTTAATGTTGCCCATAAACGAGGTATAGTCCACCGAGACTTAAAACCAGATAATATCTTTATCCACAAAGAAGATGGGCAAGAAATTGTTAAAGTTGTAGATTTTGGTATTGCTAAACTTATTCAAGTTTTAGATGGAATGAGTGCTAGCGATCTTACTGGTATGGGTTCTGTAATTGGCACACCTCATTATATTTCTCCTGAACAATGTACAGCTAGAGCAGTTGATCCAAGATCTGATATTTATTCTGTCGGTATTATACTGTATCGTATTCTTACTGGTAAGTTACCTTTTGAAGGGCCTAATTCTATCGCTGTAATTTATAAACAAGTAACAGAAATGCCTCAACCAATTAATGAAATCTGCCCTGATATCCCACCTCTTATTAATGCGGTTGTAATGCATGCTTTAGAAAAAGATCCTGATAGACGACCAAAAGATATCACTACTTTTGCTAGAGAACTATCGGCAGTTGTACAAACCATTACAGACCAAGACTTTAGAAATGCTTTTAGCTCTGCAACTGATCAGGATTTAGAAGCAGCCGTGTTACTGAGTCTTGATCCTTCTGGTTATTCTTTAGATTATTCTGCTGGGCGTAATCGACCTGAACCACGTATTAAAACAAGTAATCCTAATAGCGAAACAGAACCTCTTTCTGTAGTAACTCTTCCTCAATCAGAAACACCTAAGTCAAATATTGTTTCTTCATCAGAATTTATTGCTGTTGATCAAGAATTTTTACATGGGTATTTTCCAGAATGTGACTTAGCTTCTGTGATACATACCTTGATTGGACTTCAACTTACAGGCTCTCTACTAGTTTATACTAATAAAGGAGCAGCCCACGAAATAGCTAAAAATAAGACTACTGACCTACCTCCCCCACCTTTTTGTAGCCTTTATTTTGAACAAGGAAATGTTGTTTCTACTAAACTTGGTGTTCGTGTTGGTAAAGAAGCTTTTTTCCAACTTTTCCAAATGCCTGTTGAAGGAAGCTATATTTTTAGACCTGCTCTTTATTTAGATGAACTAAGAAATCTTGAACCTGTTATTGAAACTGGCGAAGATCTTTGGAATGAAGCAATGTCATTAAAGCATGAGTTACAAGAATATAAGGAAATATTTCCTGACTTACTTGCTAGTTTTGAAATCTATTCAAATAGGCTAAATTGGCAAGATAAAACCAACTCAATCTTAGCAGAAACTATTTGGCATTTAGTCCAACAACCTGAAATGAATTTAGCACAGCTTTTAGCTCGCTCTCCTAGCTGTAATGCTAAAACCTATCGTATTATTAACCTATTAGAATCAACTGGTCAAATTAGCTTAAATGATGAATCTGGGAATTATTAAAAATGCTCAATAGCCTACTAACAGAACTTTCAGATGATGATATAGATGTTAGAGAAAATGCTATTGAACAAATAATTGAACTTAGAGATCCTGATAGTATAGCCCCACTAATTGAACTACTTAAAAATGAAAACCCTTCAACCCGTGCTGCGGTTGCACGCATTTTAGGAGAAATAGCAGAAATTACAGAAGAAAATCTTGCTGAAAATTTACTTTCTTTATTATCAGACGAAGATCTTTTTGTTCAAATACAAACCTGTATTGCATTAGAACAAATTGGTAGTTTTGAAGCATTTGAGCCTTTACTTAAAATTATTCTTTTAGAAGATTTAGAACGAGATCCAGAAAACTTACTTGGACGTACAGCTTTAGTAACTTTATCTAGTATTTCTCGTGAGCTACTTGTAAAAAATTTAATTTACCTGTTGCAAGATCCTAACTCACCCTATCGTAATCTAGCTGCTTATTGGTTGGGGGAAATAAAAGCTATAGAAGCGGTTGATACTCTATTACATTGCTTAAGGGATTCAAATATAGAAATTTATATTAGTGTAATAGAAGCTTTAGGAAAAATAGCTAATCCACAAGCAGTAAGACCCTTATTTAATATTTTAGAAAGCATTGCTGATACAGAAGAAAACGAAACCTTAAACCAAATCAAAGAACAAATTATTTTAGCTTTAGCTCAAATTCCAAGCGAAGAAACTATAGACTTACTAATTAATTTACTAGCTGATTCAAATGTAGCTAAACGTAGGCTGTCAGCCTGGGCCCTAGGCCATATTAGCAGCAAAACAGCTATTTCTGCATTATTTAAGGCCCTAACAGACAAAGACATAGAAGTCCAATGGTTTGCTATTCATGCTCTAGAAATTCTAGCTGCTCCACAAGCTATTAAGCCTCTTAGCAATCTTTTAACTGATGAATCGCCTGATTTACGTCAAAAAGCAGTCCAAGCAATTGGAAACATAGGTACAAATTTAGCTATTAACCCTTTAATTTTTGCCTTAAATGATTCTGATGTAAATGTTAAATACTTTGCTATCCAAGCTTTAGGCCAAGTTGGTCAAGAAGCCGTTTTAGACCTTCTTACTACTTACCTAACAGATCCAGATCCAACAATTAGAAATGTAGCTATTAAAGCTTTATCTAGAATTAAAACTCCAAAAATAACACAACTACTGATCAATACGTTATCAGACTCTGATGAGACAGTTTTTTATAGTGCAATTCAAGCTTTAGAAGAAATAGGAGATGAATCTGCAATTAAGCCTCTAGAAAAGAAACTCTCTGATATATCAGACCCTTTTCTTGCTGACTCCATAAAATCAGCTATAGAAAAAATTATTAGCTCTAAAAACATTTCCAATCATCAAACAGAAGATTTTGAATCAGACTTAACAGATTCAAATTTTGATAGTAATTAACTCTGTTTATGTATAAAACATCAAGTTAATTACTATAAGCTATTTTTATAGGCAAAAGGAGTAAGCATTATTTTTAGACATTTCTAAAAATAATTATCATAAATTTATGAAAAACCGTCTTTTCTTTACTCGATTTTTAGTTTTGCTTGTTTTTGTTTTTTCTTTTGTTATTTCAACTTCTGCCAAAATTAGCCAAGCAGAAAAAGAAAGAATTTCAAGCGCGATAGATGTCTTAAACCAATTACTAGACACTCCAGATAAAAGCGTTCCAAAAGACATTTTAGGTAAATCTGAATGTATTATGGTAATTCCATCAGTAAAAAAAGGAGCTTTTGTCTTTGGTGGTCAATATGGAAAGGGGCTAGCAAGCTGTCGTAGATCTCCAGATGGTTGGAGCGCGCCGCTATTTTTCTCCCTTAAAGGTGGAAGTTTTGGTCTACAAATTGGCGGACAATCAATTGATTTAGTATTAGTCATTATGAATGACAAAGGTATTAATTCATTGCTAAAAGATAAATTTACTTTAGGTGCAGATGCTTCTGTTGCTGCTGGGCCGGTTGGCCGTGCTAGTAGTGCGGAAACCGATGCTGCATTAAAAGCAGAAATCCTAGCTTATTCACGTACTCAAGGAGTTTTTGCTGGAATTTCTCTTAAAGGCTCTTCCCTAAAACCAGACCAAGAGGCTAATTTAGGCTTATATGGAAAGAAAATAGCTGCAAAAGATGTGTTAATTAGTAATTTAGTTGAATATCCAGAAGACACTAACTTATTTATTGAAGCTCTTAATAAACGATCTCCTGAAAAAGATTAATTAAATAGCTTGTTCCTAAAACTAAAAAAGCAGCTACAAATTTATAGCTGCTTTTTTAGTTTCTTAATTAATTTTAGTTTTTAACCACCTATTCCATAGCCTGATAAATTAAGTTGAAGGCTAATCACAGGTGAGTTATTTAATTGTTGGGAAATTTTATAAGCAATAAAGTCTCCTGAATTTTGATAATCAGAAATTAATGAAATTGGTGGGGGCGGCATATCAACTTTTATACTTTCATCAATATTTTTATCTTGGCTTTTATCTAAGTTTATATTTGCATTATTTATTGGGTAAATATTTGTGTCTCTATAAGAATTAAGACTTGTAGCTATCATAACTTTCTCCTAAAACGAATTTTTGGATTATTTTGCTGATAGCAAATAATATACCTTTTAAGTAGGTTATAACTTAATCTACTAGTTATTTAGATAAATACTTGTAGTTAGTATTAATTAGCCCTTTGAAGTAGAAAGTTTCATAGCTATTTTCTTAAATTAAAACTCTACTTCTGACAAGCTTGGCAATAACTAAATGCCATATTTGACTATAGCTGTCAGATATGGCATTTGCAGATTTTCCGCAAATTTTTGCTTAGTCTGCTTGACAGTAACAAAGGGATTTTAGTAGAGTACACACTTTCACACAGCAAGTTATTTTAATCATTTTAATTTTACGGGGAGTGGCGTAGTCTGGTAACGCGCTTGGTTTGGGACCAAGAGACCGGTGGTTCGAATCCACTCTCCCCGATTTCCTGTCCTTGCGCCCATAGCTCAGTAGGATAGAGCAACGGCCTTCTAAGCCGTAGGTCTGTGGTTCGAATCCACATGGGCGTACTCAAAAACTACCTAATCTTCTCTCTTCTAAATCCAATTTAATCTTTAAACTTAATCCTTCTTAAATACTAAAACCTAAAAATAATTACTTCGGCTTATCATGATAAACTAAAATACCTGCTTGAAATCCACCTATAGAGTTACTTGCAGCAGTACACCAAACAATTTTAGCTATTTTTACAGCTACCACATTTGGAAAATGTAGTTCTAAAAAGGTATTTGGTTGAAGGGGATAAGAGCTTTTTATTGCTGCTCCCCGACGTGAAACATTAACTATTAAAGTATCTTCCTCAAATCTTTCGCCTGAAATGCTCCGACCACGTACTAGCACTGGAATTAGCTGATCTCGTCGCTCATCACGATACTTTTTTATATAACGGCTTTGTAAAGTTTTTAACTTTTGTGCTATTCGGCGAAAATTAATATCTATTGCATAAACGTCAAAAAAAGCTTCTGTTGCCTCTTCTATTCTTCCTGTTGCTTCATAAAGTAAAGCTAAGTCATAGCGCAAAGCTTTATATTCATTAGCTTCATAATCAATTAAATCTAAACCCCTTAAAAGCCATTTTTCTGCCTTTTCATAAGCACTTTGCCCAACATAACATAAACTAATTATTTCACAAGATTGCACTAATTTGCTTTTTTGTTCTTTACTGGATAAGTGATTTTCTATTAAGCCAATAGCTACTAGTAATTCTTCTATAGCCATTTCATAAAGCATCATTTCTTTATAAGCAATACCAACATTATAATGTAGATCAAATTCTACCCATCTTTGCTCTTCAGTTAATTCAACATCTCCTAATGTATCCTTTTCTTCTATAAAAGCTTCATCAATGGTTTTATCTTCATTTAAATCATTTGTTTGTTGAATTTGTGCAAAATTTTTCTCAGAGTTTACTTTATTAAGACTAGGTAATTTTTCTTGTACTGCTAGATTAGTTGCTATCTGCTCAATAAATGATTTAAGCGAGTTAGTAGGATAAAACTTAACAAATCTTTCTGCTTGCTTATCATTTGTTGCTAAAATTTGCCGGTTGTTAGATTTTGAATAAAGTTGGAATGTACCAAAACCTCTTATTTGAGCAGTATTATTTGCTAGCAAAGTTTCTATAATGTTTGTAAATAAGCTATTAAAAATCTTATGTGCTTCTTTACGTGTAAAACCTGATTTAACCAGTAAGTCTACAAAATAACGATTAGGTTTAAAGTCTACTTTTGACACATTATTGCCTCAAAAAAAATTTCCTTACACTAACTTTGCTAATTATTTTGCTAAATGTATTATTTTTTCTTAAATAATTCCTTAGCTTCTGCTACTACAGTGCGAGTATGTTCTAAGGTAGATTCAGCACTACGCATTTTAGTAAATATTTCTGGTAGTTGACGGTTAATAGATCCACCTTTTTGCAACCACTCAGCAGCATTACGTAAGCCTTCCATTTCTACCCTTAAGGACTCTTTAGCTTTATCTAAATGAAATGTAAGACGCTCAAATTCTGCAACTAAATTATCTTTTTCTGGATAAGAGCTTAAATCCCGATTTTGGCTATTTAAGCCTCCTACTGTAGAAGAAAAACTAACTGCTTTATCATTACTACTTAAAGAAGAAAGTCTTTGGGTTTTCCGCTTTGAAACTTTGGGACGATCAGGATCAAAAGTAGAAAGTGCTTGCAGAGTGGTAGTAATTTTACCATTAGAAACTTTTGTTGGCAGCCCTGAGCCATTAAATTTAGCTAACAGGGCTGTGATATTATCTTCTCCACCTCTATGACGAGCAGCCACAATCATATCTTGACAAGCAGGCTGAGTAGCCCCTCTTTGACTGATAAATTTCATCATTTCTTGAGCTTTAATTTTATTGGATAGTCCATCGCTACAAATTAGTAAATAATCATTACTCTGTAATGGTAAAGAAGTTACAGCCACTTGAATTTCTTGTTTAACTCCTATAGCTTGGAGCAATATGCCTCGGTTAGTCGATTTTTCTGCATCGGCTGGTGTAACTAAACCACGTGAAACTAATACTTCTATTAATGATTGATCTGTAGTAATTTGCTTAATACGACCATCCCGCACTAAATAAGCTCGACTATCTCCAACTTCAGCAATATAAGCCTTATCACCTTCAACCAATGCGGCAGTAAGTGTTGCTCCCATACCTTTATATTCTGGTCTTCTACTCTCACGAAAAACAAGACTATTGGTTTCCTCTACTGCTTGAACTAGCCTATCATAAGCAGGAACATTGCTAAGTTTAAGCATATTTTCCCATAAACTAGTTACTGCCATTTGGCTAGCTACTTCTCCCGCTAGTTGTCCTCCCATTCCATCAGAAACAACTAGCAACATTGATAAGTTATTAGTAGTCTTGTCACCTTTATAAATATCCCCTAAAGCTTTACCCGTAGATAGATCAACTACTAAAAAATAATCTTCATTGTTTTTACGTACTAGTCCAACATCTGTACAAGCAGCAATTTCAACTGCAATGGGGCCAGATTTCATAAACTTCTTCCTTAAAATTACTTAATTTTCTGCTAACTTTCTGCCAATTTTTCAATTACTTCTTTATTAAGCTGATGTCCACCATCAAAAGTAATTAGTTGATAAGGCAAATTATGTGATTTTAATCGCTCTTCTTCATGAGTAATAACACTAGCATCAGCAAATTGATCTTGATTGCCTACTACTACAAATATTTTTAAGTGAGAAAATATTTCATAAGTAGCAGTTAAATCTAGGTCTGGTGGGGTTAAACCTCCCCAAAGAATTAATTTTTCTATTTGTTTTGCTTTACCTAGACCTATCCAGCGACAAACCGTAGCCACTCCTTGAGAAAAACCTAAAACATTTACTTTTACATCAGATTTTGAAACAGTTGACAGAACTTGATCATAAAGTTTATCCAAGTAGTTTACATAGTTATCAATTTCATTCAACCTATCTTCTCTAGTCATCCAACAAGCTCCAATTTTACCACCTAAACCATCTAAGTAAAACCTAGAAAGTGCTTCAGGTGCAACAATTAGCCTACTTTCATTAGCAATAATTCCAAATGGTTTTATAAAATAAGCCGCAAGCTGTCCTTGCCCATGACATACAAACCAAATTTCCTTTAAGTTTTCCGATACTTGACCTAACGTAGAATATCTAGCTGTTCTAATAATATCAATATTGTGTGATTGTAAGTTTTCTGTCATAAAAGTTTCCTAAAATGAATTTATCGCAATTAGCTTTAGATATTACCTCACAAAGATAAAAAGACAAGAAAACGCTACTGTTTAGAATGGTTTTGCAACTTAACTTTTATGCTAGAATGTGGCCTTTAATTTTTTACTAAAATAAAAATTTAAAGGGAAAATTTTTTAAACACATTGCAAGAAGAAAAGCAGTCTACATTCCTAGATTAATTTTATTTGTCTTAAATTTTTATTAAGAAGGTTTTAATTATGCAAGCCGTTATTTTAGCTGGAGGAAAAGGAACTCGTCTTCGTCCATTGACTCTTTCTACTCCTAAACCTATTACTACAATTGCTGATCAGCCATTTCTTTATTATCAACTAGAAATATTAAAAAAAGCTGGTGTAACAGAAGTAATTTTAGCTCTATCCTACAAATCAGAAAAAATTATGGCTGTCTTTGGAGATGGTGAAAAATTAGGGCTTAAAATTCGCTATCTAGTTGAACCTCAACCCCTAGGAACAGCCGGAGCTTATAAATTTACAGAAAAATATATAAATACTACAACTATAGTATTTAATGGAGATATTCTTACTAATATTGATATAGCTGCTGCCGTAGCATTACATAAACAGCGTCAAGCAACAGCAACCATTATTTTAGTGCCTGTTGAAAACCCTTCTGCTTATGGGCTAGTTGAAACCGCTAGCGATGGTCAAGTCCTAAGATTTTTAGAAAAACCTAAAGCTAATGAAATTACTTGTAACACAATTAATGCTGGTATGTACGTATTAGAACCTAAAGTTCTACAATATATCCCGCCCGATGTAGAACATTCCTTTGAATATCAATTATTTCCAAAGTTAAAAGCTGAAAATGAGCCTTTTTATTCTGTAATTAGCAAAGAATATTGGCTGGATATTGGAACTAATGCCCGTTACTTGCAAGCTAATTTGGATGTGATAGCTAATCGGCTAGCCTACCGTCCAACACGCAACCAAACCTATTTTCCTTCTGCTGAAATAGATGCTCTTTCTCTACTAGCTAAAAATGTAAAAGTTGGAGTTGGAGCTAAAATTATCAATTCTGTAATTGGTGAAAACTGCTTAATTGAAGATGGAGCAACTATTAAAAACTCTGTACTACTAGCTAATACTAAAGTAGAAGTTAGTGCAATAATCGAAAACTCAATTATTGGTCAAAATTGCTTAATCAAACAATTTGCAAACATTAAACAAGGCTCGGTTTTAGGAGATAACACAGTGATAACAGATTTTAGCCAAATAGGTGGTATCTAAAATGATTAAATTTGGAACAGATGGCTGGCGTGCAGTTATTGCCGAAGAATTTACATTTCAAAATGTAGCAATTGTTACTCAAGCACTGGCAGATTACTTAAATTCTGAAAATTTCCCTAATAGAACTTTAGTTGTAGGTTATGACCGTAGGTTTCTTTCTGACCGCTTTGCAAGTCAAGTAGCAGCACAACTTGTAGCAAATGACTTCCAAGTCCTGCTTTTTGATGAAGCCGTCCCGACTCCTATGGTTTCTTTTGAAGTAAAAGCGCAAAACTTAGCTGCTGGCGTGGTAATTACCGCTAGTCATAACCCTCCAGAATTTAATGGCTTTAAGGTTAAAGCACCTTTTGGAGGCTCAGCACCTCCAGAAATGACCCAGCAAATAGAAGCTAGATTAGGTCAAACTCCTCCAAAACAAATGTCTTTTGTTGATGCCATTGCAACAGGTAAAGTCAAAGCTATCCAACCATCTATAAATTATGGACGACATATAGCCGATCTTGTAGATTTAGAAAAAATCAAAGCTTCAACTGCCAAAATAGTAGTTGATCCAATGCATGGCAGCGGCGGACGTTGGGTAGAGCATTTGTTAAACGGTGGAAAATGCCAAGTTACTACCATTAGAGCTAACCAGGATGCTTATTTTGGAGGTGTTAATCCTGAACCTTTAGCACATCATCTTCAAGCCTTATCAGAAACCGTTAAAGAAACTTCCGCCCTACTAGGTCTTGCAACTGATGGCGATGCTGACCGAGTTGGCGCAGTTGATGAAGAAGGAAAGTTTATTAACTCCCACCAAATTGTTGCAATACTTTTACTACATCTAGCTAAAGTGCGTAAGCTATCTGGAGCAGTAGCGGTAACATTTTCTCAAAGTGTGCTAGTAAAACGTATAGCCAAGCATTTTAATTTACCAATTTATGAAACTCCTATAGGCTTTAAGTATTTGGCAGAGTTAATGCTTACAAGAAATGTTTTAATAAGTGGTGAAGAATCTGGTGGAATTGGTATTAAAGGCAATATACCGGAACGTGATGGAATTCTTAATAGTCTTTTGTTAGCAGAAGCAATTATTGCTAGTGGAAAAACTCCTAGTGAGTTACTAAAAAGTATTTGGCAGGAATTTGGCTATTTTTCCTATGATCGACTAGATTTACCAATAGAAATTGAGAGAGGACAAGCTTTTGTAGAAAAAATGAAGTCTGACCCTCCATTAGAAATTGCTCAAGAAAAAATTGCTCAAGTTGCTACATTAGATGGAACAAAACTTATCTTTGCTGATGAAAGTTGGCTACTACTTAGACAATCTGGAACTGAACCTGTTTTAAGGCTTTATTGTGAGGCTTCATCAGAAGAAAAAGTTGAAAAAATACTTTTTGCTGCCAAAGAACTAGTTAAAAGTTACTAAAAATTTTACAAAAAAGAACCTAGGTAAAACATTTGTGTGCTTTATCTAGGTTCGAGGCTAGGCTATTGAGGGCAAAAAACAAAATCTAAACTAAAAGGAGACTAGACAATTTTCTTTCTCTTCAACAAAACGTATTCCTAAGCGCACTAAATCATAACTCGGCCAAGGCTCAATATTAACAACTTCACCTTTTATAAAAAGATCATCTTTAAGACTAACTTCTAATTCTGTTCCTATAGGAAAAGGCATATAGGTTAATATCCCCATTCCAGACTCGCTAAAATCTATTGTAAGACCGTCAATAAAATCTTTGTCTTCACCACAAGCTTTTATTTCAACAAATCTTCGGTAATTACTACGGTCTTCATTACGATAAAGAGATTGGGTATTTGCCATAGCCATAACATTTTCTCCTTATTACACTAAATATATAAAGTATTTATAAACTAATAATATATACTAATCTATTATACAGGCCAGTTATTTTTATCAACTAATTTAATGCCTATTCTCATCATTCCCGACCATTCCCAATCACCCCATTCATCCTCTATACTCATAACTT
The DNA here is from genome assembly GCA_964492845.1 of uncultured Clostridia bacterium. Classification (GTDB taxonomy): domain Bacteria; phylum Acidobacteriota; class Blastocatellia; order Chloracidobacteriales; family JADJPF01; genus JADJPF01. Next base: position 53,639 of record CAZBMZ010000026.1, read on the forward strand.
CACCTATGGCCGAATATTCATCATCCAAATTTATAGCAACTTTTTCCCCAACAGGAATAGATAAAGAAGTAACAATACCTAAACCAGAAATACTACTATCAACAATCAATCCGCCTGTATATTGATAATCATTTAGAGCCTTAATTTTGATATAAGAACGCGGATAATGACTTGATTGGCGGTTTTCTTTGCGACTTTCAATAGCCTTTGGTTCTGACATAAGCCCTCCTAAAATTATTAGGAATTTTTTATTGTTATTTTACTTAATAGCAATAGTTATGCCAAATATAAATTTTAGCTTAAACTCTTGCTATCTTATTGATTTACTTAAAAATACAATTGATTAACAGAAAAGAAATGTTGATTTTTACCCAAGTTTTGAGAAAATTTTCTCAAAACTTAGTTAATCTAATATTTGTCTATTTTGCATTATTGCTTATTTGTTTTTTCTAGAATTTTTCCATTTGGTTAAACCTTCTTTTATAAAACCGTAAATTATTTGTCTATTTTGGAAGATTAGTTTTAACCAAGCTTTTTTAGTCATTTGTGGAAAATAGATACCTCTAAAAAAAAGCCGTGCAATAAAATGACCTATACGGTATTCAATAGGTTTATGGCTTATAGACTCAATTGCTGCTGCATTACGTTGTGGACTATAAGACTCTTGCCAGGCTTGATTAACTTCTTGTCTAGCTTCAGCAATTGTCATTTTTAATGGTGTGTGTGCCATTTCAAAAGGTGCAAAATCCATCCAATGTTTAGGACGTGCTAGCCGACCAGCCTTTGCTAGTCTTTCATAAAGTGGGGTAGCAGGAAATGGGGTAAGTTGTCCAAAAACAGGTAGTCCCGGCGGCCAAGTACCAATTTGTTCTAATGTGCGTTCAGCTACGCCTAAAGTGTCATTGTCCATACCAAAAATAAAAGAAGTAATTGCATAAATATTACGTTGGGCTAGCCTATCAAGCACACCAGAATATTCAGAAGGTTTACTAAATCCTTTATTAACATCTTTCATATTTATTGGATCTATTGATTCCATACCAATAAAAATCCACTTACCACCAGATTCAGCAATAAGATCTACTAGCTCTTCATCACGTAGTAAATTAGCACTAATTTGAGCTACCCAAGGAAGCTGTGCATTAGCACTAATAATATCTCTTAGTAAAGACTTAGTACGTTTAACATTAATAGCTAAATTATCATCTATAAAAAAGACGGCCATTTGTCCTTTTTCTTTCCTTGCACGCCTTTTAAGCATTAAAAGTTCTTCAACAACACTTTCATTGGTACGAAAGCGGATAGAATCGCCAAAAAACCCTGTTACAGTGCAAAACTCACAACCATAAGGACATCCTCGTCCTGTTTCAATTGGTACAACATGAAAATTTCCCCATCCAGTGCCTAAACGCTTTAATAATGGTCGGAAAAATTTAGGAACAAGATTAAATTGAGCTAAATCAAGTGTGTCCCAAGGAATAATTGGATAAGGTTGGAGGCTTGGCTTTTTATCTTTACCTTTTATATCTATTTCAGGCTGGTAAATATCCTTAAGTTGTCCATTAGCAACATCTCTAAGAATAAGCGGCCAAGTTTCATCAGCTTCACCAAGTGCAATTGCATCAGCATGGCGCACTCCACCATTTCTTCCTAAAGCTTCATCTGGCACCTCACTAACATGCGGCCCTCCCATAACCACAAGTATATTTGCTGCACGAAGCGCGTCAGCCATACGATAAGCTTTAGCAATCATTCTGGTCATTGCACCTATACCAACAAGGTCAACTCCTTTTTCACGGACAAATCTTACTAATTCTTCTTCATTCATTGCATGAGTATTACCATCTACTAATATAACTTCATGTTCTGGGGGAGTAAGCGATTGCAGAAGAAACATCCATAGGTGAGGCATAAAGTTACGTGTTACGCCATTATCAGGGTTATAAAGCAGTATTTTCATATTGTATTCCTAACTGTTTATAGTTGATTTTAAACAGTTAGGTTACAACTATTTATAATTAACTATGTACCTAGCACTAAAATTGTGGGCGGGTATTTAAGTTTTAGGAGTAGGTTATTATTTAACACCTACTCCTATTAAAATTTTGCTACTTTCTTAAAAATTAAAAGTAAAGCTTGCTGTTGCAGTATTGCTATTAATAACAACTACTTGGTTAGCACCTTTAACAAGACTTAGTTTTTTCTTATTACCTTTTAAGCTAATTGAATTGTCAGTTTGCTGAGTAATTCTTGAGCTAATATCTTGTCCATTAATAGTAACTCTTGCTCCACCTGAGCCAAATCCTACACCTGTTATAGTGAGGTTTGGCTTAACAAATGCTACATTGTTAATCGCTGTGGCAGGATCCACAATAACATCAAAACTAGTTTGTGCTGTTAATCCAGCAGTATCAGTTACTATTACTAATACTGTTCCACCTTGAGTATCTGTTACTTTAGGAGCAATTAGTATTGTTGCACTTCCACTGCCATTATCTTGTAAGCTAACAAATCTTAAGGTTGAAGCTATACTTAATCTTAAGCCTGTATTGCCATCAGGATCACTAGCAGAAACATTAACTGTTTGTGTATTGCCTGCTTGAACTGTTTGATTAGCAATAGACATAATGGTTGGAACTTGATTGGCTCTATTAACTGTTAAAATGGCTGTTTGAGTTTTAACAATTTGTCCTGAAGTGCCAGTAATAGTAATTGTTATATCTCCTGCTGTAGTGTTAGATGTAGTATTTACAGTTAAAGTAGTGTTGCCGCCTGGCAAAATACTACCAGCAGCTAAACTTGTTTGAACAGTTGTTTGATTAGTAGTAACCACTAAATCAATTGACTGATTAAATCCACCAACGGCTTGGCTGTTAATTGTAAAAGTAGCACTGCTTCCAGCCGTTACACTTTGACTTACAGGGTTAACAGCTAAAGTAAATTCTTGAGTTTGTGGAGGAGGTGCAGCATTAAGTTTTGTTTCATACATTCCACGTCCATGAGTAGCAAGACGTAAAATTCCAAGTTTTCCATTTACATCAATATCAAAAACTGCAACCATTGGCATGCCAGGAACAAGCCGCCAATTTTTACCGCTATCTACTGTTTCAAATAAACCAAGGTCAGTACCAACAAAAATATTATTAGAGTCATTAGGATTAATTGCTAAAGCATTAGCAGGAACATCTGGTAAATTTGCGCTAATGTCCTGCCAGCTACCACCGCCCTTTGTACTCTTAAAAACATGTCCTGTGCGAAAACCAGATAAAGACACATAAACCGTGTTAGGATCTTTTGGATCTGGAGTTACATCACTAATATATCTTTGCGGTAAGTTTTCGGTAACATCTTGGAAAGTAGCACCATCATCTTTGCTAGTAAAAACTGCTCCATCTGATGAGCCTGTATAAATTACTGGCGCACCTTTAGCAATCCCAATAGCTGAAACAGCTTGTCGAGATGCTCTAGTCAACCGGTTGCTAATTGAAAGCCAGTTTTCGCCCTTGTTAGTAGTTCGATAAAGTCTAAATGTTCCAAAATAAAGAGTATCTGGTTTGTTTGTATCTAGCTCAAAAGGTGCGTAAAACAATACATCATCTGTTTGATTAATTCCGCTACGAACAACCCGCCATGAGCCTAATGCCCCGCCAGAATCTGAACGAGCCGGGCCAATAAATCCTCGTACATTAAAGTAAGTATGATACATAGTGCCAGGATTAAATTGATCAATCCGAGCAAAACCCCCATCACCATCATCAGAGTGCTGCCATGCATCTGTCCCGCTAAATAGATTTGTACCGTTATCTTGCGTTCCTCCAATGGTAATAGTTGGGTTACTTGGATGAATAGAAACACTTTGGAATTGAGTTAAACTTAAGTTTCCATTGATGTTAACAAAAGTGTTTCCACCATCTGAAGTTGTCCAAATACCTCCATCACTACCTACAAACATTCGTCTTGGATTTGCTGGAGTAAAAATTATTGCATGGAAATCTACGTGGGTATTTCTAGTAATATCAACCCAGTTTTGCCCTCCGTTGGTACTACGATAAATTCCTACACCACCAAAATAAACATTGTCAGGGTTACTTGGGTCAACTTCTAAAACTTGGTCATAGCTACATTGACAGGTAAAATTACCTTGGGGTTTGCCTACTTTAGCCCAAGTATTGCCCCCATTATCAGACCTATAAATATCTAAAATATCTCCTGTAAGTAAGCTTTCAAAAGAAGCATAGACAATATTGGTATTTGAGCGAGCAACAGCAACATCTGGTCGTCCAAAATCTCTAGTTGGAAGTCCTCCAGAAAGTTTAGTCCAGCTAGCCCCAGCATTTGTGGTCTTAAAAACTCCTTCTGATCCTAAAGTAGCGTAAATAATATTACTATTATTTGGATCCATTTCTATATCATAACCAAAAGCACCAATAGAAAGGTTAGTAGTTATGTTTAAGCTAGGATTAAATGTTTGCCCACCATCTGTAGATTTATAAATTCCATTGACAGCAATTTGCGGATTAGTGCTAGAGCCTATACCAGCAAAGCCAACGGTACTTGAAACATAAAGAATATTTGTATTTCTAGGGTCTATAACAATTTTATTAAAACCACAGCCTGCAAAAGTATTAGCAGCAAATTGTCGCCAAGTGCTACCACCATCAGTAGATTTTAGGATTCCCATTCCAAAAAATGTATCTCCAGAAAGATTTCCCTCTCCAGTGCCTGCATAAATAATATTAGAATCTGATGGGTCAATAGCAATTGCACCAATTGCTTGTGTAGGAGCATTCTCAGTTAAAGGTGTCCAACTCTGCCCAGCATTAGTTGTACGCCAAACACCACCTTGCGCACCACCTAAATAAATTGTATTAGTATTACGGGGATCTATAGCTAAACTTGTTACTCTTCCAGTTACATTTCCTCTTATTCCGCCTTCTGTTTGACCATTAACAATTGGTGATGGCCCAATAGCTTTTAGTGGTTCTGTTATATTGGAAGCAAACTTAGCTGGATATTTAACCTTATCAGCTTCTATTTTTTTAACTCCTTCTAAATGCTTTTCTAAAGGAATAGTATTAAAAGGAAAAGCACGTTGTTGGTAAAAATGCTCTCCACGCTTTTTAGATAGGTCTAATTTTTCTAATTCATCATGTGAAAATAAATTTTGAAAAGATTCTTTTGCTTTTTCAGCAATTTTTCTTTCAGGGTAGCTTTTACCTCTTTTTTGGGATTGGGCTTCAACTTGCCATTGCCAAGTTGTTGATATAAATAAACCTAATGTTAATATAAAAAGTATTAGGTATTTCTTTTTATACATCTTTCACCTCATAAGTAATTTTGCAAATATTAGAAATTAAAAGTAAAGTTTGCTGCTGCACCACCGCTATTTGTAACAACTAGTTGGTTAGCACCTTTAACAAGATTAAGCTTCTTTTTGTTACCCTTCAAAGTAATTAAACTATCTGCTTGTTGCGTAATCTTTGAGCTAATATCTTGTCCATTAACTACAACTTTTACTCCACTTGCTCCAAATCCTGACCCTGTTATAGTAAGGTTTGGTTTAGTAAATACTGCGTTGTTAATTACAACATTGCCGCTTTGAGCAATATTAATTTTAGTTTCATACATTCCCCGCCCGTGAGTAGCAACACGAAGAATGCCAAATCTTGCACTTAAGTCCATATCAAAAACTGTTACCATTGGCATACCAGGAACTAATTGCCAGTTTTTGCCACCATCCATAGTTTCAAATAAACCAAGATCAGTGCCAACAAAAATATTATTAGAATCTGTAGGGTTAATTGCTAAAGCATTAGCTGGGATGTCCGGTAAATTACCACTTATATCTTGCCAACTGCCTCCGCCCTGTGTACTTTTGAAAACATGTCCTGTGCGAAAACCCGATATAGAAACATAAACTGTGTTTGCATTTGCTGGATCTGCCAAGACTTCAGAAATATATCTGTTAGGTAAATTATCTGTTACATTCTGAAACGATGCTCCGTTATCCTTACTAACAAATACTGCTCCATCTGTTGAACCTGTGTAAATTGCTCCATTTACTTTTGACACTCCAATATTAGAAATAACATTTTGAGTGTTTCTGGCAAGTCTTTGGCTAATAGGTGTCCAGCTAACTCCTTTGTTAACTGTGCGATAAAGACGAAATGTTCCAAAATAAAGAGTATTTGCTTTGCTTGGGTCTAATTCTAGTGGTGCATAAAATAAAACATCATCATTTTGATTAATTCCACTACGGGCATTTACCCAAGTATTAAAAGCACCTGCTGAATCAGAGCGTAGAGGCCCGATTAACACACCTGGTAAATTAAAGAAAGTGCTATACATAGTGTTTGGATTCATTTGATCTATTCTAGAAAACCCACCATCACTATCTAGGACATGTACCCAGGTATTTGTTCCATTATAAAGATTTGTTCCATTATCTTGAGTTCCTCCAATAGTAATATCTGCATTAGTTGGATGAATTGACACACTTTGGAATTGGGTTAAACTTAAGTTATTGTTGATGTTAACCATAGTATTACCACGATCTTCAGAAATCCAGACACCCCCATCATTACCTACAACTATTCTACGTGGATTTCCTGGAGTAAGAGCTATTGCATGATGGTCAACGTGTACATTTATTCCTATTTCAACCCAGCTTTGGCCTCCATTATCGCTACGATAAAGTGAGACACCACCAAAATAAACTATATTTGGATTAGTAGTATCTACTTCAATAAAATTATCATAACTACATTGACAGATATTTCCAAAGGCATTGGCAAAAGGTTTAGTGACTGAAGACCAGCTATTTCCGCCATCAGTAGACCTAAAAATATTAAGTAAATCATCTGAACGAGAGTCAGAAAAAGAAGCATAAAGAATAGATGAATTACTAGCAGCAATTGTTATATCAGGACGACCAAAGCCAGTAGAAGGAAGTCCCCCTGTTAACCTAGTCCAATTAGCTCCACTATCAGTAGTTTTGAAAATTCCTTGTCCATTAATTGTTGTATATAAAACAGTAGGATTATTTGGATCCATTGCTACATCAAAAACCGTGCTACCTGATGCTGCTGCACTAGTAACTCTTAGTGAAGGTGTAAAGCTTTGTCCACCATTAGTAGATTTATAAACGCCGTTAATTGCCAAAGTAGGATTAACATCAGCAGAAATGCCTGCAAACGCGCTAGCAATTCCAGCATAGATAATATTAGTGTTACTTGGGTCAATTACTACTTTATTAACAGCACGTCCAACAAAATCATCTACTGCTAGATTTTGCCAAGTTTGCCCGCCATCAGTAGTTTTTAGTATTCCCATTCCAAAAAATGAATCCGCTGAAAAATTTCCTTCTCCCGTTCCAGCATAGATAATATTAGAATTTGTTGGATCTATTGCCAGTGAACCTATGGCTTGTGTAGGTGCATCGTCTGTTAAAGGTGTCCAACTTTGTCCAGCGTTAGTTGTACGCCAAACGCCTCCTTGCGCACCTCCTAAGTAAATTATATTAGTATTTTTAGGATCTATTGCTAAGGCAGTAACTCGACCAGTAACATTTTGACGTTGACCATTAACCGTCCCACTACCAGCAGGTGCTAAAGTTCGACCATTAGAAATTGGTGCAGGGCCAATAGATTTTAGTGGTTCTACTAGATTACTAGTAGCTAAAGGTTTTATATTATTTTCTCTAACTTGTCTGACGGCTGATAGGCGTTGATCTGAAGGTAAATACTTAAAAGGATAAATCCTTTGACGAGAAAAATGTTTAGACCTCTCTTTAGCTAAATCTAGTCCTTCTAATTCTGCTTCAGTAAAAAACTCTATAGTTTGTTTATCTTTACTTTGTTTAGCTAGTTTTTTTGCTGCTCTAGCGCGTTCAGATGGGCTTTGTTTAGATTGTGCTTGGGTTGGTAGAAGTTGAAAATTTGAAATTATTAGTATATTTGTTAGTAGTAATAGACAGAAAGCTAACCACTTTGTTTTCATCAAAAACCTCGTTTAGCAATAATTATTGGTATATTGTTTGTGGGACAAAGATAAAAAAGTGGTTAATTTTAATAAATCTTCAATAGTTTGGAAAGTACGTTTGTCAACTTAAAGCATATTAACTAGAGTAACTAATTGATTAGAAGACTCTAGTACTGCTAGTTTTAAGTGTGTATTTATTAAAAATAAAATTTTTATATTTTTTAATATTATTTTTTATTGCCAAAAGTTTTTATTAGTTCTCTTACAGCATCTCTAGCTTTATTTAAGCCCCCTACACCTTCCTTAAGTTTATTAAGGACATTTGTAAGTTCTGTAAAGTTTACATTTTGAGCAGCAAACCAATCAGAAGCTTCCTGGGTTTGATCACCCTTAAATTCTAAAATCTGATGACAATAATCTAACCACTCTAGAAGCTTTTCGCTCTCATCTTTAATTATTTCAGCATTAGGAAAACTAGCTAATGAATCAATACTTTGTGGTTTTCCTGAAGGGTCTTGGCTATTACCACCATAATAGCGTTCAATAATAGAAGAATTACCTAATAATTGGGTTCGTTTATGAGTTTTTTCTGTATTTTGTTCTGGATTAAAACTAGAAAGTGTTTGGAGCATTCCTGTTAAACCTTTAGCATCTTTACTAATTTCTAATCCATTTCCAGAAAATTTAGCAATAATTACAGTAATGTTATCTTGTCCACCACGTTGTTTAGCAATATCAACTAGTTTTTGACAAGCCAGGTGTGGTTCCATATTTTCACTAAAAAATAGCATTTCTCCTGTAGTAACTAGATTAGAAAGACCATCTGAACAAAGCAGTAAAGAGTCTCCTTGTTTAATTTGAAACATAATAACAGCTACTTGGACAGCATCTTGGGCCCCGATGGATTGTAAAATCACATTTCTACGAGGATGTTCTACTGCATCTTCTGGTTTTAATAAACCTTTAGCAATTAATTGAGCCACAAAAGATTGGTCAGTTGTTACTTGTTTAATATTGGCCCCTCGAATTAAATAAGCCCTACTATCTCCAACCTCTGCAATATAAGCTTGGTCGTCTTCAATTAAAGCTGCGGTTACAGTAGCACCCATACCTTTTAAGTGAGGCTGTGTTTCCCCTTCTTGCCAAACAACATGATTAGCTTCTTCTACTGCTGCAACTACTCGGTCATGTGCAGAAATATTACGAGACATTCTCATCAGAGCGTCTTTTACAGACAAAACTGTTAATTCGCTAGCTAGCTCACCATATTCAGCCCCACCCATACCATCAGAAACAACTAAAAGTATGGCATTTTCTCCTACTCTATGTGTAGTTTCACACCAAGAAGGTAAGCTTTGACCTGCAACAAGGTCGGCTAAGATAAAATTATCTTCATTGTTCTTACGCACCATACCAACATCAGTAATCGCCGCTATAGTACAAGTTATTGTGCTGTCCATAAACAATGCTCCCAATGTTTTTTAGTCTGTTGAAAATTATAGTGGCACAATTAATATTGCTAGTGTTTGCTAGATTGCCAACAGCAATTTATTATTAGTCTATATTTTAGCTGGTAGTTATTTAGAGAAAACTAAACATCATAATAAGCTGATAAGTAACTAGAGTAAAGTGTAAAATTTACATCATTGAAAAGAAAAGTTTGTTTTTAATAAACTATGTTTTTACTACCAACTAAAATTTTTTCTAAACATAATAAACCTCATGAAAAACCTTAAAACTAAACTTTTACCAATTTTATTAATTCTTTTCTTAACAATATTGTGTTTTTATAATTCTTTAGCTGGTGATTTTGTACTTGATGACGTTTTTACCATTGTAAACCATGAACTAATAAAAAGCCTGACAACTATTCCTAAACTCTTTACTAGCAACTATTGGGGTGATCTTTACCCTACTGGCCTTTATCGTCCTCTTACTAGCCTTACTTATGCTTTTAATTATGCTATGGCAGGTCTTAATCCCTGGGGTTATCATCTAGTTAATTTACTAGTTCATTCATTTAATTGCCTTCTAATTTATTGGTTAGTAAAGTGTTACACTTCAAAAGATACTTTAGCATTATTTACTGCTCTGATTTTTACAGTCCATCCTATTCATACTGAAGCTGTTAGTAATATTTCTGGTCGTGCAGAACTCCTTACAGCTACTTTTTCTCTACTATCCTGGGCAGGCTACTATTTAAGTAAAGAAAACTTTCGCTATTACTTTCTTTCTTTACTATTTTATTTCTGCTCATTAATTGCCAAAGAAAGCGGTATTACACTTATAGGGGTTTTAGTATTATCAGATTTATGCAAATACTGGCCTTCTTGGTCTATAAAAAAACTGCTTAAAGGTTATTTAGGTTATTTAGCTGTAGCAGGCGTTTACATAGCAATTCGTATTTATATATTAAATAACTTAGGTATGCCAGACACCTGGGTTTATTGGCGTGGAATAGGCTTTAGTACTAGGTTTTACACTATGTCTTTAGCTTTTATTAAGTATTTTCAATTACTAGTTTGGCCTAGTGACCTAGTTGGAGATTATGATTTTAGCCAAATTCCTAAAACTTCTAGTCCTAACTTGTGGGTAATTTTATCACTATTAACAATACTTATTATATTATCTACAGGTATCTATTTACTTTGGAAAGAAAGACTAACAGCTTTTGCAATATTATTTTTCTTTGTCACCATAAGTTTAGTTTCTAATATTTTTATTCCAACTGGAATTATTATGGCTGAACGTCTGCTATATTTTCCTTCTATAAGCATTTGTCTACTTTCAGCAACAGGACTTTACTGGCTTTACTCAAAAGAAAATAAACTTAAATATTTAGCAATATTTCTTCTTACTATAATTATTATTGCTTCCGTAATAAGAACTTATTACCGTAATATTGATTGGCTTTCTAGCCGTAACTTTACAGAATCATTAGTACGTGTTGCCCCTAGCAATATTAAAGGACTTGGAGCAATGGCTTTAACTTATGCACGAGAAGGAAAATATTTAGAAGCAGAAAAATTACTACTACAAGCTATTAAAATTGCACCTGAAAAAGCTACTCCTAAAGGAATGCTAGGACATGTTTATTATTTGCAGGGTCGTTATGATGATGCAATTCCACTGATCAAAAAAGCCATTGAAATTTTTCCTGATGAAGATCCTTATCAAAATTATCTTTATATTGATTTATCAAGAATTTACCAAAAGCGTAAAGAGTACAATTTAGCAATAGAAGCAATGCAACAAGCGATTTTACTTTCTCAAGCTGACGCGCTACTTCATCAGGAATTAGCTACACTATTTTTTGAAAAAAATGATTTACCTAATGCCAGAATAGAACTAGAAAAAGCTGTTAGCATAAATCCTGCTCTAGCAGAACCTCATTATAATTTAGGTATTTTGCTAAATACATTAAACCAACCTCAAGCAGCATTTGAGCATTTTCGTCTTGCAACAGAACTTGAGCCAAATAATGCTATTGCCCGTAATTGGTATGGTAAAGCTTTACTTGGACAAGGAAAATCCTCCCAAGCTGTTAGTGAATTTACTGAAGCATTAAAACCATTAAAGCCTGAAGATAGTTTAGCAGCAGAAATCTATAATAATCTTGGAGTGGCATATAGCCAGATGCAACGCTATAATGAAGCCCGCAAAGCCTTTGAAAAAGCCTTAAGCATCGATCCAAATTATATTAATGCAACAAAAAACTTAACTAGACTTGATGAGTTAAAAGCTAATTAACCGTTTATGCCATCAATAAATAACCAAGAAAATCTACCATTACATATTTTTGAGAAATTTGGTCTAGCTCTTTTAGCTGGACTATTAGTTTTTTTGGTAATTCTTTCTTTAAGAGTTAATGTACATTACTATGATAGTTATGAGTACATTAATAATGCTAGGCAACTAGTAGGCATTCAAACCCGTTATGATATACCCCGTCCACCTTGTTTTTCTCTTGTGCTACTACCATTTGCCTGGCTAGCTAAAGTTCTAGATTCAAAGGCCATTATTGAACGTTCCCCATATTTTATAATGACAGCAGCCGGTTTTGGTTGTCTTCTAATATTTTGGCAAATGTTGCGTAAGCTTATTGCTAGAGAATTTGCTATGCTGGCAACATTGCTACTTGCTTTTAACGCTATGTTTTTGCACTATTGGATTTTTCTTATGCCAGAGGTGTTTGCTTGCTTTTTAATTATGGTTTACTGGCAAGCTGTTCTCAAAGAACGTTACCTTATAGCAGCAATTGCTTTAGGGTTAATTTTTAATTTGCGCTACCAACTTCTACCTTTAGGCGTTTTAGGTGTTCTTTACGCTGTTGCAACTATTAAAAACAATGATAGAAGTAACTGGTCAAAATTAATTAAAAATTGGGCATTTGTAGCTTTTATTTCTTTAGCAATATTACTAGGTCTGCATTATATAGCCATTGCTTGGGGAGCAAAAATAGATTTTAGCGGAGGACTAAAATATCTTACAAGCTGGTTAGATAGCCTATATTTAGGTGTTAGCCAAACTAAAAACCGAGGCAGTTATATTGATTCTGTTGCAATTGAGTTAGGGCATCTGCTTTATCATGTTACAGCACCTATATTAGTAATTTCTCTAGTAGGAATGCTTAAGGCAATTTTTAGAAGAGAAAAGTTAGATTGGATATTCTTGCTTTGGTTTTGGGGCGTTTACTTAACACTTTCACTAATACTTGTTCCTACTCGCAAAGAACCCCGCTACTATACAATTGTTTTACCTCCTATTTACTATTTTTTTGCTAATGGCTTAAGCATAATTTGGCCGTTTTTAACACAGCGTCTACAAGAAGCTAATAAAGTGTTGCGTATTGGTCTACTAACACTTTTTAGCTTAGCTTTATTTAGCCCTGCGATAATAAAAGCTCAAGGCGAAATAATAAGACTTTGTGATAGTAGTTATACTAAAACAACTGGTCATGATATAGCTAATATAATTAAGCCAAATTTAGACAGTAAAAAAACTGTTTTTTGGATTGGTGGCTATTACACAATTGTGCCAGAAAATTATCAATTTCATCCTTCAGAACAATATTTCTTTTTTAATTTATTTTCCAACGCTTTAAGTTTTTATTTTGATCGTCTGTGTCTTTTTAATTATACAGAGGAATTTATTTATCAAAATGCTGTTAATTCATATGCAGTTGTAAGTCAAAATGATTGTTTAGATTGTTTTGAAAGTTTATTTTCATTTCCTAAACCTTTAACCATTCATAAAATAGAGCGTCAGACTAAGTATTTTCTTAGTGGAAAGCCTTTAACTAAAATAGAAGGAAATTTAACTACCTCATTTGCTATTTTTAAGTCAGAATCAGGCCAGCAGTTATATTTAACAGAAAACACAAATAGTCTATTTATTGATAACCAATTAGATCAACCTAATGCTATAGTTCAATTTATTTATATTGGCGAGCGTTTGCCTTTTTACCCAGAACCATCACTATTTGGACTACCCAATCAAGCCCCAATAACTACTAGACGTAAACTTGCTAATATAGATTTTATTTTAGTCACAGAATTATCACCTACACTTGGTGAAGTTCGTTAATTAATCTAAAATTAGCTAAATTTATTTTTAAGGAGTCCTTATGTCGAACGTAATTCCCTACGATCCTAAAGACCGTAAAGAAGCTAAGTCCTGGATGCGTTCAGCAATAACCTTTTTACCCAATTTACTTAAATTGATGTATAAGTTACTTACTGATTCAAGGGTTTCTAAAGCTGATAAAACCGTACTTCTAGCAGTAATCGTCTACGTTATCACTCCACTTGACTTTATTCCTGATTTCTTTCCTTTTATTGGTCAAGTAGATGATATGTATTTAGTAGCAATTTCTATTTTAAGGTTAATTAATCGGGCATCAGATGAAGTAGTAGAAGAACATTGGGATGGTTCAATTAAGATTAAATCTTTGGTTACAACAATTTCCAACCTAGCTAGCTTCTTTTTACCAAAACCTGTACGTAATTTGCTGGTAGGAAATTTAGATAAGCCAGCAGAAATAACAGATATTAGCTCATATGTAGAAAAGCGTGAAGCTGTAGAAGTTCCTAAAAATCCACAAAAGTAAATTTTAGTTAATTTATCACCTAGATTTGAGGTCAGTTATGAGGACATCAAGAATAATTATTTGCTTATCAATTTTGCTGCTTTTTTTAATTCCAAGTTTTAGCTATGGTCAGCAAAATAATGAAAATCGCCGCGCTCAACTATTAAAAGACATCCGTTCAGAAGATCGGCGCATTCGTCGTAAAGCTGCTGAGGATCTAGGCCGATTAGGTGATGAACAAACCATTCCAGCACTTGTTTTTACACTTAAAGACCCAGATCAATTTGTAAGTGCTGCGGCTGCACTTGCACTAGGTGAAATTAAAGATAAACGTGCTATTGACCCGCTAATAGAAACCCTGCGTAGTAGCAATAGTGAAACTCGTGGTGCTGCTGCTGTAGCCCTAGGGCGTATTGGTGATAGTCGTGCAATAGCGTCATTGTTACCATTACTAAATGATGTAGAAGCTTATCCTCGTTCTTCTGCTATTAGTGCTTTAGGTCGTATTGGAGATAGCAGCGTTATTAATTCCTTAACAAATATTTTAATAAAAGATCCTGACGCTCAAGTACGTACTGCTGTAGCTGAAGCTTTAGGACGTATTGGCGATAAAAAAGCAGCAGAACCATTAATTAAAGCCTTAAAAGATAATAATAATTATGTCCGAACTGCTTCAGCCGTTGCACTTGGTGAAATTGGCGGTGATACTACTACAGTAGCTTTAATTGAATCCTTAAAAGATCCAGACCGGCTAGTTCGTTCTGCTGTGGCTGAATCTCTTGGACGTGTCCAAGACCTTAGAGCCGTCCGACCTTTAATTGAGGCTCTAGGCGACCCGGATCAATTTGTTCGTACTAATGCTGCATATGCTTTGGGACGTTTAGGAGATCGTCAAGCGGTTGAACCTTTAATGGATGCTGTCCATTTAGATGACCCTCGTGTAAAAAATCGTGCAATTGACTCATTAGGAACTATTGGAGATGCTCGCGCACTCCCGATTTTAATTGATAATCTACAAGATAAAGACCGTGTAGCTCGTAGCAGCAGTGCAATAGCTTTAGGTAAAATAGGGGATAAACGTTCTGTTGAACCATTAATTCGCGCCCTAGCCGATCCTGACAGCAATACCCGCCGAGCTAGTGTAGATGCTTTAACCAAAATAGCCGATGAACGAGCCTTTGAATCTATTGCTAATCTAATAAAAAACGATAATGACCCAACAGTAAAAGCAAGTGCTATTAATTCTGTTGCTAAACTTGGTGGAGTACGTGCAATTGAGCCTTTGATGGAAATCCTCCAAGGTAAATCTTTAGAACTGCGTAACCAAGCTGCAATAGCACTTGCTCAAATTCGCCGTCCAGAAACAGTTAATGCAATGCTAGGTCTAATGCCTCAAGTAGATCTAGCTAATATAAATAATTTACGTTCGCCTTTGTCATTATTTTTTAAAGAAGCTGGAAATGAAGCTCTTGATCAATTAAATATAGCCTTAAAAGATAGTAATATTGCTACCCGCCAACAAGCTTTACTTTTATCAGCAATTCTAGCTGACAGTAGTTCTAGCCCTAATTTAATTGCTGCACTAAAAGATCAAAGTGCTGAAATTCGAGCTTTAGCAGCATTTTTACTAGGTCGTAGCCGGGATTTACGTTCTGTTAATGCTCTACGTGAAACTTTATCAGACCAAGAAGCTAGTGTGCGTTCACGTGCTGGAGAAGCATTAGATTTAATGGGAGTACAAAAATATGAGCCGCCTAAAGTTATTTCCGATGCTAATGCTCTTGCTAAAGTAGATGGCACGGATAAAGCCCTAATTGATAATGCTATTTCAAATAATCAATTAAAACAGCCGCCTCAACCATTGCCCGCAACACCAAAAACTACTCTATCGCCTACTCTTTCAGCTAATCGCACAAATAGCATTCCCACTACAATAAATGGAATTGATACCAGTAGAGTTCCACTTCCTCCAGCAAAAACTTTACCTAAAACAACCCCTACAGATAATAAAGACTTAGCAGCTACTAGTAAATCTTCTGGTATTAATTTACCTAAAGAAGAAATAAATCAATCTGTACAACCTCCAGAAAATACTAGTAATACAACTATAGCAACTAACTCTAATAAGATTAATAATCCTACTCAACCAAACAATAATTCAAATAATTCTGTAGCTGTAAATAGCTCTAATAATTCAAATAATAATTCTATAGAAACAAATAAAAATTTAGCTATTAATCCTTCAGATAACAATGAAAGTAAAGTTAATAAAAATGAGAGCAAAACAGTTAAAGAAAATAATGAAATTGCTCGCTTAGAAGCTACTGAACTTACTAGGCCAACCTTACCTACTCCTAAGCCTAATTTAGTAGCTAAAAATGAAATTGCTATTATTTCTACTCTACAAAAATTACTTAAGGAGCAAAATCTTTATGCTGGAAGAAAAGGAAACTTTGCTGACTTACAAACATTAATCGATGAAGGAACTTTAGAAGATGAAATTGCTAATGGGGAAATTAATGGTTATGAATTAACACTTTATATTAGTCCAGCAACTAAAAAGCGTGCAGCTAAGTTCTTTATTATTGCTACACCTAGCAAATATGGAGAAAGTGGAGAAAGGTCATTTTTTATGGATGAAACCGGAATAGTACGCGCTAACCAAAATAATATTGCAATACAAGTAGGTCAAGTTTATGGCAGTTGGAATCAAATCAATAACTAATAAATCAAATGTTTTTTTATTTTGCTGCTGTCTAGTTTTAGCAACAAATCTTTCTTTTTCTGATAATGCTTTAGCACAAGGTAAAACTACCAAACAAAATAACAAGTCTGAAACAACCAAGCTTCCTAAAGAAACAGCGAAAGAGACAAAAGAAACTATAGAGAATAAACCGGCTGAAATTGACCCAATTAGCCAATTTGAAAGCGATCTAGCAGAGGAAAGAGTTACAGCACTAAATAAATTACTTACTGACAATCACCCCCAAATAATCGATTTTATTACTCGTGCCTCAAAAGATATTGATTGGTTAGTGCGAGCTAATGCCCTACAGTCAATTACTAAACTAGACGTTAAACAACGAGCTAAATTATTGCCTACAGTTACACAAGCTGGTAAAGATTCTTATTGGTTTGTACGTGGTAGCGCGGCAATAGCTATAACAGACCTAGCCCGTCAAAAACACCCATCAGAACAAGCCTTTATCCAACAAGCATTTAACTTACTTATTGAACTTCAATTAGATAGCCATCCCTTTGTCCGTAAACAAAGCATTCCAGCCATTTTAGCAGTCAATCCCAAAGAAGCTATTAAATTTATTGCTCCGCTGCTTACAGATGAAAGTACTGATGTAGAATGGTTTGCTGCTATTACATTAGTAAAAATAAATGATAAACAAGCTATAAGTTATTTGCATAATGCACAACAATTAAAAAGAACCTCTAGCCATATTTATGCTAGTGCGTTATACCATTTTGGGGAAAAAGATTACTTGCCTGTTTTGTTAAGTAATCTAGATAAAGTAGATATTGAGCTAAAACGCGAACTTATTCATATTCTTTGTCAAGCCAATGACTTACAAACTGTTGAGGTTTTAACAAAAACCTTAAAATTTTCTCTTGCAGAAGATCCAAGGGATGAAAAAATTATTTTTGATATAATTCCAACGCTAAGCAAATTACCTAGTCCAACAAGCTTAGAAATCCTAAAAACTTTGTTAGTAGATCCAGACCGTAAAGTTCAACTAGCAGCAATTCAAGCATTATCTGACACAAAAAACCCTAAAATAGTACCAATTTTAATTGAGCAACTTTTACTTGCTCGTGATAGAGAGTTTGGAGATAGTTTAGTTAAAGCGATTTCTACATTCCAACAAGTAGAAACTGTTGACGCGCTTTTTCGTGTTCGTAAAGATGAAAATGGAAAAAAACGCCCAGCAATAGATTTTGCCTTAAGTAAAATGGGAATAACCATTGATAACTTATCGCTAGCAATTAGAAGCGGTAAAACTCCTAGTTGGCAACCTCCCCGCGCCGCTGCTCGTTGGCTTGCGGCGTTAGGTGTTCCATCAAGCTTAGAACCACTAGTTGCAGCACTTAATCATCCTGATATACAGGTAAGAACAGAAGCAGCACAAGCTTTAGGAATGTTTGGCGATCGTGCAGCAATTGAGCCATTAATTGCACTTTTAGCAGACCCAAACCCATTAGTAAAAGAAGCTACAGTTGAAGCATTAAAAACTTTAGGTATTAATTCAGAAACTATCACATCAAGACTTAACTCTACAGATTGGCGAGTGCGTGCCGATGCTGCTAATTTAGCTGGCCGAATGAGAATAAAAGAAGTTGTTCCTCTACTAATTGTTAATGTAGAAAGTGGTGAAATCTCTGCTCGACTAGAAAGCATCAATGCTTTAGCAAAGCTAAAAGACAATCGCGCCACTAAAGCTTTAATTGCTGTTCTTGAAGATGAAAACGCAGCAATTCGGGCTACTGCGGCGGTTGCTCTTGGAAATCTTGGAGATGAACAAGCCGCAGAGCCTCTAGTAAGAATGCTTACTAGCTATGATGTAGCTCTTGGAGCTTTAGCAGCAGATTCATTAATTAAACTTTCTTCCAATAACGCTACACCAGCATTGATTAAAACCTTGTCTTCTCGTAATTGGAGAGCTAGAGCGCAAGCAGCAAGAATACTTGGGCATTTACGTCCGCTTAGTGCTATAACGGCCTTAATTCCTATTCTTAGCGATTCTACTGCACCAGCCCGTTATTATGCTGGTCAAGCTCTAAGTAAAATGGGAGAGTCGGCTATTAATCCACTAATTGCTGCATTAAAAACAGATCGTCGTGGAACTAATCGTTATGGAGTGGCTCGTGCTTTAGCAACTATTGGCAATATTTCGGTTGATGCTCTATGTCAATTACTTACGGACACCGACGAATCTTTAAGAATTTTAGCCGCTAACGTACTAGCTGAAATTGGAGACAAACGAGCTATTGAGCCATTAGTAACGGCTTTAGGAGATGATCGTTTTATTGTTCGTTCAAGTGTAGCTGTTGCAATAGGAAGAATGGGAGAAGAAGCCTTAAGTCCTGTGCTGGATTCACTACAAGCAAAAAATTCCCCTCAACGACGAGCAGCAGCAGCATTAGCTCTAAAAAATTTGGGGCTACGTCAAGCAGCCCCAGCTTTAGTGTTAGCTTTATCCGATAAAGAGGATACAGTAAGAGCTAATGCCGCAGACGCATTAGCAACCATAGGAGACACAAGCGTTTTAGCAGCTTTAACAGCTATTGCAAAAAATGACCGTGCTGATACTGTTAGAGCCGCTGCACAAAGAGCTATTAATGAAATTCAAAGATAATTTACTTCTTTAATAAAGAAGGTTTCTTTTGTGCTGTTGGGGTTAAAAAAATCACAGTTTCATCAGCAGCAACCATTCCTGCTTCACGAGCTAGGGTTTCTACTGTTCGTGGATCTTTTTCAATAGATTCTATTTGACGTGCTAGTCTAGCGTTTTCTAATTCTAGTAGCTGTATTTCTTCGCTAACTTGTTGATGATTAACTTTAGCTTGAGCTAGTTCATTACGTGTATGAACATTTAGAGAATAGCAAAGCCCTGTTGCAGCCAATAAAACCATCGCTACCCAAACATAAGTAGGAATTTTTAAGGCAGAAACCACTTGATCAAGCGTTAACTGCATTGTGGATTTAAAATCCGTTACTAGGGAAGTATTTGCTACCCGGTTCAAAGCTCACCTCCAAAAGTTTGTCCTTGATAAGTATATTAAGTATTTAATCTTAAATAGATTATTTTTTTATAGATCAACTGTATAGTTTTATTTATTGGATTATCGTCTAATTGATTTGCTCTAGTTTTAGGAATGAGCATCTAAGGGGCATCTGACGATATTGCGAATTTAGCACGAGCGATCATGTCAGTGCAACAAGTTTTTCCTTGTGAACAACTTCTGAGATGTAGTTAAACTATTAGCTGAAGTAATTTATAAAAATTTCACTAAAAATAAACTAGATAATTTACTTATACCCAATCATCAAATTCACCTTCGTTTTCCTCGGAAAGCTTATTAGGTAAGTAAAAAAATTCTCCAACTACTTTTAATGGGAAAACCCTAACAAATGAATCATTTAAGGGATTTTTACATTTGCCATCACTTAAATCAAACTCCCAGTTATGCCAAGGACAAACTACAGTTATGCCTTCTTGATAACCATTACTTATAAAAGTTCCCATATGAGGGCAAATATCTTCTATTGCATGATAATTTTTTCCATCAAAGTAGATCGCAATTTTGTAAGTATCATGCACAATTACTAGTGGTTGTCCTTCCAAAACCGCTACTAGATCGCCTACTTTTACATAATCTGCAAGATCTTCTCTATCATCCATAAACTTTTTCTGTTTTCCTAATATTGTTAGATTTCTATTTCCTCTATCTTATCTAATAAACTACCACATCAAACTTTAGTTTTAATACATTTTTACCACTTGCTTTTGAATAACTATTAATTTATTTTGATTTGTGATTTTTTTCACTTGACACTAATTTTTCAATTAGTGTATTATGTACACTAATTGAACCAAGGAGTAAATAAAATGTCTGTTGAGCAATTTAGCAATAGTTTAATGACAGATCTTTATCAACTAACAATGGCAGCCGGATATTTTACCCACAAACAAAATCAACAAGCAAGTTTTGAATTATTTGTTCGACGAGTACCAAAAAACCGTAACTATCTGGTTTCTGCTGGGTTAGCACAATCTCTTGACTATATTCTTAATCTAAGGTTTAGCTCATCAGATATAGAATACTTAAAAGGTTTAACGGTATTTCAACATGTAAAGCCAGAGTTTTTTGATTATTTGCGGGATTTTCGTTTTAGTGGCGATGTTTGGGCAATGCCTGAAGGAACTTTAGTTTTTGGCAATGAGCCTATTTTACGTATTACTGCTCCCTTGATTGAAGCTCAAATACTAGAAACTTATTTGCTTTCAACAATAAATTTTCAAACTTTGATTGCAACTAAAGCAGCAAGAATTGTTACAGCCGCACAACAAGACGGTAAAAACCGGGCAGTTTTAGAGTTTGGCACACGTCGCGCTCATAGTCCCTTTGCTGGTACTTATGCAGCACGTGCTGCTTATTTAGGTGGTTTTGCTGGTACTTCAAACTTAGCAGCAGGTCAAAGTTTTGGGATTCCTGTTTATGGAACAGCCGCACACGCTTGGACTTTAGCCTTTGGTGATGAGCTAACAGCATTTAAGAAATTTTATCAAGTATTTCCTGACACTAGCACTTTGTTAATTGATACTTATGACACATTAGCCGGTACAAGAAATGCTGCAAAAATAGGTGCTGGTGTTAAAGGTGTAAGAATTGATAGCGGTGATTTGGCTGCTCAAAGCTTTGAAGTAAGAAAAATTTTAGATGAGTCTGGTCTTAATAAAACCAAAATTGTTGTTAGCGGAGATCTAAACGAACATTCAATTACAGAACTAGTTAAAGCTCAAGCTCCTGTAGATACTTTTGGCGTTGGTACAGAACTATCAACTTCTCGGGATTTGCCAGCTTTAGGCGGAGTTTACAAACTAGTAGAACAAGTTAACCCTGATGGCAGCCGTCAATTTACTGCTAAATTTAGCTCAGAAAAAATTACCCTGCCAGGCTCTAAACAAGTTTTTCGACACTATGACCAAGATGGAAAATATTTATCCGACACAATCGGACTCGCAACTGAACAAACACCCGAAAATAGTCAGGCCCTGCTTGTTGAAGTAATTAAAAATGGTGAATTAACTGAGGCAGGAAAGGTTGATTTGCCTAGTTCACGTGTTTATCTAGCAGATGGACTAAGCAAATTACCTAGCAAATATCATCATTTTACCGAACAAGTTATTTATCCTGTAGCTATTAGCGACGCGCTAAACAATCTTTTAGCACAGGTTAAAGCTAATTACCTTAAATAACTAAAAGTTTTAAGACTCTATTAAAACTTCAAATATGGAGAAAGTTTTATGGCTAGTAGAAAAATGGTTTTTGTTGACATTGATACACAATTTGACTTTATGGATCCTAAAGGAACGCTTTTTGTTCCTGGCGCGCCGGAAATTACTGATAATCTAGCTAAATTAGTTACTTATGCACAAAAAGAAAATATTCCTGTTATAGCTTCTGTAGATGCTCATCCAATAGATGACCCAGAGTTTGCTCAATTTCCTCCTCATTGTGTACGTAACACTCCAGGCCAGGAAAAAGTTACTGCAACCCAAATAACTAGTGCAACAGTCATTGCAGCAGAAAAACAAAATATTTCCATAGAAAATAATGCTATTGTGTTAGAAAAAACTATTTTTAGCGTGTTTGGTAATGAAAACGCTGAAAATGTTTTTCGTGAGTTAAACGCGGAAAAATATTTTGTTTTTGGTGTGGCTACTGATTATTGTGTAAAGGCTGCTGTTTTAGGGCTTTTAGAGAGAGGTTTTTCCGTTGCAGTAGTCGAAGATGCAATCAGCGGTGTTACTCCTGAAACTAGTTTAGCTGCACTTGATGAAATGAAACTTGCAGGAGCAGAATTTGTTCGCACCGCAGATTTAGTTAATTAAATCAATAATTTAGGAGTATTTTTTTGCAAAATAGTCAAATTGTCTCTAAAGATAATTTTGTTCCAGCATTAGAAGATCGACCCTCTGTAACAGTAGATATAATTATTTTTACTGTAGATAGTAAAGACTTAAAAGTTCTACTAATTAAGCGTAAAATCGCACCTTTTAAGGGTATGTGGGCAATCCCTGGCGGCTTTGTTCGTAGTGGAGAAACTTTAGCTGAAGCCGCTAGACGGGAATTAAGCGAAGAAACTAATGTTACAGATATTTATTTAGAACAACTTTATAGTTTTGGTGACCCGGGCCGTGATCCTCGTGCCTGGGTCATTACGGTTGCTTATTTTGCTCTAATTAGCTCTGATAAATTAGAACTTAAAGCTGACACAGATGCAGAAGAAGTTGCTTGGTATTCAATGTATAACTTGCCAGAACTTGCCTTTGACCATGACAAAATTCTTAAATATGCACTTGAGAGACTAAGAAATAAGCTAAGTTATACTACTGTAGGCTTTCAACTTTTACCACAAAAATTTACTTTAACCGAACTGCAACGAGTTTATGAGATAATCTTAAATCGTCCAATAGATAAAAGAAACTTTCGTAAAAAAATACTTTCTGAAAATATGCTGGTAGAATTACAAGAAACTAAGATGGATGGGATTCATCGTCCCGCTAGACTATATCAATTTGCTGGAAATGATTTAGACAATAATTTATGAAAATAATTAATTATATTCAATTGTTTGTTTTATTTGTCGGTTGTTTATCTGTAGCTACAATTCTTTTTTATGCAGCAGGAAAAGAAGTAAACTTTGGTACTTTGGCATTTTTTATAGTAGTATTATCTCCTTATTTACTCTTAATAGCTTTATCTTTCTTTTTATCAAAAATTACTAGCTCACAAATTGCAATTATTTCCCTTTTTCCTACTTCAGTAATTTATGTAGTTGCTTCAGTAATTATTTACTATAAGTCGATTTTTGAATCTACCTCCTCTACATCAGCACTGGTTTTTGTTGTAATTCCTGTTTATTCAGCCGTTTTTATACCTCTAGTTTATGGGTTATCTTTTTTGATTGCTTTTTTAATTAAACGGTTTCTAATGTAACTAAATTAAAACTAGTCAAGCAATTTAATTACAGATAAAATACTAGTTCTTATAGTAAGAAGATTACTATAAAAATTTTCTAATAACTGAGGTAACTACTTATGAAACATAAAATATTAAAAAGTATTTTTGTTGGATGTTTAGTTAGTTTACTAGCAACCCAAGTTTTTAGTCAGCCACCCAATAACACACCAAAAAAAACAAACTTAGCTCAATTGGTTTCCAAAACCTCCAATGAACAACCTCCTATAAGCTATGGCATTGTTATAGATACTTCTGCAAATATGCAAACTATATTACCAACAGCAATTAAAATAGCCAAAAACTTAGTAGGACAAAGTAAAATAATGGATGAGTTTTTTATTGTTGATATGAAAAATACTTCAAACATTGAGCTATTAAAAGATTTCAATACTAAATTAGAATTATCTAGCAATATCTTAGATAATGTGACTGCTAACCGAAGTAGTTCTTTACTTGATGGAATAATTATATCTGGAGAATATTTACAATCAGGCAAAAATAAACAAAAAGTTTTGATAGTTTTATCAGATGGTATAGATGACAATAGCACTTACACAATAGACCAAGCTGTAAATAAGTTAAAGTCTTATCAAGTACAGCTTTGTTTTATTAAATTAACTCCAATTAAAGATAAAAAATCTAACAATGAGTTTGAAAAGAAAGCTTCTAAACTAATTACTAGCTTAATTAATGGGGTAGGAGGAATAAAATATTCTGTTTCTGATCCAAAAGATATTGATCTTTTAGCCCAAAAAGTGTTTGCAGACATTCGCTAATAGTAAATAAACCTTGGTTAAATAACATAAGACAACTACCAGAAAAATCTATTATTTTTTGTAGTTGTCTTTTCATTGAAATATGGTTTTATTATTTTTTGCTGAAAATCTTATAAGAAACTAAATTGGACGGGATTTATTATTTCATAAAGAATTCAGAGCTTCATCTGTCGAAGTATTTATCTTTAACTCTATAGCTTTATCCAACTTATCTTTAATTACTTCTACTTGATCTTCAGTGTGATCTTGGCGCAAATGTATATCATTTATGCTACTTTGGACATAACGACGATGAGCCTTAAATTCACCTTCTAAACGAGCAAAGCCTTGATTTGTCTCTGAATGAAATTCGTCAACTATGCGACGAAGGTTTTTTATTCCACTTCGCATATTGTTTTGAGTGCTTTGCACAGTATCAATTTTAGTTTCTATTCTGTTTATATCGCGGCGCAATTCTTTAACTTCAGTATCAACTTTCGCTTCTACTTTCTTTATATCACGGCGCAATTCTTTAACTTCAGTATCCACTTTAGTTTCTATTCTGTTTACATCACCACGTAGCTCTTTAATTTCAGTTATAACTTGGTCAAGTTTAGCTTCAAACTTATCTTGACGGGCTTCAAACTTATCTTGACGGGCTTCAAACTTATCTTGACGGGCTTCAAACTTATCTTGACGGGCTTCTAAATTAGTAAATTTTTCTAGTAATAATTTGATTGCTTCATCACTTGTCATAATGGGCTTTCCTCGCTTTCTAAACTTAATAGGTTGCTCTTATTTTAAGGCTTCGTTCATTGCCCCTGTACGGTAGCCTTCTAAATCTAAAGTAACATACTTAAAGCCAAATTCCTTAAATGCTGGATGGATTTGAGCAATTATTGTTGGATTAAGTGCTTTTGGTAGTTCATCTATAGCTATTTCTATTCGCGCAAGATCCCCATGATGGCGAACTCGGCAAACTTGAAAACCTAGTTTGTGTAAAAAATGCTCCCCTTGGTCAATTGTAGAAAGTTTTTCTTTAGTAATTTGACTGCCGTAAGGTACACGAGAAGAAAGACAAGCAGATGCTGGTTTATCCCAAATATTTATCCCAGCATGACGGGCCATTGCTCGAATATCTGCTTTTGTCATTTCGGCTTCAATTAGCGGTGAACGAACGCTTAAATCTCTAGCGGCTTGCATACCGGGTCGATAATCTCCAATATCATCTTTATTATTTCCATCACAAACAAAAGCAAAACCTCGCTCTTTAGCAATTTGTGTTAGCTTAGTAAAAAGCTCATTTTTACAGAAATAACAACGATTAGGCGGATTATTAAGATAGTTTTCATTTTCCATTTCTTGAGTAAAAATAATTTCATGTCTAATTTTGTAGTTTTCTGTAAAACTAACTGTTTGAGGCTTTTCTTGCTCGGAGTAGCTCGCACTATCTCCAGTTATTGCTAAAGCATTTTCTCCTAATTCTCTAGCAGCAATATAGCTTAGATAAGCACTATCAATGCCGCCAGACAAAGCAACTATAACTGTTTTCATTTCTCGCAAAATAGCTCTTAATTTTTCTTCTTTAGCCTCGGCCTGGTTAGGTTCGCCAACAAAATCAAAAATAGGTAATTTTTTACTCACAATTTTTGCCCTCAAGAAATAATGACTTAAATAAGGTTGAAATGATAATATGCTAGTTGCTTGTTGCTTAGTCAACAGCTACTTATCATAGTTAAAGATAAACCAATATGCACCGCTATATTTTTTATTTCTTTTTATTAATAACTCTAAGTTTTACACCTGTTTACAGTCAAGATCAACAAGATCAAAGCGAAGTAGTAGAGCTTTATAATCAAGCAGAAGTTGCTTATGAAAAAGGTGATTTAACCCAAGCAATATCACTCTATAAAAAAGTAATAGAACAACTTCCAGAAGCTTTTGAGCCAAAATATCAATGTGCTAACGCTTATCTAGCCACTAAAAAGCCTGAGTTTCTCCCTGAAGCTATTGCTTTACTTAAGGATGTAACTCAGTTAAAGCCAGATTTTGCTCGTGGTTTTGCTACTTTAGGAAATGCTCTTGCTCGCTCAAATGATATTGAAGCAGCAGAAAGCTCACTACGTCAAGCTTTAAGTTTAGATCCTTCGCTTCCTGTCCGCGTTTTTTTAGCCGAATTATTACTTACTCGTCAAGCTTATAAAGAAGCTGAAACTGAGCTAAAAACTTTAATTTCCCAAGAAAAAAGCAATGCTCGTAATTATTTACTATTAGGTATTAGCCAACAAGAGCAAAATTTGCTAGAGCCAGCTTTAGCTAGCTATAATCGTGCCAATGAGTTACAGCCAAATGACTCGGAAGTTCTTTATCGACGTGGGCAACTTCACCAAAAGCAAAAAAACTTTACTAGCGCGATTGCTGATCTAAAAATAGCTTATCAGTTAAGTAAAAATGATTTTGCTATTGGATTAATGCTTATAGAAACTTATCGCCAAAGTGGAGATAATAAAGTAGCTATAGGACTTGCTCAATCCCTACTTGATAAAAGTACTCCTGAAAACCAAGCTGTTTTAACTGAACTGCTAGCCCAACTTGGAGCTAATACCGATGCAATTGGACAACTAGAAAAACTCCTAGCTTCAGATCCAAAAAATGTAAAACATTTGTCCCGACTTGGAGAGCTTTATTTAGATATTAACCCAGAAAAAGCTAGCCAGTATTGGCAACAAGCCTTTGACACTAGCCCTAATATAGAAACCGAGGTTGGTCTAGCTTCAGCCCTCTTAAAAGCTCAAAAATATAAAGTATCTATTGAGCATTTTAATAGCGTTTTAACAAAAGCTCCTCAAAACTATGAAGCTCATGCTGGGCTGGCCCTAGCGTTATTTAAGCTAAATAATTTTGCTTTAGCAGCAGAAAATTTTATTTGGATAATAAAAGCACGACCTGAAAATTCCATCAGCTATTATTTTTTAGGTATTTGCTTTGATAAGTTGCTGGATTATCAACAAGCTCTAAAAGCTTATGAGCTTTTTTTACAAGTTGCCGACACTAAATTACGTCAAGGAGAAATTGAGCAAATAAGACAACGTTTGCCAATACTTCGCCGTCAATTAGAAAAACAGCCAAAAAAGAAACAGTAGGGTTTAACTATGTTTTATTTACTTAACTTTTTTATAAATTCTAAAACTTGTTCGCTATTTTTAAGTTTTTTACTTGTTCTTTTTCCTGCTTTTAACCAACGAGGTAAAGATCACTTAAACGAACAAGAAGCAGAACGTGTTAGAGAAGCACAATTAATTGATCTACGTGCCAAGGTTTTTTTACATATTGCCGAACGTAGACTAAATGTAATTTTAGGTCTTGCTCCTACATCATTTAACGAAAAAGATGAAAAAGATGAGAAAAAAGATGGAAAAGACAAGAAAAAAGATAAAAAGAAAAAAGATGAAGAAGAAAAACCTGATAAATATGGGCCAGAGCCTAGCGGTACAACTGCACAACTGCTAGATAATTATACTAGGGTTATTTCTGAATTATTAGATAAATTAGATGATGTTTATGAAAAGAAAAAAGATGACCCTGATTTTGGTAAGGCTATAGATAAAATCATAGATAAAAGCCAAGATCACTTAAAGCTTTTAGAAAAAATTAGCAGCAAAGTTAATAGTCCTGATGAAGAAAGAGCTTTGGGAAAAGCTGTTGAAACTGTTGAAACTGCCCTAATGGGTGCGCGTAGCTTTAAGTCTGAAAGCAAATAATCTAGTAAACTATAGATTTTCCAAACCTTATTGACAGTTTACGGAAAATTTAGATAATTCTAAGCACTTTCAAAAATTCATAAATTTTAATTTAGGGTAATTTTGTAAGCCAAAAATCTAAAAACTATCATTAATACGCAATAAAGCGTTAAACGGAAAGGCGGGTGTTAATAGTGGCAGAAGTCCGAGTCAATGACGGCGAATCAATCGAAAGTGCGTTACGTCGTTTTAAGCGCAAAGTGCAACAAGAAGACATCATCAAAGATATTAAAAAACATACTTTCTATCTTAAACCTGGTGAAAAACAACGTATCAAATCGGCTCTAGCACGTAAGCGTAATAGAAAGAAAATCCGACGCGAATACGACTAAAACTATTAGCTAAATTAGCAAAACTACCCTAATTTTCCTAAAAATTTCTGATTAAAACAAGACTAAAATATTACTATTACTTAATATTTTAGTCTTTGTTTTTATAACTGCTTTATGTCTGAACAAATAATTAAACCTCACTCTGCAACATTTTTAGCAACTTGTCCCGATGGCCCTGGCCTTATTGCATCAATAGCACAACTTCTATACCAAAAAAATATTAATGTTATTGCCTCTGACCAATACTCTACAGATCATAGAGGGGGCCAATTCTTTATGCGTATGGTGCTAGACCTTAACCAAGATAGCATTGACCATAAAGAGCTAGAAAAAGCTTTGGCTGAAGTAGCTAATAGGCTAAATATGCGATGGCAATTAACTTATAGCAATGAAGTTAAACGTTTGGCAATTTTAGTGTCTCGCTATGACCATTGTTTAATGGATCTGCTTTGGCGGTGGCAATCAGGGGAGTTAGCCGTAACTATCCCTTTTGTAATTAGCAATCACTTAGACTTAAAATCTCGTGTAGAATCTTTTGGTATTCCCTACTATCATTTTCCAATTACTCCAGAAACCAAAGCCCAACAAGAAGCAGAAATCTTGTCACTGCTAAAAGATAAAGTAGATTTTATTGTTTTAGCTCGCTATATGCAGATTTTATCTGCTAGTTTTATTGAGCATTACCCAAATAAAATTATTAATATCCATCATAGCTTTTTACCTGCATTTATGGGAGCAAATCCTTTTGCAATGGCACATAAACGCGGGGTTAAAATGATTGGTGCAACAGGTCATTATGTTACTTCAGACCTGGACGCTGGCCCAATTATCGCCCAAGATGTTACACAAATTACTCATCGTGATACAGTAGAAGACCTTAAGCGCACTAGTAGAGATACTGAACGAACTGTTTTAGCTCGTGCAGTACGTTGGCATATTGAAGACCGTATCATTGTGCATGGAAATAGAACTATTATTTTTACTTAATCTTTGAGGCTTTATGAGATTAGCTTTTTTGTTGATTTCTTTGGTATTTATATTATTTTTTCTTGCTCCTAAAGCCTTAGCTCAAACAGCAGAAAAGCTAACCCTAGCAATCCTATTTGAAGATGAAGAAAGCCTTAAATTTAGCCCTACACTAAATAAAAATTTATCTGACCTAAATTTCCAAGTTCAAGAAAAACACTTAACAGAAACCATAAGTAAAAATTTACTATCTCCTAATCGTATAAATCTAAGCTGTCAGGATGCACGAAATCTTGGACAAGCTTTAGGAACAGAAGTTTTTTTAGTAGTCAAAAGCAAACTTGTTGAACGTGCTGAGGTTGGAGCAACACTTTATGGAGAATGCTATCTAGCCTTAGCCTTTGTTAGTAGCAGAAGTGGACAACTAATTTTATTTGATTTTATTGAAACTAAAGAATCTACACTTATTCAAGCAGCCCAAATAGCTAGTAAACAACTTGCCGAAAATTTACCTAATTACGGCAAAGAAATATCAGCGTTTTTAGCCAACGAATTAAAACCACCAAGCTTTGACCCAATAGACCTAGAAGCAATTGAAATTCCTGACACAAATTCGCCTCTAAATGAGCGTTTTGACCAGCCAGAATTTCTTAAACGTAGCCAGCCAATTTATAGCGAAAAAGCAAGAAAAATGGCCGTTTCTGCAAGTGTTGAACTAGAAGTAGTTTTGCGTAAAGATTCAACTATTGGAAATATAAAAATACTCCATTGGGCAGGCTTTGATTTAGAACAAGCTGCAATTACAGCAATAAAACAACTCCAGTTTGAACCCGCATTGCTAGATGGTGAGCCTATAAGTTGTCGTGCAGTTATTAGATACAACTTTAACTACAACAAAGCTAAATAACTTAAGAAAACATCTAGCAACAAGGTTGACAATCTTAAGAAATATGCTTATATTTCACCTACTTAAATATAAAATAAAGTAGGAAAATATGGTGACTGTAGTAGATTCTATTATCCAAAATCAATTATTTGAACGTCAAACTAAACTTAAACATGCAATAGCTGATATAGGCGAAAATCCTGAATTAAACCGCCTTTTACAAGAAGTTGACACAGCCTTAGCAAGAGTTAAAACTGGCGATTTTGGACTTTGTGAAATCTGCAAAGGTGAAATAGAGCCGGAAAGGTTAATGGCAAATCCTCTAACTAAATTTTGCCTAGACGATCTTACAATTGCACAACAAAGAGAACTCCAAAGAGATTTAGAAATGGCTTCTCTTGTCCAAAAAAGTCTGCTTCCAAAAGAAAATCTTAACTTAAATGGTTGGAGTTTTTCTTATAAATACCAACCTCTAAGCTTAGTAAGTGGCGATTATTGCGATTTAATAAGTATTGATAACAAGGATTTTTACTTTATCTTAGGAGATGTATCTGGAAAAGGCGTAGCGGCTTCAATGTTGATGACTCAGCTACATGCTATGTTTCGCTCTTTTATTTCCTTAAATCTTCCTTTAGTTCAAATGATAGAACGTGTTAGCAGTATATTTTGTGAAAGTACAATGCCAATGCACTTTGCGACGCTTGTTTGTGGAAAAGTCTCTAACACAAGTGAAGTAGAAATATGTAATGCAGGACACTTACCACCATTATTAATACAATCAGATAAATTAATCGACATACAAGCTACAGGTCTTCCTGTTGGAATGTTTTGCGATGAAGAATTTTCATCTACAAAATTTCAATTAAACCCTAATGATACACTACTACTTTTTACTGATGGTTTAACTGAAGCTGAAAATAATTTTGGAGATGATTTTGGTAAAGATAGGCTTACTAACCTTCTTTTTAATCATAGTTTAGAGTCTTTAGATAAATTAATTAATTTTATTATCAAAGACCTTAATTCTTTTCAATCAGGCAAACCATTGGCTGATGACCTTACATTAATGGCTCTTAGACGAACTCATTAAACCTTAGAAACTGTAGAATTTATGTTTAAGATAGGCCACAAAGAAACAAGACTCGGTTTTTCAATAATTTATTGGATAACAGCAAAGTTTGGTAAGCAACTGCAACTATCCTTAACAAAATTTTTCCGTTAGAATTGGCCGTATGCAAAACATAATAGAATTTACTGGATCTTCCATCACTAATTGCCAATGGCAATCGGCTAATGTGGATGAAGAAAAAGTCAAATCATTAAGCTCTAAACTACATATAAATCCTATAGTTGCCCGCGCATTGGTTTGGCGAGGGTTAGAAGATTTTTCCAAAGCCCAAAACTTTATTTCTGCTTCACTTAATAACATTCCTGACCCAATTGGAATGTTAAATATGGATGAGGCGCAACATACTTTGTTTTCAGCACTTCAAAAAGGTACTCCTATTAGAATTGTTGGCGATTATGATTGTGATGGCACAACAGGTTTAATTACTTTATTGCAAACATTTCGGTTGCTTAATCCTTCTAGCACGAAAAATATTTCTTATCATGTCCCTGACCGAGAAAAGGATGGCTATGGATTAAACCCTGGCATTGTTGAACAAGCAGAAGCAGATGGAATTAAAATTTTAATCTCTGTAGATATTGGAATTACAGCGCATAAAGAATGGGAGTTAGCTAAATCAAAAGGTATCACAGGCATTTGCATTGACCATCATACAATTTTAGGTAGCAACGCGCCTCAAGATGCTATTGTTTTATGTCCAAAACAAGCAGGTTGTCCTTATCCAGAAAAAGACTTAGCCGCTTGTGGTATTTCACTTCAATTAGCTAGAGTTTTACTTAAAGAACATAAAAATCAAGAAGCTATACTTCAATCTCTTTGTAAATTAGTAGCTATTGGAACTATTTCTGATATGGTTCCGCTTAGTAGTTATGCTAATCGGGCAATTGTTCAAGCTGGGCTACGTGGTCTTAACACAGGCTCAACAAACAAAGGATTAGACGCACTTTTAGGTATTTCTGGGCTACATAATCATAAAATTACCAGCTATGACCTAGGTTTTAAGCTAGGCCCACGTATCAACGCGGCTGGTCGTATGGATGGCAGCACCCTACAAGTAGTTAGCTTAATAGATGCTATTAGCAAAGAAGATGCTTGGCAAATGGCTACAAAAATAGACGAATTAAATCATCAACGTCAAGCGGTTCAACAGTGGTTAGTAGAAAAAATCTTAAAAAAAATAGAACAAGAAGACTATGAGGGCCTGGTTTATGTTCTAGGTGGTGAACATGAGGACGGTTGGCATCAAGGAGTCGTAGGAATTGCAGCAGCTAAAATAGTAGACCGTTATGGTCGTCCGACTTTAGTTTGCTCAATTCGTGATGGCATTGCTCATGGATCTGCTCGTAGCATTAAAAACTTTAATATTGTAAAAGCTTTGGAAGCTGTAGCAGATAATTTATTGATTAAATATGGTGGTCATAGTGCTGCGGCTGGTTTTTCTTTGCCAGCTAATAAGCTTGGAGAACTCCGCGAGCGCATTAATGCTCATGCAGCTAAAGTCTTATCTCAGGATGACTTAATCCATACAAGAACTTATGAAGGTGAATTATCTCCTATGGATGTCAACTTAGATTTGATTAAAACTTTAGCTTTACTTGAGCCTCATGGAATAGAAAACCCTCGTCCATCTTTTATTGTAAGGGGTCGTTTAATTGAAACTAGAGTTATTGCTAATAAACACCTTCGTTTAAGGATTGCTGGCAAAGGCCCTTCAATAGAAGCTATTTGGTGGCATCACTCAGATCTTTATGATCAATTACGTGTAGGCAAAAATGTTGCTTTACTAGGAAAATTAGAAATAAATGAATGGAATGGCTCACAAAAACCACAAATAAATATTGATGACTTGTATTTGTTAAATTAAAGCCCAGCGATAAATCACTGGGCTATTTTCAAATGCCCTTAACAGGGCGTCACTGGAAAGCTTTATGAAATTAAGCATTAGCTTTGTTAGATTTTTTGCCACCAGTCATCATTAAACCAATCTCTTGTTGAGATACTTTGTCTGGGTCAATTATTCCAACTATTTTTCCTTCATAAACTACTGCAACACGATCACTTAATGAAAATATTTCGTCAAGTTCAGCAGAAACTAAAAGAACTGCTGCTCCACTAGCTCTTAACTCAAGCAATTTCTTATAAATAAACTCAATTGCTCCTATATCTACGCCTCTTGTTGGTTGTGAAGCAATTAAAAATTTAGGTGCTATAGAAAATTCGCGTGCAATAATTAACTTTTGCTGATTTCCTCCTGAAAGTCCTCGTGCAGTTATATTTGGGTCAGGTGGTCTTACATCAAAATCATTAATTAATTTCTTTGTATGTGTTTCAATTTGTGCATCATTTAGTAGCGGCCAACCAACCAATTCCCCATTGTTTTGCAAGCCTAAAATTGCATTTTCTGTAAGTGGAGAATTAAGTAGTAACCCGCGTTTATGTCGATCTTCTGGAATATGTGCAATATGTAACTCTTTAGCTTGTCGTGAGTTACAAGCTGTAATATCTTTGCCTAGTAATGTTATTTGTCCGCTTGTTGGGGTTTGTAAACCAGCCAACACTTCTACTAATTCTGTTTGTCCATTTCCTTCTACTCCAGCAATACCAAATACTTCGCCAGATTTTATTTCAAAAGAAATGTCTGTTAATAGACTGATTCCATCACTATTTTTTAAGCCAAGATTTTTAACACCCAAAACTGTTTCTTGCTTTTCTGGTCGGCCAAATTGATTTTTATCCACTCTAAGCAAAACTTCCCGTCCAACCATCAATCGGGCTAATTCTTCGGCAGAAGTGTTTTTTGTTTCGACCTCACCAACTACTTTTCCTAGTCTCATTACTGTTACTTTTTCTGAAATTGCTAAGACTTCTGCTAGTTTATGAGTAATTATAATTATGGTTTTTCCTTGATCACGTAAAGAGCGTAAAATGCGGAAAAACTCCTCGGTTTCCTGTGGGGTAAGTACGGCTGTAGGTTCATCTAAAATTAATATTTTTGCCCCACGATAAAGAGTTTTTAAGATTTCAACTCGTTGTTCTTCACCTACGGAAAGCGTATCTACCTTGGCATCTGGATTTATTTGTAGCCCATATTGTTTGGAGATTTCTTTTATTTTTTCTTTAGCCTTGTTGTAATCAATCATAAAGGTAGAACCTGGCTCTGAACCTAAAATAATATTTTCTGTAACACTTAAAGCACCTGCTAACATAAAATGTTGATGCACCATACCTAAACCTAATTTGAGAGCATCAGCCGTTGAATTAATTTTCTGTACTTGTCCATCAACCAAGATTTCGCCTTCATCCGCACGATAAAACCCATATAAAACATTCATTATAGTGCTTTTACCAGCCCCATTTTCCCCAATAATAGCGTGTATTGAGCCTTTAGCTATTTTTAAGCTAACTTTGCTATTAGCAATTACGGCTCCAAACTGTTTAGTGATATTACGCATTTCTACAGCATAGCTAGTATTGTCACCCATTTATTTTTCCTTAATTTTTAAGAATACATATTCATTTTTCTAGTTAGAAGTTCTATAGGATCAATGATATTAATAGCTTCTTTTACTACAAAACCTTCGCCGTGATCGACTCCTATTAAACTACCATAAAAGCGTTGGCGAGCATCAACACGTTTTAAGAAGCCTTCTGTACTAATATTAGTTTCTGGCTCGTTACTATCTGGATCATAAAACTGTGATTTATAACAAGCTATTGAAGCTATTTTTTGTTCAGCAAATTCAGTAATATCAACTACAAAGGTAGGAATAACATTACGAGGAAACATAAAATGAGCTACAGCCGATGGACGAAAGCGGGTTTGGCCTGTTTCTACATCAAATTTAGCTAGACCTGCTAAATGGGCTGCTTCTCGTACAAGTTGTGCAATATGAGCATGATCTGGGTGAGGATCATCCCAGTAATGAGTAAAGACTACTTTAGGACGAAAGCGTCTTATAGCACGAACCATTTTTATTCTTGACTCTTCATTACACCAAATATTGCTATCTGGTAAACCTAAATTTTCTCTTGCTACAAGACCTAAAACTTTAGCAGCAGCAGCAGCTTCTTGGGCGCGGATTTCAGCCGAACCTCTAGTTCCCATCTCTCCTCTAGCCACATCTAAAACTGCCGTTTTATAGCCTAAAGAATTTAATTTTAATAAAGTACCTGCCACAACTAATTCAATATCATCAGGATGCGCCCCAACAGCTAAAGCATCTACAGGTAATGGATCAAGGTTCATTAAACACCTCTATCAATATTGTTTTTAATTTTTTGGATTTTTAATTTGAGTTAAAAATAACATAGGCACGCTGTTAAGTTAACTCAACAGCGTGCCAAAAAATAAAGGAAGCTCGAAATTAGGCAAAAGTAACTATTAGCAAAGTGCTAATAGTTAGCAAGCAAAACAATCACAAATTCTAAATTGACCATTAGGAAGCACTGCACCAGCAGATCGCCAAGAATCGCCAACTAGTTGTTCATTACCACTAGTAGGAGCATTAGCAGTAATACCATTATTGGTAGCACCATTTACACGAGTCCAGCTTGATCTATCAAGGTATGTTGCACGAGCATTATATCCTAGCTCTGCACGAATTGAGTTTTCTGTAGGTTCATTACCTTGTCTAAATCCTGTAAATCCTGTTGTACGAAATTCTTCATATCTCCAGTTTTCTTTGTAAGTTGTGCTGCCATCTGTAAATGTTCGATCACGTAAGGAACGATCAATTGTTCCGTTTTGAGCATGGCTAGCGTGTGCTAATTCGTGAGCTAAAATTACTTCTGTTGCAATAGGCTCGTCTTTTATTGTTCCATTTGGTTGGAGTGCTGGTAAGGATATATTTAAGCCAAAATCCATTGCTACTGTTGCATCTGACCCTGCTCCTGCTGCACCATTACTTAATACTGTTGCTCCTGCTCCAGATTGAGTAAACGCATTTTGGGATGTAAATGCTATAGTAACTTTCTTATTTCCACCTTTTCCACCAGCTAGAATATCATCTAGTAATTTATAGCCTTGTTCGTGTCCTGGGGTTCTAGTTGTTGCTGCACGAACATATCCTTGTGCATCTACTGTTGTTCCGGGCGCAAATTTAGCTAAGTCTCGCGCTACTACACTTCGGAAATTCGCATCTCCTGTTACTTGTAGATTTGTTGGGCCTGTTGGGGTTGGGGTTGGAGTTGGAGTAGTAGTATCTTTTGGAGTAATAGTCATGCCCCAAGATCTTAATGTTCCTGTATCACGTCTAGCAGTATCTTGAACTACTAATTTCCAATCACCTTTAATTGATTCATTAGCAAAAGTAGTGCTTAAATCTTTAGCTGAAAGAACAAAGTTATCAGCAGAACCCCCTGCTTTATTTGTTAAAACAGCTTCTTTGCCTGATGGAGAAACTAGTTTGACTACTAAATCACCACGATATGTATGAGCAATATTTACATTCACACTTAAATTTTGTACTTGACCTTCATTAGCAAAATTAATGGTGGAAGTAGTTGTGGAATTATCTCTAATTGCTGCATTTGGGCTAACACTCTTGCTTACAGGTGTTGCTTCATCACGGCCTGTAGTAGCTGGACGAACTGAACTAGCAGCATTATCTGTAATTTGTTTTAAGGAAGGAGCCGCTGTTTGAGCTTGGCTTCTTAAGTTGCTAGCACTTAAATTTTCTGAGCTACGTACTGTTGCGCGAGCATCTGTGCCTGCGCGTAATTGATCGCCTTGGAAAGCACTGTTTTCACTAACTGAAGGTTGTTGTGCTGCACGACTTGTTGATGAACTATTTGTTGTTTGCTGCAATTGATTTACTGAACTATCATTTCCAATACGCATTGCCATGATTTTTAGCTCCTTCAAAAATTTTCTATTTAGTAGATTAATAATTAAGGTATGAATGAATTGTCATTCAATGTATCGGTACTTGAATAAATTTGTTGCCAAAAAATTCCTGAAGATTAAAAAGATTTTTCCTAAAAACAGTGTTTTTAAAATTAAAAAGCAAGTCATTAATAAAATTAACAACTTGCTTAAAACCTCTAACTTGCCTTGTTTTTATAAACTTAAACTAATAGTTAGCAAGCAAAACAATCACAAATTCTAAATTGACCATTAGGAAGTACTGCACCAGCAGATCGCCAAGAATCGCCTACAAGTTGTTCATTACCATTAGTAGCAGCATTAGCCGTAATACCATTGTTGGTTGCACCATTTACACGAGTCCAACTTGATCTATCAAGGTATGTTGCACGAGCATTATATCCTAGCTCTGCACGAATTGAGTTTTCTGTAGGTTCATTACCTTGTCTAAATCCTGTAAATCCTGTTGTACGAAATTCTTCATATCTCCAGTTTTCTTTGTAAGTTGTGCTGCCATCTGTAAATGTTCGATCACGTAAGGAACGATCAATTGTTCCGTTTTGAGCATGGCTAGCGTGTGCTAATTCGTGAGCTAAAATTACTTCTGTTGCAATAGGCTCGTCTTTTATTGTTCCATTTGGTTGGAGTGCTGGTAAGGATATATTTAAGCCAAAATCCATTGCTACTGTTGCATTTGATCCTGCTCCTGCTGCTCCATTAACAACTGTTGCACCTGCTCCTGATTGAGTAAACGCATTTTGGGATGTAAATTCTATTGTTACTTTCTTATTTCCACCTTTTCCACCTGCTAGAATATCATCTAGTAA
>CAZBMZ010000027.1:0-84930 GCA_964492845.1 uncultured Clostridia bacterium
TTATTGCTCTATTATGTCCTTCCTTCAACTTCCATTTCCGATTGGAACATTACAAGGTGAAGGAAGCAATTCCTGGTTTGATCAGTATTTTAAAAGATGTATATAAGTTTACTCATTTACGAAATAGTGCGGTAAGAGCTTTGGAAAGCATAGGAGCTAAAGAAGTAATTCCAGATTTAATGGTTGCTCTTAAAAAAGAAAAGGACAAGGTTGTTTATGGATCAATAGTCTTAGCTTTAGGAAATATGGGAGTTAAAGAAGTAGTTCCAAATTTGATAGATGATTTTAAGACAAGAAAAGATCCTGACGGTCGTAACAGAATAACTTTAGCTTTGGAAAATATAGGGGCTAAGGAAGTAGTTCCAGATTTAATAGTTGCAGCTTTTAGAAAAGATGAAAGTGTTGGTGTTAAAAACTCTATGCTAGAGCTTTTAAAAAAGTTAGCTAAAAGTGAAACGGAAGAAATTTTTATTTCGGCACTTAAAAATGAGAATTTAGAAGTCCGTAGATATGCA
Organism: uncultured Clostridia bacterium; assembly: GCA_964492845.1. Taxonomy (GTDB): domain Bacteria; phylum Acidobacteriota; class Blastocatellia; order Chloracidobacteriales; family JADJPF01; genus JADJPF01. Next base: position 516 of record CAZBMZ010000027.1, read on the forward strand.
GCTAAAACTTTAGTTAGTATAGCAACAAAACAAAATGCGGCTAAATTAATAAAAATACTGCAAGAAGATAAAAACATAGAAGTTCGTAATCAACTAACAGAAGCTTTAATAAAAATAGCAGTATCTAGGGCAAATCAACTAATCCTATTTGATTTGCTTAAAAGAGAAGATGTAGAACTTCATAAATATGCACTGAAAGTTTTAAGCAAATTTGATTCTTATTCTTTGCAAATATTAAAAGAAAAGCAGCAATTTATCATCCTAATTGATTTACTTAGAAATGCGGATGCTGATATTAAAAATAACTCTGAAGCTATTTTAACTAAGCTAGTAGACGACGAAGACATAGCAGATCTGATTGTTTTACTTAGGGATCATAATGCAAATGTTAGACGTGTTTTTGTTAAGATTTTAGGTGATTTAGATAGTCAGCAACTAATTCCTGATTTTATAAGTCTTTTAGATGATACAGATAATCAAGTAGTAAAGGAAAGTATTACTACTTTAGGAAAACTAAAAGCTAAAGAAGCAATTCCAAATATAATTAAATTAGCTACTCACAAGGAAGAATTTATACGTAGTAGTGTTGTTGAGCAGTTAGCAAAACTAGAAGCAAAAGAAACTATTCCTGTGGCAACTTTGATGTTAAAAGATGAAAGTAAATTTACCCGCAAAGCAGCTATCAGTAGCTTAATAAGTCTTGAAAATAAAGAAGCAGAAAACATATTAATAAAAGCACTAGAAGACAAAGAATTATATAAAGATGTAGCAATAGCTTTGTCTTCTTATTCAAAAAAAGATGTAGCAGCCGAAATATTAATAGATATGCTTAAAAAAGAGGATAAAGATATAAAACGTGCTGCAATTATGTCTTTAGATATTTTAGCTAATAGAAAATCAGTTGTAATGCTAGTAGATGCTCTTAAAAATGAAGATATGGATATTTGTAAAGATATTATTAATAATTTACGAAATAACAAAAATACATCGAGAATTATTGAAGAATTAGACGAAGTAGAACGTAAAAATCTAATTATAAACCTAGTAAATAGTTTTGATTTTTCAAATCTTTTTCTAAATAGAGATATAATAGACATAATAGAAAAATTAACAGATGATTCAAAAATTATAGCTTTAGTAGCTGCTTTTAAGCATGAGAATAAAGAAATCGAGAAAGCTTTTTTTAATAAATTTAGTAATTTGACTTTATCTTTGTCTGATATAAAAATTAAAAAAGAAGCTACAAAATACTTATTAAAAATTTTGGTGGATAAAAACCAATCAGATTATAGTCGTAATAAAGTTGTTCAATTGTTGGCCTGTTTAGATGCAAAGGAAGCTATTTTACCTTTGTTGGCTATTTTCAAAGATAAAAATGAAACTACACGATTTCGTGAAACTGTAGTTGAGGTATTAGGGAAATTAGAAGCTAAAGAAGCAATTCCAGATATAATAAAAGTCTTTAAAACAGATAAAGAGATAGTATTAATCCATATTGTTAGAACACTAGGCCAATTAAAAGCTAAGGAAGCAATTCCCAGCTTACAAAGCCTTCTAAAAGACATAAATGCCCATTTTGAAGGCTCAAACTTTTTAGCAGCTTTTATTGCAGAAGCATTAGGTTCTCTAGGTGCCAAAGAAGCAATTCCAGATATAATAATGGCTTTTAAAAAAGCAGATGACAATTTTCCTTACTTTATTAACGCTTTAGGAAAATTAAATGCTAAAGAAACAATTCCTACTTTGATTGATTTTGTTAAAAATAAAGAGACTGATTTTCATCAATCAAAAGATGTTGCTTATGCAATAGACACTTTAGTCCAATTAAAAGCCAAAGAAGTAATTCCCATTTTGATTGAGAGATTAAAAAGCCCAGATGATCAAATAAGAGAAACTGCTGCTATAGCATTGGGAAAACTAGAAGTAAAAGAAGCAATTCCAGATTTGATAAATATCTTAAAAGATAAAGATACTAAACATAATCTTAGAATAAGTATAAATATTGTATTAGAAAAGCTCGCTGCAAAAAAAACAATCCCAGATTTGATAAGTGAGATAAATACGTCAAAAGATTTTTTACCAATAAAAGATATTTTAAGTTTAGGGGGAAAAGAAATAATAGACGCTTTAACTAAGATTTTGCAAGATGAGAGTAGATCTATTGTAAAACGTAATGAAGTGGTTCGTATTTTACGCGATTTAAGAGCAAAAGAAACCGTTCCTACTTTTATAACAGCTTTGTCTGATAAAGATGAAAGCATTAAAAACACTGCTTTTAATGCTTTGTCTAATTTAGTTACAAAAGAGAGCATTCCAGAACTAATTCTAGCTCTAAAAACAGAAAATAATTTTATACGAATTAGTGCTATCCAATTGTTAGGACAAGTAGGAGCAAAACAAGCAGTTCCATTATTAATTGAAACTTTAAAAGATGAAAATTTAGAAGTGAGAAAAGAAGTTGTTATTAATTTAGGCTTTATAGACAGCAAAGAGTCTATAACTGCACTAATCAACATAATTAAAGATAAAAATGAAGAAAAAAAGATTCGCAGTTCTGCTTGTTATAGTTTAGCTAGATTAACTGCCCAAGAAGCAATACCTGAATTAATTAGTATTTTTGTAAATAAAAACGAGCCTGAAAAACTACGAATAGTAGCTGCTAACAGCTTGGAAGACATAGATTTAGAGAAAACAAAGGATTTATTTATTAATGCCTTAGATGATAAAAATCCAAAGATTTCTAGAGCATCCGCTTATGTTTTAGGTCGTTTAGGAGCAAAAGAAGCAATTCCAGAATTAATAAAAGCCTTTAACGATAGCCCAAAAGAAAGGTCTAATGTTTTAGATAGTTTTATAAAGCTTAAAGCAGTAGAAACTTTGCCATTATTGATAGAGTCATTAAAAAATAAAGATGAATCTATTCGTAGCCAAGCAGCACTAGCTTTAAGCGAAATAAAATCTCAAGAAGCAATTCCTTATTTAATAGATCTGTTGAAAGGTGAAAATGTTGATGCAATATGTGTTGCAGCAAAGGTTTTAGGAGAATTAAAAGTCAAAGAAATAATTCCTGACTTAATAGAATTACTAAAACATGAAAATAATCAAGTTATACCTGTTGTAGCAACAACACTAGGAGATTTAGGAGCTAAAGAAGTTACTACTCAACTACAATCTTTATTAAACAGAGAGATTAAAAATAGACGACTTAGGCATTTTTATTTTGATAACTATAAACAAGTTTATGGAACTGTGGCAGTAGCTTTGAGCAAGTTAGGCCAAAAAGATATTGAAATAAGATTAATAGCTAACTTAAAGGATGATTCTTATAGTAATTTTCATAGTCAAATTATTAAGGCTCTAGGTTTATTAAAATCCAAAAAATCGATACCTGTTTTAATTCCTAAATTGAAAGATAAAAACACAAATGAGCAATTACGACAAGATATAGTAAGAGCTTTAAGTGCTATAGGTGGAAAGATAGCTACAGATACTATAATAGCTATTTTGAAAGAAGATGGTTATTTTTCTGTTCGTGATCTAGCACTTAAGGGATTAAGCAGTTTAATGGGCAAGCAAGCAATCCCTATTTTAATGTCAATTCTTAAGGATAAAATAGAATCTATGCGTAGTGAGGCAGCAAATACTTTAGGCGAACTAAAAGCAAAAGAAGCTATCCCAGCTTTAACCCTACTTTTAGAAGACGATCGTTTCTATGTTCGATATAGTGCTAAAAAGGCACTAGAAAAAATAAATAAAAAATAACTTTTAGCAATAAGTAACCTAATTTTTATTGATAAAAGTTTTGTGGATCCAATCAAGAGTATCTTTAATACTTTGTTTAATATCCATAGGCTTCCAGCCTAATTCTTTTTTAATTCGTTCGCTAGAAATATACTGGGCTTTACCATTAAAGTCTTCTATCATCTCGCTAGTAATTTGACGAGGTGCGCCAGTAAGCTTATGGCCTAACCAATCAAATAAGGGAATAATTCCAGCAACAGCAACAGGAATTTCAATAAGTGGTAATTTTACTCGGTCATCAATTTCTTTAGCTAAAGCTAAAACATCTTTTAACCAAAAACATTGATCTGTAGCAATATATCTACCTTCAGCTTTTTCATTTTCATAAGCAAGTAAATGTGCTGTAGCCACATCACGAACATCAACATAACCTAATCCAAAACGAGGAACAGCAGGAACTTGGCCTCTTAAAGCTAGTTCAAAAGGTTGTGTTGTTGGAGTGTGACGATAAAAACCTGGGCCTAAAACACCAGATGGACAAATTGTTACTAAATTTAAGTTATTTTTTTTAGCAAAGTCCCAAGCTTTCTTTTCTGCTTGAGTTTTAGCAACCATATAAGGGCTACAAGCCTTGTCATTCCAATTGTTTTCATTTAGCGGATTATCTTTTTGACCATCAGAACCTACAGCAGCAATGCTAGAGGTAAAAACTACTTTTTTAACGCCTGCATCTTTACAAGCCTGTAAAACATTGATTCCACCAATAATGCTAGGGTCTAAAATATCTCGTTGTGGATCGTCTGAAATTGTGGTGTAGGCTGCTGCTACTTGAAAAACGCCGTCCATTCCCTTAGTTGCATTTGCTAGTGTTTCTGGCTTCATAATATCAGCAGAAACTATTTCAATAGGCAATCCTGCTAGCGGCTGGGAAAGGTCTTTTTTGTTTGCATCCCTAACAGATGCCCGTACTTGATAGCCGCGATCTACTAATAAACGGACTAAAATGTTTCCTACATGCCCATTTGCACCAGTTACTAAGACTTTTTTCATAGCAAACACACCTAGTTTAATAGAATTAAAATGATTTATTTATTTCAGGAAACTAGCATATTAGCATGGAAATTATGATTTAGAAAAAGAGTGTAGGAATAGATAGCTTTTCTGAAAAATTCAGCGACAAATCAAAAAAGCGGGTTAACTGAGATTTTTAACTTATTTAGGAAGATATTCTTTGCCAGTAGTCTTGATTGATTTCATAACCAAGTCAATTTCTCTACGCACTTCTTGGTAACTTTTATCTATTAGGGTGTATTCAAGTTCATTATCTGGCTGGTTGTTTGGTGTATTTGGATTATTTGAGCCATTAGTATTTGGTGATAAGACAATAGGCACACGCCAATTTCTTACAGCCTCACCTTCAACAACAAAAATGCCATGTTGGAAATTTAAGAGTCGGTAAAAGGTTTGTTCATAGACTAAAAAAACTAAAACTTCTATATCCTTATTAAATGTATCATTTGCATTGATGTTTTGTGTTCCTGACCAAACACGTACCTCTTTTAATCGATTGTCGCCTTTGATAATTTCTGTTACTTGGAGCGTGGCTGATTGGGTGTAATCTAAATAGCTAGCCTTTTCTACTTTTTTTACTTTAGCTCGTACTATTACATCAGCCCTTACAGATAATTCATTAACAGGCATTATACGAGTTCCAGAAATTCCTAAAATTTGTGCAGATAAATTTATAGTAAAAAGAATTAGTATTAATAAAGATAAGATAAGCTTTTTCAATTTTTTAACTCCAAAGTAGCATTGTAACGTCGCTCTTTTGATGTTTTGAATAGACAAAAATGTTTTCTAACAAAACTTAAATGTATATCAATTTTTACATTATTAGTAAAGATAATAGTTTATAGATTTAGATTATTCGTCCTATTAAATCATAGTCATGTGCTTCGGTAATTTCTACGGTAACAAATTTACCATGTTCAGGTGAAAAATCTTCTGGCGCGTCATTAATTAATATACAGCCGTCAATGTCAGGTGCTTGAAACTCAGTTCTACCTTGCCAAAGCAGATCACTTTCCTTAGACGGGCCTTCAAAGAAGACTTTTACCTTTTGACCAATCATTTTTTTATTACGACGGCGGGAAATTTTTGCTTGTTGTGCCATTAATTTACGTTGGCGAGCTTGAGCCGTCCGCAAAGGTACTTTGTCAGCTAATTCATAGGCAGGTGTACCTTCTTCATCCGAGTAAGTAAACACACCTAAATGATCGAACTCCATTGCTTTGCAAAAATCCATTAACTCTTGAAAATCTTCTTCAGTTTCTCCAGGAAAACCAACAATAAAAGTAGTTCTTAGTGCAATACCTGGGACACGTTCACGCATTCGCATAACTAACTTTTCTACAAATTCTCGATTTCCCGGACGTTTCATTGCTTTTAGCATTCTAGTGCTAGCATGTTGAAGCGGGATATCAACATATTTACAAAGTCTTGGTTCTTGGGCAATTACATCTAAAACTGCATTAGAAAGCCTAGAAGGATAACTATAAAGAAATCGTACCCATTCAATACCTTCTACCTTAGCTAAAGATTTAAGCAAAGTTGCTAAACCATCTTTAATACCTAAGTCTTGACCGTACCAGGTACTATCTTGAGCAATTAGCACTAATTCTTTTACACCTTGAGCCGCTAACATTTCAGCTTCATTTAGAATAGAACCTAAACGACGACTACGAAAATCTCCACGTAGTTTTGGGATAATACAAAATGTGCAAGGATGCTCACAGCCTTCAGAAATTTTTACATAAGAATAAAATTTTGGCGTAGTGCGTTTTCTTGGTGTAGTGTCATTATAAAGATATGCTGATGCTGGGTTAGCTTCTTCCCTTATAGGAACTTCACCAGTTAAATTTATAAAATTATCCGTGTCAGATAACACGGCAGAAGGAATAATTGGCAATGAGCGAGAAAGGCTTTTACTGCTTGTGTTTGGGGTGCAAACAGAAAGAATTTCTTCTACTTCATTAGTACCTAAAAGAGCATCTATTTCTGGAATTTCTGTTTGTAGTTCTTGGCGATAGCGTTCTACAAGACAGCCAGTAACAATTAATTTTTGGCATTGACCTGTTTGTTTATATTGAGCCATTTCTATAATTGTATCTATAGATTCTTGTTTAGCAGCATCAATAAAACCACAAGTATTTACTACAATAATATCAGCAGATTCTTTTTCTGGCGTAAGTTCATGATGGGCATTTTCTAAAAGTCCCATCATTACTTCACTATCTACTAAATTTTTTGGGCAACCTAAGCTAACAAAACCAATCTTGCTCACTAATTACTTCCTAACTTACTTTAATATTTTGCCAAGAGTTTAATTTAACCAAGGTAAAATTTAAATCCAAGACACCTAATAATTATAATACTTAGCTATTCCACAGTAACAGATTTTGCTAGATTTCTTGGTTGATCAACATCGCAACCTCGTCTTACTGCAATATGGTAAGCAAGCAGTTGCAATGGCACAATAGCAAGTATTGGAGAAAGTAAATCTGAAGTAGCGGGAACATAAACAACCCGATCAGCAACTTCGCCAACTTCTGTGTCACCTTCAGTAATAATTGCTAAAACACGACCTTCACGCGCTTTTACTTCTATTATATTGGAGATAGTTTTTTCATATCGTAGCTCTGATGCGGTATTACCTACTTCTTTAGGAGCAATAAAAACTACAGGCAATTGACCATCTATTAAGGCATTTGGCCCGTGTTTCATTTCTCCTGCTGGGTAGCCTTCTGCATGGATATAGCTAACTTCTTTTAATTTAAGCGCGCCTTCTAAAGCTACAGGAAAATTAATTCCTCGCCCAAGATAGAGAAAGTTGCTGGCTCGTTGAAATTCTTTAGCTAAATCTTCCATTAAATCATCTTGACTAAGTAGAGTTTCTATTTTAATTGGTATTTCATTTAAGCTAGAAATATGTTTGCGGGCTTGCTCAGGTGTGAGGTTGCCACGAACTTGAGCTAAATAAAGCGCGAAAAGATAAAGTGCGGTCATTTGTGAAGTAAAAGCCTTGGTGGAAGCTACACCAATTTCTGGGCCAGCATGAGTTAAAATTGTTCCATGTGCTTCTCTAGTCACCATTGACCCTTGAACATTACAAATAGCAAGAATATGACAATTATTTTCTTTTGCTTGACGTAGTGCGGCTAAAGTGTCGGCAGTTTCCCCAGATTGAGTAATAACTATTAGGAGAGTTTTTTCATCTAACAAGGGATTTCTATAGCGAAACTCACTAGCATAATCTACTTCAACAGGAACACGGGCTAGTTCCTCAATCATATATTTACCAATATGAGCCGCGTGCCAACTAGTTCCACAGGCAGCAATTTTTATACTAGTGATATTACGGAAGTCTTGATCTGTAATTTGCATTTCATCTAAATAAATTTTTCCTGATTCAAGAGAAACACGATTTTGGATAGTTTCTCTAACGGCGCGGGGCTGTTCATAGATTTCTTTAAGCATAAAATGCTTAAAGCCGCCTTTTTCCGCCATAATTGGATCCCAAGTAATACGCTGGCGAATAGGAGTGACGGGATTACCTTCAAAGTCTGTTGTTACCACTCCATCACGCCTAAGCACGGCCATTTCGCCGTCACCGAGGAAGAAAATATCTCTTGTATGATAAAGAATTGCAGGAATATCAGAAGCTATAAAATACTCATTATTACCTAAGCCAATTACTACAGGAGGGCCTTGACGAACAGCAATAACTTTGTCTGGATCGTCGGCTGACATTACAACAATTGCAAAAATTCCTTTTAATTGGACAGCAACTTCACGAACAGCAGTTTCTAGATTAGGAGCATGACTAAGATGTTTTTCAATAAGATGTGCTACTACTTCTGTGTCAGTTTCGGTAACAAATTGGTGGTCTTCTTGTTGGAGGCTTCTTTTTAGAGTTAAATAATTTTCAATAATTCCATTATGAACTACTACAATTCGACCAGTACAATCACGGTGTGGATGGGCGTTTTCCTCTGTTGGCCGGCCATGTGTGGCCCAACGTGTGTGTCCTACTCCATAAGTGCCATGTATTGGATGAAGGCGAATAATTTCTTCTAAATTTCGTAGTTTTCCTGATGCTCTTCTAAGTTCTAGCTTAGAGTTCTCTACTACAGCAATTCCAGCAGAATCATAACCTCGATATTCTAAGCGTTTTAGACCATCTAAGATTACATCAACGACATTTTTATTACCGACATAACCAACAATACCACACATAAATAAGTTTATTCCTTTCAAAAATAACACAAGTAATAATGTGCTTAAACAACTGCTATGGAAATAGGTTGCAAAAGCTTTGCCTAAATAACCTAGCAATTTAACAGAAAGCTTAGTCTTAGAGCAACACAGGATCAAGCGACTTTCTATTTTGCTTTCCTTATGGAATAATGTTCGGAATTTAAGAAGATTAATATTAGAAATTGATAATTGTTTAGGGGGAAATATAATGTCAGATCAAGAAACTACCTATAACGCGGTGGAAAGAAATGGGGTTGTTACCGCAATATGGGAAATGAAAGGACGTAAACACGTTCGCACGATAGACCCACGTAGCAATGAAGGAAAACGGCTATTAGGTTCTTATCAACCTTCACAAGAAGGTGTAGAGCCAGCGCAGTCAAGTGAGCAACAAAGCGCGTCCTAGAGTTAAAAAACTTTATTTTTTCAAAGATAAAAGCCACAAAGTCAAGATTTTAATCAACTTTGTGGCTTTGTCTTTTGGTGCTTAAAAATTAATCTTAAGAGTCATGTTCACTAGATTTATTGCTAGCTGAAGCGGCCTTGGGACGAGCAGCTAAGGCTGTATTTCCATCACCTTCTAAACCTAGTTGTTCTGCGTAATCACCTGCACTAGGATGTACTAATGCTCCGCCGGATTCCTTGTAAAAGTCTAAATTGTCGCTATCACCTTCTAACTCTACTAAAACTAAATCGCCTAGTTTAACTTGTTCAGTAGCAACTAAATTAGACAATGGATAAACAATAAATCTTTCAATTGCGCGTTTTAAGTGACGTGCACCATATTTAAGGTCAATTCCTTCTTCAAGTAAAAATTTCTTTGACTCCACAGAACATTGAAAGATAAATTTTTGTGCAGTCCCTTTCATTATGCGGTCTTGGACAGCTTTTAATTCTAATTCTAGGATTCTTTGTAAGTGATGTTCTCTTAATGATCGGAAAACTACTACTTTGTCAATTCGGTTCATAAACTCAGGAGAGAATTTGCGTTTTGCGGCTTCTGAAGCTGTGCGATAGATTTTTTGGTCTACATCGCTTTCCTCGCCGGCTCTGCCTCGTGCAGGAGCAAAACCTATAGAACCAGAAATTAACTCAGACATTTCTTTAGCTCCAAGGTTTGAGGTCATAAAAATCATAGCTTTAGAAAAATCTACCTTACGGTTATCACCTAAAGTTAAAGTAGCTTTATCTAAAATGCCTAAGAGAAGTTGCCAAAGAGCATCAGACGCTTTTTCTATTTCATCAAAGAGGACAAAGCTAATTTGGTCTTTATCAGTATGATAACGATCCAAATTTTCTTGGGTAAGCATAGGAGAGGTTTCACGGTGTCCTAAATAACCGGGGGGCGAACCAATCAACTTAGCAATTTCATGGCTATGTTGAAATTCGGCACAATCTATTTTTATTACTGCATTTGGGTCATTATAAAGCACTTCTGCGGCGGCTTCGACTACACGAGTTTTTCCTGATCCAGTTGGGCCAAGAAATAGCATTGTACCAACAGGTCTTCCAGGATTAGCAAGTCCCGCTAAGTGAATTTGATAGAGATTAGCAATTCGTCTGACAGCACGTTCCTGGCCGACAATACGAGACATTAATTTATCTTCAAATTCTTGGGCGCGGGAGCTTTTAAGATTAGGATTAAGTTTTATCCTTTTTTGAGTAGGCTTATTGTCTTTAGACTCTTTAGTTTCTTTTTGCATTGAATAACCCTCTTTTTTTCTGCCAGTGCTTAACTCATCCTCAAGCTCAACTTACAAAGAGCTTGATGGCTTACCATTGTGTTACTTCAGATGTATTTCTAAACTAGCGAGTTGGCTTTGGAGATTATAAGACTTTTCATTAGTAACAGCAAAATTTCTCGCCAAATAACCAGTGCTGAAGCACTGGTCTATTATCAATAGCCCCTACGGGGCTACGCGGAAAACTATCAAGTTTAAAAATTCATCTACTTTTAACTTAAAATTTACTGGTAGTAATGTTGTAGAACTATATTCTAATATAATTAGAGGCCCTGCTAATTCTGTACCAACTCCAAGTTCTGAACGCTCATAAATAGGGGTTTTTGTTGGTTTAGAAGAAAAGTAAACTGTGGAGAAAAACTTAGCTGTAGCGTTTTTTGTATTTGTGCGATAGCGTTTAATAGGAACTTTTTGAGTTTGTCCTGTTGCTCTAAGTTTTAAGCTAACGATTTCTATTTTCCGTGTTGGATCAGCATAACCATATCTTTTTTCATGTGCGCGATGAAAATTAGCTAGCATTTGTTTTGACCATAGAATATCTAATTCAAATGATTGACCCTGATAACGAATAGCAGCAGCACGAGAAAATTTTATTTGTTCAAGGGTAAAGCCTTCTTGCTCTAAGTCTTTTTGAGCAATAGATTTAAGCTCGGTAAATATTTCTTCTGCCTTTTCTAAATCTAGCTGTTTTAACATTACTGTCCGAGAATAATCTTTTGCTACATCGGCTTGAAGTACGCCTAAAGCGGAAAGTGCGCCAGGTGAAGGAGGAATCAAGATCTTAGAGATTTTTAGAGCTTGGGCAAGTTCTACAATATGCAATCCGCCAGCACCGCCAAAACTAACTAAAATAAAGTCTTGTGTGTCAAAACCTCGCTCAATTGATACTACCCTTAAAGCTTGTTCCATGTTTGCATTTGCTACAGCAATTACACCTAATGCAGCAGAAATAGCTGTAGTTTGAAATCCTGTTTTATTTGTAATTTCAGCAGCAAATTTTTCAAAAGCAGCTAAACTTCGCGCTCGATCTAACTTAAGCTTTCCACCTAGCAAACTATCTTGTCCAAAACGTCCTAAAATTAAATTTGCATCCGTAACAGTAAGCTTTTCACCTTGACCATAGCAAACTGGCCCAGGCACACTTCCAGCACTTTCCGGGCCTACTTTTAATGCTCCGCCACTGTCTAAACAAGCAACTGAGCCACCACCCGCCCCAACTGTATGAATATCTAAAACAGGTACAGAAACAGGTAAGCCTGCAATTGTCGCCTCATTAGTTGTTGTTGGTTGACCATCAATTAATGCAATATCTGTAGAAGTTCCACCCATATCAAAAGTAATAATTTTGTTAAAACCAGCCTTATTAGCCAGTAGACAAGCACCTAAAACACCACCTGCCGGGCCCGAAAGAATTGTTCGCACTGGCTCGCGGCTAGCTAGACTAGCCGAAACTACCCCACCATTAGATTGCATTACCCTTAATGATGTAACTTGGCCTTCGACAACTGTTGATAAAGAATTGTTTAATGATGACAAGTAATTTCCTACTTTAGGGCTTAGATAAGAGTTAATTACTACCGTAGCAGTGCGCTCATATTCTCTATATTCTGGCAAAATAACGCTAGATAAAGATGTAGGAAAAATGGTAGCAAACTTTTCTGCTATTTTTCTTTCATGATCCGGGTTAACAAAAGAAAACAATAGACATATAGCAATAGATTCTACCTTATTTTTCTGGCATTGAAGTAAAATGTTGTCTAGTTGGGATTCATCCAATACAGTTAAAACATCCCCATTTTTGTTAATACGTTCTTTTACTCCAAAGCGAAGTCCAGCCGGGACAAGTGGTTTGCTACGAGTAACATTAAAATTATAGATTTCTGGCCGGGCTTGTCGGCCTATTTCCAACACATCTTCAAAGCCTGACGTTGTAATAAGTGCAGTTTTCGCGCCTTTGCGCTCTAATAGAGTGTTAGTTGCTACAGTTGTTCCATGCACAACTTGATAGCTAGTAGCTTGGAATTTTTCATGAATTTGTTTTAAGCCTGCAAGTATGGCTGTTGCAGGATTATTTGGTGTAGAGGGAAGTTTGAAAGTAAGTATTTTTCCTTTAGACCAAGCAACAAAGTCTGTAAATGTGCCGCCTGTGTCAATTCCAACTAAAACTTGCATGTTATTTTGATTGTTCCAAAGCTTTTTGTTGTTTTAGCTCTTGCATTACGCTGCTAATTAATTCTTTAGTGCTTTCTAAATCTTTAATTACTTGTTCAATATCAAGTTTTGGTTTGTTAGGATGTCTTGCGCTATGGCAATAAACTCCATGCATTCCTACTGAAGTAAGTGCATCGGTTAAAATATCAAGCGAGACGGCTAAACGTCCGCGACATTTTCCTAGCATAAACTCATGTTTTTCTAATTCTTCTTGATGTGTTTTAAATACAGACATAAAACCTCTTAATTTCTTTATTTCTTTGGTTTTGAGGGGCGAATTTCAACACAGCTAGGTAGACTTCGCGGATTGTGATGGAGCAGATCAATAACAACTTGGGCGACATCTTCAGGCATTAATTTCCAATTAGCTGATTCATCATTAGGGTCTGCACCTCGAAAAGAAGTTTTTACGCTTCCAGGTAAAATATAGCTAACACGAATGTTGTCATAACGAATTTCTTGCATTAGAGCTTCAGAAAAACCTATAAGGCCAAATTTAGAAGCATTATAAGCTGAGGCATTAGGGAAAGCATTTCTACCCGCTAAACTGCCAATATTAAAAATATAACCGCCTCCACGTACACGCATTTTAGGTATAGCTTCATGACAACAATAAAACAAACTATTAAGGTTAGTTTCTATAACTGTATGCCACTGTTCAACTGTCATGTCTGCTACGCTTGCAAACAAGCCGACACCAGCATTGTTAACTAAAATATCTAGCCCGCCAAAAGTGTTTTCAACATATTGAAAGAGGCTAGCGACTTGGCTATATTGGCGTACATCACAAGTCTTTCCAGTAATGCGATCTCCACCTATTTCTTTTAGCTCACTAATGGCATGGTCTAATTCTGATTGTCTACGTGAGCAAATAACTACTTTAAGACCTTCTTTTAGTAGCATTGATGCAGTAGCATAGCCAATGCCTAAACTTCCGCCTGTGACCAATGCAACACGTTCATTATTTGTTGAAGACATAGAAACCTCGATGCTTAAAATTTCTGCTGGCTATTGTGCCTTAGCTATAGTTATGATTGCAAACTAGGCTAGAAATTTGATGGAAAAGATGTTTTATTTAAGCTAATTTGCTAAAAAATCAAAAAATTTACCTCATCTATAAACTAAATTTTTCTAAGGTATTTGCTATGTCAAAAGTATTAAAAACTGATCAAACCGTGCAAACAGTTCAACCAGTACAACAAAAAAAGATAAAAGAAATAATTTACCCAGATAGTGACGGCAAACGTATGGCAGATAACACAGAGCAGTTTGACTTAATAGTAGTTATAAAGCTAGGAATAGAGCTAATTTTTGCAGATGACCCAAATGTATTTGTAGCAGGAGATTTACTTTGGTATCCAGTAGAGGGTGATAACAAAACCAGACTTGCTCCAGACACAATGGTTGCGTTTGGCCGTCCAAAAGGTCGCCGGGGTTCTTATATGCAGTGGAAAGAAGCAGGAATTGCCCCTCAAGTTGTTTTTGAAGTTCTCTCGCCTGGCAACCGTGCTAAAGAAATGAAAAAGAAACTTGAATTTTATGAAAAATACGGGGTGCAAGAGTACTACATTATTGACCCGGACAGAAAGAAACTTAAAGGTTATATTAGAGCAGGCGATCAATTGTCTCCTATTGTTCAAATGAATGGTTGGGTTAGTCCTAGGTTGAAAATAAAGTTGGAAATTAAAAACAAAGAGATTCAACTTTACCGGCCTGACGGCAAACCTTTTCTTGATTACTTAAAGCTAGCAAAAAGCATTGATGAAAAAGATTTGGAGTTGGAGCAGGAAAAATTAAGAGCCGAACGAGGAGAAACGAGAGCTAAAATAGAAGCAGCGCGAGCCGAAGCTGAAGCAACACGTGCTGAACAAGAAAAACTACGAGCCGAAGCCGAAGCAGCACGCGCTGAACAAGAAAAACTGCGAGCCGAAGCTGAAAAATTGCGGGCTGAAAAGTTAGCTGAACAACTGCGACTGCTAGGAATAGATCCTGATAAACTTTAAAAATATCTTTAATGTGTTGATTATAATCAATTTATGGCAGGAAAAATGGAAAAAACAGAAAAAAAGCCTAAGCGACGACATTGGATAGTCCGACTTCTTTCTATAGTTATTTTAGGAATATTTATTATTGGTTTAGGTGTAATAGTTGTTGGTAAAGTAACTTATGAAAATTGGAAGAAAAGAGCATTATCTGAAGTAGTAGGAAAGGTGCAAGTAAACGGACTTAAGGCTGATGTCACAATTAACCGGGATAAATGGGGAGTTCCTTATATTGTAGCTGGTAATATGGCGGATGTAGCTTTTGCCCAAGGTTATGCAACGGCTCAAGATAGGCTTTGGCAGATGGACTTACTCAGACGTGCCTCTAAAGGTGAGCTTTCTGCCGTGTTAGGAGCAGGTGAAAAAGACGCTACCTTGGAAGTTGATAAACTACACCGCAGTTTAGGGTTAAGGCGTGCAGCAGAAAAAGATTTTCCTGGTCTTTCTGAAGAACTAAAACAAATGCTAACGGCTTATTCTGAAGGTGTAAATGCTTATATAACTGCTCATCAAGATAGACTGCCTTTTGAATTTAAGATGCTTAGGTACAAACCTGAACCTTGGCAAGCTGTTGATAGCTTGGCAATAGGGAAATTGATGGCCCTATCGCTTACAGGGACTTGGAAATTTGATTTAATGCGTGCAGAATTAAAAGAAAAATTAGATGAAAAAGTCTATAAAATGCTTTTTGATGATAGCAGTGACTTTAGCCAATCAATCTTTGATTTACCTGCAAAAGCAGAAGAAAAGCCACAAGAAAAGCTAGAAAAAGTAGTAAAAATATTGCCACAAACAGCCAAAAATAGTTATCCAAAAATAGAGACAGAAGTTTTTGCTGCTGCTAAAAAAACAAATAATGCCTTGTCAGACTTAGTTTTAAGCAGCAATGAAGCTATGATTGGTAGTAATAATTGGGTAATATCTGGAAAACTTACTGATACGGGTAAACCCTTGCTAGCTAACGATCCTCATCAAGGTCTATCTTTGCCGGCGATTTGGTATCAAATAAATTTACGTGCTACAGATGGCAGTTATTTTGCGGCAGGAGTTTCTGTAATTGGTGCGCCAGGTGTAGTAATTGGACATAATGACCATATTGCATGGGGTGCAACAAATGTAATGGCAGATGTGCAAGATGTTTATATAGAAGAGTTTGACCCAACTAACCCTATTCGTTATCGTGTTGGCGAAGAATGGAAAGAATCAGAAATAATTAAAGAGCAAATACAAGTCAGAGAATCGCTTACAAGCTCTAAAACAAAAACTGTTGAGCATGAAATAGTTATTACTCGTCACGGGCCTATTGTTGCAAGTGCTAAAGGGCAAAAAATGGCACTTTGTTGGACGGGTCGAGATGCTCCATCAGAATTTCCCGTCACCTATAAATTAAATCAAGCAAAAAATTGGCAAGAATTTTGTGATGCTGTACGTGGTGGAGCAATGCCAATAATTAACTATGTTTATGCCGATAAAGAAGGAAATATTGGCTACTATGCTGCTGGGCGTATTCCAATAAGGGCTAATGGCAAGGGAGATTTGCCTTTTGATGGGCGTACAAATGAAGGCGAATGGACAGGTTATATTCCTTTTGAAGAAATGCCGCATCTTTATAACCCTGATAACGGTTATATTGCTACAGCAAATCAACGGCTAGTAGGAGAAAAATATCCTTATCGTATGACTAGCGATTGGGCCCCGCCATATCGCGCCCACCGAATTTATAAATTATTAGCTGAGAAAAAGCAGTTTACTTTTGCTGATATGCACAAATTACATGGGGATGTTTACGCAATACCAACTAAGTTTTTTGCTGATCAAGTTGTAAAACGTGCAGCAGAGCATAAAAATGACCCAGTTTGGCAACAAATAGAAAAAGACTTCAATAATTGGGATGGTAATTTAACTATTGATAGTCGTGCTGCTGCAATTGCTGTAACAATGCGAAATGCTTTTACAGAAGACTTTTTTACTTCTTGGTTAGGGGATTCTCGTTCAACTTATAATTGGTATTTACGCTCTGGTGTAATTGACCATGTGATTGTTAATTGGTCGGCTGACTTTTTGCCTACAAAATATAAAGATTTTGACACAATGCTAATAAATGCTTATCAATCAGCCACCAAAATTTTAACAGAAAAGCTTGGGTCTGATAGTACAAAATGGACTTATGGAGGAATAAACAAATTTTCTTTTAATCACCCATTAGCAAAAATTTCTTTGTTAAAAACTATTTTTAATTCATCAGATGTTATTGTGGGAGGTTCAGCCCATACAGTTAATTGTAATGACACAAATGCGGATCGTATTTGGGGGCCTTCTATGCGAATGGTAATTTCTTTAGATGACTGGGATTTAACAACTTTGGCTGTTACACCTGGTGCATCTGGTCAGCTAGGCAGCCCTCATTATTTAGATCAAATAGATGATTGGACAAGTCTACAACCACATGGATTTCCATTTAGCGAAAAAAATGTAGAGAAATTTTCAGTAGCTAAATTAACTTTAACTGCCCAGAAAAATTAATTGGCAATAACACTACAAATATAGTGCTGTAGAGGTAAGGATAGAAAATGTTAAAAAAATCTAGCTTAATAATGATTATTGTGTTGCTAGTACTTACTATAACAATACTAGTTGAACCAACAATAGCGGATGAGGATAAAACAATTGTAATAAATTTTAGTGAGTGTAAGCCGGACACAAAAGTAGTATATGTTGCTTTTGGCTCAACTACTTATGAAATAGTTTCTAAACAAGAAAATAATTGCTTAATGAACTATGGAGGAGAAATAGAAAATCCTACATGGGACGGATTCTTAAATATGTCTTGTTTAATACCTATTGAGCTTGGGAAACAAGAATTTAAGGTGACAGATGCAGGAGTTGATTTTTCACCTATAGCTAAATATTGCAAGGAAAGAACAAAAGATAAAAAGTAGTTAGTAAATATTCACTAATTATTTATTCTTAGTTTAGCTTTACAGACTATTTGGATCAATTCCCATAGCCTTTAACTTTTCATTTAGTGTCGCCAACTTTTCTGCTAAAGCCTCTTTTTCAGTGCGTTCACGTTCTTTTTCAAGAGCTTCTTTTTCTAAAGGTGTAGGGATTAAATTACCTTGATGGTCAAACCAACGAAGCCATGTTTCATTAGTATTTTGATAACTACCTTGCCATAAACCTAAATAAATACTAACACTTGGCAAAAAGAAACGTCCGTCTTTGTCTGGTAAAAAGGAAATATAGCTATCACCTTCTAAGCGAAAGGCTCGAACTTGCTTAGATAAATGATCATAAGTAAAATAAAAGGGAACCCTTAGAATTGTTTGATAAACTTCCCATTTACTAGGAGGATCATTATCACTAACACGTTTTTTAACTTTTTGTCCTAGATCTTCTTTTTCTGTGCTAGGTGAAAGCAGTTCAACTACAATTAAAGGATTTGCTCTTTCTTGCCAAACTAAATAGCTTAACCTTAGAGTCTGATTGTCATAAAGCCTTGGTACACCTACACAAGCAAACCAATCAGGGCGTTTATACCAATTTCTGGTGACATCAAAATATAAGTTTATATCTGTACCAATAAATACTTCATCTAGCGAGTATTCTTGGGTTTGAAAGGTTTCTCTAAGCAGTTGAGATTGAAAAATATGAAATTCGTCTGGCAATCCGCTTTCTCCTATTTCTTCGCTTGGTAAATCATACATTGTTGGCAAAGTTTCCCTTGGCGAGCGCGGAGGGTCTTCTTGAGGAGGCATTTTTCTTCTAAAATTTTCTGCTTTAACTTGACTCATAATTATTAATAAATAAGCAATATGACCTAATCATATTAAAAGAAATTTTTCTTAATTCGCCTGTAATTATAACTCTTAGGAAAAGCTTTGGCTATATTTACAAATCTGTTACACTGTCCTTAAAACCGCCATTCAAAAACTTTTTCATCTAAAATATTAAGCATAATTATTTAGGAGGAAAATAAAGATGTCTAATTCTGAGGGTAAACCCGAGTTTCACCCTTATGTTAGTGCAGACAAAGTAATACCGGAAATGACTGCAAAAGCCCTAATATTAGGGACGCTTTTAGGTATTATTTTTGGAGCATCATCTGTGTATCTAGCTCTTAAGGTTGGGCTTACGGTTAGTGCTTCAATTCCTGTTGCTGTACTTTCAATAACACTATTTCGTTATACATTAAAATCTACCATTTTAGAAAATAATATCGTTCAAACTACTGGTTCAGCCGGTGAGTCAATCGCGGCGGGTGTAGCGTTTACTATGCCTGCTCTACTTATTTTGGGTTATGACCTACCAGTTTGGCATGTGTCTACAATTGCTTTGGCAGGCGGAATATTAGGAATTTTAATGATGATTCCCTTACGGCGTGCCTTAATTGTAAAAGAACATGGCAAACTAATTTATCCAGAAGGCACAGCTTGTGCAGAAGTGTTAATAGTTGGTGAACGCGGCGGTATACAAGCCAAAACAATTTTTGCTGGTTTAGGAATGGGTGTTCTTTATAAGTTCTTTAACTCAGGCTTTCACTTGTGGAATGAATACCCTAAATATGTTTTACCTTTTTATAGAGGCAAAACGGAAAGCACTCGCCAAATAGCCGAGGTTTCTGCTGAAATCTCCCCTGAATTATTGGGCGTTGGCTACATTATCGGGCCAAAAGTTGGTTCAATTATGTTAGCTGGTGCAGCACTTTCTTATTTAGTATTTATTCCTATGATCAAGCTTTTTGGGGATGCTCTAATTGCTCCAATGTATCCTGAAACAACTCTATTAATTAAGGATATGACACCAGATGATGTCCATAAAAATTATATTTACTATATTGGTGTTGGTTCAGTAGCAGCAGGCGGAATTATTAGTTTACTTCAAGCAATGCCAACCATAATTGGGGCTTTTCGCTCTAGCATTAAAGACTTAAAAGGTATGGTAGGTGAAAAAGCGTCCTCTGTACTACGTACTGAACGAGATATGCCAATCACAGTTGTTGTAGTTGGCTCAATTGCCTTAGTACTAGCTATTTGGTTAATCCCACAACTACAAATGACTTTAGCTGGTGCTTTAATGGTAGTAGTTTTTGGGTTCTTTTTTGCTACCGTTTCATCTCGTATTACTGGGGAAATAGGTTCTTCATCAAATCCGATTTCTGGAATGACTGTAGCCACTTTGCTAATGACTTGTTTAATTTTTGTGCTACGTGAGCAAACTGGCCCAGAAATGAGAGCAATTGCTTTATCTGTGGGTGCAATAGTTTGTATTTGTGCTTCTAATGCTGGTACAACCTCCCAAGACCTAAAAACAGGCTTTCTTGTAGGTGGTACACCAAGAAATATGCAAATTGCTATTATGGTTGGGACGGTTACATCTGGCTTAGTTGTAGGTCTAACTTTAACTAGCATAAACAATGCTTATAAAACCATTGTTCCAGTCTATTTACCAAATTACACTGCACAACAACTTGGCACTGATACAGAAGTAGCACCAAACGGACAAAATCTAAAAGTTCATCGCTTATCAGTAGAAACTAATGGAGTACCTCCAGGAAAATACTTGGCTAATGATCAAGGTCAATTGATGTTCAAAGTTGACCCTGGTGTAGGTGGCAAGGAAAACAATATTTATGAGCAAAAATCATTTCCTAATGTTAAGGTTGCACCTTCAGAAACAATTGCTCGTGGTACTGATGGAGAACTTTATAAATTATACCGCCAAACCCAAGAAGACGGGGTTTTACCAGTAGGTAATTACTTAGTTACAAAAGATGGGGAAATCAAGTATGCAAGTAAAGGTGTACAAAAAATGCCTGCACCAAAACCCCAAATTATGGCATTAATTACGGATGGAATTTTAACGGGTAAATTACCTTGGGGTCTTGTACTACTTGGAGTTTTTACTTCTATAGTTTTAGAGTTGTCTGGAGTCTCTGCACTACCTTTTGCAGTGGGACTTTATTTACCTTTTGCATCTTCAGCACCAATTTTTATTGGTGGAATGGTTCGTTATTTTGTGGATCGTAGAACTAGCCCTAGTTCTGAAGCAGAATCAGAAAGCTCTGGAGGAGTTTTATTTAGCTCTGGATTAATTGCAGGTGGTTCAATTTGTGGACTACTTTTAGCTGGACTAACAGCCTTTAAGTATAATGAAACACTAGACTTAAGCTCTTATTTAGGTTCTTTAGCTAATCCAGAAACATTACTAAACAACCTAATTGCAATAAGTGTCTTTTTATCTTTAGCCGGACTTTTAGCCTATATTGGTATTAGTAGCGGTAAGAAAACTTGAGATAATTAAAACTTAACCTGGCACAAAAATAAAAAGCTCAAAGACAAAATCTTTGAGCTTTTTGTTTTTACTGGAAATTGTTTATCTAGATAATAGTTCTACGTCAATAGTTTTACCTAAGCCAATTACATCACCTGGATCAATAGGATATTCTAAATCTGGCTCTAGTTTTTCGCCATTTAGAAATGTGCCATTAGTTCTGCTAAGGTTAATGATTTTTAAACCAGTTTGAGTAAAACGAAGTAAAGCATGTTCTTTAGATACTCTAGGAGAATCTATTAAGACATGTGCTTTTGGGCCACGACCTATAACAAGTTCTACTAGGTCAGGATTAAGATTAAAATCTTCTCCTTCATAGCCGCGTTTAGGTCGTAAAACAAAGCGTAAAGCTGCAATAGGCTGGGCATAAGGCATAGGCAGATTAGGCATTAATGTCCCGTCTGAACCAAGTTCTGCTTTTATTTGATTAGCTTGCGTTAAATCTCCTAAGCGTTCATAACTAGTAGCTAGACGATGGACAAAGGATTTTCCTTCGGCTGAAGTACGCCCTGTAAGTGCAATACCTCTACCACACCATTCAATTGCATCTTGATATCTTTCAAGTGAGAATAGACAATCTATCAACAACAAACAGCAGCGCACAGCTTCGGGATCAGATTTTTTGGTAAATAATTTCCAAGCTTCTTCTAATTCTTCTACAGCCTCACCATAGAGGCCAACTTCTATGTAAGAAATCGCCACATTCATTGGTAGTTGTCCGTCAACTTCATACATTTGCGAATCATGTTGGATGGCTTCCATCAAAGATTCCCAGTTGTCTGCAAGCCCTGTATTTGTTGTAGTTGTGCTTTCTTGAGAATAAGTAGCAATATCATCAGAAGTTGGACGTTCACGCATTTCTTCTTGAAATGCTACTTGATTAACTTCGGACGGTTGAGGTTTATTTTGTAATGATTGAATTAATGAGCGAGGAATATCTTTAACCGTTTTTAGCTCAACAGGATTGTCTGAAACATCAGCTAAGTTATTAAGTGTTGAAGGTTGTAAAGGTTGTAAAGGTTTTGTAGCTAATGGATCAATTGGCAATGGTAGTCTTGGTTGTGGTTTAGGAGGTAAGACGGGTTGAGAAGGTTTAGTAGAAAGTATATCTTCAGGTTGTTCATAAACAGGTGAATCCATTAGCTTATTTGAAAGCATATTCATATTCATAGCCTGGCCCGGATCTAGCTGTTGTTGGCCTAACTTACGCCTAACAATTAAGTTAGTAGGGTCAATGTTAAGCACTCCCTTATAAACAGAAAGAGCTTTTTTGTTTTGACCTGACTTTTCATACTGCGTTGCTAAAAGCAATCTAGGCTCTGTTGCTGCTAAATTGAGTACGCTGGTTTTTTGTAACAGGTCTTCTACTTCACGATCTTGTTTGCCTACTTGGATAGCTAGTTTGGCTAACTGCAATGTATAGTTATAATTATCAGGCCAAAGATCTAAGGCGCGGCGTAACAACCTTTCTGCATTTCCTACTTCACCATTTTTAATAGCACTACGAGCTTGCATAAAACAATCTGTTGCTTCTCGATGTTGTGGATTTTCTACATCATTATCAACATTTGATACCATAAGCTTATTCCTTGGGGCTTAAAATTAGGCTAAGACGTGCTATTTTAACAGCATTTTGGCTACTTAAACCATAGATTATTGAATCATCAAAAACTTTTTTCCCAGAAAATAATTTAGGGTGATAATTAACTTTAGCTTAAGCATTATCACCCTAAATTATTTTTTGTAGTTGTTTAATTAATTAGCGATTATAGCCACGACCACCACGATCACGACCACCACCGCCACCGCCATAACCACCGCCGCCGCCGCGACTAGCCCCACGATCACGACCACCACCACCGCCGCCACGATTATTTTCTTGGGGTTTAGCCTCATTAACTTTAATGGTACGACCATTGAGCATATGACCATTGAAGCGGGTAATTGCTGCTTCACCTTCGCTACGATCAGCTAGTTCTACAAAAGCAAATCCTCTGGATTGTCCGGTTTCTCGATCTGTCATTAGTCGGGTTGATTGAACGTTGCCAACTTCTGAAAATAGACTGGTTAAGTCTGATTCAGTGGTTGAAAAGGGGAGATTGCCTACATACAATTTCATAAAAATTAAATGCCTTTCTAAAATTAATAAAAATGGATTTATTTTAAGGAACTGACAAATTTCAGACTGAAAGACAGGTTTCCAGAAGAGAAGAATCTATCGTGTCAGCACAAGCAGCCCCAAAGTTAACTTAAGTGTGGTTGGTCGGTAAGTTTACGGGAATAGACACGCCTTATGTATCAGATTCTAATAAACTTCTATCCAAAATTAAGATAGTGACTTTAGACCCACTTATGTTGGGGAGCATAGCATAAGTCTCTAGGGGTGTAAATCGATAAAATTTAATAAATAAAAATTTTTATAAAGCTATTTCCCTAATTATTTCTTTGATTGAAAGGGTTAATAGTTTAATTTTACAAGGGACTGATAATGCAGTAGTTTGGGTGAATTTATAAATTTATAATTCAAAACTCGCAGCGAGCTACGTCAATTATTCCTACGTAAAAATGCACAAGTGTCTGCAAGAGGAATTAAAAAGTAAGTCTTAACCCGCAGCGAGCCACGTCAATTATTCCTAATCCACACCAACGAGGCGGAGTACAAGGAGTTTAAGGCGTTTCAATTCGCAGCAAGCCACGTCAATTAATCTTGTTTAGATACCTAAGCAATTTACAGTATTTGTTTTTTATTGTCAAAACTTTTTTAGTAGAAAATTTACTTTTTACCTGAAGAAAAACCAAGTAAGCATAAATAATGCCTGCTTGGTTTTTCTTGGGTACTTTATCTTAATGTGATTAAGCTAATTTATGCACTGCTTCTGACATCATCCTACCAATTTGAAGGCCGTGTGGACAGGAGGCTTCAGCTTGTAAATAATTGGTGTTAAGGATTGCTTTGCGGGCATCTACAGGTAGTTGAGAGAAAAGATTTTTAGCCATTGTTGGGTCTTGGTAATTGTCGTGATACATCAAATAACGCAAGGTGTCGCCGATACGAACAGGTGTATTAACATGAGGTGAGCAGAGATGATCACAACCATGACAAACTAGATGATTAGTTTGTTTAGCATATTCATCTAAGAGTTGACGTTCTGCCGCACTAATTTGATTTTGCAACGCGGCAGTAGCATTTTCTTGGACAATTTGCAGTGAAGGCATATTGGAAACAATTGTATCAATACGACCATCAGCCCAAACAGCTTTTAATGTGGACTGAGCTTTGTTAAAGCCTTTTTCGGTAAATGGATCAGCCTTTTCTTGGAAAGAAACTCGTCCGCCTTGGGTTTTCATTGCGATTAGGCCGATGTTAGCTTTTTTAGCTTTATCGATTGCACGATTAAGAGCATCGCTATTAACTGAACGGAAGTTATATCTAAACATTATCATGTCAACAAAACCGCCTTCTGCGGCTGCTTCCATTATTTGGGGTAAAGTTCCAGCATGACAGGAAAGACCAAAGTATTTAATTTTCTTTTCTTTTTTTAATTTTTCAGCAACATCTTTCCACTCTTTGCTTTTAGGCCAGTCAACACATTCTTTTGGATATTCTCCGTCACCAATTTGATGAATATAAAAAGCGTCTAAATAGTCGGTTTGGAGGTTAGTTAAACGTTGGTCAATGCCTGTTAACATCTCGCTAGCTTGTTTAGGATGGTATTTGGAGACAATAAAAGCTTCTTTTCGCTTACCTAGTTTTGCTAGGGTTTTTCCTAAAACAGTTTCACTTTGACCATTAAGGTAACAATCTGCAACATCAAAGTAATTTATTCCTAACTCAAAGGCGCGGGCCACCATTATTGTATTTAATTCATATAAACCGCCATGAGAAAGAATTGGAACTTTTACTCCGGTTCTGCCTAATGTGGCAGTAGGAAGCTGTTTTCCAGCCAATGTATTAATAGTAGGGTCAACTGCTGGAGGTGCGGCTGACTTTACTTCTATGGAACTTGACGTAGGGTTAGTGTCGCTACTAGTTGTATTACAACCAATCATACTAGCAGCACCTACTAACACAGAATTTTTTAAGAAATTTCTTCTACTGCAATTACTCATAAAATGGATGGCTCCTTAATAAATTTTTAATGACCTTTTTTTTCGTTTAATTCTTTTGCCCAAGCAACCAGGTCAAAACCTTCTTGTCCAGATAATGCTTTAGGGATTGGCCTTTTGTCTGCTAGTTTAACAGAATTTTCTTTAGATTGTGTGAAATTTATCGGGACA
Organism: uncultured Clostridia bacterium; assembly: GCA_964492845.1. Taxonomy (GTDB): domain Bacteria; phylum Acidobacteriota; class Blastocatellia; order Chloracidobacteriales; family JADJPF01; genus JADJPF01. The sequence continues at coordinate 26,179 of CAZBMZ010000027.1, forward strand.
ATTGGTACAGGTAAAGATTTAGGTAAAACTTTGTTTGTTTGAGGTGATGCTTTAGTGCTACATCCACCACTCTTACATCCACAACCGCTTTTTTCAGTATTATTTACAGCTTTAACTGTTGGTGCTTTTGTGCCACAACCACCTGTGCTACAACTGCTACCACAACTACTTCCACAGCCGCCTTCTTGCCATACAGCACTAATGCTTGCTATTAAGTGAGATAGACTATTACGTTTTTTAGCACCTGATAAAGAAATAGAGGTTGTGTTACTAGTTGTTTGACTTACGGGTAATACTGGCAAAGAAGCCTTTGAGGAAGATTTTTTAGATGTTAATGAAACTAGGTTACTAGTAGGTTTACTAGTTCCACAAGAACCAGTGCTACAACCACCACTCTTACAACCGCCAGTTTTAGCTTTAGGTTTGGTTGATGGACTAGCTAGAAGTGCTGCACTTGAGAGTAGAGCAGGGTTAAGACTGACTCTTTCCTCGCCATCTTGAATGTTTAGCATTGCTTGTTTATCTTTGTCATTTAGCAACAAGCGACGGTCGGAATGATTACGAAAACGTGTTTCACCAACAGCAGTAACATAAACAGCACGTTCATCTAAAACAGGACATTCTTTTTCACAAATTCCACAACCAATGCAGCGTTCAGGAATAATAAAAGGTTTATTTAATGTAACTTTGACTCCATCAAGACGAGTAATAACTTCATCATAAGTTTCAATAGCTTTTGGTGATACTGGACAAACTTCCTCACAAACTACACAGGGAGTTTCCATTGCCCAAGGTAGACAACGACCACGATCATAAAATGCTGTTCCAACTTTTACTGGCCCTTGTTCCTTGAAATCTCCAAGACCAAGTTTTTCTTCAATACTAATTTGTTGAATTGCTCCTGTTGGGCAAACATGGCCGCAGAGCGTACAATTTAGCTCACAGTAGCCTAAACGCATGTCCATAATTGGAGTCCAAAGACCTTCTAGGCCGCTTTGAAGCAGAGCAGGTTGTAAAACATTGGTAGGACAAACACGAATACATTGATCACATTTAATACAGCGTTTAAGAAATTCTTTTTCATCAACTGAAGCAGGCGGACGAATTACAGCACGATCAAAAGTTTTATTGCTAGTGTTGCCACTTAAACGGCTAAAAGGAATAAAAAACATTGCTGTTAGACCAGCAAAAACTGCACGTCTGAACGGTACTTCAGCGTCTTTAACTCCGCTTTCTTGCCTAGGCATAAACTTAAAGCTAAGTGCATCATGTGGGCAATCTTCAATACAATTAAAGCAAACAAAACATTCACTTTTTCTAAGCAGAGTATGAGGATCACTAGCACCTTCACAGCTTTTTAGACATAAATCGCAATCAGTACATTTTTCAGGGTCGCGGTCAATTCGCCACAAAGCAAAGCGAGAAAGTACGCCTAAAGTTGCACCCAATGGACAAAGCACACGACAGAAAAAACGAGGAATAACTAAATTCATTGCTACTAAAGTAAATAGGAAAAAGCCTATAAACCAAGCTGCATGATGTTCTTTTTCTTGAACGTAAACCCAGCCTGTAGGCATATTTACGGCTGGTAAAACGGAAGCTGTAAATGAACGGAAAAGTAAGCAAATTGGATCTAAGATGCCTATTTGCAAGCTACCAAAAAAGGCAGTGACTATAAAAAAGATTAGTAGATAATACTTAAACTGGTAAATTGGCCGATAACGATTAGAGTTGATGCGCTCTTGGACGTTGCGAGTGTTAAATAACCATCCAATAAACTGGTGTAAAATCCCATAAGGACAAATCCAGTTACAAAAAAAGCGTCCAAGTAGGACTGTTGGAACTAGTAGAACTAATGACCAAATTAGACCTTTATAAACTGTATGTGTAGTAATTGCATTAGCAATAGCAACTAATGGATCTACCTCTAAAAATAAGGAAACAGGATAGCCTTTTAAGTAGCTAAATTCTGTAACAAAACAGAAAAACAGAAAAAGGCTAAAAAAGAAAATTTGTACTAAAATGCGAATGGTTGTAATTCTCATAGATTTAGTTTCCTGTAACTATGGCTAAATAAATAGCTTAGATTTGCTAGATTAATTACTAGATAGTGATTTCTTGGAAATTTTGTTGTTTCCAATGACGATTACCTGCGCCTCTATCATGTGCATGAAGTAAGTAGGTAAGTTTTTCAGGATCACGACCTAGTAAGGTATAACCATAAGCATCTACAGATACAGGATCAGTGCCAGCAATTACAGTGTTACCATCAACAACATCGCTCATACGTCCACCAGTTGGGCCATTGCTCATTAAGATTCTAGTGGCATCTAAAATTACTAAAGTAGGTTTCATCATTAACGCTAAATCATAAACAATATTATGGATGTCTTGATGGAAGCGATTACGACGACCACCTAGCAGACCATACCAATTTTTAATTGTCATTGAAGCATGGCATAAATTATGGTCTTTTAGTGGTGCAACACCTATTACTTTAGTAGCTTTATGGAAAGGTTTATAGAAAAACGGCCAAGGTTTTTTTATTGCATAGCTAGGTTTTTGACTATCATCTGTAATAGTCAAATCTTCAAAAGAATTTGTTTCTGGTAAAAAGAGTTTAGCACCTGCTTTTAATGTTGCATCTCGGATACCTGTTTTATAAAAGGCTCCTTCAGGTGAATTAATTGGGTTATCTGCTACACGAACTTCTTTTGCTCCTGCTTCATAGCAATATTTTACTACAGCATAAAGAACCATAGGATTAGTGGTAGCTCCAAGAATGGGCGCACGATCAAAAGCAACATTAGGTTTAACAACAACAATGTCACCTTTTTTAATAAAATGCTCAAAACCGCCAAGTTCACCAACTGCGGCACGAATCATCTTCATAACATCTGCGCCATGCACAATAGCCATTTTGGGCGTGCTACTGCTAGGAGGTTCAACCAAATAACTTGGCAGTAATAGTTTAGGAGGGCCTTGTAAACCTGCGTCTCCGCGAGTGTCCCAAAGATATCTCATTCCTAGAGCAGAACCACCAGCAACCAAGCCAGTAGTTGCTAAAGTGCGCAGCATTTGACGACGTGAAACTAGATTTGGCTGATTTTGTTTAGATTCATCAGGTTGATCAGCTTTGTTTGTCTTTTCACCATTTTTTTGACTCATAAGAAAATGCTCCCTTTTTAGGCTACCCTAAAAGTTGCTAGCTAACATTATTGTTATTTTGATAAAAGTTTGAATAAAAAGAATTTTAGACTTTTTTTTCTACAAGGGAAAACTTTTTCTACAGTTGGCACTGCAATATTGGATAAGTTTTCCCTGAGTAGCTTAAGCTGAGTAGGTTTTATTGGGAATCTTGTTTATTAATAACTGCTGGTTGTAGGGCTTTACCATAAACTAAACGCTCTTTGGCTCGTCTAATACGATAAGCTTTTAAGAGTGCTGCTTCTTCTCCATATTTATCTATTGAAACACGAGTTCTAGCCATTTTATTAGGTTCTGGACACCAAGTAATTTCATACATATTACGGTAGCGAACTTCCCCGTTTTTAGTGACAAACTTTTCTTTCTTACGGTGAAGGCCAATAATTCCTGTAGTGTTATTATTAGTTTTAGTAACAACAACTCGATCTGTTCGAGGCTTACCTAACTGTTTTTCCGCCTTATTGCGAAATTGTAATGCTTTTTGAAGTGCTTTTTCTGGGCTACCATAGCGACCATCACTAAAAAATTTAACTTGTTTTTCTCCATTAAAAAAAACTCTAACATACCATCCAAAGGTACGGGACTTAAAACTATCTATTCGGCTAATGCCTTTATGATAAATGGTATTTTCAATATTTGGTTTAGTAGCTTTATTGTCAATCTTTTTATTAGTTTTTTTATCGTTCATACGAAAAATTTTCCTTAATAAATAAAATTTTTAGTCTTTCTATTAAGATTTGATTAAAACTTTGATTTGGAGGGTTTATGGCTAATATCCTAACAATTCAATATATATTTGTTAAGCTAATTTTTAACCTAACAGCAAGCACCTAGCCTGATTAACTAGTTGTAAGTACTTATTTTTTAAGTAAATTAGACTAAATAGCTCATAAGTTGGTGTATAGTTTGGTGATATTAGTGTAAACTTCAGGCTTAAATTTTTTCTGCCTATTTCTTAGCTCCATCAAAATATCCAAATAATTGTATCGGAAAGGTTTTTTAGACTCATGAAATCAAAATCTTTTCTTGTTGCATTAGCTGCAATTGGTTTAGCTGCTACATTTGCTTGTATTGATCAATTTGTTACAAATTTGCCTGATATTTTATTAATTAGTCTTCGTTGGATAGCTATTATTTGCCTTGTTTTTTATGGAATAAAACGACGCTCGCTAACAACTTGGATAATGATTAGCATGATTATTGGTGCAGAAATAGGAAACGATTTTCCTGGAGTTGCAAAAAACTTACAAGTACTAAGTAAAATATTTCTAAAACTAATTAAAACAATTATTGCACCTTTGCTATTTAGCACTTTAGTAGTAGGTATTGCTGCGCATTCAGATATTAAAAAAGTTGGGCGCATGGGCATAAAAGCCCTAATTTATTTTGAGGTTGTTACTACAGTAGCTTTATTTATTGGTCTAGCTGCAATCAATATTAGCCAAGCAGGAGTTGGCGTACACGTTGATAGTGGGGGCAAAGAAGAAATAACAAAAGTAGCTAAACAAACTCCAACAGATGTTATTTTGCATGTATTTCCAGAAAATATTGCTAAATCTGTATCTGAAGGCCAAGTTTTGCAAATCGTAGTTTTTAGCGTGTTGTTTGCTTTAGCAATGATTATGCTAAAGGAAGAAAAACGCCGTCCAATGCTAGAGTTTGCCGAAAGCTTATCGGAGGTGATGTTTAAGTTTACTAATATTGTTATGCTATTTGCTCCTATTGGCGTAGGAGCCGCAATAGCTTATACAGTAGGGGAAAAAGGTTTAGGAGTACTAAAAAACCTCTTTATGTTACTTGGTACTCTTTACGTTGCATTAATAGCTTTTATAGTTCTTGTACTCCTACCAGTTGCTTTAATGGTTCGATTACCAATCAAGAAATTTGTCCAAGCAATTGCTGAACCTGTTTCTATAGCCTTTGCTACCACAAGTTCGGAAGCCGCACTGCCAAGAGCAATGGAAGTTATGGAAAAATTTGGTGTACCAAAACCAATTGTTGCTTTTGTAATGCCTACGGGTTACAGCTTTAACTTAGATGGAACTACACTTTATCTTGCTTTAGCCTCTGTTTTTGTTGCCCAAGCTGCTAACGTCCAACTTTCTTGGAGTGAGCAAATTTTAATGATGTTAACGCTAATGTTAACTAGCAAAGGGGTAGCCGGCGTGCCTCGTGCATCATTGGTAATTTTATTAGCTACTGTGGTTAATTTTGGTCTTCCTGTAGAGCCAATTTATATAATTTTAGGTATTGATGAGCTTATGGATATGGCGCGAACGGCTGTAAATGTAATAGGTAATTGTCTGGCTACAGTTGTAGTGGCTCGTTGGGAAGGCGAGTTTAAACCACCAACAGAAGATGTTGTTGTAGAAAGCCAACCCGTAACGCAAAATTAAGATTCTAATAAGCTTAGTAACTCTAATTTAAGACTACTTTTGTTACTTTTTGTTGCTCTTGGGCTTATGTTAAACTTAGCCGCATCCTTAAATAATTCTATTTCTTAGCAATATAAAAGGCGTTTTTATGTCTGATGACCCTATCTACACGGAGGACGATCCCCTCATCGGTCGTACCTTAGACGGAAAGTACAAGTTAGAATACCAAGTTGGTATTGGAGGAATGGCGGTAGTTTATTTAGCTACACGACTTCACATAGGTGATAGCGTTGCCGTCAAAGTGCTTAATACAGGTGTTCCCTTAAGTGATGTAGATTTGCAACGTTTTGAGCTAGAAGCGCGTTCAGCCGCAAAAATTAAGCACCCTAACATTGTTTCTATATTTGATTTTGGTACTACTTCCGATGGTCTAATGTATTTGGTAATGGAACTTTTAGAAGGCTCATCACTGGAAAGAGAGCTTGAAGAAAAAACATTTTTGGATGTAGACCGAGCTTTAGAATTAATTCAACCTATGTGTGAAGCTGTAAACGCTGCACATGCTGAAGGGTTGATACATAGGGACTTAAAGCCTTCTAACATATTGCTACATCGTCTTAAAGATGGCTCAGAGATTGTTAAAGTAGTGGATTTTGGCGTAGCTAAACTTACTAATGTTAATGACACTGCTTATAAAGAAAGATTGACTAAGACAGGTTACTTAGTTGGAACACCTCATTATATGTCACCTGAGCAAATCCGGGAGCAAGAAATAACCTTAAAGACGGATATTTATGCTTTAGGTGTAATTATCTATGAAATGTTAACTGGATGTCTGCCTTTTAACTCAGATAATGTTATAGATTTGCTGCTAGCACATTTGGAAAATTCTGCAAAACCTATTCGAGAAATAACCCCAAACATTCCTGCTGGAGTTGATGAAGCAGTGCTTCAAGCTTTATCTAAAGATCCTAAAAAACGTCAAAGCTCAGCACGGGAATTTTACCAGCAAATAGTTACTAGCATTAGAGGTGATAACACTGGAGTAACAGCAGAGCATTTACGTCATCGCACTACACCAACAACAGGAGTTCATTTTCAACAAAGCAGCGGACGCAACACCTTAAGCAAAGCTAAACGCGCTAATTTAATGGTTTATGACACATTGACAGGGCTTTATAACAATGTGTTTATGAACTTAAAGCTAGAAAATGAAATTTCTGAATCAAAATTAAGCGGAGATCGAACAGCTATTTTACTTTTTGGTATTGATGGATTTAAGAATATTAATCAACGATTTGGCTTTGTTGTTGGAGATTTAGTCTTAAAAGAATTTGGTAGCTGGCTAGAGCAAACCTTTACAGATTCGGCAATTGTTGGGCGTTATCGAGGAGATGAATTTATCGCTATTTTTTCTAAAACCGATGGCAAAAGCGCGTTGCAACGAGGCCAAGAAATTTTAGAAAAAGTTAAAGCAGGACTTTATTTTGCAATTGAGGGACAAAACGCACAAATACAAGTTAATTGCTCGGCTGGAGTTGCTCAATTTCCTGGGGATGGAGAAAACGCGCCAGACTTAGTTGAGCAAGCTCATTTAGGGATGCGCCAAGCTAAATCTACAGGAATCAATCAAATATACTGGCTAAAACAAGTTCAAACTTTGACTTCACTTACTGCTAGCTACTCTTTTGATATTTTTGTTGGACGTAAAACAGAGCTAGAAAAATTAACTAGAGAATTTGACCGTACTTTAACTAATCAGGGTCGGACTTTTTGCATTACTGGTGATACTGGAGTAGGTAAAAAGCGATTGGCAGAAGAATTTCGCCGACGCTTAACGGGGAAAGATGTCTTATTTTTACAAGGGCGTTTTTATGAGTCTAGCCAGGCTATTCCCTATAAAACTATTTATGATAGCTTACATGCTCATTTATCCTTAATGATTGAAGAAAGTTTTGATCATGTTCGAGCATTATTTGGTAATTTAGCGGATAAAATTGTAAAAGATTTTCAAGAGGGAGAAAGTTTTAGGTTTTTTAATTCAACTGTCCAAACAGGTAGCGAGCAGGAAAAATACGTAATTTTTGATTACTTGACTAAAATTTTCGTTGGGTTAGCAAAAGAGCATCCGCTAGTTTGTTTTCTTGAAGATATGCAATGGGCAGATGCTCTTAGCCTAGAGTTTTTAGCCTATCTTAGCCATAACACCAATCATAACCGGGTGATGTTAGTTGGATGTGCGCGTACAGAAGGACTTGCCGATAAACACCCCTTACGCTTATGGTTAAGAAATATTGGTCGTTCAGGTGCAGAAATTTTACAGTTGCAACCACTTTCTGAAGTAGAAACAGCGCAAATGGTAGAAAGTATTTTTTCTCGCATTGTTTTTCCTCCTAGTGCTGTTCGGTTGCTTTATCGAGAAACAAAAGGTAATCCTTATTTTTTAGTGGAAATTATCCGCTATTTAATTGATGAAAATATTATTACTTTCCGTGAAGGTGTTTGGCGGTGTGAAGAACTAGAAAATCTTACTTTGCCGCGTTCGGTTATTGATGTTGTAGAGGCTTTGCTAGGTCGGTTGGATGATGAAATTTTAGATATTTTCTCAAAAGCTGCTGTAATTGGTGAAGAATTTAAGTTTAGTTTGTTACAAAAAGTTACTAAATTAGATGAAGACGAGTTGTTAGACCATATTGACAACGGCTTAAAAGCTCAATTAATTAAGGAAAGAGATAATAGCGGTAGCGATGAAATTTATGGTTTTTACCATAGCCTTGTACAAAAAGTTCTTTATTCGCGGCTTAATCGAAGGCTACGCCGAACTTTACATTCACAAGTAGGGCAAGCTTTAGAAAAAATTAACCGTAGTAATCCTAGTAAAGTTGCTGGTGAGCTTGGCTATCATTTTCATGCAGCAGGGGAATATCTAAAGAGCTTTAACTTTAATACGGAAGCAGGTTTAAGGGCTTGGCGGGCGCACTCTATTGATGAAGCACAAAAGTTTTTAGCCTGGGCTAGCGAGGCTGCTGATAAACTAGGCTTTTTACCTGGTAGTGATGAACCAGAGGAAGAACCTACAGAAGAACAACTTAAGCAAGTTGCAGAGCTAACGCTTAATTATGGTCAACTTTTAATTAATGTTGGTAAATTAGAGCAAGCCCAAAAAGAGCTAGAAAATACTTTAGAACTAGGTAAACAACTAAAAGACGAATTGCTAAGAGCCAAAGCTTACAATGCTTTAGCAGAACGTCAGGAAGCCGCTAGCCAATATAACGAAGCTATAGATTATTGTCAAAAAGCTATTGAAATAGCAGATAAGCTATCTGATACAGCCGTCAAAGCTGCTAGCACTTGTTTTATAGGAACTGCTTATGACCGATTAGGTCAATATGAAACAGCAATAGAATCTTTTAGACAAGCAATAGAAATAGCTAAAAGCACTCCTAATTTAGTTACAAATGCTACTGCACGACGTGAGCTAGCTTTTACTTTGATTCGTTGTGGACGCTATCGAGAGGCTTTAGCCTTAGCTAGCGAGGCGTTAAAACTCTCTCAGTCGTCTAGTGATCGATTAAATGAAATGATAGCTAATTCCATTATGGGACAGATTTATTTTCATCAAGGCGACTTAAAGAAAGCTAATGAATATTATGAATCAGCCTTAAAAATGGCTAGTCAGCTAAACCGCCGACGAGGACAGGCTATAGAGCTATTTAATATTGGCGAAGTCCACCGAATGCAAGGGCATTACAGACAAGCTATAGATTGTATTCAACGATCCTTAGAAACTAGCCGCGAGGTTGGCGAACGCCAATGCGAAGCCTTAGCTAAATTTAGCCTAGGCTTAATTTACCAAGCCACCGACAGCTTACAACAAGCTTTTGAAACACTTAACCAAGCCTTACAGCAACAACGAGACGTTTCAAATAAGAGCGCGGAAACCGCCGCAATTCTAGCTTTAGCTGAAATTCATTTAGAACAGAAAAACTTTGAAGAAGCAGAATTTTTAGCTAAACAAGCAAGCGAATTAGCAGAAAAATTAAGTAATCCTACACTTTCTTGGCGGTCACATTTTCTTAATGCTCGCCTTCTTATAGAAAAAGAAGACTTAGAAACAGCTTGCGAAGAACTTCGCTCAAGTGTTGGCACAATTGAAGCAATGTGTGATGAGCTATCAGAAGGTATTGACCGACAAACCTTCTTAGCTGATAAACATGTAGTTTATGATATGCTAACTCAACTTATGGAAAATCAATAAGTTAAGTTTTTGATGGTAAAGAGTTTGGCAACTTACGAGCAGTACAAACAATAGAAACTCCAAAAGGTAAGTTAATAAACTTAAATAACAATTGCTCAAAAGCTAAAATTCCTATTAAAAGCTGGTTAACTATACTAGGTAGCTCAATATGAGAAGTTTTTGGATGTGTAGACTTCTTAAATATTCCTTGCAGAATACGAATAAACAAAATAGGAAAGAAAAATATAGTAATAAAATAGCTGCAACGCTCTATATTAAAGCCTGTTAGAGTTAATTTATTGCGCAGTTCATAAGCAGCATAGCGACGGCGATGATGCAAGGCTTCATCGTGTTCACTCCAAAGAAAACCATAAGCCGGAACAGTTACTAACAGCATTCCACCTGGTTTACATACCCTATAAAGTTCTTGCATTGCGGCTAAATCGTCATCAATATGCTCTAGTACATCTAACGCAGTTACGACATCAAAAACATCTGAAGGATAGGCAAGAGATTCTACTTTTGATTGAACTAAATTATTTAAGCCTCGGCTACGACAAAACTTTATTGCATCAGTAGCCATATCAATGCCAAAACTTTTTCCATATCGGCTAAAAGCGGCTAGATTTGCACCTGTTCCACAACCTACATCAAAAATATTTGGCTCTTTGTGATGAGATGTCTCGTTTTTAACAATTTCTTCTACTAGCGAACGACGAGCAACAAACCACCAATAATCATTTTCTAGCTCAAACATCGTACTATATTCTTGTTGTTCCATAATTTTTAGCCTAACTTTTTTGATATGTTTCTAAAACTTGTGTTGGACTCTCGCCTAAAGCCTCTCTAGCTTTTAAGTAAACTAATATCATACTTAGTGCAAGTATTGGATAAATAAAGCTATTAATCAAGGCAGAAATAAATAAAGAAATTTGTTTTGCTGCTCCAAGATTAGCTATCATCATACTAAGCGTTGTGTCTAATCCTAGTAAGTTAGTAAAAGTTATTGTAAGACTAGCATTGATAAAATAGGGAAGAAATAATGTTAGAAAAAATAATTTATTTACTAATGGTTTTACTTCATTAACTAATAATTTAGAATTTTTTAATGGTATAGTATTAGTCACATTTTCTACAATAGTTATAGGAATATATAAATAATATTTTTTGACAAAAAATGCTGCAATAATTATAGAAATAATTTCAGTAAAATAATAAGTAATAGGATATAATTTATAAATTATTTTATCTAAATAAATGCTATTTATTTTATCATTTAAGTTTTCTGCAAAAATAAGTGTTTCTAAGTCAATAGATTGTTGAATTGTGCTAAATGACAATGGTGTAAGTAATAGTAAGTGAACAAGTTGTTGAACTGTTATAAAATAAAGAAAAAATATTACAAATGTTTTAGCAAAATTAAAAGAATGTTTTTGAAATAGTTTTGAAATAGTATCAAAGTTAGCATCTTTGTTAGTTAATATTTGTAGTCCAAGGATTATTAATATTAAATATATTGTTGGTTCAGTAAATTGAGAAATAGTTAAAGTTAAAATACTAAATAAGAAAGATAAAATGTCTAATAAAATAAAAGAAGTAATATCATTAACTTTAAGAGCATAAATTATTATTTGTATGCCTGTTAAAAATAAAAGTGGAAGAAAAGTCATTAAAGTAAATCTAAAAAAACTAGCAAAATTATTTCTGTAATAGTTAAAAGCTTGGCCTAAAACGGCTTTTGTACTGGTTAATTCAGCTAATTTTTCCACTAAATTAAACTCCTTTCGCTAAGGAAACTTAAAATAATTATTCGGACAAACTTTTACTAAAAACCCGACTGAAATTGTTATAATTCGTTTTTTATTTTATTGCAAACCTGGAATCTAAAAAATGACAATATCAGCTTATAGATTAATTTTATTATTATCAATCATTACAATTCTTACATTTCTTTTTATTGCTTGTACTAATGCACAACAACAACAAGTTCAAATAGGACAAGTAGTTCCAATTGGTGAGGGTATGACTGGAAAATATACTTATGAAGTGGTTAATAGTTGGCCGCATGACCTTGACGCATTTACCCAAGGTTTAATCTTTCATGAAGGGGTTTTATATGAAAGTACGGGGTTACAGGGAATGTCTTCTCTACGTAGAGTTGAGCTAGAAACCGGCAAAGTGCAGAAAAAGATTGATGTTCCTAATCCCTACTTTGCTGAAGGAATGACGATTTTTCAAGGAAAAGTTTATCAATTGACCTGGACACATAATAAAGGCTTTGTTTATGATTTGGGGAGTTTTGAAAAAGAAAAAGAGTTTTCTTATTCTGGTGAAGGTTGGGGACTAACTAACGATGGTAAAAGCCTGATACTTAGCGATGGCACAAATAAAATTCGCTTTATTGATCCATTTACTTTTGAAGTGCTTAAAACCATAACGGTTAAAGAAGGTCAAACGCCTATTACAAGCATTAATGAGCTTGAATATATTAAAGGGCTAATTTATGCAAACATTTGGCAAACTGACCGAATAGTAATCATTGACCCAAATAGCGGCGAAGTTACAGCTAGTATTGATTTAACGGGGCTACTTTCATCAGCAGATCGGGCTATGAGTCCTGATGTATTAAATGGAATTGCTTATGACTTAGCAAAAGACCGACTTTTTGTTACTGGAAAGCTTTGGCCTAAAATATTTGAAATTAAGCTAAAAAAGAAAGCTTAAAGCTCACTATTTGTTGAAGAGAGCCTTGGACAGAATATTATCGCTAAAGCTAAAATACTTAATGTTTAATATTATATTATGAGGTACGAATGTTAAAAAATCAAACACTTAATTTAGAAGGAAAAGTAGCATTAATAAGCGGTGCAGGTGCAGGAATAGGTAAAGCTATAGCCTTGGCTTTAGGGCAAGCAGGAGCTTTTATTGGGATTCATTATTATAGTAGTAAAAAAGGAGCAGAAGAAACTTTAGAACTCATAAAACAACAAAATGGGGATGGAATGCTCTTAAAAGCCGATCTTACTTGTGAAGAAGAAGCTAATGAAATAGTTGATAAACTTATTGCTGAAAAAGGTCGATTAGATATTTTAGTTAATAATAGTGGTGGTTTAGTGAAACGAGCTAAAATAGAAGAATGTACGTTAGATGTTTGGAAAAAATCATTAGATATTAATCTTACCAGTGCTTTTTTAGTAACTAAGCGTGCAATCCCTCATCTAAAAGCAACAGGTAGCGGTAGAATAGTAAATCTGCTATCGCTTTCAGTCCAAACAGGAGGAGCAAATGGAGCAGGGGCTTATGCAGCATCAAAAGGCGGTCTTATGGTATTTACTCACACTTTAGCTAAAGAACTTGCTCCAGAAGTCAGAACTAATTCTGTTATGCCAGGAACAGTAGAAACCCAACATCATGAAATACATTCTACTCCAGAACAGATGGAAAATTACCGTAAACAAACTCCTCTTGGACGTAATACATATGCCGAGGAAGTAGCTAGTGCAGTACATTTTCTTGTTAGTGATATGTCTTCTCATATCAATGGTGCTTTGATTGATATAAGTGGTGGTAGATTTTTACGATGATATTTTCACTAGGCTTATAAAGATAAAGCTTAAGATTAGGTATTTAGAGGTTTTATTTTTTATAGTGATAAAATTTAAGTAAATTCTAAAGGTAAAGTTGGAAATATTATGATTGTTAGAAATTTAGTCATAAAAGCAAAAGTGATGATGTTGTTATTATCTTTTGTTGCTTGTTATGTATATTTAAATAGCTCAATAGTTTTATCAGAGGTTTCTAAATCACAAATAACAACTGTGATTTTAGTAAGACACGCAGAAAAAGCAAAATCAAATGATAATAACCCTAATTTAAGCGAGATTGGACAGCAAAGAGCAAAAGCATTAGCTCAAATCCTAAAGAGTGCTAGTATTAATGCTATATATGCAACCGAGTTTACAAGAACGCAAGAAACAGCCAAACCATTATCAGAAATAATTAGTATTCCTATAACAATAATTGAAGCAAGAAGTACAGATAAATTAGTAGATGAAATCAAAAATAAGCATAAAGGTGAAAATATATTAATTGTAGGACATTCAAATACACTGCCATTTATAATTGAAAAACTAGGAAGAGCAAAAATAAAAGAAATAGATGAGAGTGAGTATGATAATTTATTTATATTAAACATTAATGAAAATGCTAATGCAAAATTATTAAACTTAAAATATGCTAGTGCAATCAAATAAATTATTGTTAGATATCAGCAATTTCCAGCGAGTAAAAGATAAAACAGAAAAATCAGTAAAATAAAGTTATAAAATAGAAATATAGTAATGAACCAAAAGAAAATTCAAAAGAAAATCTTTCCTTAAAGAAAAAACAATACTATAGCCTAAGCTGTTGTCTAGCAACGAGTTACAAGTAAAAACCCAAAAGTCTCACCAACAACATAATAAAAATTATGCTGCTTGCGAGACTTTACATGATTTTAATATTCTAATTTATTTTGCAAATAGTTTGCTATTTTTTAGTCTTTCTCTTTTTGGCTGCTGGTTTTTCTTCTTCAGGCTCTACAACAGCTACTACTGCTTCTGGATTGTCTGATGCTGGAGTTAATACTAATGAATATCTATCAGAATTTACTATATTATATTTAACATCTTGTGTAATTGTTTTGCTTACATCACTATAAGATAAACTGTATTTTCCAATGTTTACACCAGCAATCTTAAACTTTCCTTGTTCTGACTGTTCAAATGCTAAACCAAAATTATCTTTGTCTACATAAAGCTTAAAAGGTTTATTTAAGTCTAAATTTTTCATTCTATTTAGATTTTCTACACCGCTTTTAGTAAATCTTAATATGCCTACACCTTTTTCATTGACTCTATATATTGCATCTACATTAGCTCTGCGAGTATCTGAAGTTTTTTGTATTTCTGTAAAGCCCATTTTTTATGCTCCTATTTTGTGGTTAATTGTTTATATTAGATAAGTGCGCATATAATATATTAACTTTTATTTCTTTACTACTATCTTTTGCATAAAAATAATAAATTGTCTTTATAGTTAAATATTATTTGTTCTATTAGCTCTTTATTATACCTGCTATAACTAGCCTTTAACGTAAATTTACTATGCTTTTTACTAGTAAATTTATTATATTTTTAGACTACTTTATATTAATTATTTAACTGTGATCATATAGCTAAAGACTTAATATATTCTAATGATATTCAAAAAAATATACTTGATTTCTATACTTGAACTAGTATTTATAATTATATTGTTGGATTAACAATGTTGATCACAGTGTTGATCACAGTGCTGATCACAAAGCTATTAGGTAGGAAAATTTCTCGCTCAGACCTTACTATTTTTAGTATTTTCTGGCAATATCTTATCTCTTATCTATTCTTAATCTATTTTTAAGGAATATTAATGCTTTCTGGTCACTCAATAATTTGTTTTGCAGGTGAAGACTGGTGGTATCACCATCCGCACTCTAAAAACCATATAATGAAACGCTTAGCTCGTAGTAATAAAGTAATGTTTATTAATTCTATTTCTATGGGCCTGCCAAGTGTGCGTAGCAAAGATTTTTTTGCTAAAGTCCGCCGTAAACTAAAAAGCTACTTAAAATTTGTTAGACAATCTCCAGAAGGTATTTGGGTTGTTACTCCAATTGTCACCCCATTTTTTTCTAGTCAATGGGGAAGAACTCTTAATAAATGGCTGCTTATTATTCAACTTCGTATCTTAATGATTCTACTAGGCTTTAGTAACCCTGTACTTTGGATTGCTATCCCTACTGCTAAAGATATTGTAGGACGATTAGGAGAAAAATTATTAATTTATCAAGTGTCTGATAAATATGAAGCTAATGATATGGATCATGGTGCGCGAGGTGGGCTAATTCGTTCACTTCACGATGAGTTACAAGACAGAGCAGCAATAATTTACTATTCAGGAAAAAAGCTTTTTGGGGAGGCTAAATATAAAGAAAAGTCTTACTTACTAGAACAAGCTGTAGATTTTGAGCATTTTTCTGCTGTAACTGCAAAAGATTTTCCTATCCCTAGCGAGTTTCAACCAATCAAAAAGCCTGTGCTAGGCTACTTTGGGGCTATTGAAAGCTGGTTAGTTGACCAAGACCTAATCCGATACGTTAGCCAGCATCGTCCTAACTGGCAATGGGTCTTTATTGGCTTAAAAACACGACCTCTAACAGTAGAAGATTTACCAAATGTTCATATGCTAGGGTCAAAAAATTACTATGACCTACCTGCTTATGCTGCACAATTTAGTGTTTGTGTATTGCCTTGGGTAACAGATAATGAATTTGTTAATTATGGAAGTGCTATAAAAGTTCGTGAATATCTAGCGACGGGTAAACCAGTTGTAATTACACCGCTTTATGAATATGAAGAGCTAGACGGAATTTTGCGCATTGCACGAGGCTATGACCATTTTATTGAGCTTGTAGAGCAGGCATTAGAGGACAAGGACTTAGCGGCTAAAACTCAGCGTCAAGCAACGGTTGTTAATTCAACTTGGGATGTACGAACCGAACAAGTTTGCACTTTGATAGAAGAAAAATTGCAAGCCAGTAAAAAATAGCTTATTGAACTAACAAAAGGTTTGACTAGTTTAACCATTCCAAAAACTAGTCAAAGGTTATTTATTCTATGTGTGGAATTTGTGGTTTGGTTGGTCAGGCTGAGAGTCAAAAGCTTGATGCTATGTTAAAAACTATTGATCATCGTGGGCCAGATGATTTTGGCTCTTATATTAGCGAAACTTCTACG
Organism: uncultured Clostridia bacterium; assembly: GCA_964492845.1. Lineage (GTDB taxonomy): Bacteria > Acidobacteriota > Blastocatellia > Chloracidobacteriales > JADJPF01 > JADJPF01. The sequence continues at coordinate 42,813 of CAZBMZ010000027.1, forward strand.
GGTGAAACGGTAGGCTTAGGTCATAAACGCTTGTCAATCATTGATTTATCGCCGGCAGGTCATCAGCCTATGTCATCGCTAGATGGACGAATTTGGTTAGTTTTTAATGGAGAAATTTATAATTATTTAGAACTTCGCCAAGATTTAATTTCTCGTGGACATCGTTTTCGCTCAAATACGGATTCAGAAGTAATTATTGCTGCTTATCAAGAATGGGGTGAAAAGTCAGTCCTGCGCTTTAATGGAATGTTTGCTTTTGCTCTTTGGGATAGCACAACGGAAAAACTTTTTATTGCTCGTGACCCGCTAGGAATTAAACCTGTTTATTATGCTCAAACCAAACAAGGTTTTGCTTTTGCCTCTGAAATTAAATCCTTACTAACTTTAGATATACCCAGGGAAATAGACTTAAGTTCACTTAATCAATATTTAACGTTTCTTTGGGTGCCAGATCCTAAAACTCTTTTTCAGGGTATTTATAAACTTGCACCCGGACATTATTTAACCTACCAGCAAGGACACCTGGACATTAAAGAATATTGGGATATTAAATTTAATGAAGACCATAGTTGCAGTGAAAAATATTGGTCAGAAGCCGTTTTAGAAACCTTAAAACGTTCTGTTAAACGACAAATGGTTAGCGATGTCCCGCTAGGGGCTTTTCTATCAGGTGGGGTTGATTCCTCTAGCATTGTTGCTTTAATGGGTAAAGAAGTAGAGCAAAAAATTACTACTTATACTATAGGTTTTACTAGCGAAGATTTAAGCTATGATGTAATTCCAGATGATGTTAAATATGCTAGAGAAGTAGGAAAATTATTTAATACTAATTATCAAGAATCTATTCTAAAACCAGAAGTTTTTGACCTACTTCCTAAGTTAATTTGGCATATGGACGAGCCAATTGCAGATCCAGCAATTATTACCAGCTATTTAATTTGTCGTGCTGCCCGCGAGACTTTAACAGTTTTACTAAGTGGAATGGGAGGGGATGAGGTTTTTTCCGGTTATCCTAGGCATTTAGCAATAAAATTAGCTGAAATTTATAATTTAGTCCCTAAGTCAATTACTCATCCTATAGTTTCATCACTTCCTGCTTCAATGCCAGGAAAATTTAACGCATTGTTTCGCAATCTACAAAAACTAGCAAAATCAGCTTATTTACCTTTTCAAGACCGCTATTTAGGTTATGGAACATATTTTACAGATCAGGAAAAACAAAAACTTTATAGCAAAGATCTAAAACAGCAAACAGCAAAATTTAATGCTTATGAACAGCATCAACATTTTTATAAAAGAGTTAAGGATGAGCATTGGATTAACCAAATGCTTTATATTGATCTAAAATTGTTTCTGCCTTGCTTAAATTTAACCTATACAGATAAAACCAGCATGGCAACATCTTTAGAAGTACGTGTACCTTATTTAGATCAAGAATTAGTGGATTTAACTATGCGTATTCCAGCAGAACTAAAGTTGCGACGCTTTACCCGAAAGTATATACTCAAACGCGCTCTTGAAGGAGTGTTACCAAAGTCAATTATTCATCGAAAAAAAGCTGGTTTTAGCGCGCCGCTTCGCGCCTGGTTAAGACGTGACCTAGCAGAACTAGTAGCAGAACTACTTTCTCCTAAAAAAATAGCATCTCGTGGCTATTTTGACCCAGCAGAAGTTCAACGAGTAATTGAAGCCAATAATCAAGGCAGGGAAGATAATAGCTTAAAAATTTTTCAATTATTAACTTTTGAGCTTTGGTACCAAAGATTTATTGAAAACAGGAATTAGTATTTGTGTTGCAAACCGTGGAAAGACCAGAAGAATTAAAACAAAAAGTTAGAGAATTTTGGAATGAAAACCCTTGTGGGACTAAGTTTGCTCAAGCGGAAATTGGTACAGTAGAATTTTTTAATGCCATTGAAAAACATCGCTATGAAACAGAATGGCATATTTTGGAAATGGCTAATTTTCCTGCTTGGAAAGGGAAAACAGTTCTAGAAGTCGGCTGTGGCTTAGGCACCGATGCTGTACAATTTGCCCGTGCAGGTGCGCATTATACGGGCGTAGATTTAACCCCACGTTCTATTGAACTTGTAGGAAAACGCTTTCAACAACAAAATTTAACTGGCAATTTCCAAGTTGCTGATGCTGAAAATCTCCCTTTTCCTGATAACCATTTTGACTTAGTTTATTCTCATGGAGTGTTACACCACACACCAGACACCCAAAAAGCTATTAATGAAGTTCACCGAGTAATTAAACCAGGTGGAAGAGCTTTAGTAATGCTCTATCATCGTAATTCTTATAATTATTATGGGAATATTATGTTTTTTCGTCGTTTTGGAGCTAAATTGCTTCAATATGAATGGGGCCCAAAAGTAGTTAATTTAATTACTAAAGAAGATATTAATGCTCTTAAACGATTGCAAAACGATATGAAAAAAAATCCTAAGCAATTTTTTTCCCAAGAAGAGTTTCTTAATCAAAATACTGATGGTGCTGGAAATCCTTTGGCTAGGGTTTATAACCGATCGGAGGCAGCACAGCTATTTTCACGTTTTGGAAAAGTTGAAACAGCCGTAAGATTTCTTAATAAACGTTGGATTCCCATTATTGGCAAATTTTTACCCAAAGCAATAGAATCACCCTTGGCTAGACTTTGGGGTTGGCATTTATGGATTATTGCAACTAAATAGGGTTAATAAATGGCAATAAATATTGGAAAAAAACTAATTTCTTTTTGGCAAAATATCCCTGAACCCCCAGCCGAAGCCGAACCGCTATCAAAAAAAAGTAAATGGTTAATTGTCACTGGAATTTTTCTTCTAGCTTGCTTAGTTCGTTATCTACAATATTTAGACTTTCTTCCACTACTAAAAACAGGCCAACAAGACTTTGCTGGGTTAACAGCAATTCATGATGGTTTTGCTACAGAAATATTAAATAAAGGTACTGAAGCAGTTTTTCCTCTAATTGTCTTGCAAGGAGATACTAGCTTATTACTTTATCCTCCAGGCTATCCTTTATTTTTAAGTTTAATTTATAGCTTAACTGGTAAAAATCCGGCTGGAGTGCTATTTGCTCAAGGGTTGCTAGATGCTTTAGCTGCTGTTCTAGTTTTTTTTATTGCCTTAGAGTTATTTAACCGAACTATTGCTAGTATTGCTGGAGTTGCTGTTGCTCTATCTCACCATTTAGCTTATTACTCAATGTTGCTGTTACCAGATAGCCTAGTATCTGTCTTTGTAATGGCTGGAACCTTGCTTTTAATTAGAGCTTATAAAGTTAGCTGGCATAAAGAAAAAGGCTATAAAGAGCTTTTTTTAGCAGGTCTTTTTTATGGGCTGTCTTGTTGGCTACGTACAAATGCAATGCTAGTTTGGGTATTTTGGATTATTGCATTTTTGCTAATGCGTAAATCTATTGTTAACCCTGCACAACGATTAGCTATTTTAATTTTAGGAACGTTTTTAGCTATTTCTCCAATAACGATTAGAAATTATCATTTGTATGGGAAGTTTGTTCCTATCTCATTAAATCTAGGCAATATTTTACAATTAGGACTAGCTGAGGCTGACCCAACTTTAGGACTACCTACAACAGACTATGACACCCTGGTTTGGGATGCTAAAAACTATAATCGCCCAGATTATGCAGGGAATTTAGTCTCACCAGATGGTTTTTTACGAGAAAAAGACCGAATAGATCGTTCGATAAAAATTATTTCTGAGCGTCCTATTTGGTATATTGGCGTAATGCTAAAACATATAGGAATAATGACTAAATATTCTGCCTCTGCATCACTAATTCGCTTAGAACTTGATGGAAGGAAAGTTGATCTAAAAGAAGCTCAAAGAACAAAAGGTTCAGTATTTGGATTATTTAGCTATTATAGTGAATTTGGATCTTTTATAGATTACTTTAGACCACTAGTAAGAACATTACAGCGTATTTTTAAGGAAAGTGTTTGGATCTTTGTTATTTTAGGTCTATTTATTAGCATAAAAAATTTTCATAGTTGGTTATTAGTTCTAACAGTTCCTTTTTACTATTTGCTGGCTCAATCTACAATGCACACAGAATTTAGATATGTTCTACCTGCTCATTACCTTCTATTTATTTGTTATGCAATAACTTTTTACACAATATTTATTGCAATACCTCGCCAAATTCGTAATGCGATACTAGTTCCTGATTATGCTAAACGCTTAGATGTTGCTCCTTTTGAACAACTTACAAGTCCTACTAATAGTAAAGTAGATGTTAATAATTATGATCCAAACATATTAAATTTTAATGAAGAGTCAAAAACCCTGGAAACTCCTATTTTAGGAGTAAATGAGCAGAAAGACACAATATCATTTAAGCGGCCAGAACCTATTATGATGGCTGGTGTTACGGTTGATAACCTTTCACAAGTTGAGACTTTAACTTTAATAGATGAATATATTAAAAATAAGCAAAAGGCTCGTTTTATGGTTGTAGTCAATGCCTCTAAACTTGTTTTAGCTCAAGAAGATAGCGAACTAAAACAAATTATTCTTAATGCAGATATTGTTACTGCTGATGGAATGTCTGTTGTTTGGGCATCAAAATTTTTAGGTAAACCCTTAAAAGAACGTGTTACAGGAATTGACACTTTTGAACGTTTAGTAGCAATGTCAGCAGAAAAAGGTTACTCAGTTTATTTTTTAGGTGCAAAGCCAGAAGTTATTAAAACGCTAGTAGAACACTACGAAAAAACTTTACCTAACTTAAAAATTGCAGGTTATCACGATGGCTATTTTGGCCGTAATGAAGATGTAATTGAAGATATAAAAAAGGCTTCTCCAGATGTCCTGTTTGTAGCAATGGGATCACCTCGCCAAGAAAAATGGCAAGCTGCAAATCTAGCTAAATTAGGTGTAAGTTTTACTATTGGTGTAGGTGGAAGCTTTGACCATGTAGCAGGTTTTTCACAACGCGCCCCTCTTTGGATGCAAAAAGCCGGACTAGAATGGTTTTATAGATTAATGCAAGAACCTACAAGACTTTGGCAACGCTATTTAGTTGGTAATACAAAGTTTATGCTACTAGTCCTTAAAGATAAAAAGTCTAAATAATTTCTCATTAACTTCCATGCAAAGTGATAAAAAAGAACAAAAGTTTGATAAAACAATAGTTGAAGGCTCAATACCAAAAGCTGTTTGGAAAATGGCATGGCCTACAATAATTCAAAATATGATTGCTGGGCTTCAAGGTCTTATTGATCATACTTTAGTAGGGCATTATGTAGGTTATCAAGGTAATGCTGCCATTGGTGTTGGCTGGCAGATTTTTTTGGTGATAGTCGTTTTTATGAGCAGTTTATCAATTGGTATGAGTGTTTTAATCTCTCATGCTGTTGGTGCTGGTAATAAGGATCAGGTTAACAAAATATTTTATCAAGCTTTAATTACAGCTTTAATTATTGGCTGTTTGGGAATTGCTCCTTTAGGTTATTTTTCTGCGCCATATTTACTAGATTTAGTAAAGGCTGAAAGCTTAGTAAAAGCTGAAAGTTTGCCATATTTACAGATAATGTTTCTTTTTAATATTGGACTACTTTTCTTTTTTATGATGGGTGGAGGACTTCGGGCCGCAGGTGATGCTAAAACCCCTCTAAAATTAGGGGCAATTTTAACCGTCTTAAATATTATTTTTAATATTATTTTAATACGTGGCTTTGGCCCAATACCTGCACTTGGTACAAAAGGCTCAGCCATTGGAACAACTTCTGCTGCTGCTGTGATGACTTTAATAGGTCTTTATTTATTGTTAAGTAAAAAATTAGTTTTACGTCTGCCACCTCTTAAAGATTTAGCCCCTGATTTTAGTATTATTCGTAGTATTTTTAGCTTAGGACTTCCAGCAGGTTTTCAAGGTATTGCAATGAATATTGGAGGGGTAATACTTTTAAGATTTATTGGTATGTTACAAAATAGTGCTGAAACACAGGCTGCATATAGTGTTGCATATAGTCAGCTTTTTTCTCTAATCACCTGGACATCAGTAGGCTTAATGAGTGCCACAGCCGTTATTACAGGGCAAAATTTAGGAGCAAAAAAATTTGATAGAGTAAGGAAAACTGTTGTTACAACTAGTTTTTTAGGCTTTAGTTTAGCCCTAATTATCGGCTCACTTTTTGTTGCAATTCCTACTCAAATGCTTACTTTGTTTGGAATTGAAAACCCTTTGGTGATTAGTATTGGTAAAGAGTTACTTGCTTATTTAAGCCTCTCAGGAATATTTATCACAATAGCTTTAACTTGTACTGGCGGACTGCAAGGCACAGGAGACACTCGTAGCCCGCTTTATATTTCTCTAGTTTCACAAGTTCTTATTCCTCTAGGACTTTGTTTTTTTATTAAATCCTTTCGTATTCTGCAACCTACAGACATTTGGCTAGCAATTTTGCTAGGCCATTTCTTTAGAGCCTCTCTAACTATAATTAGATTTCAGCAAAGAGTTAAGAGTTTAGCTCTAGGGTAAACAATACTTAAAATAGCTTAAATTAATTAGCTTAAAATAGCTTCCACCATTTCTTGTTAGTTTTTTGTTCCTGCGGTTTTTCTATTACTGTGTCAGGCACTTTTTGAATTTCTTGAACAGTGGGTGGAACTGCTGCTGATGGTAGAGGAAGTTTTTTCCTTTGAGCAGCTTTCCAATTATATTTTTTGATAATAGCTCGAACTTTGGCTTTTAAGACTCGTCCTTTTTCAGGGCTAACCATATAAACAAAATTGGCAAATCCTTGTATTGATGCAATTACATCTTTTGAATGTCCCCAACGCTTATTGTCTGGGCCATCTTTTTCTATTTGAAATAAAGTTGCACGGAAACGTTTAAGAGTCTTTTTAGAGATACTAAGCTGTTTATTTACAACAATTCCTGTTACTTCTTGTTGTCGGCCTTTTCGTAGTACACGAGTTTTTTCACTATTAATTGTTAAACCTTCATGTTTAACAATGCTGTCAGTTTTAGTTAAAATATTGCAAACATTACGGCTAGCTTCACTTTTGGCAGAAAACGTTAAATCATCTGCATAACGTGTATAAGTAAAACCTAAAGTGCTAGCCATTGTGCTTAGACGTTTATCTAAACGACGACAAAGAATGTTAGTTAAAGCTGGGCTAGTGGGCGCACCTTGAGGAAGATGTCTTTCAGAAGTGGCAACATAATAAGTTTTTCCATCAAGCGTTACTTGTTCAACTATTGGTTCAGTGCAAATTAGACCAAAAATAGTTGCTGCTGCTTCTGAATAACCTAGAGATAAAAAAAGCCCTTTAATTCTTTTATAAGATATGGAAGGGAAGAAGTCTTTTAAGTCAATATTTACAATAACTTCGGCTCCAATATGGGGTTTAGCATTAGTAACAATAGAATGTTGCTGGCAAAATCCATGTGCGGCATCATGAAGTTTAACTTTTTCTAAAATATTATGGAGTATCCAGTTTTGTGCTGCTTTAAGTCGTGGCATTGGAGCAGAAATAGTTCTTTCTCCACCGGTTTTTTTAGGAATCTTAAAACGTACATAATGTGATGTAGTGCTAGTCTTACGGGTAAAAGCTAAAAATCTTAAAGCATTAATTGAAATACTCATTGCTGACGCTATTTCACTAGCATTAGAATATGTAGGTAAATTATGTTGGTTAAGTCTATCTAGGTTAACTGCTTTGTTATTTAACCCTGCTGAAACCTCTTGTCCAAGATAAGTTATGTCTTGTTTCTTTTTTTCCTGCCAAGCTTTAGCGCGTTCTTGACGTTGACGTTCTCGGCGTTCTTTAGTTTCTTGGCGTTTACGTTTAGACTCTTCCATTCTTCGCTTACGAAGTTCTTTAAGCATTTTTTCTTCATTGCGAAGATTACGCTCTTCTGAACGAAGTTCTCCTAATTGGCGTTGGAGTTCACCACGTCGGCGGATTTCGTCGGCTGGGTCTTGTGGCATTTCTCCTTGTGCGGGCCAAAAGCCAAAGCGAATCATTTCTTCTAGGATAAATTCTTCGCGGGAAGTTCTGCGGATTTGTTCATAAAGTTCTTGACGGGTTCTTGGACGTTGGTCAGACATAACAGATTATCTCCAAATAACAGGGTTAGAAGAATTAGGTTTAATAGATACCTTCGTAAAACTCTTATGACTAGGCTTGCTCAACTCGATGCCGCAACAGCCTGCGCTCGCATTTTGATTTGCCAAATACATACCGAAAATACGAGCGCAGGCTAGTTGCGGCAAAAGTAAAGAGCAGACTAGTGAAGCATGACTAGACTAACCACAGGGATAGCGATCCACTATCCAGATTGCAAGGGAAAATTTTCTATTAAACCTACTAAAACTTGGAAATATTTGTCTAAAATTTCTGTGTAAAAATAAAATCTTCGTAAAGTTCTAAGGACTAGGCTTGCTCAACTCGATACTGGATTGAGCGATAGTCGTCACTATAGATTTTTGAAGTCTACACCGTAGAGTGACTGACTATCCTCTAATCCAGTAATAGTGAAGAGCAGACTAGTGATGCATGACTAGACTAAATACAAGAATGGTGATCCACCATTCAGTTTGCAAGGTAAGTTCTATGCTTTTGCACAAAATTTTAGACTTCAAAGACCTAATTGTTTAATCCAAAAACTTAGTCAAAAATAAAACCTTCGTAAAGTTCTAAAGACTAGGCTTGCTCAACTCGATGCCGGTGCAACCACCGGCGGGTTATTCACTTTACGAAACACAAACCGGAATACCCGCCGGTGGTTAGCACCGGCAAAAGTAAAGAGCAGACTAGTGATGCATGACTAGACTAAGTACAAGGATGACGAACCATCATCCGGGTTGCAAGGTAAGTTCTTTACTTTTGCACTAAGTTTTGGATTAGAGAGAACAGTTTAATGATTAAATATAAGAATATCTTCGTAAAATTCTAAGGGCTAGGCTTGCTCAACTCGATGCACTAGCAATACCTATTACGATTTTGTATTTACATAATACAAACTGAAAAACGTAATAGGTATTAGCTAGTGCAAAAGTAAAGAGCAGACTAGTGAAGCGTGACTAGACTAAATACAAGAATGGCGATCCACCATTCGGGTTGCAAGATTCTGGACTCTGTCTTTTTACTTAATAATTAAACTGCTACAAAATTGAGAAAGATCTAAATAACTAAACTTATATAACTGCAATTTTAACGCCTTTGGCGGCTATGGTGCATTCTTAAAGCTAAAATATGCTCACAAGGGCCTTTGAATAACTTGTTTTGTTGGTGCCAATAACATTCACAAGTTGCTTTAGCAATACGCTCATCTTTATCAATTGCTACCATTGTATTGTAATTCTTAGATTTATCTTTAACGTTACCTAAAATGTTTAATGCTCCTGTTGCATCTTGTTCTGTAACATTAATTTTTACCGCATTTTGAGATAGAAAGCTTGTCGCACTTTCTTCACGAGCGTTAGCAAATCGTAGTTTGTCCATTGGTAGGGGTTCGCGGCTTAACTCGCGTACTCGATAAACTGATTTATTTAGATCATAAATTGCTCGTCCTGCTTGAGTATAAGCACTTAAAGCCCCTAGTATAACATTACGGTCTATGCCAAGACGTTTTGAAAGATCATCAGGTTTTTCTACCCATTTTTCTTTTAGTGCATCAAAAATACGACGTTTAGTAAAGCTATCTACTTCTGCACGGGGTGCCATTAAATCAAAATTTCCTGCTGTTGACCAATCGTTAGCCGTCCAACCTGATAGACCTAAAGTAAAAGACATATGACCTAGATCAGCAACATAGAATGAAGGTAGACCAGTACCTAGCAGATGGACAGTAAAATTTTTAGCAATCGGGATAAGTCTTTCTAAAATAAGTATTCTACGTCTACCCCAAACACGAATTGTAGTTGCTGTATTGCCTTGGTAAATAGAACGAGGACAAACCACTTCAATATTCCAAGGGTCAAAAACTAGTTTTATAGGTTCATTTGGCTTAAGGATATAACGTAGGCTACGAGGGCCAAGGTTTTCTTTATGGCGACGCAACACAAAACAAATGTTGTAAACATCCATTGGATGTAGAGTAAAAGAGGTAGTAGGTAAAGACATTGCAGAACTTACTTGTAGAAAGCCTCTAACCCAACTATCAGGCAAGTCAATTTTTATTTCTTTATAATCTTCTTGCCCTTCGGTTTTTACTTCAAAACCTGAAGGTTCTACTTCAAAGCGAGTATTTTTATAGCTGCGGATTTTTTGAAATTCATTATAAAGAGCCGCAGAATAATCAATGTTAGTTGTACCGCAGGAAAATTCACTAATATTTTTAAAGACTTCATAGCTAGTACCTAAACGACCATAAGTAGATTCATCTTGGCTAAAGCATTCAAAAAATACTTCGTCGGGATGGACTGTAATTACAGGGTCTAAAACAAACCAAACATCCCGTTCTTTTTCATAGAGATAATTAAAAAAGCGTTGTTTAGCCTGATTAAAAGCCGCATGTCGGTTAGTATGTTGTTGATGAATTTGATTTAGCTCAGTTTGTAAGACTTTAATTTGTTCCACTAAGTCTGTTCGTTGGGCTGCTAGCATTTGGACATCTATTTTATCTCGTTCTGCTGCCCATTCTTTATAAGCTGTTTTATCTTTTGGCTTAAAGCGTAAGTCTGAAACTACAACATTGTGTAAGGCACTAATAGCTTCACGAAATTCAATATTTTTTTGTAGTTCGCCAATAAAAAAAGTAGGCTCGCGTTTAGTGTCAGGAGAAAAGGACATCTTAGTTTGGCTAGAATGGCTAGTTACTGCTGAACTACCTTTATATGAGTAATTAAATTCCACGGCGAACCTCCAAAGCTTTAACTTGTATTGGCAAAGCTATCTGTGGGTAGATACTATGAATTTTAAGCATAGCTTCAATACTATGGGCTTTATCTCCTATTGCCATAGTAACAGATTGTCTACTAAGGATATCTGCAACAATTTCTGCTGCTTTAACATCTTTTTCAGCTTCTTTTTCTAGGAAATTAAGCACTCGCTCTTTGGCTACACGTGCCTTGTTGATTGCTGATAAAGTGCTGATAAAATAAGGAGTTAGTTCTTTTAGACGATCTGAATTATTAGCTGCATATTCTTCTAAGTAGTTAGTAACAAACATTTTCATAGTATGGGAAGGATGTTCACTAAGTTTCATTAGATATTCTGGGCCTGACTCACTGGAAAAATACTTAAGAATTAAGTCGCGGCCAAATTTTTGTACATCCTCACGAGTGCTATCACAAATACTAACTAAGATAACTGGGCTAAGATGTTCTTGTGTAAAGGAATCTTGAAAGATCTTAAACCAAGTTTTTCTTTCTTCATCCCATTTACAATCTAAAAACCTAATGGACATAGCCATTTCGTTTGGGTCAGCATAAAAACGAGGCAGGGAATTTTTAAAAAGTTCTTGAGATGCAATTCTTACAGCTTGTAATTCACTATTAGATAATTTAACTAAATCATCTGTAGTGTAATGGCTAGCCCAGTGGGAGTTAGCTTGTAGGAGAACTCCAGCCATTTCTTGAGCAGAAGGAGATTTTGATTTAGTAAGCTTTAAGGTCAATTCCCAGTCTAAAGTCTGTAAGATAAACCTAAGCTCACTGCTTAATAAGCTAACAATATAAGAATGTAGTTTAGCAAAAGGTTCGTCAACTAATAGTTTATCAATTAATGTTAAACCTAGTCTTTGTCCAAACTCTCTATTAACACTAGCTAAGCGGCCAATTATTGGTCGAATTGTAGAACGTATATCGCCTAGAGTATGGGTACAAAGTGATAATAAAAGACTTTCTTTAGCTAAAAGCGATTCATTAGGTAATTGACCAAGTAGATTTATACCTATAGCCCGCATTGACTCATAAGCAGAATTCATTAAGGAATAAATAATATCTTCTTGGAGGGAACTAGATTTTACTTGATGGTTAAGTAGAATATTTCCGCCAAATTCTTGTATTTCAAGAATTGGATGATCTAGTAGTTTTAAGATTGTATTTAACTCTAAAGAAGAGAGTAAGTAAGCAAATTTCTTAAATAAAATGTCTGTAACATCTTTAATTTCTACAATTAAATTACTATTGTTTGCATCCATTCTAAGAGAAAGCAAATAGCTAATTAATTGTGAAATAAGGTCTTTTGCTACAGAATCAGTAAAAATAACAGAACCAAGAAAACTACGTGAAAAATTACGAGTTTCTACCTGAGGGCTAGTAATTAGTGAGAAGATAAAATTAATATCTTTAGTAAAATGGTGTCGAGATTCATCAATCCATTTATAGGCTTGAGAACGTGCTGGAGAAAAACTTGAGTTAGCTAGAGCTAAAAGAAGCTGACCATTAGGATTATTTGCGTTATATCTTGATTTAACTATGTTAAATGCTAATTCTGCTGTTACTTGATAAGGTCGAGTTAAAAGTAACATTAATACTTCAATATCTAGTTCATCGCAAAAATCTGGACAAGCTTGGATGGTTTTTGTAGCAAAGTTATGAATTTCCTCACAATTGCTTTCAACTAAAAGATGTAGCAAGCCTACAGGAACATTTTCCCAAAGTTTTGGAAACGATTCTTCCCGGATTCTAGGTGCTGGATCTCCTGGTTTATAAGTAGGGCGACATCGCCAATTACTACGTCCGGGAGATGCCATATAGCGAGTGCTATTACCGTATAAGATATGATTAAATGGTATATAGCTAGCATATTTATCATAGTTAGTATATGTATAACTACGAGTTTGCCAACTGTATGAGCTAGTTTGACGAGTAGGTAAAGCGTCCTGATCAGTATAGGGAAGTAAAACACCTACAGCCATTTTTACATAATCATAGTTGTTTAAATTACCCATTCGTCTTAGTGTGCGCCAAACACGCTTGCGTAAATACATACGAGTATGGTTGCTATATGCAATAGGAGAATCAGGAGATTTTAAGGCTTTTTTGTTTACCGCAGTAACACTACCATTAATAGTTATGTAGTAAGTATTTGAATAAGAATTGCTTTGGAACATTTCTTTTTCTTTTTCAAAGCGGTAAGCAATTAATCCAAAAACTTCTGCATCAAGTCGATATTCAGCAGCCTTAAAAATATGTCTTAAATGTCGGAAATAATTAGGTTTAAGTGGGGCAGTGCGTAAAATTTCTAATAAAGCAGGACGAACATTTTTATTATTAATTAAATAGATAGTGTCTAATATTTCAAATTGTGCAGGAGTAGCATTTTTTAAGTAATTTTTAAGTAGTTGAGTAAATTTTTCTGCTGAACCATTTCTAGCACTGTCCCGAAGTTCAAGCGGAAGTCGCTCAATCATATCTTGGCGAAATTCTGTTTGTGTTTCAGTATCAGAAAGTTTTAAGAGAGCTTCAGCGGCAATACGACGTACTGAATCACTATTTCGAGAATCACCATAAAGACGACCTAGAGCAGAAACAGCGGATTCATCGCCACACCAACCTAAAGCCCAAGCAATACAATAATCTCTTAGGCTATTGCTATAGCTAATTAAATTTATTAGAAGGGGAGTAGCTTCACGAATTTTTAGTTCTCCTGCCCGCCAAATTACTCGTTCAATAGGCCATTTACGTTTAGCTTTGCTTGAGCGAGAGGAAAGAAAATCGCTTAAATGGTCTAAGATTTTTTGGTTTCGAGGATCTGAAGAGCTAGGAGTATTATCTATTTTTACTCTAGGGATTGGTTGAGCAGGTGTAACAGGTGTAACAGGTGTAGTGGGTGTTTGTTCTGAATAACCTTTTTTAACTTTTTCATTAACTAATTCTGCAAAAATTCTTTGTGCTTGGGTTAATGCAACAGCACTAGTAGTTTTAGAGCCTTCTTTTAAGCTGGCACCACGTCGGCCATAACGAAAATTAACCAGATAACGACCGGGGCTTACTTCACAAAGATCAACTTCATAAACTTTGTCAGAACTGCCTTCACGATAATAAAGAGTAGTTTGTCTGATTAGTTTCATGACTAATAACCCAGCTTTCTTATGCTTTTAACCAGTTTTTATCAAAATTTTTTTAGGTGAAAGTTATATCACTGAGACAGGGCAAAGTATAGCGAAACATAAGCGAAGAGTCAATAAATTTTTTGCAATAAAATCCAGGTAATTATTAATTACCTGGATTTAGAAAATTTTATTTTCTCCATTCATCTATTAGAGAAGCAATAAGGCCAGACCAGCCAGTTTGGTGGGCAGCACCTAGACCAGAGCCGGTGTCACCGTGAAAATATTCATAGAAATGTAAATTATCTTGCCAATGTGGGTCAGTTTGGAATTTAGAAATGTTGCCGTAGATTTGACGTTTACCATCTTTATTTTTGGTAAACATTCTAATCATTCGGTTAGCAATTTCTTCTGCCATTTTATCTAAAGAAAAGTCTGTTCCATCGGGGCCTTTAACGGTAAAGTCTGTTCCATAGGCTTTACCTAGTTTGCGTAAGGATTCAATTAAAAGAAATGAGGTAGGAAACCAAATTGGCCCGCGCCAGTTAGAGTTACCACCTTTGATCTTACAATCTGCTTCTGCTGGTTCATAACGGACTTCACTAGTACCAAAAACAAATGGGTGTTGTTCATGAACTTTAGAAAGGCTACGAATACCCCAATCAGATAAAAACTCATCTGGGTCAAGGATGCGTTGTAAGAGTCCACGAAGTTGTTCTTCATTAACGATTGCTAAAACATGTACATCTTTTCCCTCACGAGTAACGGTATAACAGCAACGTTGAACTACATCTTGGCGGTTTTCCAAAAACCAATCTAAATTAGTGTTAAATTCCTTAAAAGGTTTAATCCAATCAACTTCTAAACGTTCAATTGCATAAATAGGGATTACTCCTACTAGTGAGCGAACTCTAAATTTATGAAATGAACCATCGGGATAACGTAGGACATCATAGAAAAAGCCGTCTTTTTCATCCCATAATGAGTAGTTACGACCGCCCATTTTCTTCATTGCTGCACCTACATAAATGTAGTGTTGGAAGAATTTGGTAGCTAGGCTTTCATAGACGTTATTTTCTTTGGCTAGTTCTAAAGCAATACGCATTAGGTTTAGACAATACATACCCATCCAGCCAGTAGCATCGGACTGTTCTAGGACTACACCATCAGGCATTTTTTGGCTTCGGTCAAGAACTGTAATATTATCTAGGCCAAGAAATCCACCTTCAAAAACGTTATTTCCTTCAGAGTCAACTTTATTAATCCACCAAGCAAAGTTTATTAAAAGTTTATGGAAGCATTTTTCTAGGAAAGCACGGTCGGCTTGACCAGTTCTTACACGCTCCATGTTATAGACACGCCAGCATGCCCAAGCTAAAACAGGAGGGTTTAAGTCAGAAAATTCCCATTCATAAGCAGGAATTTGACCATTAGGATGTTGGAATTGTTCAAAAAGCATTAGCCAAAGTTGGTCTTTAGCAAATTCTGCATCAACTAAAGCTAGGGCAATGCAATGGAAAGCTAAGTCCCAGGCTGCAAACCAAGGATATTCCCATTTATCAGGCATTGAAAGGATTCTCATTGAATTTAAGTGCATCCAATGGTGATTGCGGATTTTCCAACGGGAATCAGGAGGACGATGTTTAGGATTGTCTCCTTCTAGCCATTGATGAATATCAAATAAATAGATTTGTTTAGTCCAAAGCATTCCAGCTAATGCTTGTCGTTGGACTAATTTTTCATCTTCAGAAGCAGTTTTTGGATGTACAGTAGAGTAAAATTCGTCTGCTTCTTTTTTACGTGAACTAACTAATTCATCAAAATTAGCTAATGGATCATCTAATTTTTCTGGGCTTAGCCGTAAACGAAGGACTACAGAGGACTTAGCTGGTACATTAAGTTTATAATGAAAACAGCTTTTTGTTCCTGTGTCATGGGGATTGATGGCTTGTTTATTATCTTCAACAACATATTGGTGGAAGGCATCCTTAAAGTGTTCTCTTTTTGTATTTGAATATGGGCCATAAACACGCTTCATGTTGGTTTCGTTATCAGTAAAAAGTAGATCTGCGCCCGTTTCGCCATATAAATAGCGAGGGCCTAAACGATAAACAAAAGGAAGGTTTTTTAGCATTTCTGCTGAAGAGTCATCAGCCACAATTGTAGAAAAATTTTCGCCTGAATGACCAACATGAATTGTTGGTTCAGGGCCATAATGTTCACCCCATGCCCAGGTATTACGAAACCAAAGATGTGGCAAAATGTGTAGGGGAGCATCCTCATCAGCACGATTAAAGGCTTCAATACGAATATAAATATCTTCTGGGCCTGCTTTAGCATACTCAACATATACATCAAAGTATTTATTTTGATCAAAAATACCTGTATCTAAAAGCTCATATTCATCGCCTCTTCCTTGACGGCGGCGGTTTTCCTCGATTAAATCCCAGTAGGGATAAGCAGTTTGAGGATATTTATAAAGATATTTCATATAAGAATGTGTTGGAGTACTATCTAAATAAAAGTAGTATTCTTTAACATCCTCTCCATGATTACCTTCGCTAGGTATAAGACCAAAAGCACGCTCTTTTAGTATAGAGTCTTGTTCATTCCAAAGCGCAAGAGCAAAGACTAATAATTGATAACGATCACAAATACCTGCTAGCCCATCTTCACCCCAACGATAAGCTTTGCTGCGAGCTTTATCATGTGGTAGATATTCCCATGCATTTCCATCAGGGCTATAGTCTTCTCTAACTGTACCCCAAGCACGTTCGCTAACATATGGCCCCCAGCGTCGCCAGGATGAATGGCCTTCAGATTTTTCTTTTAATCTTTTGTGTTCAGCAGTAGTTGACATAGTGATTTGGCCTCTTATTTTGGAAGTTCCCAGTTGGGTAGGCACATTTCTGCGCACAATGCGCTAATATAAGGTAGGCTAGAGTTTATCGCAAGTATATAAGGCTATTTGCGGAGATTAATTTTTAACTTCTAGTAAGGATTGATCTTATTAGGAAGTAAAAAAGTAATTAGGAAAAATTTTAAGCTTAAAAATCTTTAATTATAAGCTAAAGTTGCAAGTCCTGCTGCTGCTGCAATTTGGTTAAATTGGTAATTATTGTCAGAAATATTTATTGCAAATTCTGATGGTTGTAAGATCTTAAGATTTACTTGATTTAGGGCATCAGCAAAGGTTCTGCTAGTTAATTCTACTTTTTCATTATCGCCAATAATTAAAAGGTTAAGATTATTATTTTGTGGCAGCATGATTTTTTCTTGATAATAAGTAGCTAGACGAAAAAGTTCACTTTCTAAATCTTCTCTAGCACATTCTCTAGAGCGAATCATAACAGGGCTATCTCCTCTTAAAACAAAAGCTGTAAATCCCCAATTATTATGACTAACTAATAACTTATCTCCAGCTAAGTTGCTTTTCATTAACCAGGTTACTTCTCCAATATGTCTAGGCATAATTAAACCTGACTGCCAGCCTAGTTGAGAAAATACTCTTTCATATTCAGCCATTACTGTTTCTGCAACTACAGTTACTAAATAGGTCATTGAACTGTTAGGAATTTGCTGATGAACTAGTCTTAATTGTGACATAGGCAAACCTACAATTCTTTCAACTTTCCAAGCTAGCATTTTTTCTAATTCTTCTTGGTTTTGAGGTTTTGTATCTAATCTAACTACCATTGTACGGGCTACTTCTTCTGGTAAGGCAATAGACCAACGGCTTTGACGGGAAAGTTTAGCACGACTGCTAGCTTGACGAATTAAATCTACTAATGAATTAACTTCAGCAATATTTGACGCACTAAAATCAGGACGAAGTAAAGCTTTTGGAAGAAAAGCAGTCGCTATACGTTCAACATAAAAGCTTCCACGTTTCTTTTTTATATTAAGCAAAATAGCTTCATTATCAACAAATGCTAATGCTACTTTTGGCAGACGTGGAGCAGTCAAAAATTGCCAAAGAGAATTTAAGATTGACATAAATACCTTTCTAAATTTGTTTGCTATGTTTTGAAGGAGATTTTGATTTTTTCAAATTATGAGTTGCTAGAAATCACTATAATTAATACCATTGCTAGCAGTTCCTTCAGCAGCAGAATAAACATTTTTGATTCCCCTTTTTCCTGAACGGCTAATAGGTTCTTCTTCCATTTCTACTTGCCAATCTTTTTGATTAGTAATCGGATCAATAGGCACTTCACGGATATACTTAAATTTAACTAAATCTTCAAGCGATTGGGGAGCTTCCTCTTTGTCTAAAGTATATTTATCAACAGAGTCTCTAAGCTTAAATAAGGTATCTTTTAAGGTTGTTTCTTTAGCATTACGCATAGTAGTTTGAAAAATAGGAACTACTAATGCAGCTAAAACCAATATGATACTAATTACTATTACTAGTTCTAGTAGGGTAAAGCCTGATTTAAGGTTAAGTTTTTGTCTAAGTTTATTGTTTATTAATTGCCACATAATTTTTACCAATCTTTATACTTAGTACCATTTAATCCAGTTTCATCGCTTTGTGAATAAACATCAAAAACATCTTCTCCATTAGTTGAAAATGAATCAGGATCATCAGTAGAAGATTTTAGTTTCCAATCAGTTCTGCCTGTCATTGGGTCAATAGGGATTTTACGGAGAAAGCGAAGCTTTTTATCATCAATTCGATTAGCAGGAGTAAAGCCTTTTGCTAATATTTCTAAAGTTTTAGGAAAACCAGAGACAGTACGATCTTGAATTGGAACTAGTTGTCCTGGTGGAGAAGTTGCATCACTATAACGCTTATAGCTATCAATAGCTGTTCTTATTTCTCTAAGTGCGCGGCGTAGGTCAATTTCACGATTACGACGAACAGTGTTATAAGCTAATGGTAGAGTAGTTGCCACTAAGATTGACAAAATAGCTAGTGTAATAATTAGCTCTAGTAAGCTTAAACCAGAGCGATTTTTTAGTGATCTTGAGAAAATGCTGTTATTCATCTTCTTCATCATCCTCCTCATCATCAATGGTTCCATCATTACCACCTGTGTTTGGTTGGACATCAGCTTTTACTTCAACATTGCTGTTAACTAAACTAACTAGTAATGATTGTCCGTTGGCTCCTATTAATTGAGCTTCACTTAGGTTAAGGTCTGCTGATCCGGCTCCTACAGCTTGAAAATAAACTAGTGCTAATTGTCCAAATGCTGGTACAGGGCTGGCTCCAGATGGTCTACGTGCATTGACTATTACTGTATCTCCACCATCTGAGTAATTAAATTCTGCTATAGCTCCAGATAAACTCATTAGACCGCCATCCCTAACAGCAGTTACTTTTATTACAGCAGGGTTAAAACGTAGTGCAAGGTTAGCTTCTAGCATAGGAACATTGCTAGAGCTTAGTACAACAGCAATTAAGCCTGTTTGACCTGTTTTAACTTCTGGATTAAGCACACGTGCCATAACGGTTACAGGGGATGTAGAGGTTGCTTCTTGATTTTTTTCTGGTTCAACATTTGAACTATCTGAATTATTTGTTTTATCTATGTTGTTTATTGGTGCTGATGAACCAGTATCTACTGGTGCTGGAGGAGGGTTTTGTATTGGTGCAGTAGTATTTTGTAAAGGCAGATTATTATTACTAACTGGGCGTGTAACATTTTGAGGTTGAACAGGTTGGACAGGTCTTTGAGTTACGCCTTGAATAGGTGGATTGCTTTGAGGGGGAGCAGATTTTTGAGGGTTATTTTGAGGAGTATTTTGAGGGTTTTGTTTTGCTTTTGCTTCATCGTCTTGTTGGTCTAATAAATCTGCGGTTGCTACCATTTGTTCTAAAGTAAGAGTATTTACACTTAACATAGCTAAATCAGATTCATTAACGTTTGGCGCACGTAAAACATGTGGCGTTACAGTAACAACAATATTAGTAGACATAGAGCTATTATTTGGTGTAGCAAAAAATCTTCCAACAATAGGTATAAAACTTAGTACTGGTAGTCCAGAAGCCCCTTCACTTCTGTCTAAACGCATTACACTAGTTACAATGCTGGTTTCACCTTCTTTAATACGAGTAGTTCCTTTTACTTTTCTTTGGGTAAAAGTTGGGTTAGATCTTGGGTCTGAAGCAGGAACTACGCTACTAGATTCTATTTCAAACATCATTTGTACATAGTCATAAAGTACAGTTGGTTTTGAAATATTTATATTAAGACCAACATTTTCATAAGTGATTTGTTCAACTCCACCAATTGAGCCTGGAAAATTAAATTGATTTTGATTTTGACCTTGACCCTGACCTTGACCAGTTGCTACTACTGTACCTGTTGGAATGGTTGCACTACGAATAGGTACACGAGAACCAATGTTTACAGAAGCAGCTTCACCTTCAAAAGCACGAATTTGTGTAGAAGCTACTAATTTACCTATAGATTTAGTTTGGAGTAAACTAATTGTGCTACCAGGAACAGAAAGAGCAATACCTAATGTTGAGTCAAAAATACCCCCAGGAGAAATACGACGTAAACTATTTTGACCAACACCACCTAAGTTATTTAATCCAACATTTCTATCTGCTGTTGAAGTAAGTAATTGATTACCTATTTGTACTAAAGCATTATCAGTTACTTCATATAAATTTACATCCATAACAACTTCAGATTGAGCTTTATCTAATCTTTCAAGCATAGTTTCAATCAAAGCTAGATTTTCTTTTGTTTCCCGAACAACTAAAGCATTTAGCTTGTCAATAGGAATAATTTGTATTGGTTTTCCTGTGCCAGGGACGGTAAGAGCTTGTTGTAAGGGTTGGGCAATATCTTTTGCTACAGCATTCTTTATATAAAAAGTGCGGATTAAAAGATCCTCGTATTTTTGCCTATTAAGTGCTACATCTTGAAAAATTACAATAGTTCGGCGGGTTATTGGAGCAAAAGCATAACGTTGGGTAGCTAAGAAAACTTCTAATGCTTTTGGTGCTGTTACACCTTCTAACTCAAAATTTACTTTTTTGCTTTCTATTAGCCTAACAATTTGATCATCATAAACTACATTAAGTTTAGATTGTTTGGCTATAGTATTAATAACTACTGATGCAGGAGCCTCTCGGAAGCTAAAATTTTGGGGACGAAAATTGCTAATGGATAAAGCGATATTTTTTGCATTGCTAGTATCATTACTTAGGCTAGTTTTTTTCAAATCATCATTACCAAAAGAATCTGCCCCATCATTACTAATACCTAGTTTTTCTAGCATATTTTTCATTCGAGATAGAGCCATTTCATTACTGTTGTCATAGCTATAGGCTTGACGAAAAGCTTGGTAAGCACCTTCATAGTCACCTTGTTCAGCAAGGGTTTTTCCACGTTCCATAAAAGTAAGAGATGCTCTTGAGAGTGAGCGCAGGAGATGGAGTTTATATTCTGGATTACCAGGATCTTCACTTAATGCTAGAGCATATTGTTCGGCAGCTAAGTCCCATTGTTCAGCAGCTTCAAACTTACGACCCTTCTTAAAGTATTTGTTACCGCCACCAGCTAATGCTAATGGAGTTATTATGGCTATTACTAATATTATTGCTATGAGGCGTTGGATAATCCAATATTTTTTCATGCTTATAAATCTCCGTATTAATTACTACTGTGGCTATATATTTGAAAATAAATAAACTAGGCATTTGACTTTTAAGGTTAACTTTTTCACGTTTTAGTAAAAGTTAAGTTCCAAAAAGTAAGATTTTTATTCCACAAAAGTTACCCGATTAATTTCTTTAAGTGTTGTAGTACCACGAAAAGCTTTTTTTAGCGCAGATTCGCGTAAACTAGTTAAACCTTCTTCTCTAGCAGCACGTCTTACTTCTGAACCAGGGCGACGAGCTAAGATTAATTCCCTAATATGATCACTAACATCTAATAATTCATGAATACAAGTTCGACCACGATAACCAGTAAAATGGCATTCTTCACACCCAACAAATTCATAAAAAGGGTGATCAATGTATTTCTCTGGATTTAATGCAGCTTCTCTTAGTTCTTGTTCAGTAACCTTATAGGGACGTTTACATTTAGTACATAAAATTCTTACTAAGCGTTGAGCTAAAACACAATTAAGAGAACTAATAAAGTTGTAAGGTTCAACACCCATATTAAGAAAACGTCCAATTACATCAATAACATTATTGGCGTGTACAGTGGTAAAAACTAAGTGTCCAGTTAAGGCTGATTGAATAGCAATTTGAGCAGTTTCAGAGTCTCGAATTTCTCCAACCATTATTTTATCTGGGTCATGACGCAGTATTGAGCGCAGTCCACGGGCAAAGGTTAAACCTTTTTTCTCATTAACTGGAATTTGGGTAATACCCCGTAGTTGATACTCTACTGGGTCTTCAATAGTGATAATTTTATCTTCTTCATTGCGAATTTCATTTAGTGCAGCATAAAGAGTAGTAGTTTTACCAGAACCAGTTGGGCCAGTTACTAACACCATTCCATAAGGTTCTGTAATAAGACGACGAAAACGGCGTAAGTCTTCAGGTTCAAAACCAACTACATTCAGGTTTAATTCCTTAAATGACTCATTAATTTGTTCTTTATCTAAAATACGAATAACAGCATCTTCACCATGAATTGCAGGAATAATTGAGACACGAAAATCAATCAAACGACCACGAAGCTTAACACGAAAACGGCCATCTTGAGGAACGCGACGTTCAGCTATGTCTAGTTCTGACATTACTTTAATTCTTGAGATTATGGTTTGATGATGTTGTATATCAATTGGATCTACAGCTTTATATAAAGCTCCATCTATACGATATTTGACATTAACCGCTGTATCTCCGGTTTCAATATGAATATCTGATACTCTACGCTCTAAAGCATTAAGTACAATGGTATTAACAAGTTTAATAATTGGTGAAGTTTCTTCTGTAAGTTTATCAATATCTAATTCAGTTTCGCCCTGATCAGTTTCTTTAACTAAAGTCATTCCTAGGGATTGAGTAGCATCTTGCAGAACTCTTTGGGCGGTCTCACCTCTTTTTAAGGCATATTCAATAGCAGAACGTGTAGCTATAACACATCTAATTTTGGTTTTAAGGCGTGAAGAAAGCTCATCAATTAAATCTAAATTTGTTGGGTCAGAAACAGCAATTACTAAAGCATCTAGTTCCCGTTTAGTTGGGAGGAAAGCATTACGTAACATTAGCTCTATTGGCATGCTGTTGATTAAGTCATGGTCTAGTGTATAATTTCCTAAGTCAATATAAGGAAGCCGATAACGACGTGCTAGTTCACGAGCATCTCTTTGCTCTAAATTTATTCGTTCATCTGGGCGAATTGGCGCAGTTTCTTTGCTACTAGGTTGTTCTGCTACTGTTGACATAAATCTCCTTAGCTAAATGGCTACTAGTAATTCTTCTAGTGAGGCTTACTACTATTATTCATTAATTCTAATATAGGTAAGTACATTGCTAGTAGTATTGTCATTACTACAGATCCCATAACTACTAAAATTATAGGTTCAATTAATGCTGTTAGGCTTGTTATTTTGACATCTAATTCAGCATCAAAAAAGTTAGCTACTTCATCAAGCATTTCCCTAAGAGAGCCAGAACGCTCACCTACACCGATCATGTCTAGTGCCAAGGGAGGAAACCAACCTGCTAGTTGAAGACTTTCAGTAAAGTTTTCCCCAGTACGTAGCCTTGCTGCCACCATAAGCATAGTTTTTCTTAATGCTCGGTTAGTAACAGATTCGCTAGCAATTTCAAAGGATTCTAGTAGAGTTATTCCGCCTGCTAGGAGGGTAGCCAAACTACGACAAAGTTGCGCTGTAGTATGTTGACGTACTAATTCACCAAGTATAGGTAGTTTTAGCATCCATTCATCAACCTTATAGCGTCCGTTTTCAGTACGTCGCCAAATTAAAGTTGCTATGATTGAAATTATCAAAAGAGGTGCAATCCAAGTTATATTTCCGCTGATATTGTTAGCTACACCTACTACTACTTGTGTTAACCAGGGTAATTTATTATTGCCACCTTCATAAAGGGTCGCAAATTTAGGGATTACATAAGTAGTCATTAAAACAATTAAACCAATAGATGCTGTAATTAGGATAATGGGATAGACTAAGGTCTTTTTTAATTTTCTACGTAACTCAGTAATAGTTTTAGTGTAGGCAACATAACGTAGTAGAACATTATCCAGATCGCCAGATCTTTCACCTGCAAGTATTGAAGCTGTATAGAGACGAGGGAATATATTGTTATGCATGGCAAAAGCTTCTGAAAGTGCTGTACCGCCTCGAACACGACGTTCCACGTCTTCTAAAACTTCTCTAAAATATCCGGCTTTTTGGCGATTAAGTAAAATATTTAGGGCTTGAAGTATTGGCAGACCTGCCCTAAGCATTGCAGAAAGCTGTTGGTTAAAGATTAAAAATTCATCAATGCTAACGCTTTGAGTTAAGGTAATACTGCCAGAGAAAATACCCCCGCCACCTTGTTTAGATATCGAAAATATTTGATATCCTTCTCGTTGTAGGCGCGAGCGTAAATCATTAATGGCTTCTGCCTCATAATTACGTGTTACTACTTCTCCGCTAGGAGTTCCAAGACGACAAACAAATTCTGGCATAATTATTAGTTTTCTTTAAGTTAATTAAAATAGAAGCTATTTTAAGGTTGTTTATTTATAGCACAAATTTAGCTTATTTGGCTATCTACCAACTAAACAAAGCTAGTTAACTTTTTACAAGACACGCGCTAGTTAACAAAAAGTTCCCATTGAAATTTTAATAATGGGTAAACAGTTTATAAATCAAGATAATTTATTTTAGGATCAAGAAATTAAGAAAACTAACAAGATCATTATGTTAAGTAGATACTTAAATAACTTGTAACAAATAGTTTAAGTTTTTATATAGGAGCTTATTTTCTTTGCCACTTCTTTTTAAGAAAAATTCCACTATAATAGCTACAGTTTTTGTTTATATTAATAATTATATTAGGGATAATACTATGGTTAAAGTAATGACTTTTAATATTCGTTATAGTACTGCGGATGATGGGATGAATAGTTGGTACAATCGTAAACACTTAGTAATAGATAGAATTAGGAGTTTTGATCCTGACTTGCTTGGACTTCAAGAATGTCGTGATGATGAACAAGCAGGGTATATAAAGGAAAAATTACCGGATTATGAATTTATTGGAGTACGTCGGGGTAATGATGATAGTAATGATAGCCTAGAAATGTCCCCACTACTTTTTAAGAAATCAGTTTTTACAGCTATTGCTAAGAATTTTTTCTGGTTAAGTGATACTCCTCATATCCCTGCTAGTGTTTATCAAGGAAGTGCTTTTCCTAGACCTGTTACTTGGGTTGCACTACAAGCTAATGACAACAAAAAAAAGGTAGTTACATTTTTTAATACTCATTTTGATTATCAAAGTTTTGCTGTACAAATCAAATCGGCTGAACTACTTCGTACAAGGGTTGAGGCTCTTGGGCCGTCAATGCCTGCAATCATAACAGGAGATTTTAATGCTAATCGGGGTAGTGAACCTTTTCGTAAGTTAGTAGATTTAGATAGTATTAATCCTTTAGTAGAAGCTTACTGGCAATTACATCCACATGATAGAGAAGGGACTTTTCATGAGTATGGTAGTTTATCAATGCCAACATCAATAGATTGGGTATTATTTTCTTCAAAACATTTTTTCCCTCGTCTAGCAAAAATAGATACAACTAGCCAAGGTTATATTTATCCTTCAGACCATTACCCAATTTGTGTTGAGCTTGATTGGAGATAATTTAGAAATAATAGAAGTAATAGATTTATTTGAGAGATTTTAGCGGGATTTTTAAAGACTTTTTTATAAATCCTGCTAAAATTCCTTAGAGTTTTCCAAAAAATTTTGTTTCACTAGGAGTAAAGGGAACTTTGAAGAAATTAGTGTTGCCAGAAAAGGGTTTAGATGTGCTACTTGGCCCTTATGATGAAAATATTAAGTATATAGAGGCACTTTTAGATGTAACTATAAATATACGTGGTAATGAGATTGCCTTAGATGGTAGTGCTAAAGATATAGCTACGGTAGAAAATATTTTGTCTGATTTTGCTGCGTTAGTTAAAGAAGGACATATGCCTACAGTAGCAGAATTAAAAGTTGCATTTAAGCAAATTGCTGAAGATAGAGCTTTTTCTTTAAGGGATTACTTTTCTAAAAGCCTCTATTTTAACCCTACTGGGAAAAAAATGGTTAGTGCTAGATCTGTTACTCAACGAAAATATATAGAAGCAATTCAACAACATGATATTGTGTTTGGTATTGGGCCTGCGGGAACCGGTAAAACTTATTTAGCTGTAGCAATGGCAACACAAGCCCTTTGGTCTAAACAAGTTAATCGTATAGTTCTAACTAGGCCAGCCGTAGAAGCAGGTGAAAAACTAGGATTTTTACCAGGAGATCTTCAAGATAAGGTTGACCCATACTTGCGACCTCTTTATGATGCTTTGTTTGATTTAGCTGATTATGAAAAAGTTACTAAATTATTAGAAAAACGAGTCATAGAAGTTGCTCCACTTGCCTTTATGCGTGGTCGTACTTTGTCAGACTCTTTTATCATTTTGGATGAAGCTCAAAATACTACTTCTGAACAAATGAAAATGCTTCTAACTAGAATTGGTTATGGTTCAAAAGCTGTTATTACAGGGGATATTACTCAAATTGATTTACCTACGGGTAAACGCTCTGGTCTAGTAGAAGCACAAACTGTTTTAAGTGATGTGGAAGGTATTTCTATGATTCACTTTACAGAAAAAGATGTAGTAAGACATAAGCTAGTACAACTAATTATTAAAGCTTATGATGAACATACTAAAGTACGACTGTAATTATGCTAGTAGAAATCATTAATCGTCAAAGAAGCCAAAAAATTGCAAAAAAAGAATGGAAAGAATTTGCCATTGGTGTACTTAAGGAACTTAACTTAAAAAATATAGAAGTTAGTATTGTTTTTGTAAGTGATCAAAAAATCAGAGAACTAAACCAAGAGTTTAGATCTATTGATAAGCCTACAGATGTTTTATCATTTAGTTACCAAGATGTTACAAATACAGAAGATAACAAACTGCTAAAAGAAAACTTCTACGAAAACTTAGTTAATTCTACAAGCAATTATTTGGGTGATGTGGTAATCTCTACACACACGGCTGTTATTTATGCTCAAAAATTAGGCTTGACATTTGATCAAGAAGTTAAGACACTGATATTACACGGGTTGCTTCATTTATGTGGCTATGACCATGAGACTGATAACGGAGAAATGGACGAGCTAGAACAAAAATTACGTAAGCAACTATTGGGTTTTGAGTTTCTACCCAATATATCAGTAATTTCTTAACTAATAAGTTTTTATAAAATGGAATATGAAATAGTGGCGACCAGCATTCTAATTGTGATGCTGGTCTTTATTGCTACCTTTGCAAGTGCTTTAGGTTTATTAAGTGATGTAGCATTACGTTCATTAACTGCTGAAAGTAAAGGGCGAAAACGTTCAAGGTTTTTACGCTACCTATTAGATCATCATCAGTTACTGGAAATGACTACACTCTCTGGATTACAGTTTGCTGCTGTAAGCATCGCTTTGTTTTTAGTTTCTATAGGAATTAAGCTAGGTTTAACCAAACTTGAAGCTTTAAGTTCTTCTTTTATTGTCTCCTTATTAATAGGCGGGTTTTTTGGTCAATTTCTACCAAGATTATTTAGCCAAAATAATCCTGCTAACGTTTTGCTACTACTCCTACCTTATTTTGAAATCTACTACCGAGTTTTTTCTATTCCAGCACAAATAGTTTATTGGTTACTAAAACGCTTTCGCAAAACAGATGAAAGTAGCTTGACTCCTGAACAAGTAGAAGAAGTTTCTGGAGAGAATATAAAAGCTTTGCTAGATGTTGGTACAGAAGAAGGAATAATTGAAGAAGCTGAAAGCAAGCTAATTCATTCAGTAATAGAATTTACTGATACTACCGTAGAAGAAGTTATGGTGCCTCGCCCAGATATGATTGTAATGGACGCTAATGCTACAGTAAGAGAAATGCAGGAATTGATGGTTGAGAAAAAATATTCCCGCATTCCAGTTTATCGTGAGTCTGTAGATCATATTGAAGGCATAGTTTATATGTATGATGTTTTGGCTGCTTGTCAGTCAGGAAAAACAGAAATGGATGTAGGCTCGCTAGCTCGCACTGCTTATTTTGTCCCAGAAACTAAATTAGTTGCTGAACTTCTAGCAGATATGCAGCGGGCTAAACGTCAAATTGCGTTAGTAATTGATGAATATGGTGTTACTGCTGGGTTAGTTACTATCAAAGATTTGCTAGAAGAAATTGTTGGAGAAATTGGTAATGAAGATACCGACAAAGAAAGTAAAGAAGACCCAGAAATTGTTGAAACTGATAAAGGAATTTACTTAGTCAAAGGTAGTACAGAAATTAGGAAGGTAGAACTACTTTTTGATAAAGAGTTGGAGTCAGATGATTTTTCTACTCTAGCGGGCTTTATTATAAAAAATGCTGGGCGAGTTCCTATGGTAGGGGATACTTTAAGCTATCATGGTGTTAAAGCTGAAATAATGGAAGCTGATAGTGGTCGTATTGGTCGAGTAAAGCTTTGTCTTGAAGATATAAATAATGGAAATAATAATGGAAATGGAAATGGAAAATATTGAAAATAACTCTGTCTCTGATACAGCAGAGGAAACTATTCACTCAGGAATAGTTGCATTTATTGGTCGTCCTAATTCTGGCAAATCTACTTTATTAAATAAACTAGTAGGCGAAAAAATTGCAGCCGTGTCTGATAAGCCACAAACTACACGGACTCAAATTAAAGGCATCTTAAATCTACCTAAAGGACAAATTGTTTTTGTTGATACTCCGGGGGTACATAAACCTGGATATAAACTTAATCGTCGTATGATGCAGGCTGTAGCCGAGGCTTTACAATCTGTTGATATACTTATACTTATGCGAGATGCTTCAATAAAAATGGGTCAAGGTGAACGGTATGTTTTAGATTTAATAAAAGAATCTGCACGACCTACGTTTTTACTCTTAAATAAAGTTGATTTAGTAAAAGATAAAACAGCACTATTTCCAATAATTGATTTTTATCGTCAAGAGTATGAGTTTCAAGAAATTATCCCACTTTCTGCCCGGACAGGAAAAAACACTAATATTTTAGTTGATAAATTACTAGAACATTTGCCTGTTAGCCCTAGATTATTTGAGGAAGATACCTTGACTGACCGTAGTATGCGTTCAATTGCTGCTGAAATGGTAAGAGAAAAAGTACTTAGATTTACTGGTGAAGAACTACCATTTGTTACAGCAGTAGTAACAGAATATTGGCAAGAAAATGCAAAAGAGGCAAATATAAATTGTGCCATTTATGTTGAGAGAGATTCACAAAAGGCAATTATTATTGGTCGTGCAGGACAGAAAATAAAACAAATTGGTAGTGCTGCTAGAAAAGACATTGAGAATTTACTAGGAAAGAAAATTTTTCTTTCTCTGTTTGTTAAGGTAAAAGAAAATTGGCGCAATGATGAAAGGGTTTTAGATGAATTAGGGTTAGAAGGAGTAAGCCATGAGTCAAGTTAAAGCAGCTACCCTTTGGTTTGTCTTAGAGTTAAGTATTAGCCCAGAATTAGAAGAAATTGTAACTGCTATTTTATGGGAAGAAGGAACTTCTGGTATAACTCTTAGCAAAGAAACACCAACCTCTATTACCTTACAAGCTTATTTTAACCAAGAGATAGATGTTTTATATTGGCAAGACTTATTGCAAGAGATGTTTATCAATCTAGGCTACTCCTCACAAGACTTAAAGGAAATAAAACAATCAGAAGTGCCAAATGAAGATTGGCTAAAGAAGTGGAAAGAAAATTATCGTCCGGTTAATGTTGGAGAGAAATTTTTGATTACACCTTCTTGGCTAAGATCAGAAGTTACTGATACAGAAAGAATTATTATTGAAATAGATCCTAAAATGGCTTTTGGCACAGGTACACATGAGACTACTCAACTTTGCTTAAAGGCCATTGAAGATTATTGGCAAGGTGGCTCTTGTTTAGATGTTGGCTGTGGCACAGGAATTTTAGCAATGGCCGCAGCAAAGCTTTACCCTGATGCTAGAGTTGTAGCTTGTGATAATGATCCTGAAGCAATAATAGTTGCTGAGGAAAACTTAGATATTAACAAGGTAGCAAATCTAAAACTTTCTGTTGGGTCAGCTAGTGATTATCGCGCTGAAAAATTTTCTCTAGTTGTTGCTAATCTTACAGCAGATGTTATTGCTAGCATTATTAATGATTTAACTGCTTGTTTAGCCGAAAAAGGCCGATTGATTTTATCAGGAATTTTAGCTGATCAAAAAGAACAAGTTTCAAGTGTTTTAAGCTCTTATAACCAAAAAATAATCACAATCCTTTCAGCAGGTGAATGGATAGCAATTATTAGCTCTCATCAAATAGATTAATTTAATGCCTGGCCATAGATTTTTTTCACCACCAGAAAATTTTACTAGTAGTAATGCTGTAATATCTGGGGACGAGGCTCATCATTTACGAAAAGTTTTACGCCTAAATCTAGGTGATAACGTGTTTATTTTTAATGGTTTAGGTGATGAATGGTTAGCTGTAATTGATGAGTTTGCTGGTCAAAGTGTTAAGCTAAGTTTAGAAGAGAAATTTATTGATAATGTTGAATCTGCTTTAGAAATTACTTTAATTCAAGGCTTGATCAAAGGTGATAAGTTTGATTGGGTAATTCAAAAGGCGGTTGAACTTGGTGTTAGCAAAATACAACCTCTAATAACAGAACACACAGACATACAGCCAACAAAAGGGGAAAAACGTTTAGAACGTTGGCAGAGAATCGCTTTAGAGGCTACAAAACAATCCAAACGACGAAAATTAACAGAAATTCTTTCTCCAATTAAATGGTCAGAACTTGTTAAAAATCTTTCTATACCAACAATAGTTTTTGCTGAAATCAACGCAAAACCATTTAATCAGGTTGTTAAAGACTTAAAACTAGAAAATAACGCTATTAATTTAATAGTAGGTTCTGAAGGTGGTTGGACGGCTAAAGAACTTAAAGAAGCATCCTTGGCTAATTTCTACTTGGCTAACTTAGGTAAACGCATCTTACGTGCAGAAACAGCAGCAGTTACAGCAGTTGTTTTACTTCAACATTTATTTGGGGATTTGAACTAACTAAGTTTAATATCCTAAGAAATAAATTATCCAAGCTAATGCTAAACCAACTCCCATAAATGAGCCAAATACTTTTAATCCATAGGAAAAACGCTCTTTACCTGTATTAGTCTCAAAATTGATTCCAGCAAAGACTATTGAAACTAAAAAAGCAAAAGTCATCATCATTAATAGGTGCATTATTTTTTTCTCCCTACAGCAATATCATAGGCATCCATTGCTACTAAATAGTTAAGTAGTCCTGCTGTCCATAAAAATGTATTAGCGTATTCATAAGTAGGAACTTCTGCTTGAGGTAGACCAAAGCCTATTGAAATATTTGACACAGAATGTAAAAGATGAAGAACCCAATAAACTAAACCTGTTCCAGCATTGGCAAAAGTTAGCAAAATAGATAGTTTTTCGGTAGCAAAATTAATATCTAATCCATATAGATGACCCTTCATTACTATACCTAAGATAAACATTGCATAGATACTAGCAAAAAAAGCTAAACCTCTTTGCCAACGAGTTAAATAAATATGTCCAAGACCTGGAATTAGATAAGCTAGCAGACATGCTATAACTGTTTGATAAATTGGAAGTGCTGGATAAGAAACAACGTTTTCGTTATCTGGTTTTTTTACGGATTCCATTTGGCTACTCAAAGCGTAACCCCCTTAAATTTTTTAATTTACAGGCCCAAAGTATTTTGGGCCTTTTAAGATTTTTAAATTAATTTTCACTAGGAAAATACTTACCAATTAATAACTTATATTTTTCCTTAGCTGCTTCAGGTATTGCTTGAGGTGAAGTTAACACAGCGTGTTTTAATGCTGAAGAACATTTACAAGTTCTTTCTAGTCCAGCAAGTTCTTTAATTGTACCTCGAATTACTCTTTGAGCATTAATAACATTTTGAGTTAGATATTGAATTACCATATCAACTGTTACTGCGTCATGTCCTTCATGCCAGCAATCATAGTCAGTTACCAAAGCAATTGTACTATAACAAAGTTCTGCTTCACGTGCTAATTTAGCTTCTTGAAGATTGGTCATTCCAATTATATCCATTCCCCAAGAACGGTAAACGTTTGATTCTGCACGAGTAGAAAACGCAGGGCCTTCCATACAAATATAAGTACCGCCACGATGAATTTTAATGTCTGTTAAAGGTTTTCCGGCTGATTCTATTACATCGCATAATTGATGACATACAGGATCAGCAAAAGTAATATGTGCTACTACGCCTTCACCAAAAAATGTAGAAACTCGTCCACGAGTACGGTCAAAAAACTGATCTGGGATTACGAGATCTAAAGGTTTAAGTTCCTCTCTAAGTGAGCCTACTGCCGAGGCAGAAATAATTCTTTCTACACCAAGCTTTTTCATTGCATAAATATTGGCGCGAAAAGGCAGTTCTGAAGGCATTAAACGATGACCGCGACTATGACGAGCTAAAAAAGCTACTCTCACACCTTCTAATGTTCCAATAATAAAATTATCTGAAGGTGCGCCAAAAGGAGTGTCAACACTAACTTCTTCTATATCTGTTAAACCTTCCATTTGGTAAAGTCCACTGCCACCAATTACACCTATTGTTGCTTGTGCCATAAATTCTTCTCCATAAAAGTTAAAATTAAAAATCTATTGGAATTACTTGATAAGTATTTTTACTTTTTATAATTTTTCCTGCGGGTATTTTAGCGTCATGTTCAAAAATACAAACCCAGTTTTGGCTAGAAGCCTCTTCTAGTAAACGCTTTTTTTGCTCTATTAATTCCACAGGATAAAGATCATACGCCATTATCCAAGCTACTGGCAGATGTGCAGTTGTTGGGATTATATCTGCCAAAAATACTACTGTAGTATTTTGAGAGGTAATTTTTACTAATTGTGTATCTAAATTATGTCCAGGAACACAAAAAACAGTAATATTTTTTGTTATTTCTTTAGTACCATCAATAAAATAAAGTTGGTTATTTTCTAAAAGCACTTCCCAATTTTCAGCTAAATAGCTGGCCCTATCCCGTTCATGCGGATTGCAAGCATGTAAATACTCTTGTTTTTGTACATAGTAACGAGCTTTAGGAAAAGTTGGCACTATTTGACCTTTAGAATTAAATTTAGTATTTCCACCAGCATGATCAAAATGTAAATGAGTATTAATTACAATAGAAATATCATCAGGAGTTAGACCTAGTTTAGCTAGGGAAGTTAAAATTGTTGGCGGATGAGAAATTGCATAAATATCCATCTGTTTTTCTGTCCATTTCTCACCAACTCCAGTATCTACCAAAATATTTTCTTTGTCTGTGCGAATTAGCAAACAATTTAGCCCGATAAGAATTCGGTTTTTCTCATCGGGCCGGGCTACTTTTTCCCAAATTGTTTTTGGAACAACAGCAAACATTGCCCCACCATCTAATCGCAAAGTGCCATCAGAAATAATATCTAATTGATAATTTCCAACTTTCACAAAAAACCCTCAAAAATCAAGACAAAATTATTTATTTGTCTTTGCCGCTTTGCTACTGGCTTTGCCTGTTTCTTTGCTAGTAGGTTCTTTTTGAGGATTAGTTTTTTCTGTCTCCGCCCCTTTTATTTCACCGTGATCATGACCTTCGTGACCATCACTAGTTGGGTTAGCTTGAGGATTAGCTTGAGGGTTAGCATGTGCTGGTGGTGGTGGGCTAACAGCATTTGGATCAATAGCTGGAAAATTAAAGCCTTCCTCAACTACTACAGTATTTTTAGCTTTTAGAGAATCTATTTTTTCAAGGAATTTTTTATCTAAAACTTTTTCTTTAAGTTCAGCTTTAAGACCTTCATCTAGTTCAGGAATACGGCGTTCATCAACTTTAATGATATGATAACCAAATTGTGTTTCAACAATACCGCTCATTTCACCAGGCTTAAGGCCAAATACTGTACTCTTAAAAGGTTCAACAAAACTAACATCTTTTTTGAAAAAACCTAAATCCCCACCCATTTGTCCTGAACCAGGGTCATCAGAGTAAGTTTGTGCTAATTTAGCGAAGTCTTCACCAACTTTAATTTTAGCTAAAATGTCTTCTGCTAATTTTTTAGCTTCTTCTTTGGTTGCAGGTTTAGCAACTGTAGGAGCAGGTGCGGCTTCACCTTCTTTCTTTTCGGCTTTTTTCATAGCTTCTTCAGTGGTTTTACGTTGCTCTGGGTACATAACTAAAATATGGCGAGCGCGAGTTTCTTCAAAGTCGGCTTTGGCTGTTTCATATTGTTGTTTTATTTCATCATCGCTAACAGGTAAAGAGCCTCGTAGTTGTTGTTGAACACGAGTAGCTAAATAAGAAGCGCGTTGTACTTGAAACATTAATTTATAGCCAGGATCTTTTTCTAAACCAGACTTTTTAGCTCTTTCAAGTAAAATCATTAATTCTGCAAATTGAGGTCTAAGGGCTTCTCTTTGGCTTTCAGACGCTGTTTTAAGGCGGGCATTTGCAGTTATAAAGTCATTAAAAGCATTAGGATTTTTCTTAAAATATTCTTCTTTGTCTACTTCTGTAACTTCAATTAATTTTGGATCTTCATTTTGTTTTAAGTTGCGGTAAAGACCTGCAAGGGTAACTTTTTCCATAATGTCTAACTCTGATTGAGCATCTGCATTAGCTGCTAGTCCTACACGTTCAGCTTCCTGGCTAAGAGTAAACATTTCTTTTAAGTTATCAACTAATAATTTTTTTGGTTCTGGTTGGCTAACCATACCTTTTAATTGTTCTGGGGGAAGTAACTTAAACCAACTTTCTATTTCTTTAGCTGTAATGGTTATGTTAGATACACCTGTTACACGGTTTTGCGTAATTAACAGACCGGCAGCAATTATAATTACTAAGAAAAATGCAATAAACGGTTTACTATTCAAGGGATTCTCCTTCTTTTTGAACCAACTCTATTAAAACTCCAGCAGTAGATTTAGGGTGAACAAATGCAATTAGATGTCCGCCTGCACCTTTTTTTGGTGTTTCATCAATTAATTGCGCTCCTGTTGCTTTCATTTCTGCTAGTTTAGCTACAATATCATCTACTTCAATACAAATATGGTGGATTCCCGGGCCACGTTTTTCTATAAAACGTGCTATTGGGGAATCAGGGTTAATAGCTTGTAAAAGCTCTATACGACTTTCTCCTAGTGGGAGCATAGCCACTTCTACGCCTTGATCAGCTACTATTTCTGTACAACTAACACTTAAACCTAAAGTGTCACGATAAAAATTAAGTGAGTCTGTTAAGGATTTTACGGCAATGCCTAAATGATTGATTTTCATATAGTTTATAAATTAAGTCTAGTACATATTTCTTCAACAATTGAATAAGGATCTCGATGGTGTGTTGCCACCGCTTCAGCAAACTGATTTAGCTCTCCTTCCTTAAGAGCTTTAGATATTGCTTTGCTAAGTAGTCTTGCTTGCAATATTTCTATTAATCTTTGTTCTGCAATTCTATGACGACGTGTTAAGGTTTGGGAAGAACTTTCTTTTTGAAATTTAGCATATTTACTAATAGCATTACTTAAATCTTCAATTCCTTTTGATTGAATAGCAATAGTTTTAACTATTGGCACCACCCAACCATCGCTTCTTTCAGTAATGCTTAGCAGTGCTTCTAGCTCTGTTTCTGTTCGATGTATTCCTTCACGATCTGCTTTATTAATAACAAAAATATCGGCTATTTCCATTAAACCAGCTTTAATTGCTTGAATATCATCTCCCATACCTGGAACTAAAACAACTACGGAAACATCAGCCGTTTTAACAATATCAATTTCATCTTGTCCAACGCCTACAGTTTCTACAATAATTTTTTCATAACCTGCGGCATCCAAAATAGTAACTGCATCAATTGTAGCAGAAGCAAGACCCCCTAAATTTCCACGAGTTGCCATACTACGAATAAAAACTTTTGGATCTAACCCTAGGGTTTGCATACGAATACGATCACCTAGAATAGCACCTCCAGAAAAAGGGCTAGAAGGGTCAACTGCAATAATACCAACGTAGTTATCTAGTTGTTGGCGATAGTGTAATGCTAATTTATCCACCAAAGAGCTTTTTCCTGCTCCAGGTGAACCAGTGATTCCAACAGTAAGAGCCTTGCCTGTGTGAGGAAAAATAGATTGAAGTAATTTGGTTGCAATATCTAAGCGGTTTTCTACTATAGAAATAGAGCGTGCCACTGCACGAATTTCTTTATTTAGAATACCGCTAGTTAACTTCTCTAAATTCACAAAGTTACAAACTTGCCTTAGATAAAATAGATAAAACTTCTAGAAAAACTTTAATATTTCCCGTGCAATTACCATACGTTGAATTTCGCTTGTTCCTTCTCCAATGGTGCAAATCTTAGAGTCACGCCAATATTTTTCTGCTGGATAATCTTTAGTAAAACCATATCCCCCATGAATTTGAACAGATTCCTCAGAAACTTTTACCGCTACTTCAGAAGCATAAAGTTTTGCCATAGCAGATTCTTTAGTTACTTTTTTTCCTGCATCTTTGTAGGCAGCAGCACGCATTGTAAGCAGACGTGCAGCATCAATTTGGGTTGCCATATCAGCTAGCTTCCATTGAATGGCTTGATATTCAGAAATTGTATTACCAAAAGCTTTACGTTCTTTAGAGTATTTAAGGGCTGCTTCATAAGCTCCTTGAGCAATTCCTAGAGCTAGTGCAGCAATAGAAATTCTGCCTCCATCTAGGATTTTTAACGCATCAACAAAACCTTCGCCTTCTTTGCCTAGAATTTGCGAGTTTGATACACGGCAATCTTCTAAAATTAAAGAGGCTGTATCAGAAGCACGACAACCAAGTTTATTTTCTTTTTTTCCAGGACTTAAACCCGGTGTACCTCGCTCAATTACAAAAGCCGAAGCTCCATGATTACCTTTGCTAGGATCTGTTAGGGCCATCACTACATAAGTATCAGCATAAGTAGCATGAGTAATAAAATTTTTAGAACCGTTGATGATCCAATCGTTACCATCTTTTACGGCTGTAGTGCGCATTCCAGCAGCATCTGAGCCAGAACTAGGTTCAGTTAATGCCCAAGCTCCTAGATGTTTACCGCTAGCTAGTGGAGTGACATATTTTTCTTGTTGTTCTTTAGTACCAAATTGAAAAATATGGTTAGTACAAAGTGAGTTATGTGCAGCAACACCAAGAGCAATTGATCCATCAACTCTAGCTAATTCTTCAATGATAATAGCATAAGGGATATAACCCATTGCTGCTCCACCTAATTCTTCAGGAAAAATTATTCCTGTTAAGTTTAGCTCTGCTAATTTAGGTAGTAGTTCAGTAGGGAAGTGCTGTGCTTCGTCCCACTCCATAACATGTGGGCGAATTTCGCTTTCGGCAAATTCACGTACAGATCTCTTAACCTGAAGTTGTTCTTCAGTAAATTCAAAATCCATTTTTTCCTCCAACTGATTTTTATTTTGTATGGTTAGGCCAAATAGCACTGGGCTAAACTGCAAATTATAACGCGAAATTATGTTTAGAAAAAAGCTAAACTTGGTAGTCTTATTTTTTGTCAACTATTGGAATATCAAAAGTTAAAAATTATTTTTTAGCTTTTTTAGCTAGAGGTTCTACATTAGAGTTTTCTATATTAGAATCATCCGATGAAATACCTTTTAACCCATAATATTTACGGCAAGCTTTTAATAAAACAGCTATTTCTTCACGAGGTGCTATTTCAATATCTGCTTGATGGAAAATTTTCTTTAATCGATCATAATCGTTTAGAAAAGATCGATAAACAGAGACTTCTCCCTCATAATTTAGCTGGGCAATTTGTTGAGTGTTTATGTCTTGTAGTGGGTGTGTTCGGGCAGTCTTACTATGACGGCTTGGTTTAAAAATTTGGATATAAATATTATTTTCTTCTTCGTGTCTATAAGAGCGCAGTGCTGTATTAAATTTTTCTAAATAAGTCATTTTTAATGATAAAGAAAGCATTTCCAAAACACTTAGTTTAGTATAATCACTTCCACTTGGAAAAACAGGTGGAACAAAAGGAAAGAAAGTTAAAATAATAGCTGGGACTTTATCGCTAGGTCTTACATAATTAATTCGATCAATTAAATTTTGCAGATGTAAGCTCTTAATTACTCCTCCATCTGTATAATATTTTCCTGTTTCTGGTAGATGGACTGGCTTAAAAAATACAGGTATGGCACAGGAAATTTCTACACATTTTGATATAGGAACATTGACTAGTTCATATGGTAAATGTTCGCCATGTGTAGCAAAAACACGTACTTGAGAACTATTTAATTCTGCTGCATATAAATAAAGCTCTTTAGTTAAACTATTAAAATTATCTTCATAAGGAGAGAATTCTTGTATTACTTCTTTGATATAATGCCCTATACCCGCAGGAGTATAAAGACCACCTTTAATTGTATCTAAAACATTATGAATAACATTGTTAACATTAGCTTGTTCAAATGCTCCATAACGCACTAAACGGGCCAGCATTCGCAAGTCAGAAAAACTTAATTTAGTGTTTTTACCTGGCAGCCATATCATTGGCAGATCTAAATTTAATAAGCCATTAACAACTGAAGCAACTGTACGCATTACACCTCTAGATAATTGTTCAACCAAAGTAAGATACATCATTGGCTGAGTCCCTAAAGCACCACGAGTAAGAGAGGGAAAAGCAGCAGACTGTTCTAACATAACATCTCTAATAACATGAGGCGGAAAACCTATTGCCATTAGTGTAGAAACTATTGCTCCAGCCGAAACCCCTTGATAGCCTGTAAGTATATTATTTAGGTTACTTACAGGCTTAGTTTCTGGATTAAGAATTCTTTCTAAAG
Source organism: uncultured Clostridia bacterium (assembly GCA_964492845.1). Taxonomy (GTDB): domain Bacteria; phylum Acidobacteriota; class Blastocatellia; order Chloracidobacteriales; family JADJPF01; genus JADJPF01. The sequence continues at coordinate 81,906 of CAZBMZ010000027.1, forward strand.
CACAAAGTCCACCAACTTCAAAACCTAATGCTGGTACACCTCCGCCAGCTAAAGCCAAATAAATAAGGGCCTTTTTTCGTTTATTGGTTTGACGACTATTAATAGCTGTAACATTACTATTTAGGCGTTTACTAGTCTTTTCTGACATGTTTACTCACTTTGTAAATGTTAATTGTTGTATGTGGGTTTATATGGTTGCCCCGATTATACATCGCCTTTAGAACTAACACTATAGGGGTTAGTCCTTTAATTTTATAAAATAAAAATTTTATTTTTATTCTTAAAAAATTTGTTATAGATTATTGCTATATTTAGAAATAATCCATATGTTGGTAACTGTAATAGCTATAGTAAAATCAAAAGTTAAATTGTTTATTTTTGGTTTACAACTTTTTTAATTATATGACACAAGAAAAAATCTTTCGTTGCTCATTTTGGTTACTTTGGACAAGATTGTCTTTTAATACAGCTATATCTATAACGGTTTGCACTACTATTGGGCAAGTCTTTAATGGATACCGTATTTTTAACCTTGAACATTTACTGTTAACAGGAATAATAATTGCTGGTACATCTTTACTAGCTGTTCCTTTTGTTTTATCACATATTTACTATTTCCCAATAATTGTTAATCAACAAGGTATCAGTGGATTTACTTATACATACCCTAATAAGAAAATTTTTCTTGCTTGGTCAGAAATTACTTTTTTAGAAAATCGTAATCGTATGGGGATACCTTGTTATAGGCTTTATTCAGAAAAAGTTAATAGCGCAATTTTAATGCCTAGAGCCTTAAAAAATCATAAAGAGCTAGAAGCTTTATTTCTTAAAAATGGTTTAAAAGATAAAAAAGAAACTATGATAACTCCTCAAATACAACCAGCAAAAATTACTAAAGTAGTAACTACAGAACCTGTTCGTGAAGGTGGGTATATAGTAGTAACTACAGAACAAAACCGTTGGCAAAAAAAGCTTTAGCTACTATTAGATAGAGCTTTTTGCTTATTTTAAGCTTTAACTCACTATTAATTGTTTTGCTGAATTTGATTTCTAGGAAAGTTCCGTAAAATTTTTGCACAATTTTTTTTCATTAACGCAACAAATTTTGGATCAATGCGATAATATGAATGGTGATTCATTCAGAAAAGTCGTTAATCACTATTTATTCAAAATTATCAAGTCAAATAAAACAAAGTTATTATCAAATTAATACTTAAATCTAAGGAGAAGTTCATGGCAATCCGTGATGTAAACAATCAAAACATGATAGTTGGCGATCCTATTCGCAACACTACTAACACACAAAACGATCAACAAATAGTTGGAGATCCTATAGCTCAAGTAAATAGAACTCCTGCTAACCCATTAGCTTCTAGCTCAAGAGACGTAGAATTAAACAGTCCAGAAGCACAAAGAGCTATTCAAACCAGTATGAATCATTTAGGTTCTTCAGCAAGTGTTGCTCGTGGGGCAGTTAATGTAAATCCTGGTAGAGAATTATCTCCGCGCTCTGTAGTACAAGATGAGCTAGGAATGATGCACGTTCGTATGGATCGCACCTACAATGGTCTAAAAGTTTATGGTGAACAAGTAGTTACACACCTTGGTGCGGACGGAAATGTTCGTTCTGTAACTGGCGATCAAGAAAATTTGTTTACAATCGCAGGTCTAGACACACGCCCACGTTTAAGTGGTGCTGATGCTATTACTTCAGCAGCAAGAGGATTTGCTGGCCCTCCAACTTCTACCCCATCTTCTGAATTAATGATTGCGAAAGACTCAGATGGTAATTATCGTCTTGCTTATCAAGTAAAAATGAACAACTTACAAGGCGATCCTCCAACAAAAATGAACTATATGGTTGATGCAAAGAGTGGAGAAGTAATAAGTGAATTTAATGAATTACCCGTTCTTTGCCCACATTGTCTTGATATGGCAGTAGGCCGTGAAGCTGCAAGCAGTGGTGTACAAAATGGTATTGGCACAGGTTCAGCTAATGGAAACACTGGAATAGTTCCTCAACATATGCAAAATGCCAACACTGGCCGTAGTGTTACAGGGGATCGCGCTCCTAATGGCAATACAGGAATTGTTCCACCTTGGATGAGTGCTAGCGGTTCAGCAAGTCCAGGAAACCGCACTAATCAAGCTAATGCTGGTCGTGGTCGTGTTATGCCTGATGGCGCAATGCCAAATCGTCCACAAGGTGCAGGTTCTTTATTAGGGAACACTAGAGGTGCAGCCGCACAATCTTTAACTGCTACAGGTTCAGCTAATCCAAATTCTCCTATTTTAGATAACCAAACCACTACTTCTAAAATTGCTATTAATGATGACTTAGATATTACTGCTGTTAAAGTTAATGTTGATATTGCACATACTTATCGCGGCGATCTAATTGTTAAGCTACGCTCTCCAGAAGGTAAAGAAGTTGTGTTGCATAATCGCGCTGGCGGTTCTGCTGACAACTTAACTTTTACTGCTAATCCAGCAGATTTTAACGGTATGAAGAGCAAAGGCGATTGGTCTTTAATTGTTGAAGACAAAGCTTCTCAAGATACTGGTACATTAAAATCTTGGAGTTTATCTGTTGATGGTAATCCTCGCACTACTCCAAATGTAATTACCAAAACAGCTACTCCAAATGCAAATATTTTAGATAATCAAACTGTTACTTCAACTATTGATATTACTGATGAAGGTCAATTAGAAAGCATCAAGTTAGACACTAACATTACTCATACTTATCGTGGTGACTTAGTTGTTAAATTAACTTCTCCATCAGGTAAAGAAGCTATTATTAGCAACAAAGCTGGTGGTTCTGCTGATAACCTTGTTCTTAGTGCTTTAGATCTTTCTGCTCAATTCCCTGGCGAATCTATCAAAGGCCAATGGAAAATGACTGTTCAAGATACTGCTGCTCAAGATACTGGAAAATTTAATTCTTGGGGTTTAACTATTACTAAGAGAACTACCCCAACACCAACCCCAACGCCAACACCGACCCCGACCCCGACCCCAACGC
>CAZBMZ010000028.1:0-81686 GCA_964492845.1 uncultured Clostridia bacterium
CACACAATCCCATTTAATTCAATACTTTATACACGCTGCGTAAGATCAGTATTAACATAAATTCTCTACCCTTATATTTTCATAGTTGATTGGTCTATTAAGCCTTCTAAAATCCATATATTTACTTTAATAAAATAATCCTGTGGGCAAAATCAAACAGACATTATTTTTCTTATCTTTTATAATTGATTTTAGATGTATTAGGTTTAGGAGAAAACAAAGTGTCTAAAATTTATAATATAAGCATTTATTTATTTATTTCCTTATTATTTATTGTATTTACACAGTTTACAGTAGCAGCACAAACAACAAAGGATCCCAAAAAGGCTGAAAAAATAACTCCTAGAAAACATCAACTTAGTGTTTCTAAAGGAAAAACTGAACATTTAGATAAACCTAAACTACGAGCATTACATTTTTCTAATCAACGAACATTTCCTTTTGGTATATTTCCTTTGGATTGGCGAGAAAAAGCCCTTGATCAGGTGAAAAAAAACCAACCTAATTTAGAGAAAAAAGCTGCTACCAATGAATTTACTGCAATTGGCCCGGCACCAATTGCTAACGGTCAAACCTTTGGCAACCGCAATAAAGTAACTGGACGTGTAACCTCAATAGCGATAAATCCCCAAGACCCTAAAATAGTTTATTTAGGTGCTGCTCAAGGTGGAGTTTGGCAAACTACCGATGCTGGGCTAAATTGGCAACCAATGACTGATGATGCCCCGACTCAAGCAGTAGGTGCAGTTGCTATTGATCCAACTAACCCTAATATTATTTATGTTGGAACGGGTGAAGGTAATTTATCGGGTGACTCTTTTTTTGGTATGGGAATCCTTAAATCAACTGATGGAGGTAAAACTTGGGTTAATTTAGCAAATCGTACCTTTTTAGGGCTTTCCTTTAGCAATTTACTTGTAGATCCACGAGATACAAAAATTCTTTATGCCTCAATTGCTAATGCCGTTGGTGGAAGTCGTTCTAGAAATCCTCAAGCAGGCATTCCAGGAATATATAAATCTACTGATGCTGGAGTAAGTTGGACAAATGTCTTAAAAGTAGGCGAGTCAAGTTTTGCTTCGGCTGTTGATATAGAAATGGATCCAATCAATTCTTCTATACTTTATGCTTCTCTTTTTAATTTTGGAGTTTTTAAGTCTACTAATGCTGGGCAAACTTGGTCTATCGTTCGTGGAGGCTTACCAAATCAAGATATAAACCGCATTGATCTAGGTATTGCTCCAAGCAATCCAAATATTGTTTATGCCTCTGCGGGAAGTTCTCGAACAGGTGATTTACTAGATATTTATAAATCTACTGACGCAGGAAATTCTTGGCGACCAACTTCGCGCCCTCCTCAAAGCGGCTTTGGAAATATTTGCCAGTGTTTTTATGACAACAGAATTGTTGTTGATCCTGATAACCCAGATCTTGTTTATTATGGCGGAGTCGCTCTTTATCGTTCATCAAATGGTGGTCAAAGTTGGGTAGATATTTCCTCAATTAGCAGTATGCACCCAGATTTCCACGCAATTAAAATAAATAAGTCTGCCGAAGGTAAACAAATCTATATTGGTAATGATGGAGGTGTTTGGTCATCATTGGACGATGGAAAAACTTGGAGTAATGTTAATGCTGCTCTAAATATCACTCAATTTCAAAGCATTGCACTACATCCAACTAATGCAAATATCTCTTTAGGTGGCACTCAAGACAACGGAACTAATCTTTATCAAGGTGAACTTTCTTGGCAGCATTCAGATGATGGGGATGGCGGATTTGCTGCTATAGACCAAGACAATCCAAACATAATGTATCACACTTATTTTAGTTTAACCGGCTTTGCAATAACTCTAGTTCGCTCAGAAAGTAGTGGGAGGCTTGGTTCTTGGCGACGTGCTAGCGAGGGCTTAAACCCTAATGATGACGTGCTTTTCTATTCTCCTTTTATTATTGACCCAAACAATCAAAGTAGACTTTATTATGGCACTTCAAGACTTTATCGCACTGAAAATAAAGGAGATTCTTGGCAACCAATTAGCAGCATACTTACCAATAGGATTCCTAGAGCAGCTATTTCTGCCATTGCTGTTTCTCCAAATAATCCTAATAGTATTTATACAGGCTCATCAGATGGAGCAGTTTTTGCTAGTCAAAATGGTAACTCTTTCCAAAATGTTACAGACAATTTGCCTACTCGTTATGTTTCTGATGTAGTAGTTGATCCTACTTCATCAAACATTGTTTATGTATCTTTAGGAGGTTTTCAATCTGGACATGTTTTTAAAAGCACTTCTGGCGGAAATAAATGGCAAGATATAAGCGGCAACTTGCCAGATGTTCCAACCAATGCACTTGTAATTAATCCTCTTAATTCTCGTAATCTTTTTGCTGGAACTGATATCGGGGTATTTCAAACCTTGGACGGTGGTAGCAATTGGCAATTAATAGCTGGAATACCTGTTGTAAGCGTCTTTGACCTAGCAATCAATACAAAAACAGGTGTTTTACAAGCTGCTACTCATGGTCGTGGCATCTATCAATTAAAGCTTCTTACCGACGCATCTGCACCAACTATTACAGTTTCAACACCTAATGGAGGAGAAAAAGTAACTAACAATAGTCAATTTACAATTAAATGGGTGTCTGATGATGATGTAGGGGTAACTAGTCATGACATTGAGTTATCAACCGATGGCGGGCAGACTTTCCCAGTCTCTATTGCTAGCGGTTTAACTGGAATAATACAAGAATTTATTTGGTCTGTGCCTTTAATAACAAGTTCTCAAGCCAGAATTCGTATCATAGCAAGTGATAGTATAGGTAATAAAACTGTAGATATTAGCGACGAAAATTTTGCTATTGAAATGACTAGCGTTCCTGACTTTGGCCTAGACTTTGGATTTACCGTTTTAACTGCTAAGCGTGGTCAAACGGTAACAGCAGTAGCTAGAATAATTCGTAGCGGTGGCTTTAGTGCAAGCTTAACTATAATTCCTGACAGCAATATGCTTAAAACACTTAAAATCAAAGCTAAACCCGCGTCTTTATCCACTCAAGGAAATAGCGCAGAATTTTCATTAAAAATTAAGAAAAAAGCTCCTCTAGGCAAACAGTTACTTAATTTTGTTGCTACAGATAGCCAAGGCCGCGCTAGAACTGGAACATTAATGCTTATGATTGAGTAAGTTTATTAGTTTTTGTAAGAAAAGCTATCATCTGTTTTATCAACTATTATTAACCGTTGGTTCAAGATAAAATTCAAAGCCTACCAACAAACCACCAAGCTTTTTATCTATATTGGTGGCAAAATCTATTAACTAAGTTTGTAGGGCTTAAAAAAACATGTCTTCATCAAACATTGAACAACCTCAAGTTAATGAACTAGTTATAAACAAACAGCGATCTCCAATTTGGTTACTTCTTTGGCCTCTAGCAATTATACCTAGAATGTATAATTTAGCTGGGGTTTTTGTTAGTGGACAAATCTTTTTATGTGGGTCAGACCCTTATTTACACCTAAGAAGAATACTAGCTACTTTTAATAATTTTCCTCATGTTCCAGATAAAGATTTATACCTAAATTACCCTTCAGGGTTGTTTGTTCATTGGCCTTATTTATTTGATATATTGATAACAGCTATAATTTCTATTTTGACTTTTGGACAAGCTGACACTTGGTTAATAACTGCTATTGGGGCATTGCTTCCCCCAATTATAGGCGGACTTTTACCGCTAATAATTTACTTAATCGGCAAAGAAATAGCGGATCAATTTACAGCCTTTTTAGCAGCAATACTTAGTGCTTTACTTCCTTTAACAATTCATTATTCGCAAATAGGTAATCTTGACCATCATTTTCTAGCCCCAATTTTTCAAGCTAGCTTTTGGCTAACTTACTTAAAAGCTAGTAATTCTCAAGAAAAAAATTTCTTTTGGGCAACAATATCAGGGTTAATGTTATTTCTAGGTTTTACCTGTACAACAGAATTCCCACTTGTAGCAGCAATGCATGTTACTTTTTTAGGGATTGCTTATTTATTAGGGACTAGTGAAAGACGACAAGTAATTTTACAAACTAATTTAACAATATTTTTAACTAGTACAATAGTATTTCTACCATTTATTTTTACTAGCTATTTTGAGCCTAATGGAGTTAGTCCACTTCTTGCTTGTAGCTGGCTAGGTTGTTTAGCTCTTACAATCTTTTTAGCTTCCATTGCAACTTGGCAAAAAAAGCTTCCATTATCTGTAACTTTAATTATTCTAACAATTGCTGCTTTTTCTAGCCTTAAATTTAACTTTAACTTGATTAATGAATTTTTCTTAGAAATAACTTCTACTCAAGGTGACAATGTTCTAGCAACGTCTATTAGGGAAAATCGCTCGCTTTTGTCAGACGATTTTAGCAGTTTATTATTTTGGCATTCAGGTTTTCTTTTTCTAACACCAATAACAATATTTTTGCTAGCAAAACGACGTAAGGAATCAGACCTTTTAATTGGAACAAGCTTACTAATTATGGTAACGCTTACTTTACTTCATATGCGTTTTGGAGTTTTGTTAGCAGTACCGTTTGTTTTAGGCAGTGCTATTTTAGCTAAAGAAGCATTACTACTTGTCAAAAATTATTTACCTAAACAAAAACTAGGAGAAATTTTAACTACCTTAGTTATTATACTGATAACATTGCCCTCAGTAACAGGACTAAATTATTCTAGCTCAATGGTAGTTGTAGCAGGCCGCAATTTTTTCTCTTTGTATGAAAGTTTTACTTGGTTAAAAAATTATGGTGTCCAAGTAAGCCCCAAACAGCCTAGTTATGGAGTGTTGGCTAATGAGTGGAGCATAGGACATTGGCTAGTTTATTTTTCTGAACGCCCTACGGTTTCATCACCATTACTTTTTGGAACTGCTGCTTATGATTCAGCAAAAATTTTTATTCAATCCCCTAAAACAGCAATAAAGTCAATTAAAGAGCGAAATCTAAAATATATTTTTATTACTCCTGAAGATTTTACCTATCTATTAAAAGTAGCTGGCAATAATATCCCAGCATCAAATCAAGATATAATAGGTAATTTATTTTACGATAGTATATATGGGCAACTACTTCTTTATGGTTCTAAGGAAACTAGGACTACATTGTCAGAACTTAGCAATTTTAGACTAGTTTATGAAACTGCTGAAACCGCAACTATTTATGGTTTTGAAGTGCCTAGTTGCCAAATATTTGAAGTTGTTGAAGGAGTCAATATAACAGGAAAAGCAAAAGTTGATACTTTAATTATAATTAGCACAGAATTAAAAATTAATAATAATCGTCGTATTCCTTACAGTATTAGCACTAAGACAGACTCAGAAGGTAAATTTAGCTTTATAGTTCCATATTCAACAGAAAAAGACAGTAGCACAACAGTTTTAGCAAACCCTTATATATTAAAATCAGATGAAGCTATAGCTAAAATTAATCTTTCCAACCAACAAATAAAAGCGGGTGAAAAAACTACTGTAAATCTATTAAAAAAAGAAAACTAGTCAAAAAGGTTATTTATTTTCCTTAAAGTAATAATAATGATGGAAGTTATTGCTATATAACTTATTATTCCAATCTTTATCAGCAGGAATCTTAAATAAATGCTTAGGCATTTCGTCTGCATTACAAAAGGCTTTATCTAATTTTATTTCTCTATAACTTAAGACTCGTCTAGGGTTAGATTTTATTGCATCTCCCGCAGTAGGATCATAAACATGCCAGCGATCTTGATAAAATACTTCTACAACTGTATGAGAAATAGATAAAGAATCTTCGTCTATTAAATCTATAAGCCTAGTTTTATAGTTTCCTGCTTCAGCAATTGTCATCATTGCTAAAGCTAAATTTCCGCAATACTGACTTCCACCCTCAAGTATTTGTTTTGGAGATGACTTAGTAAAATAAATGGACTCATTATTATCTGTCGCAGGTGCAAGTAATTTACTACTAACATAGCGGCAAATATTTTTTATTTTTTCTTCATCTGTTTTTGCTTGAGCAGTTAATTTGTCAAAGATTTCTTGGTAATAAGCTTGGTTTTGTTTATCAAATGTAAGTAAGCTGACGTTTTTATTTTTAAGTAACTCTATGTCATCTATATTAAAACATTTTTCAAATTCAATTGTGCCTACTTCTAGCACGCCCGTTTTAGGATAGTTTTTTGGTGCAGGAATTGTTATTTGTCTACTTTGATAATCATTAAGAGTAATTATCAAAGTATAATTTCTTTGTGGGTGCCATTTAACAAAAGGTAAAGAAAAATCTCCTGTTTCATTTGTCATTACGGCCCAACCAGAATCAGAATTAAGCAATTCTACCTCTACACCATTTACTTCTTGATTATTTTTTATAATTTTACCTACAAGTTTTAAGCTTTGCGGTGTGATTCCTCTCCAGAGCCAAACTTTCAAGAATATTTTATTAGCAGCTTTACTTATTGATTGACTACATTCGGCAGACCAAGGTAGTCCAGGAAATAGTACTAAGGCAGATAATGCTAGAAATAAACCTAGAATGATGCTAAATCTTTTTATCCATTCTTTCATCATAAGTTTTACCTATTTAAAGCTATATTGATTGAGGTGTTAGACTCTGTAAACAAAACATCGTCGGTTTGATAGCTTTGATAAATGCCTGAACTATAGAGTCCTGGCATCCATTGCATAATGTATTCTGTCATATCAGGTTTTAATCGATTAAAAGCTTCTACTTTGATCAATTCAGGTGACAACCTTAATTCTCGATAGCTAGCAACTTCTTTAAAATCATTAAGAAAAAACACTCCATAAGTAGGGTCATATAAATGCCAGCCACCATCATAAAAAACTTCTACAGCAACATGCGTGTGTGCATAATCAGGCGTGTCGCTAGTATGGATTGTTCGACAGGGATAACCACCTGCTGCCATAACTGCGGCCATTGCTAACGCAAGATTGCTACAATGTGGCGCACCGCGTTCAATAATTTCTCGTGCAGAATAAAAACTCCAAGCATCTTCTTTAGGATTATATCTAGTGCTAATATGCTTACTGACTAAATCAGCTTTTTCATGGTCATATTTAGCATCTTTTGTTTGCTCATCAAAAATATTTTTATAAAACTGGTAGTTTTCGCGCTCAAATCTTAAATAGCGAATAGGAAGTTCTTTTTTGCTAATTTCAATTCCTTGCTCAAAAGAAAGTTCTCCTAAATCAATAATTGATGAAGTCGGGCATTCAGCAGGCATTCTTAAATTAAAAATTCGTGATTGGTGCATGTTGCTGCTAACAATAAGTGTGTAGGTTGCCGATGGATACCAAATAAGATGAGGCAGAGAAAAATTTCCTTGTCCATCACTACTAACACCATAGCCAGAAGTCGTTTCAATTGCAGAAATAGAAGCACCCTTTATTGCTTCACTAAAAGCACCTTTGCCTTTTAATTTTCCTTGTAAAATTATTGGTTGTGGAATTGACCCTTGTAAAGATGCTAGCTGGATAGAACTTTTATTTAATATTCGCTTAGTTGTATACCTGTAGTGTGTTGAAGTAAGTAATCCTGTTGTTAGCAAAATTAAAACGACACTTACAAACCCTACTAATAAATGTTTAACCTTAATTTTCATAATTATTTAGCAAAGCCCAAGAAAGTAAAAATTAAATCGCATGGTTAAACAAAAAACTATTTAGGAAGGTTCATTTGTTATAGTTTTAAAAGCCTTTCTTTTAATGAACGAGATTGAATGCGGCTAACTTTAATTTGTTGGTTATTGTTAAGTGTTACAGTGTAGGTTCCGCCTGGCATTTGATGAATACGGCTAATCATATCAATATTTACTAAAGCACCTCGACCTAGACGAACAAATTTTGTAGGGTCTAAGCGTAGTTCTAAGTCCTTAAGTCTATGGTTAATACAGTAATTTTCATTTCGATTAGTGGTGATTTGTAAAAGCTCTCCATCAGCAATAATTGAGGCAATTTGATTTACAGGAACAATAATAATTTCATCCTTTTGACGTACTGGGATTCGGTCAATTCTAGGTTGTTGGCTAACCGTTTCATAATCTTTAATAGCTTCTTCTAAATTATTTGTTTCCTCTACTCGTAAATCTGCCCGGTCAAGCCGTTCTTGTGCGCGGTTTATAGTTTCACGTAGCCGCACCCGATCCACTGGTTTTAACAGATAATCAACCGCATTAATTTCAAAGGCTTGAACTGCATATTCATCATAAGCCGTAACGAAAGCAATTAGCGGCATTTGACTTTTTTTAAGTGATTTAACTACTGATAAACCATCTAGCTCAGGCATTTGTAAATCTAGTAGCACTAGGTCAGGTTGTTCTTGTTCTATAAGCTCCAAAGCTTGTCTACCATTGGTAGCTTCACCAACGATTTTCACATCCTCAAAGGCGTTTAGCATTGATATTAAAAATAATCTAGCTGGTCGTTCATCTTCTGCTACTAAAATTCGTAACTTTGACATAGTTTTAACCTTTAGCTATTTTTAGTTCGCTGTTAATAGTTGTTTGTGCAACAAGTGGCAAACTAACCGTTATGGTTGCACCTTGATTTAATTCACTTCTAATTTTTATTGTAGCCTCATCTCCATAATGACACTTTAGCCGTCGTTCAATGTTGGCTAGACCTACCCCCTTTTTTCGTCCTCGCACTAAGTCAAATTCACTGACACCTTGACCAGTATCTTGAACAATAATTTTTATTTGTTCGGCTTTATTATCATCAAAACATTTTTCAATTGTGATCGCTATTTCTCCACCGTCTTTAGCAGGTGTAATGCCATGTTTAATTGCGTTTTCTACAAGTGGTTGTATTAGCAAAGAAGGGATACGGACATTACTTAAGCTATCTTCAAGATTTATTTGAACTTGCAAGCGTTCTTCAAAACGTGTTTTTTCAATATCTAAATAAGCTTTAATTAGCTCTATTTCCTCGCCAACACTGGCAAATTCACCTGCCGAGCGACGAAGCACCCCACGAAGCAGACCTGTTAAACGCATCAAAGTTTCAAAAGCTTTATCTGGCGCAGTTTGAATTAAATAGCCAAGTGTTGTTAGTGCATTAAACAGAAAATGTGGATTAAGTTGCGCTCTTAAAGCTCTAAGCTCTGCTTCTGTAGCTAGCTTGCTAATTTCCTGCTCTCGCAAACTAATTTTGCAACGGTCATGCGCTACCCTAACAGCATCAATTCGCCTAGAAACCATTAAAACAACAGCTTCTAACATTTCTAAATCGTCCGACAAAAGCCGTCGTCCGCCTATTAATTCACCTATCACTAAATAATACTGAGGGTTTTCTGTAGTAGGAAATAACATAGTCAAAGTATGGTTTCCTAATGAAGCATCTTCTAAAGAAAAACTTACTTGTTTAGCACTAAGTATAGGAGTTAATACTTTACAAATATATGCTAAGATTTCTTCAGGTGTTTCATAACTAGCAATTGTTCTTGCTATTTCTACTCTTAAGTTATCGTAATCAACACGCTTTAGTATAATTGTATCAACAAACCAAACAACCATTTGACGCAAACTAGGGTAAAACAGTGCTGTAGCAACCCATAAACCTAATAATAAGCTAATAGTTAAAGGCTCTGCTTCTTTGCCATTGCCAAAAACTAGTAGAGGCGAAATAGCCATATAAGCACTAAATACAATTACCACAAGCAAGACTAAAGAAATAGTGCGTTTTAAGAAAATATCTGCAAAAGCAAAACGGTAATCTTGGTAAAGAATAGCTATAACTAGAGGAAGTGAAGCATGATGGCCGATCATTTCTAGCCACCAAGGATAACTTTCTGCGTCATGATGGCTTAAATGTAGAGCAGAAACAGAAAACACGGCTAAACCTATGATCCAAAAGGCTCTTTGCCAACCTGGTTGTTTATGAGTTAAAAAAATCAATGCTACTGCCAAAGAGCCAAAACCAAAGGTTAGAATATGTAAAGCAATATGTGATGGGGTAGACTCATTAATAAAAGTTACATAAAAGTGCATTATTCCTGCAATAGCACTTAAGCAATAAGCAGTAAATGTAATAAATTTTCTAGCTAACTTTTGATTTGTTTCTAAATTACTAAGTAATATTAAATGAACAACAACGGCTGGTAGAAATCCTAGTGTAGTAAATGAAGCTGCAATCAGCCAAGGAAAAGTATTGTCTATACCTAGATCAGGAAGTCCATAAATAGCAACTGCTCCTATGTTCCAAGAAAATCCAAGAATTGCCGTTAGTAACAGTAGTTTATTATTAGATAAATTAGCTAGGGTTTGTTTTCTTTTTACCTTAAAATTTAGCGTTCCAAATACCATTACCAAAAGCATTGCATAAAGAGTTGCTCCAGTAACAAAACCTAGTAGATTAATTAATATAGCAACAGATTTTGCATTCATTTTAATAGACCTAATCTTTTTGTAGGGTTGCTTAAAAATAGTTTAATAAGATTTCTGCCTTAAAACCTTGACAATAGTCAAGCTATCTCGTTATATTTCTCGCTTGTCTAAAATAAGCATTCCTTATTTTTCACAAACAAAACATCAAAGTAGCTATTTGTTAAACAGAGACAAAAGTTATTTTTAATTTATTAAATATAGCAAAGAAGGAGTTTTCTTTAGTAATGCCAAATCATAAGTCTGCGGAAAAACGAGATCGTCAAACTAAACGTCGTACATTAGTAAACCGTCGTAATCGTAGCCAAATGCGTACAGAGTTAAAAAAATTACGTGCTGCCATAGGAGCAGGTAACAAAGCAGAAGCTACACAACTACTACCACAAATAGTTTCTGTTTTAGATAAAGCTGTTAAAAAAGGTATTCTTCACGACAACGCAGCATCTCGTTATAAATCTCGTCTAACAATTAAAGTTAACACTATGACCCAAAAGGCTGCCTAACTAAATAGGGTAATAAATTTATTATTCAGCTTTTGTTACTCTGTTAGTTTGCAAAATAAATAAGCTTCAAAAAAGACAGTAAAAGTTTTTGCTGTCTTTTTGTTTTGTGTAAGAATAAATTTATGAAACAACGTGTCTTTGCTAAAAATAAAATTAAACAACTCTTATCTATTAATTTAATTACATTAATTTCAACATTACTAATTTTTTCTGCACAAACTATTAATGCTCAAGAAAAGCTTATAGAAAAAATACCAACTAAATTTATTGAAAATGCTAAAGCTATTAGTTTAGAAATAGTAATTTTTCGTCCTATGGGAAAAGGGCCTTTTCCAACAGTAGTTTTTAATCATGGTTCAACTGGAAGAGGCAACAACCCAGCCATTTTTACCAGAACTTACACAAATAAAGCAATCGTTGAATTTTTTAATGAAAAAGGCTGGTTAGTGGTATTTCCTCAAAGACGTGGAAGAGGAAATTCTGATGGGCTTTATGATGAAGGGTTTGAAAAAGATCGTTCACAATATTCTTGCTCACCAGATTTGTCTCTACCAGGTGTTGAACGCGCCTTAGCCGATATTGACCAAGTAGTTGAATATCTAAAAACCAAAAAAGATGTAGACAAAAATAAAATGATAATCGCGGGTCAATCTCGTGGTGGTATTCTCTCAATTGCTTATGCAGGGACAAGACCTAATGTGTTTAAGGCTGCTATTAATTTTGTTGGCGGCTGGATGTCTGACCAATGCCCTAATCCAGAAGCAATAAATACTGTTACATTTAAGCGTGGCGCAAATTTTAAGCAACCTACGCTTTGGCTCTATGGAGAAAATGACCCTTTTTATAGCATCAAGCACAATCGTAAAAACTTTAATGAATTTACAAAAATGGGAGGCAAAGGAAAATTTCTTACCTATTCTTTAGGCAAAAATGAAAATGGACATTTGGTAATTGAACATCCTGAACTTTGGCATAAAGATGTAGAATTACTGTTAAAAGATTTATTATTAAACAAATAAATTTAATTCAATTAAAAATTAACTTTGCTACTAAGTCTGTCTCTCTGCCTTGATGAGATTAGGCTTGTGATGTATATTGGACACTGCTTTTCAATTAATTAAGATCATTAAGAAAATGTTATGCGATTAGTCATAATTCTAGAAAGTCGCAAATAAAACAAAAACTACCATACTCTTTTAGGAGGTTGTAATAATGGGCGACAATGATACTAGCTCCAAACTTAGTTATTTTTTAGTCGGTGCCGGTGTAGGCGCAGTTATAGCTTTGCTTTTTGCCCCTAAAGCAGGGCGTGAACTACGTGAAGATATTTCTGGAGCAACTAAGCGTGGGATAGACTACGCCAATACTAGTGCTAAAACTATTAGCCAAAAAGCTTCTACTGTTTATAGTAGCAGTAGAGAAAAAGCAAATGAGCTTTATGGATTAAGTAAAGAAAAAACTTCTGGTCTAGTAGAAGCTGGCCGCAGTGTTATTTCTGATCAAAAGCATCGTGTTGCTGCTGCTATTGAAGCCGGCAAACGCGCTTATCAGGAAAAAAAGGCTGCCGCAGCCGCTGAAGCAGAAGCCAATGCAGCTTTAGTTGAATCATCAGAAGAAAGCTAAACTGAGAAATTAAGCATGGTGGGGTTACGGCGGTGAATTATTTAGAGTTAATATTAATTACTACTATTGCAATGTTTACTGTTGTACTGTTAGTGGCAGTATTTAAGCTATATGTTCTATCTAAACAATTAATGGCTCAAGCAACATCAATGCAAGCAAAAGTAGAAGAAAACTTAAAACGCCTACAATCTCGCACAGAACCACTTTTAGAAGATGCTCATCAAAAACTACAACTTTTGCAAACAGAAGGTAAGCCAATACTAGAGGAAACTCATAAATTAATTATTGCTGCGCGTCCAGCAATGGAACAAATAAATGAGTTATTAATATTAGCTAAACCTATTTTGGCAGAAGCTTATGTAGCCACCCAATTAGCTAAAGAGACTGCTCAATTAACTAAAGAAGCAGCTAAGACTATCAAAGTTGAATCTGAAAGCTGTTTAGCAGCAATTAAAGCTACCACTCAAGAACTAGCTCAAATGACTAAAGAAGAAGCTGAAGAAATGCGTGTTTTGGTTGGCAGTATAAGAGAGCGTACAGACCTACAAGTTCAACGTGTAGATAAAATGGTAACACGTACAACTGATAGATTAGATGAAACAGCAGAGATGGTTCAAACCGGAGTACTTAAGCCAATTCATGAAATTTCTGCTGTCCTAGCGGCTGTACAAACATTTTTAGGAGTTCTGTTTGCTCAAGAACGCAAACAAATTGATGAAGCATATCAAGACGAAGAGATGTTCATTTAATCGCGGGCCAATGGTGGGCCAGCACTAAAGCACCTGATAACGCTTGTCGTTAGCTCAGGTGCTTTTCTATTTTGCATGAAAATAAAGTGAGGATTTAAGAAATGTCAACACAAGCTCCTAGTGACTTAAAATCAACAGTAAATTTACCCGATAATAATTTTCCGCAAAAAGGAAATCTAGTACAGGCTGAACCAGCCCGACTAGCAAAATGGAAAGAGATAGACCTTTATAAGAAGTTGCGCGAGTCTCGTGCAGGTAGAACAATTTTTAACCTACACGACGGCCCACCCTATGCTAATGGTAAAATTCATATGGGAACGGCTCTTAATAAGTTACTAAAAGATTTTGTCGTCAAATCCCGTGCGATGATGGGCTATGACACGCCTTATATTCCTGGTTATGATTGTCATGGTTTACCAATAGAAAAGAAGGTAGAAGAAGAGCTTGAAAAAGCAGGTCTTAAGAAACAAGACCTTTCTGCTTTAGAAATTCGTAAGCGTTGCCGCGCTTTTGCTGATCGCCATATTGCTGATATGAATCAAGATTTTTCCCGCCTTGGTGTACTTGGTGAATGGGAAGATACTTATCAAACTATGAGCCATCAATATGAAGCCGACACCCTAAGAGCCTTGGCTAATTTTATTCGCCAAGGTAGCGTTTACCGAGGATTTAAGCCTGTTCATTGGTGTATCAATTGTAAAACAGCTTTGGCCGAAGCTGAAGTTCAACGTAGTAAGCATGTTAGTCCATCGGTTTATGTAAAATTTCCTCTAAAAAGCGACCCTGCAAGCATTGATGAGGCTTTAGCAGGAAAAAAAGTCAATGTTATTATTTGGACAACTACCCCTTGGACGCTACCCGCCAATTTAGGAGTCTCTTTTAATGCAAGTTTTGACTATAGCGCGGTTGAAGTTGATTCTGAAGTTTATATTGTTGCTAGCGAGATGTTAAAAAGTGTAAGTGAAAAGCTAGAATGGAATGAACCAACAGTTTTAGCCCAATTTAAGGGAGCAAAACTAGATAGACTTACAGCACATCATCCATTTATTAACCGAGAATCGCTATTTATGCTTGGCGATCACGTTACTTTAGAAGCTGGTACAGGCTGCGTCCATACTGCACCCGGACACGGACATGATGACTATGTAATTGGTAAACAATATGGACTAGATGTTTATTGTCCTGTTGATGATCGGGGTAAATTTAAGGCTGATGTAGAGAAATTTGCAGAAAAACAAGTCTTTGCTGCCAATAAAGAAATTGTTCAGCTATTAAAAGAATTAAATGTATTACTTAAGCATGAAGATTATGAACATGAATATCCTCATTGCTGGCGATGTAACAAGCCTGTAATCTTTCGTGCTACTCCACAATGGTTTATCTCAATGGATAAAACCAATTTACGCGCACGTGCATTAAAAACAATTAGAGAAATTAATTGGAAGCCTACTTGGGGCGATGAACGAATGCACAATATGTTTGTAGATCGTGTTGATTGGTGTATTTCTCGTCAACGTACTTGGGGAGTACCAATTGCAGCAATGTATTGTTTAGATTGTGATCAAGAAATAATCTCAGCAGATTTACTTGACCACATCGCAACAATTTTTGAAAAAGAGACAGCCGACGCTTGGTATTCACGTCCAATAGCAGAACTACTACCAGCAGATACAAAATGTCCTAAGTGTCAAAGCACTAATTTTAAGAAAGAGATGGACATTTTAGACGTTTGGCTAGATTCAGGTGTTAGCTGGATGGTGATGAGCCGACGAGGTTTTCCAATCCCTGTAGACCTTTATTTAGAAGGTTCTGACCAATACCGAGGCTGGTTTAATAGCTCATTAGTTTGCTCTTTGGAGATGCAAAACACCTCGCCTTATAAAACCTGTATTACGCACGGTTATGTTTTAGACAAAAATCTTGACAAAATGTCTAAATCTAAAGGTAATGTGCTAGAACCAGGGAAAATAATGCAGCAACATGGGGCTGACATTCTTAGACTTTGGGCATCAAGTATTGATTATACTGAAGATATGAGCATTTCTGATGAAATACTTAAGCGTATATCAGAAAGCTATCGCAAAATTAGAAATACTGCTAAATATGCTTTAGGAAATTTATCTAACTTTTCTCCTAGCACTGACAGCGTAGCCTTTAACGATATGCTAGAGATTGACAGATGGGCAGTCTCAGTTGCTCAAGAATTAATTAAAAAAGTCCGCCAAGCTTATGATAGCTATGATTTTCATGTTTGCTATAGAGAACTATTAAGTTTTTGTTCTATAGAGCTTTCCACGCTCTATTTTGATATTTTGAAAGATAGACTTTATACATATCCCCCAAAATCTTTTGAGCGTCGTTCTGCTCAATCAGCTATCTACATTATTATCAAAACCTTAGCTTTACTTTCTGCTCCATTAATTGCTTTTACTGCTGATGAAATTTGGGATTTTCTCCCCCAAACAGAAGCAAAAAGCGCGTCCATCCATCTAGCAGAATTTCCAAGCTATGATGAAACCTTAGTTGATAAAGAGCTATTAACTAAATGGGAAAAACTTTTTGCTGTGCGAGATCAAGTTAAAAAAGCTTTAGAATCAAGTGGATTTGGCGGTGGTTCATCCTTAAAAGCTAAAGTCTCATTACATGCTAAAGGTGATGAACTAGCCTTTTTACAACCTTATCAGTCACAGTTACACTTTATTTTTATTACTTCACAAGCAGAAGTAATAGCAGATGAGTCTGTAACAGAACTACAAGTTAAAGTAGAAGCAGCTAGTGGTCAAAAGTGCGAACGTTGTTGGCATTTTACTGAAACTGTAGGAACAGACTCCCATTATCCAACTGTATGTGGTCGTTGTGCTAGTAACATTATTGCAGGTTGGTCTAATTAAAATATTTGGGATTTACATCATTCTTGAGGTTTACACCTTTCTTGGGGTTTACACCCTTCTTGGGGTTTACACCCTTCTTGGGGTTTACACCCCAAGCTAAAATTGTGTCGTCGCTAACGCGACTCTTAATGTTTTAGTCCCGTCAGGGACGACACAACTTTAGCTTGGCACGTGAGTGCCAAGATCGCACGATGAGTGTCAAGATCATGCAATCCCTGTGTTACAATTCATCAAACAAAAAATTTCTTAAAATTATGGAGGGACTTTGAAACAAATACTCAAGTATTTACCTTTGTCTCTACTAGTAATTTCACTGGATCAAATAACTAAATATTGGGCGTACAATAATTTACGCTCCAAGCCTGATGTGGATGTAATAGACAATCTTTTTAAGCTAAGTTATACGGAAAATGCTGGTATTGCTTTTGGCATACTTTCTGAAACTAGCGGCAATTGGAAAGTTTGGCTGTTATCTGCTATCTCGTTTATTGCTATTAGTTTAATAATTTATTTTGCTAGTACATCACCTAGCAATAAACGCTTGTTTTTAATATCACTAACGCTTGTTTTAGGTGGCATAGTTGGTAATTTACTGGATCGTCTTCATTTACAAGTGGTTATAGACTTTATAGAAGTTTATTTAGGTGATTATCATTGGCCTACATTTAATATTGCCGATGTAGCAATTTGTGCCGGAGCATTTTTACTTAGTGTTGATATACTACTAGAAACTAAAGAAACTATGCCTCAGTCAAATGAAGTAAAACAATAGAGAGGATTTTGTAAGTGTTCCCAGAACTTTTTCGTATTCCTGGCCTTGATTTTGCGATAAACACCTATGGAGTGTTACTAGCGTTATCATTTTTAGGTGGGCTTTGGCTTGCAGCAACACTTGGAGCGCGTGAAGGCTATGACCGTAATAAAATTTATGATATTGGTCTTTATATGCTTTTAGCAGAGCTTGTAGGCTCAAAACTTTTACTAGTTATTACAGAATGGCACGCTTTTGTTCAAGACCCAGGACTACTTTTAAGAATAGATTTCCTGCGTTCAGGAGGGGTTTTTTATGGTGGGTTTCTAGGGTCTTTTACTGCAAGTTTCCTTTTAGCACGTCGCTATAAAATTCCTTGGTGGAGTTTGGCAGATATTTGCGCTCCTGGTATTGCGTTAGGTCAATTTTCTGGCAGGTTAGGTTGTTTTTCTGCTGGTTGTTGTTGGGGTAAGCCTACTGATTATTGGATTGGAGTTAAATTTACTCAACGAGCGCATGAGCTTACTGGAATACCAATTGATGTACATTTGCATCCTGTTCAACTTTATGAATCAGTAACAATGTTTTTTGTTATGGTATTTTTGCTTTATTTATTAAAGCACCGTAAGTTCCGAGGTCAAGTAATTCTTAGTTATTTATCTATTTATGCAGTAGCAAGATTTACTATTGAATTTTTCC
This sequence comes from uncultured Clostridia bacterium, assembly GCA_964492845.1. Lineage (GTDB taxonomy): Bacteria > Acidobacteriota > Blastocatellia > Chloracidobacteriales > JADJPF01 > JADJPF01. The sequence continues at coordinate 17,635 of CAZBMZ010000028.1, forward strand.
GAGATGACCCAAGAGGCGGACTACTTAGTTTATCAACTTCTCAACTAATTGCAGGAACAATTTTTCCTATTGCAATTATTCTTTTTATTTACAAATACTGGCAATGGAAAAAATCGGGTCAATTGCCAATTACCCCAACTGAAACTGTAGGAGAAAAACAATAATGTTTCCTCTGCGCGAATTTCTAGCGCGACCTATTGGAGTTATTTCTTTAGTAACTTGGATATTAGGAATAGTATTTTCTATTACTGGAGCTATCTTAACTACAGTTGTTTACCCTCCGCAAATTGGACTTATGTTTCTTCGGGTTGGACTAGTAATAACTACTATGTCATTAATTTTAGCTGTTACTAGATTAGCTAGTCTTAGAAAGAAAAAAAAGTTATTGGCAATTGGCACTAGTTCAACAGCCAAGATTACTAAAATCATTCAAGACAAAAGTGTTAGGGTAAATCGCAAACATCCTTGGTTAGTTTCTTATAGTTACACAGTCAATAACACAGCCTATCAAGCAACAGAAACTATTTTAGACCTAGCAGAAAACCACAAAGAAGGAATAGCAATTGATATTGTTTATAATCCTAAAAATGCTAGTGAAAGTACAATTAAACCTAGTAAATAATTCTTAGATCTGGAGTTAATAAAATCTCACAACAAAATATTTTAGCTGAAATCGTTAATTTAACAGTTGCAAATGAAGATATTGGTCAACGCCTTGACCAATATTTAACTGCAAAACTTGCCTATAGTCGTACACAACTACACCGTCAAATTAGTAATGCAGATGTACTAGTAAATGGTAAAATCACTAAAGCTAGTTACCGGATTAGAGAAAATGATGAAATAGAAGTAGAACTGCCTATGCCCCCGGTAACAGAAATAATTCCAGAACCAATGGAGCTAAATATTATTTATGAAGATAGTGAATTACTTGTATTAAATAAGCCTGCTGGGTTAGTTGTACATCCAGCAGCAGGCATTGAGCGTGGAACGTTAGCAAATGGGCTTGTAGCTTATCTTAGTTCTGCAAGTCATAGTGGATTAGCTTTTAGACCTGGTATAGTCCATCGTTTAGACCGAGATACTTCTGGGCTAATGGTAGTAGCAAAAACAGATAGCTGCCATCAACATTTAACTGAGCAGTTTGCTACACGAAAAGTAAAAAAAGAATATATAGCTTTAGTTTATGGTCAAATGAAAGCTAAAACAGAAATAATTGACCTTCCAATTGGACGACATCCAACCCAACGAACTAAAATGGCAATACTGCCTCAAAGAGGACGACCTGCCTGGTCTTGCTACAAAGTAGTTAAACAATGGTCAGACTTTGCATTACTGAATGTAGAAATAAAAACAGGTCGGACGCATCAAATTCGAGTACATTTAGCACATATTAAACATGCTGTTGTAGGAGATGAGTTTTATGGTTCAGGTCGTATTAATCAACTAAAAAATAATAAACTAGTAGCAACTATTAATAACTTAAACCGGCATTTTCTTCATGCAGCTAAACTAGCCTTTATTCATCCTACAACAAAAGAATATCAAGAATTTTCTAGTCCGTTGGCTATGGAATTAACAGAATTTCTATCTATTATTGACATTGACAAGGTGCAAAGTTTCGCCTAATAATTCTGCTACACCAAAATAATTTTAATTGCCCTTATTCAACTCAAATTAATAAAGCTACAACTATTAATTAAATTTGTAACATCAAAGTGTCAGAATTTAGTTTTTAACGCTAGGAAATTTATGAAAAAATTATTCTTATTATCTTTATTGTTACTCTTAACTTATACAAACACTGTCTTTAGCCAATCACCTGACATTGCTATTAATAATGAAGAAGATGAAGACGCAGTAATTAAAATTACTACTGTAAATATTGCTTTACCTGTAACGGTTTTTGATGAAAAAGGCAAGTTTGTCCCTGACTTAAAGAGAGATAATTTCCGAGTTTTAGAAAATAATGACCCTCAACAAATTATAGAATTTCACTCACAATCAAATCTACCCTTAAATGTTGCTGTTTTAATGGATACTTCTACTAGTATTCGTAATAAATTAGAGTTTGAAAGAATTGCTATTAAACAATTTCTTGCCTCTGTTCTAAAAACAGAAAAAGACCGTATTGCTTTTGTTACTTTCGATACTAAAATAGAAGTGCGTAATGATTTCACTAATAATTTATCAGAAATCTCTCAAACACTAGATCAAATTAAAGTTGCAAATGGACAAACTAGTCTTTATGACGCTGTTCATAAGGTTTGTCGGGAAAATATGTCTCGTACTAGCTCTCGAAGACGTGTATTAGTAATTATTACTGACGGAGCAGACACTAATAGTAAACACACATTAGCACAAACTATTTCAATTGCTCAACGTACACAAACAACAATTTATGCTTTAAGCACTAAGGGCGGCTCAGTATTTAGAGTTGAAGGAACACCTTATTATAATTTAGACGATATAGAGCTTAAAAAACTCTGCCGTGATACTGGTGGAGAGGTTTTTTTCCCTGATAACGTAGAAACTTTAACCAAAGCTTTTAAGCTAGTAACCGACTTTCTACGTAATCAATATGTAATAATCTATGAGCCTAATAATAATAATGATGGTAAGTTTAGACAAATAGAAGTAAAGATTGTTGGCAAAAAAAACCTTTCAACAATTACAAGACAAGGCTATTTAGCCAAATAGTAGGCTAGCCCTAAAGGACTAGCCTATTATCAAATGCCACTACGTGGCATCAGTTTTTTTTTAATCCTTAAGCCCCAGCGGGGCTTCTGACAATAGACAAGTCCTTCAGGGCTTGGCTATTATATCTATTAAATAAATTGATACTTTAATTGCCCAAAAAAAAACGTGAGTAGAGAACTAAACAAATATTACGACACTCCATTATCTGAACATGATTGCCAAGTATTTTTAGAGTTTTACCAAGGCTTTCTAGGTCAGTCAAAAGATAACAGTCTTAACTTGCTAAAGGCATTATCCTTAATGCGGCAAAGTCGTAGACGGCTTATTATCCACAATATAATGTCTAGCCGTAGATTAGCCGAGCAAGTGTTCTTAAAATTACAAGAACAGGAAAAATTACTTATTTTTCCTTCTATTTTAGAAAATATCTGGCAACAAGTCTTAGAATATAAAAGTAATTACGCTGGTAGTTTTGATATACAACCTTTACAAGAAATGGTAGTCAACTACTTAGGACAAATAGAAAATAATAGTAACTTACTTAAAGTAGAGTTAAAAAAAGTCCAATCTATCCAACCTAAAGATAAATTTAGCCTTTCAATTGCCTTTGCTGGAACAGGTGAACTAAAACAACAACAACGCCCACAATATCAATGGTTATTAATCTCTTTAGTAGATCGTTCTTTTCTTTGCGTTTTGCCAGGTGATGCTAAAGATAGCACAATGGCTTTAGGTAAACTACGAACTTATGTAAATCAAGTCCTGGGAGCAAATAGCAATAATTTTTACTTAGAATTTTTTACTATTGGAGGAGGATTTTTAATTAAAAAGAATCAAGTAGAATTATTTGGCCGTAACCCTTTATTTGATATAAATTTTGCTAGTCCAAATACTACTCATTCTTATAAATTAATGGCACTACATAACAATGCTAAATTTAATTTAGCTTATGAAATTCTAAGCGCGGAATTTCCTGTAGAAGGATTTTTTTGGGAAACCATGGAATAAACAAATAAGGCTAAGTATTTCTAAATACTTAGCCTTATTACAAAGAAATAAATTATTTTTCTATTCTTCTCTATGAGTAGCCATTACTCTAATAGTCTTAGTAGAAATCAACATATCTGAAGGTAATTTTTCATCACTAATCTGATTATTAGTAATCATTTCTAATATAAGTCTATAGGCTGTAAAATTACTACAATCTGTTTTTCCTAAAATTTCACAAAGTGTAGAACCGCCTAAAATTAATGACCAAATTTGATTGGCATAGGTGCCTGTTTCCCCTTCGGGCCAGTTTAACTCTTCTACTAGAGGACGGAAAGTAGCTGTAAGGTCTGGAAGCTTATTCTTAAAGCTTTCTAGCTCATCCTGTAAGCGGTGAGCTTCTAAAAGCAAGTTCATGGTTGGCATACGAATAGGATCGGTAGTAACCATATCATCTGGCAAATCCTGTTGAAGGAAGGTAAATGTTCCCGCTAAAGGCATTTGGAAAAGTTGATAAAATCCTTCTTCCCCACCACGTGAACCTAATTTGATGTAGCGTGCTTCTCCACTTTCAAAATATATTCTGGCAAATGGGAGCATTCCTATTACTCCACTACCACCTGCATCATTATCTGTTTTTGGATAAAGCATTAAAACGCCTGTTTCACGTAGCCCGTTAAGGGTTTGAACAATAGTAGCTAGGTCAAAATATTGTAAATCACCTTGTAAGTGTCGTTTGCTATGACGTGATTGCAGTTGTCCTTCACTTGCAGCTAGTTTATGACACAGGGCAGAAGTAAATTTAAGTGCAAAGGCTGGAATAGTTTGGATTAGCTCTTGAAGATCTTCAGCATCTAATGTAAAAATTTCTGCTGCTTCTTCTACTCTAGCTTCTGTACGATGTTTGCCTGCAATTATAGCTAGAGATTCGCCTAGCGACTCACCACTAGCTAAAAACCCTACAATAGTAAGCCGTCCGCTAGAGTCACGTACTGTAGATATTTCTACTAATCCACTATAGATTACATAAACTGTTGTGCAAGTTTCTCCAAGCCTAAAAAGGTAGCTATTAGCAGGCATGTGCTTAATATCACCACGTCGGGTAATTTCATAAAGCACTTCCCAAGGTAGGTCTTGAAATAAAGGACAGGAAGCAAGAAATTCTGTTTCGTCTTTAGAAGAAATAAGAAAATTAACTTGTAGTTCTAACCCATCTGGGCCAAAAGTAAGCATATCTCCATTTTTTAATGCTACTTTTCTAATTCGCTCGCCATTAACAAAAGTTCCATTGCTGCTATTTAGATCATAAATAAAGAGTTCATTGTCCTCACAACGCAATTCTGCATGTACCCGCGAAGCAATTGAGTGTCGCCCTGTATTATCATAAAGGGCAAAATCACAACTAGGAGCGCGCCCAACCTTTATTACTGGTTGGGTAAACTCTTTGGTACTGCCCGGATGTGTTCCATTGAGATACTTCAATTTAACGAACATATTGGCTTCTCCTCAGAATTGCAAGCAGATAAGCAATGACTATTGTTAACAACAAAGACTTAATATTTTTCATTAGAAAAAGCTTTACACAATTATACATAAAGCATAATCACATAATTACTTTTTTGTAATTGAAAGCCTAGCCTAAATTTTTATTAATAAATAAATAATTTTTCAGTATCTTAATATTAAAAGTTTTTCTTTATGAAATGCAGAAAAGCCAAATTACTAGTCATTATAATAAATGTTAGAAAAAATCGCACTATAAACTTTAAAGAAAAACTTAACAGAAAATTTATTTACAATTTGTTAAAACAACTAACTATTATATTTACCTAGTAAAATTTAACTTCTACTATATTACTCACTAGTTAATTTTGCTAGTGTTGCTTTAGTTATATTTTGTAAATCTTTTGGTGCTAGCAGCATTTGTAGTCCACGTCGTCCAGCACTAATACTTATTTTGTCATAGTTTACTGCACTAATATCTAAGTATAAAGGATAGCTCTTTTTTGTTGCTAAAGGGGAAACCCCACCACGAATATAACCTGTTAAGGATTGTATTTCTTTTACTGGAATTAACTCTACTTTTTTATCTCCAATTAGTTGGGCCAAGGATTTCAAATTTAACTCGCAAGTGGCTGGAATACAAGCCATTACTACGGAACCCCTAGTTGAACGAGCAACCAAGGTCTTAAAAACCTTTTCTGCCGGCCAATTTATTTTATTTGCTACAGTTTGAGCATCTAGTTCATCCTCATTAACTTGATATTCTCGTAGTTCATAATCTATTTTTAACTGGTCTAAGATACGTACTGCCGTAGTTTTCATAGTAATAACTTAGTTTAACCCTTTAACTTTAGATTGCACTAAATTACGATCTTGGCATTTTTCTAGCGCGTTTTCTAATCCAATACGTCCTTCTTGCACAAGTTTAATCAATGCCTGATCCATAGTTTGCATCCCATCTGCTGCACCTGACTGCATATAGGAAACTATTAGATTAGTTTTTCCTTCTCGAATAATGTTTGCTAGGGCAGGGCTACCAACTAAGATTTCTACTGAAGCTACGCGCGATTTTTTATCGGCTGTTTGAACTAGTTGTTGAGCTATTACGCCTCGCACAGCATCAGAGAGCATAGCCCGAATTTGTGGTTGTTCTTCGGGTGGATAGACATCAATGATACGATCTACTGTTTTCATAGCACTATTGGTGTGTAAGGTTCCAAAAACCAAGATACCAAAAGAGGAAAGAGTTAAGGCTAAGGAGATTGTTTCTAAGTCGCGTAATTCTCCCACTAGCACAATGTCTGGGTCTTGTCGTCCAGCTACTTTCAAAGCAACATTAAAATTTTCTGTATGTGTTCCAACTTCTCTTTGGGTAATTAAAGCACGTTTATTTTGATGAACAAATTCTATAGGGTCTTCAATAGATAGGATATGAGCTTCACGAGTTTCATTAATATAATTTATCATTGCTGCTAGTGTAGTAGATTTACCGCTACCCGTTGGCCCAGTTACTAAAACTAACCCTGAACGCATATCAGCAATTTTTTTTAGCACTGCTGGCATATTTAATTGCTCAAGAGTTAGCACTTTTTCTGGAATTAGACGAAAAACAGCACCCATGCCGCGATGTTGAAAAAAGATATTGGCGCGAAAACGCGCAACAGATTCTAGCTCATAAGCAAAATCTAGATCTAAATGGTTTTCAATTCTATCTCTTTGCTCTGGATTTAAGATCTCATAAATTAAGTCTCGGCTATGTTTAGCTGTTAGTACAGGAAATGATGTTGGAACTAAATCACCTCGTACTCTTAACATTGGAGGCCGTCCAATTACCATATGCAGGTCTGAAGCACTTTGGCGTAATGTTTCCCGAAAAAGATGATCTATTTGTGCCATATTTCTTTCCCTTTATAGTTTCCTTAAACACGTTTAATAGATGCTTCAAAAGCCTTTTTATCAAAAGCAAAATCTAGTGCTTTCTGTGGATTAACCTTACCTGTTTGTACTAATTCTAGTAAAGCATCATCCATTCTTCTCATTCCTAAATGTCGGTTAGTTTGTATTATGCTTGGAATTTGGAATGTTTTCTTTTCTCTAATTAAATTAGCTACAGCAGGTGTACCTAGTAAAATTTCTGCTGCTAGTACCATTCCGCTATTATCTGCCATTGGCAACAAGCGTTGAGAAATAACGGCTCTAAGTGAATCAGAAAGCATTGCTCGAATTTGGTTTTGTTGGGCTGGGGGAAACGATTCTAAAATACGGTCTACGGTTTGATGCGCGCTAGAAGTCATTAAAGTCCCCATTACTAAATGCCCTGTTTCAGACGCAGTTACAGCCAAAGAAATTGTCTCTAAATCTCGCATTTCTCCAACTACAATTACATCTGGATCTTCACGAAGTGCTGCACGCAAGGCATTAGCAAAGGATTTAGTATGTCGTCCTACTTCACGTTGATTAACAATAGCTTTTTTATCAATAGGATGTACAAATTCTATAGGATCTTCTACAGTAAGAATATGTAAAGCTCGCTCACTGTTAATTACATCAACTAAAGATGATATAGTGGTAGATTTACCCTGTCCAGCAGCCCCAGTAATTAAAATTAATCCTTGATGAAAGTGTGTTAATTCACGAACTAGGGGAGGCAGTCCCAAAGTTTCAGGAGACACAATTTCTGCTGGGACAACGTGAAAAGTCAGGTCAATACCTCGGTTTTGTCTTAGAACATTTCCCCGAAAACGACCAACACCTATTACTTCATAACTAAAATCTAAGTCACCAGTTTTTTCAAATTGGCGAAATTGTTCATCAGTTAAAATTTCCCTAACTATTGCCCGTGCTTTCTCTATTTCTAAAGTTTCTCCCTCTACACGCATTAATGTTCCAAAACGTCTAACAATTGGGGGTGCGCCTGTAGCAATGTGCAGGTCGGAGCCACGCATTTTTAATGTTCGTTCTAATAATTTATCTATATCTTGTCTAAGTTTTTGACGTTCCGTATTAATGCCAAATCCCGTGCGATTAAATCCCGTCATTGTCCCAGTAATAGAACCGCTAGTAGACAACACACTGGCAGCCGATACAGGAGCAATGGGTACAGACGGTGCAGGGATAGCTGGAAGTGCTGCAAATGGTTGTGCTTTTGGAGGCGTGGGTAAAGGTGGTCGTGGGTCAGGTGGACGACCTTGAGCTAAGGCTGTTCGTTGTTGCTCATCCAAAAGTGCTGTAGCATCTGCGCTAGCTACAGGACTGGCTGTAGCTGGGCTAGCTGTAACAGGTTGGGCCATCACTGGTTTAGCTGTTTGTACTGGTAATGGAGCAGTATCAGGTTGAGCAGGTTGGGCCATTACTGGTTTGGCTACAGGTAAAGCAACTGTGGGAGGTAAATTTGCTGCCATTGCTGGCTGTGGTGCAATGTGTGGCGCATTAACAGCCGCAAGAGGTTGTGTTGTTGATTTAGAAAATGGTTGTGTAGCGGTTAATGATGCAGCTAAATCACCAGAATTACTTTTATTGCTATTATCTCTAAAAAGAACTTTAATCCCATTAGCTTCTTTTAATACAACAACTTGAAAATCTGTTGCTCCTTCAAGTTTATAAGTAAATTCTGTGGTAGGTTGTCCAACTAAAGCAACTTTTTTTTCTTCAGGCATTATTGGAGAAATCAGCTTAAAAATATCATAAGGTGTAAGAGGTGTTTTTGTAAGCTCTTTAATATTACCATTTACCAAAATTAAAGCTGTTTTTCCTGCTTCTAAACAAATCTGTTGCGCACCTAGTGCTTTGGCACTTTTGAGTAGCTGTTCTACAGACATAGGGCAACCTCTTTTCCAAATCTTTTAAGTATTTATTATTGATAAAGTTTAATGCCAAAAGTTTATTAGAAAATTTGCTTTTATCTTACCATATTCATAAGCCAAAAACAGCTAATGCTCTTAAGTACGTTTTAGCTATAAAATAGCTTAGTTATGTTGTTAGGAAAATTTTATGTTTCTAGCTTAAAGCTGCTTTTGAAAGCCCTTCTCTTATTTGATCGATTGTGTGACATTCCCAATCGTTGCTACGTTTAGAAAAATCTTCTCGGTAATGTCCTCCTCGACTTTCTTGGCGAAAATATGCGGCTCTTGCAATTGCTTGAGCTACGCTTAAATAATTTTGTGTCAATAAATTAACAGATTCTTTAGCTATTTCATTTAGTTTATTTACTGCTTTTTCCAGCCTAGTAGCATCTCGAATAAGACCTACTTGCTCCCACATTATTTGGCTAACCTCACCTCGAATTGCTTGGTTAAGTTTATAATCAGCAGGACTATTTTCTAACGGTTCTTGTCCTATTTTACTTAGTAATTTATCACTATCTTCTAAAACAGCATCGGCGGCTCTAGCACCAAATACTAAACCTTCTAACAAAGAATTGCTAGCTAGGCGATTTGCCCCATGTACCCCTGTTGAAGCAACTTCACCGGCTGAATAAAGCCCCAAAAGCGAAGTTCTACCCATAGTGTCAGTACGTACACCGCCCATAATATAATGGGCTGCTGGGCTAACAGGAATTAAATCTTTAGTAATATCATAGTTATAATTTAAGCAAGTAAGAAAAATTTTGGGAAACCGTTCTTTTAAGTAACTAGATTTTAAGTGAGTTACATCTAAGTAAACTGTCTTAGAATCAGTTTTTCTCATTTCTGAAACTATAGCCCGACTAACAATATCTCTAGGTGCAAGTTCTTCACGTTCATCATAATTAGTCATAAAGCGATTACCTTCGCTATTAATTAAATAACCGCCTTCTCCCCGCATTGCTTCAGAAAGCAAAAAATTAGGTGCGCCCGCAACATTTAAGGCTGTAGGGTGAAATTGAACAAATTCCATGTCGGCTATCTTTGCTCCAGCACGATAAGCCATCCCAATACCGTCACCAGTTGCAACATCTGGATTAGTTGTATGAATATAAAGCTGTCCTGCTCCGCCTGTTGCTAGCACAATTGCTTTAGCATAAATATGACATAATTGATGATTTTCTATATCTAAATATTTAACTCCAACTACTTGATCCTCATTAGTAATTAAGTCAAGTGTGATGGCATGAGGGATAATTTTAATTTTTTCAATTGTACGAGCATGAGCAAGTAAACCTCGAACAATTTCACGTCCTGTTGAATCACCATGAGCATGTAAAATTCGGTGCCGTGAATGAGCAGCTTCTTTAGTAAATAGAAGCTTACCTGCCTCTTTATCAAAACTTGTTCCCCAGTTAATTAGCTCTGTAATGTATTTTGGGCCTTCTTCAACTAGTACTCTAACAGCAGCCTTGTCACAAAGCCCTGCACCTGCTTCTAAAGTATCCTGAAAGTGAAGTTCTATCTGATCATCATCACTTAAAACTACAGCAATTCCACCTTGAGCATATTCTGTGTTTGATTCACTAACCCGGTCTTTTGTTAAAACAACAACACTTCCCCCTTCACTTAGTCCAATTGCGGCTCTTAGCCCAGCAATCCCGCTACCAATTACAACAAAATCTGTTTCTTTCTGCATAAAATAACCTTTATTTTTTGCTCTTGCCTTCTTCATCAATTGGGCCAACCACTATTAATGTCATGTTTTCAGGGTCAAGATGCTCTTTTGCAACTCTTTGGACATCCTCAATAGTAACTGCGCGAATTTGTGTAGGGTAATCAGTTAAAAGATTAAAACCTAGTTGAAAGACTTCTGCCTCTACCATAAAAGCAGCTATTTGAGCATTGGTTTCAAAGTGAAAAACAAAACTTCCTGTTAAGTAGTCAATAGCATCTTTTAGCTCGCTTGGGCTAACCGCTTCCTCACGGATCCGGTAAATTTCCTTCATCATTCCATCAGTTGCAAGACGTAGATTTTCTGGAGATGTGCCAATATAAGCAACAAAACGACCAGGATCAAGCCCCGCTGAGCCAGTAATATTGCTAAATGTGCTATAGGCTAGTCCTTGTTCATCACGTAGTATTTTAGGGATTCGAGAAGTAAAACCAGGGGAACTACCTAAAATTGTATCCATAACTACTAAAGGATAATAATCTGGGTGATTGCGCTTAATTCCCAAGTGTCCTAAATATACATTTATTTGCTCTTTATTTTTGTTAATAAATTGTTTAATTGGAATAGTTTGACGCTGGATTTCTGGAACATTTGGCAACTTAAAATCTGAATCAATTTTCCACTTAGAAAAGGCTTGAGAAACTTTTTCCTTAATCTCTGATTTATTAATATCGCCTACAATTGCTATTGTAGAGTTATTAGCAATAAAATATTTATGATAAAACTCTAGCATATCTTCAACAGTTAAATTAGCAACTGTATGTTCATAACCAAGCCTGGGTTTATGCGCTGGGTGTCCTGTGTAAACAAGTTCATTAAAAGTATCGGACGCTATAACTCTAGGGTCATCTTCCCGGCTTTTAATTTGAGCCAGACGACGGTCTTTTTGCTGTTCAAAGCGTTCTTTAGGAATTGTGCTATTTATCATTACATCTGCTGCTAGTTCTAGCCCTAAATCCAGATCTGGAGTTAAAACCGTAACCGACACCCCGCTTTGACCATACCCGCCAAAGGTTTGCAAGTGTCCGCCTACCTGTTCAATTGCTTCTGCAAGCATTTGTGCATCTTTTGTTTTAGTGCCTTCGTCTAGCATATCTCCAAGCAAAGAAGCCAGTCCTGCTTTTTCATCAACTTCATAACGCGCACCAGCATTAACCATTGCATTAATTGAAATAGCTGGAATATTATGACTTTCTCCTAGTAATAACACCATCCCATTATCTAAAACTACTCGCTCAATATCTAAAGCTGGTGTGTAAGTTTGTGTATCTGCTCGTTTGGTTAATTGGGTTAAAAGCTCAAAATTATCTAGATGTGATCGAAATGCTACATTATTATAAATACTTGCCGTTTTAGTTTTATTTAGTGCTTTTTCTACAGCACCAGGAACTAAGGTAGATTCTATTGTTTCATCAGTAGTTACAGCATCTGCAACATTATTTTTATCAGCTATTAAATGGCCGACAGTGCGATTTTTTTCAGTAAAATATTCTCTTGCAACTCGTCTAACTTCTTCAGCCGTAACATTGTTAACATATGATAGATAATGGCTTAGATACTCATAACCTTTTTCTTTTTCTTCTAATTGGTAGCCAATGGTTTCAAACTGCCCTAGAAGTGTAGCTTGGTTTAATACATCTTCATTTCCTAAAATAAAATTAGATTGGATTTGACGACGTGCTTTTTCTAGCTCACGTTCAGAAACTAAAGATTCTTTTAAGTTTTCAAGTACGCTTAAAATGCTAGCTTCAACATCTGCTAGTTTTTTACCTGGTTTAAGCTCTGCTTGAAAGTAAAATAACGTAGGGTCAATATGATCATTATAAGAACTACGGGCATAAGTTACTGAGCGATCTTCTTCTTGGAGTCTTTGATAAAGGCGTGAACGTCGGCCAGCCGACAAAATCATTGACAGAACTTGTAGCGGATAAGAATCAGGATGTCCAATTTCTGGAGCATGAAAGGCTATCATTAGGCGTTCTACTGGTGTAGGTTTTACTACAGAAACTCGTTTCTCTCCTTTTTGTGGTGGTTCAACTATTTTTTTACGAATAGGATCAGGGCCAGCAGGAACTTGACCAAATAAACTTGTAACTTTTTCTATAGCCTTTTCTGTCTGAAAATCTCCAACTAGAACAATAGTAGCATTTCTTGGGTGATACCACTTATCATAATAGTCCTTCATATCATCTACGCTTGCACCAAGCAGATCTTCAACCCAGCCTACAGTAGGATTATGATAAGGGTGTTGGCGAAAAGCTGTAGCCCAAACTTCTTCTTCTAAAGCATCCCAAGGCCCATCTTGACCAATTTGCAACTCTTCAATAACTACTTGTTTTTCGGATGTAAATTCTTCAGGGGCAAAAAGTGTGTCCCGAATACGAGAGGCTTCTATTTCAAGTGCAATTTCCCAACGATCACTAGCAAAAGTAAAATAATAAGCTGTAAAGTCTAGCCAGGTAAAAGCATTATTTCTACCACCATTTTGCATAGTGATTAGGTCAATATCGCCTTTTTTATATTTATTTGTTCCCTTAAACAGCATATGTTCTAAAAAATGAGATTTACCTGTTTGGCCTAACTCCTCGTCGCGCGCCCCAACACGATACCAAATCATAGCGGCAACTATTGGTCTTGTATGTACTTCTTTAGTTAAAACAGTTAGTCCATTTTCTAGTTTTGTACGCTTTACATTTTCTGTAAGGCTATTTGCTAACAATGCTGTCATTAGAAAGCCCCCTCGCTAAATTAATTTAATATTTATTTATTAGTTCTTGCCAAAGACCTTGGGATTTTAAGATAAATTCAATAGCTTCTCTAACGGCTCCTTGACCACCTAAACGAGTAGTTATCAAATCTGCTTGATCTTTAACTTCATCAACTGCATTAGCAACCGCAATAGCTAAACCTGCACGACGCATAATAGCAAGGTCTGGTAAGTCATCGCCAATAAAAGCTATTTCATAGTCTTTTAATCCTGTTTCTACTAGTAAATTTTCATATACAGCTAGTTTATTGCTCACTTTGTCAAAAAGAAAATCATAACTGCCTTCTTTTGCCCGTCTAGTTAGCACTTTTGATTGACGGCCTGAAATAACACCTACTTTTAGACCTGCTTGTTTGGCTAAAGCAACACCTTGACCATCTAAAACATGAAAATTTTTTATTTCCTCTCCATCAGGTAGTAAAATAATTTGTCCGTCTGTTAATACTCCATCGCAGTCCATTAAAATAAGTTTAATAGAGTTGGTCTGAATAAGAATATTATCTTGTTGTTTTTCAATGATTTGTTTCATTAGCAGAAATTTTTTGTTTTGGTAGGATAAAATGAAATGCTGATCCTTTGCCTACTTCACTATCAACCCAAATTTGCCCACCATGAGCTTCTATAAAAGCTCGACAAATATAAAGCCCAAGGCCAGTGCCAGCAATTTGGCGTTGTCGTGCGCTATCTAAACGACTAAATTTTTGAAATAATTTTGACATATCATGAGGTGCTATTCCCATACCTCTATCAATAATTGAAATTTGCACCCCTTCGTTTATTTGCCCAACTTTAACCCGAACATATGCACCATCAGGAGAATACTTAATAGCATTACCAACTAAGTTATCAATTACTTCATAAATTCGGCGACCATCGCCCCAAATTTCAATCTCTTGTTCTAAAAATTCAAATTTTAGGTCAATTTTTGAATCCACTGTGCGAGTTTCCATCAAAGAAGTAAGAAGTTCATTAACCTTAAAGGGCTTAAAGTCTAAAGGAAAGTTTCCTGATTCTAACCTGGACATAGTTAAAGTGTCAGCAGCCAAAGAAGCCAAATGTTTAGATTGACGGTTAATGATAGCCAGGTGTTTTTTTACTCCCTCATCTGAAACGCGGTCTTGAAGTAGTTCACTAAAAGCTTGTATAGAAGTTAAAGGAGAACGAAAGTCATGAGCTACCATTGAAACTAGCTCATCTTTTAAGCGGATAGCTTCTCTTAACTGTTCATTAGCAGCTAAGATTTTGGCATAGAGTTCTGCATTTTCTACAGCAATAGAAACTTGTGAAGTTAAGTTATGAAGTAAATCCAGGTCTGATTGTGTAAAAGGTCGATTGCTTTTAGCATCTCTTGACGCACAAAAAGTGCCTAATAACCGAGGTTGTGAAGAGGATCGATCTTTTACAAAAATGGGAAAGCTAATTAATGAAGCATCATTACTACCATCTTGATCTATATCTTGGGCTAAGCTGTCTTTTTGCACATATTTAGCTAGACTAACGGCTCTTGATTGGCCGTTTAAGCTCCATTCAGCCATTGTGTCCATTTTATTACTTTGCTTGTCAGAAAATACTATTGAAACTAATGTATGTTCAGCATCTAAAAGCTTTCCAGCATTTTCAGCAATAGAAGCTAGTAGTGGACTAATTTCTAAATGTGAGCTAATAGTTTTACCAACTTCAAATAACGCTCCCATTTGACGCGCTAAACGCTGGGATTTCTCATAAAGTATTGCACTTTCAATAGCAATTCCTACTTGTGAACCAATACTGCTTAAAAGCCGCTGGTCTTCGCTAGAAAAAATCCGACGAGAACTAGATGTTAATAGCATTAAGCCAATAGTAGAGTTACGACTACGAAGCGGAATAACAACTACCGTGCGAACTCCTGTACTTTTAACTACATTTTCAATTACTGGAAAATCTTTTACTCTTTCTTCTGTATATACTATTTCTAATTCACTAGGCAATGCTCTGTCAGCAAACATACTAGTGAACATATTAGAAATATGTTCACTAAATTTTTTATCTATGCCGCTATTAAAATCTATATAAAATTTTCTATCTTCGCCTAATAAAAGTATAATTACTGACTCTAAGTCTACAACTTCTACTGCATTAAGTACCCCCTGATAGATTTCCTTAGTATCTAATGAACGGCTAATTAGCTCAAGCATTCTATTAAGCAAAGCTAGTTCGCTATTTGTAAGAGCTAGTTTATAGAGGGTTGTTTCCATCTCTTGGGCAATGCGTTCATATTCATTAGGAGCGCGATTAAGATTAAAAGTAACTTTTTCTAAAACTTTTACTAGACAGGCTTCTCTTTGAGCAGCATTAACACTTATTTTTTCTATTTCTTCTAAGTTTGTAGTAAGTTTTTCTTTATCTTCATTAGAAATTTGATCGCTTAACCAACTAATTGTTTCTTTGACTATTTCTCGGTCATAAGAAAGTAAAACAGGGATTTCGTTTGAGTCAAAATTTGTTTGTGCAACAACTAAATAAGCGACTTCTGGAGTCAGAACAGCTAAAAACCAATCAGTTAATAAATTATCTTCTTTATCTAAAAATATTCCCCAGCTTTTTTCAGAAATAATAGGAAATTCTTGATGATATAAAATAAAAGTTTTTTGTGCTGATTCTAAAGCAGGTCGGCAAGCATTTAATAGCTGTTTTCTATCAGCACAATTACTAGTTCCTAAAACAACTAATGGAGATAAGTTTAATTCTGGGACAATTTCCGACAAAATAGCGCAACAGTCAACCAAAGTTTTTGAAGTATAACTCTGAAGCATCACTCTATTTTGATATTGAGAAAGAATAAATTTTAATAGAGTTTGCGCTTCTCTCTCAGACACTTTTAGTTTCTCCTAAAAACTTACTTTTTGATTAATAAACTAAAAACTTATCAAATATTAAGTTCTAAACTACTAACTTTCAAGCACTCTAAGCTTTTATTAAAGCTTAGTAGTTGCATTAGTACGAATTCCTAATCTATCAGCAGACTTAAAAATAGCCCGACCAATTAAAGCAGCCATTACAGAATTTGTATAAAAAATCGGTGCAGCAAAGATTAAACCTACAAACATTAGTATTATAAAGACGCTAAGAAATGCTCTAGCACTTTTTGATCCTTCAATAAGTAAAGTAGCAACCAAAAAAGCAAAGATCTGTGTTGGTAATTGTAATGCTAGTAAATAAAGAAAGTGTTTGTAATAGCCTTTACCTATTCGTTTAACGGTTTCAAAACCAAGCACAGGATTAATAACAGAAGCAAAACTTTCTGTTACACCTGCAACTAGTAAAGCAATAGGATAATAAAAAAATCCCCAAATCACTGCTAACGGCATTAAAATAGCAAAGATTTTTAGCTCCCCAAAACATAAAGCAAACATTGGAGAAAAACTAATTAAAATTACCCCAAATCCCAATGCTCCAAAGGAAAGTACCTCTGTAAAAAAAGAACTATAGTCAAAACCCAAGGGATTAGCCTTAATATTTCCTGATGCAACATCTCTAGTAATAGTAGTAATAGCTCTAAGTAAAATACCTATTCCTATAAAAAAAGGAAAAGCAAATCCACCTATTGTTAGGGCAACAATAAAAGCTGCTATTGGTGCCATACCAACGCCAAAAGGATAAAGAAAAGCTATTTTTAAGTCTGAGAGGCTAGATTTTGAGTTTTGTTCTAATAAAAGTAAGATTTTTTCTCTAACTTCTGGATAAGCTCTACATAAAGCACCGCAAAATTGACATTGACAAGCTTTATTATAACCTCCACCTACTAAATGATCTTTTGCACAACCTTGGCAAAAACTAGCTCCACATTCTGGACAAACATAAGCAGGAATTACATCTTGATGGTTTTGGCAATCAATTTTTGAGTATTTTTGCCAATTTTCTGGACGATAAAAAATTGGTTCTAGTATTGCAACTTTTCGGCTAACTTCTGTTTCTAGGCTAGGGTTTGGGACTATTTTCTCAACTTGTTTTGGCTCTGATGAATTATTAGTAACAGCAATATTTGCTGGTGCTGTAGGATTAGTTATAGCACTAGCTGTAGCATTAGCTGTATGACTAGGTATAGGGTTAGCTTTTTTAGCTGGCTGTATTACTAAAACCTGAGCAATTTCTAGCCATTCTTGATTAGTTTTTCTAATTTTATCAGTTGGTTTAATTCTTCCTTCTATCAACCAAATTTTTAAGAGTTCATCATCAGCTTGATAAATTTGGTCATCAATTTGTATTTGCCAAGGCTCATTAGTTGAACTCATTAAGCGAACTCCCTATAAATATTCTAAGGCTGTTGCTAATAATAGCGTTATTAGCAACAGCCTTGTATCAAATCTATAGCTAAAAAATTAACTTTAATCCAAATTGGATTACACGAGGTGAACCACTAGCAATTTTAGGAGAGCCAGCAGCAACATCAGGTGTACGGGAAAATTGTCCAAAAGTAGGAGAACTAAGATTATTATCTGGTAATGCAAACGCAGGATGATTAAACAGGTTAAAGAACTCTGCACGAAATTCTAGTGCAGTGCTATCTGTAAAAGCTGTGCGTTTGGTTAAAGAAAAGTCAAAGTTTTCATAATTTGGCCCTCTAAAAGTGTTACGTCCAAGTGAGCCAAATTGTCCTGGTGCAGGAATTACGCCAGCCCTTTGAAGTGCTGCAAAATTAGGAGATCCATCCGAATTTAGCAGATTTGAAGCTAAAACAACTCGTCCATCATCAGTTTGAATAAAGGCACCAGGTACATCATTTGGCCGTTGTTCACCAAAAAGATTACCTGTTAAAGCTTGGTCTATACCTAAAAATACTGTAAATGGTTGACCACTTTGTAAAGTAACAATGCCGTTCATTTGCCAATTAGAAAGCAGTTTATCAGCTAAAGCACTAGCATTAGCAAAAAAGCGTTTTCCTTTACCAAATGGAAGTTCATAGCTATAACTTATAGTGAAACGTTGTCGAATATCAAAAGGAGAAAACCCGCGTTCAGAGCGTAAATCATTTGAATTTTGAGGAATAGCAGCACTTCCCTTAAACCCAAAAATATCTGAAAGATTATCAATAGAACTTGAGTAAGTATAAGCCCCAAGAAAGCTTAAGCCATTGTTAAAGCGTTTAGCAACTTTTAGTTGTAATGAATTATAAACAGATGACCCCATTGATTCTTGTTCTTGAACAATATCAGCCCCACCAACACCAAAATCTAGGCCAGATAGTTGAGTAGGACGACGATCAAAAATATCGTCACCACTTGCACCAGGGAAAAATTGAGCTTGATTAACATCCCGCGCACCAATTAATTTAACGCCACGTGTGCCAACATAGCCTATTTCAAAAGCAATTTCTCCGGGAAGTTCTCTTTGAAAAGTTAAATTATATTGAAGGCTGTAAGGATTACGGAAATTAGGGTCAATAGTGACAAAGCCTGGGCCAGATGGATCCAAACTAGTATCACTAAAAATACTTCCTAACCTACCAGGTTGAAACGGGCCAAAGTTAAATAGCATTGTGCTAGTAGGTGGATTAAAAGTTAAGTTAAAAGTAGTATTTTGGAAAGGCAGATCATAAAAAACACCAAAACCCCCACGAATAACTGTTTTATTATCTCCAAAATTGTAAGCAAACCCAATACGTGGAGCAAAGTTGTTATGATCGCCTTCATAGAGTGATTCGCCAAAGATTCCTCGGCTAGTTGTAAAATTAAATAACCGTTTAAAAGCTGTTGGAACGGTGTTTAACTCATAGCGCAACCCTGCATTGATTGTAAGACGAGAGTTAAACTTAAAGTCATCTTGAAAATAAAAGTAATAATTATTTAAGCGGATTTTTGGAAAAGTAAAGCCACGTCCAATAAAAGCACTTTGTGGTGTACCTTGGATAAAATCAGCAGTTGCACTTATGCCTGATTGGGAACCATCAAAAATAATTGTTCCTGCAAAACTAAAATCCTCACCCCCATCAACATGGTTTTTTCTAATATCTACACCCGTCTTAAAATTATGTCTTCCACGAGAAAAAGATAGATTATCAATAAATTGATATGTTTGCAGGTTGTCAGTAAAAGGAAATAGGTTAGAATTACCTATTCCAGAAATACCAGAAATTAAAATTTGTGGTAGTCCTTTACCTAAAACAGACATATTGTTATTAGGCAGTCCAATTGTAGCAGGATTAGTAGTATCTACTCCTAACTGTACATCTACAAAGCGATTATAGCCAAAGCGAAATTCATTAACGGCATTACTAGAAAAAACATGTGTCTCTGCTAAAGAAATATTTTGAACCCGAGCAATAATAGAAGTACCAAAACCTGGTACTTGAGATGAAGATTGTGCATTACCAGAGGTTGACATAACAGGTGTTAAAGTATCTCGGTCATTAATCAAATATCGAAAACTAAGTTGGTCATTT
Organism: uncultured Clostridia bacterium; assembly: GCA_964492845.1. Taxonomy (GTDB): domain Bacteria; phylum Acidobacteriota; class Blastocatellia; order Chloracidobacteriales; family JADJPF01; genus JADJPF01. Next base: position 37,587 of record CAZBMZ010000028.1, read on the forward strand.
GGGCCTAGTTTTTGGTCAATTTTGGCAATAGCATTATCCCTACGTAAACTAATAATTTCAGAAGAAACATAATTTCCAAATTGAGTGTTAGCATTAGGTAAGGGAAAGAAATTTAATAATTGTGCGCTAACAGGATCAACCATAACTCTTACTGGACGACCTGTGCTTGGATCAATAAAAGAACCTTGTCTTTCTAAAATTGTTGGAACATTAGTAAAAATAGTGTTTCCAACTCGGGTACGTTGACCTTCATAGTTAATAAAGAAAAATGTATTGTCTTTAACAATTGGCCCACCTAAAGTAAACCCAAATTGGTTATTACGAAACTTTGGTTTAGGTTGACCAGCAGCATTATCAAAAAGATTGCTAGCATCAAATTTGTCATTTCTTAAAAACTCAAATAATGTGCCATGTACTTGGTTTGTACCTGATTTAGTAACAACATTAATTACAGCCCCAGAATTACGCCCATATTCAGCACTAAAAGTGCTAGTTAAAATGGTAAATTCTTGTATTGCATCAACGCTAGCTGTTGCAGATGAGTTATTGTTAATAATTTGGTTGTTGTCAGTTCCGTCAATATAAAAATTAGCGGCTCTGTCTCTTTGACCACCAACAGAAAAAGCTCCTGACTCTGTGGCTCCTTCTGCTCCACCACCACCAACAGCCGATGCAACACCTGGAATTAAAGCCCCTAGTTGCAAGAAATTACGGCCATTTAATGGAAGATCAACTATTTTTTTATTATCAATTACAGTAGATTGTGTTGAGTTATCTACTGTAATTAAAGCTACAGCATCAGACGCATTAACTTCAATAACTTCATTACTTACACTAGCAATCATTAAATTAAAATCTGTCCGAACTACCTGATTAATTTGCAAAATGGCTCTAGTTTGTACTTTAGTAAAGCCATCTGCTTCTACAGTTATTTCATATTCCCCTACAGGAAGGAGAGCAACCTGGAATACTCCTGCCTCTGAAGTAACAGTTTCACGAGTTAAATTAGTCCCAACATTGCGAACTATGACTTGCGCGCCTCCAATTGCTCCGCCACTTGAATCAGTGACTACACCTGTGATTGTGCCAGTAGTATCAAAAGCCCAAACTAATGCTGGACTAAGAAAAAATAGTGCTAAAAAAAACCATGCCCTTACAGTAGGCAAGTTTATTGCCATCATTACTTTACCTCCTTATTTCAGAATAAATTTTATGGATTAATTTTTAAGTGTGGATAGAGATTTTAACAGATTTATTTTTCTATTAAAGAAGCAAAATTTCTTCTTTCCTAAAATTTTTCCAACACAGTAATAAATACTGTGTTAGAAAAATTTAGAAAAACCTTTAGACGATTTTTAGAAGCTTTTTAGAAAGCAAAGCGAAACCCAAATTGAAATTGGCGAGGTGCAAAAGCTCCTCGAAACCTGTCAGGAGTAACAATAAAGCGTCCATTTTCTTGTGGTGGTAGATTAAAGCCGCCTTGGGCATTTGGTGGAAAAGTACGATCAATGGAATTAGGGTTAATATTGACTCGGTTAAACATATTAAAACCTTCAATAAAAGCTTGAAGTTGATATTTTTCATTAAAAGTTATTTTGCGTGTTAAGCGCATATCAACAGTTGCAAAACCTGGTGTAAGGCCAACATTGCGACCTAAAGCCGTTGGACGATCTGAAAGACCTCCATCACCATTTTGATTAAGGTCTACACTTGCTAGCAAATTGTATGGGCGACCTGTATTAAGGCTAATGATTGTTGAAAGTTCAAAATCTTTTAGGTATGGATTTTGGGTATAATCCAATCTCCAAATGCTTGATAAAACAAATCGGTTGCGTATGTCTTGGAGTGAAAGACCTCTTTCATTACCAGGACTTAGCGGATCGTTAGCTCTATCTGTTACTACAGAATTAAAGTCTGCAACATTATCTATACCTTTAGAAAAAGTGTAATGAGCCAGGAAGTTTAATTTTCTAGTAAAACTGCGATTAATTCCAATTGAAAAAGCATGATAATAACTATCAAAAGCCGACTCAAATTGTAGTACAGAACCTCGTGTCTTATCTATTCGACCAACAATCATACTTGTTAAAGGATCGCCTGGTATTGGGCTTACTACAGGATTTATATCACGTAATGAAAATAATCTAATACCTCTAACAAAATTATAAGAAACTACTGCTACTGTGTTATTAGCAATTAAGTAGTCAAACCCTACTGTAAGTTGTTGTGAATAACTGCTCTTTAAGTCTTTTTGATATTGGGTAGACAAATTAAGTTGAGGAATAAAAGAAAGATTTGGAGGTATTTGATTTGTTGAAGCAAATTTATGTTTTGGCAAAGAGAAAGGGATTGCAGAAAAGGGAAAAGGAACAAACAAAAGGCTTGAGCCAATTTCACTAGATCGAGAACTAACGGTTGCTCTAGTAAAAGGTAAAGCGAAAAACAAACCATAAGAAGCACGAACATTTACACGAGGCAGTTTTGTTGGTTTATAAGCTATTGAAATACGAGGGCTAAAATTACCGCTGTTACTAGGAGTAAAGTTAACCCTAGTAATATCATAACGTAGCCCAAGTTTTACTATTAAGTTTTGTTTTACTCGAATATCATCTTGAGCAAAGGTAGAAAAAATCTTAGGTGTTACTTCTATAGCCCTATCTCCAAAACCTTGTAAAAAAGTTATAGGAATGGATTGTTGAGCAAGATTTAACCCTGCGGGAAGCCCTGGTATAGCTGATGACAAAAAGGTAAGAAAAGCTTGTTGTTCTGGTGTACGTAAACTAGGGTCAAAGCTTTGAAGACCTGTTAAAGAAGGTAGTCCTGGTGTACTTAAAAGGGCAGCAAAATCTAAGTTAGTAAATACTCCAAAACCATCAGGAAATAAGGCGGGTTCACTTTGAGGTATTCTTCTTATGGAAGTAAAATCTGCTCCAAACTTAATTTGGTGCCTGCCTCTAGTTAAGGACACATTATTTACTATTTGATAAACTCGCTGTGAGTTAAATTCAGGAACAAAATTATTATGTCCAAAAGAAACATTTCCTTCAGGAGTAAGTAGCTGTACCCCTGCATCATCACTAACAGGTAAAGTCCCTTGATTACGCCGACTATAAAGAAATCTAGTCTCATTAACTAAGTTAAGTGCTGCACTAACGTAAGTATTATTAAAAGCAACTGTGTTGTCATCTACATTTAAGATACCACCACTAGTTCTATCTCTTAAATCTCCAAAGGGTTCAAAACCACCATCATAAGTATAACTATTGTTGTAACGAACCCAAAATGTATCGTTTTCATTAACTCGAACATCTACACGACTTAAAAAAGAAGTAGTTCCAACAGAAAAAGGTTGATTGCCATTACCTAAAAAGTAATTTAAGTTGCGTGCTGCCCGAACAGTGTCATCAGAAATAGTAACAATGTTATTTTGTTTAATAGTTAAGCGTTCAAAAGAATTAAAGAAAAAGGCTTTATCACGTTTTATCGGCCCGCTTAAAGTAGCTCCAAATTGGTATTGTGAATAAGGAGAACGGAGTTTATCAAAAGTATTTCGCGCGCTAATTTTGTCATTACGGTTTAAGAAAAATAAACTTCCATGAAAATCATTTCCGCCGGTTTTAGTAACAATATTAACTATCCCAGCTAAAGCCCGGCCAAACTCGGCAGAATAACCATCAGAAACAACTTGAAATTCTTGAACAGCTTCCTGACTAAATGTTGCTCTTACAGCACCTTGATTAACATCATTGTTATCAAGCCCATCAATAGTAACATTATTGAATCTGCCCGATTGACCGTTAAATGAAAGTCCTGATGTAGAAAAAATTCCTTGATTTGGAACACGATCAAAAACTACTCTAGGAGAAGTTAATGCAAAATCTAAAAAATCTCTTCGATTTATTGGCAGTCCACTAATTCGAGAAAGATCATTATTGTTACTACTTTCAGTCTTTACTTCCCTAAAAATATTATCGGCTCTAACTTCTATAACTTCATTTGTAGCACTATCTAATGGCAATTCGACTTCTGACAAAATAGTTGAGCCAATAGTAAGTTCAAACTTGGTCTTAATCTGTTTATAGCCCGGTGCAGAGATAGTCATTTCATAACTACCAGGAGGTAATTGAACTTGTTGAAATACCCCTTCTTCATTTGTTTCAAAAGCGCGAATAGAATTTGTTTCTATTCTTGTAAGAGTAACTGTTGCCCCTGCTATCAGTGCATTTTGTGGATCTTTGACTGTTCCAACAATAGTACCTGTTGTTGAACCACTTTGAGCTAAAACAGAACTATAAGTAAAAGAGTATATCAAGCAAAATAGTATTAACAATAAGCTTTTACTTCTCATTAACTTAGACCTTTCCACACATTATACTATTGAAAATAATAGAGTAATATTGTTAATCAACAAAAATTATATTTTGATAAAAAATCACAATGGAGGTAACCAATACTACAACTTTAGATTAGAAAAACAAGTAGGTTTACAAATAATTTTTACCAATTTAGTTTTTGCTCTGAAAAAAACTTAATTTCCTGATTTGTTAAAGGATTCTTAAATGATAAATGGTAGGCTAATAGTTGCAAAGGCTTAGAATAGTCTAAATTCGCATTGGTTATTTCTGGATATAGTGAATCATTTAAGATATTAAACCCTAAACTTGTTAAATGAAGCCTTAATTGATGCTTTTTTCCTGTAATTGGAGTCAATAAAAACAGGGCTTTTTCTTCTTTATAATCAATTAGTTGCACTTCTGTTATAGAATTTGCTTCGCCTTCAATAATTTTCATTCTATACCAAGGTTCACCCGTAATAATTCGGTTTGCAATTGTCCATTTATTGCCAATTTCTAAATCTTGGCAATTGTTAACTTGGCAAACTGCATAATACTGTTTAGTTACTTCTCTATTTTGAAATAGCTGATGATATAAATGTCTGGTCTGCTTATTTTTAGAAAATAATACTAACCCAGAAGTTTCAAGATCAAGGCGATGAATTGGAGTAAGCTCTTTGTAATCATATTTATGTATTAGACGAGATAAGAGACATTCATTAACATATTTTCCTGATGGAGTAACAGGAAGAAACGGAGGTTTATCAACTACTAAAATTTCATCATTTTCAAAAATAACTTGTTCTTGAAATGGAATTATTTCTTCTTTATCAGTCGCACGATGATAAAAAACTGTTAGTCCTGCTTTGTAAGGAGTTGATAAAGTTATTGCGCTGTTATCAGCAAGAAAAAGCTCTTTTTCCATAATTCTTGAAGCTAAAATTTCAGCTTCAAGATATGGAAATCTAACTATTAAGTAATCAAAAATAGTTTTAGGCTCTTGCTCAAGCTTAGGCAAATATAATTTAGAGCTAAAAGGAGCTTTACTTTTTTTATTTGTCATTATCAAACCTCAGTTAACTTATATTTGTCGACTGCGCTTGATGATGTTTATAGCGATAATGTATAGCCCAGGCAGACACAAAAACAATAACTGCAAGTAAAATCATAACTATAGATAACCATTGTTGCTCCCATTGAACTACGCTAAAGACTATTATGGCTATCGTTGTTAGAAAACTTGCTCCCCCAATAAAAACAGGTGTTTTCATTTGTAGTAAAATACCACCTAAAATTAGCACTAAGGAACATAGCAATAGCATAAAGTCATATTCTAAAGCAGATTGCTCAGCAATAAAGCGATAGTTCATCACATGAAGCATTGTTGGTAATACCCAAAATAAAGCACCAAGAGCTAGCCAAAAATCTCCAATTTTTTCAGATTTCTTCTTAGCTGAGTAGCCTGCCCATAAAATTACTGCTCCAATAGGTAAACTGTAAAACTCGGTTTGTGTTAAAAGGTCATAACCTAACCTAATACCTAAAGTTAGGTAAGTTAGCCCTCCTAAATAGAAAGTAGATATTTTGTAAAATTGCTTAAGAGTTTGGTTTTCAAGTTTAGTTGAAAGTAGTGCAAAAATCCCTGTAATTACTAGTAAAGACACTAGATAAGGTGTCAAGTTAGGATCATTTAATTCTAGTGAAGAAACGCTTTGAAATGTTATCCCTAGTAAAGTAAAAGCTAACACTCCATTAGCAGAATTGCTTATTGCTTGGTTAAGCCATTGGTATTTATCCCTTGTTTGATTTTCTATATAAAACAGTGCTGCACCATAGATTGCATAAAATATCATAAAGTAGCTAGTTTCAACATTTGCATATTGCAGTAATTTCCAGAGAGTAATAGCTATAGCTACTTGAGCAATATAAAAATTAACAACTTGTTTTCTAATTATTGTAGCTAAAAGATAAAAGGCAGCAATTTCCGCAAAAAAGAAGGCTGTAGCAATATGAGTTGTAGTTCTAAAAAACCCTGACCATAAACCTAAAGCTATTACTAAAGGTTGTGCAACTTGAGCAACCGCGCTTGCTCCAACAAACTTAGTTTTACTTAAGAAAGTATCTGCCACTAAATAAAGCATTAGAACAGGCATAAGAATTGCGGCTAAATCTCCCCAATTTTTTAGTCCACAATAGTTGCCAAAAAGACAAGTAGTTACAAGTAAAGCACTAAAAGTAAAATGGCTATAGGCTTGGGAAAGCTTTTGATCATTACTTAAATAAGTTCCAAGTCCATAAAATAGAACTATTTGCAAAAATCCTAAAGTTGTAAAAAATGAAAATTGGTCGGTGGAAAAACTATAACCAACAGCTAAAAAGCCTAGTCCGCTAACTATTATTACTAAATTAGCTAAAACTTCAAAAGTAGCATAAATTCCTTTTCTTATCTCTCGTGTTTCTAGCTGTTTAGCAATAATTAAATAACCAATTGCCAAGGTAGCTAAAGCAATAAACAGTGATTTATAGCTAGTAATGTTGAGTACTACTAATAAGTTAGGAATAAAAATTATTCCAATTACACCTAACAAGATGGAATGCAAGGTATTTTGTTGTCCTTTTAAGTGTAAAAACTCCTTTGCACCAATTAAAGCTAGGGTTAGGGCAATGGGCATAGCAAAAACAACATCTTTGCTATCTACAACTAATTCTAAACTTAAGTATGAGCAGTAAACTAAAAGAGCAGAGCTTAAAACTGTAGATAGATAAGAAAAAGCGTCTTTCATTGCTTGCCATAAGAAATTGCTTTGAGAAATTGCAAAATAGGCAAAAGCTAGTAAGGCAAAAGCTACAATTGTTTCCTGACGATTTAGATAATCATATTTGGCTAATACAAGACTATAAGTAATAACCATTAAGCTAGTTGAAAAGATTGCTAATAAAGTTTTGTAGATTTCTTCCTTAAGTTGATAGCTAAGAGCAGCAAAAATTAATGCTATTTCTAGCCAAAAAATTGCTAAGGTTAAATAGTCAAAGTCTTTGCTAATAGACATTTGAGCAAGTTTATAAATTGAAATTGTCACAACAAGCAAAGAAACTTTTTGCCAAGCAAGGCTTAAAGAACTTTGATCAGCTTTTTCTAGTTGGTAACTTAGCACCAGTGCTACAACAGAAATACTTGGCAGTAGAATCAAGAAGATATCTTTGTCTAAGGCTAAGTTGGTCAAAGATAAAATGTAAGCAACTAAAGATAAAAGAGCGACTCTATAAGTTATTTGCTCGCTTGATAAGTTATTTAATTTTGCTTGAAACATTATGGCTACTAAAACAAAAGCCAAAATTGTTGTCCAACTAGCAGAAATAGCAAAAAGTAAAAAGACTATAGCAATAACTAAATAAATCTCTCCAACTACTCTAGTAAATAGACTTATTGGCTTATTATAAAATTCTTCTAAGTTTGTTCTTTGTCCAATTACTCCTAAAAGCAATGTAGTCCCAGCAATTACCAAGTAGAAACTACTTATAGAGCTTTTTAGATGAATGAATAAAGAGATTTCTGACCAATAAAGAGCCGCTATAGCCAGGTAAACAAAGTAGCTAGCCCGTCGCATAACGCTAGAATAAGCATAGGCAAAAGTAGCGGCTAAGGCTAACCAAACCGTCATCAGACTACTATAACTTGGGTCAAAATGCTTTTTAGTAGCAATAAATTCTTTTGGAAGTAAATCTATCAATGGAGTATAAAACAGTAAGGTTAAGGCTATACCAACTTGGGCAAAATGAAAGAATGGACGACCTATTTTTTCTCTTGAAAACTCTGTTTCTGTGATAGCAGGCTTAAAATGTTGTTCAGCCAATAAACACACAATGCTATAAACCATTAAGACAACTGCATAAGTGCTAGTAGATGCAACATTTCCTGCAAATTTATAAGCTAACGTCCAACTAGTAATAAGTCCTGTTACTAAGCTTAGATAAACAAACAAGCTATCTCTTAGAAAATATGCTATTGAACCATAAAGAAAAGTACAAGCCAGCCCTAAAACCCAACTTCGGCCAGTGTCAGCAATTAAATTAGAATGAACTAAAAACCAAGGATTTATTGGCACAAGTAAAGCACCTGTTAAACTTAAAGCACGTCCTGCAACGTGTTCAGCCGTTTTACGTACTAGCACAGTCCCTGACACTAAACTAGCAAGTGTAACAAGCATCAAAATAACAGCTTGAACTATAGGTTGAGTAAGTCCGCGATAGATTTCATTTCGATAATAAAGAGCAACTCCGCCAACAAACAAGGCTGCACTAACAGCAAAAATAGTATTGATGTTTTCCGCAACTACTTCTCCTAAAGGCTTTTTTGGCTCAGGCGGAGGAGGCGGAATAAACTCAAAAGATTTGTTAGGTGAAATATTTGTTGTGTTAGAACTGTTAGAAATGTTTGCAACATTAACATTTTCAACATTTCTAGCAGGTGCTATATTGCTTGATGCTTCTACATTTAACCTATTTACGCTATTTATTTCACTTACTTCATTTAACTTACTATTTATTGGAATATTATTATTGTTATCAGCCGCAATATCATTAATTAAATTAGCATTATCAGAAGTAGGTTGTTGAGGTTTAACTAAAAAAGTATTAGGTGATAGATCAGGAGTAGTTATATTAACTTCAACAGATGCAATTTGTGGCAAGATAGATTGGATCAAGCTATGACGACGGCCACCATAAAAGCGAAAAAGTTCTTGTTCAACCCAAGGTTCAATCAGTCGATTAGTTCGCCATGCTGGAATTTCTCTAAGTAAATAATTAATAGAATTTACTTCTTGTAAGATATTTTCATCAAATCGAACACCACATTGAGGACAAGATTTTAGTTCTTCTTTAAGATTGTATTGGCAAATAAGACAAGTTTTTAACATAACCATTCCTCCATTTGCTAAAGATTATTATGGTTAGTGTTTAGAAAGTATGGTTGATTATGACACTTTTATTAGTGACACTTTAATAAATATTTAATTCTTTGCTGGTTAAGATACCTATCTCGAAAACATCTAAGAAGTAGTTCCCATTTGGTTGTTTTTACCCATTTGGTGTGTTATAGTTCGCGCCCAGGTAAGTCTCTAAATCCTTGATAGAAAAGCATATTAAAAACACCCACGGAAGGAGCTATTTTTTAATGAGTCTTGATAAAATGTCTCTTGATGAGCTTTGTATTACAACAATTCGTACCCTAGCAATGGATGGTGTACAAAAAGCCAATTCTGGTCACCCAGGCACCCCCATGGCATTAGCACCAGTAGCATACACTTTATTTAACCAATTTATGCACTTTAACCCCAGAAATCCACATTGGCCCAATCGGGATCGCTTTGTGCTTTCTGCTGGTCATGCATCTATGTTGCTTTATAGTGTGCTACATATTTCTGGGTATGATTTGCCTCTCGAAGAATTAAAAAACTTCCGGCAGTGGGATAGTAAAACCCCAGGCCACCCGGAATATCACCTAACTCCAGGTGTAGAAACTACTACTGGCCCACTTGGTCAAGGTGTAGCAAATTCCGTTGGTATGGGAATTGCCCAACGCTGGTTAGCTAGCCATTTTAATCGCCCTGGTCATGAAATTGTTAATTATAAGATTTTTGCTATTGCTGGTGATGGCTGTATGATGGAAGGTGTTTCTAGTGAAGCAGCTTCTTTAGCCGGTCATTTAGGACTCTCAAACATTGTTTGGATTTATGATAATAACCACATCACAATTGAAGGTAATACAGCACTAGCATTTACTGAAGATGTTGGCGCGCGTTTTATGGCCTATCATTGGAATGTTTTACGTGTAAGTGATGCTAATGATACAGAAATGCTTGCTAAGGCACTAACCTTAGCTGACAAGGAAAAAGAACGTCCAACCATGATAATTGTTGATAGCCACATTGCCTGGGGCGCGCCTAATAAACAAGACACTCACGGCGCACATGGTGAACCCCTTGGAGACGAAGAAATTAGACTAACCAAACGTCGTTATGGCTGGCCTGAAGAAGAAAAATTCCTTGTACCAGATCGCGCTCATGACTTTACCAATATGTGTATTAAACGCGGTCAAGAACAAGAAGAAGCATGGAACGCTAAGTTTGCTGCTTATGCTCAAGAATATCCAGAACTAGCTAAAGAATGGGAAACCATGCAAGCTGGAAAACTCCCAGAAAACTGGGATGCTAATTTACCAGAATTTCCTGCTGATCCTAAAGGTTTAGCTAGCCGTGAATCTTCTTCTAAAGTTCTAGCTGCTGTTGCTAAAGCAGTACCTTGGTTTGTAGGTGGTGCTGCTGACCTTGCGCCATCAACCAAAACCCGTATTCCTGATGGTGGCGAATTCCAAAAAGAAAGTTATGGCGGTCGTAACTTCCACTTTGGAGTACGTGAACATGCAATGGGATCAACTCTTAATGGTATGGCTCTTTCTAAATTAAGACCTTATGGAGCAGGATTTTTAATCTTCTCAGACTATTCACGTCCTACAATGAGACTCTCTGCTTTAATGGAATTACCTGTTACTTATATTTATACACATGATTCTATTGGTGTAGGTGAAGACGGCCCAACACACCAACCTATTGAACAATTAGCTTCTATTCGTGCAATCCCTTATATAGTTGTTCTACGTCCAGCAGATGCTAATGAAGTAACTGAATCCTGGCGTTATATCATGAATAACAATCACCGCCCAGTAGCTTTGATTCTTAGCCGTCAAGCTCTACCAACCTATGATCGTAGCAAGTTTGGTTCAGCTAAAGGTGTTCATCGTGGAGCTTATATTTTGGCTGATTGTGAAGGCACACCTGAAGTTATTTTGATTGGTACAGGTTCAGAAGTTCAATGGTGCGTTGGAGCTTATGAAAGACTTATTGCTGAAGGTGTTCGCGCTCGTGTTGTTAGTATTCCTTCATGGGAATTATTTGAGGAAGAATCTGATTCTTATCGTGAAGAAGTATTGCCATCAAGCTGTCGCGCTCGTGTAGCTGTAGAAGCAGGTACATCTATTGGTTGGCGACGTTATGTTGGTTTTGAAGGTGCAATCATTGCTCGTCGAGAATTTGGTGCATCAGCCCCACTAAAAGAACTACTTAAACACTTTGGATTTACTGTTGATGATGTAGTCAAACAAGCTAAAGCGTTATTAGGCCATCAAGCTCCTACAACAGGAACTCGTTTACTGCCAAATATTCCTGGTTTAACAACTGAGTAACTTTCTAGAAAAACATCTATTTAACAAAAAAGGCAACCTCTTTGTGGGTTGCCTTTTTAACTTAATAGTATCAAGTTCATCGCAATATTACTTTTTATTTTTCTTTAGATGATTCTAGTTTTACAAGTTTTGGGTGAAAATGAAACTCACAAAGTGGGTGATTTTGTGCAATAGTTTGAGGACGAGTAAGAGTAACCCCCCATAAATTTGCCATATGATTATCAAGAGAACATGCAGCAGAAGCAGTTAGTTCAGGAACATTTTGTTCTTTGAAGTAGTTTGCTAGTGGACATAAAGTTACATCAAAAGCTACCTCATTAGAGTTAGTGCGTTTGCGATATTGAAAAGGTGCAGTAAAGATCAATAGAAACATCAAATTAATTATCCAATTAATTCTAGTCAACAGTTGACTACTACGAAGACGCGATATATAAAAAACAGCTTTATTTGCAGGGCCAAATACAGACCAATTTATCTTCTCAATAAGTTCTTTAGCAGAAGATTGTGCAATGCCTTGCTCTTGTGCTGCAAGATACAAAGCACAATCCCATTCCATATAGCGCAATAAATGATTTGTACCTAGTGAGTGGTGCGGGCGTTTTAATGCTAATTTTTTCTGCTGTTCTAAAGTTTTATTCCAAACTTCTTTAGCGTCCTCCAATTTCATTACTTCTTTTAATGCTAGTAGTGCATAGTGCTTAAAAGCTGTTTTTGGAAAATAAAACATCATTACCTTTAATAGATTTACACTACTTGTTTCTTTCACACTCATTTAGGCTCTTCTTTTCTAGCTCTGCTCTTAAGTTTTTTATCCATTTCATTTACGAAACTATCGATTATAAGCTTTGGGCTTAGGTTCAAGTTTAATAGTGATTTGAATAGGTTGACCGTCCCGATAAACTTCAACTTGAACTGTATCTGTAGGCTTAAAGTTATTTAATGCACGATAAAGATCTTCTTCACTCTTTACAGGATAATTACCTACTTTAGTTAGCACATCTGCTTCTAAATGATACATATTGCCTCGTCTTATTAATCTCTCACTTCCACGAATACCTGCACGACCTGCTGGGCCTTCAGGTAAAACGGCTGTAATAATTAACCCTTCTTTTACTCCTAAATCTATTGCATTAGCAATCTGTGGGGTAATTGAACGAGTTGCAACTGCTAACCAAGGTCTTAAGACTTGCCCATAATTAATCAATTCTGGTATTACTCGTTTAGCAATATCTACTGGAACTGCAAAACCAATTCCAACTGATCCACCAGAAGGGCTATAAATAGCTGTATTTACGCCTATCATTTCCCCATTAGCATTAAGTAGCGGCCCACCAGAATTACCAGGATTAATAGAAGCATCTGTTTGGATTACATTATCTACTGTACGACCATTAGCGGTTTTTAGCGGACGACCAAGGCCAGAAATAATTCCACGTGTTAAAGTTCGATCTAAGCCAAAAGGATTACCTATAGCTAATACTTTTTGACCAATACGTAGTTCTTGAGAGTTACCTAGCGGAACAACATGAAGCTTTTCTACAGGAGCATCTATTTTTATTACAGCTAAATCATTGTCTGGATCTTTGCCTATTACCTTTGCCTTGTAAGTACTTTTATCAGCTAAAGTTACAGTTAGTTCTTGTGCATCTTTAATTACATGAACATTAGTTAAAATATGTCCTTTTTTATCAATAATAGAACCAGATCCCGTTCCTTGTTGTGCTTCAACTTCATTGCCCCAAAAATCTTCTAAGTAAGCCGTACTAGTAATATTAACTACCCCTGGGCTAATGTTGTCATAGACTTGGATATTATTTTGTTCATCTAAGGAAAAAACATCTGTTTTTGTTATTTTAGGAGGTTCTGTATTAAGTGAAGTTGAGCTAGTAATTTCTGAAGTAGTACTAGCGGTAGACAAGGCAATACGCCAATAGCGATCATAAATAGCAACAATACTACCAGCCAGTACTGCGGAAATAACGGAAAGTAAGATTAATTGTCTGACTGTTAGACGATACATAGTTAAACCCTCGGTAAAAATTTTATTTATTTTAGTCAAAATTAAAGAAAAATGGTCAATTTATATAACTCTCAAAGAAAAATTTTGTTTCATTTTTGCCTCTAAGTTTTGCCCAACAACAATCAAAATTAGTAGATTAAATAAATCTTTTTTCTAATTAGAAAATGCTCTTTTCTAGTAAAAATTATATGTTACAATGGAGCAATTTCAATGATTTGTAGTCCAACACTTGCTTGCTTTACTAAATAATCTCTATTGTTAATATATGGTAAGTAAAGTCTGGAAAACCTTGCAATACCAGTCACCCTACCTAAGAATTGTTAGTAAAGTAATAAACCGTAATTTATAAGTTATTTAAATTAGATTAAGGAGAATAATCTGATGCAAGGTTTTTGCGACAGTTGCGAAGAGAGTGTTGATCATCTGTTCGATCTGACGCGTCTACCAGAATTTCGTGAAGTTGTACGTCGTCAAAATTATCGTAAAGTTTGTCAGCTTTGTTATGACGATCTCTATGATGATATGAAACAGCAACAAGAAAATCAGGATCGTCGGACGGAGGTTCGCCATTCACTTAAACTAAACATTAATATTAGTGGCGTTGATCGTGAAGGGCAAAAGTTTTCTGAGCAAACTTTTACGCAGGATGTAAGTTTGTCTGGAGCTAAAATTTCTGTTTCTCATCAAATAGAACAAGGTAGTGTATTAACTCTTTCTGTACCTGATGCTAAGTTTGAAGCAGCAGTAATTATTGAGTTAGTTTGGCAAGATGGTAAATCTAAGTCGGCTGGATTAAGGATAGTAGAAGCAAGCGATGCTTGGGCCAAAATGATTAACCAGGCTATTGAAACGGCTAAAGTCTAAAAATCTACCAATCTAAAAACTAAAAATGGCAGTTACTAACTGCCATTTTAGTTGATTTTAGACTACTACAAACCTTTAAACAAAATTAGGGGCATTTTGTGGGTGTCTAATTGCCCAAAGAGTTTTATTAAGCTGATGACATCGGCAAATAGGCTGACATTTGCTAATATCAATACTTTCAATCACTTTTTGTCTTTGTTCACTTTCCCAAATTTCCTTAAATGTATTTACTGATAAATCACCTAAACAAAACTCTGGAAGTCCTCTAGTTTGAGAACAATAATAAACTTTTTTGTTTGCTTCAATAACTGGAAAGAAAGTTGAGTAGCATTTCTTATAAGTGCTACGCTCATAATCAGGAGATAAAACCCCTGTAAATTGATCTTCTTTAACAAAAACCTTAAAAGTATCTGTTTCTAATTCTTTAGCTTTACGGATTAAGGGTAAAGCATTACGGAAAAACTCTTCTTCATATTGTTTATCTTTTGACATTGGATGCCAAATTACAGGTTTAATTTGGAAATAATCTACTCCGGTTTCCCTTACACGTTTTGCACCTTCATAAACTTCTTCCCAATTTTCTGGGCAAACAGCAATACCAGCACCAATATGAATTTTAGAGTTTTGTATTTTCTTTTCTTCTGCTAGTCCTGCTAAATGACCTAAAACCTTTTCAAAATCATCTACCTTATGGATTTCTTGACGAGTTTTTGCTGTTCCTGAATTTAAGGAAATTCTAATCCAACTTAAATTAGCTGCTACTACCTTGGCACGTTCCCTAGTTAGTAGTCCTCCATGAGTAATTGCAGCAACATCAATACCTTTTTTCTTTGTATACTCAATAAAATCCATTAATTCTGGGTTAACAAAAGGCTCTCCACTTCCAGAAAATATCATAGATTTAGTGCCTAAAGTGGCTAGTTCATCACAAAGACCCTGGTAAAATTCAAAAGACATTATGCTATTGTCAGGATACATTTTAAGGGATTTTTTATCACCTTTATGAGTACCAAAATAACCGCCATGCATACACCAAGTACAAAAATGATTACATAAAGTAGAAGGGCCTAACTCCATTGTAATAGGATAGACGTTTTCTCCCTTCCACCAACCATACATTGTTTCCATATGAGAAAACAATTTTAGAGGTGTAAAAGGATCTGTTTTTAGGTCTGCTTGATGCATGTGTAATACTCCTTGAAAGAAAACAAATTGTTAAAACTTGGTATGGTATGTTTTTATTAAAGTCTTTGTCAACCATCATTGGAAAGCTTAAAAGCTTGCTATTTACTAGATAATAAACTATTTATCTCTTGAAACTACTTTTCGGAAGTATTCAATAGTTTTCTCTAAGCCCTGGTCAACTGGTATTGTAGGTTGCCAATCAAGCTTTTCTTTTGCCAAAGTAATATCAGGTCGTCGTCTAGTAGGATCATTTTCTGGTAACGGCTTAAATACAACTTTTGATTGGCTTTGAACCATTTTTATTATTTTTTGAGCAAGTTCTAAAACTGTATATTCTTCAGGATTACCTAAATTTACTGGCCCAATAAACTCATCCTTGTTCATCATCTTTATCATTCCTGATACTAAATCATCTACATAGCAAAAAGAGCGTGTTTGTGAACCATCACCATAAACCGTAATATCTTGGTTTCTTAATGCTTGGACAATAAAATTTGACACTACCCGACCATCATTTTCATGCATAAATGGGCCATAAGTGTTAAAAATACGAATAATACGAATATCAACTTTATTTTGCCTGTAATAATCCATCATTAAGGTTTCTGCTGTACGTTTTCCTTCGTCATAACAGCTACGTATTCCAATTGGATTAACATTACCCCAGTATTCTTCTTTTTGTGGGTGTTGTAGTGGGTCACCATAAACTTCTGAAGTTGACGCTTGTAAAATACGTGCTTTTACTCTTTTGGCTAGTCCTAGCATATTTAATGTGCCTAAAATATTAGTTTTAATTGTTTTAACAGGGTTATATTGATAATGGACTGGTGAAGCGGGACAGGCTAAGTTATAAATTTGGTCAACTTCTAGGAAAATTGGTTGAGTAATATCATGTCGGATTAACTCAAAATTTGGATATGTAAGCAAATCCGCAATATTACTTTTTTGACCAGTAAAAAAATTGTCTAAGCAGATAACTTCATTTCCTGCTTCAATTAGACGATGACAAAGATGAGTTCCAATAAAACCAGCACCACCAGTAACTAATATTCTCACAACTTTTTCCCTTTTTACTAAAATTTTTCTTACTTATATTACCAGTTCAAACTAAAACAATGATATTTTACACATTAAAAAAAAAGATTAAACTAAATATCTCTTTAACAAATAGGAACAGCTATGAAAAATAATCAAAAACAGCAGCAAAAACAAAGAACTAGTAAAAAGGCTGTTGCTAAAGATGCTCAAATTTCTTTAATTAATTCCCCTATTTATGAATGTTTAATGCCTCAAGACCTTTTTGAGAGTGGAATAGGTCATATTGTTGTAAGCCGAAAACTAGAAAATGAAAATATTCTTATAGCTATGTTTTTACTAGATATATTTTGTTTAGGAGTTAAAGATACTTTTATTAAGGAAATTTCTTTAGCTGAATATAATAATATTGTTAATACCTTAGAAGAAGACCAAACATTTAATTCTATATTACCTTCTTATGCTTGCAAACTAATAGAAAACTTAGTGGACTATTCTAAAAATTTGGGTTTTAAGCCTCACCCAGAGTATAAAAAAGCACAAGAAATTTTTGGAGGTATAGATGTAAATGAATGCAAAGAACAATTCTTTTTTGGTAAAGACGGCAAACCTTTTTATATAAATGGCCCATATGATGATGCTAATAAAATTAGAAAAATCTTAAGTAAACTTACTAATAAACTTGGTGCTAGTGGCTTTAATTTTACTTTTGTTCCATCAGATATGTTTGATGAAGATTAGAAAAGAAAAAATTACTGCTAGCGAAATAAAAATTAATATAGGAAAATAGATTATCAAAACTAAGGAAAACTTATGACAGAACAAGACCAATTATTACTAAAAGAATTGTTACAAAAAAAACTTCATAACACTTTAACAGTGGACGAAGAAGTAATCTTAAACAGCCTAGTAGCTAAAAAAACTGGCCGCACGCCCTCAGCACCAGAACCTTTATCTAATTTGTCAATGGGACTCTCAGCATTAGATAATTTAATGAATAGCACAGATTCATTAAACAGTACTTTAGAAGAAATGTCAGGCAAGGTTAATAACAAAGTAGGGCAGGCAGAAGCTAAACAAGCTATAGCAGAAGAAGATCAGAAAACAAAACAGAAAAAAGGGTGGTTTAATTGGTAGTAATAATACAAGGAAGATGTTTTCTTCCTTGTATTATTAAAAGAAAAATTAATCTTCTTCGCTAACTCTGACACGGCCCTCAGCTTGAGCTTCAGCAATTACTTTTTGTGCAATTAGTGCTGGCACTTCGTCATAGTGAGAAAACTCCATTGAATAGCTACCACGAGCAGCAGTAATAGAATTTAAGGTAGGTTGATAATTAAGCATTTCTGATAAAGGCACTTGAGCTTTAATTACTTGTTGAGAGCCGCGAGCGTCCATACCTTGAATGCGTCCACGTCTGGAATTAAGATCGCCCATTAAATCTCCAGAAAACTCTTGTGGTGCAACAACTTCTATATTCATTACTGGTTCTAATAAAATAGGTTTAGCTTTTTCCATAGCGTTACGGAAAGCTTTACGACCTGCTATCTTAAATGAAAGTTCGTCAGAATCTACTGGGTGGTAAGATCCATCAATTAATTCTACCTTAAAGTCAACTACAACATAACCTGCTAAAGTTCCGCTTTCTGAAGCTTCTACAATACCTTTTTCAATTGCAGGGCGGAAATTGGCTGGGACTGAGCCACCAAAGATTTTGTCTACAAACTCAAAACCTGCTCCACGAGGTTGTGGTTCAAAAATACATTTACAATCGCCAAATTGCCCACGTCCACCAGATTGCTTTTTATGTCGTCCTTGTACTTCAACACGCGCTTTAATAGTTTCTTTGTAAGGTACTTTTGGAGTATGTAGTTCTACTTCTACACTATAACGACGTTTTAATTTTTCTACTGCTGCTTCTACGTGCAATTGTCCTGAACCAGAAAGTAAAAATTGTTTTGTTTGCATATCTCGGGTATAGCGAAGAGCTTGATCTTCTTCTAGCATTTTGCCCAACGCTGTAGAAAGCTTGTCTTCGTCTTGTCTTGATTTAGGTACAATAGCAAAGTTGATAGCAGGTTCTGGAAAACGTACAGCTTGATAAAGAATTGGAGTAGCTTTATCGGAAAATGTATCACCTGTTGCTGTTTCTTTTAATTTAGTAACAGCAATAATGTCTCCAGCATTTGCCTCTGTGATTTTCTCCATTTTATTGCCTTGAATTACGTGGATTGGCCCAAGTCTTTCTTGCACACCTTTACTTAAGTTATAGACTGTAGCATCGGCTTTAATTACACCAGAATAAATTTTACATAAAGTAATTTTGCCAAATTGATCTGCAACCGTTCGGAAAACAAAAGCTGAATAAGGCTCAGAACTATCAATTTTACGGCTAACTTCTTCTGCATCAGCTTCATTACTAGATTTTCCTGTAACTTCAACAAAATCTGCTGGAGAAGGTAAGTAATTAACAATAGCATCCATTAAGCTTTGGCTGCCCATATTGCTCATAGCAGAGGTTGCAAATACAGGAACTAAACGTCTTTCTAAAATAGCTATTCTAATACCAGGCAAAATATCTTCATCTGGTAAAGTTCCTAGCTCAAAAAACTTTTCTAATAAAGCATCATTACCTTCAGCTATCATTTCAATTAAAGCTTCTCTTGCCGAACTAGCTTCATCCTGCATATCTGCTGGTACATCTACTTCTTTCATTTTACCGCTACCATCGGTTTCAAAGGTAAAGGCTTTCATCTTAACTAAATCTACTACACCACGAAAAGCTTTTTCACTTCCTATAGGTAAATGTACAGCTATAGCAGCACGTCCAAAAACCTCATTTATTGAAGCTAAAGTATTTTTAAAGTCGGCACGTTCATACTCCATCTTATTGATTACAATAGCTCTAGGTAGGTTAAATTCTTCTGCATAAGACCAAGCTTTTTCCGTACTTACACCGATACCACTAACAGCATCAATAACAAATAAAGCGGTATCACATACACGAAGCGCGCCACGTGCTTCATGTATAAAAGCACTAGCTCCAGGAGTATCTAAAAAGTTTATTTTATTGCCTTTCCACTCAACATAAGCTGGGGTGGTTAAAATTGACATTTTTCGAGCAATTTCTACTTCATCAATATCTGTTGGAGCCGTACCATCAGCAACACGCCCTAAACGGTTAACTGCTCCAGAGCTAAAAAGCATTGCCGCAATCAATGAGGTTTTTCCTGCTTGACCATGACCGACAACGCCGATATTGCGAATTTCCTGTGTTGCGTAGACCTTCATTAAAACCCTCCACGTATGATTTAAATTACTTGATTAATATAGTATTGCAGGATTAATTGGGAAATGCCCATAATGGCATACTTACTAGTGCTTTTCAAGCAAACTTTTACAAAAATTCTTTTAACTTTCTTAATAAAAATCACTATTAAACAGAATTTTTGTTCTATATATAAAAGGTAAAAATCAATTTTTAGGGCTGCTAAGATTGACGAAGAGTAGTAGCATCATTATAATTTGACACTTTACTAAAAAAGCATTCATTTAATTAACAAATAATGTAGTTAATCTTTGGGAGGTAATAAGGCTGTGGCTTACGCAGTTATTCTTTCTGGTGGCAAACAATTCCGTGTAACTACTGGTGAAGTAGTTCGTATACCTACTTTAGACAAAGAAGTTGGTAGCGCGGTTGAACTAGAGGCTTTAACAATTTCTGATGGGGCAACTATTCAAGTTGGTACTCCTTTATTAGATCAAAAAATTAAAGCTACTGTAGTCGAACACGGACGTGGAAAAAAAGTTATTGTTTTTAAGTTCAAGCGTCGTAAACAATTTAAGCGCAAACAAGGTCATCGTCAAAACTTTACCGCAGTGCGTATTGATGCAATTGCTTAATCACTTAAAAGCTACAAACACAATAATTCTATTAAGGAGAAATTTCTATGGCACACAAAAAGGGTGTGGGTAGTTCTCGAAATGGTCGTGATTCACAAGCCCAACGTCTTGGGGTCAAACGCTTTGCGGGTCAACTAGTTTTAGGCGGTTCAATACTTGTTCGTCAACGTGGCACACAATATAAACCAGGAAAAAATGTTGGTATTGGCAAAGATGATACCCTTTATTCCAGAATAGATGGTGTTGTTAAATTTGAAGACAAAGGCCGTTTAGGAAAATATATTAGTGTTTATCCGGTACAACCAACAGCAACAGAAGCCGTAGCTTAAGGCTAGATTTAGGTCTAAATGGTATTTATTGATCGAGCTAAAATCTGGATTAAGGGCGGCGATGGTGGTAATGGTTGTGTAGCTTTTCGACGAGAAAAGTTTGTTCCTTACGGCGGCCCATCTGGGGGCAATGGCGGTCATGGTGGAAACGTTTACTTAGAAGCTACTAACCAATTAAATACCTTGCTACATTTTCGCTATAATCCAGAATATCGCGCTCCTCGTGGCAAACACGGTCAAGGCAGTAACTGTACTGGACAAGATGGCGAAGATATTACAGTTAAAGTTCCTGTAGGAACTCTAATAGCAGATGCTGATACAGGAGAAACTTTAGCTGATTTTGTTGCAAGTGGTCAGCGAGTTTTACTTGCAAAAGGAGGTCGTGGAGGTCGTGGTAATGCTTCTTTTGCTACCTCAATTAATCGCGCTCCAAGACAACATGAAAAAGGAAAAGCAGGAGAAATCCTTCATCTTGAACTAGAACTTAAATTGCTAGCTGATGTAGGAATTATAGGGTTTCCTAATGTAGGGAAATCAACTTTAATTTCTCGAATTTCTGCTGCTAAACCTAAGATTGCTGACTACCCTTTTACTACTTTAGTTCCTAATTTAGGTGTTGTTGATGCAGGTAATTATAGGTCTTTTGTTGTTGCTGATATTCCTGGTTTGGTAGCGGGAGCGCACGAGGGTGCTGGTCTTGGTTTACAGTTTCTTAGACATATTGAAAGAACCAAGCTTCTTTTGCATCTTATTGATATTTCAAATGCTAGTGGACGTGATCCATTAACAGATTATCAAGTAATTACTGAAGAGCTAAAAAGTTACCGTACCAATTTAATAGACAAACCAGTAATTGTTATAGCAAACAAACTAGATGCTTTAGATGACGTTAGCAGGTTAGAAAAACTAGAAGTTTTTTGTCAGCAAAATAACTTAAAATTTCATAAAATTTCTGCTGTTGCAGGCACAGGCACACAAGAACTAATTCATATGATTACTAAAGAGCTAGATCTTTTAGCTGCTAGTGAAATTGATTAAGCTCAAATTTTTAATTTTGGGATTGTAGGCAAAAGATGCGTGTAGGTGTTTTAGGAGGCACATTTGATCCAATTCATTATGGGCATCTAAAAATAGCTGACCAGGTGCAAAAACTCTTTAATTGTGACCAAATTTTGCTGATGCCTGCTTATATACCACCACATAAAATAAAAAATAACATCAGTTCTGCCTATCATCGTTATGCAATGGCAGTTCTAGCAACAAGTGAATTAGAAAAAATAGCTGTTTGTACTTTGGAATTAGAATCTCCAACACAACCCTTTACTGTACAAACAATTGCACAGCTAAAAAAGCAATTTACAAAAAAATTAGATTTGTTTTTTATCATGGGAACAGATCTATTTAGAGAATTAAATAGTTGGTGGCGATATCAAGAACTAATAGAAAATTGTAATATTGTTGTTGTAACCCGACCAAACTACTTAGTAGATCTTTCTGAACGAAGTTTAGCTTTAAAAAAAGAAATTAAAGATTTAAGTAATATTTTTGAAGTAAATAGCTTAGAACTAACTTCTTCAACTATTTTTTTTACAAATCTAGTAGCAGAAAATATTTCCTCTACTACTATTCGCCTTTTAGTTTCTAGAAGGCAATCAATTACTGATTGTGTACCAAAACAGGTAGCAAATTATATTGTTAAATATCAGCTATATCAGGATTTATCAGGATCAGAATGAAAGAAATATTAAATTCAGCAATTAGCCTTTCACAAGCTCAGTTTTCAGACAGTCGAGTATCAGTAGCCATTCAATCTGCTATTGATAAAAAAGCTACTAATATTGTGGTTTTAGACTTAAGGGAAATAGCTTCTTTTACAGATTATTTTGTTATTTGTACTGCTCATGCATCACGTCAAGTTCAAGCCATTGCTGATGAAGTAGAAGAACAGCTAAGAAAGCAAAATTCGCGTACTTCCCACATTGAAGGCTATCAGTCGGCTGAATGGGTGTTGATGGATTATGGGGACTTTGTTGTTCATATTTTTGCTGAATCAGCAAGAGAATTTTATAATTTAGAGCGTTTGTGGCGCGATGCAGAACGTACAGAAATACAAACAGAGTAGCATTTTTGTAAATGAAAATTTCATTAATATGGATTGATAAGACTAAAGATAAATATCTTTTAGAACTTATTGATGATTATCTACATAGACTATCTAAGTACGTTAAATACAACATTTTAGAGCTTTCATCTATACGCGGACAAATCGATCGTAACAATGTACTTATAGCGGAAACTAAGCAAATACTTAATGCTCTTAACAAGGAAAGTTACAAGATTATCTTAGATGACAAAGGACAATCTTTTACATCTATAAATTTTGCCCGGTTTATAGAAAAGCATCAAACCTTGTCAACTAAAGAATTAGCATTTATTATAGGTGGGCATTTTGGATTGTCAGATGAAGTTAAACAAAAAGGCGATTTAATAATGTCTTTATCTAGCTTAACTTTTACTCATGACATGGCTCGTTTAATACTAGTTGAGCAACTATATCGCGCTTATACAATTATAAATAATCATCCTTATCAAAAATAATTGTATAGCTAGTATAATTTTCCTATTTTTAGTTGTTTAGGAGGTAAGTTTTCCTTAATTAAAATAAATTAATCATGGAAAACTAATAAAGGTTATTTATGGAACAAGAAAAGGTGAAATACTTTGAAGCCAAACTGCGTGAGCGTCGCGCTGCTTTAACAGGTGTTGTAGAAAGAACAGAAAGCTATGGGCGTGAGGCAGACACAGAATTAACTCAAGATCCAGCAGATAAGGCATCTAATGCTTATACTAAAGAATTACTTTTTAGTCAAAGCACTAATGATCGGTTTATACTTAAACTAATAGAAGAAGCATTAGAACGTATAGAAGATGATGAATTTGGTGATTGTGTTAATTGTAGTAAGCCAATTCAACCCAAGCGTTTAGAGGCTGTACCCTGGGCGCGTCATTGTATTACTTGTCAAGACCTACAAGAACGTGGCTTATTAGAAGAAGATGATGAATAAGCTAATTTAAGTAGTTAGTTGGTAGTAAGCTAAATATATGAAAGTATTAAAGGATGCACTACTAACTACACTATTCCCTACAGCTTGCCATTTATGTGGTCAGTTGGTTGAGTCAAATGATTATGGTGTAGCTTGTCAACAATGTTGGCAAGCTTACCAGGGCTTGCCAACAAATAATTTATGTCTTAAATGTGGTTATCCCTTTGAAATACCCTCCTCAAATTTTCCAATAAAAGATTGTTTACGTTGTCGAGATATTTTATTTTCCTTAGCTCGCAGTTGTGGCAGATATGAAGGGGCTATGAGTGCAAATATTTTAGCATTAAAAACTAGTCCTTATTTTTGTGAAAAGTTAGTTGAGCTAATACAAAATACTTTACAAAAAACAGACTTTCTTCCTATAAACCTAATTATTCCAATACCTTTACATCCAAAACGCTTAAAAGAGCGTGGTTTTAATCAAGCTCTTTTAATTGCAGAATATGTTAGTAAATTTATAAAGGTAGACTTAGATAATGATTCTCTAATTAGGGCTAAACCTACAGTAAAACATCGTTTAGGTATGAATGTAGTAGATAGAGAAGCTAGCTTAAAAGGTGCTTTTCAAGTAATAAGACCGCGTTTAATTAAAGACCAAATTATTTTGTTAGTTGATGATGTTTTTACTACAGGAACAACTATTTCTGTGGCAACAAAAACTTTATTAGAAGCAGGCGCAAAAGAAATTAAAGTATTTACTTTAGCTAGAGTAATTTAGGTTGGTTTATTCTTTTGTCTTATCATCTTCAAGCTTATCTACTCGTTTAGAAACCTGACGTAACCCCCCTATTAAATCTTTCACATCATCACTAAGCTTTTCTAGCTTAATATCAAATGCTGCTTGATGTTCAATAATAAACTGTATTCTATTTTCTGTTATCTTTTCAAATTCAGCCAAACGTTTAGCTGTCTCGAAATGGATGTCCATTATTTGTGCTTGTTTAGTTGCAAAACCATCCTGTTTAGCTGTAATTTCTGCTTGTTGAGATGTAATTTCTGCTTGTTGAGCCGTGATTTCTGCTTGTTTGATAGACATTTCAGCTTGTTGAGTAACAATAAATTCCATTAATTTTTTAAGTTCTTCATTTGTCATAAATCATTTACCATTAATTTTTAAGCTGACATAGCATGGTTACTTAATAATTATCTTGTGCATACTCTAAAAAATCTAGAAAAATACTAAGACTTTTAGTTTATTCCTCGTCTTCTTCGTCTTCTTCCTCTCCATCAAATTCTAGTTGGTTATTGTCATTAGTAGTAACTCGTCTTGGGCGGTGCGGTTTTGAGTCTAAAGAATCTATAGAGTTATTTCTTTCAATCCCTAATCGATGAGCAATGTTGTTATAAATTTCTCCAGCTATACCGGCTGATACAGAACCTCTTTCATTAGAGCCTGTAGAAACTACTACTACTACTAAGTTAGGTTTATTAGGACTAGAGAATGAAGCAAATAATCCTAGTTTAGATTCTTCCCCGTTGCAACTTCCTGTTTTGCCAGCTACATTTAATGGTGCTGCTCCAGAACGCCTAGCAGTTCCGTAAGTAACTGCCCCTACCATACCTTCAATAAGTTTTTCCCTAACGTCTTCTGTTAAAGTTACATTACGAATTAATTTAGGTTGAAAAGTTTGCTTATCGGTTTCTGTACGTAAAACTTGTGGTTGGTAAATTTTTCCACCATTAGCAATAGCAGAGGTTAAAACAGCAAGTTGTAGGGCAGTCACGCCAATATCATCACCATGACTACACATTCTTGGTAAAGCTTGCGGGCTTTTATACTCTGGTAAAAAACCTGGGCTTTCACCATCAATATTAACACCTGTTTTTGCACCTAGGCCCCATTGACGAGCATAATTAATAACTTGATCAAAGCCTAATTGATAGCCTAATGATTGAAAATATTGATTATTAGAATAAGCTAGCGCATTAATCATATTAATTGAGCCAAGACCAGCAATAGTAGCAGGATAATCAGCATCTGCAACACCTTCATTTAATGCAGCAATAGAAGTAATTAATTTAATTGTAGAACAAGGCTTAAAGGGTTTGCCTATGGCCCAACTTTGATTAACCATGCTATAAACTTGCCCATTATTAGGATCCATTATTACAACTGTTGCAGGGTGATCGCCTATAGCGGAAAGTGCTGCGCGGCGTAGTTCTAAATCTTCTCCTCTTAAGTCATCTTGACCAATGAATGTTTTAGCAGTGCTTAACAACATATTGTTTACAGAAGAAACTCGTGCAATCGAGCGTCTATAAGCAACATTTCGGCTACGTACAGATGCTTTACGAATTGACCAACGGCTAGAACGTTTATTTTTACTACTAGTCTTATACTTAGTGGCTGATTTTCCTTTGGTAACTTTTGACTTACTGGACTTAGATTTTTTAGTACCAGCATAAACATCATCGTAATTTATAGTAGCTAAAGAAAATACCATAAGAATAACTAAGCAAAAAGTAGTAATTCGCATCTCTCACCTCATAAAAGTAAACAATAGTTGTTTGTAAAGATTGATTGATTAAATAAGAAATATGTTGCTTATAATAATTGAGCAATAGTTAAGAAAGTAAATTAACTATATCATCCAAAATTCTTGCAAGCAAAGGCTTTTTTCAGAAAGCAAAAATCTCTAAGTTGTCTTTTACCAAAGAGTCAATTAAAATCAATTTATCTTTTCTACATCAAACTCTAAAACATCAAAAAGCTATCAATCAAGGGAGACTGCCATGTTTATCAGCAAAAGTGCGTCAGTTCTAGTTATTTTACTAATACTAATTTGTTGTTTTATAAGTACCATTTCAATTAAAGGACAAGAAACTGGTAAAAATACTATCTCTTTTGCTAGTGTTGGTGACATTATGATGGGGACTACCTGGCCCGAAGGCGCGTTGCTCCCACCTAATGACGGAGCAGATTTACTTAAAGAAGTTACTTCTATTTTAACTAAACCAGATATAGCTTTTGGTAATTTAGAAGGCCCGATGCTTGAAGGTGGTAAGTCTACTAAATGTGGTAAAGGTTCAAAAAATTGTTATGCTTTTCGTGTACCAACCCGTTATGGTAAACACCTTAAAGATGCTGGATTTGACTTAATTAGTTTAGCTAATAATCACGCTTTTGATTTTGGGCCATATGGAATGGAAAGCTCACAAAAAGTTTTAGATTCTTTAGGAATTATTCATTCTGGGCCAGTGGGTTCAATAGGTAGTATAACTATAAAAGGAAAAAAAGTTTCTCTTGTAGCTTTTGCCACTAATGCTGTAGCTTATAACCTAAATGATGTAGAAACTGCTAAACGAGTAATTGCAGACACAGCCAGCAAATCTGATATTGTAGTAGTTTCCTTTCATGGTGGAGCAGAAGGAGAGGCACATCAAAATGTCCCTCATGGAAAAGAAACCTACCTAGGAGAAGCTAGAGGCGACTTACGCAAATTTACTCATGCTGTAATAGATTCTGGGGCAGATTTAGTAATTGGTCATGGCCCGCATGTAGTTCGAGGAATGGAAGTTTATAAAGAACGTCTTATTGCCTATTCTTTAGGCAATTTTGCTACTTATGGGGCATTTAATTTAAGTGGTGCAAAAGGTTTATCATTAATTTTAGAAGCTAATATTGATTTAACTGGAAAATTCTTAAATGGAAAAATTCACCCATTAAAACAAGAAAAACCTGGTGGCCCCAAATTTGATACCGAAAAACAAGTGATTTCTGTTATTAAAGCACTTTCAACACAAGATTTTGGTGCAAGTGCAGTAAAAGTTGCTGAAGATGGCACAATTTCTTCTTCTAACTAATATCTATTAATAAATCTACTTTAAGAGAAACTAATATGAAAACAAAAATATTACTTCGTCAATTAGCACTTGTTAATATATTTTTTTTACTAACAGTTATAAATACTTTTGCTCAAAATAATTGTCCAGAAACATCTGCATCTAGCAGCTTAGAAGAGGAATCCATTGTAAGTATAAAAACTAGTGAAGTTTTATGGCCTATTACAGTTAGAGATCAAAAAGGACGTTTAGCTAAAGGGTTGTGTGAAAGTGATTTTACTGTAGTTGAAGATGGGTCAATTCAGCAAATTACAAGTTTTAACTTACGTGAAGCACCTGTAAATGTTGTATTACTTTTAGATGCGTCTGGAAGTGTTTATTCAGAAATTAAAAATATTCGTCAAGCAGCTATTAAATTTGCTCAACTTCTACGACCTATTGACCGTGTTGCAATTATTCAATTTGCTGACAAAATAGAGCTTTTGCAAGATTGGACTGGAGACTCAGAAGATGTTAAACAAGCTATAAATAAGCTTTATCATCCGGGCCAGGCCACTTGTCTTTGGGATGCTTTATTTTATGCAACTAAAGAAAAATTAGCTAATTTAGAGGGTCGCAAAATAATAATTATACTAACTGATGGGGATGATAACGGCAGTTCAATTACTCAAGAGCAAGCTTATTTATCTTTATTAAAAAATAATGTAGGTTTATACATTGTAAATGAATCCCGCATTTTGATGAAAAAGCTAAAAAACACTTATGCTTTTACCAGTCATTTAGTAACTAGAAAAGCTGAAGCAACGGCAATGCTAGAGCGACTGCAAAAAGCAGAAACCGAGTTAGAAGGTTTTGCTTATCGAAGCGGTGGCAATATTTATACTCCGCTAAAACCTCAAGATTTAACTTTTGCCTATGCTCAAGTAGCCGAAGAAATACGTAATCAGTATATTATTACTTATACTCCAACTAATGAGCGACAAGATGGAAAATTCCGTAGCGTAAAAATTCTATTAAGTAAATTGGGAATGACAGTACAAGCTAAAGAAGGTTACATTGTAGCTAGAGACTAGTTAATATGGTTTAAGATTTTATAGAAGTTTGTGGAAAAAGCCATTTTTCTAAAATTGCTATAAACTGGTTAATTTGAAAAGGTTTTTCTAAAAAATCATCCATGCCAGCTTGAAAGAATTTTTCTGGATATTGTGCATCACTAGCAGTTAAGGCAATAATTGGAGTATGTTTTTTAATATCATTAATTTTATTGTGTTCAGATTCTAAACGTCGGATTTCTACTGTAGCTTTATAGCCATCCATAACAGGCATATTACAATCCATAAAAATTACTTGGTAGGCTTTTTTAGATAGCATTTTTAGTGCTTCTAAACCATTTTCTGCTATATCAAGTTTATAGCCTAACTGTTGAAGTTGTCTTTTTACTATTAATTGATTCATTTTTTCATCTTCAACAAGCAAAATTAGCACTTCTGGTTTTGGTTCTGCTTGAGGTTGGTTGATGGTATAGATTCTGGTTTCTTCTATAGGTGAAATAGAAATTTTTGGTCTAATTTGACTTGGTGAAAAGCTTTTCTCTAAAGCTTTTTCTACAAATGAACCGTTGATGTCAGATTTTTCTTTAGGCATTATTGGGATTTGTACTATAAAAGTACTACCAACAGCTAATTGGCTATTAATAGAAATTGTTCCATTATGAGCAGTAATA
Organism: uncultured Clostridia bacterium; assembly: GCA_964492845.1. Classification (GTDB taxonomy): domain Bacteria; phylum Acidobacteriota; class Blastocatellia; order Chloracidobacteriales; family JADJPF01; genus JADJPF01. The sequence continues at coordinate 67,110 of CAZBMZ010000028.1, forward strand.
ATACGTTTAACTATAGCTAGACCTAAGCCTACACCAGAACCTTTTTTTCTAGACTCAGCTTGTCTATAGGGTTCAAACAGACTTGGAATTGCTTCTGTTGGAATACCTTCTCCTGTATCTTTAATAGAAATTTGCAAAAATGTTTCGCTTTCTTTTGTTATTAAACAAGCTTCTATAGTTATTTTTCCTTGTTCAGGAGTAAATTTAATTGCATTTGAAAGTAAATTAGCTAAAACTCTTTCTAATTTAACTATATCAACAATAATTTTGGGTAAAGCTTCTTTTATATCTAATTCCACTTGGATTTTACTTGGAGTTGCTGAAAGACGTGCTGCTTGAAAACAATCATAAAGTAGATCTTGAGCCTCAATTTCTTGAAAATCTAATTTTATGTCTTGAGAATCTGAGCGATAGAGTTCTAAAACTTCTCTAACTAGGGTAAGTATTTTGTTGACGCTACGTTCAGAGGCAATTATTAAAGACTTATTTTCTTTATCAACAGTTTCATCTTCAGACAAAATTTCTAGTGTAGCTTTAACTACAGAAAGAGGAGATTTTAAGTCATGCACTAGCATTGCAGTAAAAGTACTTTTAATTTGGTCTAATTCCTTTAGCCTAGCATTTGCTTGTGTTAATTCAATATTACGTAAGCTAAAAATCTCAGCATCTTTTTCCTTTAATCTAGCATTGGTTTCAGCTTGTTCTTTAGCTTTTTGTAGAATTCTAATGCGGGCTGCAAGACCAAGGGAGAGCAACACAACTTCTGTTGCTGTACCAAAATGTAAAATGTAGTGAATAAAAAAATTATCTACAATAACACTACTATTTCTTAATGCTATAGCAATTCCACTTAATCCAAAGGTTAAAAGAGAGATTAAGTAATACCAAGCAGGGTTAAATTTCTTTTTTATACATAAAACAGTAGCAAAAATTAATGTTGCCAATAAAATAATGCTACTAAAGTTATTTATAAAAGGAATAAGTGGATGATAGAAAAATAGTGATACAAAAGTAAGTAAAGCAAACCAAATAATAAGAAATTTAGTTGGTTTATCAAATGATGGTAAATTTTCACTTAAACAAAGGTAATTTCTTCCAACAAAAACTGCCCAAACCCCAATTAAACCAACAGAAATTTGTATAACATGATTAGTCAGACTAGTTGAGTTAGGCCACAAATATTGTGCAGCTAATCCATCAAATGTAAATTGCACTACGCCAACTGTGCTAATTCGCATTACATAAAAAAAGTAAATTGGATCTCGAATAGTTATATACAAAAATATATGATATGCAATTAGCCCTAAGAAAATACCATAGTACATACCAAAAAGTAGCAAAGCACTTAAATTATTTTCTGTAAAATATTCGGTTTGCCAAAGAGTTAGAGGAATAACTTTTGTACTAGAAGATTCTATTCTTAAATAAATAATTGTTTGTTCTTGCTGAGAAATTGGAAGCTTAAAAACTAAATTTTGGTGCTTTACTTCTCTTTGAGCAAAAGCAAAAGAGCTACCAATAGTTTTTTGTGTAAAAGAAATTGTCCCATCATTAGTTTTAGTAGGTAAAAATAATTGAACTTGGTTTAAGCGTGGAAAGTCTATTTCAAGTAACCATGTTTTTTCTAAACTAGATTTATTTTCTATCTTTAGACGCAACCAAAAAGCAGATTTTTTAAACCCAAGAGTTGGAATAGATTGTTGATTATGTTTAAATTTTGAATCAAATTTCTCAGACGCTATGTCATCAATTGTTAATGATTTATCTTTATCTTCTAAAATATCTAAATAAGGGCTAAGGTTATATTTGCCTTGACTATTTGTTAGTTGTAAAACGGGTTGAGAATTATTAGCTTTTACTACGGTATTTAACCATGTATTAGCTAAAATAAAAATAGAAGAATATGCTAGAAGCAACACTAAAAGCCAATAAAAATTTTTATTGGTTATTAGATTTAATTTATAGCTATTAAACCATAAGTGCTGTCTTTTCATTCGGATAGCTATTCTTCTTTGCGTTGTGATAAAAGAAATTCTGCTAAAGCTAGATCTGTAGGTTTAGTAATTTTTATATTTTCTGTCAGACCCTCAACTATAGTTACTGTGTGTCCTCTCCATTCCATCAGCATTGCATCATCGGTAGCAAAAAAACTTTCTGCTACTGCTCGTCTATGTGCTTCTAAAATCAAAGGATAGCGAAATGTTTGCGGTGTTTGTGCTTGATAAATATTAGCGCGTGATAATGTGCGTAAAACTTTTCCATTAGCTACCTCTTTAATCGTGTCTGTAGCAGCTAAAGCGCAAAGTGCTGCGCCTGTTTCGCGGGCAACTTCTATAGATTTACTAATTAATTTTGCTGTGACAAAAGGACGGACTCCGTCATGAATAGCAACTATTTCTGTTTTTTCATGTAGTGGAGAATTAGCAATAAAGTCTAAAGCTGCAAAAATAGAAAGCTGGCGTTCTGTCGCTCCTACAACAGCCGGGAGAACTTTTTTTAGTTGGTATTCTTGACATAACTTAGGCAAAACACCTTCATTAACTGCTTGAATAGGCAGAGCCACCAAAATTGCGTCAATGTTTGGGCATTTTTCAAATTGTTTAAGGGTATGAACTATTAAAGGTACACCACCTAGAGACAAGAATTGTTTACTAGGTGATGCACTAGTGCTTTGCATACGCCGGCCTTGCCCGCCAGCAGGAATAACAGCGATATTCATTGGTCTACTCTAATGGTTTTTAACTCTACTCTACACGATATTTACTAGAATTATGCACCGGTGTTGTAGGTGTATTTCGTACATCACCCCGATCAGGCGAGATAGAACGATTTTCATTATTGCGCAATTCCGGTGCTATCACTCTACCATCAGGCGGAGTAGTTCGACCATCCAAAACACGACCATCTGAAGGAGTATTACGACCGTCTTCGCTACCCATATAACGACCAAAAATCATTTTTCCCGCAGTTGTTTGAAGTACACTAGTAACACTAATTTCTATATTTCTTCCAATTGAACGCCGAGCATTATCAATTACTACCATTGTCCCATCATCAAGATAAGCTACACCTTGGTTGTATTCCTTACCTTCTTTTAAGACAAAGACTTTCATTGTTTCGCCCGGTAAAACAACAGGTTTAAGAGCGTTAGCTAGCTCATTAATATTAAGTACAGCAACACCACGAAGCTGGGCTACTTTATTTAAGTTAAAATCATTAGTGACAATTTTGCCATTTAGTTGTTTAGCTAGTTCAATTAGCTTAAGGTCTACTTCTCGAATGTCTGGAAAATCAATATCTGAGACTAAAACATCTAGGTTATGATTTTTTTGGACACGTTGCAAAATATCTAAACCCCGACGGCCCCGGTTACGCTTGGCCGAATCTCCACTATCAGCTACTTGTTGAAGTTCACGTAACATAAATTGTGGAATTACTAATTGACCACCTAAAAAACCTGTCTCAGCTATATCAGCAACACGGCCATCAATAATTACACTAGTATCAAGGATTAAATGTTGATTTTTTCCTACTCCATCGCTACGAAATAACCCACCAAGAATTGATAAATCCAGGTAATCCCCCTTAATAGCTCCAACAATTAGACCAACATAACCCATAAACATTATTAGTAAAAATGTCACATAAGCTTTAACCTGATGTGGAATCTCTCCTTGTACAGAAATTAAAAAACCAATTAACGAAGCACCAACGATACCAAGTATTGAACCTATAGCTCCACCTATTAGAGTTTTAATAGAAGCACGACGAATGCGAGTTTCAAAAAAAATAATTCCAGATGCTAATATAAGACCAACTATAAAAGATAAAATTGCACTGTTAGCAATTGGTTGTTGCAAGAAATAACTTGCTCCAGCCAAGGCCAGGACAAAACCGAAACGGATTAAATTTACGTCAAAATTCATTAAGTTTTTCAGTACAAATATTTTTTAAACTTGTACTGCCCCGGTCATAAAGTTAAAAAAGTTACTTTAAGAATAATTTTTAGACAGGTTGATTGTTTTCCGCTAATTGTATTTTATTATTGTTATTAAGTTTGAAAGCTTTTTATGTAGGTTTTCCTTTATTATAGCAAGTAAAATATGTTTGCTAAAATCTGAATTAGCTAAGAATTAGCCGGACATAGTGATATATACTTACAAAATATTTTTTAGCCTAAAAACAAGACAATTACAATTGATCTACAATACTAGACAACAGATATATATAATTGATATGCTATCTTACTAGAAAATATATTACTTACTCTCATTTACATTACAATCTACCAACAACATTTATTATGATAGTACTAAATATTATATGGACATCGTCAGGTAATTTGGCTATTTGGGCTGAAAGTTTAGCACTTTTTGAGCAGTTTTTAGCCAAAAGAGAAAAGCAAAAAAATAAATTAGTTAATAAACTTAGTAAAACTTCCCCTGAAATCTTAGAACATCCTTTTGTCTGCTCTACTAACTCAATAGCAGAAATAATAAGCATATACTTTCAAATAGACAAAAAACTTTTAGAACCAGAAAATAAAATACTATCTAGAAGACTTTTGGCTAATAAAAAAGCTAGTAAAGATAAAGATAGCAATGAGTTAGTTAAACTATTTTTACCAACAGATGATAACTTTCCCCAACCATCTCACCCACTATTTAGAGATTTAATTCTTAAGTATAAACCAAAAGAATTATCTGCTTGGCAAGTTCCTAGTTTGGAACTAAAAACAGATTTAGCTTTAGATCTTTTATTATCTTTACCCACAAAAGCACCATCAGGAATAATCTTTAGTGACTCTTTACTTTTTTTTAGCGAATTTTGCTCTTAAATTAGTTGTTCAAGGAAGAGTTCTTCCTACTGTAGAAAAAAGAGAAGATAGCTTTTTTGCACGTTGGCAACCTATTCTTAATACTGAAGTAGAAATATTGCAGGTAAAACAATTAATGGAGTTAATGCCTATTTCGCTATCTTGGATAACTGGAACGGCTAAAACAACCACTACAGTTACAACTATTTTTCAATTTGCTTTGGAATGTTTAGTTGATGGACTAGTTAGAAAAACTTTATCAAAAACTAAGCTTTTTACTGTTAATAAAAAATATTCTTCTGCTCATCAAGAATGGTTGGCGGCTTTGCTCTCAGAGCCTGAAATAACTGCTGACAAAACAGAGTTAAATGCTTTTTATAAAGTAATTAACAACTGGCATAGCTCAGCTTTTAGAGTTACAGGACAACTACGCACTTGTTTTCGACTTTCTGAAGTTGCTGAGTCCCGATTTGTTGAAATTAAACGCACTAGCAAAAAAAGTATAAAAAAAGTTTCCCAACAAAATGAATTAAAAACAGATATTGCTTTACAAAAAGAAAATGAATGGAAAATAGATTTTCTTTTGCAAGCAATAGATGACAAAAGCTTGTTAGTACCTGCTGAAATGGTTTGGAAGACTAAAGGTAAAGTCCTTAAATTTTCTTCTAGGGAATTTGAAAATCCACAAGAAAGACTCTTAACAGACCTTGGGAAATCAATTCGTCTTTATCCAGAACTTGAATCAGCATTAAAAACGGCTAGACCTGTTTCGCTATACCTAGATACAACAGGAGCTTATAAGTTTTTACGAGAAGTTATGCCGCTTCTTGAGGAATCTGGCTTTGGTGTATTAGTTCCAAGTTGGTATGGTCGTCCGTTACTTCGCCTAGGGGCAAAACTTACTGCTCAACCTACAAAAAGCAAGGCTACAGGCTCAAATTTACTTGGATTAGAAGGAATCTGTAGTTATCAATGGAAACTAGCTATTGGTGAAGAAGAAATTTCTTATGAAGATTTTCTTAAGCTAGCTAAATTAAAAGTTCCGCTAGTTAAAATACGAGGACAATGGGTTGAGCTTAAAGTCGAAGAAATGCAGGCTGCAATAGCTTTTTTTGAGAAAAAACACCTGTCAGGAGAAATGACTGTAAATGAAGTTTTGCGTGTAGGTTTAGGTTTAGAAAGTGAAAAACTAGGTGTTCCTGTTGTTGGATTCGAGACTTCTGGTTGGTTAAAAGAGTTTTTAGCTGAAAATAGCGAGCAAAAATTAATCGAGCAAAAAACCCCAAAAGGCTTTGTTGGCAAGTTAAGACCTTATCAAGAAAGGGGCTTATCTTGGCTAAACTTCTTAAATCAGTTAGGAATGGGAGCCTGTTTAGCTGATGACATGGGTTTAGGAAAAACCATTCAACTACTAGCGTTGCTTGTATTAGAAAGGCAAAACTCAAAACAAAATCCTACATTGCTTGTTTGCCCAATGTCAGTAGTAGGAAACTGGCAAAGAGAAGCAACAAAGTTTGCTCCAAGTCTGAAAGTGCAAATCCATCATGGGGTTGAACGCCTTACGGACAAAGAGTTTATAGAAGAAGCCAAGAAAGTAGACTTAGTTATTACTACATATGGTTTAGCTACCAGGGATCAGCACTTACTTTCAGAAGTAATTTGGGCAAGAATTGTTTTAGATGAAGCACAAAACATTAAAAACCCTGATGCTAAGCAGACTAAAGCTATTCGCGGTCTTGCTAGCCAAAGCAAAATTGCCTTAACAGGAACACCTGTAGAAAATCGATTATCAGAACTTTGGTCAATAATGGAGTTTCTCAATCCTGGCCTACTTGGATCAGCTAGCAGTTTTAGTAAACAGTTTTCTACTCCAATAGAACGTTATAGAAGCAAAGAAAAAGCTACTTTACTCAAACAATTAACACAGCCATTTATCCTTCGTAGATTAAAAACAGATAAAAATATTATTCAAGATTTACCTGAAAAAATAGAGATGAAAACTTTTTGTAATCTTACATCTGAGCAAGCATCACTTTATCAAGCAGTAGTAGATGAAATGATGCAAAAGATTGAAAAAAGTGAAGAAAAAAGTATTGCACGTAAAGGTATGGTTTTGGCAACATTGATGAAATTAAAACAAGTTTGTAACCATCCTGTGCAAATGTTGCAAGATGGTTCAAGTGTAGCAGAGCGTTCAGGGAAATTATCTAGACTAGAGGAAATTATAGAAGAAATTTTGGATGCGGGGGATAAAGTGCTTTGTTTTAGTCAATTTGCTGAAATGGGAAAAATGCTTAAATCTCACCTTCAAGAAAAATTTAGTTGTGAAGTTTTATTCTTACAAGGCTCAACAACTAAACAGGCTCGTGACAAAATGGTAGAAAGGTTTCAAGCAGACAATGGCCCATCAATTTTTATCCTTTCACTAAAAGCTGGCGGTGTAGGGCTTAATTTAACAGCAGCCCAACACGTTATTCATTTTGATAGATGGTGGAATCCTGCGGTAGAATCACAAGCAACGGATCGCGCTTTTCGTATTGGGCAAAAGAAAAATGTCCAAGTAAGAAAGTTTGTTTGTATTGGCACAATTGAAGAAAAAATAGACCTCCTGATAGAACAAAAGAAAGAGCTAGCAGACAATATTGTTGGAACTGGTGAAGGATGGTTAACTGAACTATCAACCAGTGAACTACGCCAACTTGTTGCATTATCAAAAGATGCTGTCTCGGAATCTGCATCTAAAATTTCTACAACAGGTAAGAAAGCCAAAAAAGTCTCAAACTAATAGGAGAAATTTATGTGGGGTTGGTATAAAAGAAACTCTTCCGGGCCTCGCCCAGTTAAAAACGGTATTAAGACCAAAAAACAAAGAGGGACGATAGGAGAAACTTGGTGGTCTAAAAGATTTTTAGATGTTTTACTCTCATTCGACATAGGAGCAAGGCTAAGCAGAGGGCGTAACTATGCACATAAAGGGCAAGTTATAAATATAGACATAGAAGCAGGGCTAGTAAGTGCTAAAGTACAAGGATCACGAGAAACTCCTTATAAAATCAAGATAAAGTTAAAAGTACTATCCAAAAAGGAATGGGAGCAAGTAGAAGAAGCTCTTGTAGAGAGAGCAATATTTCTAGCAAGTCTACTAGCAGGAGAAATGCCTAAAGACATTGAGGAGGTATTTAGAGGGGTAGATCTTTCACTCTTTCCAAGTCGTGGATCAGATTTAGACACAGAATGTAGTTGTCCAGATTGGTCAAACCCTTGTAAACACACAGCAGCAGTTTATTATATTTTGGCCGAACAATTTGATGAAGACCCGTTTTTGCTTTTTACTTGGAGGGGCCGAACTAAAAAAGAATTAATTGAAAAATTAAGATCACTAAGAGGGGTTAGTACTGATGTTGAAACTAGTAACCATTCTCAAGCGCAAAGCTTTTTATCTTCAACTTTGCCGCAAGTTCCAATACCAAGCCTAAATGATAGTTTAGAAAATTTTTGGCAAGCTAGAGCAAGTTTTTCAGAACTTTCTTTTCAACCAGAGAAAGTTTCTGTACCAGACGCAATAATAAGACAGTTAGAACCATTAAATTTAGGTATTGCAGATAAAAAAATAACAGATATTTTGTCAGAAATGTATAAAATATTATCAGATAAAGCTTTTGATAAAGCTTTTGATAAGTAAAATTATAGTAATAAAATTTATTTTGTAATTTTTGAATAATTACAATAAAAACCTTTAGCAAAAACTCTCAAAAAAGCTCATCTAGTAAATCTATAACAGAGCGTATTGCTACTACCTCAACATTGCCAGGAGATTCAATTCCACTTGCATTATTAGCTGGCATTAGACATTTACCTAAACCCATTGCAGAAACTTCTCTTAATCTAACGCTAGGTTGAGCAGAGGAACGAACTTCACCAGCTAAACCCACTTCCCCAAAAACAGCAATAGAAGGCTCTATAGGAATATTCTTAAAGCTAGAAATAATAGCTGCAACAATTCCAAGGTCTGCTGCTGGTTCGTCTAATATAATTCCACCAGCAACATTAACAAATACATCTGCTCCATATAGATGAAACCCAGCACGTTTTTCTAACATAGCTATTAGTAATGCTACTCGGTTTTGATCTACACCTTGCGCCATCCTTCGACCATTACCATAATTGCTAGAAGTTACTAAAGCTTGTATTTCTACTAAAATTGGGCGTGTTCCCTCCATACAAGCTAAGACGACTGAGCCAGCAACCCCAACAGGGCGTTGTTTTAAGAAAAGTTCAGAAGCGTTTTTTACTGCTATTAGCCCTGAGCCAGTCATTTCAAAAATTCCTAGCTCATTAGCTGGGCCAAAACGATTTTTTACAGCCCTAACAATTCGGTGATTATGATGATGTTCACCTTCAAAATAAAGCACTGTATCAACAATATGTTCTAGGGCTTTTGGGCCAGCTAACATTCCTTCTTTAGTAACATGACCTATTAGAAAAATCGTAATATTTTTATTTTTAGCTTGAACTAAAAATTGTCCTGCTACCTCACGAATTTGAGAAATTCCCCCTGGCGCAGAATCTATTTTTTCTGAATAAACTGTTTGTACTGAATCAACGATTATACAAAAAGGTTTATGATGTGTGACTTCATCTAAAACTTTCTCTAAACAAGTTTCAGGTACTAAAAAAAGATTTTTAGGGTCAATCCCAAGACGTTGACCACGAAGTTTAATTTGTTTTTCTGATTCTTCACCACTTACATAAAGAACTTTTTGTTCCGATTGACTAAGCTTTTCAGCTACTTGTAAAAGTAAAGTAGATTTACCAATTCCAGGGTCACCGCCTATTAAAACCAAACTGCCTGGAACAATTCCGCCACCTAAAACCCGGTCAAATTCCACTATACCTGTGGAAATACGGCTATTATCCTGGCTAGAAATATCCTGGTAGTTTGCAGCAATTGTGCTAGTAGGTGCTATTCTTACAGCACTACTTTTAGTTTCACGTTCTTCTACTAGGCTATTCCACGCAGCGCAATCAGGACATTTACCTAACCATTTTTTGCTTTGAAAGCCACATTGTTGACAAGAATAAACAGTTTTATCTTTTACCATAAGAAAAATAATTACAGCATCAATAAAATGGTGCAAGCCATCTGTGCAGTTAGGAAAATTTTATTAAAATATTGCTTTGAGCCAAAGTAGTTAAAGATTATACTTGTCTGGCAGTTATAAAAAATAAAATGTAATGTTTAGCTAAATATTAATACTAGATATATATGCCAGATACAGCTAGAAATATAGAAATTAAAGCAAAAATATCTGATTGGCAAAAATTATATCAACTAGTAATAGCACTTAGTGACACACCGGAAGAAATATTAATACAAAAAGATATATTTTTTCCCGCCCAAAATGGTAGATTAAAATTAAGAATTTTTCAGGATGATTATGGTGAATTGATACATTACCAAAGGGAAAATACTATAAAAGCTAAAGAATCCAGCTATATTATTGCTAAAACTACTGAACCAATACTTATGCAAGCAGCACTTTCTAAAGCTTTAGGAGTAGTTGGAATAGTAGAGAAAAAACGTCTGCTTTATAAAACAGGGCAAACCCGAATACATTTAGATCAAGTAGCAGGGTTAGGAAACTTTTTAGAATTAGAATATGTTTTAAGCCCTAGAGAAGATATTGATATTGCTAAAAGTTTGGTGGCAGACCTAATGCGTTATTTAGAAATTGCATCAAATGATCTAATTGCTAACGCATATATTGATATGCTTTTAATAAGTTAATTAAGTAAAATTCTTAAAATAACGAAAACTTGCAGTAACAACTAGTTACAGGAAGGATAAATTTAATGGATAATAATTATCCAAAAAATCCATATAATCAACAACTTGACTCTGCTAATCAACAACAATATGGGCGACCACTTCCACAATATAATCAACAACAAGATCAATATGGACAAGCCTATAATCAGGAACAAAACCAACAATATGGGCAACAATACGGCCAACAACAAAACTATGGGCAAGCTCAATATCCTCAACAAAATCAACAGTATGGGCAACAATACGGCCAACAACAATATAATCCGCAATACGGCCAACAGCAAAATTACGGGCAAGCCCAATATCCCCAACAAAATCAGCAATATGGGCAAGCTCAATATCCTGCACAAGGCCAACAACAAAACCAAGTTTACGGCCAAGGACAATATCCTCAGCAAAATCAACAGCAATACGGCCAACAACAAAACTATGGGCAAGCCCAATATCCTCAACAAAATCAACAGTATGGGCAACAATACGGCCAACAACAATATAATCCGCAACAAACAACCTATGTTCCAGGCCAACAATACGGCCAACAACAAAATTATGGGCAAGCTTATGGACAAGCTTATAACCAACAATCAATGAGTCCGCCTGTTTACGGCCAACAAATGCAGTATGATTTGCAACAAGCCCAAACTTATGAAGAAATTAGAAAGTTAGCAAAACGCTCTCTAGCTTTTTCAATTATAGGTTTTTTTATTGGCGGTTTAATTTTTGGTACTTTAGCCTTTTCACGTGCAAACAAAGCTCTAGATTTAATGCAGCAATATAACTTAGGTCATGAATTTGCTGGTAAATTAAAATTTGCCAAAATCATGGGAATAATAGATGTAATTATTGCCCTTTTAGTTATTTTTGGACGATTCTTTTAAGTTAAATCTCTTTAGAAATAATTTGATAAATAATTAATTAAACTAAGTTATTGACTCTAAAGAAAAATTAAAACTTGTAATATCTATCAAGAAAACTTGATAATAGCCCAGTGTTCTATCACTGGGCTTTAGTTTGTTAGGAGCAAAAGATGTCTTTGTTAGCAGAACTAGTTGGACAAACCTTAGATAATAAATACCGAATAGAAAAACAACTTGGACAAGGTGGAATGGGTGCTGTCTATCTAGCTACTCATATAGGAACTTTAAGACCTGTTGCAGTAAAAGTAATTACACCTCAATTTATGAGTCATACGGAATTTGTAGAACGTTTTCGCCGTGAAGCAGAAGCAGCCGGACGGCTTCGACATCCTAATGTAGTTAATGTTACTGACTTTGGCTTTGCTGAGTTGGGAAAAGCCCAACTAGCTTATCTAGTGATGGAATACCTTGATGGTTGTAACCTAGGAGATGTGCTTAAAGAAGAAAAGAATCTTCCCTTAAATTGGGTAGTAGATATTTTAGAGCAAACCTGCTTGGCAGTAGAAAAAGCACATACAGAAGGAATAATCCACCGTGACTTAAAACCTGATAATATTTGGTTAGAACCTAATGAGCGAGGAGGTTTTACAGTAAAAGTTTTAGATTTTGGGCTAGCTAAATTAGCTCAACCAGGTGACTCAACTGATTCAAACAATAACAAACCGGCTGAGTCAACCACTACAATAAAAACTCAAGAAGTTTTCCAAGAAGCTGTCACAAATGTTCAAAATGTTCAAAACTCTGTTGATAAAGAAACAAAAACTGCTGTGCAGGTCAATCCTCAAAGTAATTTAATAGAAGAAGATGAAACAAAAACTGCTGTCCAACCACCTGCAAGTAATTCTGCTAGTGATTCTGGAGTAGATGAAGAAAAAACCGCTGTCCAAGTTGTAAAAGCTAGGACAACACAAGAACAAAAGACCAATGAAACTAAATCTACTGACAAATTAACTCAAGCAGGGGCAATTCTTGGCACTCCAATTTATATGTCTCCTGAACAATGTGTTGGCGAAACACTAGATAAACGTTCTGATATATATAGCTTAGGAGTAATTGCATATGAAATGTTAACAGGTGAGCCACCTTTTAAGGGTAATTTTAATGCTCTGATGATGCACCACCTTAGCAGCCCTCCACCATCCATTTTAGATAAACGCCCAGATATTCCTAAAGCTGTAGCTGATTTAATAGCTTCTGCTTTAAGTAAACAAGCTTCAGAACGTCCGGTGAGTGCCGTAGCCTTTGCTAATGCACTTCGCGCCCGTTCAGAAACGGCTGCAAGCGTAATGCGTCAAGCTTTTGGACTTTATGCAGAACATTTTGCTACTTTTCTTCAAATTTCAGTAGTAACTTCTATTCCTATAATACTGGTTTTTATATTTTCTTTTTCAAATATGGTTTTGACCAAAACAAACCCTAATACATTAATAAATTCTTTGTTGTTAGCCTGTTTATTCATTGGAGTTATAGCAAATCTTATGTTTACTCGTGCTATTAATGGAGGAATTAGTATTCCTTTATTAGCACAATTAATAATTGCTCCTCTAAAAGAAATATCAATTAAACCTGCCATAGAAATCCTAAAAAAAAGATTACGTATTTTTGTTTTGCCTGCGCTTTTTTATAGTGTAGCGGAATTTTTACTTGTTATGAGCTTTGCTTCAGTATTTTTTGTTATTGGTAATTTCGTATATAGAATCATCAAAGAAGAAATCCTATTAACAAAGCTTCTTCAATCACCTAATAGAATATTAGTATTAAGTAGTATTTTCTTAGTGATGCTAACCATACTCACTATTACAGGTAGAACATTTGTTAAGTATTCTCTTTATGCTTCTGTTGTAATTATAGAAGGCTTTGGAGGGTTAAAAGCTTTAAGACGCGCTAAAAGTTTATATTTGTTAAGCCGTAAAGTTACTATGCCAATTATGTTAGGTTTCTTAATTTATTTGGGTTTACATGGTATTGCTGGTTCATTAGTTAATGGCGTTTTAGTTAGAACTAGTTCATTAGGTATAGCTATTATAATAACAATATTATTTAATATTACTCATATACTAGTCTATATTTTACTAAACCCCTTTATTACTATCTGTTTAGGATTGCTTTATTTTAAGGCTCGTCAAATCAATGGCGAATCATTAAAAGATGTTTTAGCACAATATCAGCCTGAAACTTTGTCTTTAAGCAGTTGGCAAAAACGAATTAATACAGGCCAAACTAGCTTACTACAATCTTTAAGAAAATCCAGTAAAAGTACTTAGCTATGTATAAAGAATTGTTGGACAATCTAAAATTACAAAAAGATTGGCAAGCATTTTGGCAAAATAAAAAAGATATACTAGTAATTTCTAAACAAGGAAATATAGCTAGTCTACCTAGTAGTTTTGCAGTAATGGCAGGATCCTTTAACCCACTTCATCAAGGGCATAAAAAATTAGCTGAAGTAGCAGAAAAAATACTAAAAAAAGAAGTAATTTTTGAACTCTCAATTGCTAATGTTGATAAACCTTGGCTAGATGAAATTACAGTAGCTAAACGATTAACACAGTTTATTGACTATAAAACAATTGCAATTACTAAAGCTGCTACTTTTTTAGAAAAAACAAATTTGTTTGCTGAATGTGATTATATTTTAGGCTATGACACGGCTAGTAGACTATTTACAGTTAAATACTATAAAGATAACTTAGATATGATTAGTTCTTTAAGAGAAGTAGTTAATCAAGGCGCAAGGTTTTTGGTTGCTTGCCGCAAAGAAGATCAAAAAATAAAAACTTTATCAGACATCGATATCCCCAAAGAATTTCAACCCTTCTTTTCTCCAATTCCTCAAGAAACATTTTACTTAGATATTTCTTCTACTGCTTTAAGATCGTCTGGGAACAGTTTATAATCGCAAAAGTTTAGTTACCTATTTTGCGTCTATCTAGAGTACTATAACTAAACATAAATCTATGCAGCAGCATTAACAGCAACCTACTTTTACTTATATAAACTTGGTTGTCTAACCC
>CAZBMZ010000029.1:0-1747 GCA_964492845.1 uncultured Clostridia bacterium
AATACATCTAAATATTGCTCTTACAGCCACATGCTGTAGGAATAATTGACGTGGCGCGCTGCGGGTTAAGACTTGATTAAGATCAGCGACTTTGTCATTCAAAAATATTGTGTAGGAATAATTGACGTGGCGCGCTGCGGGTTAAGACATAATGCACGCCCAGCTATAGCAACCGAAGCTCCAATGCTTGTAGGAATAATTGACGTGGCGCGCTGCGGGTTAAGACCAAAATAGTAAACTTAGATCAGGTAAAAATTCATAGTCGGAAGGGTAGGAATAATTGACGTGGCGCGCTGCGGGTTAAGACATCAGTAGATTAGTTACCCTATATGAGTTAAAGATTAAAGCTCGTAGGAATAATTGACGTGGCGCGCTGCGGGTTAAGACTTAACTCATTACCTATGTAAAAGGTAACTACGGTAGGTAACCAGTAGGAATAATTGACGTGGCGCGCTGCGGGTTAAGACGGTATGGCTCCTGCTTTTCTAAACATATCCACTTGAATTGCAGTAGGAATAATTGACGTGGCGCGCTGCGGGTTAAGACAATCGGAAGTATTAGGAACACATAACAGCTTTAATTGCTTTAGTAGGAATAATTGACGTGGCTCGCTGCGGGTTAAGACAGTCACCAACGGCTCTGGAGTAGAAACACTGTAGACAGATGGTAGGAATAATTGACGTGGCTCGCTGCGGGTTAAGACGGTCGTATTCAATTTTAGCTAAATCGCTAACATGAGCAAAAGCGTAGGAATAATTGACGTGGCTCGCTGCGGGTTAAGACGCACAAATATGATAATTCTCATAGAGTATTACTGCTAGTTTGTAGGAATAATTGACGTGGCTCGCTGCGGGTTAAGACTTATAGCGATTGCTACAACATGTTCTTGGATAAGTAGGAATAATTGACGTGGCTCGCTGCGGGTTAAGACAACAATAATTGCCTATTACCATTTAGTAACAATTCCTTTTGTAGGAATAATTGATGTGGCTCGCTGCGGGTTAAGACGATTCCCAAACGCCATTTTTTTATCACTCAAACAAAATAGAGTAGGAATAATTGACGTGGCTCGCTGCGGGTTAAGACTTTGAGCTAAGGCTAACGATACAAAAGTGAGTAGAAAAGCAATAAGTAGGAATAATTGACGTGGCTCGCTGCGGTTAAGACATCACCATTTTATTTTCTCCTATTGAAATTATTTGATCGTAGGAATAATTGACGTGGCTCGCTGCGGGTTAAGACTGAGGTGGGCTGTGACGCATGGGTTAAAGACAAGTAGGAATAATTGACGTGGCTCGCTGCGGGTTAAGACACCATTTGACCAAAGTAAGTATTAAAATTCATTAAATCTGGTAGGAATAATTGACGTGGCTCGCTGCGGGTTAAGACCCTGACACCTTGTCTTTAGGCATTCCAGTCTCAAGACCTTTTAAAGGTAGGAATAATTGACGTGGCGTGCTGCGGGTTAAGACAACTGCTCTTTGAGATAAGTAGTAAGTTTATCCTTGCTACCTGTGTAGGAATAATTGACGTGGCTCGCTGCGGGTTAAGACTATTGCTCGTAAATTGTTTGGTCTGTAACAATTAAATCTGGGTAGGAATAATTGACGTGGCTCGCTGCGGTTGAAGATAAGCTGCCTACGCATTACCCACACACAAAAAAAATTCCAAATCCTGAAGGCAAAATTTTTGAATGGTTTATAGAAAATAATAAAAAGGAAAATTTATTTACATTAAAGGATTTAGC
>CAZBMZ010000029.1:1757-14639 GCA_964492845.1 uncultured Clostridia bacterium
AAATACTTCCCAAGTTGCCCTTGGGAAGTAAAAAAGGATTTAGCTAAAAAAGATGGTAATGGAAAAATAGCTGATCCAGGACTGAAGATTTTAGAAAAATAAAATGTTTAGAAATAAAATGTAAGTTCTACCATTAACTAAAGATTACACTTAGTGCTTGATTATTTACATAAAGCTTTAGAATTGTATGGAATGAACCATTTTATGTCTGGAAGACTTTTAGATAGTTAAAGAAGGAAAAGCTCATTTAGCCAGTGTTTTAGCTTTAATTTGCCAACATAACGGAAATTATGTAGAAGCAGAAAAATTATTGCGGCTTGCATTGAATTATTTTAATAGCACTCAAGAACAGTTTATTGCTCTAAAAATACAAATGATGCTAGCTCAAAACTTACAATTACAAGCAGATCTTTCTCAAGATCCTCGCCTGCCTATGGAGTTTAATTTAGAAATTAAAAATGTTTGGCTTAGCGCGCTAAAAAAAGCAGAAAAATGTCATCAAGATAAAATAGTAAATGATATTGAGCAAGAACTTAAAAAACTGGATCTGGCTATTTATTACAGTATTATTTACAGCAGAGTTTGTAAAAATATCCCAAGAAAATTTTTTCAATCTTTCTCAAAAATGTCACTACAATCTGCTAGTTTAATTTCTATTAAGTTATTCCCAAACAACGATAAAGCTTTATCATTAGAAACAATAGCAACTTTACAAAACCATATTGTCATCCAAACTGAAAACCTAATCGAAAATCGACAAGGTTTTATCCTTCAAGCTATAGCAGGAAATTTCTTAGTTGTTTTCTTAGACGAAGGTCATAGTCAACGAGCTTTAAACACGGCTTTAGATATTTTGTCGGCTATAATTAAGATCAATCTACCTTACCAAATTTTGTCTTTAGATATAGTTTGGCCGTACATAAGTATTAGTACAGGAGAAATATTTTTAGGAAATATAGGTAGTTATGAACGAACATACCCAACAATTATGGGAGAAGTGGTTGATTTAGTTTTGGAACTACAAAAAGCAAAATCAAATTATATTTGCGTAAGTCAACAAACTTATGATTTAGTTAAAACAGACTTCAAGTTTTCTGATGCTAGTCCTTTGACTATAACAATTAACAATACTCAACAACCTTATTGGGAATTAATTTGTGAAAATTGTGATTAGTGTTTCACAAATTTCAAGTTTCTTAAGTCAGCAAACTTGCCAAAGAAAAATTTTCGGTAAATTATGTTATCTTGTGTTGATATTAATCACAACTATATTTTAGGAATAATGATGTCAACACTTTATTTAACAGAACAAGGTAGCTCACTACACAAAGCCGACAATCGGCTAGTGGTTGAGCGTGACGGTAAAATAGTAAAATCAATTCCTGAATTTAAGGTTGAACGAGTAGTTATATTTGGTAATATCCAAATTACTACACAAGTGCTTTCATATCTACTAGAAAAACAGATTGATACTGTTTTTCTAACCTTTCATGGAAAGTTAAAAGGCCGTTTAACCCCTATAGAATCAAAAAATAGCCCTTTAAGAATTGCTCAATATAAATGTTCACAAGATAACCAATTTACTTTTAAGTTAGCAGCTAAAATTGTCATTGGAAAAATTCTAAATTCGATAGAAACTCTACTACGTCATCAACGTAACCATACAGAAATAAATTTTTCTCTCCCAATTCAAGAACTTTCTGCAATTGTTGAGAAAAAAATCTCCTACCTTCAAAATGTTGATAGTCTCAGAGGTGTAGAAGGTCAAGCAGCTATTATTTATTTTCAGTGCTTTGATAAAATGTTAAGAAATGGGTTTAAGTTTGAAAAACGTAGCCGAAGACCTCCAGCTAATCCAGTAAATGCACTTCTAAGTTTTGGCTATACAATACTTTATCAAGAAGCTATTTCTGCTCTCGCTTGTGCAGGATTTGATCCTTACATTGGGTTTTATCATAAAATTGATTATGGTCGTTGTTCATTAGCATTAGATCTTATAGAAGAATTTCGCCCTATAATAATTGATCGCTTAGTGCTAAATCTCTTAAATCTCAAAATATTACAGGCAGTAAATTTTACAAATTTAGAAACAGGAGGTGTTTATTTAGACCAACAAGGAAAAAAATTATTTCTCACTGAATATGAAAAGTTTATGACAAATACTTTTACCCATAAAACTTCTCGTGAAGAAATTAATTTTCGTCAAGCTCTCTACAACCAAGCCTTAGCAATGCAAAAAACTATCCTTTATGGAGTTGAATACTTAGCTTTTCATGGCTGGTATTAACTATTGATAGTGATAAAAATGTAATGCTGAATGAAAATTCAGTATTGCCTAAACCGCCAGTTTAGAAAGGAGTTTCGGCCATAGTAAATTGGTGTTCAGCCTTACCTTTTGCGCACTACCATATACAAGAAAAATTTTACTTTTGTTGTTCAGCAAACTTGCTGGCTCGACATTTGCCAAATATAAACAATAGCTTTATAGCTAATAAAAAGATGTGTTAAGATTTTGCAAATTTAATGCTAAAAAAGCTTTGACAAAGAAAAATAGATAATGTAAATTGCTTAAGCATCCAGTCTCGCTAACCGCCAAAATAGCAAAACAATGGATAGGTTAGCGAAAACTTACAAACTCAATATTTTGATATATTTAAGGTAAATTTATGGTCTTAGTCCCAAAAAAACCTAACAAACACTTTAAGCCAAAAATAGGGGTTAGCGATCTAGGCCATTTAAATACATCTAAATATTGCTCTTACAGCCACATGCTGTAGGAATAATTGACGTGGCTCGCTGCGGGTTAAGACTCTCTTAGATAGTTTTGAATTTCATCCTCAGTTACTGTAGGAATAATTGACGTGGCTCGCTGCGGGTTAAGACGTAAGTTGGGAAATATGCAACTCTGTATATTTCCTTAACTCGTAGGAATAATTGACGTGGCTCGCTGCGGGTTAAGACCTCATGTATATCCATTTCTTGACAAGCTAGGGATAGTTTATGTAGGAATAATTGACGTGGCTCGCTGCGGGTTAAGACTTCTTTAGTACCTGTAATTTGTAATTGCATTTCCTTATCTCGTAGGAATAATTGACGTGGCTCGCTGCGGGTTAAGACTTCAGTTTATAATTACCAATCCTCAACAAAAATTCTACATGTAGGAATAATTGACGTGGCTCGCTGCGGGTTAAGACTCAAATTGAATTTCGCCATTTTCGTAAGCTTGCCAACAGTAGGAATAATTGACGTGGCTCGCTGCGGGTTAAGACATCCTCCCACGCCACATGCACCACTGGCACTATCTGCATGTAGGAATAATTGACGTGGCTCGCTGCGGGTTAAGACGCTTTTGTCTTCCTATCAACCAAAATAAAAAAATGTAAACGTAGGAATAATTGACGTGGCTCGCTGCGGGTTAAGACTAGAAACAAATTAAAGCTAATTCTTCCACTGCATAAGTAGGGATAATTGATGTGGCTGAAGGTATTTAGTTTTTATCTAAATACCCTCAAACTTATTTAGGAAATCCTTTTAAAATATCAATAACCTGGGCTTTTTTGTTTTGAATTGCATGATCAATTGCTGCTAATCCACTGTTATCTTTGAGTTTAGTATTAGCACGATTAAGTAATAAACATCTAACAACTTCATCATGTCCCCCTCTAGCAGCTAAGATTAAGGCTGTTTCACCTTTTTTGTTTTGATGGTTAATATTTGCACCTTTTAATAAAATTTTAGCAGCTAATTGATTGTGTCCGCCTTTGGCAGCTAATAAGAGTGCTGTCATTGCATATTTATCTTCTATGTTAATGTCTGCTTGTTTCTCAAGCAAAAATGTTGCTAATTTGTCATGGTTATTTTCTATGGCTATTATAAGTGCAGTTTTGCCAAATTCATCTTGAGCGTTTATATCTTCTATGCTTAATAATAGTTGCTCTACACGGTCACGCTGACCTTTTGCAACAGCAACCATCAAAGCTTTACTATATTTTGGCAATGTTTCTACATTATTAGGAGAAGGAAAAATTTTTCTAGGTTCTGGAGATTTTAGAAGCGGTGCTGGTTGTGAAGTGTTTTTAGATTCTAGTGATTCTAAAACTTCTGGAGAAGAAATAGATTCTTTTAGTTCATTAATAGGTTTATTTTCTGGATCTTCTACGGATTCAATAATTTCTCTATTTTGATTAAATTGACAAGTTGCTTTATGGATTTTAGCTACTTTATTTTCTACAATTACAAAATCACGAAGTTTTGAATAACTTGGATCAACATTTCTAGCTTGATTTATTAAATCTAGAGCTATTTCATATTCACAATCATTGTTGGAACTGCATTTTTTAGATTTATCTAAAGCTTCTTTTAACAACTTTTTGATTGTTTCTAAGTTTTGCTTTTTAGTTTGTTGTTTTAAGATAGCGTCTTGTTGATGTTGGTATTTTTCTAACTGCTCTTTGCTACATATAGGTCTAATTTCGCAAGGATGAGTAGAAAAAGGATTATCATAAATTTTAACTGTGCTATTAATTTCTTCGCAAAATTGGAATGCTCGTCCTAGTTTATCAGCACGCTCTCCTTTTAACCATTTATGGGCGATTATGACATTGCTATCTACTTTTTTATAAGAAAACCCATATTCAGGGTCTATTCCAGGGCTATCAGAAAATTTTATTTCGCAACTTGGAGTAACAATATACCAGTTAACTTTACCATCGAAATTATAATGATAACCATTTGTATAAAAATAAGCCGCAGCAAAATAAATAACAAAAGAAAGTACAGTAATAACAATAGCTATTATTTTATTACGCTTATTTTCAAGAAATATTGGGACTTGAGAGCTACCTGTTATAAGCAAAAGAATTATTTCTAACCATTTAGTTAAATCTGGAGAAAAACTAAAGTTTTCTATAACGCTTTTAGAAAATTTATAGAGAAAGCCCAAATCAAACATAAATGACACTAAAATTAGAGCATCTATGATTAATATGAATATAGCAATTTTACGAAGTAAGCTAGTATTTTTCATTTGCCCCACTCCTAATTTAAGATTTTCCTAAACAGTGAGAATTGTAGAGAAAAATTTCTTAATAGTGTGGTTGGCAAACTTGCTGGAATTTATAATTTCTACAAGAAAAAGATTGGGATATAAGGTAAATATAACAAAAGCAACTAGTTAAATAAAAAGAAAATAAAAGGATAAAAAATATTTTTAAGGTTTCTCTTAGCTATTTTCTTTGCTATTATTGTTGTCAGATTTTTACTGATATCATTTTTACTAGTTTATAAATTTAACTAAAAAATAAGAATAGACTCTTTATTTGTGGAGATTTTGATTATGGTTTTTAAGCAAAAAATATGGGCAGTGATAATGTTGTTGATGTGTTTTTCGGTTGTATTAGCACAAGACCAAAAAGAAGCAAAAGAAACCAAAGAAACCAAAGAAATATCTGAAAATATATTAAAAATTAACACTACACTTGTAAATGTGCCTGTAATTGCTACCAACAAAGAAGGTTTGTATTTATCTAACTTGAAAAAAGAAGATTTTTTGTTGTATGAAGATGGGGTTAAACAAGATGTAGAGGTGTTTTTTAATGAAAATAGCCCAACAAATATTTTAATTTTGATGGGAGCAAACAAAAACAACAAACGTTTGTTCTCTTCAGCACAAACAATAGCTAAGATTTTTGTCTCTAAAATGAGAGATAGCGATAATGTAGCAATATTGTCTTATGATAAAAACTCTGTTATCAGTAGCAAGTTTAGCAACAATAAAGAAGAGCTTTTTCAAATAATTGACGAAAGCATCGAATCAGAAAACATTAAATTAAAAGATATAGTGGCTGAAGCTAATAAAGAAATATTAAAAAATATTAATAATAGAAAAATATTAATAGTAATATCAGATGGTATGGATACAAACAGTAGATACTCTGAAAAAGAAGTATTAAATCAGTTAATAGAATCGGATACAATTATTTATAGTTTTTTTTATCCTAGTCCATTAAAAGTTATTGAAGCTAATCAAACACCTATGGGAACAGCTTATAGTTGACGAAATTCTGATGATGGTGGGCAGGCTGCTCCCGGATTTTTTACTGTGCTTTCTAATGAAGACGATTTACTTAAAGATGGATTTCTTAAACAATTATCAGAAAAATCTGGTGGGAAATTTTTTAATATTGTTTCTAATAAAGTTGATAGAAATATTCAAGAAATTATTGATGAATTAGCACATATTTATATATTGGGCTATTATCCAACAAATTCATCAGAAAAAAACAATAAGAAGAAAATAAAAGTAAAATTAGAAGAAAAAAAAGCTAAATTACGATATAAAACAGTTTATCAGACTAATAAATAGCACTATATAAACTTTAATAGCATGAAAAATATACTGCTTTGTGTTGTTGGGCTAACACCTCAAACTATTACAGAAACGCTTTATGTTTTGACTCAACAAAGAGGCGTGTTTGTAGATGAAATTTTTGTTATTACAACATTAAAGGGTTATGAAAAGACTAAGCAGGCACTTTTAGACCCAAAAACAGGTAAATTTTGGCAGTTTTGCCAAGATTTTGCTATTGACCCAGAAAAAATTAACTTTTCTGAAAACAATATTTTCCTACTCAAAGCGGCTGACCACAACATTTTATCAGACATACGCTTTATTAAAGATAATCAAGTTGCAGCAAATCAAATTTGTGAAATAGTTTCACAATTAACTAAAGACTTAAACACTAAATTACATGCTTCTGTTGCAGGGGGGCGTAAAAGTATGGGAATACTTTTAACTGCGGCAATGCAGCTTTTTGGCAGGCCACAGGATGAGCTTTCTCATGTTTTGGTAAATGAAGAATTTGAAACTAACTCACAGTTTTACTATATCCCACCCACAGCACAAGAGTTAGAAGTTAAAGATTTTCAAGGAAATGTAGTTAAATTAATTTCTACTAAAAATGCACAAATTGATTTAGCAGATATTCCATTTATTCGCCTTAGAGGTGTTATATCTAGTTGGCTTAATCAAAGCGGTGTTAATTACAGTGAGTTTGTAAAAAAAGCTCAAGAAGATTTAGACTTATTGCAATCAGTCAACGAACTGCGTTTAGATTTACAGCATTATACTGTTACAGTAGAAAATCGCACTGCTATTCTTACCCCAAGAGAATTTTTTATTTATTTGTTTTTTGCTCAACTTCGACAAAAAAGAGATGAAAATAGTTTTATTGCCTTAAGTAGGATTTCACCTTCTGATTTAGAACACACCTTACAAACAATATTTTTAGCTAATAATATTGAGTATAAAACTAACAGTTTAGACGAAGATTTACGTAGATTATTAGACTTAAAAAATAATGATTTAATTATTCCTCTTAAGTTCCAGTTTTTCCCTAAATTAATTAAAAAAATAGAAGTTTTTTCAAATCCTAAAGTTAAGAGTTTTAACAAAAATATTGATCCTAAAAAAGATTTAAGTGATGCTTGGCTACAGCCTATTTCAAGAATTAAAAAAGAATTTCGTAAAAAAGGGATTCCTGAGAAGTATTTAATTATTTGCAATAAAACTAAAGAAGAAGTTCTTTATGGATTAAACAAAACAGTTAGTTCTGAACAAATCAAAATAATTTAGAAGTTTTTCTCTGATTTTATTTTGCTTAACATTATCACAATACAATTTATCCCATTGTCTAATTTGGGATAAATTGTATTGTATCTAGTAAATTATTTTAAGTGATTTTTCTAACTAATTTAGAAGAATCGACGATAAATATTAAACCCTACAACTAAGCCTCTAGCAAATTCTTTGCGATCTGTAATTGAACCAAAACCAGCATTATATTGGCTAGTTGTAGTAGCTTGGCTATTAGAAACAGTAAGTGTAAAAGTATGTCGGTAGGTGCGTTTTTGTAGTCCAAATGCAACAGATGAGACAGAGCCTGGGGATTTATAACCAACACGTGGGACAAACTCCATTACAAAACTTCCTGTAGGTCTAAAATTAATTTGTCCTCCAAATCCAAAAGAACCTGTTGTATTTGTGTTGCCAGGATTACTACCAGGAATAGCATTATTATTAAATGAAACAGTTGGAGCAAAAAACACTGCTCCATAGCGTGAAAAAGAACGACCAACCATACCAGAAATATTAGTTGTAAAATGCTCATCAAAATTATCTCGTCCTTCAACACTAGCATAAAAGGTAGCACTTACAGGAACTTTCTTACTTTGTTGGACTAGGTGAACACCTCCACCCATTTCTATAGTACGAAAAAGAGGTGTTCGATAAACTTTGGCATAAATTCGATTAGTAATACCATAATTAAAACCAAATCCTGAAAGCGAAAAGCTATCAAATCCAAATAGGTCTGAAAATGATTTTAAGAAAGGGGATTGAGTAAATCTATGTGTAAAATGAACGCTAAAAGCACCTTTTTCATAACGCTTAGGCGTAGGTACATTAACGAGTTCATAAGCATATTGGTCTTCTGGATTAGGTTCTATATTTTCAACTTCTTCAGAGGTTTGGCCTTCGTTACTGGCTGTAGTATTTTCACTAGTAGCGTTTTCAGTAGTAGTAGAAGTAGCCGGTGTTGCATTTTCTACCATTGATTTAGTCAAATCATCAGACATTCCAACAGCACTTTGCGTTGCTGTATCAATTTTTACCATTTGTCCATTAATTTCTATCAGTGCTTCATTATTGCCTGTAAAAACTATATTTACCCCATTAATTGTAATTTTTTTATTTGTAGATGTATCAGGTGTTTTTTCTGTAGAATTTATAGTTTTAGTATTATTTTCTTTTTCATCAGGCTCTTCTGCTAAAACAAAGTTATAGCTTGTAAGCAAAATAACACAAATCATCATGGAATATAGGAATTTGTTAAACCGCATGAAAAAGTTTCTCCTTAAATGTTAATAAAAAAATATACATCGGTTTTTTACTACTGAGCAAGTAGGATTTATCTTTCTTAAAAAAAGTCTTAAAAGCTTAGATTTTTAAACTAATAGTATCTATACCTAGCTTAATCACTTTATTTTATTAGTAAAATTATTAATTAGCTATATGATCATGTTAGGGTTTTTAACTATTAATTAAATTTATTTTTTATCTTTTTTTCACTTACTAAAGTTAGAAGCTATGTATTCTCTACACACCACTATGAATATTTTACATAGCATTAATAGAGCATTTTGCTTAGCTATCTTAAGCTACTATTAGATTTAGTGACCCTCAAGCATCTGATTTATAAGAACAAAAATTTATTTTTTTTAATCATTAATATTGGCATTATGATTGCAGATTTAATGGTGCTAGCCTATCAAATTATTCTAGCCAACCGCAGAAAGGATAGCTCATGGCAACTTGCGCTAATATAAGCTGTATTAACCAATGGTCAAGCAATGAAACTCATTGTCCTAACTGTCAGGCTTTATCAATAAATTCTTTAGTTGGTTATCGTTATCAAATAAAAAAAATGTTAGGTAAAGGTGGTTTTAGTATCACTTATTTAGTGCAAGATTTAGATTGCTTTAAGGAAGTACGAGTCTTAAAACAATTGAAATTATTATTTGACAACAATACTTATGATCCAGAAACCAATGAAATAGCAGAAAGATTATTTAAGCGTGAAGCTGAGGTGCTATTAAAATTAAAACATTCTGGTATTCCTAAATTATATGCCTATTTTATTGACCAGGGTTATTCTTACCTAGTACAAGACTTTATCCCGGGAAAAACATTAGCTGAAGAAGTAATAGAAAGAAATTATCCATTTGATGAAAAAGAAGCCCGTGCTTTATTAGTGGAACTTGCTGAGATCCTAGAATACTTACATACTCATACTCCAGTAATTATTCATCGAGATATCAAACCTGAAAATTTAATGAGACATGAAAACGGCAAAATATTGTTAATTGATTTTGGAGCCGTTTGCCAATCTGTAGAAAACCATCCAAATAAAACCTTGATTTATACTCCAGGCTATACCGCCCCAGAACAAATTGCTGGCAATGCAGTAACACAAAGTGATTTATATTCTGTTGGGGCAACTATACTTAGGCTGCTTACTAATGAATCTATTAGTTCCCCTATTAAACCAAAAGAAGGTCAATGGGAACCATTTATCAATGTTAGTAAAGAATTTGCTGGAATTATCAACGATTTGCTAATTCCAGATCCAAATAAAAGGTTACATAGTGCTAGTGAGCTAAAATGGAGGCTTCAACTTCTACCACCATTACCTAAAATTGTTGGCAATCCTATCTCTCCTCAACCTCAATATGTCTCAAAATCTAATCAAATAGGCTTTGATTGTGCTTCTTTGCCAACACTTTTTAATGAGCAAGAAAAACAAGAAAAAGATGCAGAAGCTGGTAAAACTTCTATAGAATTTGGTAACTTAAAAGAACAGCCCTTTATTTTTCTTTTGCAAAGAATTTTACGCGATAGCTTAAGTGGTTCTTTGATTTGTACTAACGAAAAGGTAACTAAAAACATTGTATTTCATCAAGGTAATATCATTGCTGCCAATAGCACAGAAATTACAGATCAGCTTAATGATCTGGTAATACGCATTAGTAATATTGCCCCTGGTGATTTTCAGCAAGCCAAAGATGAAATGTTTACAAATAGTTGTTCTTTTAGTGAGGCATTACTTAGACTAAAAATTATTTCTTCTACAGAACTAAAAGAGTTACATACATTACAAATCTCTCAAATAACTCTTTCTCTTTTTAATTGGCAATCAGGTCAATATGAACTGCGCCGGGAGTCTATTAATGTACTACCTAACAAAGCATCTTTACCAATCATAGACTTGGTATTTAAGGCAATCCGACAACTAGAAGATAGTTGTTTAATAAAAAGCTGGTTAGGGGACTTTTCTCGCACAGTTGTACTTAATCCTTCACCTAACGAAATAACTAAAACAATAAGTTTAACTCCAAAAGAAGCTTTTATTTTATCTCGAATTAGTAGCAATATTGCTATTGAAGAACTACTTTTATTAAATTGTTTGCCAGAACTAGAAGTATTAAAAGCCCTATGTGGTTTGTTAGTAGTAGGAATCTTAAAATGGTCAATGGATCAAAAGAAAATAGATCACAATATAGATTCTATAGGGAAATTGCTTAATGAACTACATGCTAGTGTAGGAATATATAATTTTCAAAATGCTGCTATGTTTTGTTATGAAGTAGAATCTATTATGTATAATCTTGATAATGTTAATTATTATGCTTTGTTAGGGGTTAGTGCATATGCAAAAGAGTCTGAAATTCGCCAAGCTTATATGGAAGCTACAAAGAAATTTCATCCTGAAGCTAACGCAGAATTATGTAAATACAATTTGGATCTAGCTCCAAAATTAGAAAAGCTTTATAGCTATATTTGTTCTGCTTATCGTGTGTTAAGCAATCCTTTTAGCAAGAAACAATATGACAGCAAGCTGCGTCTTAATCGTACACCCTTAAGTTGTGCTAAGTAATATAGAAAACCAAAGTAATTAATATGAATTTATTAAGTTTTTATTATTTTTCCACTTGCTACTTGTCTGAAAGATAAAAAAATATATATAATTACCCCAACGCTACAAATCTAAATAATTCTACAAATCTAAATAACCTAACTTAATCACAAACTTGTAGTTTTAAGGAGTTGCTGCTATGGCAGCAAGAAAACTTTTATTAACTTTACTGTTAATTTTATTATTAAATAAGCCCCTTCTTTGCCAAGATGCAACTAATACAGAATCTCCTTGGCCGCTAGATGTATTTGCCCTAGAGCTAGTAGTAGGTAATGCTAACGGTTTAGGAACAGGAAATATTACAGCTACTGGAATTGGTGGAAATATGAGGGCATCTGGTGGGGCGATTGGTAGTGGTGTAGGCAGTCAACAAAAAGTATCTTTTGTTTTAGTAGCTAAAAACCCTTCTGGTGATAAAACTATCAAATCAATTGAATGGGAAGCATCTTTTACTAATACACAAAATAAGCCTGTCTCAAATAAGTTTAAGAGCAAAAAGAAAATTAAACCTAGCAAAGAGGAAAAAATAGAAGAAACTATTTTTTACAATACAGCCTCTATCCCTACAACAGTTAAGTTAGGTTTTAGGATTAAGAAAATTGAATATGAAGATAATAGCGTTTGGGAAAATAAAGCTCCTGAAGGTGATTATGTTTATAACTCAAAACCTGTAAATTAATTTTTAATTATCTCGGTTTCTTCTACTTCAGCGGATCAAAATTTTATCCTAATAGTAAAATATCATAGATAGTGTTAATAATCGCCTTAAATTGAAAAATGTTGCATTTTTAAACTCTTTATTCTAAAGCATTTACAAACTTTCTACATTTTCCAGGAAATAAAAATTTGTGTTTTGCTACAAAATTATACTAAAATGCCTTTAGCAAAACAGAAGGGGTGTTAAACACCTAAAATTTATATTTTTAGAGAACTGCTATCAAAAAACTTCTGATGTTGAATATCTTGGAAAATTGGCAATGTTTTCGCTATTGCGAAGGATAGGTTTCTAATTCCCATTCCATTCCCTTTGGTATCTACAGTTGGATATTTAGTTTATTAGCTTGTCAGTTCTTCTTAAACCCAAGAAAGGTATTTTTTATTTATGAAACTTTATGTTGGTAATCTAGCTTTTTCTACTACTGAAGGGGAACTATCCGCTTTATCTTCTCAAGTAGGCAACATTCAATCCTTAAAAATCATGACTGATAGAGATACAGGTCAATCTCGCGGTTTTGCTTTTGTTGAATTATCTGATCGCAGTGAAGGCGAAAGTGCTATTTCTCAATTCAATGGTCATATGCTAAATGGTCGTACCATTAAAGTAAATGAAGCCAAACCACAAGAAAACAAT
>CAZBMZ010000029.1:14649-74158 GCA_964492845.1 uncultured Clostridia bacterium
CGGTGGCCGTGGTGGTTATGATCGTTACTAAGCACTAAAAGTTACTTAGAAGATTAATATAGAAAAGGGATAACAAATTGTTATCCCTTTTCTATTTAGAGCCATAAACAAACTATTGTTGCTCCATTAATTGAAGTAGAAAGTTTTGTTTCCTTATCCTTTAAAATAATTGTGTTTCCATCCGAACCCATTTCCCATAAGCGTCCACGTAAAAAAACATTCATCCCTTGTTTAATACTAGTTTTTTGGCTACGTGTAGATAAAGAATATTTTAGCCAAGCGTTTTGCTCAGATATTGTTCCAATATCTGATTTTTCTACATCATCAGGTGTTGGATAACCATCATAACCTTTCCATTTTTCTGTCATTTTTCCATCTGATGAACAAAAAGAAGGAACAAGTGCTATTTCTGCCTTCAGTGAGTCTAAATGCTGGTAATTTTCTAAATACCAAGAATCCGCACATATTAAAACAGACGTTCTACCTATTGGAAGGTCAAATACTGGTAATTCATTTATTTTACTAGGTTTAGTAAATGGTTGTTCATCTGAGGTAAGAAAAACTTTTTTTATTATTTCTGAATATGGTTTTCCATCTGCTTTATAAATAACAGAAACATTATAAAGATTTCCTCTATTCACTCTTAAGACATTATCCTTAATAACTGGCTCAGGTAGTACAATTGACCCTGCAACAATAGCTACTTGATACTTATTAGATAACCGCGAAAAAGTACGATGATAAATATCTGCCATCTCTGCCGATTTCATAGAAAAAAGACTATATTTAACCCTGTCAGACACTTGAGGAGCATTAAGATAAGTTAGTAAAAATTTAGCTAAATTACTACTTATCATTAATTTGGCTGCATCTGTAATGCTACTAGCTGTATAAACGCCTTCTTTTTCTCCTGCTACCACTAACCAAGTTCCAATATATTCAGGAAATAAAATAATAGTATTTTTTGTTAAATAATTTGCCTGTTTTGCTTCTTGAAGATAAGTATCAAGTTTATTAAAAAAATTTGCCTCATTAGCAAAATCAATAGGTGAAACTTTAGGTTGAATGCCAACTATATTACCTTGCCCAGAATTAATTCCAAA
Source organism: uncultured Clostridia bacterium (assembly GCA_964492845.1). Taxonomy (GTDB): domain Bacteria; phylum Acidobacteriota; class Blastocatellia; order Chloracidobacteriales; family JADJPF01; genus JADJPF01. The sequence continues at coordinate 15,753 of CAZBMZ010000029.1, forward strand.
CTCTTCTAATTCTGTTGAACAGCCTTCGCTAAAAACATTTGGCGGTTTACGATCAAGCAAACTCCAAATGTTATAGAAAATAAGTAAAACAAAAATAATGCTTGTTAAAATAAGTAGCTTTTTTTTCATAAAGCAAGGATTTCCTTGACGACTCGTTCACCAGATCGAATTGCTCCTTCAATATAGCCATTCCAAATATCAGAAGTTTCTGTACCTGCCCAATGTATTCTTCCTACAGGCTCACAAAGGGCTTTACCATAGTTTGTCCAAACGCCTGGCGGCATAAGCCCTACATAGCAGCCTCTGCTCCATTCTTCTTCTGCCCAACAATGATCTAAATAATAAATTGGCTTTGTCGCCTCTTTACCAAACCATCTAGCAAAAGTGCTTAATACAATCTCTTTCCTCTCCTCTAATGGAAATTCAATAAATTTTCTACCACGACTAGCAAGAGAAAAAGCCAGTAGAATTCCTCTACTAGCGTCTACTGGAGAACCATCAAAAGCAGCCTGTAAATAACCGCTATCAGACACAGCCAAGCCACTTAAATTTTTATCTCGCCAAAAAGGTTTTTCATAAATAGCAAAACATTTAATAACAAAACCCATTGGAACACGTTGAGTTAATTGATCTCTTTGCCAGGGTAAACAAGGGCTATAAGTGATTCTTCCTGCTAAAGTTGGAGGTAAAGCAACAATAACTCGTTTAGCTTTGTATTGAAAATTTTCTCCTACAACCAAAACATTATCAGATGCTTGCTCAATCCTTTTTACTGCACTAGAAAATTCAATAACATGACTTATTTTTTCTGCCAAACGCTTAGCAATTGACTGCGCTCCTCCAACAATGCGGTCTTGTTGCGCTCCTCCTGTTAAATTAAAGAGATGTTCTATATCTATTCCAGATTTAATATAAAAAAGCGCGTGTAAAAGTGAGATTTCCGCCATAGTAGAGCCAAAAACCGTTTCTAGCCCTATTTCTAAGATTTGTCTAGCATTATTAAAATAAGTATTTTTATCTAAAAATGTTGCTACAGTCTGACTATCTAGTATTTTTGCATTAGGACTTGTCCAAGGCTCTGTTAAAGAAATAGTTTTTGACAGACGGTTAAGTTTTTTTATCACAAAATCAAGATTTAAGAGTGATAAGAAATCTACATTAGGGATTAAGCCTTGGTAATGTCTTAGTTTATCTTTTAATACTACTAAGTGTGTTCCTGTATGGTAGGAAGGAAATGTTTTGATATTAAATTCATTAGCGAGAGCATAAATGCGGTCTTGAGTCGGGCCAATCCATTGACCACCAAGGTCAACATAAGTTTTTTCGTCAATTTGTTTTGTATAAATTCGTCCGCCAACTCGGTCACGAGCTTCTAGGAGTTTTACTTTTTTTCCAGCCTCCACTAATTGACGTGCAGCCGTTAGACCAGCAAAACCCCCTCCAACCACTATAACATCATAAAAATCATTATTTACCATTAACCAAGTTTATTTTTCTACAGTTGAATTATTTGTTGACTGTTTTTGTTGCTCTAGGGCCCAGGCTAAATTATTTTTTGCAAGCGTAAAATTAGGGTTAAATTTTATTGCCTGTTCACAAGCTGCAACGGCTTTATCCCATTGTTTTAATTCATTATAAGCAGTACAAATATTATTGTAAGCCTCTGGAAAATCTGGCTTTATTTTTAATGCTTCATTAGCTGCTTCAATACATTTTTCATATTGTTTAGCTTGATAATATCTCAAACTAAGATCTAAATATGCTTCAGGTGTTTTACTAGCAGCCGCATGATCTTGAAGTGTTTGCAAAGGACTCTTTTTATTTTTTGCAGCATCAAGATAGAATTTTGCTTCTAAATTATTAGCATCTTGTTGTAAAACCATTAAGGCTACTTTTTCTAAATTAGCAAAATCTGCTTGTTCTTGATATAAATACATTAATAATCGTTGTGAAGCATTATGATTAGGTGCTAGCTCTAAAGCTTTGACAAGGTTATTTATTGCTTCAGGAAAGCGTTTTTGATCACTTAAAAATTTTCCATAAAAATAAAATGTAGTTGGATAAGCGGCACCATATTCAACAGCTTTCTGAAAATTCTTCTCGGCTTCTTCTAGTTGTCCCATTCTTTCTTTTAATATTCCCCAATTAACATAAAGATAAGAATAATAAGGAATAAAGGGCTGCGCCTTAACAAAATAATTTTCTGCTGCAACATAGTCGCCCTTGCTCATAAGTATTAATCCGTAGTTCATTAAAGCACGACCATTTTTAGGACTTTTAAGTGTAGCGTCAAGCCAAATACTTTCTTCTGTTTTCCAAACCTTGTTACGTTGATAAGTACCAACTCCATAAATACTTATAGCTATTATCAGAAGTGTAAGAAAAGCTGAGCTAATTTGTTGATTGGAATCAACTAGTTTATATTTTGGTAAAACATAAACTACTAAGGCAGAAAACAGCGCGATTATTAACCCAACATAGGGGAAAAATGGACGGTGATAATTTAGTACTTCTGCTAGTGGAATTACTGACGTAGGAAGCAATGCAAGTAGAAACCAGGCTATTCCAAAACAAATTAATCTTAGTTTTTGCTCCTGTGAAGTAATAATCATTAAGTAAGCAAGAGTTAGTATAAAAGCTCCGCCAACATAAACTTTAATATCCCAAACGCTTTCTACTAATGTCCAATCAGTATCAATTGATAGCCATAAAGGTAAAAACAAAGAAACTACATAGTGCAGTATTACATAAGGTTGAGTAATTATATAATCTAAGACAGAAAATCCACCAGGGCTAAAAGTCTTAGGTCGCATATGATTGAGAAACAAAAACAAAAATCCAACAGAAATAATAGCAGGTAAACTACTTATCAGTACTTTTTTAAGTTTATCAATGCTTTCTTTTTCTATTTTTTGTTCTTCTACTACATCAAAAATTAATTTCTTAAAATCTATTGGATGTTCAAAGCAAAGTTTATAAACTACCAACAGTGGGCCAAACATTATTGCAGGTTCTTTAGTTAAAGCACCTATAATTACAGGTATTAAATAAAGATGTAGCCTTTGACAAAGTGGCGAATATAAATACATTACAAAAGCTAGGACAATAAAAAATGTAGAGTAACTATCAGACCGAGAAATTACATAGTTAATAGTTTCAGAATTAACAGGATGTAGTAAGTAAAGTGCAGTAGCAGCACCAGCAATTAAAACATTATATTTAGCAGGTTGTGTCATTTCCAAAAGCTTCCAAAAGAAAAGTATCATCATTAAGCCTTGTAAAATAAACACAATAAACATAGAAAGATGATATTGAAAAGGTTCTAGGCTAGCACTACCTAGCCAATAATCTATAGCTAGACTAGCAGTAACTACCGGACGATAAGATCTATTACTTGGAAGGGAGCTAAAAGTATTACCATCCTTAAAAAATAAAGATAAATTGTCTATATTTTTAATATAACTATTTTCTACAATTGTATGAAAATCATCTAAGTGAAATCCATTATGAAAATGATTAGAATAAACTATAGTTGTAACTACTGCAATTAAAGCAAATAAAGCAAATAGTTGACGGGCTACATCTGAAAATTTAGTAGCAGTTATTGCAGGAGTTAAAATTTTAGGATCTTTTTTGTTAATTATTGGAGGTGTAGGATTTGTATTAAGTTTTTCAGCTAAAAAGTCTACTTTTTTATTTTGTTTTTCTTTGATCGTTTTTTTCATAATTCTTAGCTTATAAAGTATTTAGTCTATTTTTTGCATCTGTAATTTCTTCCCTAGAAAAGTCAGCCTTTTCCCAGCAGCTTAAAAACTGTTGATAATATTTACGAGCCGCATCTTTATCATTTTCAGCTTCTGAAATACGGCCTAAATAATAATACCCTAGGACAATACTATATTCTGGGTTTTGATATGACCAATAAACTCCACGACGTTCTGGATCAAAACCATTACGGCTAATTAATTTATTAAATTGCTCAATAGCTTCTTTATATTTTTTAGCTTGAAATTGAGCCAAAGCAGCACGTGAGTAAAGACGAATATTATATTTTAATGGTGGAGTAAAGAGTTTTTCGCTATGCAAATAATCTCCAGCTTTATAAGCAATGATTCCATCAATAATCCGACGTTGGTCTTCTGCTGTTTTCTGACTATTAGCAGGTAGTTTTTTAATATATTCATTTAATGTAGTCAAAGCTTTTTCCGTGTCACCTTCGGCTAAAAGACTAATAGCTAGTTGTTGACAAGCTTCGCGTCCACCAACATCAAAGCCTGCAAAACTTGAAATAGTAAAAGCTTCTTGAGCCGCTGTAATTGCGTCCTGGGTTCTACCTAAAAACAAATAAAGATCAGACTGATATAGGCGAACTTGGGTTTCTACAGAAATATTTTTAGATTTTTTTGCTGCTGTTAGAGCATTTTCTAAATGCTTTTCCGCTTCTTTAGATTTACCTTGATAAATAGCCAATCGATAAAAAGCTAAATGCGCCCAAGCCGTGCCAGCAATATCATCACTAAGTTCAATATATTCTTTAAGTAATTGTTTGCCTTTTTCCTCTTCACCCTTTAATAAATAGGCTTGCCCTAAATCTAAATAAGCTCGGTAGCCTCGAAAATCTCTTTTAATTTGTACCATAGCTTCATACTCTTTTAGAGCATCTTCATATTTTCCCATACGAAAGTAAATATTACCTAATAAGTTTCGCCCTTCAGGTTGACCCGGATGTAAAGCTATGGATTTACGCATCATAGAACTAGCAGAAATATAGTCCTCATCATCTGCATAGGCTTGGGCTAGGGAAACATACATAACATTAAATTCTGGAGCTAGTTCTAAAATTCGGTTATAGCTATCAATAGCTTTTTTATAGTCGCCATTACGCCATAAACACAACCCTTTCCATAAATGAACCTCTTTATCTCGTGGATAATTAGCCTCCATTTGTTCAAAAACTGCTAATGCCGGGCCATAATCACCATCTTTATAGGCGTTGTAATAAGCATTTACACCACGAATTAGTAATTGTTCTCTATAACCAGCCCTATCAATATATTGAAGTGCTTTCTTAAAAGCTTCTCCTGCTCCAGCCGTATCATTACGGACAAATTTTGCATTTCCAACTTGTAAATGAGCTAAAGCAAATTGGTTATCTATCTCTACGGCTCTTTCTAAATCGTCTAGCCCTTCATCAAAGTTTGTTAACCAGCAACGCTCAACACCACGAGTATAGAGACGAAAAGCTTCAACAGATGTTGTTGTTACTTTGCCTAACATTGGTGTTTCATCATTAATATTTTCTGGGTTGTAATGACGTGTGACTTTAGCTGTTATAGCATCAACTAAGGTAAATATCTCATCAATATTATTGCCTTCAATAATGTCAGATAGGATAATTTTGCCAGACTTAACTTCTTCTAATGTAATATTTAAGCGAAGTTTATTATTAATTTTAATTACTGATCCAGAAAGTACCGCCGACGCGCCAACTTTACGAGCTACTTCTGAAGAAGTAGTACGATCAATTGTCAAAACATTTTGTTTTCCTAAGATTTGTAGTGTATCAAAAAGTCGTTGTTTACTAACAACTTCAATTGTCCGAACTTGTGCAAGGTCTGTTGTTAACATTTCTGTTAAACCACGTCCTAACCACTCTAAACTATTGTCATTAGTAAAGTTATCAAAATACATTACCGCAATTAACGGACGCTCATTTCCTACATTTGTACTACTATAATAGTTAAAAACTAAAATTCCACTTGTTAAAGCTAGTAGTAAAGCTAGAGTTACTACAACAATTTTAAGAGTTTTTTGCTTAACCGTTTTAGGTGGTTCTTGAATTGCTGTTTTGACTAATTTTTCTTCTACAGTAATATCATCTAAGCCATCTTTAGTTTTCCTAGCACTTGGTTCAACAGGAGTTGGAGGTATGGTAGATCGTTGATTAGGTATTTCACTACGAAAATCATCTGCTCCAGAATACTCAAAGTAATGTTCTGTAAACAATTTAATTGCTAAGGCTCGTAACTCTTTGCCCATTTCCTTAGCACTCTTAAATCTATCTTCTACTTTTTTATTTAAGGCTTTGCTTACAACAGCAACTAAATCTTCTGGAACATCTGCATTATAAGAACGAATTGGTGGAGGATCTTCAGTAGTTATAGCTACTACAAGCTGTTGATTATTACTTACCTTAAAAGGGTGTTGGCCTGCAATCATTTCATAAAGAAGGATTCCAAAAGCAAAAATGTCTGCTCTTTGATCTACTTCTTTACCAAGTATTTGCTCAGGCGACATATAACGGGGAGTTCCTACTAAAACACCTTCCCGAGTTAAATCATCATTAGCAGCATCAGCAGAAATAGTTCCTTCTATAGAAGTATCAATAAATTTGGCTAATCCAAAATCTAGGACTTTTACTTGTTCTTTTCGATTAATTAAAATATTGCCAGGCTTTATATCTCGGTGCAAAACCCCATGTTCATGAGCTTCTGCTAAGGCTTCAGCAATTTGTATTCCATATTTTAAGACATTTTTAATAGAAATTTTCTCTCGTCTTAATAAGCGTGAAAGTGGCTCGCCATCAATGTATTCCATTAAAATAAAGTGGCGACCATTATGTTCTTCTACATTATAAAGTGTGGCAATATTTGGATGAGAAAGTCTAGCTGTTGCTTGTGCTTCGCGTAAAAACCGCCTTACTACTCTTTCACGGGTTTCTAATTCACGGGGTAAAAACTTAAGTGCTACTGTACGATTAAGCATTGTATCCAGGGCCAGATAGACTTCGCCCATCCCACCAGCCCCAAGCAATTTCTCAATTTTATATTTGCCGATGCTCTGCCCAATCATTATTTTACTTATTAAAAGGTGTGAATTTCTTTCTTAAAACTTTGATATTAGCCTTGATTTAACTCTTTTTCAAACTGAGATTTCAACAGAAAATTTTAACTAAGTATCAATATTACTTTATACTTAGGCAGATTAACTAGATTTATTAGGAAAATACTTTTTCTAGTGGTTATTAATTAGACAAACTTTTTGGTTATTATTTTGGTAAAGCAGCCTTTAATTCATCAATTGTTGGTGATTTAGCATCCCAGATTTTTAGCACTTTAGAATCTTTTAGCAAGAAAACTCGTGGAGTGTCACCTTTTTCAAGTAACTTAAAAAAGTCTGTGTCTGAAATGCGCCCAATAGGGAATTTAGAATTAAATTTTTTCTGAAAACCTTTTACCTCATCTGCTCGATTAGGACAAACTGCAACAAGTGGAGCTAAATTGGCAGAATCGTCAAAAATTTGGTTAAAATTCGGTACATTTGCTTGGCAATGATCACAGCCTGTGTCCATTAAAACTACTACTTGTGTACCTTTACGAATATCAACATCTAAGTCTGAAATAGCAATATTTTCAAAAAGGTTTGGTTCTGTTACTTGGAGTCTTAAAACAGGATCAGAAGATTGTTTAGGGCTAAAGCTAGCATAAGTAGAAACGCCTAAACCAAGTAGTACTGTAGCTGTTACAACTATTAATTTCCAACTTTGGTTTGAAATAGATTCTTTCATTTTCTTCCAAGCTAATATTTGTGTACCAACTAAAAAGCCTAGTAATATTGCGTCAAAAATAAAGGCTTCCTTTGGGCTATGTTGAAATTTTGAGCCAAAACAACCACAATTTGCTGTTGAGCCTGTATACCATGACCAGCTAATAAAAGTAAGAAAAACAGCAAATAAGGCTGCTGTAGATGCTACAACGTATTTTCTTAAGTAACCAACTATTAAAGCTGCTCCTAAAGCACATTCAACTACTACTAATAACCAAACTGATATGGTAACCAAAGTAGGTTGAGTGATGATATTGTAGCTAAGGATTTGTTTTACTGAATCTAGCATTTCATAGGCTTTAATCAAGCCTGCAACTAATAAAACTCCTCCAACAAGTATTTCCATTAAACGGGCAGCAATAAAACGCCAATTATTACTTAACATAAAAGCCTTTCTAAATAGAACAATTTAAGCACGCTGATCATAAATTTTTAGTTTTAGTCCAGGACGTAGAACTTTTCCTCTTATTTCATTTTCTAAACTACCAATTTCCCAGCAACCTATTCCCCAATCTCTTGCAAAAGGATATCGCCAACGTCTACGCCAATAATTGCGCCAGGCTACAAGTTTATAGGAATAGCACTCACAAATTAAATATCCACCTCTAGAATAAGTAAAAAAATAAACTTCATCCGAAGGCCAACCCATAGGTTTATTAAGGTTTATAGAATTAATAGCAGAAGAGGCAAGTTCTTTCATAGCTCGATCACAACGGTCAAATATTCTATGTATTGGAGTTACAGCACGATGATTTCCAAATTGACCTAGTGCATAAATTGCTTCTACTACAACATTTATATCTTCATCTTCTAATAAAGCACAAAAGACAGAAAACAGTTCTTGATTAACTTGACGGCTTAAACCTCTAGTAGCAGCAGCACGAACTTCAGGACTTTCATCTCTAAGTAGGTGAAACAACACAGCTTTTGACTCTATGTCATCCCCTAACCGCCCTAGAGCAATTGCCCCCCTAGCCCTTGCTGATGCGTTTTTTTCCTCCAGCACAGCTTTACATAAGCGGTTGATATTTTCCTTTGTACCAACTCGCCCTAGAGCATCATAAGCTAAACATCTGACTTCTAAATCTGTATCCGATGTAGCAATGATCAACTTAGGGATATCTTTGTTTTTCTCCCAACTATTAATTTTTGGCTCAAAAAAATCATACCAGGTAATCATTTTTTACTTAAATTTTACTAGAAAATGGACAAAATTGTCATTATTAATACTTAACCAAAATAGTAAAGGTGGTTAAATTTTTATAAGAATAACGCAGTTATTTTTCTTGAGCAACTAGAGGAGCTAAAATATGGCTTAAACACTGATAAGTTTTATATATGTCTAGTAAAAATTCTTAAAACTTTTGAAAATAACTAACAAAAAACCTAAGAAAAATATAAAAGAAGCTATACAACTAGTTGATATTTATGAAATAATTGAATTTCCTTAAAAAAATCTAAATTCCAAAATCAAATCAAATAACTCTTAAATTAAGTTGGAGGACTGTTTTAATGAATTCGCCTGTTTATAAAAAAGTATCTAGTCCCTCTAAACCCAGTTTTTACAAGATAGCTGTTGGTTTAGTTGGGTTTATTGCTCTGTTTGTCTCTTTATTTACATTGCAAACTAATTCTCAAGCTGCTGGTCAAGGCCCTAAAAAAGGCCAAGATCTTGATCTTGCAATAAAAGGTATTAAACGCATACCTATTGATAAAGAGCATGTATCTATGCTCAGATCTGAGTTGCAAAAAAGCCGTCAACAACGCTTGGTTGAACCTGAACCAAAAGTAATTCCTGCTGGCACCAAAGCCAATAGAGTAACTTTTACAGCTAATGAAACTACAGGTCAACTTACAGCAATAGCTGACACTAATGATGACTTAACGCCTGAAGCAAGAGAAATTTTTGCAACGGCTGATCAAAATAATGTTTTTACATCTTTTGCTGTTAGCAGAAGAACTAAGAAACATTATGCTGGCTCTATTTCCCTTGACGGCGCAGATGCTGGAATGGGTAAAATCTCCATAATTGATAATGATGCCGACTCAACATATAAAGGAACAGTTACAGGAAGTTTTTCTGTTGGCCCAGGCACACCTACAGGAATTGCTCTTATTAACTCTCCTCAAGGGGATATTGTACTTGTTGCTACTTATTTCTTTGAACTTGGCCGTTTTGATGGTACAGCTAATGATAAATTTACTGTAACAGCTTATTTACCTGGTGCTAATGGCGTACCTGATGGCACACAATCAGTGGTAGTACCTATCAATCCTGACTTTAACTCAACATTTGGTGGTATGACTACTGATAGTAAAGGAAACCTATTTATTAACTTAACAACAACTGAAGACAATAGTGTTGGCGGTTTAACAGCAGTATTTTTTGATACTGATGGTGATTTAATCCCTGATGATGGTCAACTTTTTGCTGATGCAACAGATTCAGACTTAAATCCTCTTACTGCAAGTAGTATTGTTGTCAAACCTAACCCAACTGGTACAGGCTCACGAGTAATCATTTATGGAAACAATGAGGTTTTTGGAGGATTAAATAGATCTCAAATCGCAATTTATACAGATGCTAATGATGATTTAGTAGCTGATGGCCCACCAAGAGTATTCTTTACTGCTCCTACTCAATTTAGAGGATTTGCAACAGACTTTGGTGATGGTTCTTCTACAGTATTTACAACCAGTATGGATTTTGGCGACGATCGAGCAGCTTTTAGCTATATAACTGTAGCTGGCAATAACATTGCTCAAGGTGGCGTTGCACTTGTAAGAGACAATGGTAATGGTGTAGGTACTGGAACTGCTGCTCTTATTGAAAATCCTCTTGCTATGGGTCTTTACAATGTTGTTAGTGGTGTACCAAATAATTCTGTTCCTGCTGATGGAACTCCTCCAACTGTTGCAGTAACTTCACCTAATGGTGGTGAAATGGTAATGGGTGGAACTAACCTTTCAATTACCTTTACTTCTTCTGATGATACCGCTATAACAACTCATGACATTAATTTATCAACCGATGGTGGTCAAACCTTCCCAGTAGTTGTTACTTCTGGTCTAGCTGGCAATGTCCAAAGCTTTACATTCCCAGTCCCACCAATGCTAGATACTCCTATGGCACGAGTTCAAGTAGTAGCTAAAGACGCTGCTGGTAATATGGCTAGTGATTCTAGCGATGCTAACTTTACAGTTATTAGGGCCGCTGTTGTTGATAATACGGCTCCAACAGTAATGATTAGCTCACCTCAATCAGGTGCTATGCTAAATGGTGGAAGTATGGCAACTGTAAACTTTACTTCAACAGATAATGTTGCTGTTTCTTCTCACAATATTTTATTTGCTGCTGATGGTACAAACTTTAGCACTACATTAGTTAGTGGTTTACCTGGTGTTGCTACTTCATTTACCTTTAGAGTTCCTACAGTAAGCTCTACAACGGCTGCTCTTCGTGTTGAAGCTGTTGATAGTTCTGGTAATAGGGGTAATGCAACGGTTGGACAATTAACCGTTGTTACAGATACCCAAGCACCAACAGTCACAGTTACTTCACCTAATGCACAAAATAAGAAACTCAATGGTAATAGCCAATTTAATGTTACCTTTACTTCTCAAGATAATACTGCTGTAGTTTCTCATGATGTTCAAATTACACTAGATGGAACCAATTTTATGACCTTAGCATCTGGCTTACCTGGTACAGCCACTTCTGCTACAGTCACTATTCCTAATATGAAGACTAAGAAAACTTCTGCTATTCGTGTAATTGCTAGAGACGCTGCTGGTAATATGGGTGCTGGAACATCTCCTGCATTTAAGATTAAACCTGCTAAATAGCAAACCACAAAACTTTTAGTTAAATCTAAACAAAAAAAGGAAAGGATTTAAATCCTTTCCTTTTTATTTTTGTAATTAAAAATTAAAATACAAATTAATCTACACTCTAGTTTAGGAAACCTTATGCAATCTATTAAATTTATTAAATTTAACGACCACCCATAAATGGATGGTCTATTTTTAGATGCCCCGATGGGGCATTATAGGTTTTTCTTTATTTTTCAATAAGTTACAAAGGAAATCCCATGTATATTAAATTATTCACAAAAATCTTAAATTTACTATTTTTATTACCAATATTATTACTATGTTATCAGACTAATGTTTTTGCAGATCGACTTAAACAAAATACGCCTATAAAGATAAAAACTAAAGTTTCACTACCTACTTTTACTATAAATAAAGAGCGAGTCATTAAGCTGAATACTGCTAATAAACAAAACATAACCAACATAACACCTTTGGCAATACCGTCTGGAACAACATTAAGTAAAGTTTCTTTTTACGGTATTGATTCAAGCAGTAGTGTAATTGTCTCAGCAGATACTAACGAAGATCGAGTGCCTGAAACCAATGATACTTTTATTGCTGCTGATGATCCGGCTAATGAAATCCCTACAGCAATGTCAATTAGTAGAACAACAGGAAAAATCTATATTGGTTTTGTAGCTGCTGATGGGCCAAATAAACAAAATGGTCAAATAGTGGTTACAAATAATAGCAAAGGCGATTTTAAGGCAAGTAAAGAGTCAAGTTTTTCTATTGGCAAAGGAACACCTTTAGGGTTAGCCGTCCTTAGCACAACTAAAGGGGACGTTTTAATTGTTGCTAGCTTATTCTTTTCACAAGGCTTATTTGATATAAATGACCAGGATAGCTATACAATTACAGCTTATTTACCTAATTCTAATGGTGTTCCTGATGGTACAGATAAAGTAACTATCTTAGCAACAAATTCATTGTTAAATAACCAAATAATTAATTTTGGCTTTGGTGGTTTGGCATTAGATAGCAAAGGCAATCTTTATGCTAATGTTGCTTCTAAATTTAAGTTTGGTAGTATTACGCAATTAACTGGGGCCATAATGAGTTTTACTGATAGTAATAATGATCAAATCCCTGATAAACCTAGTATTTTTGCAACTGCAACTGCAACTGATAGTAATCCAACTACAGCAAGTTCAATTATTCCAACAACTAATGCAAAAGGTGAACAGCAATTTTATGTTTATGGAATAAATGATGTTTTAGCTAAACCTTCTCAAATTGTGATATACAGTGATTTAGACCAAGACTTAAAAGCTGATGGCGGGCCAAGTGCTTTTTATACGGCAACTTCAGAATTTCAAGGCATTATTGGTTTTTTTGGTAATGAAACTTCAGCCCTTACAACAAGTAAACTAGATTTTAGCGATGGACAAGCCTTATTTGCTTTTAGCAGTTTTGACACCACTGGAAATATAGTTACTGACGGCGGCGTAGCACTACTTAAAGATAATGGTACGGGTCAACCTAGCTTAGAAATGAAAGTTTTTGCTGCTCCAAAAATGGGGGAAAATGTAGCTACTATTAGCTTTGTTTTAGGTGTACCGGGTAGCAACGACAAGCTTTCGCCTACTGCAAAGATCTTAAATATATCTGCTGGACAAAAATTTGAAAGTAGCGGTAGATTTACTATTAATTTTTCCTCTAGTGATGATATAGGTGTAATTTCACATAATATTTTATTTGCAATTAATGGAGACGTTTTTGAACCTTTAATACTTGGACTTTCTGGAAGCACAAACTCATTTCAATTTACTATTCCTAATATTGCAACAACAAACGCTGCTATTAGACTACAAGCATTAGACTTAGCAGGTAATGTTGGTAGTGATACTGTTATGCCGCTAATTATTGAGACAGATGGAATTAACCCTACAGTAATAGTCACAGCACCAAAAAACAAAGAAAAGCTAAAAGGCAACACTATGTTTACTATTACTTTTACTTCTTCAGATGATCGAGGGGTTGTATCACATGATTTTCAGTTTTCCCCAGATAATGGAGCAAACTTTGTTACTTTTGCACAAGGGCTACCTGGCAATTTACAATCAATTACGATTATGGTTCCAAATATGAAAATTAAGCAGGGATTAATCAAGGTTATTGCTAAAGATGCGGCAGGAAATATTGGAGAAGGAATTTCTGGAATCTTTAAGATTAAACCTACAAAATAATTAAAATAATTAAGCTAAAGAGTCGAAATACCTGATAAAATTAATAGTATTAAAAACCTAGCCCTAAGTGTTATAGCTTAAAAATACTATGCGATATATTTTAGCTATAGTGATATGCCTACTTTCTATTACTATAGCACAAGCCCAGATATACCGATTTAAGGTCTACAACTCCACTAGTGGACTGCCTAATAATCAAGTTTATAGTATTTTCCAAGACCACCTTGGCTATATTTGGTTTGGTACAGAAGGCGGACTATGTCGCTATGATGGAGTTGAATATAAGATTTTTGATACCAAACAAGGTTTAATTAACCCTATTGTTAGAGCAATTATTGAAGATCGTGACTATAACATATGGTTAATGACTAGAGGTGGATTAAGTCGTTATGATGGGCAAAATTTTACCAACTTCACTACTGAGAATGGTTTAGCACATAATGAAACTCGTTCTGCTTTACTTGCAAAAGATGGAACACTTTGGTTTGGTACTGCTAATGGATTAAGTCATTATAATGGAGAAAAATTTACTAATTATGGTGTAAATGAAGGGTTGCCAGGTGGCCTAGTTGGTGCATTAATTCAAGATAACAATGGGGTAATTTGGGCCGGTATTCGTGGAGGTGGACTAGCTAAATTTGATGGGAAAAATTTTACTGTTTTTGGTTTAGCTGAAGGTTTGCCAGATCTAAATATTTTTGGTATGGCAAAGGATGAAAAAAATAACCTTTGGCTAGCCACTGGTCAAGGTCTTTGTCAATTTGATGGAAAAACCTTTCGTTGCTATAAAATCGCTGATGGATTGGGCAGTGAACGTGGCAGCGGGGTTTTAGTGGATCGTCATAACCGAGTTTGGTTTGCTACTTATGGAGGAGGAATTAGCCGAATAGAAACAGACCAAACAATTAGTGTTTTTAATCGTGATAATGGCCTACCGGATAATTACCTAATTACTCTTTTTGAAGATTATGAAGGTAATATTTGGGGCGGGACAATGTGGAATGGAGGCTTTAAGTTTGGTAATGAACTTTTTGCTAACTATACTAAAACTTTAGGTTTAGATGGCTTAATTACAGGTGTTCAAGAGTCTTCTGACAATACACTTTGGTTTTCTTCTATTAATAATGGTGTATTTAGCTTAGATAAAACTAATAAAGCCACTCATTTTACTAATAAAGAAGGCTTGCTAGAAGACGATATTTGGGCATTACTTGTAGATAGCAAAAACCGAGTTTGGTCATCTGGTCATCAAGGAGCAAGCTATTATGATGGCAAACAATTTAAGAAGTTTTCTTTAGCAGAAATAGGACAAACAAATCGAATTACAACAATGATAGAAGACCTTCAAGGCCGCATCTGGTTTGGCTCAAATTGGTCTGGAAGCAGTGGGATTTCTGTTTATGATGGTAAAAACTTTTCTCAATATTCACAAACAGATGGTCTAGCCTACAATCAAATTAATTCTTTTGCTTTAGATAAAGCTGGAAATCTCTGGATCTGCACCTATTCAGGTTTAAGCCGTTTTGATGGCAAAAACTTTACTAATTACACTCGCAAAGATGGACTCCCAGATAATTTAATTACTTGTGCCTACGAAGATGAAAAAAATAATCTTTGGGTCGGGACGGCTAGAGGTCTGACTAGATTTGATGGAAAGCAATTTCAGAACTATACAATCAAGGATGGGCTAATTAGTAATTTTATTCGTACTATTACTAGTAGTAATGGGCTGCTTTGGGTTGGTACATCTGGAGGTTTATCAACTTTTGATAGTAAACAATTTAAGAATTATACAGTTAAAGATGGTTTAATTAGCGATGATATTTCTCTGTCAACTTTTCTTAGGCGGCGTGATGGAAGTATTTGGTTTGGCACGGCAGAAGGTGTTTCCCGCTACCGCCAAGTTAAAGAAACTGTTTTATCTCTAGCTCCTAGGGTTTATATTAATGGACTGCGCTTAGGTAATACTTTAGTTTCTTCTGCTCCAAATATTTCTTTACCTTATAATCAAAATACAATTTCTTTTGATTTTGTAGCACTATCATTTACGGATGAAGACTTAGTACGTTACAGTTATTTATTAGAAAACTTTGAAGGTGAGTGGTCACAACCTAGCATAGAACGTACTACACGTTTTACCAACCTTCCCGCAGGTCAATATAAATTTTTGGTTAAAGCTCGCTCTAGTTCAGGGCTTTGGAGTGAACCACAAGCTTTGCTAGTAGAAATACTTCCTCCTTATTGGCAAACAACTTGGTTTCGCCTTTTGCTACTTTTTAGCACAGCAACTTTGATAGCGGGTATTTTTTCATGGCGTGTAAGTAGATTAAATTACCATCATAACCAACGCATAGAGAGCTTAACACAACTACTAGAAAGTATTAGGGTTATTAACTCAAAGCTAGACATACAACTGGTTTTACAAAATATTGTTTCAGAAAGTGCAAATTTGGTTGGTGGAGAGGCTGGAGGAATAGGTTTAGTTAAAGAAAATAACGTAGTTTTTGAGAATGTTTGGTATAAAGATCACTGGGAAAAAACTAATTTAGAATTTCCTCTTAATCAAGGTATTGCTGGGCTTGTTGCTGCAACAGGTAAAACTATTATCATTAATGACCCTATGCAAGACAGCAGAGTAATTTACCCAGAATTAATTAAAAAATATAACCTACAAGGTTTTATGGATGTACCTATTTATAATCGTGATAGAAAAGTAATAGGTGTTTTAGATATTCGCTTAAGTGCTAACCGAGTCCCTTTTAATCTTGCAGACACTCGTTTAGTAGAATCCCTAGCCGAGCAAGCCGCTGTAGCAATTGAAAATGCAGAGCTTTATGGTTCACTTGCAGAAAAAAACTTAATGATTATTGAATCATTAAAAGAGATAGAAAAACTCTATAGCAATGAGCAAGAAGTTACCCGCCGATTACAAGAATTAAACTATAAGTTAAAAGAAGTCAATGAGTTAAAAACTAATTTTATGATTGTTACTTCCCATGAAATGCGTACACCTTTAACAGTCTTAAAGGGCTACCATGAAGTGCTTTTAGATCTACAGCCAGAAAACCTTTCTGCTTCACAAAAACGTGCTTTACAAACCTGTCAACGAACTATAGAAAGATTAATTAATATTGTTAACGATATTTTGGAGATGTTAAGAATTGAAGAAAAACGCATTAGCCTAAAACTAACAAGCTTTAATTTATCAGACCTTATCTTAGATATAGTTAATGAAGTAGCTCCATTTATAGAAAAAAGAAACCTAAAAATAAATATTAAAGTGCCTGAGTCTGCTTTGATATTAGAAGCAGATGTAGAGAAAATAAGGCTAGTATTATTAAATTTAATTCAAAATGCAATTAAGTTTACTCATGATGGCGGTTTAATAGAAATAGTTGCAAATAAAGAGGATAATCAAATACATTTAATTATAAAAGATAGTGGTATAGGGATAATTGCCAGCGAAATAGATCATATTTTTGAAAAATTCTATACAGGTCAGGACGCAATTCATCATAAATCTGGAAAATATGAATTTGGGGCGCGAGGTACTGGACTAGGTTTAGCAATTGCTAAAAGTTATTTAGAAGCTCATTCTGGAAAAATTTGGGTTGTATCAGAAGGAAAAGGAAAAGGGGCTGCATTTCATATAATTATTGATGCCGTAGTAAAACAACCAAGTAACGACGAAGACAAAGCACCTAAAGAAGCTATTGAAGTTTTTGCCAAAAAAATCTAATCACCTGCTGAAGGTAGTGTTTGACTAGGTAACGCAAACTCTTTAGCTTGTCCTTTTGCTTCTACACGGCCAAATTTTAGGTACAGAGCAGGAATAACAATCATATTTAGTAAAGTAGAAGTAATAACACCGCCTAAGATAACCACTGCCATAGGCTGTTGAATCTCTTTGCCTGGATCGCCTTTACCCAAAGCCAATGGCACTAATCCAATGCCTGTAACAAGAGCAGTCATCAAAATAGGGCTTAATCTCTCCATAGAGCCTTGTACAATTGCATCACGAAAGCTTAAACCTTCTTCCTTAATTAGGTGAGTATAATGAGTAACAAGCATTATCCCATTGCGAGTAGCTATTCCAAATAAAGTTATAAATCCTACCAGTGAAGCTATAGAAAGCGTCCCTCCTGAGATAAACACCATTGCTACACCTCCTATTAATGCTAGTGGTAGGTTTGCCATTACTAAGAGTGCTGGACGTATAGAACCTAGTGCAATATAAAGTAGTAAAAATATTCCTCCTATTGCTACAAGTGAAAGTAAAGTTATTTGCCTAGAAGCTTTTTCTTGAGATTCAAATTGCCCGCCATATTGCAAAAAGTAACCTTGAGGCAAAGACACTTGTTTATTGATTACCTGTTTTACATCTTCAATCACGCTACCTAAATCACGTTCTGCAACGTTGGCTTGAATGATAATGCGACGTTGTACATTTTCGCGGTTAATAGTATTGGGGCCTTGGTCTACTTTTACTTCTGCAACTTGGCTAATTGGGATTTTATTTCCTATTGGAGTATCGATTAAAGTTTTACTAATTGACTCAATCGACTCACGAGCAGAATCATCAAGGCGCACTATTACATCATAAGTTTTTTGCTCTTCTAATACTTGAGACACAACTTGACCACTAAAGGCTGTTTCTACATCTTCGGCTACATTTTCAGCACGAAGCCCCAGGGCTGATGCTGCTTGGCGATTTAGGTTAATTTGTAGTTGTGGTACACCTACTTGGGGTTCTACTAGTAAATCTACAATACCTGGTACAGTAGTCATTGCTTCACGTATTTCTCCTGCTTTACTGCGTAGTGTTGCAAGGTCAGGGCCAAAAAGCTTGATAGCAATTTGTGCGCGTGTTCCTGATAAAAGATGGTCAATACGGTGTGAAATAGGTTGCCCAACTTCTACATCTACACCAGGGATCTGTGAAAGATTAGTACGTATTTCTTCCATCATTTCAGTATGTGGCCTATTACCTTGTTTTACAACTACTTCAAGTTCGCTGGTGTTAACGCCTGCTGCATGTTCATCAAGTTCTGCTCTACCTGTTCGCCTTGTAGTTGAAATTACTTCTGGAGTCTTATGTAATCTATTTTCTACAATATTTCCAACTCTATTAGACTCAGCAAGTGAACTGCCTGGAGGTAAATTTACATTGATGTTAAGTGAGCCTTCATTAAATGGTGGTAAGAATTCACGTCCCATTAAAGGCACTACACTAATAGCTAAAAACAACATTGCAACTGAAACAGCTATGATTTCAAATGGATGTCTTAATGTAAAGTTAAGTGTTTTTAAATAGTAACGTTTGAGTTTAGCTACTATAAAAGAGTCATGGTCATCTTTTAGTTGATCAGAACTACCTAGCAAATAGTAGCAAAGCACTGGTGTTACTGTTAGAGCAACAATTAACGAAGCTAAAATTGAAATAACATAAGCAAAAGCTAGAGGAGCAAACATCCTTCCTTCAAATCCACTTAAGCTAAATAATGGTAAAAAGACCAGCACAATAATTAAAGTTGCAAAAACTATAGAGTTTCTAATCTCGCTAGATGCTCTATAAATAACGCTTATTATAGGCTCAGGTGTTTTTAACTTAGCATTTTGTTTTAAGCGACGAAACACATTTTCTACATCAACAATTGCATCATCAACTAGTTCTCCAATAGCAATTGCGAGTCCACCTAAAGTCATTGTGTTAATACTCAAACCAAAGTAACTCATTGCAAGTATTGCAGTTATTAAGGAAAGAGGAATGGCTGTTAAGCTGATAAATGTAGTGCGAAAATTCCAAAGAAAGATAAATAGAATAATCGTCACCATTACACCGCCTTCAATTAGTGAACGGTTTACATTGCTAACTGCACGATTGATAAAATCAGCTTGTTGAAAGGCTTTTGTGTCAATAACTACATCTGATGGTAAAGTTGACTTTAGTTCGGCTAAGGTGTTTTCAATTCGTTTAGTGACTTCTAAAGTGTTGGCATTTGGTTGTTTTTGAATTGTTGCTACAACAGAAGGTTCTTGATTAAAACTACCATCACCTCGCTTAAATGCTGCTCCTAGTTTAACTGTAGCAACATTTTTAACTAAAATAGGTGTTTTATCTCTAACAGTAATTACAGAATTTTCTAAATCTTCTAAAGTATAGACACGGGCGCGGCTACGAATTAAGAGTTCTTCATTAGGCTTTTCTAAAAAACCTCCTGAAGCATTGGTATTTGCTGCCCCAACTGCTTGTCTGACTTCTTCCATTGTTAAAGAGTAATCAAGTAATTTTTGAGGATCTATAAGTACTTGAAACTGTTTAACTTCTCCACCAATCATAAGCACTTTAGAGACTCCAGCAATACCAAGCAAGCGAGGACGCACAACCCAATCAGCTAGCGAACGCAGTTCCATAGCAGAGGTAGTTTTACTAGTAAGAGAAATAAGCATTATCTCGCCCATAGTTGATGAAATAGGGCCTAAAGTCGGAGCAGATACACCATTAGGTAGGCGTACTTGTTGAAGTTTTTCAGTAACAAGTTGCCGAGCGCGATAAATATCTGTACCAAATTGAAATTCTACAAAGACTATAGAAATTCCAATTGCAGAATTAGAACGAACACGAAAAACTCCTGCTGTCCCATTCATTGCTGATTCAATGGGTAACGTAACAAGCGATTCTACTTCTTCTGGTGCAAGGCCATGAGATTCAGTCAAAATAGTAACAGTAGGTGCTGTTAGGTCAGGAAATACATCTACAGGAGACTCAGTTGCTACTATACCTCCATAAATTAAGAGTGCTAGCGCAGCTATAACTACTATAAGGCGATTTTTTAGCGACCATTGGATAATTTTATTAAGCATATATTTTCCATTTATTTAGCTAAGTTTAGGTTTCATGACTATGCGCACCAGCATCAGCAGGGCGTAATTCTTGGAGCTTTAATTGATAAGCACCTTGAGTAACTACTCTCTCACCAGCTTGTAAGCCTGATAGAATAGCTACTTTATCCCCATAAGAGTCACCTAAAGTTACTTCA
This sequence comes from uncultured Clostridia bacterium, assembly GCA_964492845.1. GTDB lineage: Bacteria > Acidobacteriota > Blastocatellia > Chloracidobacteriales > JADJPF01 > JADJPF01. Next base: position 36,463 of record CAZBMZ010000029.1, read on the forward strand.
CGTCGTTGAAACTCTTCACCTGATAGCAATATATAAACAATCTTTTTTCCTTCGTGATCAAGTACAGATTCCTTAGGAACAAGCATTGCGTCTACTGGTTCATTAGCATCAAGCCTAACATTAGCTTGCATTCCTATTTTTAGAGCTTTATCTGTATTTGCTACTACAAAAGTAACTGTAGCAGCACGAGTTTTTTCATCTACTACAGCACCAATATTTACTATTTTTCCTGTATGTTCTTTTGTAGGGTTAGCAGTGGTAGTAAAAATAGCTTGTGAAAGCTTTTCTAGTTTAGGTAAATCGCTTTCAAAAATAGGTGCTTCAACCCAAACTGTGTATAAATTAATAATTTCAAAAATAGCTTCTCCTGCGGTTACTTGTTCCCCTAAAGTTTTATATACAGCTACTATTGTTCCTGAAATTGGTGCGGTTACAGCATAGTTAGTTTGAGTAGAAATTTGGTAAGGAGTAATTTTGCTAATATCATCAAAGGCATTTTTCTGAGAAATAACAGAATCAAAAATAGCTTGGCTAGCTTTATAATCAGCTTCTGCTAGTTGTAATTGGCGTAAAGAAGAAATTTGTTGCTCATACAAATTTTGTGTACGTTCATACTCGGCCTTTGTTTGGTTAACTCTTGCTTGAGCTTCATTGATTGCTTGTATTAACCGGCGTTTTTCTGCTTCTAAACGAATGTTTTCTATTTTTATCTGTGTGTTGTTATTAGCAATATCTGCAAGCTCTGTTGCTGTTGGGGTTTGGTGCAAAATTGTTAAAGTTTGTCCTTGTGAAACAAATTGACCAATAACAGGTAATTTTCCTTGGCTAAGTATCCCACTAACAGAAGGAGCAACTATAGCCCTACTACTTGCCGCAGGAACAACACGCCCTACTGCTTTAACTTGTCTAGCTAAAGACTTTTGCTCAACCTTAGCCAGTTTTAGACGAATCAACCATTGTTGCTCCATTAAAAACTTAACTATCCCAGCAGGATTTTTATTTTCTGCGCTAGCTACAGGCTCAGTAGTAGCAACTTTTTGTGAACGCCAAATAAATGTTGTTAATAGTCCAGTTATTAATACAAGAAAAACAAAAAATAAAAATTTTAATTTAGTCATAAATTTATAACCCTATTAAATACAAATAATAAAAATTCTACTCAACTTGAAAGTCAGTTAATGATAAGTGTTCGTCAATTTTGTTATTCTTAACATGGAACTCTATCTTGTAAGCTCCTTTGTTGGTTAAAGTTACATCAGCAACATAAATACCTGTAACTTTGCCTACACGCGCTTTTATTTGAGTAACTTCACTATCATTATTATCACGGACAATTAGGTTAACATCTGCTTTTTCTATGGGCGTTCCATCGCTAAGATCAGTTAAGTGGATAAGAAATTGGCTTTTATTTCCTGCTTTTAATGATTCATACTCAAAAAAATTTTCTATTCGCTCGGTAAATTCTGTACGTGTTATGGCTTCTTCCTCTTCAACATGTTCTGCTGCTTTTTCTGAAGTAGTAGGTTTTGAACAAGAAATAAGTAATATAACTATAAATAAATAACTTAGTATCAAATTTTTATTTTTTATAACATTTGTAAAGTTTTTCATAAGCTTTCTAAAACACTAAAAACTACTGCCGATAGTTTTTAGAAGAACAAAAAAGTGCTTGTAATTAAAAGACAAACAAGCACTTTAGAAAATAGTTAAAAATATTTCTAGCATGTAGTGTACAGCTAAAGGATCCAGAGAAAATAATAAAAGTAATGAAAATAAATAACCAAAACTTATTACTTTTATAGATTTAGACCAAGATTTTTCTAATAAATCAATCTTATTTGAAAGGTTTTCTGTGATAGATAAAACTCGTTCAACCCGTCTTTCAAAGTTAGAACTATCTTCCCCAAAAAACGCAGATTCCGTTGGTTGTACAAACCACGCTCCACGACTGTTAGCTACTCGTTTGAGTTTTACTAACGCACTAGCAATGTCTATAGGAGAATTAGTTTGTTGAACAGCAATTTCATCACATAATAGTTCTACTTGTTCACTCCAGTAGCGGTAAATTATTCCTGTTAAAGGGAATACAGGCGAACTATAGCAACAAAGCGTAAGAATCCATTTTGCAAAGTTATCTTGTCTTTGATGATGTGCCACTTCATGCTGAAGCAACCCTGCAAGTTCTGCCGATGTTAATAAATTTAGTAGTCCTGTAGAAATAACTAACTTGGCTTTCCAGTAACCCCAAACAAAAGAAAATGGGTAATCGCTAATCACTAAACCTACTTCTAAACCATACTTTTGACAAATAGCTTTAGTTTGATTAACTTGTGTAGAATCAACAGGTTTAGCACTAACTTCTAAGAGTCCAACTATTTTGCTTACAGTTAAATAAGCTTTTGTTAAAACATAATTTGCTATAAGTAAAGACACTAGTAAAAATAATAATGTGATATAAGCAAATGTAGGGTCTAAAGGAAATGTCCAAGCATTAAGTAAATGGATGCTATGGTTTAATTGATGTTCTGTTATCCATTGATTGGTACTTAAATAAACTTGTGGTAAAAAGGCAGAAATTACTATCCAGGTAGAAAGAAGCGGCGGTATAGCTATTGCACTGGCATAAAATGTAGTAAAGAAACTAGGTTGTTTATTTTTAAATATATTACTAATTTTAACCAAATAGACTATAAGGAAAGTAAGCAAAGAAAAAATAGTATTTATTAAAATAAAGTTCTCTACACTAGCAATAAAGATAGGCCATAAATGCCACGGCATTACTTTTTCTCCTCTCTTTTTGCTTTAATGAGAGTTTCTAACCTATCCAATTTACTGTTATCTTGACCAACTAGGTCTACAAAAGCTGAAATAGTAGATTCACTAAGCCCACCTAATAGAGACGCTAAAACTTCTTGAGCCAACCCTTTTTCAAATTCTGTTTTGCTATAGCGAGGTGCATAAACAAAAGCTTTACTTTGTTTAGTGCGCAATAAATAGCCTTTACGGTGCATACGATCTAGGGTAGTAAGTACAGTTGTATGAGCTATTTCCCTAGTCTTACGTAGTTGTTCTTCTACTTCTATAACGGTTTGATTAGGTTCTTGCCAAAGTATTTCCATTACAGCAGATTCTAACTCTCCTAAAACTTGTTTGCTGTCTTGGTGTTCTGGCTTAAATCCTCGTAATGCTATCTTAAACATGTTTTTTGAATAGAAGTTTGAAGTTTGAAAATTTTGAGTAGAAGTATAGTTGACATAAAAACTACTAACAATAGTTTTTTACTAAAATGAAGATAAATTTTTCTAATAAATATTTAGAGAGTTGTTAGAGGTTAGAGTAAGTTTAAAACTTAATTAATCTTAAAGTTAAAAGCGATTCGGCCAGAAAAACCGCCACTACTCTTTTCAAAAACCCATTTTTGGGCAGCTTGTAAAGCAGAAGATTTAAAGACATTATTACCTGCTAAAAACAATACTTTGTCTACTTTACCTTCAGCATTAACTAAAACCCCTACAATTACCCGGCCTTGTTGTTGTGTAAGTTTAGCAACATCTGGATAAGTGGCTGCCACTTTTTTTATAGCTTTACCTTCAAGGCTAGCCTGCATATGTAGGTCAAAAACTTCTTCTGAAGCAGCATTAAGATTAATGTTAGTGATAGATTCTGATTTTAAGCCATCCTTTTCTATCACCAACTTATAATTACCTACAGATAGATCTAAAACTCGATAGCTTCCGCTTTCATCGGTTGTTGCAGTAGTAACAATTTGTTGTTCTTCATCCTTTACAGTAATAGTTGCACCTGTGACAGGTTTGCCAAAATCATCTTTTACTGTACCTTTTATTGAGGCTGTAATTGTTTGTCCAAAGCTAACAGTAACGGTTAGCAAAATCATTAATACAAGTAATAATATTTGGTTTTTCATTACCAACTTCTCCCAGATTCAGGTAAAAGTTTTCTCTACATCTTACGAAAGCGGGAGAATGACAGCCTAGAAAATTAGGCTGTCATAAATATAAAACTTAATTATTTTCTTTACTTAATTTCTTAAGTAGTAGGTGAGCAAGTCTTTGCATTTCTGCAATTTCATTGCGTTTTTTGTTAAGTTCTTCACCAGAAAGACCGGCTAAAGACTCAGTAACTATAGTAGAAGTGCTAGTACCATCAATCCAAATTGTATGTTGAGTATTAACTCTAGTTAAGTCAAATTGAGTTTCATTGTTTGTTACCATAAAAGTACGTGTTTGACCAGCAGGTAGAATATCGCTTAGTTCACCATTACCAGCAAATGTAATGTCAAAAACCTGGTCAACTCGGTTAAGGCTTTCTATCACAACTTGAGGAGCGCGAGCAGCCACAGTTCCAGTATTACGTACTACTATAGAAAAATCAGATCCATTTTGATTATTAAGTGTTCTAGTCAAACGATCTATAACTAAATTAGCTCTTGCAGGTGTGATTGTGTCTGTCATAAAGTCTACAGAAATATCAACTCTTTGTGTATCTGACAAAAATGGTAAGTCAAAAAGCTGACTAAAGCTTGCCGAGCGTGCTTGTGGAAGGGTGGTTTGTGTAAAAACTCCAGCAGAAGTAATACCAGAAAATCCATTAGCAAAAGTTCTTCTTGTTTCAAGAAGGTTTCCACCGCCATCAAATACTCTTAAAGTAACTTGAACAAAAGCAGCATCAGCCCCACCACTATTTCTTACAAAACCAAACGCTATTAACTTCCCTTGTTGATTAGCACGTAGTAGCGTAGAGCCTGGAACAACCTGCACTACAGCCATAGGATTAGTTCCACCGGGCCTAGGCATAATTGTAAGTGAAATGGTTGCTGTTCGTTGAATTTGTCCTGCTGTAGCAGTTATTAAAGCACTATAGCCACCAACAGGGAGATTAGCACTAGCAAATTGTAGTGTAGCACTATCAGCAGGTGCATCTAGTGTTTGTTTAGAAAGTTGAAAAGGAACATTTGGCGTAGTAAGTATGCTTAAAGAAACTTGTCTAGCAAAATCTGTCTCACCTTGAGTTCTGATAGTAAAGTTTACTGGATCACCCTGTAAAACAACGCTATTAGGAGGAGTTACAGTTAAGTTAAATTGAGGGACATTAACAGTTAGGCTACCACTAGTATTTCTAACTTTATTTTTTCTCATTCCAGCAACTAATATTGATACATTCTGAGCATTAGCTGTGGCAGAAGTGGTAACTGTTATTGTTACACTACCACCAGCATTAATTGTTGGACTACTTAATGTGGCTGTAACATCAGGTGAAGTAGGTGAAAGCGTAACAGCTAGTGGAACAGCTTTACGAAAGTTGTTAATAGGTTGAGAAGTAACTGTAAAAGTCGCTTGACGACCAGCGTTAATTGTCTGATTAGATGGGGACAAGCTTAAAGAAAAATCTTTTTGCGCCCAAGCTGTATGACAAAATGCTAACAGAAAAAACAGGGCTACCAAGTATCGACGCATAAGGCCTCCTAAGAAATTTTGGTAGTTAGTTTGCTAATCTAACAAACTCCTAAATTAGTATTTATTGATTGCAAAATTCAAATAATAATTTAAGTATTTTCAAGGCAAGTGCTGTTACTGTAACATAAAAGTCAATTTTTTGGAAGTATTTAGCCAATTTTACCTAAAACTAAAAATCAAAAGGAATAGATTATATGGACTTAAGATATCCCATAGGAAAATTTCAATATAATGAAGAAGAAGTAATAAATAGTAGAGATAAATTTATATATGAAATAGCAACACTACCAGAAAAACTAACATCAGCCCTAAATAACCTAACCGAAGAACAACTTAACACCCCTTATAGGGAAGGAGGTTGGACGATCAAACAAGTAGTCCATCATTTAGCAGATAGTCATATGAACAGTTTTATTAGATTTAAGCTAGCTTTAACTGAAGATAACCCTGTAATAAAACCTTATGATGAAAATCTATGGGCTGAGCTAGCCGATTCTCAAATACCAATAAATTTGTCTTTTGACCTAATAAACTCTTTACATCAAAGATGGGCTATTTTATTAAACTCAATGACTGCAACAGATTACAAAAAACCATTAACCCATCCTGAAATCGGCCAACTAGACTTAAACAAATGTTTAGCTTTGTATTCCTGGCACTCCAATCATCACACAGCACATATTACTTTCCTTAAAGAAAGAAATGGCTGGAAAAACTAATAAATTTACTTAGTCTGTTGTATGAAATTAAACAGTATTTTTGCTTTTCTAATTGGATTTATAGCTCTAGCCTTGTCATTGCTTATTTATATGCAATATGTATTTATGCTAGGCTTTCCTGATGGTTTTATAACAGAATTAGAATATGCTCAAAGACAATTAGCCTACGTATTTATTACAGTAAATATTATTTTAGCCTTCTGTTTTATTTATTTAGGCTACTTAGCTTCAAAAAAAGATATTGGTCAAAAATTATTAATAGCTACTACTACGTACTTAATATGTATAATTGTTATATGTTGTATTAACTATTATTATCAGCTAAACCTTACAGATAGTAGAGGTGGATAATAAAAATAGGATAAACCTAAAATGATTAAAAATTTTCTTGTTTCCTTAATTTTATGTTTATTTTTGGCTTGTATAGCAGTTGCACAAGATAAAACTCCTTTAGAAAAACGTGTTGAAGATGTTATTGGGTTATTTAGTAAAACTCCTGGTAAATATGAAGAAATTTTTGATAAAGAATTTCTTAAACAATTTTCTAAAGATCAATTAACAGAACTTTTTACTAATTCATTTGATCAACTTGGTCGATGTATAAAAACTAATCCTCTTCCAAGCGAACAACCTGGAATTGACAAATTGGAGCTTATTTTTGAAAAAGGTTTTTCTGTTCAACTGACTATTATTGTTGATTCCAAACAACCTTATTACATTACAGGCTTGTCTTTAGGTGAGTCAATTCCCATAGCTGCAAATTTAAATGCAATAGTTGAAGAACTTAAAAAATTTCCAGGTGAAACCTCTTTTATAGCAGCTAAACTTAAAGATGGAAAACTCCAAACTTTAGCTAGTCATAATGCTGATAAACCCTTAGCTATAGGGTCTACATTTAAGCTTTACATATTAAGCGAATTACTACGATCTATTAAAGCAGGTGAGCATAAATGGACAGAAGTAGTTAATTTGCAAGAAGATTCCATGTCTTTGCCATCTGGAATGCTCCAAAAATGGCCTGTAGGTTCTCCTGTTACTTTGCATACTTTAGCATCCTTGATGATCTCAATAAGTGATAATACCGCTACTGATCACTTAATAAAGTTTCTTGGTAGAGAAAAAATAGAAAAGATGTTAACCGTTACTGGCAATACTAAAGCAGAACTTAATATTCCTTTCTTAAAAACCAATGAAATGTCTAAGTTAAAGTTAGAGGCTTCTAGAAAAATGGCAGACATTTATATTGCTAAAGATGCTAATGCTCGCCGTGAAATGCTAAACAATGAAGTATCTAAAATAGATAAACAAAGCTTAAAATATTTTCCTAACCCACTTTATATTGATAAGTTAGAATGGTTTGCTTCTGCAAATGACTTAGTGCATTTGTTAAACTACTTACGGGAACAAACAGAAAGCGAAGAAACTAAAGCAGCAAGAGAAATTTTAGCAATTAATCGTGGCATAGAAATTTTAGAAAAAGACTGGCCTTATGTTGGTTATAAGGGTGGCTCAGAACCAGGTGTGCTAAATCTTACTTACTTATTACAATCTACCAAAGGAGAATGGTTTTTTCTTTCTTTAGGATGGAATAATGTAAATGCTCCTGTTGATCAAAATAAATTAGTTGGTATTACTAAAAGTTCTATTGATCTACTTAAAAAATCACAATGATGTTAACTAAAATTTATCTCAAAACTTGCTTCTTCCTATGCTAAACTCATTTACCAATATAAAAATAATTCTAGTTTATTATAAGTAACATATAGGTAGTTAGTTTTATTAATAATATATAATATTTATATTATTAGTTATTCAAACAGTTGACATTAATAGTTAGTTTATGTTAGTAGTCTTGACAATATAGCTTAAGATAATTTGTGGGAAAATTAACAAACTTATGAGAATGCAAGACATTGCCAAAAAGCTAAAACGAGAAACCCCAACAACCTCACCAAATGCTATTTTAAAAACTTCTGTCCCACAAACCCTGGCAAATAAAACAATTAGTGGAAAAGTTCGTGAGCAAACTCCCCAATGGTTGCTACTAGAAGAACTACATAGAGGCTATAAGGATTTTGCAGAAAACATTATCAATCAGCCAGGTTTAACAGAATCAGAAAGAGTTTTACTTAAAGGAATGCGTGCTGCATGGCAGGAAGAAACTGCTGTAGCTAAACAACTTCTGCACCAGGCAGCTAGTCAATTATCAGGAATTAATAAATGCTGGGCCCATATTTCTTTAGCAAACCTTTTTTTAGACCTAGGTGATGATGATTCCGTAGATTACGCTATTTCCCGCGCTCGTCGCTACTCTTTTGAAGATAGACTTGACCGTCAATGTTTGTCTGTAATGGTTGAACTATTAGATGCACGTGTAGATATTGAACGTGGCGCACATGAAAGAGCATTACGAACCATCAACAATTGTCTAGAAGATTGTGGTGATCCATTTTTACAAGGTTTTGCTTCTTATTTATTTGGGTGTTTGGGAAGATTTTCAGAAAAAGCTATTGAAAATCGTGTTGAAAAGCTACAAGAAGCCTTAGATATCTTTCAAAATCAAGTAATTAATCATTATTTTTTAGCATTAACTAAATTAGAGCTTTCTCATTGTGATATTGAATTAGCTGAGGCTTTAGAGCTAGCTCGTGTAGCAACTAAAGAATTAAAATCCCTTGGCCGCAACCGTGAGGCAGGTGCAGCACAAAGTCGTGCAAATGATCTAGAAGAAAAACTCAAAAAAGCCTCCATAAGTCAAAAACCTGCTCAAGCAACAACCCATGACCGTGTAGGCGACTGTTTATTTGTTTCAGCTTCAATGCGAGCAATTAGACTTAGATTAGACGCAATTAGTGCGGCAGACCGTGACCCAGTTTTAATTTTAGGCCCTCGTGGATCAGGTAAAGAAATGCTTGCTCAATCTATCCACTCACTTAGCCCTAGACGAAGCGGCCCAATGCTAGCTATAAATTGTGGAGCATTGCCAGATCAATTAGTAGAAAGTGAGCTTTTTGGCTATGAAAAAGGGGCTTTTACTGGAGCAGCAACGCAAAAACGAGGTCTTTTTGAACTAGCTCAAGATGGAACCTTATTTTTAGATGAAATTGGGGAACTTCCTCCACAATCTCAAACTAAATTGCTTAGAGTTTTGCAAATGCGCCAATTTCGCCGCGTTGGTGGAACAAGTGAAATTTTTACCAATGCTCGTATTATTGCTGCAACTAACCGAGATTTAGATGAAATGTCTCAATCAGAAAACTTTAGAGAAGACCTTCTAGATCGTCTATCTGTTTGGCGGCTTCGTATTCCTCCTTTAAGCAAACGCCGAGAAGAAATCTTACCTCTTGCCCAAGAATTTCTAAACCGTTATGGTGATGGGGTAGATTATCAATTAGATTCTAGTGCTAAGCAATTTTTACTAGAAAAAGATTATCCTGGTAATATCCGAGTTTTAGAAAATGACATTCGTCGTAGCATTGGCAATGCTCGTGCTGCAAATACCACAACTATAAATGCTTCAATGATTTGTGAAGAATTTGAAATAGAGAATTTCTCCAAGTTAAATCAACAACAAAGTAGTTCTACTAGCAAGAAAAATAGCTCTGATCTTTATAAAATAGCATCTATGTCAGATATTCCTAACTTTGAAGAAGCTATGCTTAATTTTGAACGCCAACTACTTACCCAAGCCTTAGCCGCCTGTCAATGGAGCAAAAAGCTTGCTGCTAATGCTTTAGGAATGAGTGAAAGAACCTTTTGGCGTGCAGTTCAACGCCATAAATTACATACTCGCCCCGACGATTTCTAGCCAATTATAATCAATAAGAAAGGCCGTTAACTTATGCAAAGAATGCGTATTGATCTTGATGGTGTGCCGTTAAAAAGTCCTCAAGGACGTGTATTATGTATTTTTCGATTTCGTACTACTGATGGAATAGTGCTTGCAATTCCTGAAAGTGTAGATGTTAGCGTCCCCTGGTCAGCAATTAAAGAAGCATCATTAGATCTTGTTTTAGGACATATAAGCATTTGTTTTCATTCTGACGCAAGCTCTCGCCCACGTTGGTTAGGCGAAGTAGATATAGTTATTGGAGAATGGACAGACCGTCAACTTCTGTCTGAAATTCCAAAATAAACATTAAATAGCTGTTATCCAAGGAGTCATCATGGCGGCATCCGAAATTTCAACAACCGCTTTACCCGTTACTACACCATCAAAAAAAACTAATAGTTTAGCTTTAGAAAAAAATTTACTTTTTAACCGTGAATTAAGTTGGATTGAATTTAATCGTCGTGTTTTAGAAGAAGCACTAGAGCCTAACCGTCCCATACTTGAAAGACTTAAATTTTTAGCAATTTTTTCTACCAATTTAGACGAATTTTTTATGATTCGTGTTTCTGGCCTTAAGCAACAAATGGAAGCCGAAATGCCCATTATATCGCTTGATGGGATGAGTCCAGCAGAACAACTATTAGCAGTTGCTACTAAGCTAAGCCCCTTGATTGAGCTTCAGATGTCATGCCTAAAAGAAAAAATATTGCCAGAGTTAGCAAATGCTGGTATGCGTATAATTGCTTATGATCAGCTTAATAGCAATGAAAGAACAGAAGTTGACACTTACTACCATGAAAATATTTTTCCTGTGCTAACTCCCTTAGCAGTAGATCCTTCACATCCATTTCCCTATATTTCTAACTTAAGCTTAAACTTAGCTGTTTTTGTTGTTGGGCCGGATGATGAAGAAATGCCGCCTCGTTTTGCTCGTATTAAAGTCCCGCCTGTTATCCCTAGATTAATTCCTATTACAACAACAACTGGGCATAAGTTTGTTTTTTTAGAACAAGTTATTTCTGCAAATATAAATTCTTTATTTCCAGAAATGAACATTATTGCTTGTCATCCTTTCCGCACCACTAGAAATGCAGAAATTGAAATAGAAGAAGATGAAGCCGACGACCTACTAAAAACTGTAGAACAACAACTGCGCCAACGCCGCTTTGGTTCTTGTGTACGCCTTGAAGTTGATACAACTATGCCCCCAGTTATGGTCACTTATTTACGTAGAGAAGTTGACCTAGAGGAAACAGATGTTTTTATTGTTGATGGCCCGCTTCATGTACCTGATTTATTAGCACTTTATAAACTTGACTATCCACAATTAAAAGATCGCGGGTTTACCCCTGCCATACCTGCTGCTTTAGCTAATGAGGAAAATATTTTTGATGTCTTACGTAGACAAGATATTTTACTACATCATCCTTATGATTCTTTTTCTCCAGTAGTTGACTTTATCCAAGCTGCTGCGGTTGATCCTAAAGTATTAGCAATAAAACAAACCCTTTACCGAACTAGCGGAGATTCTCCAATAGTTTCTGCTTTAATTGCTGCAAGTGAAGCAGGTAAACAAGTTGCTGTAATTGTTGAATTAAAAGCTAGATTTGATGAGGAAAACAACATTATTTGGGCCCGTAAAATGGAGCGTTCCGGCGTTCACGTTGTCTACGGTCTGTTAGGTGTAAAAACACATTGCAAAGTAGCTTTAGTTGTACGTCAGGAAGAAGGAAATATTCGTCGCTATGTACATTTCAGTACAGGAAATTACAACCCTACAACAGCAAAAATTTATACTGACATAGGGCTACTTACATCTAATCCACAAATTGGGGCGGATGTCTCAGAGCTTTTTAATTTTCTAACAGGTTATTCAAGGCAAAGAAATTACCGTAAATTAATGATTGCTCCAATTCATTTACGCGAAAGAATGGTTGGGCTAATTGAAAGAGAAATAGAGCATCATCGCTCGGGCCGTCCTAGTCGTATAATCATTAAAATCAATAGTTTAACTGACACTAAAATAATTCGTACACTCTATGAAGCTTCCCAAGCAGGAATTTCTATTAGCTTAATTGTTCGCGGTGTTTGTTGTCTACGTCCTGGTATTGTTGGTCTTTCTGATAATATTTTTGTAATTAGCATTGTAGGGCGTTTTCTTGAGCATAGCCGAATATTTTATTTTGCCAATGGCGGCCAAGAAGAAATCTATGTTGGTAGTGCTGATTGGATGCAAAGAAACCTAGATCGCCGTATTGAGCTAATTTTCCCTGTTGAAGATGAGAAACTAAAACAAAGATTAAAAAATGAAATTTTAGAAATCTCTTTGATGGATAATGTTGGAGCGCGTAAGTTGTTATCCGATGGGAGTTATGAACGACTACAACCTAAATCTAATGAACCAACAATTAATTCTCAAATGACATTCTTGCAAATGTGTCCTTCAATAATAGATTAAGCATATTATATGTAGTAAAATAGATAGATCTGTCTTTACTTATAAATAAATAGATTATAATTTATTTGATTATAATCCATCTATATCAGATTCAGCGATTGTAGCTAATTCTTCATCTGTAGTATTTTGTAAAGCTATTTCTAAATCACTAAATTGATAATTAATCTCATCTTCTGCATCAATTATTACTGTAGCACTAGTAATAATATCATGAATACATCTATCTACTTCTTCAGATGGGGATAAATCTAGTAAATCATTAGCTATACGTTCTGTTTCATCATAACGGTGATGGCTAATTGTATATTGTAAGTCTTTTAGTAAGGAGACTAGCTTTGCAGGAAGGCGATCAAAATTAGTTTCTGGTACTTTTTCAATTTGTTTTTCTGGTATTAATTTTATATTTTCTGGCACTTTATCCATTATTTTTCTTTTATTTATTTTAGCCATAAAACATCCTAAATCAAAAAGTAATCTATTTTTCTTAAATCTCTAAGGCTTATTGCTAGATCTTAGCCCTAAGCCATAGACAAATTCTAGGCAGAAAAGCGAGATCCTAAGCTCTTGTAACAATGGTATTTTACTAATATAACTAGCAAGCTTCTCGTCCCAAACCCTTGACACTCGAAAAGATCATATGATATTTTCGCTTGCTTGATTAAACCATTGAAATTTAACACGATAATCTTAAATATAAAGGACAACTAATGACTACCCTGTTAATGGCAATTTTAGCAGAAAACTTGCTTTCAGCAGACCTTTCTTTATTGGTAGTTTTAGCAATATTTATCGTTTTAGTTTACGCCTTAGATGCAATTATTTTTCAACCTATTCTTAAAGTTTTAGACGAACGGGAACGTCTCACCACTGGAGCAGTAGACGAAGCTAAAAAAGCGGCACACGATTATGATAAGCAACTAGCAAATTATGAAGAAAAAATCCGTGCTGCTCGTGCAGAAAGCTACAAAATGCTAGAAGACAAGCGTAAAACTGCTTTAGATGAACGAACTCAAAAATTAGTACAGGTAAGACAAGCTATTTCTGACAAAATATCAGTTAGTAAACAAGAAATTGCTAATACTACCACTCAAGCTAAAACTAAATTAGAATCAGAATCCATACAAATTGCACAATCCATTGCCCACAATTTGCTTAAACGTCCTTTGGGAGGAGCCTTTTAATTAATGTTTACGGCGATTCTTTATTGGCAAACCCAATTAGCAACATTTTTTGCTTTATTTTGGGCCGAAGCGTCCCATGGTGTACCGCTACATTGGAAAATAATAAACCTAGTAGTCTTTCTTTCAGCAATCTTTTTGTTAGTACGCAAACCTTTTTCCCAAGCAATGGCTGACCGTAAAAGCTCTATTCAATCAGAGTTAAAACGGGCCAAAGCTGAAAAAGAAGCCGCTGAAGCTAAGTTACGAGAAATTGAAGCTAGACTTAATAGACTACAAGACGAAATAACAGAAATTAAAGATAACGCAGCAAAAGAAGCCCAAGCTGAATATGCCCGCTTAAGTAAACAAACCGAAGAGGAAGCCGAGCGTTTACAATCAATGGCTAGCCGAGAAATTGATGGGGCAACAAAACTAGCACAAATAGAGTTAAAGCGATTTGCTGCTGAAAAGGCTGTAGAACTAGCGGAAAATATTATTCGCAAAGAACTAAAACCAGCAGATGCAGCACGTTTAGTTAACGATTTTGCTAGAGAATTAGAAGGAGCTAGATAAAGCATGAGCATTACCACTATTGCCAATCGTTATGGACGTGCGCTTGCTGATGTAGTTTTAGCCAAAAACATACCTACAGAAGTAAAAAATGAAATAAATGCTTTTGCTGATATGTTTGAGCAATGTCCAGAACTTAACGAAGTGTTTTCCAATCCAACAGTCTCGCAACAACAACAGAAAAATTTGTTAGAAACCTTAATTGCTCGCACTAAACCAACACAAATAACTTCAAATTTTCTACATGTATTGCTACAAAATTACCGTTTGCAATATTTACCACAAATTAGTGTTGCTTTTTCTCGTACTCTAGATGAACGCTTAAATATTGTTACGGCAGCAATTACAACAGCAAGCGAAATTAGCCAAGAAGAAAGAAATTTATTAAAAACTCAGTTAAGCAAACTAACTGGCAAAGAAGTCCGCTTAAGTTTTGCTACTGATTCAACAATAATTGGTGGAGTAGTAACCCAAATAGGTAGTCAAATTTATGATGGCTCTATTCGTAACCAACTAGAACAATTACGAACAAAACTTAGTCAGTAATAAACTTTATAAGCCATCAAACTTAGGAAAGGCAAAAGTTATGGAAACGATCAAAGCAGATGAAATAAGTAAAATTATTCGTCAACAAATAGAAGGATATCAGCCCGGCGTAACAGTAACCGAAGTAGGAACTATTGTTAAAATTGGTGATGGAATTGCAGAAATTCATGGCCTAGAAAAAGTAATGGCTGGTGAACTGCTCGATTTACCTCATGGCGTTGCTGGTATTGCTCTAAACTTAGAAGAAGATAAAGTAGGGGCAGTATTATTTGGTGATTACTATAAAGTAAAAGAAGGTGACACCGTTAAACGTACCAAACGTATTATGTCTGTTCCTGTTGGCGAAGCAATGCTAGGGCGTGTAGTTAACGCTTTAGGGCAACCAGAAGATGGACGCGGGCCTATTGCAAGCACCGGATTTAATGCTATTGAACGTATTGCACCAGGTATTGTAGACCGTAAACCTGTTAAAGAACCTATGCAAACAGGCTTAAAAGCTATTGATGCTATGGTACCTATTGGTCGTGGTCAACGTGAATTAATCATTGGAGATCGCCAAACTGGTAAAACTGCCGTAGCAATTGACACTATTATTAATTCTAAAGGCAAAGATTTAATTTGTATTTATGTTGCAATTGGACAAAAGAAATCTACAGTTACCCAAGTAGTAGAAAAGCTTAAACAACATGGAGCAATGGATTATACAGTTGTAGTTTCTGCTTCTGCATCTGAACCAGCAGCTATGCAATATTTAGCCCCTTATGCTGGTTGTTCTATTGGCGAGTATTTCCGCGATTCTAAACGACATGTTTTGTGTATTTATGATGATCTTTCCAAACATGCTGCTGCTTATCGAGAAATTTCACTCTTGCTACGTCGTCCACCGGGTCGGGAAGCTTTCCCAGGCGATGTATTTTATCTCCACTCACGTTTATTAGAGCGTGCTTGTAAGCTTTCTGATGCTCAAGGTGCTGGATCACTAACTGCACTACCAATTATTGAAACTCAAGCAGGCGACATTTCTGCTTATGTACCTACTAATGTAATTTCAATTACAGACGGCCAAATATTTTTAGAAACAGACCTCTTTAATGCTGGTGTTCGTCCAGCAATTAACGTAGGTTTATCAGTCTCAAGAGTAGGTGGATCAGCACAAATTAAAGCTATGAAACAAGTTGCAGGTACTCTACGACTAGATTTAGCACAATTTCGTGAGTTAGCTGCATTTGCTCAATTTGGTTCAGACTTAGATAAATCAACTCAACAGCAATTAGCTCGTGGTCAACGATTAACCGAACTTCTAAAACAAAATCAATATCAACCTTTAGCAGTAGAAAA
The DNA here is from genome assembly GCA_964492845.1 of uncultured Clostridia bacterium. Taxonomy (GTDB): domain Bacteria; phylum Acidobacteriota; class Blastocatellia; order Chloracidobacteriales; family JADJPF01; genus JADJPF01. The sequence goes on from CAZBMZ010000029.1 coordinate 52,560, forward strand.
GCAAGTTTTCCTTATTTGGGCAGGTACAGCTAAGGAAGGCTACTTAGATGATATTCCAGTTAGTCAAATCCGAGCCTTTGAAGGTGGCCTATTATCATTCTTAGAAAATTCAAAAGGTAGTTTGTTAGAAAAAATTCGTGAAAAGAAAGATTTAACAGACGAACTCAAGGGTGAAATGGCTTCAGCAATTAAAGAATTTAAGCAAACTTACTCAGCAGATGGCGGCAAATTAGCTAAAGCCAAGGCTTAAAAAGTTAACTCTAAAATCTTAATTTATTTCATCTAAAAGCTAGCTAAATAGCTAGCTTTTAGTAAAACTTTAGGAATCTTATGCCTAATCTACAGGGAATTAGACGACGTATTCGCTCAGTCAAGAACATGCGCCAAATTACTAAGGCGATGAAGCTAGTTTCTGCTTCTAAACTCTCACGCGCTCAAAACCGTATTACAGCCGCTAGACCTTATTCCATCAAATTAAGGGAAATGTTAGGTAATTTAGCTTCTCGTGCTGGAGAATATCAACATCCACTCTTAGAAGTGCGAGGGGATGAGCATTATTTAGTTGTAGTAGTTACTTCAGATAAAGGTTTATGTGGGGCATTTAATACCAATCTACTAAAAACAGCCCTACAATTTATTAAAGATAACCCTAATAAAAGAATAGAGTTCCTTACCATAGGTCGTAAAGGTCGGGACTTTATCCGTCGTCGAGCTTTTCCTATTATTAATGAATATATTGGACTAATTTCTAAGACAATTACTTATACTCAAGCTTCAGAAATTGGCGTAGAAGTTATTAAGCTCTTTACTGAAGAAGTAGAAGGAAAGTCCCGTCCAGACAAAATATTTATTTTATATAATGAATTTAAGTCTGTTATCCAACAAAACCAAATTTTTAACCAAATCTTGCCCTTAGCATCGCTAAATGACCAAACAGATGACAAAGCAAATGCAGGTGCGACAGATTATATTTATGAACAACCTCCAGAAGAAATTTTAAGTCAGTTGCTACCACATTATGTAGAAACTCAACTTTTTACTGCATTACTAGATTCTGTAGCAGCCGAACAGGGCGCAAGAATGGCAGCAATGGACTCTGCAAGTAAGAATGCTACAGAAGTAATTAATAAGCTAACTCTTGGAATGAACCGAGTTCGTCAAGCAGCAATTACTAGAGAAATTATTGAAGTTGTTAGTGGTGCTGCGGCTCTTTAGCAATCTGCTCAAGTTTATTTTAAAAAAGCACAAGAAAATTTCTTGTGCTTTTTTATTTTGCGGAAAAAGTTTTTATTTTGCGGAAAAGTTTTTATGAAATTTTTATATTTACTGGTATTAACCTTACGAGCAAAGTTTCCAATTGCGTCCAAACAAGGAGCAAATTATGTCAGACATAAAAATTAATGATTCTGCGATTAAGATTCAACCTCTTAACCAAGAACCAAAATTAGAGCAATCCTTAAATCGCAGCGGTAATTTCCAAGGACAAAACGTTAATGCGGCTCTTCCCCCAACAGAATCACCATTGTTAGATGGAAATATAAAAAAATCCTTAAGTGCTAGTGTTGCTCAACCCCCTGTAGAATCACCTTTTGCAACTGATTCATCAAATATTAAAACTAAAGGTTATAGTTTTAATTCTGCAACAAATAAAGCACAATCAGCACCAACAAGTGAAGAACTTTTAGATTTTGCGCTTAACAATACTAACAGTAGTAAGATTTCTAAATATTTAGAACAAGACATTGCAGCTAATAAGGCTGTTGCGGCTATTCGTAGAGGACAATCAGAAATACAGTCTAATCAAAATCCTGAGTTAAGCAGCAACACAAAAACTAATTTAGCTAATTTAGCTAACAAGATTTTTCGCCAATAAACTTCTCTATTAATTCCCCTAAGAAAAATTAGGGGAATTGTTTTCTTTTTAACAATCCCTTTTATTTTCTTAAATTGCCATACCAAACAATAAAGGCAGTATTTCTTCTGCTTTTCCTATTATTTCCTCATCAAAAGCACTATTAGGTGGGTTCATCGCTTCTAAATTAACAAATATTGTTCGCGCTCCAACATATTTTGCTGATCTAACAAAATTGCTAGCTGGATAAACTGTGCCTGATGTTCCAACAGCAATAAAAAGATCACAATCTCTTAAAGCTCGTTTTGAAAGCCATTCTTCTTTAGCCCCTATAGGCTCATCAAATAAAACAATATCTGGTCTTAGTACACTAGAGCATTTAGAGCAAATAGGTAAATTAGCTAAATCATAAACTTTATCATCTTCATAAGAAGCTAAATCACAATTAGTATTACTACATTTTGTTCTAAAAGCTGATCCATGTAATTCTATTACTTCTTTTGAGTCTGCTTTTTTATGTAAACCATCTATATTTTGTGTAATTAAAGTTATATTTTTCCCCAAAAAAGCATTTTTTTGTAAATGAGCAATTGCTAAATGAGCTTGATTAGGCTGTATCTCTAAATGTTGTTTACGTATTTCTAAAACTAATTGCCAAATTGCTCTAGGGTTTTTCCTGACATTAATAGCATTGGGAATATCTTCTTCATCCATTTCTGTCCAAAGCCCATTTGGGCCACGAAAAGGACGAAGTCCAGAAGCAACAGAAATTCCTGCACCCGTTAAAATTATTATTTGTCTGTATTCATTGATATTTAACGGTTTCATCTTAAAAGTTAGTTAAAAACTAAATTGATAGGTTTTATCTTTTCCTTCGCCATTTTCTGAGATTTTCAATCCAATTTTTTCAAATTCACGATATAAATTAAATTGCAAACTATTGATTTGTTCATTTTGTGGATCTATAGCTAAACCTTCTCCCAAATAATTTAATGCTTTTTTAGCTGAATTCTGTAATTTTTCTATATCTTCTGTTTTCCATGTTTTTACTGGATGATAAGTACGTCCTACAAATTCTTTAACTATATATACCTGCATCAAATCGGTTACATCATTAGCATAGGCAAGAGCTAATTTCATATAACTATCTGATTGATTTTTAAGAGTTTGTTCTGGCATACGCGCTCTAGCTAAAAGCCATTGCTCATATTCTTCACGATCTCCAGTAGTTTTATAAATATTTGCCAGTTCAAGATACACTTCATTTTTTCTATTTAGATCTTTGGTTTTTTGTAAAATTAATCGAAATTCTCCAACAGCGCGATCTAAGAAAATTTTATTACGCTCTTTATCTGCATTAGAATCATTTATATATTGATTCCAAATTGAACGAGCATAATAAATATGAGCATCTAAATTATCTGGATTATTTTCTAAAGCTTTAGCAAAAAGTTTTTCTGCATCTTCAAAATTACGTACAGTAAATTCCCTTTGTCCTTTAGCATAATTATCCCAAAACATTGGTAAAGCCATTAGACCACTATACGCCACTACTATGCCTAAAGTAGCGGTAATTAAAAACGCTCCTCCACTTTTAAAAACTGCTAGTTTTAAGTCTCGAAAACCTTCATTAACACGCTTATCATCTATAGACAAAAATTTATAAAGTCTTATACCACATCTACTACTAAACCAAAGTGTTCTTAAGAATAAAACAAAACTTGCTATAGAAGTAATAGGAGTAAGTATTAATAAGGGAAACACCCAAAAATGAAATTTTAAGAAATCCCAACTAACTCCAGCAGCACTTTTACAGCTATTAAGCTGTTCAAAACTATCTGCAAGAAATCTCTCTGATTGAACTGCTTCGGCTGATTCTTCAAATCTGACATAAGTCCCACAATGACGACAAGAAGCATCCCGACTCATAATAAATTGGTTACAATTGCGACAACGAATAGGGGTATTAGAACTTAGGCGACGAACTAAAAATTCTGGTAAAGGAGCCGCATTTACTTTTTCTTCTCTGCTAGCACTAATTAAAGCAATATGTTGACAACGGCCACAAAACTGTGTTTCTACATCAAACATATCTGATTGGTGACAAACTTCGCACCGTTCTTGGACATTAACAGTCTTGATCTTTATGTCAGACATAATTACCTCCAACTAAAGCCCATTTTTGAAAAAGTTTTAAGGGTTATATTTAGGACGAAAAAATTTTATACAGCATACAACAACCCATAGAATTTGGGCAATTAAATAAAATAAATGTAGAGACTTAGCCAATATTACTAAGAAATTTTTTGATAGCAGGTTTATAGAAACTATAAAATTGTGATAAAATGAGCCAGATTTTTTATCAATTTCTTTAATATATAAGTAAAAAATATGAGTGATCCATTAAAAATAGACGAATTAAAGAAAACCTTAGAATTTATTGTTGAACAACAAGCTATGTTATTTACTAGAATAGAGCAATTAGCTGATAACGTCATAGCACTAAAAGACATAGCCGTTGCTAATGCTAATTCGCTAGAAAAACTTACTAATCTTTTAGAAAGATTGGTTGGAGTTCAAGAAAAAACAGATAACAATGTGGTTTTTTTAGCTAAATGTCAGGAAAAAGTTAATAATGAGTTTTTAGAACTTGTTCAAACTCATGCCCAAACAGAAGAAAAACTTAATATTTTTATTAATATTTTTGAAAATTACCTCAATCAATCAAAAGATATTAAATCGCCTAAGTAATCTTATGTCCAAACACTTTTTTAGTAATAAAACTTGGGTAGAAATCAGCCAATATATTAAAGAAAAAGCTATCTTGCTTTTACCAGTAGGTTCAACTGAAGCACACGGGCCACATTTACCACTTGCAACCGACAGCATTATTTCTAGTCAAATGGCTATTTGTGCAGCAGAAAAACTTGAAAATTTAGGGCTTAAAGCTTTAGTTCTTCCTACTATTTCCTATAGCGTAACAGATTTTAGTGCTGATTTTGCTGGATCAATTTCTATTTCTAATGAAACTGCCAAAGCAGTATTAAAAGACATTTTTCGCTCAGTAATTAAACAAGGTTTTTATTATATTGCTGTAGCTAATAGCCATCTTGAGCCAGCCCATATTAAATCCATTGAAATGGCTTGTCAGGAAATTAGCCAAGAAACTAGTGTAAATATTTGTTTTCCTGATAAATGCCGCCGTCGTTGGGCTAGTAAACTCACCGATGAATTTCGTTCTGGTGCCTGTCATGCTGGTTCTTATGAAAGTTCTTTGGTGCTAGCAGTATCTCCAGAACTCGTTAAAGAAGAAATACGCCAAAACTTACCTCCAAATAATATTAGTCTTTCTGATGCTATTCGTGATGGTATAACTACTTTTAAGCAAGCTGGCGCAGATCAAGCTTATTTTGGTATTCCTTCAGAAGCTTCTATAGAGGAAGGAAAAGCGTCTTACCAAGTCTTATCAAATATGTTAATAACAGCAATATTTGAAACTTTCCCAGAATTAAATAAATCCACTTAGTTTTAATCAATAATGGCAGAAAAAATAGAACACAATCTAACTATTTCTACTAGTGCAATATTAATAGGTCTTACTCCTTTAATTCCTATTCCTTTTGCTGATGATCTGGCAAAGTCTTATTTTCAACGTCGTTTAGTGCGTAATCTTGCTAGTGAGCAGAAAAAAAATCTTTCTGATGAAGCAGTTAAAGAATTAGTAGATGAAGAAAAATCAGGGTGTTTATCAGGGTGTTTGACTACAATATTAATTTATCCATTTAAGTTTATATTTCGTAAAGTCTTTTTTTTCTTAGAGATAAAACGATCTATAGATATTATTAGCCGCACATATCATTATGGATATTTACTAGAATATTCATTTAAGCAAGATTTTTGTCAACCTATGGGAAGTTATTCTGCTACAGAAATTCGGGAAGCCATTCAAGCAACTTGTAGTGAGATAGGCACAAATCCAATAGAAAAAGCTATTCAAGCAACTTTTAAGCAATCTAAGCAAACAATAAAAGAGCTTGCTGATATGCTTTGGAAAAATCTTTCTAAAATTACCGGAAAACCGAGTGAAGAAGACCTGAAAAAAGCAGCAGAAACAGTTGAATCTGCTGAAGCACGCACTGGAGTAACGGCCCAACTACAACAAGCACTAGTAAACGTGCCAGCAGATTATTTTCAAGGGTTAAATCAAAGACTTATTTATCATTTACAAAATCCTAAAAAACAATAAACTTTAACCTTGTATTTTATTGCTAACTACTGAGTTATCATTAAGTTAAGTGTGGCTGTACGTACACGGCCAGAACTATCTGTTCCTGTAAACATTATTTGTTGGGGCCCGGTAGCAGCTTTTTTCTTAGCCTTAAGACTAAAACTAACATTTGTACTACTGCTAGATTGTGTAGCAGGTGTAATTTTAATTTTTAATGATTTTTGGATATCTGCCGATGGAGCAGCAACCGTTACACTATCAGCAAATCCTGCAATTCTTTGGATATTAAGCATAAGATCAGCTTTTTTTCCACGTGCAATTGTTACTGTAGCAGGATTAAAGCTTAAGGAAAAATCTGGGCTAGGATTAGTACTAGTTACTAGTAAAGAAATCTGTTGGCTTTTAGTAATGCTTCCTGATGTAGCAGTAAGAGTTAAGTTATAAGTGTCAGGTGGAGTTGCTGCGTCAGTATTTATTATTAACATTGCACTTGTGCCAGGCATTACACTATTTTGAGAAAGATTTGTTGTAATTTGATTAATTGGTGAAGTAACACTTAAATTAACTAAGTCTGAAAACATACCTAAAGCTTGAACATTAATATCAAAGCTAGTAGACATCCCGGCTAAAACAGTTTGGCTTGTAGGTGTAACATTTAGATTAAAAGTATTTGTAGCAAATCTATGGCCTGTAACAGCCATTTTTGCAGTATAAATTGAAGTTCTAGCTGTTACATAAAGAGTTTTTAAGTCTGCACCTCCAAAAGTACAATTAGAAGGTGCTTCAGGAAATTGAATTAACCCTAAAGATCTTCCATCAGGTGAAATTACTTCTATCGCGCTAATGCCGGGACGAGTAACATAAATATTGCCTAGAGAATCTACTGTCATTCCATCGCCGTTACTGCTTGATTGTAAAGTAATTGCTCGGCCCTGTCCTATTTGTCCAGGTGAAGTAACAGGATAAACCATCATTGTCGGTTGACCTGAAAGGACATAAAGCGTTTTTTCATCAGGAGATAGAATTACTCCATTTGGTCGAGAAAGACTATCAATTATTCTTGTCACTTGTCCACTTGTGCTTAAATAATAAACTCCCATTCTATCTTGAATCATTGAGCCAGAAAAAACAGGGTCAGAAAAATAAATTCCACCTTGTCCATCTATAACAATATCATTAGGACGATCAAAGCGTTTATTTTGAAAACTATCTGTTAAAACCGAAATAGCTTTACTATTAATATCTATAGAAATAATACGTCCTAAATTTCCCTGACAAGCCAATAATTTATTATTGCTATCAAAAATTAACCCATTACAACCTTGAGAGTTTTCTAAAAAAGTGGTGACTCGACCTTGCAAGTCAAGTTTATGAATACGGCTAGTAGCAACATCGGTAAAATAGACATTCCCGTCAATGTCTGAGGCTGGGCCTTCGGTAAAACCAAACCCCATCCCAGCCCGCTTAACCGGCTCTATGGGGCCAATATTTGGAATTTGTGCTGATGATTCTCTAACAGAAAACCCTAAAATTAAGACTAGTAATATTACTCGCCAAAATAACATATTCCTCACTCCTTATAATTTAGCTAATTCTAATTGGTTAGTTAATTTTTTAATAAAGCTTTGGCATTCATCTAGGAGTTGACCACGATTTTTTACGACTGATCGCAAAACACGTTTAGCACGTTCGGCTTCTTTTGGCAACTCTTCAGCAAGGCGATCAATTTCTTTACTATTTCGTGAAATAACAATTTCAGCCATTTTTTTTTGTAATTCTTGCATAGTTATATGAAATTCTGTTGCTAATTCCCGTTCTGCAAAAGTTAGTAGCATAATCAATGCTTTTAATTCAGAAATTGTTAACTGTTCAGCTTTGCCATTTAACAAGTTATGTCCAACTTTACTAGCAAGCTGACAACTTTCTATGTCTACACCCATTGGACGGGCTAAAAGCTGAAGATCTGATTGGTTAAAAGCAGCTAAACTAGTAGTTAAGAGTTGTTGTAGCCTTCCTGGGAGGGTAACAGATATTGTAACCACTGGGTTTTCCATAATAATTTTTACTATAAACTAAATTTCAAAATTTATATAAATTTCAAAATACGCTAGTTATTTTACTTAGAATTTTATTAGAAGCAATAGCAATAAGAGATTGCACTTATTTAAGATTTATATACAATTTTTGTAAGCCGCTACACGTAATCGGGTAGTAGCAAACACAATTGGGATAAAAAAAACTTATCCATCCTATACAAATAACGTCAACTAATTGATAGCATTAATTTTAATCTAATGCTAAGATTCTTATCTCTTTGGCACACATTTTGATAGGAAAAACAACAATTCATCCCAATAAATTAAATAAAGCTGGTAATTTGTTATGAAGTTAATTGCTAAAATCACATTTTTATTATTCTTAGTCACTAGTTTAACATCAAATGCTGCCGCGCTAACAATTCATAATTCTACATTTAATACCACTAGCATAGCAGCAGATGATCAAAAAGGTGGTAGAGGTGGCGGTGGCGGTGATCAAGGTGGTAGAGGCGGTGGCGGCGGCGGTAGAGATAGTGGTGGTTCTAGAGATTATGGTGGCAGCAGAAACGATGGCCCAAGAAGCCAACCACGGGAATATAATCCCCCTCCTCCTAGAAACGATCCTCCTAGAAACGACTCTCCTCGTTCTCGTGATGGAGAAAAAACCAAAGAACCTTTGGTTATTCAGAGAAAAGATAAAAAAGGTGGTTCAGAATAATTAATCTATCTTTTTGAAGTAAATAAAGCCGTGTAAGACACCCTCTTACACGGCTTTTACTTTCCAGCTACTTCTTTTTAGCTTTTAGTGATTCAACCAGCATTCCCATTCGAGCGCGAGTATCTTTAGAAAACCAAATATTAATAAAATCGCTATCTCCAAGCCTGCCAAGCATTTCAAGTTTTTCTACTCGGCTAGCTAGTAAATCTTGCTTAATACAAGCCAAAGCGTCCCATTGTTTGCTAGCAATTTCTTGAGCTAAAGAAAAAGCCCGTTTTTCTAGTTCTTCACTTTCACAAACTTCATCAACAAAACCTACTTTTAAGGCTTCATCTGGCCTATAAAGCAATCCACGATAAATTGCATCAAAATGTGAAGTTGCAGGTAAGCGATCTTTAACTATTTCTAAAACCTGACGAGGAAAAGGTATTCCAAGCTGTATTTCATTAACGCCAATTTTTATTTCAGAACGTGCCATAATTCGATAATCCGCTGTTTGAGCTAAAATAGCTCCTCCTGCAATGGCATTTCCATTGATTGCAGCTATTACTACTTGAGGCAATTTAACTAGCCGAATAAAAGTGCTAGAAAATTTATTTAGAAATTGTGTTAGCTCTACTCGGTCATATTCCCAAAGCTCTAACAAATTTAGTCCGGCTGAAAAAAATCGGTCATATCCCGTTAAAACCACACATCCAGCAGGTTTTTCCTGTAACTGGTCTAAAATTTGGGTCAGTCCTGTTAAAAAGCTTGCTCCCATTGCATTTGCTTTGCCTAGCTGCATTCTTGCTATTGCTATATTATCTAGATATTCTACCCGCATAAAACTACTCCTTAAATATAAGAGCATATCTCCTAAATCGCTCAAATTGCTAAATATTAATCTAGTTACCAATGAATATCACTATTAGTTAACCAGCTATTCACCGAAACTTCTTTTATTTGTTAGGATAAATTTTATTAAATTTATTTATTCTGCTGTAGTTGTAGAAATATAGCTTTGCTGATAAGGCATGATTGTATTTTCTGTAATTACCGCCAATGGTTTAATAATATTTCGTTGGTTATCAGACGTACAATAATTAGTTATTGCTCCTTGACATAGGTATTGTTTATCTTGATAAGTAACTACTAAATAAAGGTTTAGTACTTGTCCAGCTATAATTTGATAGTTTGAAGTTTCACTTTTTATTTTTAAGTTAAAAGTTTGATCAAACTCTTTTGACTCATAATTGCTTAAGACAAAACTAAGTTCTGCCAAAGTTTCCCCATAATTTTCTAGTAAATCTATTTCATCTTCAGAAAGCGAAATAGCTGATAGTTGTTTTTCTACAATTCTAAGAAGTAGTTTATTTACATCAATAAATTTATCAACTTCTGAAATAAAAATTCTATTTTTTAAAAGCACATCTTGCAAACTATTAGCCATTTGTAAAACAGCCGCAAAAAAAGCTTTATTTGGCTCTACATAGCCATGAAAATCCTGACGATAAAGATTAGAGTTATGGCTAGTAGCACTGCTTTTTGTAGGTGCTATAAGAGGTTGTTGATAAGTAAACCAACTAACAGAAACCGTAGTTGATAAACGGTCTTGCCAGGCAGGAGAATTAACAAACTTAGGCAATCGTCCATCTTTGTTTGTTGTTAGCAAGCTACGAAACCAATTAACTAAATGGGTGTAATGGGAATTAGGATTTTTTTCCTGCCAAGAAAGAATTTGTTTTAATACTTTTAATTTTTTATCTTCAAGATTTTGAGTGTTATAAAGACTAGCAAAATCTAGCTTTAACAAAATTTCTGTTCCAAAAACATCTTTTAATTCTTGAGCTAAAGAAATTCTTTCTCCAAATAACTTAATAGGCTCTTTAGTAGAATTTATACGTTCACTTAATCGCTGGAAAGTTTTTATATGTACTTTAGATATTTCATTTACAGCAATTGAGTCATCTCCAAAAATATAATCAATGGTTGGAATAAGTTCAAATAGAGTTACACCTTTTCTACTTCCAATTAAATAATTAAGTGATAAATCTATTTCCTGCCAAAGTCTTAATAGTCGCTCATCGCTACCAAACTCCAAGGCTAGTAGTAAAGTTTGCTCAGCAGCCAGATCATCACTTAAAACAACTTGCCAATGCTCTAACCAAGTAAGTAACTGAAAAAGCTTTGCTTGATTGCTATCAATATTATTTGGTATTTGAAAAACTTTATAATCTATTTCTACACCTAATAGCGGGGATATCTCTATAGAATCAGCACAATTAATTAATTCAAGCTCAGATTTTACCAAGTTAGGCAGGTTTTCCTGATTCTCTAAAAGCACAGTTAATAATTGTAGCTTTTCTACTGTTTTTTCTATAGCTAATTTAGTCTTTTCATTAGGGTTAATAGAAAGTCCTGCTAAAATTTTTTCTTGTAGCAATTCCATCAACATTAGGAATTTAGCATTAGTAATAGCTATTAATTTTATACTGGCTTCCCGATAAATAATATAGTAGGTTTGTAAAAGTGAGTCTGCTGTTACATAAGCTGGCAAAGTGTGAGTTAAATAAGGCAGATAAATTTGCTTGCTAAAAGGAGGTTTTGCAACAAATCCTTTTTCATTTAAGTAATTTAATGCTTGCTTATCGGACGCAAGCACATCCAGCCCAATTATTTTGGATTCTTGGCAAAGGACTGGCACCTTTAACAAGTTTAAGCAGATAAGCAAAATAAGTAAAAATCTAATAATTTTCATAAGCTAAACTTTGTTTCTTAATTTCTACTTTTTTATAACGCCAGAAATTTAACCGCCAATATAATCAGTGCCTTTTTCAATAATAAATTCAAGAGTAGTTTCACCTAAACTAATACGATCTCCACAGCGCAATAATCTTCTCTCATAAGGATTAAGGTTTTCTCCATTTAGTGAACTCCCATAAGTGCTACCAGTATCTTCAAAATAATAATTATTAGTTAATTTTAGTATTCGTGCATGTTGACGAGAAATTTTGCCTGACCCATCTATGTCAGAAAGATCTAGGTCAGGAAATATTTTTGTTGTTGTATCTTTTCTCCCAATTGAGTAGTTAGATGCAATAAAACATAATTCATTTATTTTCTTTTTCTTGCAATAAATTTTAAGCCTTGCACTTAGTGTAAGCTGATGTTGAACTTTTGCTTTCCATTCACTAGGCGGGTATTTCAAAGTAGTATCAAAACATTCTGTAGAAAGCCTTTGCTCAATTAAGTTATTTAAATGATTTTCTAACTCCATTTTCATTATTTGCGCGGAAGCAAATCTATTTTCAGGTGCTTTTGCAAGTGCTTTTACTAGTATGCGTTCCATTTCAATAGAAATATTATTGTTTAGTTTTCTAGGCAATATTCCTGATGAAAAATTATTTTTTTCTTCAAAGATTTCTGGAAGCATTCCTGTAAGTAGATGATATATTGTTGCCCCAAGAGAGTATATATCCGAAGTTGTTTCTACTTTACCTTGATAGAGTTCTGGAGGCGCATATCCTAAAGTCCCAATTGCTGTAACAAAATTAGCAGACGACTTAACAAATCGTGCTATGCCAAAGTCTATTAAGAAAATTTGCTGGAGTGTTTCATTTAAAATAATATTAGGTGGTTTTAAGTCTCGATATATTATAGGTGGATTTAATGAATGCAAATAATTAAGTGTGTCACATAATTGAATAGCCCAAATTGTTACGTCTTCTTCTGCTAACCATCTCATTTGAGATTGATTTAGCTTTTGCTCTAGGGTTTTACCTTCAATATATTGCATTACTAAAATAAAATCGCCATTAAATAAAAAGTAGTCATAAAGCGTAGGAATTGATCTATGTTCAAGTTTAGATAATATGTCCGCTTCCCGGTTAAAATCCTCCATTGCTTTTATATATTGCTCATAGTTGAGAAATTCAACATTCATTTGTTTTAATGCTAAAAAAGCATTATCCATTTTTAAGTCACGAACTAAATAAACCCTACTTGTTGCACCTCTACCAATTCGCTTAACTATTTCATATCGATTATTAATAACAGTACCTGAAAGATAAATATCACTTAAAGTCATGAAAATAATCATCCAATTTGGACAGGATTTTATTTAGTATCAAGCAAACTATAGAAAATATGCAAGGTTTGATGGATTTAAGACTAATGGAAAGTTGCTAAAATCTCCATTCTGAGCTTTTAAAACCTATCCAGTAAATTTATAGCCTAAGCCATAAACAGTTAATATATGTTGGGGGTGATGTGGGTTACTTTCTAGTTTTTGCCGCAGTAATGAAATATGAACATCAACTGTTCGAGTAGAAACCATTGCATCATAACTCCAAACAGCATCTAGTAACTCATTACGAGATATAATAAGCTCTCTATGCTCAATAAAATAGCGTAGCAATGCAAATTCTCTTGCTGATAGTTCAACTACTTTATCTTGACGCTCAACTTTTGACTTACGCATATCTACTTTTATTAATCCAAACTCATACGTATCCGTAGAATTGCTTATTAGAATGGTGCTACGACGAATTAAGGCTTCTACCCTTGCTAGTAATTCCAACATATCAAAAGGCTTAGTTAAATAATCATCAGCACCTAGCTTTAATCCTACAACTCTATCTGTAATTTCACCTTTAGCAGTTAGCATTATTATAGGTGTAAGAATATTACGCTGGCGAAGATCCCTACATATATCAAGGCCATTTTTCTGTGGCAACATAATATCTAAAATAATTAGATTAAAAGACCTCTCTATTGCTTTTCTAAGTCCTACGTCCCCACTACGTGCTAATTCAACTTCATAACCTTCTTTAACTAATCTATCCGTCAAAGTGCGAACTAACCCAGCTTCATTTTCTATTAATAAAATTTTTTTACCCATAATTTTAAGATACTTTTTCCTCTATGTTACTAACAACTTGAACAGGCAAATGTAAGGTAAAGACGCTACCTTTTCCTACTGTACTTTCTACCGTTATCCGGCCATTATGAGCTTCAACAACATTTTTCACTAGACTTAACCCTAAACCGCTACCAGGAATTTGCTCTAAAACAACTTGTTGGCTACGATAAAAAGGCTCAAAAATATGTGATAAATCAGATTTATTAATCCCTAAACCATTATCTTTAACAATTATTTGCAAAAAATTCTCTTTTGGTGAACATGTTGCTATCAAACTTATATGACGATTTTGTTTGCTATATTTTATTGCATTGCTAATCAGATTTTGAACACAACGATATAAGGCAGACCAATCACCTTTTATAATTGGAAGTGAAGGCTGTATTGTCGTTTCTAGTTCAACTTTATTTTCCTTTATATACTGGCCTAAATTTTTAATAACACTATTAATTAAATCTTCTATTTCAATTGGATGTAGTTTGGCAGGCTTCCAACCTTTTTGTATTCGAGCAAATTCTATTGCTTGCTCAACCATATCTGTTAATCGACTAACTTCATGATTAATCATTTCTCCATATTCTTTAATATCTTTAGGATTAGTAATTATACCGTCAGACAAATTTTCACTTGCAGAACGGATAACCGCTAAAGGTGTGCGCAATTCATGAGACATAGCTGTAACAAATTCTACCTTTTGTTTAGCTAGTGTTTGTGCGCGATGAGTGGAAACGCAGAACATTATCAGACTACCAAAAAGCAATAATAAAATACTAGTACCAACAGCTAAATTACGCTGTTTTATATTGGTTACTGCTTGCTCTAATGAGCCTTCTGGATGGTTTATTACTAAAAGCCATTTACCACTAGTTATATATTCCCGATCAGTATTTCTAGGTTGAAAGCTTTCAGATTCTTGATTACTAACAGGCTTTTCTTTAGGTAAATCCTCGAACAACATAGCCAAAACCTTAACAACAACATCCCCTGTAGGAGAAGTTCTATTTGTGTTTTGGGTTTGTTGTAAAGATTGATAGATTATTTCTGTTGGTCGACTTTTGTTAACAAATGTTAAGTTATAGTCTAAATTTTCACCATCTCCAAAGTAGTATTTGGCTAAATTAGGAATAAACTCATATTTAAGGTAATGCAAATTAAGAGTTACAACTGCAACACCAAGCAACTTTTCATAGTCACTGCCACTGAATACAATAGGATTAATCAGTGCAGGAATTTCTTCATCTGTTCCTTTAAAGTTATATGCTGTAATATCATTTAAGTATTGTTTATTTTCAAGATTAAGGCATAAATTAGCAAGTTCAGGAGGTTGTTTAATCTCTTCAATACGTTTTTCTAATAAGTTAGCTTTGGTTATATTACGAATATGATTATTTTTGTCAAAATTAATAAAAAAAATGTCTCGAACAAGTTTTTTAGGGGTTCCCTTTTTATTTAGGTTTTCATAGCAATTTATATAGTTTTTACAAATTTCTTCATAATCTAAAGAATCTGAAAAACAAAAATTTAAACTGTTAATGCGTCTATTAAATTCTCGACTAAATGCAATTGCTGTTGTGCGTAAATTTACCTTCATTCGTTCATGTTCAGACAAACTTATTTGATTAAGCCAGCGATATTGCAAAATTCCCAGTAAAGGCAATAAAATAAGTAAAATAACTGTAAAAGCTAATAGTAGAGATTTATTTTTTAAGATACTCATAAATGTAAAATTATTAATATTTTGTTAAATTTATTTTTAAAGAATTTAACAAAAAACCTTTATTAGTTAAAATAAATCTCCCTATTGATTAAGCTAATGTGGTAATAGCTAACCACCTAGAAGACTTTACATTCTTTACATTCTTAAAAAAGTTTTACTTTCGCTTAACCATTCAATCTTAGCTTTGCCCTAGAATATAAACCTACAAATTATTCACTACCCAATGTTTTCCAGGTTTTCTGGATTTTAGCGCGATATGTTTTTCAGAAATTGTCACTAGGGTTTAACAAAATGATTATCTTTACATTTATTTAAAAATTATCACCTAAATCAAAATGGTAATGACATATTTGTTAATAAATAACTTAAACTATTAGGTAAATAAACACTATGCAAAACTTTATATTCTTAAAGATTACAAAAAAAGTCTCTGTTTTTGCTTTGTTACTATTACTCTTAACTTACTTATCTATAAGAACTTCCGCACACTTTCAAGAAGAAGAAACGGCTGTACGTATTAGCACAGAATTAGTGCAATTTGATGTGGTAGTACAGGATAAAAAAGGAAATATTGTTAAAAATCTTAAACCAGAAGATTTTGAAATATATGAAGATAAAGAACTTCAAGAAATTACTAACTTCTCTTTTGTAGATTTACAATCTAAACTCTCTCAAAGTGACCCAAAAAAGCTTACAACCTCTGTAACATCTACAAGTTCAACTCTTGAACTACCAAATAAAGACCTCCAAGTTATTAAAAAAAATCAAGTAGGACGTACAATTGCAATTGTTATAGATGAAATAGCTATACCTACAGACACCATAGAGAATATACGTAATACATTAAAAAAGTTTGTAGATACTCAAATGTTATCTACAGATTTAGTTGCAATTATTAGAACTGGAGCAAGTGCTAGGGGATTACAACAATTTACTAGTAACAAACAATTGCTTTACCAAGCAATAAAAGAAATAAAGGGAAATATAACTAACTTAAATCGTAGTGACCTTGAATCTGTCCCATCTTTACAGATCGTAGGTGCCGGGTCACAATCTGCTAATCCATTAGTCTCTTTTCAAACTTCTGTTTCAGAAATTAAGTTTGTTATAGAAGCCTTAAGACAACTACCTGGTAGAAAGTCAGTAGTCTTATTTTCTGCTGAATTTCCTGGAAGCAGATTATCTAATCTATCAGAAGCAAGGCAAGAACTTAATAATTTAATAGAAGTTGCTAATAGATCTTCTGTAGTCTTTTACACTAATGATGTTAGGGGGAATAAGTTTTTAGGTGTAACAGCGGAAGACAATTTAGATCTTCTTGCTACTACACGTACAACCCAAAATGAAAGAGCAGCACAAACTTTAATAGAAGCAAAACCAGAACTAATAAAACGTTCCCAACAAGGACTTAGAGTTTTAGCAAGTGCAACAAACGGTATTTTTACTTCAGAACCTGAAACCGGTATTAAAACGGCTTTAAATGACCAACAAGGTTATTATTTAATTGGTTATAGCCCTAAAAAAGAGACTTTTAGCAACAAGGATGGCTATCATAAACTTTCTGTTAAAGTAAAGAAATCTGGCTTAACTGTAAGAACCCGTAATGGTTTTTATGCTATTGATGACAAAGAGTTTAAGAAAATTACTCCAGAAGAAGAACTGCTTAAAGCAGCTATTTCTCCATTTAATACAAGCAGAATAAATGTTCAGCTAACACCAGTTTTTACTCATAGCAAAACAGAAGGCAATATTTTACGCTCAATAATCCATTTTGATTGTCTAAATCTGTCTTTTGTTGATCAGCAACAAACAAAAAAACTCTCTCTTGAAACATTAATTTATATTTTTAGTCAAAATGGTGACTTAGTTAATCAAATTACACATAAAAATAACATAACTATTCCTACTGAAAAACACCAGTCTTTACTTGATAATGGCTTTGCTTTTTCTCTTAACACAATAGTAAAAAACCCTGGTACTTATCAGCTAAGAGTAGTCGTCCGTGATGCAGTTAACAATAATTTAGGGACTGCCGGGCAGTTAGTATTTATTCCTGATATAAATTCAAAAAACATGTCTTTATCAGGAATCACGCTAGCAGATGAACTTAATCTCAAACCTGATACTAGTACCCAACAACCAGAATTGTTAGCTTTAGCAAAACGTAAGTTTAAGTCAGGTACAACTTTACAATATAACTGCCATATTTATAATCCAACTCTTGATTCAAAAACTAAAACTCCAAACCTCAAAATACAAGCAACTATTTATAAAGATAGTAAAAAAGTTCTCTCAAATGATTTTTCTTTAGAAACAAAAGCCCAAGAAAATTTTCAAGACCTCCCAATTGAAGGCAAAATTTTACTAAAGAAAGATTTGTCTCCAGGAAAATATATTTTTCAATTTCTTGTTACTGATTTGGCAAATAAAAAGCATTCTCAAACCCAAGAAATAGATTTTGAAATATCAGAATAACTAATTATTTAAGTCTATAAAATAGTTGAAAATAAAGGTTGAAAAACTATGTCTACTAAAATTTATAAAATAATAAAATATGTATTTTTCCTGTTTCCTATAATGATTATATTGTTATCCTGTCAGACTTTTGCACAACAAGCTGAATTTGATAATGAGCTTGGAGAAGATAACAATCCTATTAAAATAGACTCTGTTTTAGTTAACATCCCTATAACTGTTTTAGATAAAGAAAATAACTTTGTTCATGGTTTAACCATTGAAGATTTTATAGTTTATTCTGATCAAAAAAGACAAACTATATCTATTTTTGAAACACATAAAGATCCACTTGAAGTAGTTATTATGCTTGATGTTAGTGATAGTATAAAACAGCATTTTAATGATATAAAAAAGAGCGCAACAAATTTTATAAAAATGTTACGACCTAGTGATAGAGCTATGATAGTAACTTTTGATTCTAAACTATATGTCTTAAATCACTTTTCTAATGATCATAATCTTCTAAGTTTGTCTATAAATGGTATATCATCTAGTCTTAGCAGTTCTGGAACTTGTATATATGATTCTTTAGGCGAAGTTATTGAGGATTATTTTAAGAAGTCTAGGAAAAGCAGAAAAGCCATTATTTTGCTAACAGATGGAGTAGATAATAATAGCCGCCGCTCATTTTCTAATTTGCGTGATAGTTTAGCCAATTCTAGTGTGGTTATTTATAACATCTTGTATAACACTCCAGCTAGTAACAAAAAATCAAAAAGTATTATGCAGCAATTAGTTAGTTTTACTGGAGGTAGAAACTACAAAGCAGAAGAAAGCAATACTAGAAAGATCTTTGGCATTATTACTAAAGAACTACAAAACCAATATCAACTTGGCTTTTACCCTGATAGTGTAGGTGAAAATGATTTGCATGACATAAAAGTAGAAGTCGCACGACCAAAAGTAAAAATTAAAACACGCCAAAGTTATTATCTTAAAAGATAGAATTTGAAACTTATTGCCCCAAAACTAAAACCAATATGTTAGAAAGCTAGTTATTAGTAATTTATCTTACTAAAAACTAGCTCCTCACAAATCTAAAAATTATTCCACCAAACAAACTGCTTCATTATCTACAATTTTGTTAACAGCCTTTTCTTCTTTTGTAGAAAAATCTTTCTTAGTGCTTCGGCGATTAGTTGTAATTAATATTACAGCAGAAATTAGCAATAATCCTGCCAGTAAAGTGCGTTGTGTAACAGGTTCATTTTTTAGAAACCAACCTAATAAAACTGCAATACCAGGATTTACATAAGCATACGTCGCTACACGGCTAGGAGGTGCAACACGTGCTAGCCAGCTATAAGCAGTAAAAGCAATTAATGAACCAAATATTGTTAAATAAAGCCAGGCAAGCATTGAGTTTTGAGACACTGCTGCAAGATTAAGCTTTGACCATTCTCCAAAACTTGTCCCAAGAATTGTTAGCAGAAAACCGCCCGCTAGCATTTGCATACCTGTTGAAAGTAAAGCGGATGATGGGAGTGCTGCACGAGATAAATAAATTGAGCCTGCTGCCCAAAAGAAAGACGCGCCTAAAATCATTAAACAACCTAACAAACTAGTATTAGCTAAACCGCTAATTGCATTTGGCCCAATTAATACAATTGTTCCAATAACACCCAAACATAAACCTGCAACAATATTTCGGTTAGGTCGATTGTTATCTAAATACCATTCTAGTAGTACAACCCAAATAGGTTCAGTTGTAATTAGTAGTGCTACTACACCAGAAGCAACATGTTGTTCTACCCAAACAACTGTACCATTACCGACTAAAAATAACATAGCCCCAATAAGCAAAGCCCGTCCCCAATGGGCTAAAGTAGGCTTTTCAGAACCTCTAAACCTTGCCCAGAAATAAAGTAAACCTCCAGCTAAAAGAAATCTTGCTCCAGCCATTAAAAACGATGGAAGGGTTTCTAGCGCATAAACAATAGCTATATAAGTTGAACCCCAAATTATATAAACAGCCGCAAATGCTAACACCAGCAATAACAAAGAAGGTTTTTCGTTTAGGCTCATAAATTAATTTTCCTAATTAAAATAAATGTAGTTTATTTAAGTAATGTTTAGTTACTCAACACTGACACACAAGCACAATCAGAAAGTGACTGTATTACCACTAACCCAGAGGTTAAAGTCTTAAAGCTTTGGCCTGGTTCAATCAAATGATCTTCAATATCACCTGCTTGAGTAATCCAAAGCGTACCTTGTTGACAATCAATAGATAAAAGATGAAAGTTATTTGGACTCTTCCATAACTCACCTTTTTTTAATCCAAACTGATCTGTTTCAAAATGTTTTTTTTCATTCTGTACACTATTATCAACTAGACTTATCATAATTTTTACCTCCAATTACTTTTCTTGATGGAAAGATTAAAATAAAATTGATTAACAAAACAGATTCAGATTTTATATTTTTGACCAGATCAGATTTTTTGATTAATATGGAAAATAACGAAACATCAGATCTTGCATTAACGTATTTGGGCAGCCAAATTTACTAGGGATAATACTTATATGGAACAAATAGCCCGCTTAGGAAATGATTTACTTTATCAACAAGTAGCAGTGCGTATTGAGCAAATGATAGAAAAAGGTGTACTGCGTGCTGGAGAAAAAATTCCTTCTGTACGTGCTATGTCACGTCAACAAAATGTTAGTATGTCAACAGCCTTTCAAGCTTATTTTTTATTGGAAAGCAAAGGACTAATTGAATCTAGGCCCCGTAGCGGTTTTTTTGTTAGACTAGCAAATAAAGATCTTCCACCCCAACCTAGCCGCACAAATCCCCCATTGATAGCAAAAAATGTTGATATTGATGAACTAGTAACAGAAGTTTTTGAAGCAGCACGCCATCCCGATATCGTCCCTTTAGGTGCGGCTTGTCCTAGTTCTACAATTTTGCCAGTTAACAAATTAAATCGATTAGTCGTTGCTATGACTAGAAAATATGGAGATCGTGCTGTGGAATATGAATTTCCTCCCGGTAATGAACTACTACGTAGACGAATTGCTCAACGCTCTTTTACCTGGGGAGGTAATTTAAGTGCTGATGATATTGTGATTACTTCTGGCTGTATGGACGCTCTAAATTTATGTTTGCGAGCCGTAGCAAAGCCTGGAGACACCATTGCTTTAGAGTCTCCTACTTATTATGGCGTTTTACAAACTATTGAAAGTTTAGGCATGAGAGCCTTAGAAATTGCTACAACACCTAATGAAGGGTTATGTTTAGAAGCTTTAGAAAAAGCCTTAAACAATAATGACATCAAAGCTTGTTTAGTAGTAACAAATTTTAATAATCCCTTGGGCAGTTGTATGCCAACAGAGAATAAAAAACAGCTAGTAGAAATGCTATGTAAAAGAAATATCCCGCTAATTGAAGACGATCTTTATGGAGAACTGCATTTTGGTTGTAATAGGCCACAAGCGGCTAAAGCATTTGATAAAAAAGGTTTAGTGCTACTTTGTTCATCTTTTTCTAAATCATTAGCCCCTGGTTATAGAGTAGGTTGGACTGCACCAGGAAAATTTAAAGCAAAAGTGGAAAGATTAAAGTCTATGACAACAATTGCTACATCTTCTTTGCCTCAAATGGTAATTGCAGAATTTTTAAGAGA
>CAZBMZ010000029.1:74168-79387 GCA_964492845.1 uncultured Clostridia bacterium
GGCAGTTATGAACGCCATTTAAGCCAATTAAGAAAAGCTTTTTGTGAACAAATCCAATCAACACTAAAAGCAATTTGTAAGTATTTTCCCATAGGAACTAAAGTAAGTCGTCCAACAGGAGGTTTTGTTCTTTGGGTAGAACTGCCTAAACAAGTAGATTCTTTAGAACTACATCAACGTGCTTTAGAAAAAAAAATTAGCATTGCCCCTGGCCCAATTTTTTCTACTACACGAAAATATAATAATTTTATTCGTATAAGTTGCGGAAATCCTTGGTCAAAAGAAATTGAAATGGCAATGATTGAATTAGGCAATTTAGCTAAAACATTTTAGCGATAAATATTAAACAAGGGTTGCAGCTAATAACCAGGTAAAGTTAGAATACTACTTCCCATTCCATAAATTTATCTCTCAACCAAAGCAGTTTAGTTTGGAGGTGTTTTAATGTCTTATAAAAAAATTGCTCTAATATTAGTTTTTTCGTTAATTACTGTAATTGGTTTTACTGGTAATGCTTCTGCATTAACAATAAATAAAGATGTTGTAAAAGCTAGTAATTCTAAAACAGCTAAAATCTCACAAGTATTTGATAAAGCTATAGTAACCGCAGCTAAAGCAAATGATTTAGACCAAGTAAAAAGCCTACTTGAAAAAGGCGTGCATCCTGACTCTAAAGATGAACAAGGTTGGACGGCTTTGATGTATTTAGCTCTTCAAGGAGAAACAGAAACTATTGATTTGCTTTTAAGACAAGGTGCAACCGTTAACATCAAAAACTTAAAAGGCTGGACTGCCCTTATGTTTGCTGCCGGTTGGGGAAAATTAGAAACTACAGAATTTTTACTAAATGCTGGGGCTGATGCTAATGCTAAAAGTCTTACAGGTTGGACTGCCCTTATGTTTGCTGCTAAACATAGCCAAACAGAAGTGATGCAAAAATTAATTGATTTTGGTGCAGACCCAACTGCTACAACTAACTGGGGTTGGTCAGCACTGATTTTGGCAGCAATGGAAGGAAATGTAGCTTCATTAAACACTCTTTTAGCATCAGGTGTTAATGTTAATGACAATAATTCAGGTCAAACTGCTTTAATGTATGCTGTAAGAGCTAGAAAAACCGCTAATGTAAGGACTTTGCTTGGTGCAGGTGCAGATGTTACTATCAAAGATTTTCGCGGGCTTACTGCCTTAAACCAAGTAGCAGAAACAATGGATGCTGAAATGTTTCAAGTTTTAACTTCAGCAGGAGCAAAAGAATAGCTTGCAGTAATAAGTTTTGTTAGTGCATTTTTTCTATCGTACTAAAATAGCCCTAATTTCAGGGCTATTTTTTTCTAAATTATTTTTAGACCATAGTTCTTTAAGCTACCATAGTTTTATAAACTACTATAGTTTTTTATACCACAGTAGCAAACAAACCAGCTATTTTGATAAAATTTTCTCTTTCTACAAATAAAAATTTAGTTATACTAGCAAATTATCACTCCCTTAAAACGTTCAAGGATATGTTATGTTTAGCCGCAAATTTAACATCTATTTATTTGTAATTACATTATTTATAACCTTTTTTATAACTAATACTGCATTTGCACAAGTAACACTTGTTGAGACAAACGAACCACCATCACAAATTGAAGAACTTTTTGAACAGCAAAAAGTTTTAGCTAATAAGTTTTGGCAAGCTGGAGATTTTCTAGCAACAGAAAAAGCCTTAACACGTGCCTTAGAGTTAAAACCTGATTGGGCAGCAGGCTATAGACAACTTGCTATTACAAAAAAAGCTTTAGGAAATTTAAGTCAGACAAAACAGTTTCTGCTTAAAGCCTTGGAAATAGACCCTACAGACTCAGTTAGCCACTTTTCTCAAGCAATAATTCTTAAGGAAGAAGGAAAGCTTGATGAAGCATTAAACGCTTTTCGTGCTGCTGCTAAATTTGACACTCAAGATGCTTTTGCTCGTGCTGAAATAGGTAAATTACTAGAGCAAAAAGGCGAAATGGACAAGGCTATTCGCCTTTTTCGTAAAGCTTTAGAGCTAAACCCTACTTGCGGCGTAGTAGAAAATCTATCAGCCGCACTACGTAGCAAAGCTGAAATAGAGCGAAATTATTATTCACGTGTTAAACGTCTAGCCCCTTATTTTACTGAAGAAGACGCTGTAGGCAGTGTAAGTGTCAATGTAATTTCCAAAGATACAGGCGACGAAGCAAGCTTGGTTGTCTATCAAACGCGCGTTAAAGCTAATCCTAATGACGTTTTTGCTCATTACGCGCTAGGTACTTTACTAAAAGCACGAGGAGACTTAAAAGGCGCGTTAGCTTCTCTAAAGGAAGCATTAAAATTAGATCCTTCTAACGTAGATTTATTTAATGACATTGGCTTAACTTTACAAAAACAAGGCGACTTTACTGGCGCGTTGTTGGAATACAAGACCGCGCTAGAAATAGATCCTGAAGACTATAAAGCTAGAATTAACATTGCTAATTTATTTCGTCAGCAACAAAATTTTGAAACAGCCCAAAAAGAACTTCAAATTGTCTTAAAGCTTGATCCAACAAACGCGCTAGCCCGACAAAATTTAGCTAGAACGCTTTTAGCTAGTGGACAAGTAAATCAAGCAATTGAGGAAAGCAAACTTTTATTAAAATTTAATCCCTATGATGCTATTGCCCACACAACTTTAGCAACTTCACTTGCTCAAGCAGGCGACACACAAGCTAGCGTAGTTTCTCTTGAAAAAGCCTCAGATCTTGACCCAAATGACACAGAATTAATACTTAATTATGCAGATGCACTACAAAAAGAGGGACGTTTTGCAGATGCAGCAGATGCACTTACTCGATATCTTGATATCGCTCCTGAAGAGGTAGATAGAGTACAGGTTAAACAAAAAATCTCTAAACTTCGGCAATGGGCTAGTGGTTGGTAAACTTGACACTTACATTTTCTTGGCTCGTTCTGTGCGATTTCCTGCGATCTTGGCACTGACGTGCCAAGCTAAAGTTGGTGTCGTCGCTAGCGCGACTTTAATTTGATAAATAACCCTACCTATATTAACTAATTGACTAAAGAGTTAAAACTTAATAGATTTACTGTTTTTCTTAAACTGAAAAATCGTTTTCTATAACGGTAGATTTATAAATAAGTTATGCGCCGAGATATTACGTTAGACAGTTTGCGAGGGCTATTTTTAGCTATAATGACAGTGGATCATTTAGTCCTTCCTCTAAGTAGCTATACAATCCACACTTTAGGTTTTATTAGTGCTGCTGAATGCTTTGTTTTCCTTTCCGGTTATGTTGCAGGCATTGTTTATACAAAATTAAGAGTAAATCTTGGTAAGAAGCAACTTTGGCAAGCAGCTTTACAACGCGCTGGAACTATTTACTTAGCTCATATGAGTGTCTTTTTGCTTTTATTAGTTACAGGTCTTTGTAGCAATTTTTTTGTCTCTGCTTGGAAATCAAATATTTATAATTTTGCTGATCCACTACTTCTTAATAAACCCTTGCTAGCATTAGCTTTAGGTTCAGTTCTACTTTATCAACCTACGTTTTTAGATGTTTTGCCGCTTTATTTTATCCTAGTGCTTTTAATGCCATTTCTACTTGAGCAATTTATCAAGGGTCGTAGCCTGATGGTTATGTTAGCTAGCTTTGGTGTTTGGTTTATAGCTCAATTTGGTGTTTTAGGTTTAATCACAAATACAGTTGCTAAATATTTACCTATTCACTTAGGAGCTTTTGATATACTTGCTTGGCAATTAATTTTTGTAGTTGGGCTTTATTTAGGCTTTTTGAAATATCAACAAAGAGAGCTAACCTATTTATTAAACAATAAATTACTAGCTATTTCTTTAGTTGTAGCAACTCTACTGTTTTTACTTCGTCAGGATTTAATAACGATAAATTTTCTTGAAAATGAAGCTATTATCTCTAAAGAAAGATTAGGTTTTCTTAGATTAGTAAATTTTGCTACTCTTGTTTACTTGATTGGTCTGTTAAAATCAAAATTTAATAAGCTATTTGAATGGCAATGGTTAAGCGGACTAGGGCAACATTCACTGCAAGTTTTTGCTTTTCATGTTGGGCTTATTTTCCTGCTTGCACCAATGCAAATTAGCTCTTTACCTAAAATTACAGGTCTTTTTGCTACATTTCTTGTTGTACTAAGTTTGGCAATACCTGCTAAACTTCATCAATTTTACCGTGATTATCAAACGGTAGAAGACACTACTTGCAGTGCTAAAGCGTAAGTTTAATGATTAGGATATAAATTTTAAGTTATGAGTTTTAAGTTACCCATAAAGTTACTATTAGCTGGAATGATTATTTCCTTTGCCACAAGTTTTGTTTTTGCCCAAAAGGTAGAAACAGGCTTTCTTAACCGTAGTTTAACTTTTGACCAAAAAACTTATCGTTACCAAGTTTATGTGCCTTCTGGGTACACAAAAAATAAAAAATGGCCTGTTGTACTTTTTCTTCACGGCAAAGGGGAACGCGGCGAAGATGGTTTACTACAAACTGATGTTGGTATTGCTCAAGCAATCCGCCGTTATGTTGATCGCTTTCCTGTAATTGTTGTTTTGCCTCAATGCCCTAATGATGCACATTGGACACAACCTTTAATGGCTAAACAAGCCTTAAAGACGCTAGATAAAACTATTCAAGACTTTAACATTGACCCTCAACGTGTTTATTTAACAGGTATTTCTATGGGTGGAGCCGGCACTTGGTATTTGGCAGCATCCAACCCTAACAGATTTGCAGCTATCGCGCCCGTTTGCGGCTGGGTCGTACCACCAGCTAATTTGTCATCATTAAGTAAACTGCCAGAAAATATTACTGCTATCACTCAGGAAAAAGATCCTTACTTGGCTATGGCTAAACTAATAGGAAAAACCCCTGTTTGGCTATTTCATGGGGATATGGACAATGTAGTCATGGTTAACGAATCTCAAAAAATGGCTGAAGCCTTAAAAACTTTAAGTAGCGAAACTAAATACAGTGAATACAGCGGAGTAGGCCATAATTCTTGGGATCAAGCTTATTCTGAAGTAGATTTTATTGCCTGGCTACTTTCCCATAGTTTAGCTAAGTAAAGCTAAATAAGTGATATGAGATAAATTTGGGGATATTTTCAAACTATTTATTTTGTTAACAAATAGTTATTTTTCTATTCTTTATAGCCACATAGTGGCTTTTGATAATAGACCAGCA
>CAZBMZ010000030.1:0-78679 GCA_964492845.1 uncultured Clostridia bacterium
TTTATTTTATCATATCTTCATTATATCAGAAAACTTTTACATACCCACTTACATAGGGCATAATATAGCCAATAAATAAAAAAGATGCTTACTTTTTAAGGTAAACATCTTTGGTAATTAAAAGTTTTAAGCAGAATACTAGAAGTTAATTTTAGCTCCTAATTGAATTACACGAGGGCTAGTTAAAGTAGAATTGACTCTACCAAAGGTTGTGCTATTAACGTTGAAGTCTCCAACCAAGAAAACAGCATTGTTAAAGACATTAAAGAACTCTGCACGAAACTCCATATTGACACGCTCGGTTATATTTGTCTTTTTAATAACACTAAAGTCAATGTTATAAGCTGTAGGCCCATTAAATTCAAAACGTGCAAGGCTGCCAGCTTGACCTGGTTCGGGATTAAAGAATGCCTGGCCTGCAAAAGGAGTTTGACCATCTGCTGCAACCCCACGACCATCTGCACCAATAACTTTTGGATTAATAAAGAAAATTCTACCGTCTGGCATAACAAAAGTGCCAAGTAATTTCTTGATTTCATCAACAGAAAGATTAGTATCAACTGTATTGCCGCCTGAACGCGCACCACGATTTAATGTACCACGACCAGAAAAGATTGTAAGAGGAGCCCCGGTTTGAACACCAATAATTGATGAAATTTGGAAACCAGAAACTAGTTTTTTCAAAATTCTGTTAGAAGGGTTAAAGAGTTTGCCAGGGCCTTCTCCAAAAGGAAGTTCATAGATAAAATTGCTCTTGAAAGAGTTAGTTACATCAAAAGTAGCGCGAGAGCGTTCTAAACTTGGTTGATCATTATCTAGGAATGGTTCAAAACGGGTTTGGCCTGTACCTTGTGCATCAGTTAGAGTTTTGCTAAAAGTATAGTTAGCTTGAAGTATTAAACCGCTTGAGAAACGGCGACGGCCTTCGATTTGAAGTGAATTATAATTTGAGCTAGCACCATTTAGAAGTACATCAGCTACAAATATGTTTGGATTAGGAACAAGTTGGACTGAGCCGCTAAGTCTATTTTGGAAATAAACTTGTGCTAGTGTTCCAGCTTCACCGCTTAAGATAAGGGCGCGAACAGTAGCATTATTGAGTAGTCCAGCACCTCCTAACATAGGAAAGACTGATAATTGTTGACTACCTGAAATTGCAGCATTAAACCTAGGATCAAAGACACCATTTCTAGCTAAAGCTAAGAATCCATTTTGACGGGCGCGGATAAAGTCTTGTAGAAAACCATTTTTTCTAATTTCTACTTGGTTAAAATCAACACCACGAGCTAGGTTTGTACTACGATTACCAACATAACGAACAGTTAAAACTGTATCTTTAAAGACTTCTCTCTCAATGCTTATATTGTATTGTTGGTAGTAAGGAGTCTTGAAGTTTGGGTCAACAATAAAAGCTGCTGCACCAGGATCAATAGCAAAAGCTTGAGAAAATGTATTTGGTATTCTAAAAGGTGGAGCCGCTAAAGCATTAGCAAAGTCTGCCCTGTTACCTGTAACTGTACCAAATAAACCAGGCAAACTAACCGTAGTAGAAAGACCAGGATTAGCAGAAGTAGCATTGTCAGGAGCGCGGAAAGCTTCATCATTAATATATTGAATTGAATAACCACCACGTAAAACAGTTTGGCGACCTAGTCCAGGTATATCCCAAGCAACACTTATATTGGGAGCAAAATTGTTTTTATCTGAGTTAAAAAAGAATCCATCAACAAAATCAATTGTTCCTAATGGGTTAAGGACTAGTGATTTTGGATCTGATTGACCATCAGGACGAGCATTTAAGGATGGTTGGAGAGCAAAATTATTTCTTTCATGAATAGGTGTAACAAAATCATAACGTAAACCTAAGTTAATAGTTAGGTTTGGACGTATACGCCAGGAGTCAGTTACATAACCAGAATATTGCTCAATTTCAAGTCTCTTTACTGCACCTGCACCTTTAACAAAACCAGATGATTGGGAAGTAGCGTTAAAAGTAGCCGCAGCACTAGAAACTGTTCCGCTAAGTAAAGTAAGTAGTGCATTTGCTGTATTTAGCTGTGTTCCATCAATACCACCGGGAAAATCTCTAGCAACTAGTCCAAAACCTTGAGGAGCATTAATACTAATACCAAGGGCAAAGGTTGGTACTGTGCCAGCATCATTAAAAGAGCGTACTCTAGTAAAATCAGCTTGACCACCAAAACGGATAAAATGTTTCCCAAACTGTGCTGAGGCACCATCAATAATAGAAGTTATTTCTGTTGTACGACCTTGACCCAAGAAGGTTACTACAGGATTAGTAATAAGAGGAGTATTAACAAAAGAACCTGGGCTTAAATCTTCATTAGTGACAAACTCTGGTCTTGTAATATTTCGACCAACTCTAAGTTCATTATTAAGTCTAGGTGAAATTGCAAAATTCCATGAAACAACAAAGAAATCAGTTGATGCAACATTACTAACAAGGGGTTTTAAGTTAAATGAACCATCTATATCAGGGCGAGCAACATTTTCTGATGCATGTTGGTATACACCTTCAAAACGATGTCTAGCATTGTAGTTGTAGTCAATGCGAAAACCTGCTACAT
This sequence comes from uncultured Clostridia bacterium, assembly GCA_964492845.1. Classification (GTDB taxonomy): domain Bacteria; phylum Acidobacteriota; class Blastocatellia; order Chloracidobacteriales; family JADJPF01; genus JADJPF01. The sequence continues at coordinate 2,589 of CAZBMZ010000030.1, forward strand.
CACGATCATTAGTTACTGCTTTATTAAAAGCAAATCCACCAGTGTTTAATCCATCACCAAGTTGTGTATTGGTTTGGTTAGGAACTCGGCTTAAAATATTGGCAACAAAAGGATCTATGGAAAGACCTTTAGTTCGTAGAATATCCAAAGTTCTAATTTGACCACCGCTATCACGATAAGTAAATATACCTTGACGAGCATTAGGTAGGAGAACTCCTCCTATTGATGGCGAACCATTTCTTTGACGAAATCCTTCAAAATAAGTAAAGAAGAAAAGTTTATCTTTACCATTAATTACCCCAGGAATAGTAACTGGGCCAGATAAAGTATATCCATATTGATTTCGTATAAGTTGAGGTTTTTCTATATTAAACTGATTATTAAAAAAGTTATTAGCTCCTAATGCGCTGTTACGATGAAATTCAAAAACTGACCCATGAAAAGTGTTTGTACCAGAAGGAGTAGCAAATCTAACGGAAGAAGCTCCTGCTGTTTCAGCACCCGGATTTAGGGCTGTCACGCTAAACTCAGAAACTTGAGCTACAGTAGGACGATTAGGAGAAAAATCTAAAGCATTTGACCGAATAAATAAATCTTGAATATTAATACCATCTTGAGTAACATTTGCGCTTGAAGTTCTTTGACCATTGATAACAGTAGTAGTACGAGCTAAGTCACCATTAACACCAGCTTGTAATTGAATTAGACGTAAAGGACTACGACCATCTAAGGGAAGTTCTTGGATTTGTTTTTCTGTAACAATATTTTTGACTTCAGCATTGGTAGTTTGTAGAAGTTCTTCACCTGCACTTACGGTTATAACTTCTTCTGTTCCACCTGTTTCAAGAGCAACAGTAATACCATATTCTTGACCAACATCTAGTTTAACGTTTTCAGAAACAGCTTTTTTGAAACCATCAGCTTCTATAGCCAGAGTATATCTACCAATAGGAAGCAATGGTGATACCAAAGTACCAGATTCATTAGTTGAAGCATCAACTTCCTGGTTTGTACCTTCATTGATAATTTTTACATTAGCTCCTGAAATTACTGCACCTGTTTGATCTTTAACTGTAACAACAATGCGCCCATTTGTAGTTTGTGCAAGTGCTGAATTAGCCGATAGTAAGAGACTACAGATTAGTAAACATTTTGCTAAAAATGTCTTAAAACAAGTCTCCACTAAGTTTTGATTTTGGCCTTTCATAATTTTTGTGTTCTGTCTACAACTTGGCAGAGAGAACACTATCTCCTTTCACATAAAGTAGTTAGTTAAATATTTTGAATATTTTAATTTTTGAATTGATTGATTTTTTAGATGGATTTGCTAATTGTATTTAATGTAAAGGACTTTAGCAAAGGGGAAAAGCTTTTTTAAACCTAATTAATTAGCCAAATCCTTAAGAATTTATCCAATATTTAAGGGACACAACATAAAAGGTAAATTTATGAGTTTTTATTTCTTAAAACTTACTGTGGTTTTTAATAATAGACCTGCAATTTAAGACTAGTCTATTATTACTGGTATCTTAAAATTTTGGGGGGTGGTTGTGGAAAGATTTACTAACTTGCAATCTATTGAAGATTTAACAGAGCTTTTTTGTAAGGAATGTAGTTTACTTGAAAGAAGAAAAAGCGGACGTTGCCCTACAGGGCAAGCTACGTGCGGCGCACAGATTAATCAAATTTACCAACTACGTTCGGCTTACTCTGGTTTGCCTACAGGAACTAAAGTAAGGATTAGAGATATATATTGGTCTATGAAGCAAGATTATGCTACGGTAACTATTGCTACAATGCAAAATAATCGCTTTGGAATGACTTGGACATTGTTAGAGAAAATCTAAGAATCTACATTTAAGTACTATTCTAAGGGTAAGGTTGGCTTAATATCTGGAATTAAGATTTCTCCTACATCAATATTATCTAAGCAAAGACGATAGTTTTCCCATGCTTCTGTGTTTAGTAAATAAAAATCGTTAGCACGTAAAAACCAAAGCACTTTTTCAGGAGTAAAACCAAAAACTAGTGCTTTATAGCCGCCTATTTCCATAGCTAGACAAAGTTCGTCAAGTTGAGGATCTTTTAATATTACAGAAAATGTAGTATGTACAAACTTGCCGGTAACATGGCTTAGTCGGGTTTCAATATGTAGTATATCTGTGCGAGCATGAGAAATTAGCCTAGCTTTAGGGAAATATTCCTGAACAGCAACTAAAATTTGGGCATCAACAAAAGGGCCTGCAAGACGGTTGATCGTGCGGCCAATAATTGACGTTTTAAGCATTGTCCAAATGGCTGAGTTTTGATTTTTTCCTTGTTCTGACATCTTTTCCTCTTTTTTTGTACAGAATAACGAAAAAATTATTTTAGGCAAGACAAAAAAATCAAGTGTTTGTAAAATTTTAAGAAGAAAAATAAAAAATTAAAGGCACCCATAGAAATTAAAATAAAAAATAGTTATGAGTAAAACAATCACAGAAATTACTTTAGGACTAGAACAATTTTTGTTGGTAATTTCAACTACTGCTATTAGTTATGATGAAATTTCCCCCACTTTATTTTCACAAGAATTATTTCAGCAATTAGAGGCAAAAAAACTTGTATGGGAAAATAACACTTATGTTCCTAATATAATTCATATTTTTGTTCCAACAGTAAAACCAAAGAAAATACAAGATTTAGAGACAATATTTGCTACCAAAGCTTTTTACCAACATATTTATTCTTACGTTAAAGCACGAGGCTATAAGTTATTTGACTTTTTACGTACCGAAGTAGATTTGTTGCCTGGAGTAGCATCAAAAACAAAATCAGGCCGCTTAAAAAGCCGTTGTATGGTAAGAATAGAATGGCCTAATAGTAAGCAATCCCCTAGCGGGTTTGATGTTCTAGTTGAGGCTAATGCTTCACGTATTATCAAAGTTGGACATCCAAAAATAGAGGTTTCTCCCCTCGCATTGCTACAAACAGTTAATGCCCGTGCTTTTAGAGAGCATTATCTAATAGTTAAGCCAATTACTTATTTAGGTCGTTCACAAAATGTTTTTTCTGCTGAAGGATTAGTACAAGAAAAAAATCATTTTGCTTTTTCTCGAACAGGCGATTCAATCAATAAATCTATTTCTCGTCGTCACGCTTGTATTGAATTTCGAGATGGACAATTTTTCTTAAAAGATTGTAATAGTCGTCGTGGAACAGCTATACAAAGATTTAAGCAAGGTTGGCAAGAAATACTAGTTCCGCCTAATGATATAGGTGTTGTCCTAGCCGATCATGACATCATTCGTTTAGGCAATGCTCTAGTTACATTTGAACATATTCAAATAGAACAACAACCAGATTTATTAAAGAGATTGTTTTCAGAAGGTCATATAGATACAGGAATGTTACAAGATACAAAAGAAAGACAAGATAATTCCCAGCGTGCATTTACCAAGTTAATTAAATATTTTGATACATAAGCATTTCTGCTAAAGTGTGTAAACAGTCAGGACAAAACTTAGCTTGCTTTTTTTCTACTGCTTCTAAATTAGCAGAAAAAGACATTACACAACGCTTATTTAAGCAATGCCTAAGTCCGATAACGTGTCCTAATTCATGAGTTAATTCTTTGCAAAGTATTGAAGTTAGTGCGTCAATATTTTCTGAATCTAAGGATTTTAATCTTGCTAAAGAAACAATAGCTATTCGACCTGCTACTTCTGCTTCTCCAAAAACAAAAGTTGCTCCTTGCGAAAATAAATCCTCAGAAAAAATTGCTATAGTACGGTAATTATTAGGGGTTAGAGGTTTAAGATAAGCTAAAATCGCAGTAGAGTCATATTGCTGACGTTTTTTATTATAAGCAAAATCTAAATTTAGTTGTTTTATTTCTATCTTACAAGTGGCATTAAAAATTGGTTCAAGATGATTAATTAACCTGTTAATTAGTTCATTTGTTAGAGGTTGCAGCAACAGTAAAAGAATATTTAATTTATTTAAGTTGTAATTTTGGGATAAATTCATAAATAACTAAGTAATAAGCAGTAAGTAGTAAAATTTTTAGGATAGAGACTGCGTAGCATTTTAGCCTTTTTATATTGGGTCGTGATAGAATCTTGCAACTTTCCTAGTTAGTCAAGGAGTTTGTTAAGTTTATGGCTGATAAAACAAAAAAACATCCAGAAAATATTTTTGGTCGCTTTTATGTTGATGTTGAATGTATTGACTGTGATGTTTGTAGAGATACTGCCCCTAGTAATTTTACTCGCCAAGATGATGATGGATATTCCTATGTTTATAAACAACCTGAATCACCAGAAGAAGAAGAACAATGCCAAGAGGCAATGGATTCTTGCCCAGTAACAGCAATTGGAGATAATGGAGATTAGAAAATAGAATCAAAGTTAAGTAACAAAAATAGAAATTATTAAGTTATTTAATAAAATGAGATGAAATTATTTGTCTTTGCCCAACAAATAAGCTTATGTCTTCCTAAAGTTAAAAATTCTGTATGGATTTACGGAGAAAACTTTGAGGAATTTGAAACTTTCCGAATACCTATTAGTGCTTTTCAAAACTATTTCCCTAAACAACATTGGGTTTTTATTTGCTCAGATTTAAGTAGTATTGCTGCTTTAAAGAGTCGATATATTGATGATTTTGTTTTTCTTACACCTTTGCCAAGAAATATTGTTTTATCACGATTTTTTCAATCAACAAATCCAAGTACATTAATAATTCTAAGATCTTATAGAAGATTAAATGAAATAATATTACAATAATTTTTTTAGATATTAACAAAAAAATTATTTTAGAAATAACAGAATTATTTTCTAATAATCTTCTAAAAAACAAAGCATGTTTATTTTTTAGTAAAGATAAAGAAATTATAGAACAACTTGCTAATGTAGGGTTTAGCAATCAAGCTATTCTGATAAATGATAATTTCTGGGATGAAGTTTCTAAAAATAATCAATTTGATTTATTGGAAAAATATTTATTTCATGTGAATCAATTGGATAAAACAAGTATATTAATCCCAACATTTCGTGACAAAATAGGGCAAAGTTATTTTTGGAAAAAAGTAGCAAAGTATTTTTCTAAACATAGAATAGACACTTTAGAACAACTAAAACAAAAATTAGGTTATCCAGAAACAATTTTATGTTTAGGTAATGGCCCATCATCAGAGGATCCAAGACTTTTTAATCTAAAATATGATGTTTTGTTTCGAGTAAACTTCATTTGGCAAGAACGTAAGCTTTTTGATAATCCTGATGTTGTCTTTGTAGGTAGCCCAACGACTTTTCAAAAAGTTAAAGATTGTACTTATAGTATATCTACCATTAGAAAAGAAGAAGGCATGTTACTGCGCCGACTTTGGACAGTAGGGCTAAAACCAATGAGTTTTTTTACTGTCGAAAGATTATTAGGCTTTTGTAATGATACAGAACATAATGATAAATTAAGCACAGGTATATTGATGTTGATGATAGCTGTAGCTTTACAGCCTAAACGCTTAGTTATAGCTGGGATTGATTTATACCAACATTCAGAAGGACGCTATCCCGGAGATTTACATGCAAATAACAAATATGCTCCTAACCATAATGTAGATTCTGAGTTAGAAGCTATTAGCCAAATCTTAAGTCAATATGACAACGAGTTAATTATTATTGGAGATATTTTACGAAAATCTTTAGTAGAATTAGGGATCAATTGTAGATAAACTTTTTTGTAACTTATGGAAACTATACAAGTTTATGTTGGTGCAACTGAAAAAGAGTTAATACCATTTAAGATATTAGAGTATTCTATTGTCAAAAATACAAAATCTATAGTTAATGTATTTCCTTTGTATCAAAGTAATATTAAAATACCTATTGCTAAAGATCCTAAAAATCAACCATTTACAGCATTTTCTTTTCAGCGGTTTTTAATTCCTGAGATACAAGAATTTTCTGGTAAAGCTATTTATTTAGATTCAGATATGATTGTATTTCAAGATATCAAAAAGCTTTGGGAAATAAATTTTCAAGAAGCAGAACTTTTAAGTTTAAAGCAATTTAAGACAACTTTAGCACAACATAGTGTCTTGTTAATAGATTGTGAAAAGCTTAAGTGGGATATAAAAGAAATAATCAAACAACTTGATCAAAATATATTTACTTATAAAGAATTAATGCAAGATTTAATTATTGTTAAAAACAAAGCTTATACTATTCCAGAAGAGTGGAACTCACTAGAAAATTTTGAAAAAGAAAAAACAGCTTTGCTTCATTTTACTAAGATTCATACTCAGCCCTGGCTTTCAACAAAAAATTCATTAGGCTATCTTTGGTTTGAACTTTTATTTGAGGCTATAGATAAAAATATTGTTTCTTTAGACCTTATTAAAGAACATATTAAAGCAGGATTTATTAGACCTTCTTTACTTTGGCAGATTGAAAATAGAGTAGAAGATAGTCAAAAAATTCCCTTAAAAATTATTAAAAAATTAGATAATAAATTTGTTAACCCACTTATAAAAAAACTCCCAATTTTGACGCAAGCAAAGATATTTTTGGTAAATAATTGGAAGAATATAACTTTAAGGTAGATTTATGTCGCTACTATCAAAACTTACACCTGACCAAGTTATTGAAAAACCTTTTCCACATATAGTAGTGGAAAATATCTTGGAACCTTCAGTTTGTGAACAACTTATAAAAGAATTTCCTAAACTTAATAAGTTTACTAAAGGTAAAAAATACAATGATAATCACAAGATTTATTTACCAGCTTATAAAGCTATCAATGACTCTACTTTATCCGATTCTTGGAGAAAATTTACTATAGAACATTGTGAGGATTCAATTTGGAAAGATGTTCTTAGGTTATTTAGACCTTATATACTTAAAGAATATCCAGATTTTGAACAAAGATTTGCTTTGCTAGACGAACTAAAAACAGCACTTAGAGACAAAAACACAAATTCAAATATTGCAAAAAATCAAGTTTTATTAGACTCAAAAATGCTAGTACATACACCTATTTTTAAACAAACTTGTGTACAGCGACAGCCACACATGAAAATATTAAAAACACTTTTTTTATCATATTTATACTTAAGACCAGATGAAGATAAATCCGAAGGTGCAGAACATATTTTTTATTCATTAAAGCCAGGAAAAGAGTTGGTTTTAGCAGATCATCAAGTTGTAGATATTGAATTGCTAAATATAGAAAAAGTTATTCCTTACAAAAAAAATACATTTGTTATATTTATGAATACACCAAATGCAATTCAGGGAGTTGCTGCACGTTCACCAAGTCCTGTGCCTTATATGGCACATCATTTTACTATGCACGTAAAAGAGGCTTTATTTACCTGTAAATTTAAGCCAGGCGTGATGGCTTCAGAAATAGAAAATTTAATGCCTTGGTATAAAAAATATCCTAGAACAATAAAAAGAATTATTAATAATATTATTAGATAATCTATTTTATTAGTAGCAATTTATGAAACAAGAAATTATTTGGAAAACATTTATAAATATTAGTAAAAGACCATTACTAATAAAGTTGTTTCAGACAAAACCAATATTAAAAGTAACATTTTATCTTAAAATAAAACGAGCATTAAGCAAACTTTCTCCTCCTGTTCTAGTTTATCAAATGGGCAAGGTTGCATCTTCTACTATTTATCAAGCCTTAGTTAGTGATGAAGATTTTATCGCTTTTCATGTTCATAGATTAAATCCAGTAAATATTATCAAACATCGACAAGATAGAATAGAAAAAGGTTGGCAAACTCCTGAAAAAATACATGAAATATTGTCGCCTTTTGTTTATAACAATATAATAAAAAGTAAAATACCTGTAAAAATTATAACTCTTGTTCGTGATCCTATTAGCAGAAATATTTCTGATTATTTTCAAGTGCTAGATCAAATTTGGGGTATAAAAAATGCTTACTTAAAACTATCATTAGAAAAACTTACCCAAGGTTTTTTTGAAAAACATCTAGATTATGTTCCTTTGACCTGGTTTGATTTGGAATTTAAAGAAGTTTTAGGTGTAGATGTCTATCAATATAACTTTCCACAAGATAAAGGCTACTTACAAATTAAGTCAGGTTGCTATGATATTTTGATAATGAAACATAATTTAGATGATCAAATTAAGCAGGAAGTCTTAGGAAAGTTTTTAGATAAAAATTTTTCTTTGGTATCTAAAAATGTTGCTGATGAAAAAGGCTATGCTGATATTTATCGTAAGTTTTTAGCTACAGTTAAACTACCAGAAAACTATATAAACAAAATGTTAGACTCAAAATATACTCAACATTTTTATAGCAGCAAAGAAATCAACAAGTTAAAGGAAAAATGGTTAAAAAACTCTTAACAGAATAAATTTATGGATTCTATTATTAAGAATGTAACTAAATCACAAATTGTAGAAGAACCTTTTCCACACTTGGTTTTACAGAATGCTTTACCAGAAGAGTTGTATAAAAAATTAGCTTTAAGCTATCCATCACTAGAAATAGTTACTAAAATAAAACCTCTTGAAAGTAATAAACGTTTTAATTTATCAACATCCCAAGCCCTTAATTTATCAACAATTGGCCCTTTTTGGGTAGATTTTTTTAAGACTCATACTTCACAAGATTTTTTTGACAAGATTTTAGACTTATTTAAAGAGCATATCTTAAAAATCTACCCACACTTTGAAAACAAAGTAGGAAAATTAGATAAACTAACTACAGGTATAAGAGGAATAAATACATTTTCCCACGCAAAAGTTTTGCTAGATGCTCAATTTGCTATCAATACACCTGTTTTTGGAACGCCAACTTCTATAAGAGGCACTCATTTAGATAGACCAAATAAGCTTTTTACAGGACTTTATTATTTTCGACATCCTGAAGATAGTTCTAAAGGTGGAGATCTTGAGATTTGTAGATTAAAAAAACAAGATTTAATTTTGCATGAAAAAGAAATGGATAGCCAATATTTTGAAGTAGTAAAAACTATTAAATATCAGCCAAATACTTTAGTTTTATTTCTTAATACAATTAATTCTTTTCATGGTGTTACAGTACGGGAGGTTACAACTTTTCCTAGGCTTTTTATAAATTTGCTTGGAGAAGTTCAAGAACCTTTGTTTAGTTTGGGTAAGGAGCAAATTAGTTTACAAAAAAAAATACAAAGGTTTTTTGTAAAGAAAGTTAAAAGATTAGTTTATGGATAAAAATAGCCTAATAAATTATGAAAAATTAGTAGAATTTGATAAAAAAATGTTTTATGAAAAAGAAATGTTTCCCTTTGCTTCCTTTTATGAACTGCTAACACCTAGAAGCTTTCAGCAGTTAGTAAGTGATTTCCCTAGCATAGAAAAATTTAAGAAAAATGAAAATCTTACAAGAAAATATAATCAACGTCCTCATAATAGATATTACTTAAGCTACAAGAAATCTATAGAAAAGGGTGATAATTTAGGCTTTATAAAACATGAAGAGTTATCAAAAAGTTGGCAGCAATTTATTAATGAGTTAGAAAGCGTAAATTATCAACAATTTATAAAACAACTGTTTGGCATTTCTCATTTTGATCTGAAGTATGTTTGGCACATTGGAATAAATGGTTCTGAAGTCTCACCACATTGTGATGTAAAAGATAAACTTGGAACACACCTTTTTTATTTTAATACTAGTCAGGATTGGCAAGAAGAATGGGGAGGTGCAACTGTAATTTTAGGTCAAAAACAAATTTCTGCCCTAAACCCAGATTTTAGCGACTTTAAGACAAAAACTTCTGTTCCGTTTTTGGATAACCACAGTTTTCTTTTTAAGAATGTTCCACAATCCTGGCATGGTGTAGAGCCTCTTAACTGTCCTGAAGGAAAACACCGTAGAATTTTTTCTGTTATTTTTGAGACTCCTGCTAGTGTCTCAAAAATTATTAAAAGTAAACTTGATTGGGTAATAAATAAAGTTACTAGGTAGTGTTTTAAAGATGTTGCTAAAGCTTTGTAATTTTTTAACAAAAATAGCTTAATTAGGCTTACCAGCAAACTTAAAACACTACCTATAAAAACTAGGATTCTTACGTAACAAAGCTTATTACTTTGGTAAAGTGCTAGAAATCAGGTCTATTGCCTTTTGTTCACCTTCGCTAACTTTACTTCCTACTCCTAAAAAACTACCTGAAGCATTAGCTATTTGATTACAGTAAATTAATATGTTTTCCCTACGGGCGGCTCTTTCTGTATCTGGAAGTTTTTCAAAAATTTTAGCTAATAATTCTAAGTTTGTTTGAAAGAAATTGTCTGATGGACTTTCTATTAGCCATTTATCTATTTGTTTTCGTACTTCACTATCTGATTTTATTCCCTTAAATTCTAGTGCTTTTAATAGCTCTTCTTTTTCTCGACTGCTAATACTACCATCACCCCAAGCAACTTTAACTAAAGGCAATAGTTCAACTAGTTTTACTGTTTCTGCGCTATATTCTTGTTTTTGTAAAGCTACTAGTAATTCATCATCACTAATACCAATAATTCGTCCTATTTCTTCACGTTGTATTTTTAACTCTGCTTCTCTACGCAGTCTATCACGTGTTTCTTCTTCTTGTTTACGAATATATTGTTCTTCACTAAGGTTTCTGTAATCTTCGGTTATATCCTTGTTTGACATTGCAACTCCTTAAAATTTTTTTAGAAAATAGTAATAAACTTTAATTTACTGCTTAGGTAAAACAAAATCGTCTGAAAGCACTTTTATCATGTCCTCATGAATTAATTTGTTAGTAGCAAGCACTTCTAAAGTGCGTGTTTTAGCTGGGTATAGCTCAAAATCGCTTCCATCAAATCTAGTTATCTTTCCACCTGCTTCAGCAATTATTAGTATTCCCGCAGCAGCGTCCCAGGGGCCTAAGTGCATTTCCCAGAAACCATCAAAACGACCTGCGGCAGTATAGCAAAGATCTAGCGCGGCAGAACCATCCCGGCGCACTGCACGAGCAGTTAAAGCAAACCTAGAAAAATAATTTAAGTTATTATTAGAATTAGTTTTAATATCATAGGGAAAGCCTGTTACTAAAAGAGCATCTTTTAATAGGGCAGTTTCAGATACTTGGATTGTTCGATTATTAAGTGTTGCACCTTGTCCTTTTTCAGCAACAAAAAGTTCATCTCGTGTTGGGTCATAAACTACACCTAAAACTAATTTTCCTGCACATTCTAGTGCGATTGATACACAAAAAATCGGATAACCATGTGCATAATTAGTTGTTCCATCTAGCGGGTCAACTATCCAACGATAATCTGAATTAGAAGCGGTAAATCCTCCTTCTTCAGCTAGAATTTGATGTTTAGGATAGTGGGAAGCTATTTGTTCCTTAATATATTTTTCTGAAAGTAAGTCTACTTCTGTAACTAAATCTATTTGTCCTTTATGGCTAATTGTTATTTTACGTCCAAAGTAGTCTCTTAAGATTTTACCTGCCTCAATAGCAGTTGAAATAGCAAAATTTCGCATCCAATTTTTTACCTTATTATTTAATTTATATCAGAAACAATTGTTACTTTCCCTTCAGTCAAACTATAAATACCACCAGCAATTTTTAACTTATTGTCATTTATTAGGTTAGTTAGAATTTCGCTTCGTTTAGGTAAATTTGCTACAATTAACTTAACATTTTCCTCAGCAGTTTTATTTACTAAGTTATCACCTAGAGTTTTTGCTTTTGTTAATGCAGGTTTAATTTCATTAATGATAAATTGCTTATTTCCAGTTGCTGGTTCTTCTTTAGTTGCAGTTAAAACAGCATCACAGTTTTCATGACCTACAACTATAATCAAAGACGTACCTAGCTTTTCTGCTGCATATTCCATACTTCCAACAACAACAGATTTATCTAAAACATTTCCATCTGTGCGAATAACAAAAAGATCTCCTACAGATTGATCAAAAAATAACTCTGGAACAACTCTAGAGTCAGAACAGGTTAAAACAATTGTATGGGGATTTTGCCCTTTTGCTAGTTCAGCTAACTTAGCTTTAGTCAAATTTCTTGGTGCAAAATTACCACTAATATAGCGATCATTACCTTGCAAGAGTTTATCTAGTGCTGCTTTAGCATCTGTGTCAGGAAGATTATTTGTTGTTTCTGTAGTGGGATTGGGGTTAGTTTGATTATTATTATTTGGCTGATTTGTTGGTGTATTAGTAGGATTATCTTTTTTGCAACCTGCTAAAAATAAAGCACTAATAGACACTATAAGAATTAATAAACATATTCGATGTTTTGTTGATGTAAAATTAATAGTATTTAATTTTGCCACAGCTATATTTCCCCCAAATAATTGATAATGGAAAGATTATAATTGTAATCATTCTATGGCTAGTTCTAAGTTTTTGTAAAGGTTAGCAGATAGACTTAAACTTTGTCCCAATGCTCACAAATATAATCAAGGTCTATTTGTTCGCTTAAATAATATTCCAAATAGCCACAGCTTGCACAAATATATCGCACAACTTTGGAAGCATCTTTACTTATAATACCATCTTTTAATGTAACTCTATCGCTAGATTTTGGACTAGCATCTTTACAATAAATCTCTTTTCCTGAACATTTTACACATTTACCATTTTTCATTTAATTTACCATTTGATAAAAAATACTAAGTTATTTACAGTAAAAATATTGGGTTTTTAAGATATAAAAGCATCCTACAACAATTTATCTATCAACGAAAAGCAGATAAAAGCAGAAAGTTGCTAAAGTAGGTTTTGTAAGCTTGACAACATTAGAAAAAGCGGCTAATTTGTCGTTTTGTCTTTAATCGAAAATAAACTAAATTGTGGTGCTAAAACATGTTTGATGCCCTTTCTGATAAAATCAAGAAGGTCTTAAAAAATCTACGCGGCCAAGATCAACTCACAGTTGAACATATCGATATAGCAATGCGTGAAATCCGCATAGCTCTATTAGAAGCAGACGTAAATTTTAAGGTAGTAAAACAATTTGTTGAAACAGTGAAGGAAAAAGCCATTGGACAAAAGGTTTTAGAGTCCCTTTCACCTGAACAACAAGTAGTTAAAATTGTTTATGACGAATTAGTAGAAATCCTAGGTGGTAGTAGTTCACGCTTAGTCTTTACCCAAAGAAGCCCTAATGTAGTAATGGTTGTTGGCTTACAAGGTTCTGGTAAAACTACTTCTACTGGTAAGTTAGCTAAATTTTTAGCTAAAAACCAAAGTCGTCATCCTCTGTTAGTTTCTGTAGACGTTTATCGCCCCGCTGCACGCGATCAACTATCTGTAATTGCTCGTGATATTGGGCAGCCAGTTTTTGAAGCTCCTGAATTAAACGATCCTTTAGAAATATGTCGTGCAGCTTATAAACATGCTCAACAAATGGGCTATGATACCTTAATGGTAGATACTGCCGGAAGACTTCATATTGATGATCAATTAATGGAAGAGCTTAGTGCAATAAAACGGGAATTAGTACCAGTAGAAATCTTATTTGTTGCGGATGCTATGACAGGCCAAGACGCTGTAAAAAGTGCTACTGAATTTCATAACCGTATAGGTACTACTGGCGTAATTCTTACTAAGATGGATGGTGATGCCAGAGGCGGTGCGGCTCTTTCAATTAAAGTAGTTACAGGTCAACCAGTTAAGTTTGTTGGTATTGGGGAAAAATATGATGCTTTAGATGCTTTTTTCCCTGATCGTGTAGCACAAAGAATCCTTGGAATGGGGGATGTGCTAACTTTAATTGAAAAAGTCCAACAAGAAGTTGACGAAGATGAAGCAATGGCACTCCAGCAAAAAATGATGGAAGATCGTTTTACGCTGGAAGATTACCGAATGCAGCTAAAACAAATGGAAAAATTAGGCTCAGTAGATAAACTACTTAAGATGCTTCCTGAAGGTATGATGCGTAGTTTAATGGGATTTGTTCCTAAAATTAGCACTGAGCAAGCAGAGCAAATGCAGCGTAAGCTGAAAATGACCGAGGCTATTATTAATTCCATGACAATAAAAGAACGCGGAAACCATCATATAATTGATGTTTCTCGTCGTCGTCGTATCGCTAAAGGTAGCGGAACGTCGGTTAAACAAGTTAATGATTTAATTGATGAATATATCCAAATGCGTAAGATTATGCGTTCAATGACTCGCGGAGGCTTACTAGGTGGATTTGGTGGTAAATTACTAGGTGGCGGCGGAATACTAGGCGGCGGTCGTACTGGTGGAAGCGCGCGTAAGAAAAAGAAGAAACGTTAATTAATTTATTTTTATATAATTAATTTTTAACCTTTAGGAGGTTGATCTTGTTAGCAATTAGATTATCCAGAAAGGGAGCCAAAAAACATCCCTTTTATAGAATCATCGTAACAGAAAAAGAAAGCAAGCGAGATGGTCGCTTTTTAGAAATAGTTGGTTATTACAACCCTTGTAGAGAACCTAACCAACTACACTTAAAACAAGATAGAGTTAGTTATTGGCTAAAAAATGGTGCGCAACCAACTGATACAGTAAGCCAATTACTAAAAAAATATCAGCCTGCACCAGAAAAAGCTTAAAATAAGGAAAATTATTGAGCTTTTTAAATTAGGTAGTAGCCAAGAACTAGTGGCAAGTGTTAGCATACATTCATCAATAGCAAATTTTAATAAGTTTTAAGTTTTTGCTAACGAGGATTTTTTCGGCTAGTGTTTTATACTTTTCTTAGTAACTTAATCAAGACCAGGGATTGAAAGTAAACTATTCTTTAGTGAAGGAGGCGGCGTAATCCCTAACTTACTTAAGTTAGGCTGTTTGTGCCAATAATTGACATGAAAGAACTCATTGAGATAATAGGAAAAGCTTTAGTTGATTATCCAGAGCAAGTAGAAGTCAAAGAGGTTGAAGGTGAAGCTACCACTGTCCTAGAACTCAGAGTAGCACAAGCCGACCTAGGTAAAGTCATAGGTAAACAAGGACGTACTGCCCGGGCAATCCGTACAATTTTAGGTGCTTCTGGAATGAAACTAAGAAAGCGTTTTGTTTTGGAGATCTTGGAATAGTGCGACCATCGCGTGCTAATATAAAAACTCAGGAAAAGGCGAAGTTACCAAAAACTTTGCCTTCTGATGTTTCTTTATCCCAACCATCTATAAACCCCTCCGAGCTAGTTACTATTGCTCGAATTATTCGTCCTCAAGGAATTAAGGGCGAAGTTATTGCTACTATTGAAACTGATTTTCCAGAACGCTTTGAAGATTTATCAAGCGTTTTTCTAGTCTTTCCTGATAATCAAATCAAAGAAATAGAATTAATAGACTTTTGGTTTCATAAAGACCGCATTGTTTTTGCATTTGAATCTATAGACTCCCGCAACAAAGCAGAACTTTTAAGAAGTGTAACGGTAAAAATTCCTGCATCTGAAATGGTAGACCTACCCAAAGATCATTACTATGAATTTGACCTTATTGGTTGCCAAGTTATAACAAATAATGGACAAGTTTTGGGCCAAGTAGCACGCCTTTTGCAAACTGGAGCAGCCCCTCTTTTAGTGATCAATGGAGAAAAAGAATATCTTATCCCCCTAGCTGAAGATATTTGTACTGAAATAAATATAGAAGAAAAGAAAATTATAGTAAATCCTCCTGAAGGATTGTTAGATTTATAAATTCCTAAACAATAGCCAAAATAGCCAAGCCCTAAAGGACTTGTCTATTATCAAATGCCGCGTCGCGGCATTAAAGGATTAAAATTTTTTTTAAGCCCCAGAGGGGCTTTTGCTAATAGACCAGTCGTTTACGGCTGGGTTCTATTTATCATCAAATGCCACTAGGTGGCATCAAAGTTTTTTTATCAATAAAATTATTATTTCTGTAAGCCCCAGAGGGGCTTTTGGTATTAGCCCTGCCCTTTAGGGCTGGGTTCTATATGCAGATTGACATTATTACTATCTTTCCTGAACTCTTTCAAAGCCCATTTGAACATGGAATAATTCGTCGCGCTCAACTTCAAAATCTAATAAAAATTAATATTCATAACCTACGAGATTTTACTTATGATCGGCATCATGTTGTAGATGATCGCCCTTTTGGTGGTGGTGAAGGTATGGTCTTAAAGCCTGAACCTATGTTTAGAGCTATTGAATACTTAACCCATAATTCTAATAACTATTCCGTCACTTTACTTACTCCTCAAGGAAAGACTTTTAACCAAGAATTAGCTAAAAGATTAAGTAAACTAGATAGGTTAATTTTAATTTGTGGACGTTATGAAGGTGTGGATGAGCGAGTTAATGAGTCTTTAGTTACAGATGAAATTTCTATTGGTGATTATGTGCTATCTGGCGGGGAATTTGCGGCATTAATTGTGGTAGATGCTATTGTACGGCTAATTCCTAGTGCTTTAGGCTGTGCAGACTCAACAGAAAATGAATCTTTTAGTAGCGGTTTGCTAGATTGTCCTGTTTATACTCGTCCAGCAATATACAGAGACAAGACAGTTCCAGAAGTTTTGCAAAATGGTAATCATAAAGAAATTGCTCGTTGGCGACGGCGTAAAGCACTGGAAAAAACTTGGCTAGTTAGACCAGATTTACTAGAAAAAGTAAATTTAAGCAAAGAAGACTTAAAAATGTTACAGGAAATAAAAAATAAATTTCCTAAATAATAGGTTTAGCATGAAATTTGCCAATCCCAATTTGCTTTGGCTTTTATTAGCAAATTTGCTAATTCTTTATCTTTGGTATAGGCAACTTAAAAAGACAAAAACAGTAAAATTTTCTAGCATAACAAACTTAAAAGTAGCTAATCTTAAACCAAGCTTGCGCCAGCGTTTAAGCTATTTTCTAGTTATTTTACGAGTAATAGTTTTTTCTTGTCTAATAATTGCACTAGCTAGACCACAGTCTTTATCAAGAGTTGAGCAAATCAAAACGGAAGTTGTAGATATTATTGTTACTGTAGATACTTCTCTTAGTATGGGTGCTTTAGATTTTCAAACTGCTAATCGACTTTCTATTGCTAAAGAAATAATTTCTGAATTTATAGATAAACGTGAGTCTGACCGGCTAGGTCTTATTAGCTTTGCTGCTTATAGCCAACTACGCTGTCCATTAACCTTAGATTATGAGCTACTAAAAACTTTGCTTAAGAGTGTTGATTTAGTTGATAGAACTGATATAGAAGGAAATGGTACAGCTATAGGTATAGCTATTGCTAGTAGTGTCAATCATTTACGTCATTCTGATGCTAAAAGTCGTGTAGTTATTTTGCTAACAGATGGAGACAATAACGTTACTACAATTGAGCCACAAACCGCCGCAGAAATAGCCAAAGTATTAGGAGTAAAAATTTATACTATTGGTATTGGTACAAGTGGAATGGTAAAAATGCCAAGCTTAAATATTGGTGATCCACCAGGTACATATACTTTACAACCTTCTACTTTTAACGAAAATACTTTACGCCAAATAGCTACTCTAACTGGAGGTAAGTATTATCGTGCTACTAATCGTCAAGCCTTAGAAACCATATTTCAAGATATAGATAAGCTAGAGCGTACTGCTGTAGATGTAAAACGTTATGAACATTATAGAGAAGATTTTTTTTATTGGCTGATTATCTCTATATGTGTTCTAATCCTGGAGGTAACTTTACAACATAGTTACTTGCGCATATTACCTTAATTAACCAATTTTAACTTATGATTACTACTAGTTATTTAGATGCTAAAACTAATAAAATTACTCCTAATATTTCTATAGAAAGTATTGCTAAGCTAAAACTAAATAAAGAAAATATTATTTGGACAGATGTAGCTGATCCAACAAATGAAGATTTTTTATCTTTAGCTAAAGAATTTGGTTTTCATCCACTTTCAATTGAAGATTGTATTAAAGGACATCAACGACCTAAAATTGAAGAATATACTGGTTATTATTTTATGGTGGTATATGAAGCTGATTTTGTAAATAATGATAAACATTTGGAATTAAGAGAGATAGGTATTTTTTTAGGAGCAAATTTTATTGTTACTGTTCATCGTCAACCAATTGATGCAATAGTTTTAGTCCATCGCCTTTGGCCTGAATGGTCAAGCCGTAGCGTAGTAGGCACAGGAACTTTAGCTTATTTGCTTATTGATGCTGTAGTTGATAACTATATGATTATTTTAGATAGCATCAGTGACTTAATTGACGATTTAGAGGACAAATTATTTACAGATTTTCAACCCAATTTAATAGAAGAAATTTTTCGAGTTAAAAAGAATCTTCTCTATCTACGCCGTTTTATTTCACCACTTAGAGATGTCTTAAATGTAATGTTAAGACGTGAACAACCTATTTTTTCTATGGAAACTTATGTTTATTTCCAAGATGTTTTTGACCATGCCATTAGAGTAGCAGATAATATTGACTCACTTCGGGATATCTTAAGTTCTATTATGGACGTTTATTTATCACTTTCTGGTAATCGAATGAACATAATAATGAAGCGTTTAACATCTATTTCTACTATTTTAATGTCTGTCACTCTAGTAGCGGGTATTTATGGAATGAATTTTGATTTTATGCCTGAGCTAAAATGGCGTTATGGTTACACTTATGCTTTATCATCAATGGTAATAATTGGAATAGCTTTATATTTTTACTTAAGGAAAATCAAGTGGCTCTAAATCGATCAAAAAAGAAAATTAAATCCCAAAAAGAGCTAGAAAATATTGTTAATAATACAAATAATGATAGCGAAGGGGTAATTAAAGTCGATACAGGGATGTTGAAATTACCCATTCAGCTAATGGAAGAAGAATCTGAAGAAAATAGCCACTTTTGGCAAATAGATCCAGCCATTTTAGCTATTTTTATCTTAGCAATAATATTTATTTGTTTTATTACATTTTTAATTTCCCAAATGCCTGTGCCAGCTAAATGAGCTTATTTCTTATTTTACAACTTTTATTTGCTCATTAATGGAAGTAACAAGGATTTTCTCTCCAGAATTGTTTAGTAACTCAACATTTCTAAGAGCAAAGGCAGAGGATCCTTCCCCGATAGTTTGAAAGTAAATTGTCATTATTTGGTAATTTTTTATAGATTCGCCTCTTATCGTTCGAGAAATAGGAAATGATACACTATTATGAGAAGTCTTTTCGCTATTTAGATAAGATGAAGTTCCATTAGTAACTTTGGTAAGTTTTATTACTTCTGGATTAAACTGCATAGATAATGAAGCTATAAATAAGAAATTGTCAGGTAAAGGTTCATTACTGTTTAGAAGAATAGCTATTGCTCCTGAAGTACCAACTTTAAGTTTGTTATAAACAGGAGGAATAAAAATTTTTGCTTCAACTAGTTGAAGCAAACCCTTAGAGCCTGTACTAAACATACCTCCACCACTTACTGTGCTAGGAGTAACAAAAGCTGTAATTTGGTTTCCACCAGCAGCATTTGGGCTAATAGCACCAACTCCGTTAGAACTAGAACTAATGCCAAATTGAAGCGCGGCATTATTATGTTGATTTAACCCCTTTTTTTCCATAGCTTTATGTTCAGCGCATATAGGTATATTGCCGTAATCACAGCATTCTTCATCATTATCTTCATCATCTTCTGTGGCTGCTATAGATACTGGGGCAGTAGTAGCACTAAGAAATCTACCTCCAGTAACAAAGTTACCTTTTGTTTCTTTTTCTATACCAAAATTAGAACTGTTAGTGTTTGATTTAAGCTCACTTGCAAAGAAAGCATTGCCGCGAACTTCAGGCGTAGTTGTTTTAGTCGAACCAATGCTGGAGTTAGTTTTAGTTGATAAATTAGCCTCTAAACTAGTTGGTTGAGGCGAACGCCCTTTTGATTTTGAAGCTGTTTTTGTTGCTAAAGATTTGTTAATGGCTGATGTTGTTTTATTGCTATCTATCTTGCTAGGGTTTCTTGTCCAATATGTTGGTGGATAGGGTAGGGAAGCACTAATATAATAAATTTTCTGGCTATCAGTTAATAATTCATTGTCTTTTGAATTTATATTATTGCTAGGAAACCACCATAGACCAAATCCACCATATAAAACTATAGAAACACAGCTACTTAGCCAAATTAAAGTTGCTAGTCTAACAGATTTATCCCAATAAGGGCTATTTTGTCTTTCAAAAACTGGGTCAATTACTTCTCTAATAAACCCTGAAGGATTGTCTATAAAATCAAGAGTTGCTTTTTCTATTTCTTTAAAAAATTTTACTAGAAACGGATCATAATTTAATAAAGTAAATTGATTGAAAGTATTAATTTTAGCCGGTTTAAGGACTGCAAAGGCTATTTGGGATATTTTTTTATTGTTGTTAGGTTGGTTAGTGTAATCAGCTATCAATTTTTGGCAATCTTTTTGACAGTAATTACAATTTTGCAAGTGAATAGATAAGTCTTTGCTTAATTCAAGCACTTCTATTTTTTGTAATAAAACATTTTGAAAATCGCTAACTACTGTTTCACAACGCATAAAAACTCCTAACTTGCTTGTTTTGCAAGAATTTTGGCAAGAGATTGTTTATAAAAATTGATTATTACAACTAATGTTAGACATATTAAAAAAATTACAAAAAGGTTTAATTATTTACGCGGAATTTATTAATTATTTGGTTGCTGATAAAACATGGAATTACAAAAAAAGTTGCAAAACATTTTTCTTCTTTAAAACTAGTAAAATAATTTAATATTGTTGATAATCTGTGAAATAAAGAATTAAGTCTAAAAGCCTATTTGATTAAGAAGTAAAACTTATGGATGAAAAAATCAAAAAGATACTTTTTCGAGATAAAAAAGCACAAGAAAACTTTGAAGCTTCTACAGAATCAGAAAAACAATTAATTATTCATAAAACTACTACTGCTCAAAGATGTGAAGTTTGCCATCAGTCGGATATGTTTAATATAGAAACGGGTGAATGTGGCCGCTGTAGAAATATACCTGTTGCTAAAGTAGAGACAGCAGAAACAAATCAAAATAAAGGCTTAAGCACTAGGTTGGTTTTGATTACTACAACACTAATGTTTGTTGCAGGAGGCTTAATTTATAGCCTATTGGTTGCAGGCCGTTTAGATCAAACAGCAGCTTTATTTATTGGATTGCCTGCTGTACTAGCAATTTTAACTACTTTTATTCCTAAGCAAAAAACCTTTACAGGGGCAATATTAAAAGGTATGACCTTTACTTTATTATTAACTTGTATATTTTCTGCTGTTGTGTTGGGCGATGGAGTAATTTGTATTTTTATGGCAGCACCAGTTTTTTATGCTGTTGGGTCAGTAATAGGAGCAATATTAGATATTGTAACTAAAAATTCTAAAAACCGTTCAAAAGGCCCACTACCAGCTTTAATTTTACTCCCCTTTTTAATAATGAGCTTGGAAGGCATTAGTAGTAATCTTTCTTTTTCACGCGATGAAATTATAGTAGTAGAAAAAATTGTCCCAACAGATCAATTAACTATAGCTAAATCCTTAAGCATGACACCTAAATTTAATAAGGAACTTCCTTTTTACTTAAAATTGCAATTTCCTCGCCCAGTAAGAACTGTTGGTAGTGGTTTAGCTTTTGGTGATCAAAGAATAATCCATTTTGCAGGAGGAGAAGGAAAACCAGGAGACTTAACCTTAAGTGTAAAAGAATCACAAATTTATAATTCTGTTGATGCAGTAAGTTTTGTGAAATTTGGGGTAGTTTCAGATAAAAGTGCAATTGCTCATTGGCTCGCCTGGCAAGAATCTACAATTGAATGGCAAGCTATAGATTCAACTCATACTAAAGTACGCTGGACAATTAAATATCAACGCCTGCTAGATCCAGCTTGGTACTTTGGCCCCTGGGAACGTTATGCTGTTGGGCTTTCAGCCGAATATCTAATTGATAATTTAACTAATTCTTAGATTTATGTTTGAGCTAACTAATAGTATTAACGAACCTACCTTAAAACGCACGCTATGTCTATTATTGCCTAGTTCAATTGCTTTGATCTTGCTAGCTCTAAAACGTCCAAATAAAAAAGTACGTGTGGGAGCATTTTTAGCAAGTCTTTGGGTGCTAGCAAGTTTAGTAGCATTTCAATTGCTAGTTAACTATTTTGATTGGTGGAGTTTTAATGTCCAAGGCGGAACTTTGTTTAGTATCCCTGTAGATTTGTTATTTGGGTGGATGTTACTTTGGGGTGTTATTCCTGTTTTTACCTCTCTATACTTGCGCTTACCGATTTGGTTTATATTAATGCTAGTATTTGACTTAGTGTTAATGCCTTTGTGCTTTCCTTTACTTAAACTTAATCAAAACTGGATAATAGGTGAATTTTTAGCCTTATTTTTTTGTTTTGTGCCTGCTCAACTTCTTGCACGTTGGACAATAGAAGAAAAACATTTGCAACCACGAGCCTTTTTACAAGTTATCTGCTTTAGTATTTTATTTCTTTTTATTATTCCCTTAGCTATTTTTGAGCAAGCCGGTGGTGGTTGGCAAGTGTTTTTCTTGCGTCCAAAATGGTTAAATAGCCTATATTTGCAGGTTTTAGCCATACCAATAGTTATAGGTTTAAGTGCTGTACAAGAATTTGTAGAATCTGGTAAAGGAACACCTCTTCCTTATGATCCTCCTAAAAAATTAGTAACTACTTCACTTTATGCTTACGTTGCTAACCCTATGCAGCTA
Organism: uncultured Clostridia bacterium; assembly: GCA_964492845.1. Classification (GTDB taxonomy): domain Bacteria; phylum Acidobacteriota; class Blastocatellia; order Chloracidobacteriales; family JADJPF01; genus JADJPF01. The sequence continues at coordinate 25,259 of CAZBMZ010000030.1, forward strand.
TCCATAGTTTTAGTATTTTTTGGTTATGGGTTTGTAGTAAATCATTTTTGGTTATTTTTTGGTGGAGTAGTCGCCTTTTCTTATAGTGCAGGTTTAGCCCGTTGGGATGAAAATCAAGAGTTAGAAACTAGATTTGGTCAAAAGTGGCTAAATTATCGTCAAGTAGTTAGACAATGGCTACCAAGTTGGCGACCCTGGCATGCTAGCTTAAATGACAAAAATATTTTTCCTGCAAGGCTTTATTATGATGAAGGTTGCAGCCAATGTAGCGAATTAGCTGAATGGTTTAAGAAACGTAGTCCTATAGGTCTAATTTTGATCCCTGCCCAAGATCACCCAAGCAAAGACTTAAAACGCCTAACCTATGATCCAATGAATGGCAATAGTGATAGGTTAGGTGTTTGTGCTTTTGCTAAAGCCTTAGAGCATATAAACCTGGCTTGGGCTTTAATAGGCTGTTTTATGCGGTTACCTATGGTTAGTCAATTTTTACAATTAGCTTCTGATCTAACAGATGGCGAACCTCGCCAAGTGTGTCGTAGAACTAAGACTTTATCTAATACAACAAATGTAGACAACTAACCATTCATTTAGTTAATATTAACCCTACTCAAAACGCATTATCCATAAAATTTTAATCTACATAAGAATATCAGGGAGTAATCTATGAGGCGAAATAAAACCTGGGGTATGAATTTTTTTTTAGTTCTACTGCTTTTCTTTTTTATTACAAATAATCCTCAACCTATTCGGGCCCAAAGTGGAGCCACAACTGCTAGTGCTACTGGCACTGTTACAGACGAACAAGGCGGGGTAATTCCTCAAGCTGCTGTAGTAGCAAGAAATCTACAAACAAACCAAACCAGAGAAGTTCAAACAGATGAAGAAGGCTCATTTCTACTTAATCAATTGCCTCCGGGTAATTATGAAATTTCAGCCTTTGCATCAGGTTTTAGCAAACGTATTGCTAGATTTGATTTAGTTTTAGGCACGGTTGGCTATTGTAATTTTGTTTTACAAGTTGATGCAGGTCAAACGGAAATAATAGAAGTTGTTGCTAATAGCGGTGTTGATGAGTCTAAAACAGCAAGTAGCTCAAATAATGACCGAGGTCGTATAGATTCACTTCCCATAAACCGCCGCAACTTTTTAGATTTTTCTTTAACTTCACCTCGTGTAACCCCAGATCGCACACCTCAACAAGGTGTTGCTGCTAGTTCTGGACTTTCTTTTAATGGTCTACCTGCTCGTACTAACTCTATTACAATAGATGGTCTAGATAATAATGATGCTGGCCCAGGTGCAGTTCGTTCAACATTTAGCCAAGAAGCTGTACAGGAATTTCAGGTTGTGTCTGATAGCTTTAGTGCTGAATTTGGTAAAGCACTTGGTGGAATAATTAATATTGTGACTAGGGGTGGAAGTAATGACTTACACAGCACTTTATTCTTTCTTAATCGAGGTGAATCTATTGCTGCTCGTAACGCTTTTGCCAACATTAAACCTAAATTTAAGCAGTTTCAATTTGGTGCTACGTTAGGTGGTGCAATTAAGAAAAATAAAGCTTTTTACTTTACTTCTTTTGAACGCTTATCTGTAAAACAAAATGCTATTGTTGGTATCTCTGATGATACTTTAAGATCAATAAATAGTCAGGGCTTTCCTATAAGAAATGGCCCAATTCCTTTTGGCATAGGAACTTCAACATTTTTATTAAGGACAGATATTCAAATTTCCCCAAATAATACCCTTTATGCTCGTTATAATTATGGGCGTACATTTAATGGTGCTGGAGAGCCTTTTGGCGATTTAATCACTGGTTCACGTGTAGCTGACACTACTGGTGGGCGACAATCCTTAGATGATAACTCGGTAGCCTTTAACAATACTTATATCAATTCTGGTTTGAATTTAGTTAATGAAACAAGAGTTCTTTATAGCCGACGTAATCAAACTATTGACCCAATAGATAACCGAGGGCCTCAGGTAAATTTAGTTGCTCCAGAAGGATTAGTAGTATTTGGAACAGGGACACTTCTGCCACAGCCAAGATTACAAAAGCTTTTTCAAGTGCTTAATAATGTTAGTCTTAGCCGAGGGCGTAACCAAATTAAATTTGGTGTTGATTATTCTAGAGATAGCATTGGTGAAGATGGTTTAGTACCAGTGTTTAATAATGGTTTTGCCTTTTTTCCACAACTTGATTTAAGAGGAATAGGAGGCCCATTCTTTACCGGACTAGAAGCTTTTGACCCAACGCGCCGTAGCCCACAACAAAGAGCCTTTTTGACTTTTCTTTCTGCTGCTTTGCCAGCAACTATACCTGGCTTTCCTCAATTACCTCTAGCCGATATTGGTATTCCAGCAGCTTTTGCACAAGGTTTTGTTAATAATGATGCTGTTGGAGGTGTTACACGTAATACTTTTGCAGCATTTTTTCAAAATGACCTTAAGATAAATGACCAATTAATACTAAAATTAGGTGTACGTTATGATCGTAGCACTATTGATGTGCTAGATTCTAATAATGGAAATATTTCTCCTAGAATATCTTTTTCTTATCGTCCTAAAAAGTTTTCTAAAGCTAATATTCATGGTGCTTATGGATTATTTTTTGCTGCTCCTATTTATGGGGGTGCTTTTGTTTCTAATGAGTCTGTAAGTGGTGCATTAAAAATCCTTCTACTTCAATTCCCACTTTCTTTACCATTTTATGCTTTACCAGATAAAAGATTACCTATTTCTTCTACCTTACCTCCAGGAGTAAACCTAATCCCACAACTAAGTTTAGAGTTTGTTAACCAAAAAAATCCACGTGCTAGCTATACTCAACAAGCTAATTTTGGGGTAGATTATTTTATTGGTAATAATATGGTTTTTTCAACAAGCTATACTTTTGTTCGTGGGTTAAAAATCCTTTCTCAACGTAACATTAACCCTATTGTAAGACCAATACCGGGTGATCCTACCAATAGTGCCATAATGGGAAGAATTGATACTACTCGTGGAGATATTTTTGAGTTTACTAACGCTTATGATAGCTACTACAATGCTTTTACTGTATCGTTTAATCGTAGGCTAAGCCAAAGAATAGGATTTTTAAGTAGCTATACTTTTGCAAAATCAATAGATAATTTTATTGATATTCGTAATGAGCTACAACAATCTAATGATCCTACTAACCCACGTGGTGAGAGAGGTTTATCACTCCAAGATATTCGTAGTCGATTTGTTTTTTCAGGTACTTGGGACTTAAGCTATACCAAAAACCCATTCTTAAAAGATTTTCAAGTTTCAGGTATCGTCAATCTTGAATCTGGCCGTCCTTATAACTTACTTGCTGGTGTAGACCTTAATCTAAATGGTGATAACCCGCCAGGAGATAGGCCCTTAGATGGTAGTGTTAGTGTTGCTCGTAATAGTGGTTTAACACCTGGTTTTGCTAACGTCGATATGAGGTTGACACGTAAATTTACAGTTAGCGAAAAATATCTTTTACAATTTTATGTAGAAGCATTTAATTTATTTAATAGAGTTAATATCAGCGATGTTAACCCGATTTTTGCTCCTGATCCTAATGGAAATTTTAATTTACCTGCTAAAGATGGCAGCCGTTTTATTTCTACTCCAGATAGGTTTAGAGCAGCTTTTTCGCCACGTCAATTTCAAGTTGGATTAAGAGTTTCTTTCTAATAAATGTAATTATTGCCTAAAATAGCCAAAAAACATTTTAGTCTCTAACTAAATGTTTTTTGGCTATTTAATTTTAACTATGATTTGTAAAAAATGTGGAATGCCAGAAGTTGTTTATTTAACAACACAATATCAATATATAGAATCAGGTTTAGAAAATATTTATTTAGAAAATGTTCCTGTAATAAGCTGTGAAAGGTGTTTAACTAAACGCCCACAAATAATAGAAACAGATTTATTGGATATAACTATTGCAGAATCACTAATCTTAAAACCCTTTCCTTTGATTGGTTCTGAATTAAGGTTTCTAAGAAAAAACCTAGAGTATTCCCTAAATCAATGGGCAAGGCTTTTACATTTTGATGAAAAAAGCTTGCTTGATTTAGAAATGGACGAAGAAACCATCTCACCACAATTTGATTTACTAAACAGGCTAGTTTATATCAAGTTATTAGAAGAAAAAGCAGGCCAAATTATTATTAATAATCTAATGGATAAATTTTTAGCTATAGATTTTCAGCATCCAGATAACCTAATAGTATTGATTAACTTAGATATTCCTCCAAAATACTACTATTTACAGCCCAATCTTGTTTAGTTAATAAAATAGCTTAAATAAAAGCTTTCTATACTTCTTTTTCCTTAGATTGACGTAAATCTTGCTAACCATTAAGATTAACAAAATTATTTACCGCCAAATAACATTCTTTAGGAGTTCAACAAGTGAAATCAAGCACTTATCTTTCTTTTGCATTTCTGCTTTTAAGCAGCACATTTATGTTGGGTTGTGGCGAAAATACAACAAATACAACCACTTCCACTAGCCCTACACCAACTAGCACTAGCGACAGTAAAAATACTGTTAAGCCAATTGCAATTGACCCAGCGGCTAGCAATATTAATACCAATGATATGATGGAACATATCAAGAAATTAGCTTCAGATGAGTTTGAAGGTCGTGGGCCAGACAGCAAAGGCGAAGAATTAACCATTAAGTATTTAACTGAGGTATCTCAAAAATTAGGCTTAAAACCAGGTAATCCAGACGGAACATTTGTTCAAAAAGTCCCATTAGTTAGTTATGAAATTGACCCAAATGTAGAAATGAAATTTTCTGCCGCAGACAAAACAGTTAACTTAAAGTTTCGTGATGAATTTGTAGCCTGGACACGTCAACTAGTTGATAAAGTCGATATGAACGGTGATTTAGTCTTTGTTGGCTACGGTGCTGAGGCTCCAGAGTATCAATGGGATGACTTTAAGGGCGAAGACTTAAAAGGTAAAGTATTAGTAATGTTAATTAATGATCCCCCTTTACCAGATGACAAAATGTTTGGTGGTAAAGCAATGACTTATTATGGACGTTGGACATATAAGTTTGAACAAGCGATGAAAAAAGGTGCTGCTGGTTGTATTGTCATTCATGAGACTGGCCCGGCAGGTTATCCTTGGGAAGTGGTAAGAAATAGTTGGGGAACAGGGGGTTTTACCGTTAGTGATAACAACAGTAATTTGTCACTTTGTCCAGTAGAATCTTGGATGACTTTTGATAAAGCAAAAGAAATTTTTCAACTAGCTGGAAAAGATTTGGAAGAATTAAAAAAAGAAGCTCTAAAAAAAGAATTTAAGCCCGTCAATTTAGGTGTAAAAGCTTCTCTAAGCCTAAAAAATAAGTACAAAAAGATTGAATCTAACAACTTTATTGCCAAACTAGAAGGTAGTGATCCAGAGCTTAAAAATGAATATGTAGTCTTTACAGCACATTGGGATCATTTTGGCATTGGACTTCCAGCCGTTGATGATAAAGGTAAACCAGTTAATGATGACAAGATTTATAACGGTGCTAAAGATAATGCAACTGGCACAGCAGGACTTTTAGAACTAGCTAAAACCTATACTAAACTTTCAACCCCTCCAAAACGCTCATTACTATTTCTAGCTGTTACAGCAGAAGAACGCGGTTTATTAGGTTCAGCTTACTATGCCCAAAATCCGCTTTATCCATTAGCGAAAACAACCGCAGTTATAAATATGGATAGCATGAATGTTTGGGGCAAGACCAAAGATATTATTGTAGTTGGATTAGGTAATTCAACCCTAGATGATTATGTTCAAGGCGTTGCTGCAACACAAAATCGAACCGTCAAACCTGATCAAGAACCTGAAAAAGGTTATTTTTATCGCTCAGATCATTTTAGTTTTGCTAAACAAGGTGTTCCTGCTCTTAATGCTGGTGAGGGTGAAGAATATATTGGCAAACCTGCTGGCGAAGGCAAAAAACTTTCTGATGAATATACTGCTAAGGACTATCATAAACCTTCGGATGACATCAAACCTAATTGGGATTTAAGCGGCGCGGTAGAAGACCTGCAAATGCTTTTCCAAATAGGTTATGAAGTAGCTAATGCTAAAGAAATACCTGCTTGGCGAGATGGAACAGAATTTAAAGCTAAACGTGAAGAATCATTAAAAGCTGGTAAATAAGCTCTATTTGCGACATTTGAACAAAGTTAGAAAGGAAATTTATGGCGAGAAGAATTGATAGTCTTTCAAATTTAATTAGTGCTGCACGAGGTGACAAAACAGTAGATCTAGTTTTACGTAACGCGAAAATGATCAATGTTTTTTCTGCTGAAATTTACCAAACCGATGTAGCTATTGATAATGGTGTAATTGTTGGTATTGGTTCAGAATATCGCGGGCAAAAAGAAGAGGATTTGAAAGGTCTTTATCTCTCGCCAGGTTTTATTGATTCACACGTACATATTGAAAGCTCAATGCTAACTGTCCCACGTTTTGCTCGTGCAGTTGTAGCACGTGGGACAACTTCAGTAATTTGTGACCCTCATGAGATTGCTAATGTTTTAGGAATTGACGGGTTGAAATTTATGATTGATGCTAGTCAAAATGTCCCGCTAAATGTATTTTTTATGCTTCCTTCCTGCGTTCCTGCCACTGGGTTAGAAACTTCTGGCGCGACGCTTTCGGCTCAAGACTTGTCGCCATTTATTAATCATCCTCAAGTTTTAGGGCTAGCCGAAATGATGAATTTTCCAGGCGTAGTTAATACAGATCCAGATGTTATGGAAAAATTAGCTCTTGGAGGACATAAACGCTTAGATGGACATGCTCCAGGGCTTTCAGGACTAGCACTTTGCGCTTATGTTGCTAGTGGTATTGCTTCCGATCATGAATGCACTAGCATTGCAGAAGCAAAAGAAAAAATGCGTGTTGGTATGTATATAATGCTAAGAGAAGGTACAGCAGCAAAAAACCTATCTGACCTTTTACCATTAGTTACACTGGAAAACGAGCGACGTTGTTTATTAGTCACAGATGACCGACACCCAAACGATATTTTAGAAGAAGGACATATTGATTTTCTTTTACGAACTGCAATAGCAAAAGGAATGCCCGCGTTAAGTGCTATTCGTATGGCTACGCTTAATGCTGCTGAATATTTTCGTATTGAGCGAACCGGAGCAATTGCACCAGGCTATTTTGCTGATTTAGTAGCTTTTGATTCGCTAGAAAATCTCCAACCTCGACGAGTTTACAAAGATGGTCAGTTAATAGCTATTGATGGACAATTAACCTTGCCACCACTTGAAAGCCAGTCAATTCAAGCAAAAAGGTCTGTTAACATTGGCACTTTAAGCCCAGCAGATTTTCTTATCCAAGCCCATAGCCGACGCGCTCATATTATTGGCTTAGGTAAACATCAGCTTTATACAGAAGATTTTATTGGCGAACCAACTATTGAAAATGACCGAGTTGTTTCTGATACTAAACAAGACTTGCTGAAAATTACCGTAGTTGAACGTCATAAGGGTACAGGAAGGCGCGGTATGGGATTAGTTCATGGTTTTGGGCTTCAACGAGGGGCTTTAGCTGCTTCTGTTGCGCATGATTCTCATAATATTATTGCTATTGGGGCAGATGATGAAAGCATTTATCGGGCCGTTAGCAAAGTTGCAGAAATGCAGGGCGGAATTGCTGCTGTTGATGGGGAAAATGTGGAGGCTGCCTTAGAATTATCTATTGCTGGGCTAATGTCTAATGAGCCAATAGAAAAAGTTAGCGCAGGTATGAATGAGCTTAAACGCGCTAGCGGTCGGTTAGGCTGTGCTTTAGCGGATCCTTTTATGACTATGTCTTTTCTAGCACTTCCTGTAATTCCTAAATTAAAAATTACTGATAAAGGCTTAGTAGACGTTACTAAATTTCAATTAGTAGATTTATTTGTAGCTGACTAGTTAATAATTTGGGAAAAATACTAAATAATCAAATACCAAAAGAAGTTATAACCAAGCTTGAGCAAGCTCAAAACATAGTTATTTTTACTGGTGCAGGAATTTCAGCATCGGCTAAACTGCCGACTTTAAGCGGGCCAGGTTGTTTGCCAGTTTGGGAATTTAATTTTATTGCTGACCTGCTTTCAGCAGAAAAAATTACTGGAAAATCTGTTTTATATCTACGTTTACTAGACGATTTACTAGCAAAAAGTCGTGTTGCCACGCCTACCGCCGCACATTTAGCTTTAGCTAAACTCTCAACAAAATTCCCTAGTTTTAATATCATTACACAAAATTTTGATGATTTGCATCAACGCTCTAGCGGTACTAACATCAATAATTGCTTAATGTTACATGGAGAAATTACAAAGTCACGTTGCTTAAAATGCAACATTCAACTAGTTATAGAGACTAGCTATAAAGAGCATTGGAAAAGCAAATGTTTATGCGGAGGTGATTGGCGGACGGACATTTTACTTTTTGATGAAGCAATGTCAGAAAATCTTTGGCAAAGGGCAGAAAAACTTGCTAGAAGTTGTGAAATACTTATTTCTATTGGTAGTTCTGGGGAAGTTTTGCCAGGCGGCTTGCTACCAGCAATTGCCCGACGCAGAGGAGCATTTTTAATAGAATTTAATTTAACTACTACTGAAATAACGCCACATTTTCACTTTACGATTTTAGGTGCTAGTGACAGTACAGTAACACAGTTAGTTATCTAATTTAATAGGGTCTTCTTTGTCATTTTTATCTATTTTTTCATCTATGGTATTATTTTCTATAAGTGGGGGATCTTCCAATAATCCTAATTTGAAAAGGCGTTGGGTCAATTTATATATATCCTTTTTGTCTCCTTCTTTACGAATACCAAGTGCAACCACAAGCACAACTACATTTTCTCCGTCGATGCGATAAATAATGCGGTAACGTTGGCCCACAGCGCGAACACTTCTATATCCTTCAAGCTCACCGCCTAATTCTTTACCCTGTTTTTCTGGCTCATTAGCAAGACCACGTATTTTTTCATCAATCTTGGCTTGAATGCGACGATCAGAAATTTTTTTAAGCATTTCTATTGCAGTAGGACGAATAAGAACAGAATAAATCACCAGCCAAGCTCCTTTTTAACTTCTTCCCACAACTTCCCATCTTTACCTTTATCTTCTTTCATCTCTTTGATATCTTGACGCAACACAGCCATCATTTCAGGATCGCTCATAATCTCTAAAGTTTCTGTTAGACACTCATAAAATTCCCAAGACATAATTGCTAAAACAGGCTTACCGCGTCGTGTTACAGCAATTGCACCTGATTCTTTGTCTTGTTCTAACTCTTCAGGTAAGTTAGTCAACCGATTTCTAGCTTCTACCATTGGGAGGCTTTGCATTGTTTTACATCCTTTCTATGTTCAATGTACGGTTTAATGTACATCAAACATTTATTTTGTCAAGTTTCTACTAGAAATTTGGAAAACCATCAAGTAATTACTGCTTTTTTACATCTGCACACCAAAGTTTTACTTGATAAGGTAGTTCTACTATTCCATTAACACTATTTTTTATTAATAAACTTTCTAACTCATTGGTAAATAAAGACATGTCTTCATCATTTAGCACATTACGAACATAAGAAAATGAACGAGTTAACCCAATAAAATCTTCAATGCTTAAGCTTTCACTATGAGAAAAACTATAAAATTCAATATCCGTAAATAGTTGAGAGTCTTCTATTATTTTTCTCCAATCCTGAGACTGATAACCACCTTTATATTTAGGATTGTATTTAGTAATTAAATCTTCGACTTCTGCCAAGTAGCAGGCAGTCAATTGATCTCGATTATTCCAATAAAGAGCAAATCCGCCATTTGGTTTAAGGATTCGCTTAAATTCATTAAAAGCTTTTTTAGGATTAAACCAATGAAAGGCTTGAGCGCAGTTGATAAAATCTATGGTTTTGTCAGATAATGCTATTTCTTCAGCACTAGATTGTATAAAAAAAGTGGGCAAACCCAAGGATTGACAAGACTTTTGACCTAGTTGCAGCATTTCTAAACTAGGATCAAGCCCTATAACTTTAATATTTTGCTGGGCAAAAGCAATGCTAGCGCGTGCTGTACCACAACCAACATCTGCTACTAAACTAGTAGCAGATAGCTTAAAACGCTCTATTAATAGCTCAAAAAGAGCCATTGGATAATCTGGACGAAACTTATGATATTCTGTTGCACAGGTGTTAAATTGTGAGTTCATAAACAAAATACTAACATTAGTGAGAAAAAAAAGTCATGCAAGAGTTAAAAATAAAACGCCTAATTAATACTGCACAACTTCCAACACAAATGACTGTTGGGAGTGCTGGACTAGATCTTTATGCTGCAAAAGAAACAATTATTCCTGCTTCAAAAGTAAATAAAGAAGGTTTTGTGGATATTGGACGAGCAACGGTTTCTACAGGAATTGCCGTAGAAATTCCGCTTGGTATGGTAGGTCGTGTGGGAAGTCGTTCAGGTCTATCAGTAAAACATAATCTGGAAGCTGGAGCAGGTTGGATTGATAGCGATTACCGAGGCGAAATTTTAGTAGAGCTAAAAAATTTTAGCGCGCACCCGTTTTTAGTAAATCCGGGTGAGCGCGTTGCACAATTAGTCTTATTAAAGTTAGGAGAATATATTTTAATAGAAGTAGAAGAACTTGATCCAACTAGGCGTGGATCAGGAGGTTTTGGTTCAACAGGAGTTGGTTAAAAAAGTTTCCAGCATTTTTCCAAAATTTGTTTGCACGTTCAAAATGTAGTCCTACTAACCATAAATCATCATAGTGTTGTACCCAGCAGGCTTTTGCTGAAGTTTGATTAGGTAGTGAATTATCACAGGTAAAAACTTGTAGTTCTTGACCAACTGCAACAGGTCTATTTAAGGAAACACAAGCACCAGAAAGACTCACATTGTGAGTTAAAGCTATTGCAACAAAAAACTTTCCATTGCTGTCATGCCCTTGAATTTTCAAAGGCAGTTCTTCAGAGTGGCGAGGTTCTTTGCGTCGGTTTTTTGATTCAGACATTAAATCCCATCCTATAAGTTTTAGAATTAAGGATTTGGCAATAAGCATTTAGCGTTATCAATTTGCTTGTTATTTTAGTGCCAGCCTATACGAGCAATTTTGCCAAATCGTTCTTGGAAATTTTGTTTTATTTAATGCTCAGGATTGTAGCAAAGAAAATTTTTTTTTGGTCAAACTTTAATGGAATTTTTATGTAGTATTAAGCTCTTATTAATTTAATGGCTTTTTAGATTTATTAAAATATCTATTTGTCAAAATGCAATAAATTGTTGCTTGACCTAGGAAAACTTAGTATTCTTATTAAAATTGCCTACTAAGTTATTCTTTGGCAAAAGATACGTTTGCAAAAGGATTTGCTCTTAAAATCAACTTAAAATTGCCAAACTTTTTCTTGTAAAGTAAGGAGAGATAAATTTTGTCCAATGCTCAAATGGATTTTGAACAAATGATGGATAGGTTTTCTCATTGTTTACGCTCTCCTCTCACTTCAATCAAAGGTGCAGCTAGTGTATTAAACCAAACAGATTTAGATTTGGATGAGGATTCAAAAAAAGAATTAACCTCTATTATAAACGATGAAGCAGAACGACTTAGCAAAACCATTGATAAACTACTTTGGTTAGTTCGTATTCAAGCAAACAAAGTTTCAATATATTGTGAAAAAATAAATTTGCTAAAATTAATTACCGAAACAGTAGAAAAACTCAGTCAAATATTAAAAACAGATTTATCAAACAAAATAACTTTAAGTGTAGAATCAACAATTTGGGCAACAATAGATAAGGAATTAATTAAACTTGTGCTATTTTATCTAATAGAAAACGCAGTGGTGTATTCACCAGGTAATAGTAAAGTGTCAATTGTTGTTAGAGAAGAAATAAACAAAATTCAAATTTCCATTATAGATCAAGGCTCTGGTATTGCTTTAGATAAACAAGAAGAGATTTTTAGCCCATTATATCGTCCTACACAACAACTTGACTCTTTACCTAGAGTTGGGATGAGTCTAGCTATTTGCCAGGGATTAATTGCAGCACATAAAGGAGCTATTTCTTTAGAAAGTCAACTTAATAATGGAACAACTGTTAATATTGAATTACCAAATTAATGTAGCTGAAGAATCAACACTGTTGCTTAGGTAAAATATATGAATATTTTAGTTATAGATGATGAAATCCAGATTTTGCGGACTCTACGAAGTTCTTTAAGTGCCTATGGACATAAAGTTAATATTGCCTTAGGTGGACAGGCCGGACTAGATACATTAAATGAAGAAGTGCCAGATTTGGTAATTCTAGATTTATCTATGCCAGGGATGGATGGATTTGAGGTTTGCCGCCGTATTCGTAGTTTTTCTAAAGTACCAGTAATTGTACTTTCTGCTAGAGAGACAGAAAGAGATAAAGTTTTAGCCCTAGATAGTGGTGCAGATGATTTTGTTAATAAACCCTTTGGTATTAACGAATTGTTGGCACGTATTCGAGCCATTATGAGACGAATCAATGACTCTGCTTCTGAAGTAGGGCATGTTGTAGTAGGAAAATTAGATTTAGACTTTGATCGTCATATAGTTACTTTGGACGGAAAAAGACTTAAGCTTTCACCCACAGAATATAATTTATTAAAAACTTTAGCTGCTAATATTGGTCAAGTTGTCCGTCATGAAACTTTACTTGCCCGTGTTTGGGGAGCAGATTATAAAGCAGATAATGAAAATTTACGTGTAGCAGTTAATCATTTACGTCGTAAAATTGAAGTTGACCCTTCACAACCTCGCTATATCATTACTGAACCCTGGGTTGGATATCGTCTTTGTGACCCAAGTGAAGAAAATGATCAAAATAGTGTGTAGGAAGTTTTCTTTAGTTAAATGAAGAAAATAATAGACCTATCTTAATTATCTAGTAATAAATCCCTAGTCTACATCTGAAAAAACATTTATAAAACTTTAATGTCTTGTTTATTGGTTATTAACGCCTACGGTGTTATTCTAGTTAAGTCATAAACAAGATTATTTTGGTTCTTAAAAGGAGATTATTAAGACATATGATGCCACAAATGAGTTCAGTAAAATACGATAGCAACTTACTTACCTCTCGTGAGAGTGAAGTATTAAGATTAATCGCTGAAGGTGCTACTAGTAAGGAAATAGGGCAAAAATTAGGAATTAGTTATAAAACAGCCGATGCACACCGAGAAAATATTAAAAAGAAATTGCATGTTAGCTCCATTGCACACCTAGTGCGCTATGCCATTATGATAGGTTTGGTCAAACCAGAATATACCTTGCAATAAGTTAGAGAAGTAGCAAAAGTTTCCTTAAGTTTATCCCTAGTTTACGATTCTGCCATTGTTATTAAGTTAACAATGGCAGTTTTTATTGTTTGGCTAGAAAAATATTTTCTAACTTGTTAATATCGCTAAAACATTTTTTAAGCATTAGTAGTTAATATAGATTAATACTTAATGTAAATATAATAGGTAAAATTTTAAATTTAGAGGAAAGAATTAATGTTGACAGGAAAGCAAAAAAAGTTCTTACGCGCTCAAGCTCACCACTTAAAAGCAATTTTTCAAGTTGGAAAAACAGGTGTAAGTGAAAATTTGGCTACACAAATAAGTTTAGCTTTAACAGCAAACGGGCTTGTAAAAATATCTATTTTGCAAAATTGTGAAACAGATCGTTATGAAGTTGCAGAAAATTTAGTACAAGCTACAGGAGCAGAGTTAGTACAAGTTTTAGGAAAAACTTTGGTTCTTTATCGTGCTACTGATAATCGACAATATACATTACCATAAAAAACTAGCAATTTTAGGAAGCTCTTTTGGACTTTCTTTTAGTTTGATTCCCTAGAAGGGTTTTAGTAAAATGCCCAAACAAAGTTTCTTTTCTTCGCTTTAGTTTCAACTTTAACATTTCTAGTATTTTTTCTAAGAAATAGGTAATTATGTATTGTCAATGTGGAACAGAACTTGATTCTACAGCTAATAACTGTTCAAACTGTGGAACAGAAGTTAATGCTAAAGACTCAAGTGGCGAACTAAAAGTTGGCGCAGTAATTTCTGATAAATATGAAGTATTACGTCTGCTTGGACGTGGTGGAATGGGTGAGGTTTATTTAGCAAAAGACCTTCAACTAGAGCGAATGATTGCTATTAAAACCTTATCAAAAGAATTAGCTGGAGAAGGAGAACATAAAGCCCGCTTTATTCGTGAAGCTCGTATGGCTTCAGCCCTAAATCATCCCAATATCCTTACGGTTTATGAAGTAGGAACTTTTGGAAGTATTCTCTTTATGGCAGCAGAATATGTTGAAGGGCAAACACTACGGCAAGTAATACGTGTTGGGCCAATCAGTCTAAAGGATTTTTTAGATATTGCTATTCAAGCTGCACAGGGTTTAGCCGCAGCACACGAAGCTGGAATTATTCATCGAGACTTAAAACTAGAAAATTTTATCTTACGCCAAGATGGTTACTTAAAAGTGCTAGATTTTGGTCTAGCAAAAACGGCTACTGCCAGCAGTACTACACCCGATCCTGATGATGGGTTTAAGACAAAAGCAGGATTAATTTTAGGCACTCCTCATTATATGTCTCCAGAACAAGCTAAAGGTAAATCATTAGACGCTCGTTCTGATATTTTCTCTTTCGGTACAGTGCTTTATGAACTTTTAACTAGGCAAATTGCTTTTGAAGCAGAAAGTGATGTACAGGTTTTATTTAATGTAGTTTTTAGGGAAGCAGAACCCTTACCCAATGAAATACCTCTTAGGTTAAGAGAAATTATCCGTCGGGCAATGCAAAAAAATCCTGATATTCGCTATCAATCTATGCAAACTATGCTAGAGGATTTAATAGCTTGCCGTGCAGAACTACAAGGAGCCTTACAATATAATACTAAAGCTCTTAGTGCCTCATCCATCAAAGGTGCTACAGGTAAATTGTTGATGACAGGCATCAACAGCCGGTTTACTTCCTTTAATGTCATTATGGATTCTAGCGAAATTACTGTTTCTGCAACGCCAAATTATGACCAATTTGTTGGACGGGATGCGGAAATGGGAATACTAAAAACAGAACTACAACGCGCTTATGATGGAAAAGGTAGACCTATTTTAATTTTAGGTGATTCTGGTATTGGTAAAACTCAGTTACTTGTGCGCTTTCAACAATGGGCGCAAAGCCAAAATGCTGTTGTTGGATTAAGTAGCTTTTTTGATCAAAGTGGTAATCTTGGGCATCCCTATCAGGCTGTGCTAGGCTTAATTGCTAGTGTTTTAAATTTCAAAGATACAGAAACTAGTGGCGGGAAAAAAGAACAAGAACAAGGTAAAAAAATAGCTAGCCATATTAAAACACAGTTTAATATTGACCTACCCGCAGTTTTATTAGAAAGTAGCTTACATAAAATTACAGAAATAGACCAATGGCAAGTTTTTGATGCTTTACGCCAAATTTTTGCACGCCTTACCCAAGAACAACCCTTAGTTCTACTTTTTGATAACCTACATTGGTCAAGTAATATAATTTTAGAGTTAGTAGGCTATGCTTTACGCAATTTAATAGGCGTAAAAATTCTTATAGTAGCAACTGCTAGCGATGAAGAAGCCACCCGACCAGGTTCAGCCCTTCGAGATTGGATATTAGCTCAAAGTCGCTATTTAACCTTTGAGCAAATTAAACTAAAACCCTTTGACCCATCAGCAATTAGAGCAATGTTAGAAGCTATTTTCCAACGAATAGAAATAGCTACTGCTGAAATAGACCGACTTTATGAAATAACTAGCGGTAATCCATATTACTTAATCGAGTTAATTAGATTACTAGTAAATAACAGTAAGATTTCATTAGGTGAAGGCTGGTGGTTATGCGAATCATTACAAGAAATAGAACTCCCAACTACAATTGGAATTGCTGTACAGTATAAGTTAGAACAGTGTTCTGAGCCGATGAAAAACCTTCTAACACAAGCAGCAGTAATTGGAGAAACCTTTAATTTTGAAGTTTTAGCAGAACTAAGCGAAATGGATGAAGATGAGTTAGAGAAGCTTATTTCTGAAGCAATAAAAACTTTCTTAATTAAAGAGGAAAAAGGCTCTCGTGGAGATGATTACCGTTTTTACAATGCAACTATTAGACAAGTTCTTTATGAAGCTTTAAGTAAGCGACAAAAACGCCGGCTGCATTCTCAAGCTGCTGAAGCAATAAAAACTGTTTATCGTAGTAAATTAGCCCGGGTTGCTGGACGTTTAGCCTATCATTATAACGCTGCAAGTGAATGGCAAGAAGCTTTTGAATTTGCTCGTAAAGCAATGGAACAAGCAATGGAGCAAGAAGCCTGGCGTAGTGTTGCTAAATATGCCCAATGGATAGAAGAGGCTACAGCAGCAATAGAAGAAAGCCCAGAAGACTATAAACCTATTGATAAGGTTGTTTTAGCAGATCTAAAGCTTAAGTGTTCTTTAGCTATGTTGAGGTTAGGCAGTGTTGGACAGGCAGTTGCTCAAGCTGAACAGGGCTTAAAAATTGGTTTAGAACTAAATAACAATCATTTAATTGCTCGTGGTAAGGCTCGGCTCTGTGAATTTGGTTGGTTTCAAGGTAAATTTGCTGATGCAATTAAATTAGGTGATGAAGGTCTAGTAGCCGCTGAACTTGTTCAAGATAGAATGTCTGAAAGATATCTACATTTTCATTCTGGTATTGCTAATTGGAGATCTATGCCTTTTGAAATGGCCTTAAAACATTTAGGCAAAGCTTGTGAGTTAGCAGAAGAAGATAAAGATAATCGGTTACTTGCTCAAGCAAGAACTTTTAATGCAGTAGTTTTGCATTGTCGAGGCAATTGGCAAGAAGCCAATGTAATGATTAGAAAAGCTAAAGAACTAGCACAAAACAATAATGACTTTTTTGGAGAAAGTCGCGTTTATTCTGTTGGATCAGTAATTCAATACTATGAACGCCGCCATATAGAATTGCAAGAAGCTCATATGGGTGCTATTGAGCTTATGCGTACTATTGGCTGGCGAATTGGTGAAGCCTACATGCACACTATGAAGGGCTTTGATTATCTTTCCCCTACAAATTTAGATATAAATCAAGCACGAGATTATTTGCAAAGAGCTATGGCTGTTTGCCAAGAAACAGGCGAAAAAGGTTTTCAACTGCTGATTGGACGGGGGATGGCAAAAGTATCAACAATCTTAGGTGATTATGATAGCGCAATTATTAAACTAAAAGAATTACTTAATATTTTGCGAATGATTGGAGATCTTTTTGAACAAACTGCTACCTTATGCTGGCTAGCAGAAGCTTATGAGACTGCTGACAATTTAACAGAAGCTTTAAGCTTATATCAAGAATGCCAAGCTATTGCAGAAAAACTACAATTTCCCTTTTGGCAATGGCAAGCCCTTTTTGGACAAGCCCGTTGTTTACAACAATTAGGAAAAAATAAAGAAGCTATTTCTAAATTAAGCGGCTCTTGTGCAATTATTGTCAAGTTACGTAAGCAATTTGCTAGTGAACAAGAAGCAGCAAATTTTGTAGCTGAAACACAAGTAGTTTATGATTTACTGACTAATTTGACGGCTTAGGAAAAATATTAAATTGCTTCTAGTCAAATATTAGCCTAATATTCAAAAAGAATGTCAAAGCTGGGGGAACGATTATGCAGCGTTACAGGCCGCCGCAAAACAATATACAACCACCAAAAAAGAAATTAGACACTAAAAAAGAGATTAAAATTAAAGCTCAAGTTTTAGCTCATGAGTTTGCTAGCCAGCTACCACCTGCTGAAGCACCAGATCCAGAGCTAGATGAGCGAATGATGTTACAATTTACACGCTCTCGTTTTAGTGTGGGTAGCACACACCTTCAAGGCAGTCTTGCCGATAGGCTAAAACAGGCTCTTAGCCCGTTTAAGTCGCAAAATCAGCCTACCCAAGCACAAGATTTTCAATCCGGCCCAGCACCCGAAGGACTTGAAGCCGAACGTAGTTTTCGCTTGCTTGCTCCTGCTCTTCAAGAACATATAATGTCTATTGTTAATGCTAACCCTGATGACCAGGCGTTAGTAGAACAAATACGCACTTTAATTAATGATGAGCTATTCCGAAGCTTAAGTTTAGGCTTGCAAAGTGCTTTTGTTGATACATTAATTTGGAATGCAGAAGCTAACTTAAACTTTATGTTAGATTTTATGAGAGGTAAATGTTTCCAAACTTTCCTCTCAGATCCTAATTACACAGAAGAACAAAAAAGCTTTGAACTTTCCTTTGTCGCAGACCTTTCCGTTTTAGCTAACAACAATCCCGATAGCATCTTAAATGATCAAAAGTTTAAGGATCTAAATGGTGGTACGCTAAACGCTATCATTGAAGAATTAAATTCCCATGAAGGCGATAGATTTTTAGATGCTAAATATCGCCAACTTTTAAGCAGCGTTGACTTTGTTGATATGCGTACTGAATACCAACAAGGCTTGGTAAGCGCGTTATCTCAATATCCAAAAGCAAAGGTAAGCGATATACTTCAATTCTTACGTAGTTCTGACTTTATTAAAATCTACTCTGAACCAGATATGGTTGTAGACGCATTTTTAGACGTGGTTGCTAGATCTGAAAGTGCTGTGATCAATAGTTATGGTTAAAAAGCTAACTTATTGTGACTATAGATAGTTATTGGTCTTATGCACTGCTTTCTTTAGCAGGTCTTGCGGCTGGAGCAATAAATGCTGTTGCTGGGGGAGGATCGCTAATTTCTTTCCCTAGTATGCTTTTCTTAGGCATCCCATCTATTGCTGCTAATGCTACCAATGCTGTAGCACTTTGGCCCGGTTCTTTAGCAAGTGTTTGGAGTTATAGACAGGATGCAAAAGGGCTTTGGCGTTTAATTGGTTTTTTGGTTATCCCTTCAATTTTAGGCTCACTCTTTGGTGCATGGCTATTACTAAATACTCCTCAAAAACTTTTTGATGCTGCAATTCCTTTATTAATTTTATTTGCTACTTTACTACTTTGTTTTCAAACTAAACTAAAAAAATACCTAAAAGCAGATAAAAATAACTTAAAATTAGCTTTTCTTGTCCAACTTTTAGTTGCTATTTATGGAGGTTATTTTGGGGCTGGAATGGGAATTATGATGTTAGCTCTACTCGGCATCTGTGTTTCAGGCGATATTAATCAACTTAACGCTATAAAAACATTTCTAGCTACTATAATTAATATTATTGCTTCGGTATTTTTTCTTTCTGCTGGAAGTGTTTTGTTTTTGCCTGCTCTAATTGTAACTTTTGGTGCGATTATTGGCGGATATCTGGCTCCACAAATAGCAAGAAAAATTCAGCCAAGTTATGTCCGTTATTTTATTATTACTATAGGTTTTACTTTGACCTTAATAGAATTTATTTGGTAAATTGAAAAAAACTAATTAATCCTTGCCCTAAACTACTAATTTATAAACTTGAGGAGAAAAAATTTATGTCTAACTTTGTTGTAGGTCGTCCGTCTGCTAATGAACATGCTCCATATTATTCACTGTATATTGACCGTATTAATGATGATGATATTGTAACTGTACTAGAAAAACAACTTAGCAGTGTTTTAGCAACTTTAGATATTGCTATAGAAAGAAATTCTAATGCACCTTACGAGGAAGGAAAATGGACAGTAAAACAATTAATTGGTCATATAAATGATTGTGAAAGAGTTATGTCTTACCGAGCCTTGCGCTTTGCTCGTAACGATCTAACGCCTTTAAGCGGGTTTGAACAGGATGACTATATCCCTACAGGAAATTTTGATGCACGTTCTTGGCAAGAATTAAGAACAGAATTTGAACATATCCGACAAGCTACAATAGATCTATTTCATCCACTAGAGAAGGACGCTTGGCATAGAAGCGGCAAAGCTAACGATAATGAAATTTCTGTTCGTGCCTTAGCCTATGTTATCGCGGGACATGTGGCACACCATATAAACATATTAGAAACTCGTTACTTAAATCTTAGGTAGGATGTTTTAAGGAATATAGGAATAAAAACTTATGAAAAGACAAGTATTTTTACTAGTGTTTTTTGTTTTATCCACTTTACTTGTTAATGCTCAAATCCAAGAAGATGACGAGGTTGGAACTAGAGGTAGTTTTTTAAGCACTCGTCCATCTGTGACAAGCACTGTTAAATCAGCTAAATCAACAACAAAAACTACAAAACCAAAAACTAGCAGTAATAGCAATGTAGGCATAGGTTATACACTTTATCTAAAAGGCAAAGATGAAAATCCTGTTAGGGTTAGCCCTGCTAAAGAATTTAAGGAAGGTGATGCTATTCGTCTAGTATTTGAACCTAATATTGATGGTTATTTATATATTTTTCACACAGAAAATGATAAAGATCCAACAATGATTTTTCCTGATGCTCGTCTAAAACGAGGAGATAACCTAGTCCAAGCGCATGTACCTTATGAAGTCCCTGCTAGTGATGACCCTGATGATAGTTTACGATGGTTTGTTTTTGATGAAAAAAGTGCTACAGAAAAGATTTATGTAGTTTTATCTAAAGAACCATTAACAGAAATTCCTAGTAGCGAACAACTAGTTCGCTATTGTGAGCAAAAGCTTTGTCCTTGGAAGCCTACAGAAAAAATTTGGCAAGATATTAGCTCAAAAGCTAATCAGAATGTAAAAGTAAGTAAAAATGCTAAAGATCAAGGCCAAGCGCAAAGTGAAGGGGAAAAACGCTCTATTAAAGCTCTAACCGCACTAGAAAAAAAGGCTGCTTCACCAACAGTAATTTATCTTAGTCGCTCAGTTGAGCTTAACCAAATAGTTACTCCTATTAGTTTAGTTCATAAGTAAAAGTAGAGGTAAGATTGTAAGTTATTGTAAATGTCCTACTTAAAAGTTTAAAACATTAATTGCTAAACTTAAAAAATAGGAATTAATCCAGATGCTCTAAAATAATAAAAATTTAAGCATCTGGAAAAACTTTTTTAATCTTTGGAAAAATGTTGCAAGCTTACTTAGCAAATACGTTCTTCACCACGAGCAAACATTCTTTGCTCATAAATTTAAGCAGAAAACTATGAATAAATTGGCTTTTTTAATCTATAACCCAAGGTCGGGTCGTCAACAAGAGCGAGAAGTAGCAATAAAAAATTTTATTGCTATGATGGAGCAAAAAGGTTTTTCCGTAGAAGCACGACGTACAGAACGCGCTTTTCATGCTACAGAACTTGCTAAAGAAGCTGTTGACCAACAAGTAGATTTAGTTGTTGCTAATGGTGGAGATGGAACGCTTAACGAAGTTTTGCAAACAATGGTTGGTTCTCAAGTCCCTTTAGCTGTTTGGCCCGGTGGAACGGCTAATGTTGTTGCACTAGATCTTCGCTTGCCACGCAACCCAAAAGATATAGTAGATTTAATTAGTCGCAATGATAGCCGTTACCGTATTCATGTTGCAAAAGCAGGCTCTCGATACTACTTTTTTACTGCTGGAATTGGCTTAGATGCAGAAATTATTGAAGCCGTAGATTCAGAGCTAAAAAAGCAAATCGGTAAAGGAGCCTTTTGGTTAGCGGGGTTTGCTCATTTAGTTAAATGGAACCCTACACCAATAAATTTGCTTATTGATGGTAAAACTTATCAAGGAACATTTGTTATTGTTGGCAAATCCTTTGGTTACGGTGGTACGCTTTCGCTCACTCCACACGCTCGTTTTGATGATGATATGTTGGATGTTTGTATTTTTTCAGGTACTAGCAAACTTCAATATATCAGCTATTTAGCTTCCTGCTTAAATAAAACTCAGTTAGATCGCAAAGGGGTTACTTATCTAAAAACTCGTCGAGTTGATGCTAGTTCTGTTGTTTCTCTACCTGTTCAAGCTGATGGTGAAGTTATAGGTAATCTACCAATGACTTTTGAAGTTATTCCTGACGCGCTCACAATGGTTGTGCCGCCTGGAGTTTTAAGGCAAGACCGACAAATTAAAATATAAATTAACTTACTTATAAATAAATAATTTACGGCCAAGGAGCTAATTATGCGTTTTCTTATGGTATGTATTTTAGTGCTTACTTTTGCTTTTAACACAGCAGCACAAAACTTAACAAATACAAATTCTGCAAATTTACCGAACCGAACCGCTACTGGTGAGGTTTCAGAATACAACAAAATTAGATTAATTGGGTTTGACGCGCTCTACAATATGGATTATTCAACAGCAAGAGCAAAATTTACTCAAATGACAGAACTATCGCCAGAAAATCCAGCAGGACATTTTTATCTTGCAACTAATTATTGGCTAGAGTTATTAAATTCTAGCCGTAGGCTTCAAGCTAACCTTTATAGCGGCGACTCATTTTATGCTGAAACCGAAGAAAAAGTAGATGTAAAAGTAGATAAAGAATTTCGTCGCTTAGTTCAAGTGGCACTACAAAAAACAGAAGTACAACTTAAGCAAAACCCTAAAGATACAGAAGCACTTTATTATAAAGGTGCTTCACATGGACTACTAGCTAGTTATGAGGCAACCGTTACACGTTCTTTCTTTTCTGCTTTGCGTAATGGGTCAAAATCTGTTGATATACATCGAAAGTTAGTAGAAGTTAGCCCAAATTATTTTGATGCTTATTTAACTATTGGAATGTATGACTATGTAGTAGGTAGTCTACCTTTGACTGCAAAAGTTATAGGTACAATATTTGGCTTTCGTGGCTCTCGTGAGCGTGGTTTAGGCGAGCTTAATTTAGTTTCCAAACGTGGAATTTATGCAGCGGACGATGCTAAAGTCTTGTTAGTAGCCTTGTATGCAAGAGAAAAAAAATATTCTGAAATGTTAAATCTTTTAGATACACTAGCAGCTAAATATCCTCAAAATTACCTGTTTAAGGTGGAAAAAGCTGTTACACTTGTGAAACTTAATCGTGCTAAAGAGAGTTTTCAATTGTTTGAAGAGCTATTAAAAAACAAAACAGCACAAAAAATTGCAGACCTTGTTCATTATCAATATGCTGAAGCTTTAACTAATCAAGGTAACAACAGCGAAGCTTTAGAGCATTTGCAAATGGTTAAAACAGTTAATGTTGCTAGCAAAGAGCTTGTTACTAGAGCTTATTTGCGAGCAGGCCAAGTGCTAGATTTAATGTCAAAACGTAGTGAAGCAGTCTCAGAATATCAAGCCGTATTAAAGCGCGAAAATGTTTTTGACTCTCACGACCAAGCTAAAAAATACTTAAATAAACCCTACAATACTAGGAATTGATTTTTTAGGAGTTATATTTTAATGAGTAGTAAAGGCAAAGTTTTAGTTATTGCATTACTTTTTATAATAGGTTTTGGGAATGCCAATCTGGTAGCAGCGCAAGTTGCTACCAAAGCTGTACCAAAACCTATTGGTGTTGATAGTGAAGCCGTAAAACCAACTGAGAGAATACCTGTAGCTAAAACATCAGATTGGTATTATGAACGTGCATTAATTTATTATTTACAAGATCAACATGGCAGAGCAAATATAGAGCTTTATAAGGCTTTAGAGCAAGATCCAACAAATGTTAATGCTAATTATTTGTTAGGGTTGTTATTTAAAGAACGCGCTCTTTGGGATGATGCTTTTGATACATTTTTTCGTGTTATTGGAGCAAGCACAATAGAACACATTCCCGCTAGGCTTGAGCTAGCTTTAGCCTCTATAAAAGTGGAAAAATACTCTGTTGCTTTATTAAACCTGGAAAAAGTCGTTGGGTTAATGAAGCTAGATAAAAGCTATAAGGAAAATATAAAACAATTTCGCATCGATGTTGCTAATGACAAAGCAAAAGCGGATGCAAAGAAAAAAAATAAATTAGATATTAAATCATTATTAGAAAATTTTGTCGAAGAAATATACTTGATATTAATGGACTCTCCAACAACTTACCGCAAGTTTACAATAGACTTAGGTCTAACAGATCCAATACTTTACAATGAGCTAGCCGAACTTTATAACGAAGAAGAAATGGAAGCAAAATCACTAGAAATTTTAAGCCAAGTTGTTAGCAAACGTGGTGGTTTTTCTCCTAGTGCGTTAGCGCAGGTAGGCGCAATATATCAACAACAAAATCGCAATAAAGAAGCTTTAGCTACCTATGAAAAAGTTGTTAGTCAGTTAACTATTTTAGGTTTTAGTGAACAAGCAGGAGATTTTTCTACTGAAGAAATTGAGCAACTACGGACAGGTAAAGTTCCTGACTCAAATAATAAAAAAACAGCTAAGGATTCTGAGAAAAACTAAATTGCTAAAGGCAAAATTTGAGAGGCTAGAATTTTTAATAATGGAAAAATTTTTAATCAAAACTATTTTGGTAGTTTGTGTATTTTTCAGCTACTTACCTATAATTTTTGCAAATAACGTTTTTAATGATAAAGAAAAGCAAATAGCAATAATCAATGTTTCAATAGTTGATGTAGAAAAAGGTGTATTAGAAAAAAATAAGACAGTAATTATTAAAGATAATAAAATAGCAAAAATAGAAACAAGCAATAAAAATACCTTACCTAAAACCATAAAAATTATTGATGGCAAAGATTTATATCTAATACCAGGGCTTTTTGATGCACATGTTCATTATTCTGATCCAGATACTTTTGGGCCGCTATTTATTGCTAATGGTGTGACGTTTGTTCGTGATACAGGCGGATTTACTGACCAAATAATTGAGCTACGAGACAAAATAAATAAACATGAAATGTTAGGGCCAGAAATGGCTGTAACAGGTGCAATAGTAGATGGTAAACCTGCAATTTGGCCTTTTTCAGAGCCTTGCGACACTCCCGAAGAAGGTCGTGCAGCAGTCAAAAAACTTTTTGATAAAGGTGTTAACCAAATTAAAGTTTATAGCTTGCTAAAAAAAGAAGTTTTTCAAGCTATTGCAGATGAAGCACAAAAACTTGGTATAAAGATAGTTGGTCATATCCCACGTCAAGTTACTTTAGATGAAGCAATGGCCGCTAAAATGGCTTCAAATGAGCATTTAACAGGTTTTAACAATAAATTTATTGAGATTTTAGAAGCTAGTTCAACAGAAAAAGTTAACAAAGATGCTTATGTTGGTTGGCAATTTTATCCACAAATCAAGCCAGAAATCATGTCAGCACTTTTAAGCAAACTTGCAGCATCAAATATGGTGCAATGTCCTACTTTAGTTGTTAATGAGCGTATTGGACGATTAAAAGATCCTGCACTTAAAACAGATCCATTACTTGAATATGTCCCAAATTATTTTCTTGAATTTTGGAAACCAGAAAAAGATTTTCGTTTCCGAACTTGGACAGAAGAAACTTTTAAGAAAAATCAGCAGGTTTTTCAAAATATGCTTTCACTTCTTGGTGAACTTCACAAAGCAGGAGTTCCTTTAGTTTGTGGGACAGATCTTAGTAATCCATACCTTGTAGCAGGGTTTTCATTACACGAAGAAATGCGACTTTTTCAACAAGCAAAAATTCCTAACGCGGATATTTTGCGGGCTGCAACAATTAATACAGCGCGTCTTTGTGGTGTTAATGATCGGTTAGGGACTATTGCAGAAAATAAACTCGCTTCTATGGTGTTGCTAAGAAAAAATCCTTTAGAGGATATTAAAAACACAAGTGAAATTTTTGGAGTATTTTTAGCTGGAGAATATTTTGATAGGGCAAAACTTGATGAGATGCTAGCCAAAGTTAAAGCTAAAGTTGCAGCCACAACGCCTAAAAGTATTGATTTAACAAGCAATTTAGCAGGTAAAGTTATTTTCCAGGGGCAATATAAAACCTATCTTTCTGGAGAAGAAGCAAGTGTAGAGGATTTTGTTATTAGCCAAACAGAAACAAGCTACATAGTAAAATCTCACAACAAGCCAACTGGCGGAGGCTTTTCACCTTCATTAATTACGTATACGGCAGATAAAAATTTTAATTTTCAGTCTGCTAAATTTGACTCTCAAACAGAACAACCGCTTACTGCTACATATTTGCTAAATGGTGGTGCGATTAAAATATCTGTAGAAGAAAAAGAGAAAAAATTTAGCCCAACCACAGTTAATTTTGAGGCTAACACAATAATTTCTTGTCCTTCTTATGCAATTAATTTTGTTAACTTTAATAAAATTAACTTAAAGGTTGGAGAAAGTAAGACTTTTCCGCTACTTAGTTTTGGTTTTGGCAGTCCTAGTTGGCAACTATTAAGTAGTGATTACACAATTACTTATGCTTCTGAAGGGGAAATAATTTTATCAGGAAAAACTATTTTTGCTCGCCGTTATGAAGTAGCATTAAAAACACCACAGCAAACACTTAACGGGGAAATTTTAATTAACAAAGAAGGTTTAATGGTTGCTTCAACTTATAAAACTTCATTTGGAAAAATAGAAATTGTTTTAGAAACTCCTTAAAGTAAATTTTATGATTGACGAAACAATAGAAAATCATCGTGATAAAGCTTGGCATAGAGAAGGCGATCTAGCAGTTGAAAATGTGGTTCAAGCAGAAAATTTTGTTAAATCCGTAGGTTTTGCTTATACACTTACAGATATGCGTTGGGCTTGTCCATCGCTTTATATTGCTGTTTGTGGACGACGTGACGCAAGGATGCCAAGAAATGTACAAAAAGATCCAGAAGCTTCTCATGCTTGGGTATTAAAGGATGAAATACTTAGGCGAGGAAAAGTCTATTATGGAAAGCTATCCAACAAACGGGCGGCTTTTATTGCACCTAGCTTGTTAGCCCAATTTTACAAAATATTTTCAATTCCTTTATCACAAGAAAAAGAAAAACTATCTGCTGAAGCTTTGGCAATTTTGGCGGTGTTGCGTGAAGAATGGGAAATGGCTAGCAGCGATTTAAGAAAAGCTGCACAAATTAGCAACCGCGCACAATTTTCTAAAGCCATTGATGAGTTACAAGGCTGTTTTAAGGTTATTGCAACAAATGTAGTTTATCAGCCAAAATTTACTTATATTTGGGGCTTGGTTGAAGGACGTTTTGAAAAAGAATTATTAGAACCTGTTGAGCCAATTACAAAAGAAATGGCACTTAAAGAAATAGCTAGAGCTTATTTAAGTGCTGTTGGAGAAACGGCTTGCGGCGATTTGGCACGAATTACAGGACTTTCAAGAGTTGATGCTGGTATAGGCAATCAAAGTTTAGTTAAAGAAGGCTATGCAGTAAAATTAGGCACTGGAATTTATCGCCTTTCAAGTTTAGCAAATAGGTAATATTGTTATGAGTGAAGAAATTAAATTTTATAGCACAAAAGATGCTTATGGCTGTTTTTCAAACTTTGCTGCTTATCCAATTAAACTAGATGGAAAAGTTTGGCCTACAACAGAGCATTATTTTCAAGCGCAAAAATTTTATGATAGCGATTATCAAGAAAAAATTCGTCAAGAAAAATCTCCAACAATTGCTGCTCGCTTAGGTCGTAGTCGTAAAGTCAAAATCCGCCCTGATTGGGAATCAGTCAAAGACGGTATTATGCGAGATGCTTTAGTAGCAAAATTTACCCAGCATCCAGAATTAACAAAAATTTTGTTAAACACAAATGATGCAATTTTGATCGAACATACAACTAATGATAGCTACTGGGGTGATGGTGGGAATGGAACAGGAAAAAATCGTCTAGGCCAGTTGCTTATGTCTGTACGCGAAGAACTTCGCCAAAATAACTAATTGAAACTATAACTAGCCAAATATGCCTTCTAAATAAGTCAAAAACTCTTAAAGACCTTTTTAAGTAGCTTCTAAATCTGTAATATATAAAAACTTTCATTGCCGGAAGCAGAAAAATTTTTTAGGAGATTATTATGCGCTATACAATGAAACAAAAGTGGTTTGGTTTACTAGATGATTTTTACATTAGAGATGATTCTGGTAAAGACAAATTTTTTGTTAAATCTGACAAAGGGGTTGCTCGCAATAGCTTTTCTTTTGCAGATATGACAGGAAAAGAAATTTTTGTTATAGAAGAACGAAAAGCCGGAAAAAGCTACGAAATAATGCGTAATGATGTTGTTTATGCAAAAGTAGAAGAGCTTGATGGCGTTATTCAAAAAGGGTTTAGGGTAGAAATAAATAATGATACAACTATAAAAATAGAGGGAAATATAGCCTCTTATGAATATACTTTTAGCCGTGATGATAAGGAAATAGCCAAAGTTTCTAAAGCTAGAATGGCTCTTACAGACACTTACGGCATAGAAGTTAATGAAAATGAAAATGATACACTGGTTTTAGCTTGCGTTGTAATTATAGATGTGGTCTATCACTCTGTTAAAGGCAACGAGTATTCCCGCTAGGAAATAAAACTAGGGATGTGCAAATTCTGTACATTCCTAGTCTTAAAGCTCTTAAATTAACTTTGCAAAAATTCCATAACAATCCGGTAAAACTCCTTTGGTGCTTCAGCATGAACCCAATGACCAACTTTTGGCATAGTAACTATTTTAGCTTGAGTAAACAGCGAATTAATTAACGGATAATCAGATTCTTGAATATAAGGAGATTTTTCTCCACGAATAAATAAAGTTGGGCGGGAAAAAGTCTTTTCTCTAGTTATACTTTGGCTTAACTCAGCATAATTTTTATAAATTGCTGATAAATTCATTTTCCAAGTAAATATCCCAGCATCATTTAAGTAAATATTTTTAAGAATAAATTGACGAACACCAAAATCAGGTATTTTTGTAGTTAGACTTGTGTCTATATCTTTGCGACTTGTAAATTCTGTTAAGTCTATAGATAGCAATGTTTCAAGCAATGTTTGGTGGCTAGGCGGATAATCTTTTGGTGCAATGTCGGCAACAATCAATTTAGCTACCTTTTCAGGGGAGTTAAATGCAAATTCCATAGCAACTTTACCGCCCATTGAATGACCAAGCAGATAGGCTTCAGACAAGTTATGTTGCTCTAAAAAGTCGGCTAAGTCCTGGGCCATAACCGAATAGTTAAACTCATCGCTATGAGGCGATCGGCCATGATTGCGTTGATCTAAGGAAAAAACTTTATAATGTTCTGAAAAATTTTTGCTTAAGGTGTGCCAATTGTCTAAAGATCCAAAGAGTCCATGCAAAATAATTAAAGGGTAGCCCGCGCCATAGATTAAATGATGAAGCTGCATAAACTATTCTCCAAAAGTTTCTTCCTAGTCAATTTTCGTGTAGCAATATTATGCTTAAATCTACTACAATGTATCACTCTCATAAACTCAAGAAACTTCCATAATATCTTTTTGATGGCTAAAAATCTATCAAAGTTAAACCGCCTAGGAGGAAACGTTAATGCGACTTTTTGACTTTTTTGACTACCATGCCCGTGAATTTGGAAATGTGGAATATGTAATTCAAGGTGAGCGCAAACTAACCTACATAGAAGCTTACAAGGCGGTAAATCAACTAGCTAATGCCTTTATTGAAGCAGGCTTGCAAGTAGGCGATCGTGTTGCAATGCTATCAAAAAATAGTATTGAATACTTAATACTATATTATGCTGCGGCTAAAGCTGGAGTTGTTCCTGTTCCACTTAATTTTCGTCTTTCTCCTCCAGAATGGGTTTATATCATTAATGATTCTGGAGCAAAGCTAGTAATAAGTTCTGCTGCTTATGTAGATTCAATGGCTGCAATTAAGTCTGATCTAACAACAGTTACTCAATATGTTTCAATTGATGCTGAAGAAAAAGAAGGTTGGGTAAATTACCGTAATTGGGTAGCTCGACAGCCCATAACCCCACCAAAACTAGCTATTGATGACACAGGGGATGTTTATCAAATGTACACTAGCGGAACAACGGGACATCCCAAAGGAGCAGTTTTATCTAACCATGCAGTTACATCTAATTTAATGCAAATAGCTGCTTTTTTAGAGTGTGGAAGAGGCGAGAGATTTTTAATTGTCGCTCCGCTTTACCATGCTGCGGCAGTAGTTGGAAGTTTAGTTTGTACTTATAAAGGCGGGACAATCTATCTACAAGAGGACTTTAACCCTATGGAAGTTGTGCGTGCCATAAGCGAAGAAAAAATCATTCACGCTACTTTAGTTCCTGCAATGATCCAAGCTTGTCTTGTGTATGTACCAAATATTGCCCAGAAAAAATTTGATAGCTTACGTTATATAGCTTATGGAGCATCTCCGATAGCTGAAAACACCTTAAAAACAGCAATGGAAGTGTTTAAGTGTGATTTTGTACAAGTTTATGGGATGACAGAAACTACAGTCGCCATAACTTCTTTACTGGCTGAACCTCATAAAAGAGCTTTAAGCGATAAACCAAGCCTTTTACTTTCCGCTGGACGAGCTTTACCAGGGACAGAGATTCGTATTATTGATGAAGATGATAATGATGTAGCTATTGGAGTTACAGGAGAAATTATTGCTCGTGGCCCGCAGCTAATGAAAGGTTATTGGAATAAGGCTGAGGCAAGTGCTGAAGCGTTGCGCGGTGGATGGATGCACACGGGCGATGCGGGCTATTTGGATGAAGACGGCTTTTTATATGTCCAAGATAGAGTTAAAGACATGATCATATCAGGAGGAGAAAATATTTATCCACGAGCAATTGAAGATGTTCTTTATCAACACCCATCTGTTGCTGATGCTGCTGTAATAGGTGTTCCAAGTGAAAAATGGGGAGAAACCGTTAAAGCCGTTGTAGTGCTTCGTAAAGATACAACTGCAACTGCTGAAGAAATAATGGAATTTTGCCAAAGTCGTCTAGGCAAATTTGAATGTCCAACCTCGGTTGATTTTATTGCAATGTTGCCGCGTAACCCTAGCGGGAAGGTCTTAAAGCGAGAACTCAGAGAACCTTACTGGGCAGGCCGCAAACGTAGAGTTTCTTAACTATAATTAATTTCTAAGCTTGCAAAACATTGCTGTCAACGGCTGTGTTTTGCAAGAATAATAATTGATAGTTACATAATGTTAATCACCAACATAATTACCTAGCCTTAAAATGAAAAATTGTTTCTGAATAAGCAGCTTTATCTCTTTCTGTACGGTTTAATACAGGGCGTTTATGTTGATTAACAATTTGCATACCAGAAAATTCTGCAATTGTTGGATATAAATTATACTTATCATTTGCTACTAAGAATACGTCATAGTTATTAGCTAAACATCTTTTACAATTGTTTAATACATCAGCTATTGCTTGTGTATAGTTTTGTTTTGCTTCTTGGCTTTGACCTTGTTGTAAAGATCCTATTTCTAATTTATCTCTACGTTCTATTCCGAATAGATCGTAAGCATAAGCATGTTGTTGATGATAATCTATTAAACCAACATATGGTGGACTAGAAAAAATACCTTTGATTTTCTGATTACAAACTAAGTTGGCAAATTCTCCTTGAGATTTGCTAAGCTCTGTCACTATATCAATTGTTCTACTATCTCCAGAAAGACAAACTTGCCAGGTTTTAGTTCTTAATTTATCAAATTCTACTAATCTTTTAATTGTATCTTTACTATAACTTTCCCACCATTTTATTATAGAAAAAAGAGGTTTACAGATTTTGCCATGTTTGGTGCAGTAATAAGTTGCTACAACAGGTTCAATTAAGGTTGCTAGATCAGAATGTGTTGTTGCTCTACAACTGCGAATAGTGCGACTTAAGATAACGCGAATAATATTTTGGGTAGAAGAATTTTTTATTTTATTAATTTCAGATAAAACGACTTCTATTTCGTCTCTAATATGTTTGGAATACCACTTGTCCAAAAATGTATCAGATTTATTTGGGTAAAGTTGGATTTTATAGTCATCTAGCAATTTATAGTAAGTAAGTAAAAAATCTTTTTCTTTTTCTATTCCATAACTTTTTTCATCAATTTCTTTACGCTTTAACTTATAGCGATAATCTGGAGTAGGAAAAAATTTACTGTTAAACTCAAATAATTCTTCTAAAAGTTTTTGTTCAAACTCTACTACAGGTGAATTTTGTAGGAAAATCTTTAGTTTATCAGTGATTTTTTTAATCTCGTTATGTATGTCAACTAAATCATACTTTGTTAATTTAGCGTTTGCTATTTGTGCGTTAAAGTCAGAAACATCAACCCCAAGAGCATGCATTCCTAGTTCACACGCTTGAACTAAAGTTGTACCGCTACCTGCAAATGGATCTAAAATAATATCGCCAGGCTTAAAATAAATGTTTTGCTTAAAACTGTCTGTATGACTATCCAAAAAATACTCTACTAATTGTGGAATAAACTTTCCTTTGTAAGGGTGTAATCGATGAACATGTTTAGTTGTTTCAGATTCTTTATACTTATCAAATGATAAAGCCCAATTTAGATCGCTACCTAACTGTTCTTTCCAGCTAACTTCTCTTTCTGTAATAAAGTTATCATAGTAGTTAGTTAGTTCTGCTTTAGATACTTTGATTGTGCTATTTTCACTAAATTTAGTGATGAGTCCATACTGGATTAAGTAAGATATATTTGAGGTTGTTACTTGTTTTTTTATATAGTTACTGGCCCATTCGCTAGCAGTTTTTATGTTTAATAAATCATTTGCTGGGGTTTCTTCCATATTTGTTATTTAATTATTTTTGAATAAAAGTTAGACGAAAAGTTTTGCCTATAATATTCTTAACACCTCATAGAGTCAAGGTAGGTATTGGTGAAAAGTTCTGCAAGTTTTTGTCCCCTCCATTGTTCAATATTACTTAATCTTTGGCGAAAAGTTTCTTCTGTTATTTTTTGTTTGGGAGGTTTTTTGTTTATTACTATTTTAGGTAATATTTGTAGCTTGTTTTTCATTTTTGCTTCTCCAATTTCAATTAATAGTCTTTAAGTCTAAACTTTAATCTTATATTAGGGAATTAATAATAATTACTAATTTATTAATTCCCTAGTTAACAAAACTTAGTTAATTTATTTTAATGCTGCTAAATCTGCGCCAAAATTAATATGAAAAGGCAAGTCGTTTATTAATAAGGCTGGAACAGATTTTATTCCGCGTTTTTCAGCTTCATTAATTCGCACTTTATCTTCTCCTAAATGAACAATTTCTACTTCATAACGTGCTGGATCTAAGGCTAAGGCTACTTGCTTTTCAGCATCAATACATACTGGACAACCTGCATGGTAAAAAATAGCTTTTGATTTCATAATTTATACTCCTAAGTTAATTTAATATCATAATTTGCTGATGGAAAATTAGCACTTGATTATTTAGTTAGCATAGTAGGTACAAACCGGAAAGATACTTACTTTTTGGAGTAAAATTAATAAAATGAGTGAGATAAAACTTGTTAAAAACAACACTAGCAAAGCTACAATTCCCGCTAGCCGGATGATAGAAGATATAATTGGCTGTAAATGGTCTTTGATGGTGTTGCAAACTATTTGCAGTGGCATTTCTAGACCGGGAGCTATAGAGCGAAGCATTGAAGGAATAACAACTAAAGTGCTTAATGAAAGACTTCGTAAGCTAATTCGCTATAAAATTATAGATAGACAAGTTTATCCAGAAACTCCACCTAAAGTTGAATACCAATTAACAGAATTTGGTAAAAAGTTTAGTAAAATTTTGGCTGATATTGACGAGTTAGATGATTTTATTGAGCAAAACTTAAGCTCTTAACCATTTTTCAGCTATTAAAAATTTGTGCTATGATACGTTTTTTCATGAAAACTGAAACTTAAACCAAGCAGTAAGGCATATTTAAAGTGAGTGAGTCAAATATAAATCAAAAAATACTTAATATTGCTTTTTATCGTTTTGTGGAACTATCAGATCTTGTAGATCTACGTAATCTTTTACGAGAATTAGGTCAAGAATTAAACCTTAAAGGGACTATTCTGCTTAGTAGTGAAGGGATAAACGGCTGTCTTGCAGGACTTGAGGAAAATATCAGAACTTTCCAACAATCGATTGAAAAATATCCCTTTGGTTCAAACCTAAATTATAAGCAAAGTTACTCAAACTCGGTTCCATATAAAAGATATTTGGTCAAAATAAAAAAAGAAATTATCCCAGCAGGTGATAATGATATAAAACCCGCAGTATTAACAGGTACTCATATAAGCCCTAGTGAATTAAAGCTATGGTTAGATGAAAATCGTGAATTTGAGTTTTTAGATACTCGAAACGAATTTGAAATTGAGTTTGGGACATTCAAAAAAGCTAAACAGTTGAATTTGAAACATTTTCGTGAGTTTTCAGAAAAGTTAAAGTCACTGCCCGAAGAATCCAAACTAAAACCTATGGTAATGTTTTGTACAGGTGGAATACGATGTGAAAAAGCTTCTGTAATTGCTATGAAATCAGGGTTTAAGGATGTTTATCAATTAGATGGTGGTATCTTAAAATACTTTGAAGAGTGCGGAGAAGCGCACTATGAAGGTGAGTGCTTTGTTTTTGATGAAAGAATTAGCCTGGATAGCCATCTAGAAGCAAGATCTGAAAAGGCGGAAAATCTTAAAGACTTAGTACCAAATCCTAGGAAAGTTTATAAAAGTGAATAATTAGGAAATAGATTGTATGACTTTTGTATGGAATGAAAGCCATTTCTTTAAAAATTGGGCTAAACCCGGCCCTTGGGTTTCTCCTTCAGATAATCCTGATCTTCAACCAAATTCAGATGAAACTTTGGATGCTCTTTGTGGGCATTATAGAATTTTTCAGTTAAGTAAAGGCCATAGATATTCTACAGATGATTTGCTTACGGCATGGTATGGAACGGCATGGTGTCCTAGTGCTAGAAATGTGTTGGATCTTGGTAGTGGTACAGGTAGCGTTGGTATGAGTGTAGCTTGGAAACTCCAAGGAGTTAGAGTAGTTGCTATTGAAGCACAAGAAATTAGCGTCCAGTTAGCACATAAATCAATTAAATTCAATGGTTTAGAAAGTCGTTATGAAATTCGTCAGGGTGATTTTCGGGATCCAGAACTTATTTCTAAAGATGAAAAATTTGATTTAATTTTAGGTAGTCCTCCTTACTTCCCAATGGATGCTGGCATTCATGGGGCGCATCCTCAAAAAATTGCTTGTAGATTTGAACTTCGTGGATCCATTGTTGATTATTGTAAAGTTGCTTCTGAACATTTAGATTGGGGAGGGATGTTTGCTTGTGTATTTCCAATTCTTCCAGACCATCAAGCTAAACGTGTTATCAATGGAGCTAAAGAAGCAGGACTTACAATTGTTCGTCAACGTCCAATTATATTTAAGGAAGGCGACTTGCCGCTACTTTCTGTGTTTGCAATGGTGCGCTCTGATCATTTACCAGAATCTTTTCGCAATCAAACTTGGCAAGAACCGCCTTTGATAATCCGAACATTATCAGGCGACACTCACCCAGAATATAGTGCTGTCGCGCTTACAATGGGACTACCCCCTTGTTAATTTTCCACAAACACCAACATAAAGAACTACATCGCTTGTAGGTAGATGTAGTTCTTTTGCTACAGCTTCTTCAAAAAATCCTCCTAATGGAAGCGTGACTAAATTTTCTTGTGTAGAAAGTAAACAAAGATTTTGCATTAAATGTCCTGCTTCCAGTAAAAGGAAGCGATAGCCTCGCTCACCATATTTTTTAGTGATTCTTGCACCATCACCAACCAATATCCAAAGTAGTGACCCGCCTTCAAAGTGTACCATTGAAGGAATTAATTGCTTCCAATCATTGTAGTTAGCTCCTTTAGCAATTTGTGAAAGATAATGACCTTGCCGGTCATAATGATAAAGCCCTGAATCAACCCAGCAAGGTTGAAAAATTACTAAATAAAGCTCTAAAGATTGTAGATCGCCTGATGATGGAGTTGGCCCGCGAGAATTTTGGCCCGTTACACCATGACTAAAAAAAAGTAGTCGACTAAGAGTTTTGCAAGAAAACATTTCTGTTTCAAATTCTCTAGCAGAACGACGAGACAAAAGAGTTTTTTCTAAATTTGACCAGAGTTTTGGCTTTACTTTTTCTAACTTCCATTGAGGGTAACCTGGATAAGTGCGCGAAGAATGAATAGCCCCTTCCTGTTCTACCTGAATTATTCCTTCAAAAAAATCAGGAAGTTTTGTTTGGTCAAGTTCATAGCGGTAAAAATATTTTCTTTTTGAGTCCACAGATTTTAATTAATCAAGCATTTAAGCAAAAGGATGAGGAAGTATTTTTGACCAATCTTCTAAGTTTTTCGCTCCCCATAGCTTACCACCAAGATGCGGCCAATTATGATTGCCGTGTAAGGGTTGTAATCCTGGGACTACAACTTTTAACACTTGCCAGTTGGCAGTTTGATCAATATTTGTTGGTGTCATATTGCGAAATAATATTGGGCGGCTATCTCCAAGTTTTTCTGACAAAATATTAAGATTTTCTTGATCAAATGTTGGCAAATTATTTATTTTTTTTGCTTTGTGTAGAACTGTTGAAGATAGCTTTTCTGGATAGATGCTATAGTAAACAGCATGTTCGGAAAAGTCTGTTGGAATAGTCGGTTTAGCTTTACCTTGGCTAATTTCACTTTTTAAGTACCTAACAAAATATCTACCCTGAATTGCTTCTAAAATAGACTTTAACCAACTCTCTTTTATAGTCTCACGACAAGCCGCACCTGCACTAAAACAATAACCTTCTAGGTCTAGCCCTTCAACACTTACAATTGTAATGTTTGAGCTATAAGGCGAATCAATTCGGTAAAATTTATATGTAAGGTTAGGTCTGATAACCCTATGTTTAATTTTTGGGTCAAGAAGTGAAAAGACAAAATTAGCTGGATATTCTTCTAGTGGGTAGCTTTCCCACCAAGCCCCAATAATGCCATCACGCTCAATTACTTCTTGCAAGCCTCGTAACAAGATCGCATGACCTAAATGGCCTGCGGAAAGCCCTGTTGAAATAGAAGCACATAAACTTTGGTGATTATCTGTTGAGCAACTTAACTCTGAGCGAGGAAAAAGATAAGCAAGCTCTTCGGGTATCCAATAGGGGAGTCCGCTATCAAAGCTACGAAAACATACCCAATTACAAGTTGTATTGTTAGTAAATTTAGTAAATGGAAAATCTTTTTGCTTGTATTGCTCATCGTGAAATAAGACCCATTTATCAGGTTTTACAAGCGTTTCGTCTAAAGGCCAAGAGTTAACGCTTGCTTGAATAAATTTATCTTGGGGCAAGGGGCTAGCTTGAAATCTTTCAATAGCTTCTCCAATACAAGCCATTCTTGCCGCTTCTTTTGTCCATGCTGCACCACCAACATTTAGGCTTTTGTTATTAAATCCAGAAGATGCAAGAGTTGCACCCCACATAAAAACTTCTGGGTCATAAGCTCTAGGTGCAATTTCTCCAAAGCTAGTAAAAAGTCCGCTAAATCGGCTTTCTGTCCATAAATCAAGATTTTTCATAGCTAAACCCCTTGGCGACATTCTGGGCAATCAGGAGCTATAAAAACTTGATGCGAGGATATTTCTAAAGAACTTGTTTCTAAAACATGAAGTCGATAAATGCTAGCGGGTAATTCTGGTTGTTGTAGCAGCGAGAGTTTCCATAAAACTAATTGTTCAAGCATTTTAACGCCGTAATCAGGAAAACTTACAGCGTTAATATTTTTTAAGTCTTGAGCATGTTCTATTAAATCCTGGTAGATTTCCGGTGCTGGAGAAAGACGCTTAAATTGTGTGATTAGGCAGGCTAAACAAGCCCCAATATTAGGAAAAAATACTGGACTAACAAAACCTCTTGTCATTGCTCCATAACTTACCCATAAAAACAAAGAATTTTCAGCTAATCTTTGTTGGTTAAAAGTTAATATTTGCTGGTAATCCAGACGATCTTGACAAAGAATTTTTACTGTTTTTTGACTACTTTTGCTAGATTCTTTTTCTGCTACATTTTGTAGTAGCTCAAAAACTTTTCCGCTACCAAAAACTTTTAGTTTGTAGTTTTCTGTTAGATTAGTTTTTAAGAGAAAGTTTTCAATTAAAACACGCTCGCCATAAAGCCTTTCTAAAATGGCTAGGGCTTGTTGTTTTAGGGTTTCGTCAAGGTTTTCTAATATTTCTTTTGTTGAAGTGTTGCCATCAATCTTTGCAAGTAGCGAAGGAAGCCAGGAATCTAAATTTGCGCCTGTTAAAGTGTAGCGATAATCTTCGCCTGCAACTAATTTAACAGTGTTTTGCTTGCTGATAATGGTAAAAGGAAAAGCAAACTTAAAAGATTTTTGCAAGATATCTTTCATTGATTACTTAGTAGTTTTTAGTCTATTTTCTACAGCTTTAATTACAGGTTTTAGCTGACTTAAAAACACATTGTTTGTAACAAATTGTGGAAAAGGTGAAATTTGAGATTCTAGGGAATAGACCACTAAAGTTTTATCTGCTGAAATAGGTGTAATTGTCCAGCTACCACGATTAATTTTTACTACATCGCCTGGTTTATCCCAAGAAGCAATATATTTATCAGGTGTTTCTGTGTGGGTTATGTCTACGTCCATAGGCCAAGTGCCAATAGTAGAAGTTACTTCGCCAGCCATATGAAAAATATTATTTTCTTTCTTTTCTACTTTACTTATTTTAATTGACCAAAATTTCCCGCCAAAAATTTCTGCAAAATGCTCGTAGTCTGTTACTACTTGCCAAACGTCTTTAGCTGGATAATTTAGAACGCTATAGCAATGGATTTCTTTTTGTCCTCTAGGGGTTAAATAAAGTTGGGTGACAGTGCCTTGTTCAACGGAAGTAGGAATTTTTGGAGTTGTGCTAGCCCAACTGCCCCTAATGATAAAGGCAAAAAAGAATAAAGTAGAAATCACGGCTAAGGCTAACAATAATTTTATAGCCATTGACGTTTTAGGTTTTGGCGTTTCTGTTTGATTTTCTGTTTGATTTTCTTGATTTTCTGTAGACATTATTTTTTAGTATTTTTAGAAAACTCCTAATACAATTGCACCTGTAATCATAACCATTATGCCAAGAATTATACCTGCAATGCTACCAGCAGCAATTTTTAATAGAGCCTTAAAAGCTGTATTACGATCAGGAACTGCAAGTAAAGCTAAAAGTGAGATAACCAGCGTTGCTATTTGTATAATAGGCAACACAACACCAAAATAAGCAATAACTGTTAGTTCAATGTTAGAAGCAAGAATAAATGTTATAAGAAAAGACACTGCACTAAGAATGCCTAAAGTTACCCAATAAGCCATAGTTACTTTTTTTACAGATGCTTGAGCATTAGTTGTTGGGTTGTTTTGTTGATTATAGTTATATTTAGTGCGTTGCCCAGCCATAAATTGAGGATTGACTGCATTTGAAGCTACTTTAGTAGCTATGACGGCCCCAACAATTCCTCCTGCTGTATGAACACAACAACAACAGCAACAACAACTTGTACAGCCCATGCACATTGCAACAGCCGGACGGCTTTTACGTTCTGCGGGTAACATTTCAAAATCAATAAAATTAGTATTGTTTGAGGAGGTATTATTTTTAGAGAATTTTAATTTACTTAACATAATATTTTTTGTTAGGGAACAGTTTTTCAGAGTCTAACATAGTGCTAGTTTTGTTTACAATAAATTACATTAAATAAATTTGGGTTTTATAAAAAAGAAACAAGCAATTTCTCTATAAAAATATGAAAAATTGCTTGTATTAGGATGAGTAAAGAAAAACTAGTTAAGTTTAGCTAATTAGCCAAATTGCTAATTAGCAGGAGTAGGTGTTTTGCTACGAGTTGCTTTCCAATTTGTAAAACGTCTCCAAGCTAGTGCAAAACCTGTGTAAACAAGTACACACGCGCCTAAAGATGCAATAAAAGCTATGATTTGGCCCGGAAGTCCTGCTGCTTCTCCTGTGTGTAATGAGCGCACCCAAGAACGAAGTTTACGACCTTGGTTAAGTTGCTCATAAGGTTCCCACTTAGTTATTTCTGCTGTAGTTACATTAAGTGTTAGTTGTGAACGAGCAAAAGGATTAAATGATTTACCTTCATCAATAGAAAAAGAGATAGGTTGATTTGGATTTGTTGGAAATCTAAGACTAATCATTTTCCAAGTAGGAACTGTTTTTTCTGCCTTTTCCCAAAGTTGATTAAGATTAGCAGGAACTTCTATTTCTGTTTCTCTATTTTGGCCGCCTTGAGCTTGGTTTGGAGGGCTGCTAGGGCGTTTAGGTGCTTCATTACCTGTAATTGTATAAATAAGATTGTTTGCCCATTGGTAAGAAAAAACCATTCCTGTAGCAGTAATAATAATTAGTATGAGCAAAGACCAAAAACCAATAACATTATGCCAATTAAAATCACGCGCACGACCTTTTAAGTTTGGCCTAAAAGTAGTTATTGGGCGCAAGTATTGATGGGTCAATTGTTTAGGCCACCAAATATAAATACCTGTTATAGCTAGAAATAAAAATGCTGTATTACAAAAACCTGTAACTGCTCGACCAATAGCGCGATTTTCTCTATGCATTGCAAGCCAGCGATGTAGATCTGTTGTCACATGAAAAAATGCGCGAGTTTTCTTTGAACCTTCACCTAAAACGCCACCTGTATAAGGATTTACATATAAAATTCCTTCGCGTCCTAAAGCAATAGTGATAGCTAAATCTTTGTCAGAATATACAGTTATTCCTGTAGGCTTAAGTTTAGGATTAGCTGCTTGTACTTTGGTAAATATTTCATGTGGGCTTAAACGAGGAGTTTCTGCGTTTGGAGGTTGCACTATACGCATTTCTTTTTCAGCAAATTTAGTAATTTGTGACTCAAAAGCTAATAGAACCCCAGTTATAGACATAATAAAGATTACTATTCCACCAACTAAACCGGCTATTAAGTGTAGCCAAAAGATAAATTTACGAAAATATTTCATATAGCAATAAATCCTTTATTAAACAAGCAGTTACAAGAGAGTAATTTATAAAATTAAACCTCTGCCCAACGTCTTAGTAAATTATGATAAACCCCTGTAAGTTGTATAGCTGATGGATGAGTAGGAGTATCTTTATTTAATTTTTGAATAGCCATATCTAAATCAAAAAGCAGTGTACGCTCTGC
Source organism: uncultured Clostridia bacterium (assembly GCA_964492845.1). Classification (GTDB taxonomy): domain Bacteria; phylum Acidobacteriota; class Blastocatellia; order Chloracidobacteriales; family JADJPF01; genus JADJPF01. The sequence continues at coordinate 66,317 of CAZBMZ010000030.1, forward strand.
GTCATCTCTGACCATACTTTGGATCCAAAAAAACGATGCAGTGCGAGAGCCTTCTGTAACTGGTCGGACGTGATGAAGGCTTGTTGCAGGATACAAAATTAGGTGTCCGGCAGGTAATTTAACTTGCTGGACTCCATAAGTATCTTCTACTACAAGTTCTCCACCTTGATATTCATTTGGTTCACTTAAAAAGAGTGTAGCTGAAAGATCTGTACGAATGTAATAAGCAGTATTTGGTACTTGACGGATAGCATTATCAACATGTGTTCCAAATGATTGGCCGCCTTGATAGCGGTTAAATAAAGGCGGAAAAACCTTAGCAGGTAATGCCGCCGAAATAAACAAAGCGTTTTTTTGTAACGAGGAAATGATCATTTGACCTAGTTTTTGTGCTGTTGGGTGATCTTCTGGGATTTGCAAATTATTTTTTGCTTTAGCAGATTGATGGCCTGCTGTGATGCGGCCATCAACCCACTTAGCTTTGTCTAACATTTGCCGAGCTTGTTTAACTTGCTCGGCAGTTAATACTTCTGGAATTGAGAGTAACACTAAATAAATCTCCAACTATCTTAATTTGAAATTAAGTCCAACTTTAACTGAACGACCTGCACCAGGTACTAAATGTGCTGGGTGAGGTTGATCAATGTAAAACTTGTTACTTAAATTGTAAACGTTGACTTGTATTTCAGCACGTTCATTAATTCTACGTTTAACAAACATATCAGCTACAGTGTAGCTATCTACTTTTCTAATACGTCCTGTAACAGGGTCAGTTGGAGCAGTTGAGCTAGAGTTACGACTATCAACAAATCTTATGCTAACACCAGTGTTTAAGCGGAAAGGTAAGTCATAAGTAGTGTTAATGCTAGCAGTATGTTTTGGAACGTTAGGTAGTTGATTACCAACTCTATCAGGGAAAAAAGCAGAGGCAGAAAGTTCACTATCTAGGAAAGCATAGCTAGTGTTAACTTGTAGTTTGTCGGTTATTCTTCCATTAGTTTCAAATTCAAAACCATCTATTCTTTGTGCGCCTGCTAGAACTGTTAGCAAAGGATTTCTAGGATCAGTTTCGCGGGCATTTGTTTTTTCTATTCTAAATGCAGCAGCACGAACAGAGAATTTTTTGGCTAGTAAATCCCATTTTGTGCCAACTTCAAAAGTTCTATTTTCTTCAGGTTTTACATTTGTAGTATTAGCATTAAGTGCAAATGCTTCTGCTGAAGGGTTAAAAGATGTGCTATAGCTAAAATAAAGGCTACCAATTTCCATTGGTTTGATAACTAACGCACCACGATAAGTAGCAACTTCATCTAAACGGTTAAATTTACCTCGGTTTGGAAGGTTACCAAGAAATTGTTCAAAGTTAACATCAAAACGGTCAAAGCGAACACCACCTACTAATTCAACTCTTTCTGCTAATTTTACTGTACCTAAGAAATAAGTAGCAAAGGTGGTGCTGGTTGTACGAGTATTGGAAGTTGCTGTTGATGTACCAGAAAAAGGCTCATTAGTATTAGGATTTAGTAAACTTGCTGTAGGTACACCAGTAAAAGTAAGACGTAGAACGTTAGAAGTTTCACGAGAACCTTCTAAACCTGCAACTATAGTATATTTGATAAAGCCTGTTTGAAATTTAGTAGTTACATCAAATTGATTTTGTAAAAAAGACTCTTCTGCATCTATAGAAACTTGATTTCGGTTTACCCTAATTTGATCAAGAGGTGTTGTTAAAGTAACTGTTCCTGTATTGCGTGGTGCGGTAATTAAGCCTGCGCGAGTGTATTTTGTATAACGTAGTTGGTTACGAATACCTATATTATCATTAAACTGTTCTTCATATTTAATAGAGCCAATATCAACATTAGTTCTTAAGAAATTGCTGTTCTTAAAACCATAGTAATTTCTTCTATCAACTGGGGCTGGACGATCAAACAAGTAAAGAATTCCATAATCTGGAATATCATTAGCAGATTGATGAAAATAGTTAAGAGTTACTTGTCTTTTTGTTCCAATACCAAAAGCTAAAGATGGAGCAAAACCATAACGACGGTTTTCTGCAATATCTCGCTCTGCAACTTGAGAATAATGTCCCATTAAGTTAAGTCTAAAAGCTGTGTTTTTACCTAATTTAGCAACAGGTTCATTTATATCTAAAGTTACGCGCTTTGTTTCATCGCTACCAAATTCTACTGTGCCATCAACAAAAGATCTTAGCTGAGGTGATTTATAAGATTGATTAACTGCGCCACCTGTTGAACCACGCCCGACGGTTACAGATGAAGGGCCTTTTAATACTTCAACTTGTTCAACATTAAATGAGTCTCGAAAATAATTACCAAAATCACGCATTCCATCAATAAATAGGTCATTACGTGCGCCAAAACCACGAATTGTTAAGTTATCACCTTGGTTTCCACCTTCACCAGCAGCAAGACTTACCCCAGCAACATTACGAAGAGCATCGCGCAGTGTTGTAACACCTTGATCTTGCAAGGTTTGCTTAGAAACAATATTAATAGTTTGTGGAGTATCTCTTAGAGGTTCAGTAAATTTTGGGGAAGTTAATATCTGGACGCTATCAGTAACTTGTATTACATCGGAAGTTGCTGTAAGTTCAATAGATATTACTCCCGTACCAAGAGTTTTATAAGTGACATTTGTTCCTTTTAAGATTTGTTTTAATGCTTCTTCAGATGAAAAAGTACCATTAACGCCAGGTGAAGCAATGTCTTTGATAGCGTTGTTTGAAACTAATATTTGCTGGCCGGTAGTTTTTTCAAAAGCAGCTAATGCTATACCAACTGTACTAGCAGGAATACTAAAGTTATAAGTAGCTATGTCTTGTGATTGAGTAGCTAAAGTTGTTAAATCCCAAGCATAAACAGGCTTAAATGTGTTATCAAATGTTGGGAATGTTAGTAATGTTCCTAGGGTGCCAAGTGCTAATAAAGATTTTGACTTTTTAGATTGCCCAGCTTGAAAATTTTTTGTCTTCATTGATTTACTTTCTCCTTAAAAAACGCCAAAAATTAGCAGGTTTTGCTAATGGCAAGTTCAGTATTTAAATAAAATGATTGAATGAAATAAAAATTAAGAATAATAGTCGAATTGATCATATAGATTTAAGAAACAATAGTATAAAATTTGTGTATTCAGAAAGAATAAACTCTTAAATAGTTTTAATAAGTCAAATTTTTGCTATGAATAGGTAGTTTTGTAATGAATAAGAAGTGTGTTAGGATAGGCTCCAGCACACTTCTTATAGTTTGTGACCCACACAATACAAAGTTTGTGCAAAAGAACCTTTGATGTTGCCGCATCAAAGGTTCTAGTTACTAAAAACGAATAAGATTTTGAAAGTCTTTTTCAAAATCTTTACCAGATTAATACAATAAGTTTTTCTATGTCAACAATCTTTTCCTACTTATTTTTAGCTTAGGAGAAATGTTTTTACTTGCTAGCCAACACTTCTGTTTATAGAATCGTCTAAGGATTGCACAACAGCTAATCTAACAAAAATTAGTATATAACTCATTGTAAATCAATAAATTATAAAGCTGTGTTTTTACACTTCTTTTAGTAGGGAGAAATTAATGTTTTGCCGATCTAGCTTAAAAATTAAAAGTTTTTGTCTTGTGCTGATGCTTATTTTTTCTTTTTTACCTCTTAATACTTTAGCACAGAAACAACGCCCTAAATTATCACGCAATTCTGCTAATGAACGTTCTGAGTTTCGCTTTAAGGTAAGTGTTTTGGTAAGCCGTGATAAGGATAGTTATTTATATAATTATACTTTAGAGCAGCTTGATAATGGACGATTAAACTATAAATCAATAGAGAGGTTTAGATTAATTTTTCCTTGTGGTGAAAAAGCTTATAAAGCTATAGAAAATTTAGAGTCTGATGGATGGCAAGTTTCAGAATTAAGTAATTTTTATGATAGCAAAATAGGGAAAGGTAAACTATCAGGACTAGAATTTAGTCCTACTTACCCAATTATTCCTAATGGAGATGGTGCAACAACAGGGGATAAAAGTTTTGGCTTTTCTTTTACTAGTAAATGCGCCCCTATGCGTGGGCAATGGAAAGCCTTTGGTGAAGGCAAAGAAGATCTTGGAGAAATAGATATTCCCTGTGGATGTAATGAAAATTTAGCTAATAATTATCCTAGTACAAATGAAACTAATCAGGATAAACCTGACAAAAACCAGCCAAGAACTTTGCCAACTCCGCAACGTCAAACAGATACAAACAACTCCAATGATTCTAGAGATAGTATTAATAAAACTGCACAAAATAATAAGTCGGTAGATGATAAAATTACTGTAACCAGAAAAGAGATCATTATATCCCCTGACACAATTCTAAAGCTAAGAATGAAGTCAGAGCTTAGTTCTGCTACGGCTAAAATAGGTGATAAATTTCAAGCAGAATTATTTGAAGATGTTAAAGCTAATCAACTCTCAGTTTTACCGACAGGCTCAACAGTAATAGGCCGAGTAATTTCTGTTGAACCCGCTAAAAAAGGAAATAAATCTGGAACTATTGGAATAAACTTTGAACGACTAGTTTTACCTTCTAATCGGGCAATAAGTGTTGTTGGTGAACTAACTAGCTTAAATAAAGATGAAAGCAAGATTGATAGTGAAGGCCATGTTGAAGGTTCTTCTGGTAAACGCACAGCGGTTTTTATTGGTGGAGGTGCTGCTGGAGGTGCTGCAATTGGTGCTATTGCTGGTGGTGGTAAGGGTGCAGGAATTGGTGCTGCAATTGGTGTAGGCGCAGGAGTGCTAGGAGTACTACTTACTAAGGGTCAAGAAGCAATAGTAAAACCAGGTACTGAATTTGGACTTCTTCTAACTCAGCCCTTACGTATTCCTAATGCAAATCTAGCTGAGAAGCCTAAATTTAGCGAAACAGAGCAAGATAAAATATTTACAGATGCTAGCACTATATATCAAGCACAAGTAAAACTAAAAGAATTAGGCTACTTAAGCTCAACTCCTAGAAGTCGTATTAGTCCATCTGTAAAACGGGCTATTATCAGCTATCAAAATGATAATAATCTACGTCCAACAGGGCTAATTGATTATCCTACAGCTATTAGCTTGGGCATTATAGATAAAGCATCATAAACTACGTAAATTTCATAGCACTAGTTTTTTCTTTTTGCTTTGGTTGCGCTGAAAATAGTAGTTAGTTATAATGAGAATTTATTTTACTTGCTTGCCTGTTACCTACTAACAAACATCCTAAATTAAAGTAAGTAGAGCTAAAATTTTTCATCAGTTTTATTGTTTTTGAAAGGGAGTTTTTAAAAAACTTATGGTTAAGCGTTTATTAGCGGTTATATTAATGGTCTTTACATTAACAGTAATGACTTATGCCCAAGGTTCAGCAGTAAAAAGCACTGCTCAAGGCAATAATTTGCCTACAGGTAAAGTTGCTATACTAGATTCCCGTGCTTTTGGTGAAGGGATCACAGAAATGAAAAAGCAACTAGACAAACTAGAAGGTGAATTTCAACCGCGTCTAAAAGAATTAGAAGGTTTGCAACAACAATTAGTTACCTTAGATGATGATGTTAGAAAAGAAAAAGATCCAACTGCTGGTCGGCAAAAGGCTGATAAATTACAATCCTTAAAAAAAGAATTTGAACGCAAAAGAGAGGATTTTCAACAAGATTATCAAAAACGCTCCCAAGTAGCTTTAGGGCCTCTACAAGAAAAAGTGTTAAAATTCTTAGAAACTTATGCTGCTAGTCGTGACATTGTAGTAGTTTTTGATCTTGCTCCTGCTGCACAGGCTGGATTAGTATTCTTAAATCCAGGGACAAATATCACAGAAGATTTTATCAAAGAATATAATAAGCAAGGTTCTAGTGGCGCACCCCCTCAACCACCACAATAAACTGGAAAATTGCTTAAGCAAAATTTGTTGATTTTTCAAAAATCTTTTGATGTCTTAAAAGACACTAAAATATATAGCTTAGTAATTATCACTTGGCTAAATAACTCTAAGTGAAACAATATAGTTTATTTTATGAGGTAGTATGATTAGAAAAATTTTATTAATAACTGTAATTTTACTTATTAGTACAATAAGTAGTTTTGCTCAAGGATCAGCAGTAAAATCAACTGCACAAACTAATAAAGCTGGTGGTGGTAGTACAATAGCTCCTTTATCAGAAGGCAAAGTTGCTGTGATAGATTCACGTGCATTTGCTGAAGGAATTGGAGAAATGAAAAAGCAACTAGATAAACTAGAGGCTGAATTTCAACCACGTCGTCAAAAAATAGAAGGTTTGCAAGGCCAAATGGTTAAGTTAGAAGAAGAAATAAAAGCTGCTGGTGGAAATATAAAGCCAGAAGTTTTTAGCCAAAAACAAGACCAATTTAATGGCTTAAAAAAAGAATTTGAACGCGAAAAAGAAGACTATCAACAAGATGTAGAGAAACGTTCACAATTAGTTTTAGGGCCTATTCAAGAAAAATTAAGTAAGTTTTTGGAGTCCTATGCTAGCCAACGTCAAATTGTTGTAATCTTTGATTTACCTGCTGCTGCACAAGGTGGGCTAGTATTTCTTAACCCAGCAATAAATGTTACAGAAGATTTTATTAAGGAATATAACAAGCTAAATCCTGTTGCAGGCGCACCACCTGAACCGGCACAAAGATAAAAGATGCTTAACTTTTAAGCCACAGATAAAACTGTGGCTTAAAAATTTTACACTAGAAAAAACTCTTATGGAAATAATATTAGACTCAACCCAAATACAACAAATTTTACCTCATCGTTATCCTTTTTTATTAATTGACCGAGTAATAGAATTTGACCCTGGAAAAAGTATTACAGCAATAAAAAATGTTACCTTCAACGAGCCTTTCTTTCAGGGGCATTTTCCTGGCGCGCCTGTTATGCCTGGTGTATTAATAATTGAAGCAATGGCTCAAGCTGGGGGACTTGTACTGCTTGGAACAATAGACGAACCTCAAACAAAAATAATGCTTTTTACTGGAATTGATAAAGCAAAGTTTCGTCGTCCTGTTGTACCAGGAGATACGCTTAAGCTTAAAATGACTCTGTTAAAGTTAAGAAGCCGGCTTTGTCGGCTTTGGGGCGAAGCTTATGTAGATGATAAGTTAGTGGCAGAAGCAGAAGTTAGCTCAATTATTGTTGATCGTAACTCCTTAGAGTCAAAACCCTTAGATATTAATCAAATAACTAAAAAAAGCTAATTGTTTGGAGGCTTTACAAAAGTGGCAATACATCCTAGTGCGATTATTAGCCCTCAAGCAGAATTAGCCGAAACTGTAAAAATAGGCCCTTATGCAATTATTGGTGATGGCGTAGTTCTACATGACAATGTAGAGATTGGCGCACATGCTTGTGTTGACGGGCCAACAGAAATCGGACAAGACAGTAAGCTTTTTCCGTATGCTTGTTTAGGGCAAATTCCTCAAGACTTAAAATATAAAGGTGAAGAAACAAAATTAATTGTTGGTAAAAGAAACGTTTTTCGTGAGTTTGTTACTGTTCATCGTGGAACGGTTGGCGGTGGTGGGCTAACAAAAGTTGGAGATGATAACTTTTTTATGGCTCAGTCCCATATTGCGCATGATTGTATAGTTGGCAGTAATGTAATTTTTGCTAATGGTGCTTCTTTAGCTGGACATGTTGAAGTAACTGACAATGTTACAATTGGAGCCTATAGCGGAATACATCAATTTTGTCGTATTGGTGAACACGCCTTTATAGGTGCTTATTCTGTAGTAGTAAAAGATGCTCTACCTTATGCGCGTTCTGTTGGAAATCATGCTAAATGCTACGGGCCAAATACTATTGGATTAAAACGTAGAGGTTTCTCTAGTGAGTTACTTGGACAAATTGGACATGCTTTTAAGTTACTCCTTACCTCTAAATTAAATACTACACAGGCTTTAGAGCGAATTAAAACTGAGCTAGCAGGCATTACAGAAATAGATTATTTAGTTAAATTTATTGAGTCTTCCCAGCGAGGCGTAATTAAATAAATATCTAGGTGCTAATCGTTAGCATTCAGGTTAAAATAAAAAAAATTTTGCTAATTTTGACTGGGAGGACAAATGTCTCAAACTTTTGAGAGTTCTTTAACAGAATTAGAAAAAATTGTTGCTGAGATGGAAACAGGAGATCTTCCCTTACAACGAGCTTTAGAACTATTTGAGCGAGGGATAAACTTATCACGCTATTGTCAGCAACAATTAGATGAAGCAGAAAGAAAAGTTGAGTTACTAGTCAAAGGGCAAGATGGTAGCATTTTAAGTAAACCTTTTTCTAATGAGAATGATTAGCCTACGACTAACCGTGACACATATGTCTGGCTTAAAACAAGATGAACGCGAGACATTTACCGCGTTACCCTTGACTATTGGTCGCGCACCTGGTTCACAAATTCGTTTAGCTGCTAATGATACTCGCGCTTCTACACGACATGCAGAAATTTTACTAGAAGGCAGAAGCGTAATCTTAAAAGACTTAAAATCTACTAATGGCACTTATATTAGCGGTAAACGAATTGACCAAGTTAAGTTAGCTAATGGGGACGTAGTAGAATTTGGTGTTGGAGGGCCTAAACTCAGGTTTGATTTTATTGTTCAAGAAACACCTGATCTAGTTAATCAAGCTACACCTTTAAGTGTTGCTACTACTTTACAAAACCCTAAACCTTCACTTGTAAAATCTGCTTCTACTCCTAGAGTTACTCCTTTGGCATTGGTGCCAAATAATGACATAGCGGTTGCTTCAGTAGATAAACCAACACCAGTTTCTAACTCTCCAGTAATAAATACTCCTGTATCAACCTCTAGCATGCTTATTGAGGAAAGAGAGTTTCCTTTTCGTAACCGCTTTAAGTATGTACTTTTTAGTATAGGTTTTTTGCTGTTAGTTTTAGCCGTAGTATTATTTATTAAGCAAATCTTAATTTGGACAGTACCTTCTGCTTTAATAGGGTTATTTTTGATTATGATGGGGTGGAGTTTTTCCCGCATTAATATTACTGCTAATAGTAGAGGGATTCATTATCAAGGAATTTTACGTTCTACTATGATTAATTGGGATGAAGTAGTAGAGTTAAAAGCTTTTCGTAGTCGTACACGTCTGCTAACAGACCTTGTTTATGTGGTACAAGGTCGCAATAATAGCATAGTTTTTTCCATTGAAGACTACCAAGATGGACTAGAATTAGCTAACCTAGTTGCTCGCCGTAGCCGTCTAGCCTGGTAGGACACAAAATCTATAAATAAATTTTTGAGGATTTAATGACATTAGCAGAGTATTTGCAAGATCGTGGTCAAGAAGTTGATCGCTGGTTAGATAAACTATTGCCCACAGAAGACACTCGACCAAAAGAAATACATCAAGCAATGCGCTATAGTATGTTTGCAGGTGGTAAACGCTTACGTCCTATTTTAGTTATTGCTTCAGGAGAAGCCTTTCAAGTTGCACCGCAACTGCTGTATCCAATTGCTAGTGCTTTGGAAATGATTCACACCTATTCGTTAATTCATGATGATCTACCAGCAATGGATAATGATGATCTGCGTCGAGGTCGTCCAACTTGTCATAAAGTTTATGGTGAAGCAATGGCAATCTTGGCTGGCGATGCCCTACTTACACGAGCTTTTGAAGTGGTAGCAAAATTAGTTGTTCCACCAGAAAAACAACTTAATAAAATTGAAGTAATTACAGAAATTGCTAGTGCTGCTGGAACTATTAATGCACTAATTGGGGGACAAGTTGTAGATATTATTTCTGAAGGAAAACCAGTAACAGCAGAAACCCTAGATTATATTCATAGTGCTAAAACCGGAGCTTTAATTACTGCATCTGTGCGAGTTGGTGCAATTATGGGTGGTGCAAACCCTGATGAACTAGAATTAATAACTAGTTATGGTAAAACTGCTGGACTAGCTTTTCAGATTACGGATGATTTATTAGACGTGCTAGCTACGAGTGAACAGCTAGGTAAAACTGCTGGAAAAGATGCTAATGTGCAAAAGGCAACTTATGTTGCTTTACATGGGATTGAAGCGTCTCGTAAAAGGGCAAAGGAATTAGCGGAATCTGCTGTTGCATCGGTCAAAGCTTTATCAAGACCTGGTTGGGCGTTGGAAGAAATAGCTCGATTTTTTATTGAGCGTGCTAGCTAAGTTGAATCATTTAAGTAAACTATTAGCCGCAATAAAACTAATGATTATGGCTTAGCTTTATTCTCTAGTGCTTTAACACGTTTATTAGTGTTAGCAAGACCTTTAGTTAAGCTTTCAGAAACATAAGAAAGTCTTTCATTAATAGTTATTAGGTGTGAAATAGCTTCTCTTGTTTCAGCAAAACCTTCTTTCATATCTTGTCGAATTGTATACATTTCAGTTTGCATTCTGTGCATATCTTGTCGCATCTCATGCATTTCAGTTTGCATTCTGCGCGTATCTTGTTGTGTGGTAAGTGTTTCTTGCTGTGCAGCTTGTTGACGGGCATCAAATTTAGCTTGTTGCTCTAAAAGAAATTCTATTGCTCGCTGGATTTTGTCGTCTAGCATTTTTGTTCTCCTTTTTGCCAAACTTTAATTTTTATTTTCTAGGTTTTTAAGACGTTTATTGCTATTGGCAACCTCTTTAGTTAATTGTTTAGAAACTTTGGAAAGTCTTTCATTGATAACAATTAAATGTGCAATAGCTTCGCGTATTTCAAGAAATCCTTGTTCAGTATTTTTTGCTACAGTGTAAATTGCCTTGCGGTCTTCTTCAGCATTTTTTTGAGAAACGGATTGTTGATTTTGTAAAAAATGTATTTCCTGTTGCATAGTGTGAATGTCTTGCTGTGCAACAAGCATATCTTGGCGTGCAACAAGCATATCTTGGTGCATAGCATACATCTCAGCTTGCCTCTTATTTGATTCAATTTGCATTCTATTTATTTCTTGTTGAATAATCTGTTGCTGGGCATCAAATTTGGCTTGTTGCTCTAAAAGAAACTCCATGGCTTTTTGGATTTTGTCGTCTGACATCTTGTTACTCCTAGTGTGGCATAGATTTTGCTTATAAAATAGCGTTCATTTTGTATAGATGTCAAGAACTAAATAAAGCTGCTAAAAATTTATTGAAAATTTCCTGGAACTAAGTAGCTCTACCACTCAAAAATTGGATTTGGATAAACAAAATTAGTGAAAGTAACCGTAGTACTAATATCTAATGCTCGTACATAGTGCCACCAAGCATTAGGCAAAAAGAGAACTTGCCCAGGGTTTAGCACTCCTGTAATTACTGTAGCCTTTTGAAATAGTGGAAAGCGTTCAAAATTAGGATTTTCACAGTCAACTTGGCTAAATACTGTACGGTGGTTGTAGACTAGATGTGTTTGTTCTGGAGCAACAAGCTTAATAAGTTTACGTCCCATTACTTGAGCCATAAAAATATTTTGTCTGTCATGATGAAGCGGGGTAATGGTTCCAGCCGGGCCAAGCCAGAAAAATAGCTCACTAGGCTTATGATCTGGACGCAAAAATTCTGGAAATATTTCAATATCATCTAAAAGAGCTTTCATCTTAGCATTTTCAATTACATGATTATTTGCTGTCATATAATAATCGTTGGTTTCTCCACCCTGTAAAATCATATCAATATATTCACCAAAACTAATTTTCTGTTTTAAGTGGTCAGAATTTTCCTCATAAATTGGGTCAGAATTTCGGCCCATTTGGATTTCTACTGTTTCATTTCCAAACTTGGATTTTAAGTAATCCAATGTCCATAAATTTAGAGCAGGCCAATTTTTCATTAAGCCATTAATTACTACAGGAATATTTTTAGAATAATAGAACTCTAAAAACTCTTCTCTTGAAAGATTTTCTTCTACAAAAATTCGACCATAAGAGCGTGATAAAAGACCAAGGTTATTTTGTAAATCCATCAAAGCTTCATGTTTTCTTTGTTTTTCTGCTATTCGATAGCCAGCAGCAATATAAGGATGAGAACTAGCTTTTGTTACTTCTGTTTCTACAAGTTCAAGCGCAAAACCTTGATTGACTAAAGTGCCAATTAATACTTGGTCAGAAACTCCTTTAATTTTATTTTCTGCAATCCACAGTTGCCACTCTTGAGACAAAACAGCTTTTTTCTTTCTTGGCATATTTTAAGGAGTCCTTTTATTGATGGTTTTTGTAGAGATAAATTAATAAATAGAGGGTTATATTAACTTGAGGCTAAATTGTCAAGTTGATAGCTAAAAATAATTTTATAGTTAATATAAATTACCTAAGCCCATTCTAATAACTGATCTTACGCAGTGAGCATAAATATTGAAAAATAAGTAGGTTAATAG
>CAZBMZ010000031.1:0-77881 GCA_964492845.1 uncultured Clostridia bacterium
TTCCCACACAATCCCATTTAATTCAATACTTTATACACGCTGCGTAAGATCAGTATTAAATTTTTGATTTGGGATAAATAATTACGACTAACACCTACTTTATATCCATTATGTAAAGTTATTTCATAACGTTCTTTGGTAATAGGTGCAATTTCACGTACATAATTAATATTTACAATAGTTTCACGATGTACCCGAACAAACTTTTTAGGGTCAAGACGTGTTTCTATAGACTTCATTTGATAGTTTGTCCAATAGCGTTCTTTTTCTGTAATTGCATGTAAAAGCTGGCTTTCTATCTCAAAACAGTAGATTTGATCAATTGGTAGGACAAAAATTCTTTGACCCTTACGCCCAACAATACGCGCTAAATATTCTTGTTTTGCTTCTGACCAGGTTTTAATTACAGTTTCTAATTGATTAGTTTGTTGGTTTTCTATTGGTTGTTTAAGCACACGATGAATGCTTTGGGCTAAACGCTCACTGTTAATTGGCTTAAGCAAATAATCTATTGCCCCAACTTCAAAAGCTTTTAAGGCATGTTGATCATAAGCGGTAACAAAAATTAACTTAGGTAAATTTTCTAGGGCTGCTGCTACTTCTAAACCATTTAGCCCAGGCATTTGTATATCTAAAAATACTAACTCTGGGTTAAAATTACGACATTTCTCTAGGGCATCAATACCGTTTACTGCTTCAGCAGCAATTTCTAGCTCTGAAAAGTCTGTTAGTAAATGTCTTAACTCTGAACGACAATGTGATTCATCATCAACAATTAAAACTCTCATAAATTTATCCTTCTTTTAATTTATCTATTTGGCTTATAGGTAAAGAAAATTTTATAGTTGTTCCTTTTTTAGAATCGCTAAAGATTTCTAAAGTTCTACTATAGCGCATTAAAAGTTGTTGACGGACATTAGAAAGACCTACTCCGTTATTTTCCTTATTGTTTTTAGTAAAACCTACTCCAGTATCAGCAATGGTAAATTCTAGCTCTTGATCAAGTTTTAGGGCTTTAATTAGCAGATTTCCGCCTTCAATTTTAGGGCTAAGGCCATGTTTTATAGCGTTTTCTACTAGCGGTTGAAGTAGCATTGGAGGAATAAATAGTTTTTCTAAATCATTACATAACTGAAAAGTTACTTTTACACGAGACTCAAAACGTAGTTGCTCAATATCTAAATAGGCGCGTAGAAAATTAATTTCGTCTGCTACACTAACAAAATCACGACGGGAGCTATCTAAAACATATCGATAAACTTCAGACAAGTATTGAACAGCCGAACGTGCTTTATCTGGTTGGCTACGTACTAGGCTACCTATCAAACTCATACTATTAAAAAGAAAATGCGGGTCTAATTGGGCTTGTAGGGCTTTTAATCTTAAATTATTAGCAATATTAATTAATTCTAGTTCCTTGACTTTACTTTCTTGTTGTTCAAGTTGAAGTTGTAAGCGGGAAAGAGTTGTTGCTAGGTTTGTAGCAGCTATTTGAACAAATTTTAAGTCCTCACTTAAATATCTTTGGTTTCCGACTATAGGCTCAATATGTAAATAGCCTAAGTATTCTTGTTGGTTAATAATAGGAATATAATTTATTGCTGGTTTTGGCAAATCTATTTGCTCAGCTTTATAAGAGACATTTTTAGCACGTAAAGCTTTTTTGATACTTTCGCAAACTAATGAAATAGCTTTTTGATAGTTAGAGGACGCGCTAAGTTGATTATTTAGCTCAATTAGCAGATCTTGAAAAGGCACACGTCCTAGTAAATAAACATCAACAAAACGATCTAAAATGCCTTGTAGACGAGTTAAAAGTCCTATGGGTAAGCTAAAAATCACGCTTAAAGCTAAATAAAATAGCAAAGAATGATCACCAAAAGCATTTAGAAAGTATGCTGTACTGCCATAATATAAGCCAAAAATAGTAGCAAAAAATAATGCTTGAATGCCTCGCTTTACTAGAATATCAAAAAATAAATAAGGTGTATGATAGTAAATTAACCAAAAAATTAAAGGTAGTAATGAAATTAAAGCATAGCTATCATAAATACTAGGTAAGGTGTTGCCTTGTAGAGTATGGTAGAAAGCAAGTAATATTAGAGTAATAGAAATAGAAAAGCTAATGGGCCAAGAAAGCTTTCCTAATTTACTAGGTGTTTGTCCAGTAAGAGGTGCTAATTTATTAAGTTTGTGGTAGCAAATAAAGATTGTTAGTAAAGCAATTATTAACCCTGCTAATGCAGCAATTGCGGCAATAGTTGGACTATTAAATCTATCAGATAGGGAAAGGCGAACTTTGCTAATTAAAATAAAACCATAAAAGTAAAGTTTAGTAGGTCTTAGCCAGCGGTTGATATTTTTTTCACGTTGTCTAATAGCAGCAATATAACAATGAGCCGTTCCTATAAATACAAAAATTAAAATTGGTCGAGCAAGACCAAAAACAGGAACTTTTCTAAGTATTTTTGGAATAATTTCTAAACTAGGGACTTGGTTAATAGTTAAGAGTAAATACCAAACTGACAAGAAGCCCAGAAAAATAACTAATGGTAAATGATGACGTGTTTTATTGACTTGTGATAGAGAAAAAACAAATAGTAGCCCACAAAAAAGTGAGCTAACTAGTAATAATAAAGAGTTAATAAGAACTTGTTCTGGCATAAATTAATACTGTAGGGACAAACTTGTCCCCACAGTAGCAAGAAAGCATTATTTCATCAAGTTAGAGTTCATTGCTAAAGCTTGAATATTTTCCTTAAGCTCATCAACTAAAGGATCAATAGCTGTTAAGTCTTTTAGTGCCACTTGTTTTTGCTCTGGAGTTAAGACTTGAGAAATTTCTGTTGCTGTACGAATACGAAAAACTGTCATTTGAGACGTTAAATTAGCTAGGTCTTGGGAAAGTGCTTCTACACGAACCAAATCAGGACTGTTTGATAATAATTCTGTGCGCAGTTCTTTACGTTTAGCTTCTAGTTGTTGATGAAATTCTTGGGCTTGGGGTTTAGCTTGTGTGACAATAGCTTTGATTTGCTGTCTTTGACTGTCTGTAAGGTTAATATCTTTAGCTAAGTTTCGTAACTCATCGCCTATAGCAAAGACATTTTGTAAAACTGTTGGCATTGAAGGACGGCTGCCAAAACGCGCATTTTCATTAGCAAAAATATTTGTAAAACTAGCAATAGCAATTACTAGGGTTAATATTAAAGTAGAAATAATAGCTGTTTTTTTCATAAATACCTCCAAAAGTTTTGATTGAGTTTCTTTAATCTCAACACTGACAACAATATAAACGAAGGAAATTTAATTTTGAATTTAGATAGTATTTAATGACGATTATTGCTATTTAAGTGACGAAAATAGCAGATTATTAGACTAAAAACTTATGATTTTAGTAAATATTTTTTGTTTTATACTACTTATGTTAATTGTAAGGAGTTTCTTGTCCAAGTAGGAAGAAGTTTTGAAAACAACAAAATTTCCTCTCCTTATTTTTTCTAGTAGCAAATCCGACATCACAAAATCCCAGAAACGAACAATTTTGACATTAAAAAGATCTAAATTATTTTAGTTAACTTATACTTAAACAATGAGTTAGTAGTTTATACTTTGCTGGCATAGAATTTGGTATAACTCTATATGCTTTTGGCTATTAACCTGGCTGTGGAGTAATAAAAGATAATGGAAATCTTTTTACGAGACTTACGTTATGCCGTGAGGATGTTAGCAAAAAATCCTGGCTTTACCTTTGTTGCTATAATGGCTTTGGCAATTGGGATTGGAGCCAATAGCGCGATTTTTAGTGTTATTAATACAGTATTACTTAAAGAATTGCCTTATAAAGATCCTAATGAACTAGTAATGGTTTGGGAAACTAGTTCTACTATGGAAGAACAAAAACGTTCTGTATCTTTTCCTAATTTCCTGGACTGGCGAGAAAATAGCCAAGTATTTGAGCATTTATCATCATTTCGTTATTCTAGTCGTAATCGTACTGATAGCAATAAAGTTACCCGAATTAATGTTCTTAGGGCTTATTATGATATATTTGAACTATTTAAGATTAATCCAAAACTAGGAAAAACTTTTTCTATTGAACATTCCAAACAAGCAAACGCTGATGTTGCTATTTTAAGCTATAAATATTGGGTAGAGAACTTTGATAGCGATGAAACAATTATAGGAAAAACAATTTTTCTTGATAAACAACCCCTTACCATTATTGGAGTCTTGCCGTCTGACTTTAAGTTTCCACTACGTTTTGATAGTCCTGATATTTGGCTCCCATTAATTGACGATTTAGAAGACAAAGAAAGAGACAATTATTATTTATTTGTCATAGGTAGACTAAAAAAAGGCATTAGCTTATCAAAAGCCCAGTTAAATTTAGACACAATTGCTAAAGAACTAGAAAAAAAATACCCTGAAACCAATTTTGAACAAGGGGTAAATATTGTAGAACTACGTGAACATATGGTAGGTAAAGTGCGGCCAGCACTTTATGCCCTGTTTGGTGCAGTAGTTTTAGTCTTATTAATTGCTTGTGCTAATGTAGCTAATCTTTTACTTGCTAGAGCAGTTACTAGAGAAAAGGAAATTGCTGTACGTATTGCCCTAGGCGCAAGTCGTCTTAGGTTAATCCGTCAATTTTTAACAGAAAGTCTTTTACTAGCGGGTTTAGGCGGGCTTTTAGGCTTGATTTTAGCAATGTGGGGAGTAGACGCATTGCTATCACTTAACCAAAATATTTCCAGACTAGGTAATTTTTCTTTAGATTTTAGAGTTTTGAGCTTTACCTTTGTTATTTCTGTTATTACAGGGATAATTTTTGGTTTAATTCCTGCTTTACAAACTTCTAATCCAAACTTAAATATTTCACTAAAAGAAGTTAGAAGTAATTCTACTAGTCCTAACCGTCAAAGAGTAAGAAATATTTTTGTTGTTTCAGAAATTGCTCTAGCTTTAGCTCTATTAATTAGTTCTGGATTAATGATTAAAAGTTTCTGGCAACTGCAAAGATTAGACCTTGGATTTGAAAGTAGCAATATTTTAACTGCTAGATTTTCTTTGCCCTCTTCATTAGATGAATATGATGAAGCTAATAAAAAGACAGCCTTTTTTCAGGAAGTTCTAGAAGAAATCAATAAGCTGGCTCAAGTAGAAAAAGCTGCTTTGACTTCTCCATTACCTTTAGCAATGGGTGGGGTGTCTTTATCTCTAGTTATTGAAAAACGACCTCCTAAAATACTTAATCAAGCTCCTTTAATAGCCTGGCATATCATTAGTGAAGATTATTTTGAAACCTTAAAAATTCCAATGGCTTTAGGACGTGCTTTTACTAGTCAAGATAATGAAAATTCTACAAAAGTAGTAATAATTAATCAGGTACTTGCAGATAAGTTTTTTCCTAATGAAAACCCAATAGGGGAGTGGGTAACAATTGGGCTTTATAACACTAAATGCCAAATTATTGGGGTAGTAAGCAACACTAGAAACCAAATATTTTCCGATCACACAAAACCAGAATTTTATACCCCTTATTTACAAACGCCCTGGAATGAAATGGCTTTAGTAATACGCACTAAGACAGACCCCAAAGATTTAGTTGCAACCATTCATAACCGAGTTCATGCAATAGATAGAAATATTCCTATTTTTAATGTTAAAACAATAGATGAAATGCTTTCAGATATGATTTTTGAACCACGTTTTAATACTTTACTTTTAACTTTATTTGCCTTTGTTGCTCTAATACTAGCTTCTATTGGTATTTATAGCGTAATGTCTTACTCTGTTGGTCAAAGAACTCATGAAATAGGAGTACGTCTAGCTTTAGGTGCGCAAAAACAAGATATTGTTAAATTAGTTGTTACTCAAGGAATTTTACTAGCTATTGTTGGTATTTTATCAGGAATTGCAATTGCTTATGGTTTAACTAGATTTTTATCAGGACTGCTTTTTGGTGTTAGCTCTACAGATATGCTTACTTTTTTTAGTGTAACAATGTTTTTATTTTTAATAACAATGCTGGCTTGTTATATTCCTGCTCGTCGGGCTATGCGTGTAGATCCAATGGCTGCACTAAGACGGGAATAATTATTAAAATCAATTAAATCAAATAAATACCTGCTATTTTAATCTACATTCTTAATTACTATATAGAAAATGGATTACGTTTAGTAATTAGTGCAATATTAACTAAATGTTAATTAATTTGACACTAATAAAAGTTATTTTACAGTGGTATAACCAATTGTAAATAAACTTGTTAGAGTAAATAATATTTATGGTGTATACTTGCTATACAATAAAAGTCAAAAAATATTTTTTAAATATTTAAGTTATAGAATAAGCTTTTGATAAATTTCCTGAGATATAACCACTGTGTATTGAATAGTTTAGAAGCTGATCATTTGTATATCAATCAATAATTTAACTTAGTAAATTATTTTTGGAATAATATTTGCCTAGGTTTATAAGAGAGTAGTCATATCAAATTGCAAATTAGAAACCTAATAACCTAAAACCTAGAGGAGCAAATAAAATGCGAAGATACGTATATTTAACAATGTTTTTCTTTGGATTATTTGTAGCAGTATTTTCAATAAATAATAATCAAACCCAAGCAGCCAAAAAGACCTTTAACAAGGGAAGCCAACAAGAATTAAGTTTAGCCAAAACTATAAGTTATCAATATTTAGCCAAATATACAGAAAATTATGGAATAGATAGTACAAAAGATTTAAGAGTAAGTAATGTAGTGGTAGACGATTTATCAATGGCACACACCAGAATGCAACAAACCTACAAGGGAGTGCCAGTATTTGGTGGAGAAACAATAGTACACTTAAATTCAGATGGTTCATTATTTAACATAACAGATTCATTAGTATCAAAAGTAAGCATTAACACAGAAGCAAAATTAACAGAAACAGATGCCTTAACAAAAGCATATGAAGTATTAGGATGTAGTGATTGTTTAACAGCACAACCAAAAGTAGATATGTTTATACTCAGACATAAAAAGAAAGATCATTTAGTTTATAGAGTACAACTTGAGAGAATTGATGGCAGCGCAGAAACATCAATGCCAGTTTATTTTATTGATGCTCACACAGGTAAGAAAGTATGGGAATACAATAACTTACAAACAGCAAGTGCAAACGTTACTGGTACATCCACTTATTATGGAACACGAACTTTAACAGGTTATCAAAGTGGTACTACTTTTTACCTAGAAGATGTTGTTCGTAAGGTTGGTACTTTTAATTACAACAACACTACTTCAAGCGTTTCTCGAGCTTCTGACACAGATGGTAACTTTAACGCAACAAACCAAAGAGCTATGATAGATGTTCAATATGGTATTGCTGCAACCTATGATTACTTTAAGAATGTACACGGTCGCAATGGTATTGATGGTGCAGGTGGCCCAGCCTTTTACACCTCTATTGATGGAGCTACAGGTTTGATTTCCGCTAGAGTTCATTACAGCACAAATTATAACAACGCATTTTGGAACGGCCAAAATATGACATTTGGTGATGGAAACGGCACAACCTTTAGTGCATTAACAACCATTGACATTTGCGCTCACGAATTATCACACGGAGTAACAGAACGTACAGCAGGATTGGTTTATGCAAATGAATCTGGAGCATTAAATGAATCAATGTCAGATGTTTTTGGTGTAATGGTAGATAGATCAGTAAGAGGGGAAAGCGCAAACACTTGGAAGATAGGCGAAGAATGCTTTACTCCTAGCAACGGAACAAATGATGCACTGCGTTATATGGACAACCCACACTTAGCAGGAAATGGTGGATTTACAAGTGACGACGACCCAGACCACTACACAGAACGCTATACAGGAACAGCAGATAATGGTGGTGTACACATCAATTCAGGTATTCCAAATAATGTATTTTATCTAGTAGCCAAAGGTGGAACACACCATAGAGGCGGCTCAATGACAGGAATAGGAGCAGATAAAGCAGCAGCAATTTGGTACAGAGCATTAACATCATTTATGACCTCAAGCACCAACTTTGCAGGAGCAAGAACAGCAACATTAAATGCAGCAACAGCCATTTATGGAACTGGAAGCACAGAATACAATGCAGTATGTAGTGCTTGGGCATTATGCGGAGTAGGAACAAGCTGTACAACTCCACCACCTCCACCACCTCCAACCGGCGGCGGCGAACTATTAACCAACGGTGGATTTGAAACTAGTTTGACTCCTTGGGTTAAGAGTGGAACAGGAGCATTATACATAGCTAATGGAGCATCTCCACACTCAGGAACTGGTTATAGTTATTTTGGAAATGCAAACAGCAGAACAGGACAAACATATCAACAAATAACAATCCCAAGTGGAGCATCTCCAACACTTACATTTTATTTGAATGTAACATCAGCAGAAACAACAACATCAACTCAGTATGATAGATTGTTTGTAGAATTACGTAGCACCTCTGGAGCATTACTTAAGACTTTAGCTACCTACAGCAACTTAAATAAAACAGCTTCTTCTACTAGCTACACACTCAGAAGCTTAAGCTTGGCTGGTTATAGCGGTCAAACCGTCCGAGTTCAATTCCGGGTAGCTACTGATAGAAGTTCTATCACTACCTTCCGTGTTGATACTGCTTCTGTTAAGTAAGTATTTTTTAAGCGTAACTTATTTTAATAAAAGGCTAGAGTAATTGCTCTAGCCTTTTTACTTTTATTGGATGTTTAATTTAATGTATATCCTGTATACATCTATTAATTTAAGTTTTTTTATAAAATCCTAGTATGTTTCTTCAGCATATTTACTGTTAATAAAATAACTGCTGCAAATAAATTTATAATGTCATATAAACCCTTTATTTAGAAATAAATACAGCATTTATAACATCGCCTAACCTAATATATCAAAATCAAATAGATTTATATACCAACCCATTGTCAAGTAACTTGACAGTAGTAATTTTTGTTTACACTCTTATAACTATAAGATAAACAATAAGTTATGCTTATAGAGTTATTTACTATATAGTTAGTATACAGAATATTTTATATTATTTTTCCTTATAGCTATATTTGAGGAGTTTGTAAAATATTTGCAACTAATTTCCAGTCAAAATAACTTATTGATACTAAAGAGGTTTAGCTAACAATATTTATTTAAAATATAAATCAATATAGGTTATAAAATTTTATTTGGCATAAGCTTTGCCATTACCTAAAGCGCAAATCAAATTAAAATCCATAACCTGCCGTAAAAGCATCGAGGAGCGAAATAAAAATGCGAAGATATCTATATTTAACAATGTTTTTCTTTGGATTATTTGTAGCAGTATTTTCAATAAATAGTAATCAATCACAAGCAGCCAAAAAGACCTTTAACAAGGGAAGCCAACAAGAATTAAGTTTAGCCAAAACTATAAGTTATCAATATTTAGCCAAATATACAGAAAATTATGGAATAGATAGTACAAAAGATTTAAGAGTAAGTAATGTAGTGGTAGACGATTTATCAATGGCACACACCAGAATGCAACAAACCTACAAGGGAGTGCCAGTATTTGGTGGAGAAACAATAGTACACTTAAATTCAGATGGTTCATTATTTAACATAACAGATTCATTAGTATCAAAAGTAAGCATTAACACAGAAGCAAAATTAACAGAAACAGATGCCTTAACAAAAGCATATGAAGTATTAGGATGTAGTGATTGTTTAACAGCACAACCAAAAGTAGATATGTTTATACTCAGACATAAAAAGAAAGATCATTTAGTTTATAGAGTACAACTTGAGAGAATTGATGGCAGCGCAGAAACATCAATGCCAGTTTATTTTATTGATGCTCACACAGGTAAGAAAGTATGGGAATACAATAACTTACAAACAGCAAGTGCAAACGTTACTGGTACATCCACTTATTATGGAACACGAACTTTAACAGGTTATCAAAGTGGTACTACTTTTTACCTAGAAGATGTTGTTCGTAAGGTTGGTACTTTTAATTACAACAACACTACTTCAAGCGTTTCTCGAGCTTCTGACACAGATGGTAACTTTAACGCAACAAACCAAAGAGCTATGATAGATGTTCAATATGGTATTGCTGCAACCTATGATTACTTTAAGAATGTACACGGTCGCAATGGTATTGATGGTGCAGGTGGCCCAGCCTTTTACACCTCTATTGATGGAGCTACAGGTTTGATTTCCGCTAGAGTTCATTACAGCACAAATTATAACAACGCATTTTGGAACGGCCAAAATATGACATTTGGTGATGGAAACGGCACAACCTTTAGTGCATTAACAACCATTGACATTTGCGCTCACGAATTATCACACGGAGTAACAGAACGTACAGCAGGATTGGTTTATGCAAATGAATCTGGAGCATTAAATGAATCAATGTCAGATGTTTTTGGTGTAATGGTAGATAGATCAGTAAGAGGGGAAAGCGCAAACACTTGGAAGATAGGCGAAGAATGCTTTACTCCTAGCAACGGAACAAATGATGCACTGCGTTATATGGACAACCCACACTTAGCAGGAAATGGTGGATTTACAAGTGACGACGACCCAGACCACTACACAGAACGCTATACAGGAACAGCAGATAATGGTGGTGTACACATCAATTCAGGTATTCCAAATAATGTATTTTATCTAGTAGCCAAAGGTGGAACACACCATAGAGGCGGCTCAATGACAGGAATAGGAGCAGATAAAGCAGCAGCAATTTGGTACAGAGCATTAACATCATTTATGACCTCAAGCACCAACTTTGCAGGAGCAAGAACAGCAACATTAAATGCAGCAACAGCCATTTATGGAACTGGAAGCACAGAATACAATGCAGTATGTAGTGCTTGGGCATTATGCGGAGTAGGAACAAGCTGTACAACTCCACCACCTCCACCACCTCCAACCGGCGGCGGCGAACTATTAACCAACGGTGGATTTGAAACTAGTTTGACTCCTTGGGTTAAGAGTGGAACAGGAGCATTATACATAGCTAATGGAGCATCTCCACACTCAGGAACTGGTTATAGTTATTTTGGAAATGCAAACAGCAGAACAGGACAAACATATCAACAAATAACAATCCCAAGTGGAGCATCTCCAACACTTACATTTTATTTGAATGTAACATCAGCAGAAACAACAACATCAACTCAGTATGATAGATTGTTTGTAGAATTACGTAGCACCTCTGGAGCATTACTTAAGACTTTAGCTACCTACAGCAACTTAAATAAAACAGCTTCTTCTACTAGCTACACACTCAGAAGCTTAAGCTTGGCTGGTTATAGCGGTCAAACCGTCCGAGTTCAATTCCGTGTCAGTACTGACAGCAGTGCTATCACTACCTTCCGTGTTGATACTGCTTCTGCTAAGTAAAAGATTCGTTTCTAATTTGCTAATTAATATAGTAAAAGCCAGAGTAATAACTCTGGCTTTTTTTGTTGTTTTTATATTATCCTATCTGGGAAAATTTTCTTCTTACTTCATAATAATTTGCTATGGAAAATAATACAGAAACAAAATTGTCAACCACCTCACCAGGACAAAACCGTTTAGTAAAAATTAAAGATGTTTTAGTTGCTGAACAAGATAATAATCAATGTTCAATTAGAGTAGATTTATCTTGGCAGGATAGAGAGTTTTTTAGTGAGCGTTCTGGCCCAAACGAACCTGACTATAAAATAATGCTAGCTGCTCTTTGTACTTTAGATGCACTCCATAAACTTACTGAAGATAAAGTAAAAATGGAATTGCTTTTTATTGAACGCCAGCAGTTAGAAAAAGTAAACCGTGAAATAATAATGGTACTAATTGATATTACAACAGATGAAATCTCTTGTGCTGCGACGGGTGCTTGCCAAGTAAGAACTAACCCAATAGAAACGGCTGTGCGTTCTGTGTTGGATGCAACTAATCGAATGGTTGAGTTAAGCTTAAACTAGTAATTTTGTCAGAAGTTAAAAGTAAAAGTATTTGAAACTACGCCATTTATAGTAACTATTACTTGATTAGCTCCTTTTTGCAAATTAAGTTTCTTTTTATTTCCTTTTAAGATAATTTGACTATCGGTTTGTACCATAATTTGTTTAGAAACATCTTTGTTATTAATAGTTACCTTTGCTCCAAAAACGGTAAAACCTGCACCAGTAATTGTTAAATTCGGTTTTTGAAAGCTTGCAGTATTAATCATTACTGCCCTTGGCATAGATATAGACCTAGCAAGACTTTTTACAGCACGAACACGCCCATTTTGCAAATCAGCAATTAATAAATTTCCAAGCCTATCTATTGCAACACTAAAAGGTAGATTAAGACTTGCTCTTGTTGCTAGCATTCCATCACCACTAAAACCCATCATACCATTACCTACAACACCATTAATTACACCAGTTTGAGCATTTATTTGACGGATAGAATTATTAAAAGCTTCTGCAACGAATAAATCACTACTCCCGTCAATAGCCGTGTCTAATGGGAAGTTTAACCCAGCCGTTTGAGCCGGACCACCATTGCCAGGCAGACAATCCCCATCAACTAAAGGATCACATCCTTTACCAGCAGCTTTAGTAATAATACCTGTATTTGCGTCAATCCTACGCACTAAATTATCAAGCGCGTCCGTGATATAAAGATTGTTAGAACCGTCTACAGTTATGCTAACAGGAAAATTAATTCCAGCTTTGGTAGCTAAAGAGCCGTCGCCGCTTGAATTACTGCTACCATTACCACCAATTGTAGTAATAACTGCTGTTGCTATGTCTACTTTGCGGATTCGGCTATTAAAAGAGTCGGCAATTAAGATATTTCCATCTAAATCTACAGCTACTGAATTAGGAAAGCTAAGTTTTGCTTGTGTAGCTTGTCCTCCATCGCCGCTAAAGCCGTCTTCACCTGTTCCAGCAATAGTAGTAATAATGCCATTTCTATCAATTTTACGGATTCTATTAGCTTCCCCATCAGCAATTAGAATAATGCCTTGTTTATCAACAGCAATGTCCAAAGGTGAAAGTCTAGCGTTTGTTGCTGCTCCACCATCACCCAAAGGACAATCAATTTCAGGACAACCAGCAATACTAGTAACTACACCAGTATTAAAATCAACCTTGCGAACTCGACTAGTCAAACGATCAGCAATTAGCAAATTCCCATCATTATCTAAAGCTATTTCTACAGGCATAAATACTGCACTTGTAGCAACTAATCCATCACCATCAAAATTAGCCTTTCCATTTCCAGCAATTGTTGATATTAAACCCGTTTTAGCATCAACCTTGCGGATCCGGTTATTATCTTGATCAGCAATAAATAAATTGCCAAATCCATCTGTAATAGCTTCTGTTGGTCTGACAGTGCTATTAATTGCTGGAATATTGTCTGTTGTTTGAGTGTCTTGACCATTGCCGGCTACAGTGCTAATCATTCCCGTACTTACATCAATCTTACGCACTCTACTATTATCTGTATCACTAATAAAAATATTACCTAAGCTGTCCATAGTAGCAAAACTAGGAAAATTTAGACTTGCCCTAGTCGCTAAAATTTGATCTCCGTTATAATCAGCATCTCCTGTACCAGCAATGCTAGTAATATTACCTGTTGTGCTATCAACTTTTCGGATCCGGTTATTAAAAGAGTCAGCTATTAGCAAATTGCTTTTATCATCCAGAAAAATGCCTATTGGAAAGCTAAGTGAGGCTTGAAGGGCTGGCCCGCCATCGCCGCTAAAATCTGATCTACCATTACCTACTACAGTAGTAATTATGTTAGTTGTTATATCAACTCTACGGATTCGATTATTTCCAGAATCAGCAATAAGAATATTGCCCTGTTTATCTACTGTAACGCTTGTTGGAGTATCTAAAGACGCATTAGTAGCAAGCGCATTATCTCCATCAAATGCAGGAGTTCCATTACCAGCAATAGTAGTAATAATATTAGTATTAGCATCTATTCTACGAACTCGATTATTGCTAGTGTCAGCAATAAAAATATTGCCATTGGTGTCAATTGCTACGCTTTGAGGGGAGTTTAAGCTTGCTGCCGTGGCTGGTGCGCCGTCGCCGCTAAAATCTGGTCGACCACTGCCAGCAATTGTTGTAACAATTCCAGTGTTAACATCAACTCTACGGATACGGTTATTTAAGTCATCAGCAATAATCATATTGCCAACATCGTCTAAAGCTATGCTTAACGCGCTTAGTGCGACTTCTGGACTAGTTGCTTGTCCTGCATCGCCAAGATAAGCAATTCCACCAGCAATAGTAGTAATTTCACCTGTAGCTAGTTCTGCTAGTGGTTTAGGTAAAATAGTAAAACGTTTTTGATCCATTCCTCCGCGAGTTTGGACAGTCAACGTCCGATCTCCAGCAGACTGTTGACTTGGGACACGAATGCGGATACGACGAGCAGTTTCAACCGTTAAATCTGTAATTAGCTGATCCCCAAGCACAACTTGGGTGTCAGGAGCAAAATTGCTGCCTGTTATGATAATTTCTTCGCCGCCTTCAATTCGCGCTTGTGGACGGCTTAAATTATCTATTTTTGGTTTGCCAATAGTAACAACTTTAACTGCTTCATCTTCAGTAGTTGCATTGCTATCTAAAACAAAAGTGCGTGTTCCTTGAACTACTACACTAGTTGCTTGCCCAAAACTAACGCCAGCTTGAGCTAAAGAAATCATTTGACGTTGTGATTGATTAACAGAGTTTGTAATAACTTTAACTCCTGTTTGATCAACAACATAAATATTTCCCATAGTATCTAAGCTAATTGATTGAAGGTTATCAAAAACAAATTCATTGTCTACAAGAGGAGTGATTGCAGTGTTAGCAATAGGGCCAATAGTTTTAACTTCGCCAGTAAAACTAACAGAGCGAATTACATTATTTCCAGCATCAGCAACAAAAATAACTTCGCTTGTGCTACTTGCAAAAAATGAAGTTTTTGCAGGATTAACAGACACGCTTACAGGACGACTAAAAAGAGCCGCGCGACCTTGACCATCAGCTTTTCCAGCATTGCCTGGACTACCTGCTAGCAAACGAACTTCTTGTTTACCAAAATCAGCTAAATAAATTGCATTATTTCCAGTGTCGGCAATTACTAGATTTCCTCCATTAGCTAAAGCCACGCCTTGAGGATTTCTAAAAACAGCTTGAGAAAAAGGAGTTATGTCATTTGACATTGTTCCTATTGAGCCATTACCTAAGACAGAGACTACGTTATTGCTAAAGTCTACTTTTCTAATGCTATTATTTAGCGTGTCGGCAATGTAGATGCCGCCTTGAGGACGATTATCTACCGCTACTCCAAGCGGGCCTGCAAATTGGGCTTGGGTGCGTTGTCCATCAAGCTTTCCACGCATTCCTGATTGTCCAGCAAAAACAGTTACATCAGCATTACTACTATCTTTCTTTAAGATTACATGACTATTTGGATCACTAATATAAATTGAACCATCTGAGCCAACTTTTGCATCACCTGGAACTTTTCGCCCCTTTGCTTTGTTAACTCGCGCTACCGCAACAAAGTTTGAGACTGTTCCCATAGAGCTTTGGGCTGTAATAGTTGCATAGCCTTGCTGCAAGCCTGTTACCATACCCGTTTGATCGACAGTTGCAATTTCTGGGCTGTCAGACGTAAAACTTAAGTTTTGAGTAATTGGACTATTATTATTATCTAGTACAACTAACTTAAGCTGGCTAGCTTCATTAACAACCGGGTTAGGGTCATTATTTGGCCCAACTAATTTTATTGAAGCTTGTTGAAAAGTAAGACCAAATTTTTTGTGCAATTTATTTTTGTTGGAATAAAGATAAGTATTTTGTGGAGCAAGCAAACAAATTATTGTTAGGCAAGAGAAAAGCAATAAAATACGGCTCATGGTGAGATCCTCAAATAGCTATATTACCTAAGTAATATGTGAAGATTATTAAATTTTGTATTATGAATTAATAGGTATAAGATTTTACTTATTAAAATCTTTCCTAGTGTATTTATGCTGCTTTATTTTCTCTTTTATTTAAGATTTGTGCAATGTCTTTAAGCTTATAGATATATTTATCACACTTGGCAAAAAAAAAATCTTAATGTACCCTAAGCAATAAGACATTATTGGATATTAGGTAAAATCCATGACTACTTTAGTTAAAGATATAGACAAAAACACTAATTCTATTGATTTGCTAGTACCTGCTAACAGAATGATTTTATATGGAGTTAGTTGGAAAAGTTATGAAAATTTACTGGAAGATTTTTCTAGTCAAAGTTGTCCGCATTTGACCTATGATGAAGGAACTTTAGAAATTATGAGTCCAACTTCTGAGCATGAAAGAATTAAACATGTTATTGAAATGATTGTAGAACTTTTGTCGCTAGAAATAGGGCTGGATGTTTATTGTTTGGCTTCGACAACTTTTAAGAATAAAGAATTAAAGCGAGGGTTTGAGCCAGATTCTTGCTTTTATATTCAAAATTTAACTTCTATTGAAGGCAAAGAATCTATAGACTTAAAGATTGATCTACCACCAGATTTAATAATTGAAATAGACATAACTAGTCAGTCTATTAATAAATTTCCTATTTATGCTAGCTTAAAAATGCCTGAGATTTGGCGATATGATGGTGAAAAACTTATTATTTATCAGTTATCTAATGGAGCATATACTGAAGTAATTAGTAGCGTTGCCTTACCATTAATTACTTCTACTGATATTTCAGATTTTATTAAAAAAAATGTTAATAAGCGAAGCACCCTCTTAGCAAAAGAAGTAAAAGATTGGGCAAAAAGAATTAATAACTAACAAAATAATCACAACGCTTTAAATTTTTATAGGATAAAATTGTGGCAAAAAATGACCCAGATGATTATTTAAATTTACATTCAACTAAACAAACAGACGACTTTGCTTTAGGTGAGTCAAATGCTGATGACTTGGAAGAAAACAAAAATATTTTGCCTAATGCAGTTTATATTGTTCCTTTGGTTGCTGGGTTTGTCATGCTGGTTTTTTTAGCCCTATCGATTTTTGTTTTTAGAGTCTGGGACGAAACACCTGGCACAATTAACGAAGCGCAAAGTATTCGAGTAAAAGAAGATAATCAACCGATTGTTAGTAAACAGAAAAGTATTAAAACTACAACGGAAAATAAAATAAATACACCTTCTCCAATCAACAGTCCAATTAGCAACCCAACACCTTTAGCTAAAACAGAAATAAGTAGTAATTCACCTATTGCAACAATACTTGAAAGTGCTTTGCCAGCAGTTGGAATGGTGCTAGTTAAAACTTCTGCAAATAAAATAAGCTCTGGTTCTGGCTTTATGATTACAAATGATGGATTGTTTGTTACTAATTGTCATGTTATTGAAGATTGGGAAGAAATAGCCGTTAAACTTAATAATAGCGAAAAAATTTATCTTGTTGATGCTGTTAATTGTGATACAAAAAAGGACTTAGCCGTTCTGCGTTTTCGAGAAAAGGCAAATTATCCTATTTTAGATTTAGAAGAAAATTTTACTGCTAATTTAGGCGATGACGTGGTTATTTTAGGCTATCCATTAGGGACTAAACTTGGTGTGGAAGTAACTCTATCTACAGGAATTATAAGCAGCACTCGAAATATTTCTGATGTTAGTATGGTACAAACCAATGCAGCAATAAATCATGGAAATTCTGGTGGGCCAATGATTTCACGTCGTAGCGGTAAGGTTATAGGTATAGTTACTGCTAAAGTAAGAAATAGTGAATCCATTGGGCTAGCAATTAATATTAATGAACTTAAATCCATAGTTAGTAAATAGCGATAGCCGCCCATTTATGAGTGGCCTATTGTCAAATGTCCAACATTAAGATGAATTAATGTTTGGCACGTAGTGGCAATTGATAATAGACCCCATAAATGGATAGTTAATGTTAATAACAAGTAGAGAGAGAAAATGGAAGAAGAAAGATTAGAACAAGATAGCCCATGGAAAGAAGCAATAGAAAAGTATTTTAAGGAGTTTATAGAGTTATTATATCCAGAGCTTTATAAGGAAATAGATTGGAAAAAAGGATGGGAATCATTAGATAACGAATTACAACAAGTAGTAAGAGATGCTGAAGTAGGAGCGCATAGAGTGGATAAATTAGTAAAAGTATGGTTAAAAAATGGAAAACCACAATGGCTACTAGTGCATATAGAAGTACAAGGACAAAAAGAAAAAGAGTTTCCAGAAAGAGTGTTTGTATACAACTATAGAACATATGATAAATATAGACAAACAGTGATAAGTTTTGCAGTGCTAATAGATAGCAGTAAAAAATGGAGGCCAAATAGCTTTGGATATGGTTTTTGTGGAAGCGAAATGAGACTGGATTTTGCTACAATAAAACTGGTAGACTTTGAGCAAAGATTTAATGAGCTAGAATCAAGTACAAACCCATTTGCAATTGTTGTAATGGCTCAACTTCGCGCTATGTCTACTAGAAAAAATGACCAAGCTCGCTACCAAGCTAAACTTACACTAATAAGAATGCTCTATCAAAAAGGATATAGCAAAGATGATATATTAGAGTTAATAAGGTTTATAGATTGGCTAATGGTACTGCCTAAATACTTAACGGAGCAAATAAATACTACTATTCTTGAATATGAAAGGGGAAATTCTATGCCTTATGTTACTTCTTTTGAGCGTTTAGCTACTGAGAAAGGGCTAGAGAAAGGCTTACAACAAGGCTTACAACAAGGCTTACAACAAGGCTTACAACAAGGAGAGGTTAATTTATTATTAAAGCAGTTGAAACATAAATTTGGACAAATAGAAGAAACAGTTGAGCAAACAATTAAAGAGCTTTCTATAGAAAATCTAGAAAATCTGGGAGAAAATTTATTGGGCTTTACTAGTAAAGGAGATTTAGAAAAGTGGCTAGAAGCCAACAAATTAAGTAAACAATAAAATTAGCTAAGAGGTAAAGTATAAATTTAGAATATTACACTTAAGTTATATTAAGTAATCAAATTTACTGTTATTATTACTATCTATGGGCAAAAGCCCGTCTTTAACTATTATCAAAAGTTCTGATGGGGCATCAAGTAAATTAATGTTTGCCGCGTAGCGGCAATTAATAAAGACCACCCGTTTATGGGTGGTTAATATGGGTGGTTAATGTTTATCATCAAATACCCCAATAGGGCATCAAGTTAAATAATATGCTTTCAATTGCTCCAGATTATTTTGACCGGCTAGGCTTGCCGCGTAATCTTTCTGAAAAAGAATTAGAAAAATTACTTGCTCAACAAGAAGCACGTTATCAAGTGCTGCTAAAAATTCCTGTTAAACGCACTCAAGCGGCACAAAAACTAGAGCTAATTAAAATTGTAAAAGGCTTACTTAATGCTGCTCCGGTTGTAGAGGATACTTTTGACGCGCTAAATATTGATCAAACAGAACTAAAAACACCTGATAGCTTTCCTAAAAAAGCCACACCAAAAGTAAACACAGAACTAATATTTGAAACCTATAAAATTACTGATGAAGGCGAAATAGGCAAACTTCGGTCATTGATTAATCAATGGGCTGTAAGTATTCCTCATCATGAATATTTAACCCTTGGAACAGATATTGAGGTTTTAACGGTTGAAGAACGCCCAATTTATTTAATAGATATTAGATATTTACTAGAAAATAGAGAAGTTATAGCAAAACAAAAACCTTATTTTGGTGAAGCACTCCCAGTCAATACACCTGTAAAAGCTGATCAAGTTGCAGTTTGGCAGGTAAAAGTTGCTGCTCCTGCTACTTATCAATCCAACACTTTAGAACAAGAAATAACCGCTTCTCGTGAGCGTGTAGATTGCCCAACTTGTCAACGACAGGGCGAAATGTGGTGTTTAGCTTGTCGTAGTTCAGGACAAGTTGCTTGTAAAGAATGCCAGGGAAAATACCAGTTTAATTGTCTTGTTTGTAATGGAAAAGGACAAATTACCCAAGGTCAACGCCTTGTAGATTGTAATCAATGTCGTGGTGTAGGAATTGCTATTTGCGGATATTGTCGAGAAGGTCTAGCAATTTGTTCAACTTGCCAAGGCCAACGCCGCATTGTTTGTAAAGAATGTAGCGGCAAAAGTGAACTTTTAAATTTTCTTAACCTTAAAGTTAACTATCAGTTACAAACTGCTCAAGCAAATGTTTTTCCTCCAAATTTTCCTGACTTTATACAAAAAAACTTTTCTCCAACAGAAGAAAACATGTTTGTCTTTCGTCAAGAAGGCGAACAATTTGTTAATGCTCAACCTATTAATGAGATTAAGTATTTAGACTTGCGTAATTCAATTTTAGAGTTAGCTACTAAGCACTTGGTGAAAAATGCTTCTGATCCAATTCGTGTCAGCAAGCATTCTGTTTCCGTCCGTCGCTGTCCTGCTATTTACTTAAGTTATAGTTTTGAAGAAAAAGAATACGAACTTTGGGTTATTGGGTCGGATAAAAGAATTTATTCTCGTACAAGTCCAATTTCTGAATATGATAAAAAACTTGCTCAATTAGCAGCAGAACAACTAGCAGCAAATTATTTTCTTAATGCTTTAGAGCTACTTTCAGATGCTTTTCGTCATACACCTAATTCTGCAAGTGCTTTAGTTGTAGTAAATAGCAGCGTCAAAAAGTTACAAGAGAAATTAAAGACAAAACATTTTTATGAAGTTATTGAAGCTGCAAGCCAAGCAGAAAAGTTTTTAGGTAAAGATTTAGCAGTTAATTTTAGTCGCTTAAAGCAACAAGCCATCTCAAATATGCGGCGAGAATATGCTTTAGCAAGCGTTGGGTCAGGTCTACTAATTCTTTTATTTACTTATATTTTTATGGGAATAAATGGTCAAGTTTATGCTCGTACTTTGACCATGCAGATTGGTTTTCCCTTGATTATTCTGGTAACTGCTCTAGCTTGGTTTTTAGCCATCTATCTTGCAACTCAAATGGCGAGAACAGTTGTTGCTAGTTTAATTAGTTTAGTGCTAATACTTCTTAGTAGTATATTTAGCTTAATCGAGCAAGATGATTATTTAGCACGTCGTAAAGGAGAAATTACTGCTCGTTTTGGACAAGGCGATTATGAGTCGTCAAAAGCCGCAATTGAGCCGCTAGAATCATTGATTGCAATTTCTCCAAAAGATTGGCAATTGCAATTAATGCTAGGTCGGGCCTATGTAAAAGCTACTTACTATGAAAAGGCTGTCCAATGCTTAAATGTAGCACTAACCTTAAATAATAATAATGCTGAAATTTACAATGAATTAGGGCTAGCTTTACTAGGTAAAAATGAAAAACAAATGGCTATCAAAAATTTTCGCCAAGCTATAAACCTTCGTTTACCAACAATTTACCGTGAAGCTTATCAAAACTTAGCCCGTGCTTTGGATATGGCTTATATTGATGGGGCAACATTAACAATGGGACGTAGCGATAATGTGCTAGATTCGCCTGTCCATAGCGTTATTGTAGAAGGTTTTTTAATAGATAAATTTGAGGTGACTAATCAAGATTACTTAGAATTTATTAAAGATACTAACTATATTGCCCCAAGCAATTGGACTAATGACAATCCAAAGCCAGGCACGGAAAAAATGCCTGTAACAGGTATAAGCCTAATGGATGCTAGAGCTTTTGCTGAATGGAAAGCTAAAAAAACAAGCTTTGCTTCTCGACTTCCTAAAGAAGCAGAATGGGAGCTAGCTGCACGAGGGGCAAAGGGAAGAAATTTCCCTTGGGGTGATGGGTGGAAAGCTAATTTAGCTAATGTTAAGGCGGGAGAAGGACGACTAGCTAATGTTGGAAGTTTTAGCCAAGGAAATAGTCCTGAAGGTGTCGCTGATTTGTTAGGCAATGTTGCTGAATGGATAGACGAGCCGCTAAAAGTTTACCCAAATGGCAAAGCTATTATTAATGCTGAACTTTGGATAGTCCGAGGCGGAGCCTATGATAGTCTTCCTACACAAGTACACGGGGCTAGCCGTAGTGGGGCAGTAGCAGAAAAGCGAGATTATCCAAATATAGGTTTTAGATGTGTAATTAGTGCTAGCGAAATAAAATAGCAACTTAAAACAAATCCTTGGAATTGGAGATCTTAACCAATTCCAAGGATTTAATAAGAGGCACTATGAACAATAAACTTTCTCAGAGAGGAAAATTAAAATATTAACAACACTACAATCTAGTAATATCTAGTTACCAAAACAGGACATTTGGCCGCACGTAAAATTTTGTCTGTAGTTGTACCAAATAAATATTCTTTCTTGGAATCCTTACCATGTGCGCCAATACAAATTAAATCCACATTTCTTTCTTCTATATGATCTAACAATTCTTGGTAAGGCTCTCCTTCAGCAACAAAACGAGTAATTTTTAACTCTTTGTCTGTTTCTGGGATTAATTGTTCCATATGATTCATGCTTTGGTGTACAGGATTACCAAATACAGGAGAACCAGTAGAAATATCGCTAGGCAATACTTGTAGTAAATCTATTGATGAGCCGTAAGTTTTAGCCAACTCTAAAGCATAGGAGAAAGCTTGTTTAGAGTATTTAGAAAAATCACATCCTACTAAAATACGTGAAAGCTCTACTTTATTAGTTTCATCATTAACCCAGGATTTTTCATTTGGATGAATTACTAATATAGGACAAGGAGCAACTTTACAAACTATTTCAGTTGTTGAACCAAGTAAAGCAGCGGCTAATGGGCGACGACGCGAGAGCATAACAATTAAATCTATTTCTTGTTCTATGGCTGTTGCAACAATTTTATTAGCTGGATCTCCTTGGCTAACAATTACTTCCCAATCAGGAATTGGAATATCTGAAGGGCTTAAATAAGCAGCTAGGGATTTAGTAAAACTAGTTTCTACATCAAAATAAGCCGTGTCATTTGTTTCATCAAATTCTTCTATAGAATAAAAACAAAAAAGTTTGGCACCATATGAACGCGCTAGCAATAAAGCGTAGTCTAAAGCTTCGTCAGATTCGGGAGTAAGTGAGCTAGCACATAAAATGCGTTTAATACTAGCTTTGGGTAGTGGTATTGAAGGATAAGTTTGAGATTTTGTTGTTGACATAATTATTTCGCCTTTTGGCGACCCCCTTTCATCGGCTTTGAATAACTGCTTACGCAATAAGTGTTCCAAAGTAAAAATTGTCTGGAAAAATTGTAAAAAAAATAATTTAAAAGAAATTTTTAAGATAAATTAAATATAATTTCTTTATTATCAATAAATTAGTAATCATATGATTGTCCTATACATCCATTAAAATTAATTAATTTTAATTCTATTAAATGTGATTTTTTTCCCATTGCTTTGAGTAATTTTTCAATTATTAATCTATCGAATTTTTATAAATTGTTTTATTATCAAAAAGGTGTTGCTGGAAATATTAGTTACGTTTGGAGTATAAAGTATGAAAACTATAACGCAGAAAATCTACGCAGTAATATTAATAGGTGTTATTCTTTGTTATTCTTCAGCAACAATTTATGGACAAAAGCCTCAACAAGAAGAACTTAGTGATGCCCAAAAAACCTTGCAAGAAATGGGCATTGAATATAAAACAGATGCTTTTCGCATAGCTATAGCCGCAGGAGATATAGATGTAGTTCGATTGTTTATTGATTCTCAGCTAAATTTTGAAGCAAATGTATTTAGTCATGAATTTAACAAAGAAGTGCTAATTAAAGAGGTTACGTATAATGCTGTAAGTAAAGGACAAATTGTTATTGCAAAACTTCTTTTAGACTCATTTCCAAATATTATTTTTGTAGAAGAATTTGATAAAGATTTAATAAAAGCTGCTTTATCTTTAGGAAATATAAGCTTGCTAAAAATGCTATTAGATAGAAGTATTGGGATAAACTACATAAAGAATAGTTTTTTACAATCACCTATTAGGAATGATAAAGCTGTTATCAAATTACTTGAACAAAGAGGATTAATTTCTATAAAAAATAAGGAAGAATTTGATAGAGAATTAAAAATAGCTTTAAATGAGCAGTATGCAATAGAAGCTATGAGGCTATTTCATTCAGTACAGGCTATTTATCAAGCAGGTGTAGGTAATGGCAATTTTGGTTCGGCTGAAGAAATTTTCAAAAATAGCTTAATTGATGGTGCTTTGGCAAATGCTGCGGGTGTTGGGCCTATGGAAGCCGAAGGTATAACCTGCATAGGTGATGGAAGTGCTAAAGATGGTTATAAGTTCTTGGTTTTTAAGAAAGATGCAGATCAAGGAAATCTAGCTGATTTTGTTGTAATTGCAATACCAATAATAGCTCAAGGAAATGATAGAACAGGCAATCGTAGTTTTTATGTAGATGCTACAGGTGTAATTAGAATGTGTAATGCTAATGAAACACCATCAGAAAATAGTAGTCCTGTTGGTGATTAAATACAGTGTTTGCTATATGTTAGCTGGCTCTAGCTAGCCCTTCTACAGCTTTAATATTTCTAACCTTTGTTGGTTTTCTACCTAATTTTTTCTCCATTTTTGCTTTAAGCAATGCTTCATCAACTAAACGTAATTTATGGAGCAGTTGCGCACGTAGTTTTGCTGTCAGTGGATTAATATAAGGCCAGTTATCAGCATAAGACTCAACAACAAGTAATGCTCGGATTTTTCTTCGTTCTTTTGCTAATTTGGCTATTGTGTCTTGTTCTGCGATTAAAGCATTTTTTACAGGTTTTTTTAGAATAGAAGTAATATGCTTTTTCATAATACCACCTTCTTTCCTACTTACTCTTTACGCAACTGCTATTCCTAAATAATAATTAAATTAAGTGTTTAGCCATTGGAGTAGAACAAGTGCCAGCAATCTCTAATAAAAATAGTTATTCTCAAAAAGTTGAGCGAGTTTTATTAATTATTTTGCTATTAAATATAGTAGTAGTAATTATAAAAGGCGTTACAAGTTGGTTAACTTCCTCGTTAACTGTTCTTACAGATACTATTCATTCTTCAATGGATGCAGCAAATAATATAGTAGGAATACTAATTATTCGTTATGCTTCTGCACCACCAGACAAAGAACACCCTTATGGACACGACAAATTTGAGACTTTAGGAGCTTTTTCAATTGCTGCTTTTCTTGCTGTGACTTGTTTTGAAATTTCTAGCCGAGCTTTACAACAAATTATGACAGGGCAAACACCTATTACTAATATTGGAAAAAGCACTTTTTTAATGATGCTTTTAACTATTGTTATCAATATTTTTGTAGCTAAATATGAAGCAAATCAAGGAAAACAACTTAATAGTCATTTATTAATAGCTGATGCTGGACATACAATGTCAGATGTTTATGTTACTTTGTCAGTAATACTAAGTTTGTTTTTTAGTTGGTTTGGTTATGGTCAGATAGATGCGTTTTTTGCGCTTGCTATTGCAGGTTTTATTGCTTATCAAAGTTATCAAATTTTTCGTCAAACAATTCCTGTTTTAGTTGATGCTGCTAGTCTTGATTCAAGCGAAATAGAAAAACTTACTTTAACAGTACCAGGAGTAAAATACTGTAATAATATTCGTTCTCGTGGAAAACCTGGAGCATTGTTTGTAGAAATGGTTATAACTGTTATGCCAGAAAGCTTGGAAAAAGCTCATGAAGTAACAGAACAAATTGAAAAAAAACTTAAAGACCAATTTGGCCGCGTGGCAATAACAATTCATTTTGAGCCTGGCAAGTAATTATAATAGTTAAAATAACTTAAGCAAGTTGCTCTTCAAGGCTATCAAGTTTTTGGCAATCCTGACATAAGCCAGTGATCTTTAAGGAAACCTCTTCTACCTTAAATCCTAAAGGTAGGGAAAAATTGCTAGTTGGAGGTATTGCTAAATCCATTAAATCTGCTACTTGGTGGCAATTACGACAAAATAAATGGTCATGTCGGTTTAACATACCATCATAACGGACATAATCTTCACCAAAAGAAACTTGTTTAATTAGTCCGTGATCAGATAAATACTTAAGCGAATTATAGACAGTAGCAAAGCTAAGGCGTGGAGATTTTTGTATTGCACGGTCAAAGACTTGACGTGCTGTAGGATGATCCATACTAGCTTTTACTACATCAAAAACTGTTTTGCGATGGGAAGTAAGTTGGTATTTCATAATTTTGATATTAGAATAGTTCTAAAATTTAAGTCAAGAGACATTTTGCAAGATTGCAAAATAATTAATTTCAATAGGTTAAAGCAAAAACTAATCTCTAAAACATTGATACTAAGAAATAAAGCCACTAGAGAATAAATTTAATTTTCTAGTGGCTTTATTGCTCTAACTATGTTTACTAAATATTACTTAATTGATACGCCTTTACTTCTAGCGTCTCGTTGTAATTCTTGTAGTGCTGCACCTGATTTTTGTAAATCCTCTTGAGCTTTTTGCATTTCTCTTTGTGCTTCTTCAAGGATTCTCTTTGTTTCTGGATCTGTATAATAAGGATTTCCTACTCTGTTGCCATTATTGGAACGACCTTGTAAAGCGCGTTGTTGAGCTTCGTTAATTCGGCTTTGATAAAGCTGGATTTTGCTTTCGGCCATACGTTGCTTTTCTGATAAGTCACTATAGTTTTTAGTGTAATAAGTTGGGTTGGGTCGTCCATCTTTGTCAGTTTTAGGAATTTCTTCTTTTTTAGCTTTATAGCCAGAAGTTTCTCCTTCTTTCTTAAAACCATCAATAGATTTTTGTGTTTCATCATACTTGCTATTTAAGTTTTTTAGATTGTTTTCAGCTTGTCTAAGCTGTTCTGAAAGGGCATCAAAATCTTGTGGATTACCGCCGCCTGCACGTAATCTATTACGCATTTGTTGAACAGACAATTCAAGTTGAGTTTTTTGCTGGTCTAATTCTTTATTCTTTTTCTCTACTTCAGCATATTTCTTTTGCCAATCTTGTTCTTTTTTAGCTTGTTCGACTTTAGCAGGATCTTTATCGTCTTTGCCATCTTTACCGTCTTTATCATCTTTACTATCTTTATCCTTGCCTTCATCATCTTTACTTGCTAATTCTTTTTCTTTATCTTTTTCTTTATCTTTTTCTTCTGTTGTTTTAGCATCGGAACGTTGTCCAGATGGAAAATCATCATTAGTTAAAGTTTTAGATCCTTGGGCAAAAACAGGGAGACTTAGACTTAAAATTAAACCGAGCGTTAAAATAATCCAACGCATGACTTACCTCCTAGAATAAAAACCCTTAAATTGAATTTTTTGTGTAAACTCGATACTACTAAATTAAACCAAATTTTGCAAGTCTTGAAGTTACTTGATTTTAGTAGCACTTGGATTACTAGCAGAGTTAATTAGTTTGCTAGTAAAACTAATTAAGAGCTAAGAGAGTTTCTTTGCTTTGCTATTCAAAAAAGAAAAAACTAGCTATATTCTCCAAGTTTTAATCTATACAAAGCGGGATGTTTTATGGAAAATTTTATTGATGAAGCCAAGATTGCTAAAAAAATTGCTTTAGAGGCAGGAAAACTTTTACTAGAGTATTATTCCAAAGACCTAATAGTTAACTTAAAACCAGGAGATGAGCCTGTTACTATTGCTGATCAAACTGTAAGCGAGTTTATTCTTAAAGAATTAGCTAAAGAATTTCCACAGGACTTATTAGTCTCAGAAGAATCCCCTGATAGTGTGGAGCGTCTTAAATCAGAACGATTTTGGCTAATTGATCCATTAGATGGGACAAAGGAATTTTTAGCTCGTAACGGGGAATTTTCTGTAATGATTGGATTAGTAGTAAACAAACAAGCTGTTGCTGGAGCAGTTTATCAGCCTACAGAAGATCGTCTTTGGTGGGGAACTTGCAGAGAATCTTATCTAAACAATGCTGAGGGAGAAAAAAGCTTAAAGGTTTCAGATATAAATGATTTTCCAGGAATGCGAACTGTTGTTAGCCGTTCTCATCGAGGCGGAAAACTAGCAGACATACTTAAACATTTTGGAATTATACAAGAAATAATTTCAGGTAGTGGAGGAATCAAGCTAGGTTTAATTTCTAGTGCTGATGCAGAACTTATGTTTAGCCCATCACCCGGCTATAAACTTTGGGATTTATGCGCACCTGAAGCCATCTTAAATGGTGCTGGGGGCAAAGTAACCGACTTTACTGGCTCGCCAATAGATTATAGGGCCAAGGAAGTAAATATTTATAATGGAATTTTTGCTAGTAATAACACAAAACATGCAGAGATAGTCAACGATCTTGTCAAACTAGTTTCTTTGCCATTTAAGTTTGAGAAAAAACATTAAAATTTTGCTAGCTTTACTAATTTTGGGAAAAGAAATTTTCAAAAACGGACACTTCAAAAACTAACTAACTTTATAGCTAATTAGTTAAAGGAACACTAAAGCTAATAATTACAATAAGTTAGATAAAATGGCTATGTTTGGCATAGTAACTGCTAATTATGCCAAATATAGTTACCTTAAAATCTAAGAAGGAAGATTTATGTCACACACTAGGCGTAATTTCTTAAAAAATTCTGTTCTTGCTGGAGGTGCTGCTATTGTTGGAGCAAAATCATCTCTAGGACAAGAAGCCAGCCAAGCAGCGAATAAAATTAGTCCAAGTCAACCTACAAAAACAGAATCCACAAGTAAGACACAAACTAATGTAAAGCCCTTAAAAATTTTAATTCTAGGTGGTACAGGCTTAATAGGCCCTTATCAAGTTCAATATGCTTTAGATCGTGGGCATAAAGTTACTTTATTTAATCGTGGTAAAACCAGACCTGGTTTATTTCCCCAAGTTGAACATCTTCAAGGGGATCGCAATACAGGTGACTTAAAATCACTTCAAGGGCGAGAATGGGATGTAGTAATTGATAATCCCACAACAAAGCCTTCTTGGGTGAGAGATGCTGTTGCTGTGTTAAAAAATTCTACTAAGCAGTATGTATTTATTTCTACAATTTCGGTTTATGCAGATGCTAGTAAAGTGGGGATGGATGAAACTGCTGAGCTTGCTACAACAAAAGATCCTGAACCAGAAAAAAATGTTCTGCCAAACTATGGCCCGCTAAAAGCAATGTCTGAAGCTGAAGCTGAAAAGGGTTTTCCGGGTCGCACTACCATCATTCGCCCAGGTTTAATAGTTGGGCCCGGGGATTATTCAGACAGATTTTCTTATTGGCCTCTAAGAATTGACCGAGGAGGAGAAATTCTTGCTCCAGGCGATCCTACTGATCCAGTCCAAATTGTTGATGCTCGTGATTTGGGCGAATGGTGCATTAGAATGGTTGAGGATGGAAACGTAGGTATTTATAACGCTGTTGGGCCTAAAACAAAGCTTTCTATAGCTGAAATGCTTTATGGTATTAAGGCAGTAACTACAGCAGACGTTAAGTTTACCTGGGTTGATGCCAACTTTTTAGAACAACATAAAGTTCAACCTTGGTCTGATATGCCTGTTTGGGTGCCTCCAATTGGTGAATATAAAGGCTTTGCACAAGTAAATATTTCTAAAGCTATCAACAAGGGTCTAACTTTTCGTCCTTTAGCTGTTACTGCCAAAGATACTTTGGACTGGTTTAAGGCTTTGCCAGCAGATAGACAAGCTAAACTTCGCTCAGGAATAGACCCAAAACGAGAAACCGAGGTACTACTAGCCTGGAATACTCGAAATGATAAAAAGTAGCCTTCTCCTAACCTAAAACATCACATTTAGTAGCTTTGATGGCTATACATATAATTAATCAAGTAATGTTGATTTAATATGTATAGCCACTTTTCTTACCCAAAATACTAACCAAATACAACACTTATGGAAACAGAAGTAGCTGAAATAACAGCCATAGACAAAATAAGTAAATTAAGTGCTTTTACTAGTTTTCTACAAAAAATAGTTAATGTTACTCAAGAAGAAATTAAGCCCTTACTGCTTGCTTGTGGATATTTTTTCTTTCTTCTAAGCAGCTATTTTATTTTAAGGCCAATTCGAGATGAAATTGGTGCTGCAAATGGTATTGGAAACTTGCCTTGGTTATTTACTGGAACATTAGTAGCTACACTAGTAGCAAGCCCTATTTTTTCAAGCTTAGTAACTAAGTTTCCTGTAAAAAAGTTTATTACTTATACTTATCTTTTTTTTACAACTAATATAGCTATTTTTTATTTACTTTTTAGCTTTTTACCAGAAAAAAAAGCTTTTTGGGTTGGATGTGTTTTTTTTGTTTGGATTAGTGTTTTTAATCTTTTTGTAGTGTCCATTTTTTGGGCATTTATGGCAGATATTTTTAGTTTCTCTCAAGGCAAAAGACTATTTGGCTTTATTGCTGGTGGTGGAACACTTGGATCATTATTTGGATCATTATTAACAGTTTTTTTAGCTACAAGAATTAATACTATAAATTTATTTTTAATTTCATTACTGCTTTTATTACTAGGTTTATTTTGTGTTCAAATTTTCCCTACAAATTTTCAAAAAACTTCTGATAAAGAAGAAGATTCTAGCAAATCAGAGGACGATCCAAAATTTACTAAACAACCAATAGGCGGCAATGTTTTAGCAGGAATTAGTCATACAGCTAAATCCACTTATTTGTTAGGCATTTGCTGTTATATTTTCCTTTTTACCATTGGGTCAACATTTCTTTATTTTCAGCAAACGCATATTGTTGCAACAGAATTTCAATCACGAGGCGATAGACAAGCTTTTTTAGCTAAACTTGATCTAGTCGTAAATTCACTAACAGTTTTAGCTCAATTTTTCTTTACAGGCCGATTTATTCAGCGTTTTGGCATTGGTTTAGCTTTAATTCTCGTACCGACTTTAAGCATTTTAGGTTTTACAGGCTTGGCTCTTATGCCAATGGTTCCAATTTTTGCAGGCTTTCAAGTAATGCGACGTAGCAGCAATTATGCAATTTCTGGAACTGTGCGAGAGGTACTTTTTACTGTTGTTCAACGAGAAGACAAATATAAAGCTAAAAATTTTATAGATACTTTTATTTATCGAACAGGCGATCAAGTAGGGGCTTGGTCAAACGCGCTACTTGCTTGGGTGGGACTAGGTTTAACAGGTATTGCTTGGGTAGGCGTTCCTATTTCTATCTTATGGTTAATGCTAGGTTTATGGCTAGGCTGGAAGCAAGCCCAGTTAGCAAAAAACCTAGCAAAAAGTAACTTGTAAAACTATCTATTCATTACCATAGCTAATTTCCATTTTACGAACCTTTAGACAAGCAACAATTAATACAA
The DNA here is from genome assembly GCA_964492845.1 of uncultured Clostridia bacterium. Taxonomy (GTDB): domain Bacteria; phylum Acidobacteriota; class Blastocatellia; order Chloracidobacteriales; family JADJPF01; genus JADJPF01. The sequence goes on from CAZBMZ010000031.1 coordinate 31,265, forward strand.
AAGCAGTTAAAAGCAGCATACTAGGGATTGCAATCCAGGGCGATGCAGGTTCAGCCACAATTGCATAAGGCCCGACAGACAATTTTATTGGCGTAAGTGATTGCAAATAAAAAATAATAGATAATTTTTTTAGTATTGGTGGAAGTAGAAAATTAATCATTTCCCAACCATATAGAAATACTGCTGGAATAATTGGGTTACGGAAAAATAGCCCAAAAAGCAAAAATATTGACCCATAACCAATGCAGCCTAAAACAGTAATTCCAATGTAGGCTAGGGCTTGGCTAAGTCCTGGGCCTTCAAAAAAATATTGCATCCCTGCTTCATAGCCGCGTGGAGTGTAGATAAAAAATAAAGAAATTGCTGTAACTATACTAAATAATGTACTAGAAATTACTACAGCAGAAAAATACTTTGCTACAACTAAAAGTTCTCGGCGCACAGGAGTTAAAAAATAATAGTGGAGGCTTTTATCCATAACTTCAGCACGAAAAAGATTAATAAATAGCCAGCTACAACCAAAAAATAGAATGACTCTTAAACTAAGTGCTTCAAAGACTTGTGCAAATATTTGATTAAAAAACGCTTGATTGCCTATATTCTTTTTACTAAAAGGGACAAAAAGAAAAGTGCTAAAAAGCAGTACAGGAAATGAAGCTAACAAATAGAAAAAAATAGCTCGTCGATTAAAAATGTTCTTTTTTAATTCGCTACGAAAAATTGCCCAAATTTGACGACCCCATAAACCCCAAGACGATGTTTCTTTCTCAACTTCACTAGCATAAACTTCTACTTTAGAACTCATTTTCTTAGCTCCCTTCAGACCCTATTAAATATTGGTAGACAGCATTTAAGTCATCATCTACAGGGTGAATAGATTCAATTTTTAGCTGTTCTTCCAACACTATTTTATTAAAAACTAAGTAAAATTCTTCAGGATGAACGGTTTTAATAAATAGTCCTTGTCGGTCTTTGTGCAAGCGTGCTTCTACAATGTGATCTTGTTGGAAAACCTTGGCTGCTAGTATTGATGGACGATCACAGCGAATTAAAATTTGTAGCGGGTGTTCCTGCATTTCGCTACGTACCCCGCGAGTGTCTCCATCAGCAACAATATAGCCATTATTAATTAAAACAACTCTATCTGACATCATATCAACTTCATGCAAAATATGGCTAGAAATAATTAAATACATTCCTTGAGCAGATAGATCACGAAATAGCGCGATAACTTCAGCGCGTGCCATTGGATCAAGACCGTTAAGCGGTTCGTCTAAGACTAAAACTTCTGGATTATGAGCAATTGCTTGAGCAAGCCTAATACGTTGACGCATACCTTTGCTATAGCCGTCTACTTTTCGATTTGCTGCATCAACTAAATTTACTCTAGTTAAAGCTTTGTTGGTTAGCTCAGTTGCTTCTTGACGAGGGTATCCGCTAATTTCCAGAAAAGATTGAATAAAGTTGCGTCCAGTAATTCCACGAGGAAAAGAGTCAAATTGCGCACAATAGCCAAGTTTGCGGAATAATTTTTCTGGCCGATTTGGGCTAATACCTAACACGCTAATGCTACCTTGTGTTGTTTGAAGCAGACCAGACATTAAATTCATTAGCGTTGTTTTACCTGAACCATTAGGGCCAACTAAACTAGTAATTCCACGAGAAATAGAAAGATTAATTTTATTAACGCCTAAAATCTCACCATAAAACTTGGAGACATCTTCAAAAATAATCATAATCGCTAGTCTCCTAACTTATTATTTCGTAAGCTTTTATTTTCTTAAATAAAAGAAAACAGCAAATTGCAGCAATCACAATTAATGCTGTCCATGCCGACCAAATCGGAAGTTCTGCACGAATTGTATGATTAAAAAGGTCTGCCCAAATAGTGCGCATTAATGAACGAGTGCTAAAAATATACATCCAAGGAGTTTCAAAAATTTCTTTTATTACAGCAGCAATTGCATTTGGAATAAAGAAAATGCCAAGTAGCGCGCCTGTTGCAGCAATACGCCATTTTACCCAAGCAGAAATAGCTTGAGAAATTAAAGCTAAAACTATAATCCATATCCAACTACCTAGCAAAATTGCTCCAGCAATACGAATGTTTTCTATTAACCAGATGGATCCTTCTAAATAAGTTTGTAGGAAAAATAGTAACATTCCTGGAATCCAAGTTATTAGAGAAAGAAGTATAATCAGAGTCAGCATTTTCCCTAACACATAATCAAAGCGCGAAAATGGACGACATAAATAAAGTGCTAGACCATTATTGCTAACATCTTGGGCAACAAGCGGAGGGCCAATTAACATTGTTAGGAAAAAGCCAAAAGTGCTTTGTACAACAACAAAATAGTAGAAAAAGTCTAAATCTATAGGAATGACTTCTTTAAGGGGAATTCTAAGCATTTCTAGTGCTGCGGCGTTGTGGTGAAGATAAAGAACTAGCATTGAGCCTAACGGATAAACAAAGGCGGCTACAAACATTGCTAGGAAAAGTCGGGATTGAAAAATTTCTTGATAGGCATAGCGAGGGAGAATTAAAAATCTTGACCAACTAGGCGTTGTTTCCCCTGCGTAAGGTTGATATTTTTGTTCAAATACTGCCATTATTTTTCCTCCATAGCTTTGAGGAAGATATCTTCTAATGAATCTCGCTTAAAGTTTAATCGGCGAATTTGCAGTTGATGTTTTTCTGCTGCTTTATAAAGATGTGCTACTTCTACGCCATCTTGAAGAATTACTTTAATTCGTTTTTCACCTATTAAAGCATATTCGCAACCAAGTTCAGCGACAGACTCAGCAAAAGCTAAGTTATTGCCTACAGTTTCCATTTCTAAAAACTTTCGGTTAGATTTGCGCTCTGCTTCTAAATCACAATATACGGCAACACGTCCATCTTTTAGAATTAAGATTTCTTCACAAGATTCTTCAACATCTTTAAGTAAATGGGAAGAAAGCAAGATATTTACTTGATTTGTATCTCGGATGTCACGGATTAATTTTAGCATTCGTTGGCGTGTTGGCGGGTCAAGTCCATTAGTCGGCTCGTCTAAGATAAGTAGCTTAGGCCCGTGTACAATGGCTTGAGCTAGTTTTGCTAATTGCTTCATTCCTAATGAGTAAGTGTCAATTGAACGATAGCGGGCCTCTCCTAAACCTACAAAAAACAATGCTTCGTGAGCGCGTTCAAGTGCAATATTTGGAGGTAGTCCAGAAAGTTCTCCCATCATTTTGACAAAATTTACACAACTCATTCCAGCAATAAACGAGTCTCTTTCAGGCATATAACCAATAAGGCTACGTATTTTTCTTACTGCAACTCGGATATCTTCTCCAAAAATCCTAGCACTTCCTTGATTTATAGGATAAAAACCCAATAAAGTATGAATCAAGGTTGTTTTACCAGCACCATTTGGGCCAAGAAGTCCAATTGCACGGCCTGTAAGTTGAACTTGGAGATTTTTTAGAATGGGGCGTTTTCCTAAAGTGACGCTTAAATTATCCAAATCAATAATAGGTTGCATAGATTGGCTTTCACAAAATTATAGTAATGCAATAACTCTATAACGGTTAAGGTTCTTAAATATTAACTAAACTTTAAAAATTTTTTGAAATTTAGTTTTACAATCAAAAATAGGCTTTTTATTATTTTCTTAAATCAGAATAAAGATAAAGTATCATCTAGTGTTTTTGCTTAAACTAAGTTCTAGTTTTGTTAACCTTTTTAATTATTCTTTTCTAGCTTTTTTTCCTCAAATGTTGGGCTATTGATAACAATTTTGGTAAAGTCAAATTTATAAATTTTTCCACTTTGGTTTATGTCCAAATGGTGTGGCAATTGTAAATTTGCTACTTGTCTCCAATCAGAAAATAGTATTTTTATAATTTCTTTTTTGTCATCAGAGTTTTGTATATGTAATCCACTCAACAATTTAGTATCAACATCAAAAAATAGCCAGCATTCTTGATTTAATGCGTCTTTGGTTTCTACTTGATATATTTTTTTGTTGTTTATTTCAATAATTGTCACTTTTCCAAAATCATGAAAAAAATCTTCTGGTTTTAATAGTAATTGATGAAAATAATGTCCTCTAATTATATTTACAACGGTTTTGGGCAACTTCTCTATTTTATTTCCTAAAGTAAATCCCTCATCTTTTCCTTGTGTGATTGCTTCAAATGCCTGTGGTTTATAGTCATATACTTGCTTAAAATATCCATACCCTTTTGAATTGGTTTGTGTTTCAGTAGTATAATTACCTTCGGGAGATTGACAGTTTGCTTTTGTAATTATATTTTCTATTCTTTTAATATATATTGCTTCTCCCAATGCTTCTACTGAATTTTTAATGATATTTATTCCTATTAAACTAGCTTCTTGTAAGTTTATTTGTTCTATACTATTTTGATTTATCTTATTTATCAAAATTTTTTCTTCTTGTCCTAGTACAGAATTAATTATTATTAATAATATTAAACAAGAAAATAATATATTTTGCATACTCTATGACCTTATATTTACTTATTTCTAAATTTTTAGATATCTCATCTTTTAGTAAATAAAATTTTTAGATGTGGGTTTGGTTCGGCTTTACGATTAATATTTTCTTTTTGTTCATCAAGTATTTTTGTAGGCTAATAGTTTAATTTTTGTGGGTAGGTTAATTTCTAGCTTTTTAATAATAAATGCTATACAAAATAGAAAGTTTATTGAGCAGCTAAATTCTTTTATTTATTAAAGTTATATAAGATGGTTTTTACTCAGTAATAGGCTTTTGCTATTTAGTAGAGTATAAAAAGCATAAAAATGCACATAATGCTCTAGACTAAAAATTCTAAATGTTAGTAGAGAAGTTGAACAAAATATCTACAAAATACTTAAATTCCTAAAGGATTAGGAATCTACATAGCAACTAGGAAAATAAGGTAATTTTATGAATGATAAGAAAAAACTTAATGCTTCAAATGCTTGGCGTGAAGCAAAAGAACTACTTTGGACACATAGAAAACGTCTGGCTTTAGGCTTTTCTTTAATGATAATTAGCCGACTTATGGGACTGGTTTTGCCAGCGTCATCAAAATTTTTAATTGATGAAGTAATTGTTAAACACCAAGTGCAAATACTTTATTGGATTGCTTTATTTGCTGGGCTAGCAACCATTGTTCAAGCTATAACCTCTTTTGCTCTCTCACAAATTCTAGGTGTTGCTGCTCAACGAGCAATTAACGATATGCGCAAACGTGTTCAAGTACACATTACACAACTTCCAGTTAGCTTTTTTGATAGCACCCAAACAGGAAAGTTAGTTTCCAGAATTATGACCGATGCTGAAGGAATAAGAAATCTGGTTGGTACAGGATTAATTCAACTTGTAGGAAGTATTTTTACAGCCGTAATATCGCTAGGCATATTGTTTTACTTAAACTGGTGGCTAACATTAATGACAATTTTAGCTTTAAGTTCTTTAGGTGGGATTTTAGCCTTTTCCTTTAGCAAACTGCGTCCGCTTTTTAAGGAGCGAGGAGAAATCACATCTCAAGTTATGGGTCGTTTAGGTGAATCTTTGGGCGGCATCCGCATTATTAAAGCTTACACGGCTGAAAAAAGAGAAAATAGAACTTTTGCTAAAGGATCGCATAAACTATTCCGTAATATTGCTAAATCAATGACAGGTGTTTCTGCTACAACTTCTTTTGCTTCAATGATTGTAGGCGTTATTGGCGTGATTATGATTTTGGTTGGTGGTAATTCTGTTTTAAGTGGAGCAATGACTTTAGGTGATTTTTTTATGTATGTGTTTTTTACTGGGTTAATGGCAATGCCTATAATTGAAATTGCTGCAATTGGTACACAAATTACAGAAGCATTTGCTGGATTAGATAGAATCAGAGAAATACTTAATCAACCAACGGAAAAAGATCATGACAAAGATCGTTTAGCTGTAAAAAATGTTATAGGAAATGTTGAATTTAAGGATGTTAATTTCTCTTATGAAACTGGAGTTCCTGTCTTAAAAAATATTTCTTTTTATGCTCCAGCCGGTTCAACTACGGCTTTAGTTGGTTCTAGCGGTGCTGGAAAAAGTACCTTAATTAGTTTGATTATGAATTTTAACCAAGCTCAGTCAGGCAGTCTTACTATTGATAGTAAGGAAATTTCTAGCTTAAAAATGCAGGATTATCGCTCATATTTAGGCGTAGTTTTACAGGATAATTTTTTATTTGATGGGACGATTGCAGAAAATATAGCTTTTTCTAAACCAAGTGCAACAGGCGAGGAAATAGAAATGGTTAGCCAAATTGCTTATTGTGCTGAGTTTATCGAAGGTTTTGATAAAAAATATGACACAATTGTTGGTGAGCGAGGAATTAAACTTTCGGGTGGACAACGCCAAAGAATCGCTATTGCTAGGGCAATTCTAGCTGATCCTAAAATTTTAATTTTAGATGAAGCAACTTCTAGTTTAGACAGCGAAAGCGAATCCTTGATTCAATCAGGACTTCGCACACTTCGCAAAGGCCGCACATCATTTGTAATTGCTCATAGACTTTCCACAATTACCAGCGCAGATCAAATTTTAGTGCTAGAAAAAGGCGAAATTGTAGAGCGTGGTACACACAAGGAATTATTGGCAATGGGTGGACGCTACAAGCAACTTTATGATAAACAATACCAATTAGAGCTTAATCGTTTTACTAATCCTGGAGAGGAAAATAGTTTAGAATCTCCAAGACAATATGCTATTTCGCACTAAAATAAGGCTTTATAAAAATTTTATCTAAATGGAAGGTTTTATGGAAAGAGAAGCACAAAATTATCAAAATCATGTTAGATGGCATCAGCCTTTTCACTTTTTTGTTATGCCAGTTTTTGCTATTCACCTTATTTGGACTCTAGTTGTACTTGTTCGTCAACCAGGTTGGCAAACAGGAGAAAATTTTGTTGTAGCTATGGCTTTAGTTGTAGCAGGGTTTTTAATTCGTATTAACGCGCTTAAGGCGCAAGATCGAGTAATTCGCCTAGAAGAACAACTAAGATTTCAACGTCTATTTCCACAAGATTTTGCTAAAAAATTAGACTCTTTAACAACAGGTCAACTTATTTCCTTGCGTTTTGCATCTGACGAAGAATTACCAGAGTTAATAGAAAAAATAAAAGCTAAAGAATTAATAAAAGGTGGGGAAATCAAAAAAGCAATAAAAAATTGGCGGCCTGATTACCATAGAGTTTAATTTGGGAATGCGAGCATCCTGCTCGCTCTCCCATCTTCTTATAAATGGTGTTGAACCATTTTTCACCTACTTAGTTTAACCGATCACACTCCGAATAAAATTTCACGTTAAAAAATAATTTTTCTAGGAGCAGCTATGTCTAATCGCTTAAAGATAAAGCTACTTACAATATTTGTGTGTTTTTTGATACTGGTAATAGTGCCTAATCAATCGTCCTTCTCTAGCAATAAGTTTTATTTTTCTCCTTATCAAGTAGGAGAATCTAACCCGCCAAAAATAAATAGTGTTAGCCCTAATAAATTTCCTTTAGCTGGAAATGTGGAAATTGTCATAACGGGAGAGAATTTTTCTGCTAACTCATTGATAGTTTTAGGAGATAAAGTTATTGCAAATGCTACAATTAGCGAAAAAGAAATAAGGTTTTTAGCTCCTAGTCAGGACTTAGCTGGAAACCTAACTTTAACAATACAAAATGTTAATGGTTTAGCTCAAAGCGAACTCCAAGCATTACCCAAAGATATAAATGAGTTACAACCAGGTGAAATTACTACTTTACTTGCAACTAAGGCTGCTTTAGGAAATGGACAATCAGCTAGCAAAATAAGCTTAAAATCTTCTGCTAAAATATCAGTTGATAAAAATGGAAATATTTTTATTGCAGACACAATTAATCATTGTGTGCGGCGTGTAGATGCTAAAACAGGCATTATTACTTTGGTAGCTGGAATGGGGGTTGCGGGTTTTGCTGGTGATGGACAACTAGCTTTAACAGCTAAACTTAATAGTCCAACAGATGTTGCTTTAGATAATGATGGAAATATATTTATTTTAGATTCTGGTAATTTAAGAATTCGCAGGATAGATAACCAAACAGGGATAATTACAACTTTTGTTGGAAATGGAATTTTTAGTTGTTTAGGGACATTTTGTGGTGTTAGAGGTGATGGTGGCCTGGCTACAGAAGCTAGTGTAGAGGCAGAAGCCATAAGCGTAGATGCTTCAGGAAATTTATTTATCATAGAATCTGGCATAGAATTTAATTGCATTAGAAAAGTGGACAAGCAAACGGGAATTATTACTGGGTTTCTTGGTAGTTGTCCAAAACAATTTTTTATACCTTGTGATCCAGAAAAAGAAGATAACTGTATGTCTTTTATTGATATTGCTTCAGATAAAGAAGGGAATATCTTTGCAATTAATTCGGGAAATGATTCTATTGATCGAATAGACTCTACCACTGGACAAAGAAGTATATTGCAACGCTATGACCGGTTTAATAGCCAAATTCCAAAACTTAGTTCTATTGCAGTTGATCAAGAAGGAAACGTCTTAATAACCACTGTGGAAAATACAATTATTAAGCTAGATGGAAAAACTGGGGAAATGCTCTCAACAATTGCTGGTAATGGAGAAAGGGGTTTTAGTGGTGATAAAGGATTGGCAATAGAAGCTAGCTTTGATTTTTTTGATACCTCCTTGGAAGAAGAAGCATCTTTAGATGTTGACCAAATAGGAAATATTTTTATTTCCGATGCTGGCAATAATAGAATCCGTAAAATTTCAGCTAATACAAACATAGTAGAAACAATAGCTGGTGTAGGTCAGGTTATAACTGAACCATCAGAAAACGCTTTTCTAAATATGCCCTACATAAAAGTAAAAAATGACAAGCTTTATGCTTCAGATATTTTTACTAATACTGTAAAAGCCTTAGACTTAAACACAGGGCAAATAACAGTTATTGCAGGTAATGGTCGAGAAGGTTTTAGTGGCGATGAGGGATTAGCAACAGAAGCTAGCTTAAATTTTCCTCAAGGCATAGCAATTAATAATGCGGGAGATGTTTTTATTGCTGATAGGGGTAATAGTCGTGTCCGAAAAGTAGATGCTAAAACAGGTATAATTACTACGTTTGCTGGTAATGGTAAGTTTGACGAGGTAGTTAAAAATGATGTTGTAGCAACAGAAACCTGTTTATTTGGCCCATTGGATTTAGTCTTGGATTTAGAAGAAAATCTACTTGTTATAGATGGGCCTGCTATTAGAAGAATAGATGCTAAAACTAATATTATCAATAAGATTGCTGGTAATGGATATAAGAAAGGTGATGGAATTTTAGCAACAGAAGCTGACTTAAATGATCCTATTAGCATAGCAGTAAATTCTAAAGGGGATATTTTTGTTACTAGCTTTAGTGATGGAAAAGTGTACCGAGTAGATGCTAAAACAGGTATAATTACTACTTTTGTTGGTAAAAAGATGACCGGATTTAATGGCGAAGGGATACTTGCAACTGAAGCAGGAATAGTACTACCAAAAGGAATAACTTTTGACGAACAAGATAATTTGTTTGTTACCGACACTTTTAATAACTGGGTAAGAAAAGTAGATGCCAAAACAGGAATTATTAATACTGTTGTAGGAAATGGTTCTTTAGGCTATAGCGGTGATAATGATTCTGCTGTAGGTGCTAGTTTAGAAACGCCTAGTATAATTGCTTATGGTAATGGAAAGCTATTTATTTGTGACCAGGTGATAGACCCCAACGATTTTGGTTTGTTTTTTAACCAATTTAACCGAGTTGTTAGAGTGGCTAAGATAGCAACAGAAGATGATTTTGGATTATTTATAACTAATCTTCCTGCTGTTTTTGTTAGTCAACAAAAACGAGAAAAATTTGTAATTAGTATTAATAAGTTAAATGCTTTTGAGGGAGATGTTACGATTACCCCTCCGCAAAATTTGCCTTTAGGAATTAAGTTTATCCCTGCAAAGCCTATTACAATTAATACAAATGCTAATTTTAAGGTTAAAATTACAAAAGAACTTCCTTGTGGTAATAATAAATTTACTTTTGTTGGGCAGGATTCAAAAGGACGTAAAAGAAATGTTGAATTAAGAGTAATCTCCGAAGAACAATTATTTTGTATTAGGTAATTATAGAGATAATTACTAAAGCCGCAAAAAATAGCTTGAAAAATTTTAATTGCTGCTTTAGCATACGAAGGAATTCATAAACACCTGTTATCAATATCTAAAAATTTTATGCAAAGCACAAGATTTAGCAATTTCAGATTTACCTTCCGCTTCTCCTTTAGGGAGCAGCGGACGGCTAAGACTTGTGCAAAGGAAATAGTTGATTAGTTGATTAAAAGTTAATAGCACAAAAAGTTTTAGACTAAAGCCGACTGCGATTCCCTAAATAAAGATCGCAGTCGGTTTTGTTTTTATGGGCTACTTTTAACAAACTTAAAAATCTCTCGAAAGGAAGAAAAAAACAATGAATATTGAAGATTGCAGAGCAGAAATAGACGCTGTAGATGAAAAAATTATTCATTTGCTAAATCGTCGTGCTGAACTAGTAGCAAAAATAGGCGAGATAAAACAGCTTCAAGGGCTACCTATTTATGATCCAATCAGGGAAAGTATTGTACTTGCAAATATTTATAATTCTAATAAAGGCCCTTTAGACAACGAAACGCTAGAAAGATTCTTTAAGCAAATTATCGCTAAATCTAAGCTTATAGAAACTAATTACATAGAAACTACACTAGCATCTTAACTTTAATAACAAAAGGGTTGCAAAAATTATGACATATGTAGCATTTCAAGGAGAACCAGGAGCATTTAGCGAAGAAGCCGCTATTTCATTATTAGGCTCACAAACTCAACTACTTCCCTGCAACAGTTTTGAATCAATGTTTGACGAGGGCCATCAAGGAAAAGCTGATATGATTCTTGCTCCGCTAGAAAATAGTTTAATAGGCTCTATTTCACGCTGTTATGACCTGCTTTTAGAAAGTTCTTTACAAATTATTGCCGAAGTTGTTCACCCTATTCATCATTGCTTAATAGGCTGTCAAGGGTCGTCTTTTGAAGATATAAAAACTGTAGAATCCCATCCAGCAGCACTAGCACAATGTGAGAAATTTTTTGCAGCAAATCCAAAAATCAAAGCTATTGCAACAAATGACACTGCTGCAAGCGTGCGCCGAGTTATTGAAAGATCTGATCCAACTGTTGCAGCAATTGCTAGTTATCGAGCTTGCTTAATTTATAAAGGTAAACTTTTAGGTCAAAATCTAGAAGACAATAGCCAAAATTATACCCGCTTTGGACTACTTACCTCTAAGGATAAGGCTAGTAGAAAATCAACTAAGTTTTCTATACCTAATAAATTATCTTTAGCCTTTTATCCATCAAAAGCTGACAATGAGCTATGTAGATTGCTACAGTATTTTACCGATCACAATATAGAGCTATTAAAAATAGAGACACGACCAATCAAGGGACGACCTTGGAACTACTCATTTTGCTTAGATTTAAGAGCTTGTCTTGAAAAAGAGCAGCTAAAAAATATCCTAGAAGACCTTCAAAACCAAGGTTATAAACTGCAATTCTTAGGGTTTTATCCTGAAATGTTAATGCCCAAGCAAAATTAAATGGAGAATTAAAAAATGCTTATCAAAATGCTAGAAAGCGCGACAGAAAGCCAAATAAATTATTTAATAGAAAAAGTAAAAGAGCTTGGGTTTAAACCCTATACAAATTACAGCAGTAATTCTATGACAATTGCAATAACAGGAAATGGAAATTCTGACAAATTAAAAACTTTGTCCAATGAATCAGGAGTAAATATGCTTGTACCAACAACACATCCTTTTAAGCTTGCTAGTAGACAAAATAAGCTTCAAACCTCGGTGATTGATGTAAGAGGTGTAAAAATAGGTGGAAGAGAAGCTGTAGTAATAGCCGGGCCTTGTTCGGTTGAATCGCGCGAACAGCTTTTAGAAACAGCTATTGCAGTAAAAGCGGCTGGTGCTGTGATGTTAAGAGGAGGTGCTTATAAACCTCGTACTTCTCCTTATGATTTTCAAGGCTTAGGAATAGAAGCTTTAGAACTCTTAAAAGAAGCCAGACAACTTACAGGACTTCCAATTGTTACTGAAGTAATGAGCGAATACGATGTTGAAATAATGAGCGAGTATGCTGATATGTTGCAAGTAGGTGCAAGAAATATGCAAAACTTTGCTTTACTACGTCGTTTAGCAAAACTCCAAACACCAATTTTGTTAAAACGTGGCCCTTCAGCAACAATTAAAGAATGGTTACTGGCTGCTGAATATTTGCTAGCTGGTGGAAATGAAAAAGTAGTGTTATGTGAAAGAGGAATAAAGGGCTTTGATACAGAACTACGCAACACGCTTGATTTAGCGGCAGTTGCTCAAGCTAGAGAACTTTCACATTTGCCTATTATGGTTGATCCTTCTCATGCAACAGGTAAACGCAGTCTGGTTGCTTCGCTTTCAAAAGCAGCCTTAGCATTAGGCGCAGATGGAGTTTTAGTTGAAGTTCATCCTTGCCCTGAATTTGCTTTGTCCGACGGCCCACAATCGCTAGATTTTCAAGGTTTTGCCGATATGATGTATCAATTAACAGAACCAAATCGCCCTGTTGCTAGTCCAAAAACTTGGATGATAGAAACAAATATAGCTCAGGCTATAGCCTAAACTATAGCCTGAACTTTCAATTGATTTTCTCGCACGGGTTATTCAAAACTAGAAGCTAAGTCATTGTTGATAATATCGCCTGAAACTACTAGCTCTACACGGCGGTTTTGTTGTCGCCCGCTTGGTGTATCGTTTGAGGCTACAGGGCTTGTTTCTCCAAAACCACGAAATGTAATTGCGTCAGGAGCTACGCCCTGTTGATTAAGAAAATCTCGGACGGCTTGAGCGCGGTTTTCCGAAAGTTCTTGGTTATATTCGTCTGTTCCAACGCTATCTGTATGACCTTCAACTTGGATTTTTAGGCCAGGATAAGCTAGCAATATTCCAGAAACTTTAGCTAGTTTTTCACGTGCGCCGGGCTTAAGTGTATATTTTCCAGTATCAAACAAGACATCTGACATATTAACAATTAAACCTCTAGCTGTATCACGTGTTTCTAAAATTACGCTTAATTGTTTAAGTAATTTAGCGCGAAGTTGAGTTTTTTCATTTTCAGCTTGTAAGCGCAGACGTTCGGCCTCTTGAGCTTGCAAACGGAGGCGTTCAGCTTCGGCTAAAGTAGCTTGTTGTTGTGCTAGAGCCTCATTTTTAGCACGTTCAGCTTCAGACTTTTGCTGTGCTGCGTGTTTGGCTGCTAGTTCAGCCTCAATTTTAGCGCGTTCAGCTTCCATCTTAGCGCGTTCAGCCGCTAAACGTTCATTTTCGGCTAAAGCTCTACGTTGTGCCTCTATGCGGGCTTGTTGCTCTTTAGCTTCGGCTTCGGCTTTAGCTTGGGCTTCTCGCTCTGCGGCAGCGGCTCGCTCATTGGCTAGTTGTTCGGCTTCAATGCGTTTTATTGTAATAATTCGCGCATCTTCAGCCGTTTGTACTGCTTCTCTGGACATTGCAGCAACAGGTTTTTTTCCAGATTTGTTTGCTAAATATTTTTTAGCTTGTTCTAAGCTTCTAAGAGCTTTTTCAAATGTTTCTGGAGCGTATTTTTCTGCTCCTGTCCAACTAGCAATTTGTACTGCATTTTCTGCCTGATAAAATTCTAGTGGAATATCATTAGAAAATCTTACAGGTTTAATAGCCATTGGATTTACATTTAATGTGTATTGCCCTCTTTGCAACAGTTCATATTTAGCATCTACTTCTTCTCGATTTCCTTTAGTATCTTGTCTAATAAAATTTTCCATCACTACTACATCGCTTGGTTGAGTTACTGCATAATAAGGTTCTGCTGTAACAATTAACCCAAAAGCTTGTAGCTCAACTGTAGCTGATAGCTTGCTTTCGTCGTCATCTAATAATACTTCGCCAACATTTATTGCTCGCCCTTCAGGAGTAATTGCCCACATTACATAAGTTAAATATTCAGAGCCATATTTAGTTGCTGGCTCAAGTTTATCCATTTTGGCATCAATCTTTAACACACCTTGTTTACTTTCTACTTTTGCTTCTCCTTTAGCATTTGGCAAAAGGGCTGTGCCGCGAAAATCAACCTTTGTTGATCCGCTACGATGTCTATAATTAACAGCTTTTATATTTCTAGCTACTACTGTAACGCGGTAAATAGGAGTTGTATCTTGTTGATAAATATCATCTTGTTGTATTGTTCGTTGTTTTGATTGCATTGGATTAGGTGCTTGGGAAGATTGAGCAAATAAAACACCAGATAAAGAAATGCTTAACACTAAACTTAAAATAATAGCTTTTACTTTCATTTTTACATTACCCTTTCTTTATTACTTATAATTATTGCAATACTTATGATGTAGCTAATATCGTATAGCTTATATCTGTAGGTTATTTAACTAGATATATAAAATAGCTTATTTAAGTGGGTATTGCTTCAAGGTTAGAATTAGAAGTATTGTTAAGTAGTTTTTCTAGGGGAGTAAGGACTGTTTCCCATAAAGACGCATCTCTCTTTAATTGTAGATTTTTAATTTGTGAAGTGTATAAATGAGCTAGGTTATCATTTAATTCTAATAGGAAAACAGCATTAGCATTAGTGCGTATACTGTTACTACTAACTCTAACTTCACTGCCTTGAGAGGTAAAAAGAAATATTGCTTTATGTCTATTATCTCCTAATCTACCACCCGATAAAATCCCGCTTCTAGTGGCAGGATTAAGTATTTCAAATTGATACTCATGATTTTGGGTGTTAATAATAACTTGATCAGTTGATTTTAAGTTACAAAAAGGAATTTTTTGTTCATAATTTAACATAATTATTATCTCCTACGTAGCTCTAAAGAGTAGCTACTAGTTAGTTATTGAAAAATAATAATTTATCAATAAGTTAATTTCACTTTTTAACCTCGTTTATTCTGCTTATAGATATATCAAAAGGTGTGCCATAAATGAAAAAGTGTTTGTAATTTGTTGATTAGACAATAGTTAGGCGAATAACAGGTGTTAACTTAAGAGTAATAAAGGTATTTTATTTGTATTTTAGAGATGTATGCTATTAAGACACTTGTATTGTATTAATACATCAAAGTAGTGTTTTCTTGGACATAAGCTTTGATCTGCAAATGAATCACCTATAGTTTTTCCATTTTGTATTATTTTTTACATCATTTTCTTGTCATATACTTGGGAAGTTAGCCATTTATTTAATTAAATGTAATAATAAAAAGCGACTAGTCTTATCCAAAAGGCACTAGGCAAAAGTAGTTTAATCTTTACTTAACCAGTTTAAGGAGAATAGTCATGTATTTTATAAGTAAGTTTTTAGCAAAAGTTTTTTTTGCTATTAGTCTAGTAATATTTTCTTTTATTAATGTTTATGGTCAAACGTCTGGTACTTTAGATGGTACTGTTGTAGATGAAAATAATGTACCTGTAGAAGCTGCATTAGTAGTTGTAACTAATCAAGATGATGGTAGCCCTTATGCAACTAGAAGTAATGCTCAAGGCAAATATGTCTTTTCTTTTCTTGAGCCGGGACGTTATACAATTGCAATTGAAAAAACTGGTTATCAAAAGACAGAAAAACTTAATTTTATTATTCCATTAAATAAAACTACTGTCACATTACCACCAATTGTAATTAGGTCTTTAAGCGCGCCTAACCCAAACCAGCCAGATCCAAACCAGCCGACTCCAACAACTAATCAACCTGTTGCTAGTGCTTCGGGAAATGATGTTTTAGTAGAACTTACAGACGCTGCTAACCGAGGCAATTATAATAGTCAGCTTTTAACATCACTCCCATTAGGAGGAATTAGATCTTTTGATTTCTTTGCTCTGCTTTCTCCAGGTGTTGCTCCCTCGCCAGCCACTACAGGTGCAGCAGGCCCAGGTCTTGGGCCAGGTGTTGGTACTTCTGGACAATTTGCCGTTAATGGTCGTCGCGCTCGTTCTAATAATTTTACAATTGATGGGTCAGATAATAATGATCAAGATATAGGTGTACGTCGTCAAGGGTTTGTTTCACTTGTTCCACAATCAATAGAAAGTGTTAATGAATTCCAAATTTCTACTCAAGTTTGGGATAGTGAGTTTGGCCGCAATATAGGTTCACAAGTTAATGCTGTTTCTCGCTCAGGTGGAAATGAATTTCATGGCACAGCTTATGGATTCTTAAATTCTGATAGCTTTAATGCACGAAATTTCTTTGACTTAAAGGGCGGGGCATCAGGCGATAAAGACGAAATTACTCGCTCACAAGTAGGATTTGTTTTAGGTGGGCCAATTGTTAAAAATAAGACACATTTTTTTGGCTCTTTTGAAAGACAAGATATAAATGCTTCTCAAGAAAATCATTTTGCTGTGCCTCTAGCCAATGAAAGAGCTTTACCTGGTTTAACAACAGGAATTGGTAGAGCATTAGGAGCTATTTTTCCATTACCAAATAATTTAGCTGGGCCTTATGGAGCAAATAATTTTACTCAAATATTACCTAGTAGTGCTAACGGAACAGTCTTTTCTGTTAAACTAAATCAAAAGATAGGAAAAACAGTTTTTACGGCTCGTTATAACTTTACAGATGATGATTCAATTATTCCTAGTGTAGGAAATGCAATAAATGCTTCTTTAGGCACAGATACCCGCACACAAAATCTTTCTTTATTTTTTAATAGTCAAGTGTCTGAAACCATTTCTAATCAAATTCGCATTTCTTATGGACGAACTACACTAGCTTTTCCTGCACAAGCAGGTAGCCCATTATTATTTGGGGAAAGTGCTGCTACTTTAAATTTGCAGCAATTAACTAGAGATTTGCAACAAGCAGGAAATGTTTTAATCACAGATCCTTATCTTAAAACTCTTAATGCTCCTTTTGGTAATTTTGATGCTTTTGGTCGTACCGGCCCGCTAGGTCAATTAGTTATATCACCATTTAGCCCAATAGGAGTTGATCCTTTTACTTTTCCCCAAGGTAGAACAAATAATACTTTTCAATTAGCTGATACTTTAGTAAAAACTATAGGCAATCATACTGTTAAATTAGGTGCTGATTTTAGACGTACACAGCTTAATAGTTTCTTAGACCGTAATTTCCGACCACAAGTAGTTTTTACTAGCGGGTTTTTTGTAAATCCTAGTTTAGGAGCTAGGTTAATTCCAGGTTCAGATGTTGCATTAAGAGCTATACCTTCGCAAGTTTTCCAAGCTCTAGCAACAACTCCAGATTCAACAATTGGGCTACGCTTTAATGAATTTAACTTTTTTGCTCAAGATAGTTGGCGCGTTAATCGTCGGTTATCTATAAATTATGGGATTCGCTATGAGTATACTTCTGTTCCAGTTGAAGTAAATAATAAGATTGAACAAACCTTTAACCTACAATTACCTGCTTCTAATCCTAATATTGGTAGAACTGACTTTGGACAAGCTTTTCAAGGTTTATTTGAAGGTTTTATCAATGATGCAGTTGGTTCACTTAATAGATTTTTGGATGGTAGAGATAAAATATTTAGACCAGATGGTAATAATTTTAGCCCTAGAATAGGTTTAGCTTTTGACCCATTTGGCAAAAGCACCACTTCTATTAGATTAGGCTATGGTATTTATTATGACCAAATTATTGGTAGTGTTACTAGCCAATCACGAAATGTTTTTCCAAACTTTATTCCTATAGTTTTTGATCCACTATTTTCTTTTGATCCTCAAGGCAATGTAATTAATCTTTTAGGAGCTTTTAGAGAAAATGGACTATCAGGTATTGGTCGGATAATAAATTTTATTCAACCAGGCACACTTAACACTTTAGGCATTAATAGTGATGTACTGCAATTTGGATTAGGAGAAATTTTACTTGCTACAGGCGCAAGTAATCCAGGTTTTAATGGCGGCCCAAGAGGTGGAGGACTTGCCTTTGTATTGCCAGATGCTAATTTGCGTAGCCCTTATAGCCAACATTGGAATGTTTCTATAGAACATCAATTTGGTCGTGATTTTGTGGTAGCTGCCGCTTATGTTGGTTCAACAGGTACTAAACTAATTAGGTTCCGCACTCCTAACGGAGGGCCAAATTCTTTTTCTATAATTACCCCTAATACTGCTTTGCCAACAGGGTTTCAAGCAGACGCATTTGCTCCATCACGTAAGGATCCAAACCTTGGGCCATTTACTGTAATTGAATCTTCGGCTGCTTCTATTTATCACTCACTGCAACTGTCTATTACTAAACGCCTAAATAATGGCTTACAATTTGGTTCTAGCTATACTTATTCTCACGCAATAGATGAAGTTTCGGATGTATTTGATACAACAGGAGTTTTTGCTCTTCCTCAAGATGATAATAATTTACGTGCTGAACGTGCTTCAGCTAGCTTTGATGTTCGCCATCGCTCAGTTACTTACTTTAACTATGACTTACCTAGCTTTAGCAAAAATCAATTACTTAATGGATTTCAATTAAATGGTGTGCTTACCTTACAAACAGGACAACCATTTACTGTTAACCAAGTTTTTGATACTAATCGAGATGGTAATTTAACTGATAGATTAGATTCAAATAATTTTATTGCACAAATTGATAAAGGTATTCAAAGACTTGATGATCCAACAAATTCATTTCGTCAAGCAACTGAAATGATAGGTGTAGGTGTTAGAAATGGTGCTGCTGGACGTAATACTTTTCGTGCTGCTGGTGTTGCTAGTTTTGACTTAGCAGTAGTAAAGAAATTTAGTATTTCTGATAGACAATCTTTTTCTATTCGTACAGAATTTTTTAATCTCTTTAACCGAACACATTTTGGTATTCCTGTAAGAATTTTTGGCGCACCATCTTTTGGACGTTCAGTTAATACTTCACTCTCAGCAAGAACTATTCAATTTGCTGTTAAGTATCAGTTTTAGAATACTTTAGGAGTAAATAAATTATGTCAAATGAGGAACTAGAACGAGCAATAAATTTCTTGTTAGACCTAAATGCAAAATTTGAAGTTAAACAACAAATCTTGCAAGAAAACATGCAGGTTATGCAAGAAAATATGCAGGTTATGCAAGAAAATATTCAGGGGCTAACTAAAGATGTTCAGCAACTAACTAATGCTGTAGCTATTTTGGCTGTACAAGCAGACCAAGACCGAGCAGAAATGCGAGTATATCAAGCAGAAATGCGAACAGTTGTGCAACAAACAAATTCTGCAATAACAACTTTGTCTAATATAGTTGGCGGGATTCATCAAAGAGTAGCTAAATTAGAGGAAGAAATTAATTAAACTCAAGGGATAAATTTTTATGAAAGTGCTAGAGCGTTTACGTAGTCGTGCTACTGCTAGTCCTCAACATATTGTACTTGCTGAAGGGGAAGATCCACGCACAATTGCAGCAGCAGAAGAAATTATTAAAAGTAAAATGGCGCAAGTTACTTTACTTGGAGATGAGGATAAAATTGCAAAAGCAGCTAAAGAACAAAATATTTCTCTTAGCAATATTCCAATAATTAATCCTCGTCGCTCATCGGATTTTACTAAGTATGTTCAATATTTTTATGAGCTACGTAAAGCCAAGGGAATTTCCTGGGAAGAGGCAGAAAAAGCCATACAAGATCCACTTTATTTTGGCAATATGATGGTTAGAGAAAATAAAGCGGATGGTTCTGTTGCTGGTGCTACTAATACTACTGCACATACAGTTAGAGCAGCACTTCAAGTAATAGGACTAAAGAAAAGTTTTCGTATTGTCTCTAGTTTTTTTATTATGGTAGTTCCTAATTGTCCTTATGGAGCAGATGGAAATTTTATTTATGCTGATTGTGGGGTGGTAATTAACCCTAATGCAATGGAGTTAGCAGAAATTGCTATTGCTTCAGCAGAAAACACCCGTGCTTTATTAGAAGTAGAACCTAAAGTTGCACTACTTAGTTTTTCCACTAAGGGCAGTGCTTCACATCAGCTAGTTGATAAAGTTGTAGAAGCTTTACGTACTATTCGCGCTCGCGCACCAGAATTAAAAGTTGATGGTGAACTCCAAGCCGACGCAGCACTTGTTCCTAAAGTAGGCGCAAGCAAAGCACCTGGTAGCAGTGTTGCAGGAGAAGCTAACACCTTAATTTTCCCAGATTTACAGTCAGGAAATATTGGTTATAAATTAACAGAACGCCTAGCAGGTGCAACGGCCATCGGGCCAATACTTCAAGGTCTTGATAAACCAGCTAATGACTTGTCCCGTGGTTGTAAGGCAGAAGATATTGTTGATGCTGTTGCAATTACAGCAGTTCAAGCTCAAGCGGGAAAATAAAATTTTGCATCCGATAATTTATTAATAATGTGTTTAATTAAGCCTAGGGATAAAACATTAATCTCTAGGCTTTAATTTTTCTAAAATTCTTCTATAGTTACTGAGTAGTTCTCAAAATTAGCGTCTTCAACTCCATAATCAAAAAGCAAAAAATCCATTCCTGCCGTTTCGCTTTTTAGTAGTTCAGCAATAAATTTTTTAGCAGTTTCAGCATTCATTTTATGAATAACTTTGCGTTGGCGAACATCTCGACTTTTGCGCCAAGTTCCTTGAATACTTATTGTTAAACTGCCTATTTGTTGGATGCGGCGACTTTTAGTTTTTGGATTTTTTTGCATAGCAGCTAGGATTTGTTCTTTAGATTTTGGAGAAGGTTTTCTAACACCTCTTTTGTAAAAATTTACTTTACGCATTGCAGCCTTATAAGCCTTGCTTTTTTTGTCAGATGTTCCTGCCATAGCTATTGCTAAAGCAGGAGTGCTACCAAAATCATAAAGCACTTCAAAAAAACTATCTTCTTGATACTGCATTTTACTAGCTAAAATTTGTTCAGCTATTTCTGTTAAATTAGTACCACTATATGAAGACATAGAAATTTTATAACTCCTATAGTTTTAAGAAAATAAACCTTGATATTAAAACATAGAAAAGCAAATTAATTATTTTGTTTTAGCTGATCCATTGCTCTAATAAAATCTCTAATTGGAAGGTCAAAAAGATGTGCTACTTTTTTTAATGGATATTTAGCTTCTAGTTTATATTTATCTCCAAGGGGAATTTCCTGATTGCTAGCAAAATAAAGCGCGTCAGTTCGTGCTGCTAGAGGATGAAAGCCTTGTTTTAAGAGTTTATCAATGTTGTAAAACATCCTTGCTCGTGCTGTAGCAATAATTGACCAACGCCAATCAGGTCGAAAACTCCATTTACGTTTGCTGTAAATATTGGCATCAAATAAGCCTATGGTAGAACGAAAAACGCTTTTTACTCCTAAAATAGCTTTTTGACGAGCAGTTTCATTCTTAAATTTATTTTCAGGATTATTTTTAAGTTCAGTCAAGGCAGATGTTAGTAATTTATAAAATGGTTCAAGTATTTTAGCTTTTTGCTTAAATATTTCTGCTTCATAAATAGTTACTTGATAGCCTAAATCTAAAGCTAGTTGTACTAAAGCAGTATCAAACCAACCTTCAGAAAGATAAGGTTCCCGGCTGTTTCCTAGAGGATGAGGAAGGTTTTGCCCATTCCAATGACTTTCTCCACTTAAAGAGATTTTCCAAAGTCCAACAATTGTTTTATCAAAACTTGGATTAATTAGCCGTTCAGGTTCACCAACACCAAAAAAAATATTACTAGCAGATAGATATTGTTGGTTTTTATCATAAACATAAATATATTTGTATTTATATTCTTTTTTAGTTAATGGACGCACCCAGGCTAAGTCAAAAGGCTTATTTTCATGCCAAATAGCTAAATCGCTTTTTAAGTCTTTAATATATTTTTTTCTAATATCATTAGTAGAATTTAATCGCTCAATTAAATTAATCCCTGTTGTGTTAGGCTTACTTTTTAGTTCTATGTCTAACAATTGTTCTAAATAACTTATAGATCCATAAAGAGTTGAAGCTTGAGTAATATCTGAGAAATACCAATCTATTAATCGATTTGGTAAGTTAATGTAAGTTGAGTTGCGGTCTGACTCCCAAAAATATTTTAGGGAAATTTGATAAATCATATCACCTGGTTTAGTTGCATGGTCTAGTTTCCATTCTTCGCCTAAATTATTTATAAATGGGTGTTTAGTAAAATCAGGTGTAAAAAGTAGAGGGTTATCTGTTAGTTTTTTAGAAATGGAACAAGTAGGGACTAACCAAATATGTTTTCTCTCATATTGCCTAGCTAATTCTGCTATATCACTGGCATTAAGCAACAAATTTATATCAATAGGGATTTGATACCATTTGCCTTTACTGGCAAAACAAAAAAAATCTTCTGTTAAAACAGAATGAAGACCAATCATATAATTTTACTTAGATCACCATACTATAACGGCTCCACTAGAAGAGCTAGCAGCCATAGTACGAAAGGCTTCTGCTGTTGAGCCTAGTTGATCATAGCTATTTTCTAGTTCTGCTGAAAGTTTATCAATCATATCAGAAGCCTTATGTGCTGCAATGAGTTCAAAGGATAGCAAAGCACTTCCTAATTGAATAATATCTTGATTTTTAAGTAAAACTCCTTGTCCATAAGGGGTTAAAGGTATTTGTGTACGAGTATTATTTTCTCGTCTGTTAATTTTAGTTCCATTGGTGCTTCCAGTGTCACAAAGATAAAAATCACCATTAGTAAATTCTATTTTCGCATGTTTACGTGATATAGTTGTATTAGGGGATGTTGGGTGGTTAGGTTGTAAAAATGAAATATCATTACGTCGTAAAAGTTGGCTAGTTTGTAAATCAACAACATTACGAAAACGCCCTAGGTAAGTAGTTGGCTTAATAACTAAATGGTAATTTGTGTAAGTAGTTCCATTAATTGGTTGAAGCAGTGCTAGAGTAGAAATTTGCACTGCTGGAAGATGTGTTTTTACTATTTTATGTGAATCTACTTGAATAATTTTTTCTAGTCCATTGCTAATATCGCTACCTGTCGGCCAGACTAACTCTAAAGTACAACCTTCAAAACCACTAGCTTGAGGATGGACAATTTCAAGCTCTAATTTAATAGCACTAAAAAATCTATAGCCTGCTTCACGGACATATTTATAAATGTTGCTAATAAAGGCTATAGAGTTAAAAATAGATTCCATTTCTTGAAATTTTTTTGTAGAAGTATGTGGTACATAGATTTTTATTAAATTAGGAGCAAGCCAAACTCCATCTTTGAAGACAGCTTTAGTTTCTAGTTCTTTTCCTAGTTGAGAAATTATTTTATTAGGATTTAAGTCAGAACTAGATAAAAATTGGCTAATTCTTAAGGCTTCTATTAATACTTTAGCCATTGATGCTAATTTGGGATTTTTTTCTGCAACGGCACTAGGTGGAAAATTACTTATATCAATACTTTTTTCAGCTACTGCACCAAGCTCAGAGGCTTTTGGCATAATGTTGTTATTTGTAGAATAAGAAAAACTACTAGAGACATTATCAGGTATAGGAAGACTAAATTGAGGTGCCCTTGGCATCAACATTGGACTAGCACTTGGTTTAGGGCTAACAGAAGGTGCGCTATCATAATCAGAATAATCAAACTCTTCTAATTGAGGTGTTGAGCCTGTTATAGTTGGTAGGATTGCTGATAAAGATTCCATTTGACCTGTTCTAGGTTTATCAATAATCATTTTTATTAAGGTAATCATTGATAAAACTGAGGAAAACCGGTCTTCAGGAGATTTGGATAAAGCCCTTAATACTAGGGATTCAACGGCTTCTGGAATATCCCTTCTAAACATTCTTAGTGGTGTAGGTGTTTGATTAATATGTTGATTCATCAACTCTTGTGCAGAAGTAGCAAAAAAAGGTACTCTACCAGTTAGTAATTGATAAAAGATTACTCCTAGAGAATAAATTTCGCTAAGTTTAGTCGCTTCTAAACCATCGCATTCTTCAGGAGAAAGATAAAAAGGAAGAGAAAATAGATTTTGTGTTCTTGAACCAGGAAGGAAATTATATAGTTCCTGATTTTTAATTTTGGCAAAACCAAAGTCTAAGACTTTAATACGTTCTTTCCCATTTTGATCATAAACAATAAAAATATTATTTGTTTTTAAGTCATGGTGTAATTTATTATTTTTGTGCATTACTGCTACTGCTGCACAGATTTGATACATTAAGTTATAAGCTGTTTCTAAAGATAAATTAGGCTCTTGTTCAATTAATGTACTTAATAAACACCCTTCTAAATATTCCATTACTACATAAAGAGTGTTATTGGTGAAGCCATAATCTAGTATTTGGACAATATTAGTGTTTTGTGCTTTAGCCATAGCTTGAGCTTCAGTCAAAATTACATTAACTATTTCTGTGTCGGCTTGTAAAAACTCTGGGTGGAAAACTTTAATTGCTAAAGGGGTATTTTGACCAATTTTAGCTCCTTTATAAACAATTGCTAAAGAACCAGAGCCAATTCTTTGATCTAATCGATAAGAGTTGATAATTGGAAATATTGGAAGTGTGATTCTGAGAGGACTATAATCACGGTCACATTTTTCCACATGATCACCAAAGACTCGTTTGCAAACAACACATTCTTTCATAAGCAACTCCAAAGATACCAACAATTACTTAAGGGCAGGTTTGTTTTTTGTTATCTTTATGTTATGACTAAAATATCCTCATCATAGCATGAGAGTTTTAGATAGCCAAAAATTTTCATTTGATTTTAATAATTTAAAAATAAAAATTTTTATGACCATAATTAAGCCAAAAAAAAATTTGCTAATTTGTAGTATTGATCTAGGTACTTCCTCAGTTAGGGTATTAGGTTATAACAAAAAAGGGGAAGCTATTAAAGGTTTGACAGTACAACAAACCTACCAAATGAATACAGCATTAGATGGCAAAGTAGAAATAGCAGCAAAAACTTTGTTTTCTTTAATTGCTACTTGTTTAGACTCTTTTTTAGAAAAAGTAAGCAAAGAAAATTATTTAATCATGGCTGTTTCAATTTCTACTTTTTGGCATAGTCTTATGGGAATGGATTCAGCCGCTAAAGCCATTACACCATTAATTAGCTGGAATGATACTCGTAGCTATTTAGCTGCAAAGAGTTTACGAGCTAGCCTAAATGAAATAGAAATACATCAAAAAACAGGCTGTAGATTGCACTCTAGCTACTGGCCTGCAAAAATTACTTGGCTATCAAAAAGAGAGGAATTTTCAAAAATAAAATATTGGCTGTCTTTTGCAGATTATCTTTTTTTAGAGCTATTTGGTGAGCTAACTACAAGTGTTTCTCTAGCATCTGGAACAGGACTACTTGATCATAATAATTGTGGTTGGGATAAAGAATTAATCAAAAGCCTACCTTTAGAGTTTTCACAACTACCTAGAATTAGTGAAGAACCGCTTAAAGTTTTACGACCAAAATTTGCACAACGTTGGCCGCAGCTTGCTAAAATACCTTGGTTTTTAGCTATTGGAGATGGGGCTTGTAGTAATATTGGTAGCAATTGTTTTGATAGTACAAAGTTTGCCTTAATGATTGGCACTTCAGGAGCAATTAGAGCAGTTTGCAAAAAGAACTTTTTAATCCCTAGTGGGCTTTGGTCTTATCGTATAGACTCACGTCGTAGCATAATCGGTGGTGCAATTTCTAATGCTGGAAATCTTTTTGCTTGGTTAAAAAACACCTTAAACTTAAACTTAAGTGATAAAGCATTAGAAATAGCCTTAAGCAAAATAAAAGCTGATAGTCATGGATTAACTCTACTTCCGTTTTTTAGTGGAGAACGAAGTCTGGGTTGGAACGATAATGCTAAAGGGGCAATAGTTGGTCTGCAACTAGCTACTAAACCTATAGAAATTCTTAGAGCAGCTTTAGAAGCCGTTGCTTATCAATTTTTCTTGATTTATCAAGAATTAATAAAAATTTTGGATAAACCTAAAATAATTGTTGCTACAGGTGGTGGCTTATATAATTCAAAAGTTTGGGGAAAAATTATTGCTGATGTAATAGGAGCAAACTTAGGTGTTATATCTGAAGCAGAAGCTAGTAGTCGGGGTGCTGCTCTTTTAGCCTTAGAATCATTAAATATCTTAAAGCTTGATGGAAGTGATAATTTTAAGGAAGTATATAAGACAAATTCTGATAATAATCTTATTTACCAACAAGCAGTTAGCCGATATAAAAATTTTTATCAAAAACTAGTGTTAGAAAATTAATTTTTTATTTTATAACTGAAAAGCTGGCTATAAAATAAACAAAAATATTTAGTAAGAAATTATAAAAAAACTTATCTTAAAACAAAAAATCTTTCTATAATTGATTAAAACAAAAAAAGTTTATTAATCAGATGTCACTAATAAGTTTTATCAGAAAAATAATTGTAAGTAGCACATTTTTGCTACTTTGTATTACTTTTTGTGTAAACACTATTTATGCTCAAGACAATCAAGTTTACTTTGACCATATTACTCAAGAACAAGGTCTTTCTAATAATGGAATACTTTCAATATTACAAGATCATAAAGGCTTTATATGGATAGGGACAGAATTTGGCTTAAATCGCTATGATGGACAAATTAAATCTTATCAATATCCTGACACTCTGCCTGTTAAAAGAATACTTTGTCTTTATGAAGATAAAGCTAATAACTTATGGATTGGTTCAACCGAAGGATTACTAAAGTATAATAGACAGGCAGACTCTTTTAGCAAAATCCCTCTTTGTGATGACACACTTACTAGCATAACTAGCTGGATAAGCAGCATTTATCAAGATAAAAATAATATTCTTTGGTTAGGCACTAATTGGGGCTTAGTAAGATTAGATATAAATAATAATCAATGTGAACGTTATTTGCTTAAGGAAAAAACTGTAGATACTAATTATTCTCCTGTTTACGGTATAGTTGAAGATCATTATGGTACTTTATGGGTTAGCACTAATGACAAACTAAAAATTTTTGACCGCTTAACTAAAACTTCTACAGATATAATAAAATTAGATACAAAAAATGCTTTTTTTAACATAGCTTATAACAATATAGCATTACATCCTAATGGAAATCTATTTGTTGGTAGTACGGAAGGGCTTTATCTAGTAAATACACAAACTAAACAAATAGTAAGTAAGTATGAGCAAGTAAATAACGAACAAATAACGTCTTTACTTTTAGCTGATTCAAAGACTCTTTATGTAGGTACTTTTAAGTCAGGACTTTTTAAGATAGATTTAACTACAAATAAAACTACTAATTATAGAAATAATCCAGAAGATCCTAATAGCTTACTTGGCAATACTGTTTTTGCTTTATTTCAAGATAAAGGCGGGGTTTTATGGGTTGGAGATGGTTCTTATGGATTAAATAAATTATCTCCATATAGAAACTTATTTCGTCTTTATCAAAACAATCCTTTTAATAAAAATTCATTAAGTAATAACTATATTAGAGGAATTTTTGATGACTCCAATGGTTTTGTTTGGGTAGCAACACAATATGGGGGCCTTAACAAATTAGAGCTTCAAACAGGAAAAGTTATTCGTTATCAAGATAAAATAGAAGGTATTTCCTTGGGTAGCAGTTTGGTTTGGAATATTTATAAGGATAGCCAAAATATTCTTTGGATAGGGCTTTTTCCTGATATTTTAGCTAAAGAAGGACAGCTTAATACAGATTTTACTATTATAGATACTACACTAGATAAAAATATTACTACAAAGCTTGTATATTCTGGAAAAGTATTTCATGAAGATCGACAAGGTACTTTATGGATTGGCACAGCAAACAATTTATATTCAATAAGTAAAGATCGACAAGTTATTAAAGATTATAAAAAGCAATATTTAGATAAATGGGTAATTGGGGAAGATATACAAGCAATTTTTGAAGATAGCCAAGGAAAAATTTGGGTAGGGACTGAACGAGGTTTTTTAGTTGTAGATACAGAAACTAACCAAAATACTTTTTATACAGGCTATATTTCTGGAATTTATATTTCAGATAGTTATATATGTAGTTTTTGGGAAGATGAAAGCAAAAATATTTGGATTGCAACAAAAGGTTCTGGAGTTTTACGCTTTAATCCACAAAAAAATGAATTTACTGTAATAACAGAAAAAGATGGACTACCTCATAATAATACTTACGCTATTTTAGGAGATTCAAAAAATACTCTTTGGATAAGTAGCGATAATGGCTTGGCTCATTATGATCCAGGCAAAAAAACATTTGAACTTTTTGGCGTTAATGATGGGTTACAAGGCAAAGAATTTAATCGATATGCTTTTTTTAAGAGTTCAAGAGGAGAATTATTTTTTGGTGGAACTAATGGATTAAATAGCTTTTATCCAGAACAAATTATTAAAAACAATGTTCCTCCAAAAGTTATTATTACTGATTTTTTGGTTAATGGTGTAAGACTAGATTTTGATCAAAATAATTTAGAGCTAAATTACACACAAAAATCTTTATCAATTAAATTTGCTGCAATAGATTTTAATGCTCCAGAGAATAATCTTTATAATTATCGCCTAGTTGGTTTTGATCCAAATTGGATACAAGCACGTGGTCAAAAAGAAGTTATTTATAATAATTTAGACCCAGGCAACTATACTTTTGAAGTTCGAGCAACTAATAACCATCAAATTTGGAGCGACAAAATAACAGAGCTAAAATTTACAGTTTTACCTCCTCCTTGGCGTAATAATTGGGCTTATTTACTTTATAGTGTAATGCTTATAGGGAGCATTTCGGCTATTGTTAGCTATCAAACTAATAAGCTAAAAATAGCAGCCAATATAAAGGAAGCAAAATTAAGGGCAGAATCTGCTGAAATGGCAACAAAAGCAGCACTCCTAGAAGCAAAAGCGGCAGAACTTCAAACAAAAGCGGCTCAAGTTCAAACAGAAAGCTTGGAAAGAGAAAACCAACAACGTATAAAGAATGAATTAGAAATTAAACAAAAAAATCAAGACCTAGAGGAAGCTAACTTAAAATTAAAAGAACTAGATGAAATTAAAGCTAAGTTTACTGCCATGTTAGTTCATGACTTAAAGTCTCCTTTAACTGTAATTAGTTCTACTTTAGATATTCTCTTAGAAGATAAAAAAGATATTGTAAAGTCACAATTAATTAATACTTCTCGAAAAAGCGTTAAAAAAATAGTTGATTTAGTTAATGAAGTTTTGGAGTTTTACCGAACTAATTCTGAGGAGATGAAACTAGAGTTTCAGCCTACAAACCTTTTAGACTTAATTACTTATTCTGTAGAAGGAGCAAAAATAGCTGCTAGAGATAAAAATATTTTAGTTAAATTTTACCCAGACTCACAAATACCTTTAGTTTCTGCTGATGCTAATAAATTAGAAAGGGTTTTTAGTAATTTATTTTCTAATGCTCTTAAATTTACTCCTAAAAATGGAAAAATAACAGTTGAGATTTCAACACAAAAAGGTAGTGGTGTAGAAACAGGATTAACATTTGTTAATATTTCCATAACAGATACTGGAGAAGGAATTTTAGCTGAAGAATTACCTTATATTTTTGAGCCTTATCGACAAGCTAAGTCTAGCCAAGCTAAAGCAGGTGTAGGATTAGGTCTTTCTATTGTTAAACGTATTATTGCTGCTCATAGTGGTAATATTTCTGTACATAGCCAAATAGGGGTTGGTAGTTGTTTTACTATAACTTTACCTGCTTTAGCTTGTTTAATTGCAGACTTACCTAAAAATCAAGAAAATTTGACTAGTATTTCAAAAGAAAATAAACAAATACTAAATAGTGAACTAGCTAAAGATAAAAGAATTTTGATTGCAGATGATGAAAAAATTAATCAAAAAATAATATTATCAAAATTAAAAAGTATTGGTTATCAAGTAGATATTGCTAATAATGGAAAAGAAGCTGTAGAAATGTTTTTATCTAGTAAATATGATCTTGTATTAATGGATCATTATATGCCAGAAAAAGATGGACTATTAGCTAGTAAAGAAATTAGAGATTATGAAAATAAACAAAAAGAAAATAAACATACGCCAATTATTATTATTACTGCTAATGCTATTAGTGAAATGGAAATAGATTATAAAGATACTTGTATAGATGATTTTATAGAAAAACCATTTAATATAGAAAAACTTGCAAGTACTGTCCAAGAATGGTTGTTTGATAAAGAAGCAAAAGTCTTAAATTAAGTTTGGAAAAAAACTGAAAAAATAGTTAGACAGCTAATAAAAAATTATGTTAAGTTTCCAAGCACTACTTAACTTAATAGGTACAAAAACAAAATGCTAAATGTCCAAACGTTTCTCTTAAAGCTAATTAAACAAAGCTTGGCTTTAGCTATAATTTTTTGCCTAAGTGGAATGGCAAGTATAGTTTGCTGTTTTACCAAGTGCCAAGTAGACCTAGAAACTACTTGTCATCAAAATTCTACTAGTTTTACAGAAAATAGTTGTCAGGAAAGCGATTTTGAAGAATCAGAAACTTGTGCTGTTAGTGAAATTTCATTAGAAAGTAGTTGTAGTGAAAACAATAGTGAAAATTGTTGTTCTACAAATGAATCTTCAACTGAAAATCTAGATAATTCAAACACTTGTGAATTTCTTTTAAGTACTGATCTTGAGGATGGTTTTAATAGTGATTCTAGTTGTAAAATTAAATGTTGTTTACCTTCTGAAGAAGTTCTAGATATTCCTAGAATTCCTAGGCTAGATGACCTAAAAACTATAACTGTTACAGAAATTTCTTATTCTAATATTTTTCAAGAACAAACAGTTTTTTTTATCTTTCCAATTAAAAAGTTAGTCAATCAAGAAAAAACCTACCTACGATGCTGTGTATTCCTAATTTAAAAATAACTTTTAGCTAAATCTTTTCTCTTTATTAACTTAGGTTAGTTAATTAACTATCCTTTTAGCTAAAAACTTAAAATTTACTTAAATTAGGAGATTTTGTTATGTCAAATTTGAAATCATTTTTAGTTAGTTTTGCTTTAATTCTTACCATATTTGCTTTACCTGTTTTTGCTCAAGAAAAGAACACAGGTGAAAAGTCTAATCAAACAACAGAAGCTAAAACACATTGCGAAGAAAAGGCAGAAGGAAAGTCTTGTTGTGCTTCTAAAACAAGTTGCTCAGAAAAGAAAGTAACCAAAAAAACTTCAAAAACTTCTAAGAGCAAAAGCAAAAAGGTCGCATATAATTCTAGTTCCTGCTGTGTAGAAGATAAAAGCTGTTGTGTAATAGACAAAAATTGCTGTGATAGCAAAGACAGC
This sequence comes from uncultured Clostridia bacterium, assembly GCA_964492845.1. Taxonomy (GTDB): domain Bacteria; phylum Acidobacteriota; class Blastocatellia; order Chloracidobacteriales; family JADJPF01; genus JADJPF01. Next base: position 62,632 of record CAZBMZ010000031.1, read on the forward strand.
AAGAAAAATATCCAAAATGTTAGCTTAAAAACTAGCAATGTCCAAAATGAAGATTGTTGTTCAACAGATGGCAAATGTTGTTTGATAGATAAAAATTGCTGTGATGGCAAAGCTAGCAGCTAAATAGCTAATTTAATGAAAATAAAAGGGTAGATGGCTACCCTTTTATTTTGTAAAGTTAAGCAGGAGTTTTAAAGATTTATGGGTAAATCAGAAGAAAACTTAAGTGATTTGGCAAAAAAACTTACAGATTTAGAAAATCAACTTCAAACAAACATGTCTCAAGAAGATGTAGAAACAGCTATTAAGGATTTTTCTAGTGCCTTAACAACCTTAAAAGAATTACAAAAAGAAATTTTGACTGACTCAGCACTAAGTTCAGCAAAAAAAATAGAAAAGCCAGATGAAGATAGCCCTTTTGAAACTTAACTAAAAATTTTCTTGGGTAGAGGCTTCTATATCTTCTATTAGTGCTTGAACCTTTAATTTATCCCTCATAAACTCTGTTAAATCAATATTATCTGGTAAATTATCACAAAGTTCTTGAATAATTTCTTTGGCTTTTTCAAGTTCCTTTAAAGCTTCGTCCATTTGACCAAACATCCAAAAAGTATTTGCTAAACCATAATGAGCTTGCCACTTGTAGGTTGGGTGAATAATTCGCTGGCAAAGTTCTATAGCTATTTGATAGTTTTGTTGGGCTGCTTCTACTTGTCCTAACTGTTCATTAGTGTAAGCTAAAGCACAATAGGCTTCAGCCATTAATCTATTTTGTCCTAGTTTATTATGTTCTTCTAAGGCTTTTTCAAGCTTACGTAAAGCATCATGATAAATACCTAATTCTAGGCTAACTAAACCTAAATTGTGATTAGCTAAAGTTTTTGCTCCTACATTATCCATACTATTAGCAATATTAAGTAATTTCTCGTAACATTCACGGGCCGCATCTAATTCACTTAAATAGCGGTAAACATCTCCGCGTCCGTTTTCAAAAATTGCTTCATCTATTTTAGCTTCTAAAATATAAGCTAGTTCTAGCCCACAATCAAAAGCTTCTAAAGCTTTATCTAATTGCATTGTTTGAAGATAGAGTTGACCCATACGACGTAAGGCGGTTAATTCTCCAAAACGGTCTTTGTTGTTATGAGCCATTTTTAAGGCTTGTTCTACCAGTATAAAACCTTGTTTGAATTTCCCTGTTAAGCCATAAGTACTACCTAATAAAGATAAAATTTGGTTTTCTGTGCTAATAACTTTTTGTTGACGTGCAATGGTTAGATTAGCTTCTAATATGTTAAGTGTTTCTTCTGTCTTTCCTAATGCTGTAAGAATTTGGGCTAGCATTAGTGATAACTGGCTTTCTAGCTTGGTATCTCCAAGAGATCGAGCAGCCTTTAAGCCTATTTCTGTTGCTTCTCGTGCTTGCTCAAAATTACTTAAATAATACTCTATTTGACTTTTAATTAAATTACTATGACAAATAATTGTTTGATTTTGCTCAAATTTAGTTAATTGTTGGGCTTTTGCAAGGTCTTGTTGAGCTTTTTCTATTTGTCCTAAATGTAAAGCGATACGAGCCGAGCCTAAATAAAGCTGTGCCTGCTCTTCTAAATTAGGCGGATTTCCTTCTTCCTGCATTTCTGAAGCAGCATTTAATGCCCAATTATAATATTTTTCTGCCTCTACAACGTCCTGGCGTGAAAGTGCTGCTTCTGCTGCAAGACGGCCATAATAAAAAGTTTTTTCTATTTCTCCTGATTCATAATAATGGTGAAGTAGTGCTGTACTGTGACGAAGCAATTTTTGTTGGTTATTTTTTACTAAGTCCTCAATGGCTTTGGCTACTTGTAAATGTAGCTTGCGTCTACGTCGCTTAGGTGTTGCTTCATAAAGTACAAATTGAACTGTTGGATCAGTAAATAAATATTCTTCTTCTTTACTTTCTGTTTCTTGCAATATTCTTGCTTTTATTGCCTTTTCCAAAGAATCAATTAATGTGTCTTCCGACAATCCAGTAAATTTCTCTAGTAGATCAAAAGTAAATTGCTGACCTATTATTGCTGCTTGACGTAAGATATCTAATGTATCTTGGCTAGTTTGTCCTAATTTTATTTCTGCTAACTGTTGTAAACTTTCAGGTAACACAAAATCTTTAATATTTTCACAGTGCCAAGCTTCTGCTGATAAAGTTATTTTTCTTTCGTTAATTAGGTAACGAACTACTTCAACAACATAGTAGGGATTGCCTCTAGAAACTTCCCAAATTCTTTCAACATCTCGTTCAATTATTTCTAAGCGGCCAAAAATACCATCTAACATATTTCTTAATTCAGCTTGACTTAATGGAGTTAACTTTATGGTTTCATAGCCTCCAGAACGAGATAGAGAAACTAACCACTCTTGGCAAGGGTGACCTTTTTGGGTTGCTTTTTCACTATTAACTAAAAAAACAAATAATGTTTGACTAGGGAAATTACGTATTAAATAAGAAAGAAATTCTAAATTAACATGAGCATATTCTAAGCTATCAAATATTAATGCTCCTATTTGAATAGTTGAGGAAATAGTATTTGCTAGACTTTCAAAAACTGACCATTTTTCACTTTCATCTAGGCTACGACCTTCAAAAATATACTCAGGCAAAGTTATACCTGTTTTTTCTGCAACTATAGGAATTAAATCTGATTCTTGAGATAGTGACTGACGACGAACATTAAATATTCTTCGGAGTAAATCTAGCCAAGGCTGAAAAGGCAATTGTGCGCGGCTTGTTGGCTCATAAAATTTAGTTAGCAAAACAGGGATATTTTGCTTTTTTAACCATTTAGTAAACTCTTCTCCTAACTGAGATAGTCCAACACCTTTTTCCCCTAAAACTACCACTGGCCTAGCTTTTCCAGCTAACAAGTTTTGATACTCTGCAATTAGTCTTTCTAATTCCTTTTTTCTGCCTACAAAATTATTAAAATCTGGGTTTACTTTAACTAATCTACGACTAATAGTATCTAAACGTAAGGGTGTAACAGGCTCAGTGCGGTTATTTTGGATAGGGGACAAGTCAGCACTAGATACTCTATTTTTACTATGCGCTCCTGTGTTAGTAGTACGTAAATGACCAATTCCTGAGTTAGTTAAGAGTTCTTGTCCAAATTCCTGGGCTGAATTTGGACGCTCATCAGCCGTTTTACTTAAAGCTCTTAAAATAACAGCTTCTAGATCCATAGGAATATTAGGCCGGAACTGTCTTAAAGATGGAGGTGTTTTTTCTACATGAGCTTGTAGGATTTCAATAATTGATGACTCATTAAATGGTAAACGACCAGTTAACATCTCATAGGCAATTATTGCTAAGGAATATATATCAGAGCGAGCATCTAATTCTCGGCTATAACATTGTTCTGGTGACATATAATGAGGTGTGCCAAGAATGTTATTAACTTGGGTTAATGCCTCGCCTGCACGTACTTTAACAATACCAAAATCAACTACTTTAACTAATTCTGTGCCATCTTTAAGCTTATGTAGTAATATGTTAGAAGGCTTAAGATCACGGTGAATAATTCCTTCTTGGTGTGCTGCTCCTATGGCACGACATACAGGTAGGAAAATATCAATAAATCGCTCTACAGCTAGGCCGTTATAATTACTTAATTCTTCGCTAAGAGTTGGGCCCTGAAGCATTTCCATTACTAAATAAGTTAGTCCTGAAGTTGTTGTCCCAAAATCATGAATAGTAACAATATTAGGGTGTTTAATTCGTGCTGCTGCTTGGGCTTCACGTTCAAAACGGATTTGGCTAACAGCATCAGCCGTTACTTCTGCATGTAAAATCTTAACGGCTACTTCATCATTTATACGTAGTCGGCGAGCCTTATAAACTACTGACATGCCTCCTTCGCCAAGAGGTGCAATCAATTCATATTTATTATCAATAATTTGACCAGATAAATTTTGAGTTGTTGTATTGTCTGCCATTGTAATAATTTGTAATAGTTTATAAATTAATCAACTAAGTAAACTTATTTTATATAAATCTTTATCTTATGGATCTAGTAGATTTAAGCAAATTAGCATAACCTTTCAGGTTATTCAATCTTAGCTAGTATTAGAGAAAAATTTTTCTATCTAATAAATTGACAATAAATATATTTACTATTTATTTTGGAAGATAATATGGTAGTGACAACTATTACTACCTTGTGGGATAGTTCGTTTTAGAGAAACATGCGCGTCCAAAGCCTGTCTTTGCATATTAAGTTCTGCTGTACAAACTTCTGGAAAATCTGCTGCAACTTGGGAAATAGGGCAATGCTTAATGGTAAGAACATATTCGTTATTACCCATAGCATTAACTTCTACAACATAGCCCATAGCACGTAAAAGTTCTGCAAGTTCACTAATTTTAGTAACTTCTAAGGGTTTACCCTTAAATTTTGATTGTAATTGCTGAAGAAACTCCTGGGCCCGACCAGCAAATATTGAGCTAATTGCTTGCATACCAAACATTTGCTTTACTTGCTTTAATACATCACTAGCTAATTGATTATAAGCACTAGGAAAAGAAGAATGTCCTTTTTCTGTAAGTTTATAAAGATATGATGGCCGGCCACGCTCATTAGATTTCTCGCAGCGCATAAGCACTAAACCATCTCTTTCCATTCGGCTTAAATGACCACGAATATTTACACCTGATACTTTAAGCTCTTCACTTAGAGAAGATACAGTCATCTCTCCATTAATTTTAAGTAGATGTAAAATTTTTTCGCGGGTTTTGTCAACTAGCTGATTATCCATAACCATAAAGTCTTAACGAAAATGACCGATAATTAACAACACTAAGAATAAATATTTTGTTGTTTTAACTAGCTAATTTTATCTATAAAATAAAATAGCATCATTGGTAACATTACCAGTGATATTATTCTCTGTTATTCCAGAGAATACCTTACAAAGAATTATTAATTAGAAATTAAGTTACTTATTAATATAAAGCTAAGGCACAAAAAAAGTGTAACACTTAGATATAGGTTTTTCAAACCCGCTATCCTTATGCAATTGCGGAAATTCCAGCAGTTAGCCTTCTTAGGCAAGTTTTTAAAGAGACAACAAAAAGAAAATAGGTTAGCTCAAAACTAACCTATTTTCTTTTTAGTTGAGTTATTGTAACTCAGGAAAAATTTCTTGATCATCTATATTTGCAAAAGAAGGTTTTTCTTCTTTTTCTACAACCTGTCGTAAATACTTAGGCCAACGGCCTTGGCGAAAGACCATTAGTAAATAATTTACATTATCTAGATTAATTGCATAGAAAACGCGGTTGTCTACGTTAGGACGATCTGAAGAATCTTTCTTTACCCAGATTTCTATGTTTTTTCCATTATTTATTACCCCTAAGTGAGGATCATTGTACTCATTTTCATTGGGGTGTAGTTCTGTATTACCTTGTAATTGGGCATAGGAAACTAATTTTTTAGCAAATTTAATTATTAATTGTACATCTTGTTGATTCATGCAAAAACTTCCTCAGAAAATAAAATTTTTGTTTTTGATGCCGATAAAGATTAACGTTGATTGACTCTAAAGGCTAGGAATTTAGCCGCAATATTAGCTAAATTTAATCTTTCTTAAACTTTAATAGAGATCAAAGAAAAAAAAATCTACTAAAACGGCAGCATAAGAGTAAAGTTAAAAATTTTTATGCACAATCCTTTTTACCTTGCTATAATCGAAAAGTTAGTTTTCTTGGCCGCGACTTAAATTAATAAAAATTTGTGGGGAGTAATTATGCTTGATTACTACCAAATACTTGGAGTTTGTCCAAAGGCGAGCCAAGCCGAGATCCGTTCAGCCTATCGTAAGTTAGCTAGACAACTTCACCCAGATCTAAGCAATGCACCGGAGGCGAATGAACAATTTGCTCGTTTAAGTGAAGCTTATAAAGTGCTTTCTAACCCTGAGCTTAGGTCACTTTATGACCTAGGTGGAATAGAAAAACTAGATAGTAACCGCCGAAGCAATAACTTAAATACACAACGAGAGGTCTATCGCTCTAATATTAACCGTGTTGTTGAAGAAATGTTAGAGCAAGAACGTCTTGAAGTGCGGGCCCGCGCTCAAGCCGTGACTATAGTAGCAACTCTTTTTACTTCTTCTTTTATTGTAGCTCTACTAAAACCTATGATTTTGGACTCTGTTGTAACAAAAGTTTTAGCCGTCTTTTTATTTGTTTTTGGAGTACGGTTTCTTTATCAAAATATGCAGAATATATTAGAAAAATATACTTATTTGCCAGATGTTCCTTCAGTAACTAAAATGGCAGAACCTCCAAAACAACCCTTTAGCCGTTCCTTAGCCTTGGCTTTTTTAGGATTTGGATATTTAATCTCTTTAGTTTTAGGTACATTAATAGGGTATTATTTTTTAGATAATGGTAAAAATGGCCCCTACATTGATAATTACTACTTAATGAATATATTTTTGTTACCTACAATTGCAGTTTTTCTTATTGGAATTTGGCGAGAATTTATTTCAAAAATGGATGAAGTATTTGATTTATAAGCAAATTGGCTTGATAGACTAAATTAATAGCTGCACGAAAGAAGTTCTTTTTTTCATGAAACAGTGTCTTAAATGTAATCGCCCTTTTGAAGATAACAGTGCCTTTTGCCCTTATGATGGACAACGCTTAATTTTTGTCCAAAGTAAAGATGATATGATTGGGCGGTTAATTGATAACAAATACCAAATAGACAAACTTATTGCTAAGGGCGGAGCCGGTGCGGTTTATCGTTGTATACATGTACAACTAAACGTTCCTGTAGCACTAAAAATAATGCACAACAACTCTACAAGTGATGTTAGCACTATTGAACGCTTTCGCCGTGAAGCTTATGCCGCAATGCAAATACGTCATCCTAATGCTATTGCTGTTATGGATTTTGGCGTTACCATAGATAATTTAGTTTATGTAGTAATGGAATATTTATCAGGTGTAACACTTAGGCAAAGATTAAAAGAGCAAAAATTCTTTTCTATTAAAGATGCTAATGAGATTATTCAACAAATTGCTGCTGCTGCTGCTATCGCCCATAAACGTAAAATTGTCCATCGTGACTTAAAACCAGAAAATATTTTTTTACACCTAGATAGCGAACAAGAAGTTGTAAAAGTCTTAGATTTTGGAATCGCCAAGTTTAAGGAAGCTATCCATAATGAAGTAGAAGGAAACATCACTCGCAAAGGTTTTGTTGTTGGAACGCCTCATTATATGTCGCCAGAACAATGTTATGGCAAGGAAGTAGATGCACGCTCTGATGTTTATTCTTTAGGCATTATTCTTTACGAACTGCTTACAGGTCAATTACCTTTTGTTGGCCCATCACATACAGCAATAGCTGTAAAACAAGCTTCAGAAAAACCACGTCCTACTTATGAAGTACGTAAGGGTATACCTGCTGTTGTTAATGCAGTAGTTATGCACGCGCTAGAAAAAGCTGCTAGTAACCGTCCCCCAGATATGATTGCTTTTGCCTCTGAGCTAGAAGCCGCCGTAAAAGCTGTAACAGACCAAGAATTCTTAAAAGTGTTTCTTAATGCTAGCGAACAAGATTTAGAAGCAGCACTGCTTTTAGCAAGTGATCCTAATAAGAGTTCTACTAGAATGTTAGAAATAGATAGCGATTTACCAACTTTAGAAGAAAAATTAAATCTACCTCCACCGCCAGCTTATATGTCAGATGGTAATAAAGATATAAGTAATATGCCTATTACTGGTGTTACTGGTAATGTGGCTAGTAATTCTCGAAGTAGTTCTTTTAGTCATTCTATAAGCATTGGCTTAAAGGCTAGAAAAACAGCGTCTGTTCCTCGTTTGCAAGTTAGTAAAAAAACTAGTGAAAACGACTTTAGCGAACTACAAAACTTACTTGGTGCTGCTCCAGAAGCTATTACAGTTGGTGATAGCGATAATCAACAAGCTTTAGCTGTTGATTTGTCGCAAATAATTTCTATAGAAATACCATCAGGTACAGCCCCAAAAATTGTAAATATTAACCGAGAAGCTTTACTTAATAGCTCTAAAGAAACTGCAATGTTGCTGCAAATTATTATTGGTGATTTAGAAACAGATAGTCCGCTAGATGATATATTTTTGAGTGAGTTAAAAGCAGCACTACAAAATTTACTTGCTAATGTTAAACCTAGTTAATCAATTTCTTTTGGAACCAACTTCTAAGTTAAACGTCAGAGTCAAAAAATCCCAATCCTGAAAGTTGTAAAAAGTCTATGAAAATGCTTTTACTAATATCTTTGTTTTTTGCTTTTACTATGGTTATTTATTCACAAATTAATGATTATGAAAAAATTAAATCTGAGGCAGAAAAGCTTTACTCAGAAGGTTCTTATAGTATGGCTAATCAGCTTTATCAAAAGCTTGCTGACTGGCCTTTGTCTGATACAGAATCTCGCTGGGTAAAATTTCGTCTAGCTGATACTCTTTGGCGAAGCCAAGCTGCTACAAATACGTCAGATAATACAAAGTATGAACAAGCTCGCCAACAACTAGAAGTTCTAGTTAGAGATATTAACCGCGAGCAAGACCGGGATTTAGTTTGGGCTGAAGTTCAAGAGTCGCTAGCTGATTTTTATTGGCAACGAACTAATAGCCGAAGTTGGGGACAAGCTAGCAGTTATTACCTGGCCGCACTAGATTGGTGGGCAGGCTCTCAAAACTTAGATTTAGCCCGTCGTAGATACTTAAAAATTATTTTTTCTTCTGCTAAACCTACCTGGGCCGAAACCTATTATTACTATGGCTATTATGGAAATATTTTTCCAGTACAAGTCTTAGAAAACGCCTTAAAAATTGCTCAGGCAGAAAATGAAAAAGCCCATGCACATTATTTAATTGCAATGGCAATTCGTTATAGCGGTGGTAGCAATGAAGTTCGCCAAAAAGCACCTGAAGAATTTGAAGCTGCAATAAAATTTGGTAAAACCTCAGATTGGTATGATGACGCGCTATTTTATTATGCTGAATGGCTGCAAAGCTATGGACGTATTAGTTTTGCTGATGATGGCCGAGTAATTCAAGCACTAGATTTTCCTGGAGCATTAAAACTTTATCAACAAATAGTAAGCGAATACAAAAAAGGTGAAAGTCGCTATTATGACCAAGCACAACAAAAAATAGTAGAAATCACTAAAGCTTATGTACAAATTAGTGTAGGTAATTTCTTTTTACCAGATTCAGAAATCCAATTTTCTCTTAACTACCGCAATATAAAAGAGATAAATTTTACTTTATATAAAGTAGATTTAACTCAACACTTAAATTTTACTGACAACAATGTTTCTAGCAGTGCTTGGTTACAACAAATCAAGCTTGAAGGCGCACAACAAGTAAAAACCTGGACAAAAACAGTTGAAAACAAAGGAGATTATAAGCCTGTTGGGGAAAATGTTGTTCTAGGTGAAAAATTGCCTGTTGCCGCCTATGTAATTGAAGCTAAAAGCGGCGATAGCACAAGCAGGGAACTAATTTTAGTTACAGACACCGTTTTATTAGTTAAAACTGCTGGAAAACAAGTTTTAGCTTATTTTAGCAAAGCATTAGATGGTAGCCCTGTTGTAGGTGCAAATGTAAAACTTTGGCAGCGTTATTACACAAACAGCCAATATGTTTGGCAATCGCTTAGTTTACAAACTAATTCCGATGGACTAGCAGTTTTTACTGTTCCTGATACAACTTCCAATCAAGATATTTTTATTGCTGCTAATAGTGATAGTTATCAAGCATTTAGCCTTGGTTATAACTATCGTTATAATAATAGTGGTCAAAGCTGGAAAGTTTATGCTTTTACAGATCGTCCCGCTTATCGACCTAAAGAAGAAGCTAAATGGAAATTTATTGTCCGTCGCTATGATGGGTCGGTTTATAGCACTCCTGCTAATGAAACTGTAGAGTTTGAAGTTACAGACCCACGAGGAACAAAAGTTAAAGAAGGTAAAACAAAATTAAATGTTTTTGGCACAGCTTGGGATGGATTGCAACTTACTGAAGCTATGCCACTTGGAGAGTATCGCATTAGATTTTGGGATGAAGGAAAACGAAATGGAATTGGCGATGCTGTGCTATTTCGCATTGAAGAATATAAGCTACCAGAATTTAAGGTTTCTGTTAAAACACCTGAAGAAAATGGAAAGAGACAAGTTTTCCGCGTCGGTGAAAAGGTAGAAGTCAACATTCAAGCGGATTATTACTTTGGCGGGGCCGTAGCTAATGCAAATGTTCAAGTAGTTGTTTATCAAAATCCTTTCTATCACTATTACCGACCAAGAAGAGATTTTGCTTGGTATTATGAAGACTTTGACCGAGGCTATAATAATTACTATGGAAACGGACAAGTTATTAAACAAGAAACACTTAAGACTGATGCAGAAGGTAAAGCCAAACTTATTTTTGAGACTCCAACTTATGGCGGACAAGATTTTGAATATCGAGTTGAGGCTAGAGTTACAGATAGCTCACGACGTGAAATTATTGCATCAGAAAAAATTAGAGTAACTCGCCAACGTTATTATGTTTATTTACAACCTGATCATTATCTTTGTCGCCCACAAGATAATATTAAAATTAAAGTTAAAACTATTGATGCTAATGACCAACCAACGCCAGTTGAGGGAAATATCAAGCTAGTTAGGGATTATTGGTATGAAATTTGGCTTGATCCAAATGATAAAGAGGTTAAAGGCGAAGAACTAGACAAAATACGCAAGCAATTTAAGCAGTTTCCTCCACCAAATGAGCAAGGCAAAAAACCTTGGCGGCTAAAATTTAGAGGTTATGAACACGAAGAAATTTTAACAGACAAGCTAACAACAAATGAACAAGGCGAAGGCGAATTTAATGCTAAACCTGCTAAAGTTGGCTACTACCGCTTAGAATGGGCTAGCAAAGATAAAGGTCGCCCGCCAATCACTACACAAACAACTTTTTGGGCAATAAATAACGACACAACAGAACTTGGATATCGCTATGATGGTGTGCAAATTATTGTTGATAAAGATACTTTACGAGTAGGTCAAAAGGCTTCTGTAATGGTGACAGTCCCAAGCCCAGACCGATATGTTTTATTTAGCCTTGAAGCTAGCGACCTTTACAGCTATAAACTTTTACGTTTAAGCGGTACTGTCCAATTAGTAGAATTTGATATTGCACAAAAACACGTTCCAAATGTTTTCCTAAGTGCTTTAATGATTTGGGATAAACAAGTTTTTTCAGATAGCAAACAACTTATTGTTCCACCTACGCAAAATTTCTTAAATGTAACTGTTAAATCAGACCGTGACCAATACCAGCCACGCGAGGAAGGGACTTTAACCATTGATGCACGAGATGAAAATAACAATCCTGTTGCGGCTGAAATAGCTTTGGGACTAGTGGACGAGTCAGTTTATTACATTCAAAGCGATTATGCTGGCGATCCCCGACAATTTTATTTTGGTAACAAACGATCTCTTAATGTCCAGTCTTTTAATACTTTCCAACAAAAACGCTATGTTCGTCTAGTTACAACAGGCCAAAAATCTCAACCACTAGTTGAACAAGAACGCTTGCAAGAAGTTCAGGGAAAAGCTGGCCGAGAGGGTGCTTTTAGAGATGAAGAAGGTGATTTTGCTGCTGCACCTCAAGCACTAGCTGAATCAACAATGAGCCTGCAATCAGGCGCAAGACCTGCGGCACCGGCTGCAAACGCTCCTGCTAAATCCTTGGGACGCGCTAACAATGCTCAACTAGCTAAAAAAGAATCAAAAGACGATGCTAATGAGCGTAGAAGAGATGGAGCCGACCTAGATGATAGAAAAGCTGGTGAAAAAGGACAAGCTGGACAAAATGAACCCACTGTTCAAGTTCGTAGCGATTTCCGTTCAACTGTTTTTTGGCAACCTGATGTTGTGACTGATAATCAAGGAAAAGCGACGGTAAAAATTAAATACCCTGACAATTTAACTAGCTGGAAAGCTGTTGCTCGTGTTGTAACAACCAAAGACCAATTTGGTATTGCTGATGCAACAACTAGAACTAAACAGCCTCTAATTGTTCGTCTTCAAGCACCAAGATTTTTTGTTGTTGGTGATTTAACTACCGTGTCAGCAGTAGTTAACAATAACACTGATAAAACTATAATTGTGACACCAAAAATTGATGCAACAGGTGTAACCGTAACAGGGCTGCTTAAAGATGGTAAACCTGCCAAGGGCGAAGCTTCAAACTTAGAAATCCCTGCAAATGGCGATGCAAGGGTTGATTGGATTGTTTCAACACCTAAAGCAGGGGACGCAAAAATAAAAGTTAGCGCGTTTAATAAAACTTACTCTGATGCTATGGAAAATAGCTATCTTGTCTATGAACATGGTATTGAAAAATTTGTTGCTAAATCTGGAAAAATGCGAGGCAGCGAAGTAGCAGTAAATTTAACTATTCCTAAAGAACGCAAAATAGAAACTACTTCCTTAGTCGTCCAAGTTGCTCCAAGTATGGCAGTTACAATGCTAGATGCTTTGCCATATTTGCTAGATTATCCTTATGGTTGTACTGAACAAACAATGAGCCGCTTTTTACCTGCTGCAATTATGGCTAAAACCTTGCGTGAACTAGGCTTGCAGCCAGAAGTTGTAATGGGACGTTTATTTGGCGGCATTGAACAGCAATTTGTTGATAAAACCCAACCAAAGGGCAAAAAAGATTTAACTAAGCTCAATGAAATTGTCTATCAAGGGTTAAATCGCCTCTATGATTTCCAACATTCTGATGGCGGTTGGGGTTGGTGGAAAGAAGGCGAGAGTGACCATTTTATGACAGCTTATGTTTTATGGGGCTTAACTCTAGCTAATCAAGCTGATATAGACGCTAGATTAGATGTTGCTCGTCGTGCTGCTGATTATTTAGATAAAGAGCTTGTAGAAGAAGAACTTAACTATGATCAACAGGCTTGGATGCTACACGCTTTAGCCGTATTTCAAGCTTCAATAAAAGCTAAAGCAACAGAATTTCAAACCAAAGCTTTTAATAACATTTGGCAAAACCGAGATAAATTAAATGCTTATACTCGTTCGCTACTTGCCCTAAGCGCACATTATTTTGGAGACAAAGAAAAGGCAATGGTGCTAATTCGTAATCTTGAAAATGGTGTAAAAATAGACAATACGCCTGATGTAGCAGTAATTGAAAAAGGTGCAGAAAAATCAAATGATTCTGTAATCGGGACTGCACATTGGGGTGAAGATGGGCTTTATTATCGTTGGTCAGATGGTGGTATTGAAGCAACTTCATTTGCTCTAAGAGCTTTACTTACAATTGATCCACAAAATAAGCTAATTGAACCTGTAACAAACTGGTTAGTAAAAAACCGACGTGGGGCCCAGTGGAGCAACACTAGAGACACTGCTATTACGATACTTGCCTTAAATGATTACCTAAAAACTACAGGTGAGCTAAAAGCTAATCTAGAGTATGAGTTACTAGTTAATGGTAAGTTAGTAGTTACCAAAAAACTTTCTGGTGAAGATGCAATAGCAGCACCTAGCCAATTTCCAATTGATCAAAAATTAATTGTTGATGGAGCAAATGAAATTCGCATCCGTCGTAAAGGTGGAAGCGGAACGCTATATTTTGCTGCTCAAGCTACTTTCTTTAGCCTAGAAAATCCAATTGCTTCAGCAGGAAACGAAATATTTGTCCGACGAGATTACTATAAAATTGTAAGTAAACCTACTTTGCTAAAAGGTTTTATTTATGAAAAAGAATTGATGAAGGACAAAGATAAAATCAATAGCGGCGATAGAATCCAAGTTGTACTAACAATTGAAGCTAAAAATAATTATGAATATCTTTTGTTTGAAGACTTAAAACCTGCTGGAATTGAAGCTGTACAAATTCGTAGCGGGGAAGCTCTTTATACACGAGAACTTAAGAGCAGCACAATTGAAAGACGCTTTGCAGATAACAAAGAAGTTTCAACTGATCCAAATCAAGCTCCAGAGACTTCACCGCGCAAGGCTGCTTTACGTGGAGGAGCTAAAGCACTTGTAGAAAAAGAAATTGCTAAAACGCTTCCTAATCAAACAGATGATTTATCTGCCCAAGATTATACTGGGCGTAGTCGCTGGGTTTATCAAGAACTGCGTGATCGCAAAGTAGCACTTTTTATTGATAAATTGCCTGAAGGCGTTTGGGAAATTCGTTATGAATTTCGTGCAGAAGTGCCAGGTGAATTTCATGCCTTACCAGTTCTAGGACACGCTATGTATGTTCCTGAAATTCGTTGTAATAGCAAAGAAATTCGCATTAGTGTTACTGAGGAGAAAAAATAAGCAGAATAAATACAGCGTAATATAAGTAAATTAGTAAAATCTTAGCTCTTGAGTACCGAAGGTACGACATAATTGTAGCCTAGGGTTTTAACCCTAGAAATAGTATAAGTAATTAATTAGAGTCGCGTAGCGACGGCATAACAAACCCATTAAATATAATAATTTAATTATGTCGTCACTACGTGACTCTATAAATCTTACACTGCCCTACGCTACAATTATATCGTCACTCTGTGACTTAAAATCCTTGATTATTTAAGTTACGCTGTAGTCAGTACAGCGTAACTTAAATTATTAATTAAAACACAAAAGAAAAAGGCAGACTGTTTAAGTCTGCCTTTTATTTTTGAAAGTATTTAGAGTAGCTTTTTATCTATAGGTAGTGCATTGTTGATTCATTCTAGTAGCTTGACCAGCACTGAAGTGATCCATACAAGCATCATCAGAATAATCCATAAAGTTTTTAACTGGGTCTAAACCAGCAAGATTTTTACAACTATCAAGGTTAGTAGGACAACCATAAGCAGGACTTTTTTCTGCTGGTGTATCTGATACTGCGTCGCCACCAGTTGTAGCATTACGAGCGCAACCACCTTGGAAAGTGTGGAATAAACCAACCCAGTGACCTACTTCGTGTGTTCCTGTATCACCTAGGTTATATGGTGCTGCACTTCCACCTGGTAATGAAGCGTTTAATAATACTACACCATCATCTTTAGGCTTGCTGTTGTAGCTAGATGGGAAGGTTGCATATCCTAGTAATCCGCCGCCAATGTTATTGCAATAGATGTTAAGGTCAGCTTTTCCACCAACACGGAGAGCAGTTTTCATTTGTGTTTGTGCTGTTGTTCCAGGGCCTGCTGTATACCAAGTGTTG